>NZ_AUGE01000010.1 GCF_000426865.1 Citrifermentans bremense R1
AAGGCAATTTCGTCGAGTGAAATATAGTGCCTTCGGTTAGAGTAACCTGTTTACGGCAGATACGACATTGGAACACTTTGACTTTGCCACGCCTGTAGTTGCAATGGCATCGCCCCTTGCAGTTGGGACATACAAAACCTTCTGGCCAACGTGCAGATTCAATGGCAGCCTCACATTGATGCTCTTGGCCATACTTGGTGAGGAAAGCATTCAGACTTAAGCCCTGTTGAAACTGGAACCGGTTTTTCACGGCAGACTCCTTTAGTAAAGTTGCCGTGATTATGCCGACTGCATGTGACGGACAATGTCGCGCCACCGCACCAGCGGAAGATTGGCGCTAATCAGGTTAATTTATATCACAGCAGATGCGGGCTGTGCAACGGAGGAAACCCCTCTCGTAGCGGTGAACGCGGCGAGGCCGCCAATCCCATTAGATGTTGACGGGAAAGAACGCTCTGATTAAATATATTTAACTTGTTGCAGTAAAATTTGGCGCTGGGTATAATGTGAATAGATAACAGAGTTGCGGAGGATCATAGGATCCTCCTTCCCCTAGCCGACTTGCCCTCCTAGTCGCTAGGGTTTTTTTTGCCTGAATTTCCCCTCCATTTGTGCCAGTTGTTGCACACTTTTGCCGATTCCTATACAATCTCCGATGTACTCATTAAACAAGCTCCGCGCAAAAAAGAGGCCGAATGTATCCCATCGTCACCATCACCGACCATTGCCGCAAATGCTACTCCTGCGTCCGAAGCTGCCCGGTAAAGGCGATCAAGGTGGAGAAGAGCTACACCGAGATCATCGCCGAGCGCTGCATCGGCTGCGGCAACTGCATGAGCCACTGCCCCCAGCATGCCAAGGTGATCGCCGATAACGTTGCGGTAACCAACGCGCACCTTTCTTCGGGAGAGCCGGTTGTCGCGGTGCTGGGCTGCTCGTTCCCTTCCTTTTTCCACCACTGCTCCCCGGGCCAACTGTCGGCCGGACTCAGGCGGCTTGGATTCGTCGAGGTGCACGAGGGGGCGAGCGGTGTGGAACTCATCGCGGGCGAATACCGCGACGCCATCGACAATGCGAAGCTGCCGCTCATCTCCTCCCACTGCCCGGCCGTCGTCGACCTGGTCGAGCGGCATTACCCGCAGTTGATCGAGAACCTGGTGGGGGTGGTGACGCACATGGTGGCCATGGGGCGCTTCCTGAAACAGGTCTGGGAGGGGAAGGCCAAGGTCATCTACATCAGCTCGTGCATCGCCGGCAAGTTCGAGGTGCAGGCGGAGCAGACCAAGGGGGCAGTGGACGTCCTCCTCACCTACCGCGAGCTGGAGTCCATCTTCAAGGAGCGGGGGATCGATCTTGCCACGCTGGAGGAGGAGCCTTTAGACGGCAAGGAGCCGCACATGGGAAGGATTTTCCCCCTGTCGCAGGGTTCCTTCCAGGCCTTCGGCATAGAGGTGGACCCGCTCGACACCGAGGTGGTCACCGCCGAGGGTGAGGTCAACGTCATGGGGATCATCAAGGACCTCGCGGCGGGGAGGATCAGCCCGAAGCTCGTCGATCTCCGTTTCTGCTACGACGGTTGCATCGGAGGCCCGGGGCGGAACCAGGCGCTGACCGAATTCTCCCGGCGCAACCTGGTCATCTCCCACCACCGGAAGAGGATCCCCTATCGCACCTCGCAGGCCTATCTGGACGCAGCACCGGTGTCGCTTTCGCGCACCTTCGCCGACAAGTACGCCAAGCTCCCCACCCCCAAGGGGGGGGACGTGAAGAAGATCCTGCACGCCACCAACAAGTTCACCCAGAAGGACGAGCTGAACTGCCGCGCCTGCGGCTACCGGACCTGCCGCGAGTACGCCGTCGCGGTGTTCCAGGGGCTTGCCGACCTGGAGATGTGCCTGCCGCACAACCTGCAACAGCTGGAGGAGGAACGCGGGAGGCTGATCGAGAAGTACGAGCTGGCGAAAAGGGAGCTCGACCGCTACGGCGACGAGTTCATCGTGGGGAGCGACCGCAACACGCTGGAGGTGCTGGACCAGATCAAGCAGGTGGGACCGACGCCGACCACCGTCCTCGTTCGCGGCGAATCCGGGACCGGCAAGGAGCTTGCGGCGCGCGCCATTCACCGCTACTCCAAGAGAAATGACAAGCCGCTGGTCACGGTCAACTGCACCACCATCACCGACTCGCTCCTGGAGAGTGAACTCTTCGGCCACAAGAAGGGTTCGTTCACCGGTGCCATCATGGAAAAAAAGGGTCTCTTCGAGGCAGCGCACGGCGGCACCATCTTCCTCGACGAGATCGGGGACATCACGCCTAAGCTGCAGGCGGAGTTGTTGCGGGTGCTGGACTTGGGCGAGGTGAGGCCGGTCGGAGGGACTGCCGCGAAAAGGGTCGATGTCCGTCTTATAGCGGCAACTAATAAATCGCTGGAGGACGGGGTCCGCGAAGGTTGGTTCCGCGAGGACCTCTATTACCGTCTCAACGTCTTCTCCATCACCATGCCCCCCTTGCGGGAAAGGGTGGAGTCGATCCCGCAGCTGGCGCACTATTTCCTGGAAAAGGCGCGCAAGAAACTCAACAAGCACATCGACGGCATCGAGGAACGGGCGGTCAGTGCCATGGTGAAATACCCCTGGCCCGGCAACATCCGGGAGATGCAGAACGTGATTGAGCGCGCCGCCGTGCTCACCCACGACGAGATCATCAAGCTGGGGAACCTCCCGCTTGCCTTCGCCGAAAGCTACGCCGAGGAGGCCGAGGACGTCTTCGACCTGCGCTCCTTCAAAAAGGAGCGGGAACCCCATGTGCTGCGGGTAGAGAAGAAGCTGATCCAGCGCTATCTTGCCGATGCGGGGGGTAATGTGTCAAAAGCGGCACAACTTGCCAACATCCCGAGGCGCACTTTTTACCGCCTTTTGGCGAAACACGGGCTCAAAGGTCGCACCATAAGGGCGAGGGAGGAAGCCGAGGATTAGCTCGCTCATGTAAACATGGTCAAAATGATACAAATGAGCACATTTACCACGTTTGTGCCAAAAGTGGCGCACTTTGTATACACTGCTTTATAACCTATTTGAGGAGGGCTTTTTTCCGGTATACGTGAAAACAACCACTTATCCTCGATGGTTGATTAATTTCAAGATTGGCACGCATATAGCAATAGATAAGGCATGTGTCACCAATTTTGAACAACCATACAAAAGGAGAGCAGCAGATGGGCAGAATGAGAGAGAACCCCAGGTACAACGTAATTTCCATGAGGATCAGCGACGCAGAGCGTGAGACGCTCGAAGCAATAATGGACTCCACCAAGAAGAGCGTTTCCGACATCATGAGGGAAGCGATGGAACTCGTGAAAGCCAGGAGCACCGAACTTAGCCAGAAGGCGGCCTAAGGCCGCCTTGCAACACCAACCCAATAAAAAACGGCCGCGTTAAGCGGCCTTTTTTTATACCTGCATTCGAAAGGAAAGCCGTTTACTTCACCTTCCAGGTAGTACCCTGCGCGCTATCCAAAAGGACGATGTTCTTTTCCAGGAGCAGGTCTCTGATCTCGTCCCCCCGCTTGAAGTTCTTCGCCTTCCTCGCCTCGGCGCGCTCGGCTATCAGCGCCTCTATCTCCTCTGCCGACATCTCCATGTCGGAGGTCTTGCGATCCTTCATGCGCTGCAGGAACGCGGCGGGAACGGAGTCGCAGATCCCGAGCACGGCAGCCATCTTGGCCACCTCGGCCTTGGCCTGTTCCAGGAGCCCGGTCGATGCGGTGGGAAGCTCCCTGTTGATTACGCGCACCAGGTCGAAGAGATGCCCCAGAGCCAGCGCGGTGTTGAAGTCGTCGTCCATGGCGTCGCCGAAGCGCCCTGCAAACCCGGCGACCTTCTCGACGAACTCGGCGTTGTCCGCGTCCGCGGGGGTGTTCGCCCCGCTTGCCAGCCGCTCGTCTATGCCGGCCAGCGCCTTGTAGATCCGCTCCAGCCCGAGCTCGGCTTCTTTCAGGTTCTGGTCCGAGAAGTCGATCGGCGAGCGGTAGTGGGCCGAAAGGAGGAAGAAGCGGAGCACCTCCGCGTCGTAGCTCTCCAGGATCTCCTTGATGGTGAAGAAGTTCCCTAGGGACTTGGACATCTTCTCCGAGTTGATGTTGACGAAGCCATTGTGCAGCCAGTACTTGACGAAGGGTTTCCCGGACGCCGCCTCCGACTGCGCGATTTCGTTCTCGTGGTGCGGGAAGATCAGGTCCTTACCGCCGCCGTGGATGTCGAGGGTCTCGCCCAGGAACTTGGTGCTCATTGCGGAGCACTCGATGTGCCACCCCGGCCTTCCCTGGCCCCAGGGGGACTCCCAGTGCGGCTCGCCAGGCTTGGCCCCTTTCCAGAGGGCGAAGTCCATGGGGTGTTCCTTCCTTTCGTCCACGTCGATGCGGGCGCCCGCCTGCATGTCCTCCAGGTTCCGCTTGGAAAGCTTAAGGTATCCCTCGAAGCGGTCCACGCGGTAGAAGACGTCGGAGCCGGACTGGTAGGCGAACCCCTTGTCGATCAGTGTCTGCACCAGTGCGATGATCTCTGGGATGTGTTCCGTTGCCTTGGGCTGGAAGGTGGGGAGCTGCAGCATGAGCCGCGCCATGTCGTTGTCGAATTCCTTGATGAAGCGCTCGGAGATCTCGTTATAGGGGACGCCGTCGCGGTTGGCGCGGTTGATGATCTTGTCGTCGATGTCCGTGTAGTTCCTGACGTAGGTGACCTCCAGCCCCTTGGAGCGGAGGTGGCGGTAGATCATGTCGAACACCACGTTGGCGCGGGCGTGACCGATATGGCAGTGGTCGTAGACCGTTACGCCGCAGACGTACATGCCGACCTTGCCGGGGTTGATCGGTACGAATTCTTCCTTGCTGCCGGTAAGGGTGTTGTAGACGCGTAGGGGCATATCAGTTCCTCTTTTCCAAAGTGTTGAAGGTCTTGCGACCGATATCATCTGTTGCAGCCGAATTTTTGCCTGCTGCCTCTCCCTCACCCGGCCTGCGGCAACGCTCTCCCAGAGGTCGAGGGTAATCGAGCCTGTTCCCTGTCCATTCTCCCTCTTCTTACTTCTTCTGCTCGCTCCACGAGTCGCGCAGCGTGGCGGTGCGGTTGAAAACCATTGCGCCCGGTTTGGAGTCCTTGGAGTCGAGACAGAAGTAGCCGAGCCTCTCGAACTGGTAGCGGTTCTCCAGGGTGGCGCCGGCGAGCGAAGGCTCCAGCTTGCAGCCGGAGAGGACCTCGATCGATTTCGGGTTGATCGAGCTGCGGTAGTCCGGCTCGTTCTTCCCTCCAGGGTTCGGTGTGCTGAACAGGCGGTCGTACAGGCGTACCTCGGCGTCGACGGCGTGGTCGGCGCTCACCCAGTGGATGGTCCCCTTGATTTTCCTGCCGTCCGGGGCGCTCCCGCCGCGGGAACCGGCGTCGTAGCTGCAGCGGACCTCGACGATCTCCCCGTTTTCATCCTTAACCACCGACTCGCAGCGGATGATGTAGGCGTAGCGGAGCCGCACTTCGCGGCCGGGGGCCAGGCGGAAGAAACCCTTGGCGGGCTCCTCCTGGAAGTCGTCCCTTTCGATGTAGACGGTCTTGGAGAAGGGAACCTTGCGCGTTCCCATTTCCGGATCGTTGGGGTGGTTCGCCGCCTCGAATTCCTCGCTTTCCCCTTCCGGGTACCCCTCTATGACGAGCTTCAGCGGGCGCAGCACGGACATGGCGCGCGGGGCGCGGACGTTCAGGTCCTCGCGCACCGACTCTTCGAGGATGCTCATGTCGATGAAGCTGTCGCTCTTGCCCACGCCGATGGTCTCGCAGAAGTTGACGATGGACTGCGGAGTGAAGCCGCGTCTTCTCAGGCCGACCAGGGTCGGCATGCGCGGGTCGTCCCAGCCGTCGACCAGCTTCTCCTGCACCAACTCCAGAAGCTTTCTCTTGCTCATCACGGTGTAGCTTAGGTTCAGCCGCGCGAACTCGATCTGCTGAGGGTGGCAGGGGACCGGAAGCTGGTCCAGCACCCAGTCGTAGAGTGGGCGGTGGTCTTCGAACTCGAGGGTGCAGACGGAGTGGGTGATCCCCTCGATGGCGTCGGAGATGCAGTGCGCGTAGTCGTACATCGGGTAGATGCACCAGGCGTCGCCGGTTCGGTGGTGCTCCACCTTGCGGATGCGGTAGATGACCGGGTCGCGCAGGTTGATGTTGGGCGATGCCATGTCGATCTTCAGCCTGAGGACGTTGGACCCTTCTTCGAACTCGCCGGCGCGCATGCGGCTAAAGAGGTCGAGGTTCTCCTCAACGCTGCGGCTGCGGTACGGGCTTTCCTTGCCCGGCTCGTTCAGCGTGCCGCGCAGGGCGCGCATCTCGTCGGCTGAGAGGGAATCGACGTAGGCCAGCCCTTTCTCGATCAAGAGCACCGCATAGTTGTAGAACTGCTCGAAGTAGTTCGAGGCGTAGTACATGTGCCGGCCCCAGTCGAAGCCGAGCCACTTCACGTTCTCCTTGATGGAGTCCTCGTACTCGATGTCTTCTTTGGTGGGGTTGGTGTCGTCGAAGCGCAGGTGGCAGCGCCCGCCGAAATCCAGGGCCAGGCCGAAGTTGAGGCAGATCGACTTCGCGTGCCCTATATGCAGGTAACCGTTGGGCTCCGGCGGGAACCGGGTGACGATGCCGGTGTGCTTGCCGTTTTTGAGGTCGTCGGTGACGATGTTCCTGATGAAGTTGGCGGCCTTTTCGGGGGCCGAGGCTTCTGCTGTCTTGGTGTCGGTCATATCGGTTCCTTTGCGCCAAAATCGCGGCGCGAAGTGTATTGGTTTTTCATGATGCGCGCCCATGTCGCAGAGCGCTGCCTGGTCTCCACGCTCTCCTTCTCCCGCTACCGCTCCTTGCGCTCCAAAAGGGCCACTCCGTAGGCGGCGATCCCCTCGCCGCGGCCTGCGAAACCGAGCTCCTCGGTGGTGGTCGCCTTCACGTTGACCCGGTCGTCGTCGGTGGCAAGCGCCCGGGCGATGTTCTGCCGCATCTGTTGGATGAAAGGGGCCAGCTTCGGACGCTGGGCCACGACGGTGGCGTCGACGTTGCCGATACGGTACCCCTTGGCGTCGGCAAGCCCCATGACGTGCTGCAGGAGCTTGATGCTGTCGGCCCCCTTGTAGGCGGGATCGGTGTCCGGGAAGTGGCGGCCGATGTCCCCCTCGCCGATGGCGCCCAGGATGGCGTCAGAGATCGCGTGCAAAAGGACGTCCGCGTCGGAATGCCCGAGGAGCCCCTTGGCGTAAGGGACGTCGACCCCTCCGAGGATCAGCTTGCGCCCTTCCACCAGCCTGTGAACGTCGTAACCGTGCCCGATACGCATGTGACTCATCCCTTTCCTTTCAAAAACGCCTCGGCAAGGACCAGGTCCTCGGGCGTCGTGATCTTTATGTTGCGGTAGTCGCCTGTGACGATGCGCACCTCTCCCCCCTGATGCTCGACGAGGGACGCATCGTCGGTCCCCAGATACCCTTCCGCCTTTGCACGCGCGTGGGCATCGCGGATCAGGCCATAGCGGAAAGCCTGCGGCGTTTGCGCCAGCCAGAGCTCTTCGCGAGGCGGGGTTTCGGCGATGACGCCGCCTTTCACCACCTTTACCGTGTCCTTCACCGGGACCGCGACCACTGATGCGCCATGTGCCCTGGCGGCGTCAGCGGCGGCTTCCAGCATTTCTTGCGAAACGAAAGGGCGCACCCCGTCGTGGATCAGCACCAGGTCGTCGTCAGCAGCACCAGCCATGGCGTCCAGCCCGTTCCAGACCGAGTGCTGCCGCTCGGCCCCGCCGGGGACGATGGCGCGCACCTTGGAAAAACCGTATCGGTCGACCACCTCGCTGCGGCAAAACGGGATCTCCTGCTCCGGCGAAACGAGGTAGATCCCATCTATGAAGGGGGCCGCCTCGAAGGCTGCGACGGTGCGGGCGAGAATCGGCATGCCATCCAGCAGAAGGTACTGCTTGTTGGAGCCGGCACCCATTCTTTTGCCCATTCCGGCGGCGGGTATCAGCGCGTAAATCCTGCTCAAGAGTTACCTCGAAGGTTCGGTCGGCGGTTCCTGAAACCGCCGAATTATACAGATTGGGCACGAAAAAACCATATAAATCTGCCTGAATACGATCTTCAGCCAGGCAACCTAAGCTCCAGCTTTCCCCGGTGCGAAGCTGGAGCTTTGCGTCGCATTGGGTTCCCAAGCTGGAGCTTAGGAACCTGAAAAAACAGAAGAGTTCCTTCTAAATCAGCGTCTAGCCTGCCAGGGCGGAGATGGCCGCGGCCAGATCCGTAAGGTCGCTGTCCAAGAGGGTGCGGGGGTCGAGCAGGAAGGCGTTCTTGTTGATCCTGCCGATGACCGGGATCTCCGATTTCCTGAGGCGCGACTCGATGTCGTTGGGGGAGAGCCCCTCGACGGCGACTTCGATCAGCATGCTGGGGAGGTTCAACAGCGGCAGCGTCCCGCCTCCTGCTTGGGAAAACCCTTCGCTCAGCTTGAAGCCGATCCCCTGCGGCGTGCGGCGGCGCAAAAATGCGCTGATTTTTTTCGCCCGCGTCGTCAGGTCGGGGAGGGTGGCGGTCAGCATCCTCAGCGTCGGCACTTCCTTGAGCGCGACCATCTCGTCCCGGTACAGGGCGAGCGTCGCCTCCAGGCTCGCCAGGGTGAGCTTGTCCATCCTGAGCGCGCGCAGCAACTGGTGCTTCTTCATCGCTTCGATGAACGGTTTTTTTCCCACGATGATCCCGGCCTGCGGGCCTCCCAGGAGCTTGTCGCCGCTGAAGGTGATGACGTCGACCCCCGCGCGCACGAACTCCTGCACCGTCGGCTCCGGGACCGGCAAGCGTCCCGAGAGGTCGATCAGGTTGCCGCTTCCCATGTCTGCCAATACCGGGACCCCGGCTGCGGCCCCAAGCGCTACCAACTCCTGGGCGGTCACCTCTGCGGTGAAGCCAAGGACGGCGAAATTGCTGCAGTGCACCTTGAGAAACACGGCCGTCTGCTCGTTTACCGCGCCGCTGTAGTCCTTGGGATGTGTGCGGTTCGTGGTCCCCACCTCTCTCAGCGTCACGCCCGAAAGCCGCATCACCTCGGGAATGCGGAAAGAGCCGCCGATTTCCACCAACTCCCCGCGAGAAACCACCGCCTCGCGGCCGGCGGCCATAGAGCTCAGCGTGAGGAGCACGGCCGCGGCGTTGTTGTTGACCACGATGGCGGCCTCGGCCCCGGTCAGTTCGCAAAGGAGCGCCTCCACGTGGCTGTAGCGGCTGCCGCGCATCCCGGCTTCGAGGTCGAACTCAAGGTTCGAATAGGAGAAGGCTATGGTGTTGAGGGCGTCGCGGGCGGCTTCGGGGAGGATGGAGCGTCCCAAGTTTGTGTGTATCACGATGCCGGAGCCGTTGATCACCCTCTGGAGGCTCGGCTTGGAGAGCTGGGCTAGTTCGCGGGCCACTGCGGCGCAGACTGCGGGTTCCAGGAAAGCCGAATCGTCGAGACCGCCGGCACGGGCTCCGCTGCGCAGCCTCTCCAGCACGCTGCGGACGGCTCGCAGCACCAACTCCCTTGGGTAGGTGGCGACAAGCTTGCGCACCGCCTCCCACTCGAGGACCCGGTCAACCTTCGGGATCATTTTAAGCTGCTGCACGGGCACCCCCTCCTGCATCGAATGGCAAAGAGCTAATTTAGCTTAAAGTTGCGCCGGAGGCAAAGGAAAACAGGCAGAGGCGAATTGACAATTGACAATTGATAATTGACGATTGTCAACGAAAGGCAGAAGTAAGACACGGCGAGGGAAAATTGACCATTGATAATTGACAATGGACACTTGACAACGAAAAGCGGCGCGGTGGCAAATTGATACTAAAGATAAGCAATGGGAGATATAGACGCAGCGACAGGCAGAGACGTGACCGCGAGCTGTAGAGCAGGGGAGCAGCAGACAGTGAACAGGGGGACAGGCAATGACAGATGGAAGGGGAGCTATATACAGCGGGTGATGGGGTGATAGCCAAGGAGGAGGGAAAACAACGGGACAATTGTCAATTGTCAATTGTCAATTGTCCATTGGTGTTTAAAGGTCCAGCCCCTTGCTGTTCCAGAGCTCGGTGGCGCTTTCCTCTTCGATCAGGACCTTGCCGCCGTACTCGGCGTTCTTTTGGACCAGCATCTCGGCCAGGACCGCGTCCCTGTTACGGAAAGCCTCGATGATCTTTTCGTGTTCCTCTACGGAGAGCTGCATCCTGCCCGGCTTGCTGAGCGACGCCATGCGCAGGCGCTGGAACTTCTTGAGGAGCTGGGCGATCATGTCGTGCAGTTTTTCGTTGCCGGCTCCCCTGATGAAAAGATCATGAAAGCTGTTGTGCACTTTGAAGAAGTGGCGCACGTCCCCTTCCTCGGCGATTTCCCTGAGCTTTTCGTTGATCGCTTCCAGCTTGTTGATTTCGCGGGTGCTGAGCATGGCGCACGCCTTGCGGGCGGCATACCCTTCGAGGATGCTCTTGATGGCGTAGAACTCCTCGACGTCTTTCGGGGAGAAGCAGGCGACGAGCGCCCCCTTGCGCGGTACTACCGAGAGATACCCTTCCGATTCCAGCTGCCGGAACGCTTCGCGTATTGGGGTGCGGCTGATGCCGAAGCGGGAGGCGAGTTCCGGCTCTGCTACCTTCTCTCCGGGCTTAAGCGCACCCGACATGATCGCGTCCCGGATAGTCTCAAGTATCCGTTCCCTAAGGGTAAGGTGCTTCTCCACGCTCTTCTTCATACAGTCCCCCTCAATGATCGGCCGTATTGTATACAGTATCCAAAGATTGTCAAGAACTTCCCTTTAGATTTATAGGCTTTAAGGTGAAAATCCTTGAAATATGGAGACGGCATCTGTATCTTGCGACCCTGAGGGAGTATCAAGTATGGATCCGGTCCGGCACCTGAAAATCTCGATTGGAGTGTTGTTGCTCCTGCTGTCGTTCGGCACCTTCGGCTACATCGCCATCGAGGGGTGGGACACTCTCGACGCCTTGTACATGACGGTGATCACCCTGGGGACAGTGGGCTTCAGAGAGGTGCACAACCTCAGTTCGGCCGGCAAGATCTTCACCATGCTGCTGATATTTTTCGGTGTCGGCGTCATTGGTTACATCGTGGGCAGCCTGGCCCAGATCATGTTCGAGGGGCAGTTTCAGCGGATCATGGGGAGGAAGAAGGTGGAAAAGGCGATTGCTGCGCTGGAAGGGCACTACATCATCTGCGGGTTCGGGCGGATAGGGTCGTTGATCTGCAAGGAGTTCTCGGCCAAGCCGCTCCCCTTCGTGGTGGTGGAAAAGGACCCGGCCATGGTGGACATCATGGAGCAGGACGGACCGGGCTACCTGGTGTTACGCGGCGACGCGACCATAGACGACGTGCTCCTGAAGGCGGGGATCAAGAAAGCGCGGGGGCTCATTTCGGTGGTCACCTCGGACACCGAGAACGTCTACATAACCCTCACCGCCCGCGGGCTCAACCCGGACCTCTTCATCCTGGCGCGGGCCGGCGAGGAGGGGTCGGAAATAAAGCTGAAGCGGGCCGGCGCCAACAAGGTCGTCTCTCCCTATCTCATCGGCGGCTCCCGCATGGCCCAGGCGATACTGCGCCCGACGGTGGTCGACTTCATCGAGATCGCCACCGGCCACGAGCACATGGAACTGCAGATGGAGGAAATCCTGATTCCCCCCGGTTGCGGCTTCATCGGTGAGACGCTGGCCAGTTCCGGGTTCAGGAAGGAGACCGGGGTCATCATCGTCGGCGTCAAGAAGCAAAACGGCAAGATGGTGTTCAATCCGGAGTCCCACACGAAGCTGGAGGCGCACGACACGCTGATCGTTTTGGGGGAACCCGCTGCGATTCAGAAACTGGAGCAGTTGGTCGGCTGCGATACCTGCGCCGAGGAACTGATCAAAAAGCACAGGAAAAAAGATGACTAAACGCGTTTTCGTCCACGTCCCCTACCTGCAGATCGAGCAGCATCTCCCCTTCATACTGGAGCGCCGGCTCAACCCGGAGATCTTCTTTTCCGCCGACGCCTTGGACGCTTTGGCGCCGTCGCAACTTGCGGCCACGGCGGATGCTTTGCGCGGCGCGGGGCTCAGTTGCACCATCCACGCGCCGTTCATGGATCTGAACCCCGGTTCCTTCGAGAAGATGTTGAGGGCCGCCACGGTCAGCCGCTTCCAGCAGGTGCTCGACGCGGCGCAGACCCTGCGTCCCGAGGTGATGGTGTTCCATCCGGGATTCGACCGCTGGCGTTACGGCGAGGCGGCCGCGCAGTGGCTGGAGCTGAGCGTCGCGGTCTGGCGGGAGGTGCTGCTGCGGGCGGAGGCGATCGGCACTGTCATCGCGGTGGAGAACATCTTCGAGGAGGAGCCTTCAACCCTGAAGGCGCTGTTCGAAGCGGTGGAGCACCCGCGCTTCGGGCACTGCTTCGACGTCGGGCACTGGAACCTGTTCAAAAAGGTAGGGATGGCCGAGTGGTTCGAGGCGCTGGGGGGAAGGATTGCCGAGGTGCATATCCACGACAACGGCGGCACCCGCGACGATCATGCCCCGCCGGGCGAAGGCGGGATCGACTTCAAGCAGTTTTTCGACCTGATGGAGCGCTACGCCTCCGACGCGGCCTACACCATAGAGGCGCACAGCATGAAGGATTTGGAGAGGTCGCTGGAGGCGCTCAAGCCTTACCTGGGGTAGGGGCGTCCCTTGCGGCGCTTGAGCATCACGGCGAGGTAGCCTACGACGGCGATGTTGACGATGAAGACAGCTATGCGGGGCCAGACGGGCTTGCGCCAGATTTCGACGACCTCGACGGGAAGGTAGATACCCCCCGACAAAAAGCCCAGCCATTCCGCCCAGGGGCGCTCTTTCCACAGCCCGTAAGCCTCTGCCAGGCGTACCGCCGAGTAGGCAAGCGCCGACAGGGCGAGGAGCCAAAGTTGCGGTTCGGTGATGCGGTTCGCAGTGTCGATGAAGATGGAGGGGTAGTGCCTTGCCGGGTTCAGGTGCAGGACCTCGACCAGTTGCACGGCCATCTCGTGCAGGTCTTTGTGGATCAGCGTGAGCACGCCGCATCCAGCCGCCAGCACGGTGATCCCCTTCATCCCCTCCATGATGGAGACCAACCGCAGCCCTTTGTAGCTTGTCGTCATCGCGCCTCTCCGCCTGGTTGCCGTCAGACCTGCCGCAGCACCTTGAGTGACACTCCCTCCACCAGATCCTTCACCCTTTCCCGATACTCCAGCATGTGCGCCGACTCCAGATGCCGGTGCAGCGCCTCCATGTTTTGCCATTTTTCCATCACCGTCACGACCTGAGGGTCGAGCGCTTGCACCCCGATTCCGGAGTCGGCGTCGATGGCGGGAAAATATTCGACGCACCCTTCCTCGTTGCTGACCTTGGGGACGTTCCCGTGGAAGATCTCCAGGAACTCTTCACGCTTACCCTCTTTCACCGTTATCGAAGCTACTACGCTGATCATATCCAATCCTCCTGATTTTGATGGACTATCTGATACGCCACGACCGGCTCTGGGCGCTATCTTTCGCCCTCCCTGTCAGCCCCGGAATATGAAGAAGACTGCGCCCGCCATGCAGCAACCCGCCCAGAGGTAGTCGAGCTTGAGCGGTTGCCCCATGTAGAAGACGGCAAAGGGGGCGAAGACCGAAAGGGTGATAATTTCCTGCATTATTTTTAATTGCCCCAGGCTAAAGGTGCCGTATCCGGCGCGGTTCGCCGGGACCTGCAGCATGTACTCGAAAAGGGCAATGCCCCAACTGGCGAGGATCGCCACGTAGACCGGCGCGCTGCGCAGGTCCTTCAGGTGGGCGTACCAGGCGAAGGTCATGAACACGTTAGATAAGACAAGCAGGACAATGGTTCTCATGGCGGCCCTTCTTCGCAGCGGTTTCATCCTGAAGCAGAACCTGGGAACCAGGTGGGCTGCCGGGGATTATTCCGTGCTGTAAATACCCTGTTCGGGTTCCGGCGAGCCGGCAGCTGCGAAGCATAGCACGACAGCGGGCGCCGGTGCAAAACTTTGACGTTGGGGCCTGCCGGATCCACTTCGGAAGACGGTCATTTTATTTGTTCTGAATAATTAACAAAAACACTATTTAACTTCTGCCTAGAAGTAATAATTGTTTACAGCACGCAAATGCAGTAGGATGCTGGGGTTTACGCCGGATTAACTGCAATTTTTTTCTGTTGTTGAATAAAATTTGCCGAGGCTACACAAGCTCACTGGGAAACCTAGATACTGCCTCCATTTTCCTGAGACACAAAAAGTTTGCGCTGCACTTTAACTCAAAGAACAGGCGTTATTTTCTGAGAAGGGAACGAATCTATGATCATGAAGAAACAGGAAGCGTATTTGAAGGAGTGGCAGGGGCACGAGGAGCTCGCGGAACAGATGCTCCCCATCATCGGTCGCCTGTACCGTGACCACAACATCGTGACCACCGTGTACGGCAAGTCGCTGGTCAACATCCCGACCATCGACATCCTCAAGGCGCACCGGTTCGCCCGCCTGATCCTCGACGGCGAGCTGACCGTGCAGGAGACATTTCCCATTCTGGAAGCCATCGGCAAGATGGACCTCGCTCCGGCCCGCATCGACCTGGGCAGGCTGGCGGTCCGCTACCAGTCGCAGCAGGGGGGCTCGGTCACCGACTTCCTGAGCCGCGAACTTGCCTCCGTCAATACCGGCCGCACACCGCTTTTGGACGAGCCGCAGGACATCGTGCTGTACGGCTTCGGCCGCATCGGTCGCCTTGTGGCCCGCATCCTGGTCGAGAAGTCCGGCTCCGGCGAGAAGCTCAGGCTGCGCGCGGCCGTGGTCCGCAAGGGCGGCCCGGACGACCTGGTGAAAAGGGCAAGCCTTCTGCGCCGCGACTCGGTGCACGGACCCTTCAACGGGATCATCACCATCGACGAGGAAGAAAACGCGATCATCGCCAACGGCAACATGATCCGCATCATCTACGCCGACGCGCCGGAGAACGTAGACTACGCACAGTACGGCATTCATAATGCGATCGTGATCGACAACACCGGCAAGTGGCGCGACCGCGAAGGGCTGGGGCGTCATCTGAAGGCGTCGGGCGTCTCCCAGGTCGTGCTCACCGCACCGGGCAAAGGTGACATCCCCAACGTCGTCTTCGGCGTCAACAACGAACTGATCACCTCCACCGAGAGCATCTTCTCAGCGGCGAGCTGCACCACCAACGCCATCGTGCCGGTTCTCAAGGCAGTGAGCGACAACTTCGGGATCGTGAGTGGCCACGTGGAAACCTGCCACTCCTACACCAACGACCAAAACCTGATCGACAACTACCACAAGGCGGACCGCCGCGGGCGGAGCGCCCCCTTGAACATGGTCATCACCGAGACCGGCGCCGCCAAGGCCGTCGCCAAGGTGCTTCCGGAGCTGACCGGGAAGCTGACCGGCAACGCCATCCGCGTGCCGACCCCGAACGTCTCGCTGGCGATCCTGAACCTGCAGCTCAAGTCGGAAACCGACGTCGCGACGTTGAACGGCTACCTGCGCGCCATGTCGCTCGACTCGCCGCTGCAGAACCAGATCGACTACACCAATTCCCCGGACGTCGTTTCCAGCGACATGGTCGGTTCGCGCCACGCCGGCGTGGTCGACTCTCTGGCCACCATCGTCCAGGGCAACCGCTGCGTCCTCTACGTCTGGTACGACAACGAGTTCGGCTACAGCTGCCAGGTCGTGCGCATGGTGCAGAAGATGGCAGGCCTGGAACTTCCGGTGCTGCCGGCATAAGCAGGAACCTTTGAATAGCAAAAAACGAGGGGGCATCCGGGAGATCGGGTGCCTTCTTTTTTTACTCCCCCTTGACCCCCTCCCTTTTTGCCACTCCCGTTTTCCCTTGTAATAACGGCCATTCAGGGTACAGTTCTCGCTGCAAAGGAACCGAACCATGAGCGAACCCGAGAAGAAAGAGAAGGACCTCAAAAAAAACGCCACCATCGCCTCTCTCGTTGCTGCATCGGCATTGGGCCTCGTGCTGCTTTGCCTCGTCGCCTTCCGGATTTACCTCGCCACTTCGTACCCCGCTTCCCAGCTCTCCCGCCTGGTTACCGACCGGCTGCAGCAGGAATTCACCGTCAAGGAGATCGGCCTTTCCGGCAGGACACTCATCCTGAAGGGGGTGCGCCTGAAGAACCCAGCGGGGTTTGCTTCCGGTGAACTCTTCTCGGCGGACCGGGTGGTCATTGCCCCGCGGTGGATCCAGCTCTTGCGGGGGCGGCAGCGCTTCGAGCTGATCGACATCGAGGGGGGGAAGCTCGCACTGGAAAAAGGTGCCCGCGGCACCTGGAACTTCACCGGGATCCGGCGCCGGCTAGCGGCCCGGAGGCCCGCGGGGAAAGCCGCCCCGGAAACGGTGATCGGGAAGCTCTTGGTGAAAAACAGCAGCATCACCATCCAGGGGGAGGGGGTGCATGGAATCAACCTGCAGGTCTTCAACCTGGCTAGCGGCGGATCGCGCAGCGCACAAGTGGAACTCGCCTTCGAGGACGGCGCCCGTAACCGCTATCTGCTTACGGGGACGGCCCGCCCGGGTGCGGACGCCGCTGTCGACCTCTCCCTGAAGGCGCCCTCCATCTCCCTAAAAAACCTGGCGTCCCTCTTCAAACTCAAGGATCCCGAGCCTTTCCAGGATGCCCAAGGGGCGCTGCAGGCGAGTGCGGTCCTGGCGAAGGGCGAGCTGAAAAGCACCGGGAGCTTCTCCTTCCGCAAGGTCTTGATCCCCGCCGCCCGGGGCGACTATCCCATCGCCGGTCTGTTGCAGTTCAACGGCGTCTACAACCTCTCCGAGGACACCGCCCATCTGGACGAAGCGACGCTCACCATAGACAAGATGGCGCGGCTGCAGGCAGGGGGAACCGTCACCGGCGTGAAGAAGGAACGGGTGTTCGACCTCCTTGTTTCCATGGACGCCGTGGACCTCGCGCTGATAAACGTGCTGCTGCCGGAGGAATCGCGCCATGACCTCAACTTCGGCGGCAGGCTCCGCTGCGAGTCGTTGCGCCTGGAAGGAAACGGCAGGGCGGGTATCGAGAGCGTGGTGGGGAACCTGCAACTGCGGGACGGCTTGCTGGCTCGAGAAAACGACCTGATCGCGGCGGGGGTGGCCGGAGACCTCGCCCTCTCCCGACGCGGTGCGACCGTGTCCGCGCGCGGCAAATTCTCCCTCCCTCGTCCTGAGCCGAAGGCGCTGGTCCAGGCGCTGGAGCTCCCGGTGGAGCTCACCCTCTCCGCTGGGCTGAAGCCTCTTCGCGCCAGGAGCGAGGCGCTATCTGCGCGGGTCATGGGGGTAGCCGTGTCGGGGAGCGCTGCTTACGACGTGGGGAGCTCCGAGCCGCTACGGGCCGACCTCGCCTTTACGACCAGGGAGCCGGAGCGGCTCAACCCGTGGCTCTCCCGCTACGGCATGGAGGCCTTCTCCGGAACCGGCACCGGCAGCGTCCGGTTAGCTGCTAAGGGGGCGCAGGAGCTCAACGCCTCGGCCCGGGTCACAGTCGCCAACCTTAAGGGGAAGCAGGGGAAGGACAGCATCGGCGTGAAGGCTGGGACGGCGACGGCCACGGTGAAAAAGCGTGGAGAGAAACTGCAGGTCCACGGGGACGCCCGTCTCGCCGCATTCTCCTTCCAGGGGAAGAGCGGCGACGCGCTTTTCGCCTACCATGTGGCGGACCGCTACCTCTACTTGAACGGGCTACAGGCCTCCTGGGGGGAAACCCGCTTCTCCGCCACGAGCCTGAGCGGAGAACTCCCGGCCGCGGCAGTGACCGGGCAGCTTACCCGCCGTCCGCTGCGCCTCGACCTGGAAGGGGGGGCGCTTGGACAAGGCAACTTCCAGCTCTCCGGCATCGCAGGGAGGGTAAGGGGGAGCCTCGTCGGCGAAGGGAAGGAAAAATGGCTGGAAGGAAGCGCCGATCTTGCCTCCCGCGCACTCTCCTGGCGCAACGCGGCGATGGCCGCCCCCGTCCTGCATGCCACTTTTGCGAGACAGGGTGGAAGGGCCGAACTGCACGGGCAACTGCTGGGGGGGAAGGTGGCTGGAAAGGCGGCCTTTCGCCCCTTTGCACCGGGAGCGCCATCCAGCTTCAACGTCAGCATAACCGGCGCCGCCGCGAAGGAGATTTCGCGCCTTGCCGCCGGCGAAGCCGGCACCCGCCCCAGCGCCGGTAGCGTGGAGTTGAAACTGGAAGGGACCAATGCCTGGAAAAGCGGTCTCTCCTGTCGCTTCGACGCCAGGGGGCGGGACATCGCCCTCGTCAACGCCACGGGCAAGACCCTCGTGTCGGGTGCAGCCGCCTCGGTCAAGGGGCGCCTCTCCGGAGGAACCCTGACCATCGACGAGGGCACCGTCATGCCGGGTCGGGGCGTTACCCTCACCGCGCGGGGGGAGATAGCGGACGCGCTGTCGGACAAGCGGCGCGGGACCTTGCTGCTCGCCCTGCCGGAGACCTCGTTGAACGACCTGGTGGAATCGCTCATCAACCTCGCCCCCCCGCTGATCCAGGAAGCTACGGTGAAGGGGAGTGTGGCGGCGGAGGGGAGGATAGAGCTGCGTGAAGGACGCAAGGTTCTCAACTGCGGCGTGACGGTGAGAGGCGGAAGGGTGGAGGCGCCAGCCCAGAAATTCCTGGTGGCGGACCTGAACGGAAGGGTTCCACTATCTCTGGACTTCGGGGGGAAGGGGAGTGCCGCGCCGCGTGCCGCCGGAGAGTTCAGCCGGGAGAACTATCCCCGCGTCCTGGCGCAACTGCGCGCAACCCCGCCGGGGGGAGACCTGGTCACCGTGGAGAAGATCGGCTTCGGCTCCGTCCAGACCGGGAAGCTGAGCGCGCAGCTTCGTGCGCAAAACGGGCTCACGGAGATCACCTCCCTGCGTACTACCCTTTACGACGGGACTGTGTTGGGGAGAGGCCATCTTCTATTTGCCGGCGAGGCAACCTACCGCGGCGACCTCCTGGTCAACGGTCTCAGCATGAAGGCCCTGTGCAGGAGCCTCCCCAACCTGGAAGGGTACATCTCCGGACGCGTGGACGGCGTTATCAGCATGCACGGCATCGGGGGAGACCAAAAGCGCCTGACTGGTTTCGTCGACCTCTGGGCCCGCGAAGGGGGGGGCGAAAAGATGCTGGTGAGCAAGCAGTTTCTGCAGCGCCTGGCCAAGCAGAAGCTCTCAGGCTTCTTCCTGAGCAGCGACCGCGCCTACGACAAGGCGGAGATCAAGGCGACGCTGGAGCGGGGGGAGCTTACCTTCAACGCGCTGCAGATCCTGAACACCAACGCCCTCGGGATCAAGGACCTGAACGTCAACATCGCCCCGACGCAGAACCGGATCGCCCTGGACCACCTGCTGGAGTCGATAAAGGAGGCGGCGGTGCGCGGCGTGCCGGCCACCGGCGGAGAGGCCCCGGCGAAGAAGCCGCAGCAGGAACCGGCGCCCGAGTTCAAGTGGGAGGAGTGAGTAGTGAACGTAACCGGAAGTAAATAAAAAAACGGAGGTATCTCATGAAAGGCAGACTGCTTACATCGCTTTTGGCCCTGGCCTGTTTCCTTTTCAGCGCCTGCGCCGTGATCACCGTCAACGTCTATTTCCCAGAGAAGGCGGCCAAGGAGGCGTACAAGTCGCTGGACGACATGCTGTTGAAACCAGGCGAGAAACCGGCAGGAGAGAGCGCTCCGCCAACACCTGTGCCGCTGGAACAGCAAAAGCCTCAGAGCCGGCTCTTCGACCGGGTGCCATCCCTGTCGCTGGTAGCGCAGGCGTGGGCGGCCGATACGGATGCCGATGCCGATGCCCTTGCCGTGGAGCTCTCCAGCATGCCGGAAGTGTTGAAGGCCTATGACGAGATGAGCAGCAGGCTCCCCAGGCTTACCGCGCTTTTCAACAGTGGCGCCATAGGGATCTCGAAGCAGGGGCTGGTGGTCGCGCCGCCGTCGGCAAAGGCGAAGCTGGCGCCGCAGGACGAGAGCCTCCTGGCTGCGGAGAACCAGAGCCGGAAGACTGTGGTGATGAGCATGGCCAAGGCGATATTGAAGCTGCAAAAACAAAAGGAGACGAAGGAAGCGCTGAACCAGGTGCTGGGACGTGCCGCGGCCACCTTCGCCGAGACCAAGAGGGAGGCCGCCCACCCCGGGTGGTGGGTGCAGCTGCCGAACGACCGCTGGGTGCAGAAGTAGCTGTGCAAAATTTGAACTGCGTGTTGAATGGTTGAAACTGCCTGTTTCAACGCGACTTTTTCAGGGAATCTGCCCGGGTTTGTTAGCCAGCTGTTCATTCAAGGGTTTTGCTCGGCGTCGGGGAGTCAGGAAGGAGCTGCAGCTTTTTCGTATAGTTCCGGTATGTTAGACGAAAATGACGTCTCTGTCGAAGTTGGCACCGCTCTTGTAATAGTAAGGACAGCAGCACAAAACAAAACCTACTTTGCGCCGATGATGGAGCCCTCCTTTCGTCTCGGCGCTTTTTTTGTCCGCATTCTTTTTCCAGCCGGGCTTTTCACTCGATCATGTCTTTCACGTCTGAGATGAAGGTGGGGTAGGTCCAGAGCACCTGGCGCAATTCCCTGTTGCTGATCCCGAACTTGAGGGCCAGCGCGAAGATGTTTATGGTCTCGCCTGCGTTTTGCCCCAAAAGGTGCGCCCCCAGGATCTTTCCCGTCTCTTCCTCGATGAGCACCTTGTAAAAGCCCCCCTGCTGACCGATGCGGCGCGACGAGGGCCAGGAATCGGTGGAGCCCCTGTTGATCCGGAACTTCTTTCCCGACTGCCTCGCCTGTGCCTCGGTGAGGCCTACGAAGGAGAGGGGAGGCTGCGCCTGCGCCATGCTGGGGACCCCCTGGTAGTCGGGGCGCCGCCGGTTGCCGTTCAGGATGTTGTCCGCGGCGACTTCCGCCTCCATGTCCGCGACGGTCGACAGCAGATATGGGGAGTCGCAGGCGTCGCCTATGGCCCAGACGCGCGGGTTGCTGACGCTCTGCAGGAACTCGTTCACCGTCACCCCGCCTGCGCTCCTGGCCACAGCGCCCGCCTCCGGGTCAACCGGGTCGAGATCGGGTATGCGTCCCGATGTGTTGACGATGAGGTCGCTGGGAAAGGCCTCGGTGCATCCCCCCTTGCCGTAGGTCATGAAAGCCCCCTGGACCTTCTCGGCCATGGCGGCGGTTATTCCCGTCACTATGTTGATACCTCTGGCCCGGGCCGCCTTCGCCGCCAGTTGCGCCATTTCCAGGTCGAAATTCTTCAATACCCGCTCGCCGCGCTGCAGGATGGTGACGTCGGCCCCAGCCGCGCGCGCCACGTGACCGAAGCTGAGCGCGAGGCAGCCGCCGCCGATGAACAGGACGCGGCGCGGCAGGTTCTTCATCTCCATGAAATCGCTGGTTTCCACCACCAGGCCGGCACCGGGGAAGTCGAGGGGGGCGGGGCGGGCGCCGGTGGCGATGACGATGGTTTCGGCGCGGACGGTGGTCTCGCTGCCGATGGCGACCGTTTCGGGGGAGAGGAAGCGGGCGGTGCCGAAGTACATCTTGATCCCCGCCTGCTGGAAAGCCAGCTCGGTCCGCTCCGGCACGCCGTTGCTGAACGCGGATTTGGAACGGATGAGCGCGGGCCAGTCCATGGCGGCCGGAACGGTGATTCCCTGCCCCGACATCTGCCGTGTCAGATGCACCACCTGCGCCGCCTGCATCAGGTACTTCTCCGGTTCGCAGCCGTTCCTCCCGCAGGTGCCGCCGTAGGGCTTGTCGTCCACCACCGCGACCTGCCGGCCACCCTTGCGGCAGGCAAGCGCGAGGGTGAAACCCGCCGTCCCCGTCCCGATCACCAGCACATCCGCCGTTTCCTGCATGAGCGCCTCCTTTGTCGGACCCAGGACTTTTCAGGCCAGCAGAAGCCGCCCCAAGGAGGCGCGGGCCGCCGATCCCGAGATGTCCGGCATGATCTCCAACTCCAGCACCGTAACCCCTGCCAACTCCATCGTGAATTCCTCCTGCTCGACGGTGGTGCCGGGAGGGGAGAAGGTGAACTGCTGCCGCACGATCTCGCGGAAGCTTTTGCCGTCCGGGGACCAGCGGAGCACGAACTCCTGCGTTCTAGACAGCTGCTCCTCGTTGATCAGGAGGTAGATGCGGGAGAGACGCTGCGGCTGATCGAAAAGAATCCGGATCATCTGGGGGCCCGGTCCCGCCGCACGCCACCCCGGTGCCCCGACCGGCTTGAGCGCTGCGTCTATCGGCTGTGCCGGGTCCTCGGAGCTGATTTCAACGCTGGCTATGTTACCTAAGTCGAGCCACTTGGTGCCGCCCCTGGGTTCCTCCCGGGACTCGCGTGAGATGATGGTCTTGCGCATGTGAACCTCCTTTCAGGCTGTTTTGAGGAAATATACGACGAACCAGCAGACGATGAGCACCGCTTCCGCCGCGGCGTCGGCCAGGTAGATGGGGGAGATGACGCGTCTTGACGAGCCAAAGGTCGGTCTTCGGTCCGGTCACGGCCATGAAGGTGTCGATGCTGAAAAGCGGCCAGACCCCGGTGAGCAGGAAGTAAATCCCTTGGATTATGGCGAGGGTTTCGGCTGTCACAGCCGGCCGTGTTCCGCAAAGCTGTAGAACTCGTTTTCGCCGATGATGATGTGGTCCAGCACCCTGATCCCCAAGAGCTGTCCCGCCTCGCACAGGCGGCGGGTCACTTCCATGTCTTCGGGGCTTGGGGCCGGGTCTCCGGTGGGATGGTTGTGCAAGAGGATCATCGCGGCGGCTGAGTTGCGTACCGCGACGTTGAAGACTTCCCGGGGGTGGACGATGCTCTGGTTCAGCGACCCCTCAGAGATCTGGGCGCGGGAGATGATGCGGTTCTTGCCGTCCAGAAGCAGCGCCATGAACTGCTCCTTGTGCCTGTCTCTGAATTCCGGGTTCAGGTGCTCGAAGACTTGGGAAGCGGAGGTGAAGCGGGTGAGTGACTCGATGGGGCGGCGGTCTCTTTCCTTGATGCGCCGTGCGAGGTCGAGCGCCGCGAGGATGCAGGTGGCCTTGGCGGGGCCGATCCCTTTCACCTTCTGGAGCTCGCTGCAGGAGGCGTCGGCTAAAAGGCTCAGCGAGCCAAACTGGAGCATCAGCTCGCGCCCCAAATCGAGGGCGCTGCGTCTGCTGGCTGCGTCGCCGCTTTTCAGGATCAAGGCGAGGAGTTCCGCCTCGGAGAGAAACGACACTCCATGCTGCATGAGTTTCTCCCGAGGTCGCTCTTTCTCGGGCCAGCACTTGATTCCGCCGCTCATATGACCTCCCCCGCCGGGTGCCTGGCGGAAAAAACAAAGGTCAATCATAACCGAAGAGGGGGAGTTTGCCAGACGCAGCAAAAACTAGAAGATAGGGAAGAAGATCAGGGCGAGGGCGCCGCCGCCGGCGATGATGCGGTACCAGACGAAGGGGTAGAGGGAGTCGCGCTGCACCAGCTTCAGCAGGAAAGCGACGCTCAAAAAGCCGAACACGGCGGAGGTGGAGATGCCGATCAGAAGCGGGAGCTCTTCGCCGGCGGGGATTCCCGTCTGCACCAGGTGCCCCACCTTCAAAAGGGCGGCGCCGGCTACGATGGGAAGGGAGATGAGGAAGGAGAAGCGGGCCGCGGACTCGCGGTGAAAGCCCAGAAGCAGGGCAGCGGTGATGGTGATCCCGGAGCGGGAGACCCCCGGCAGCAGTGCCAGGCATTGGGCCAGCCCGATCACCAGGGCGCACTTCAGGGTGAGCCGGTCCACCCTCCAGCGCTTGGCGCCGGCGGTGTCGGCGAAAGCGAGCAGAAGGCCGAAAAAAACGAGGAGCGCCGCTATCGTCGCCGGGCTTTTGCGGAACATCTCGTCTATCGGCCCCTCCAGCATCTTTCCCGCTATGGCAGCGGGTATGGTGGCCGCAATGATGTAAAAAGGAAGCCGCCGCGCCGGGGTGTTGAGCCCGCTGCGGCAGGCAGCTACGAAGTTGCCGGTCAGCTCGAGAATGTCGCGCCAGAAGTAGAGGGCCAAGGCGAGGAAGGTTCCGATATGGAGCGCAACGTCGAAGGTGAGTCCCGACTCGGGCCAGTTCAGGAATTTCGGGATCAAGATGAGATGGGCCGAGCTGCTGATGGGGAGGACTTCGGTCAGTCCCTGCAGCGTTCCCAGTACTGCGGCATGTAGAGGGTTCATGCGTCTAACTCCCTGTCGATAAACGATCCGGCACGATAAGCGAAACCGGCGCAGAAATCAAGAGGTAAACGGAGATAAGTTAATTAGACGAGGTGCATTACATATTTCATTGTTTAACATTTGTTACAAATATGTTACATGTGCACAGTTTTGAACACAATCGGCTGCAGGCCGCTACTTGGAGGGACGAAATGTTTGGGTTGATACCGAAGGAAGAGAAGTTTTTCGCCATGTTCAGGGACATGTCTCACAACATCATCGAGGGTGCGCAACTCTTGAAGGACATGCTGGACAACTTCGACGACCCGGTGGCGAGCCAGCGCAAGATCAAAGAGATTGAGCACAAGGGCGACACCATCACCCACGACATCATCAAAAAGCTGAACAAGAGCTTCATCACCCCCTTCGACCGGGAAGACATCTACGCCCTCTCCTCGGCGCTGGACGACATCCTCGACCTGATCGACGCCTCGGCGCAGCGCTTCGTCATGTACAACGTGGAGAAGCCGACCCCCGAATCCAAGGAACTCGCCTTCCTCATCCTCAAGTCCTGCCAGACCATCGACAAGACGGTGGCGCTCCTGGGCGGGAAGCTGGAGCCGATCAGCGCCTACTGCATCGAGGTCAACGCCTTGGAGAACGAAGCGGACCGCGTCTGCCGCGAGGCGATCAGCCGCCTCTTCGCCCAGGAGAAGGACCCGATCCAGCTCATCAAGTGGAAAGAGATCTACGAGACCCTGGAAACCGCGACGGACAAATGCGAGGACGCAGCCAACATCCTGGAAAGCGTGGTGGTAAAAAATGCCTGAGGTCACATTAGTCTTGCTGGTTGCGGTAATAGCCGCGGCGCTTTTGTTCGACTACATAAACGGCTTCCACGATACGGCCAACGCCATCGCCACCTGCGTTTCCACCCGCGCCCTCACGGTCAGGACCGCCATCTTCATGGCTGCCGGCCTCAACTTCGTCGGGGCCATGATCTCGACCAAGGTGGCCGCGACCATAGGGAAGGGGATCGTGGACGCCAACAATATCACCCAGGTGGTGGTGCTGGCCGGGATCCTGGGGGCGATCATCTGGAACCTGATCACCTGGTACTACGGTCTTCCCTCCTCCTCCTCGCACGCCATCATCGGCGGGCTGGCGGGTTCGGTCGTGGCGCATGCCGGCACCTCCGCGCTGCACTGGGCGGGGTTGAAGAAGATCATCACCGTGCTGATTCTCTCCCCGGTCGTCGGCGCCTTCTTCGGTTTTCTCTTCATGGTCATCATGATGTGGACCTTCAGGAACAAGGCACCCTACACGCTCAACAAGGTGTTCCGCAAGCTGCAGATCCTCTCCGCGGCCGTAATGGCCTTCTCCCACGGCACTGCCGACGCGCAGAAGTCCATGGGGGTCATTACCATGGCGCTGGTCAGCTACGGCAGCCTCGCGACCTTCGAGGTTCCCAATTGGGTGAAGCTTTCCTGTGCCGTTGCCATGGGGCTTGGCACCGCGGCGGGCGGCTGGAGGATCATCAAGACGGTGGGGCACGATTTCGTCAAGCTGCAGCCGGTGCACGGCTTCTGCGTCGAGACCGCTTCGGCGGGGGTTATCCTGGGCGCTTCCGCCATGGGGCTTCCCACCTCGACCACCCACGTGATCACCTCGTCCATCCTGGGGGTGGGGCTCTCCAAGAGGCTCTCCGCCGTCAACTGGGGTGTCGCCTCCCGCATCGTCACGGCCTGGGTCATCACCATACCAGCCTCGGCAAGCGTCGGCTTTGTAAGCTACATGATATTCTCGCCGTTTCTTGGGAAGTAAAAGGGAAACAGATAACGAAGTGACTTCGGGAGCGGTTGAGAAACCGCTCCCGATTTTTTTTACGCGGGATTAATCCAGTTCTTCCCCGACCTCCGCCATCTCCTTGGCGATCTCGACCTGGGCCGCGTCCTTTGAGCGGAAGCGGAGCACCAGGTAATAGCAAAGGAAGTAAGCGATGACGGCGCATATGAAGCCGATCAGGGAAGAGCCCAGGATGAGGGATTTGGCGTAACGCTCCAGGTTGTGCCATTCCAGCCCTGAGATCTTGAACTCGGTGCTGCGAGCGCCGGTCAGGAACGCGCCGAGCTTGTAGCTCACGCCTAGTATCGGGACGATGGTGATCGGGGTGTTGACCCAGGCGCCGGTGACGCAGGTGAGTTTGTTGAGCCTGAAGATGAAGGCGGCCGCGATGGCCAGGGGAGTGTGCAGACCGAAGAAGGGGGTAAAGCTGATGAATACGCCGACTGCAAAGCCGGCTGCAATGTGCCCCGGATGGCTGTCCAGCGAGAGTATGCTGTAAATCCTTTTTTTCCAGAGCTCTTTGTTAAACAACAGGTCACCTCAAAATTTCGGCACAGTCTAAGGGCCCACCCTCTCTTTGTCAATTGATTTGAGCTATGACAGCAAGGTCAACTGAATTGCCATGGTCAAGGAATCATGTTAGTATCCCTTTCTTTTATTAAACCAACTAGATGGTGTTCTGATGCGCAAGGAACTGCTTAAAAAGGTAAAACGGGTCGTGGTGAAGATCGGATCCGGCGTCCTGACCGGCGAAAACGGCGGGGTCGACCCGCGCTTTCTGGACGGGCTCGCGGCGCAGGTTGCGGAGTTGAGCGGGCAGGGGACCGAGGTGGTGATCGTCTCCTCCGGGGCCGTGGCGGCAGGGCGCCAGGCGCTGGGGCTCCCGGACCGCCCGAGGACCCTTCCCCAGAAGCAGGCCGCCGCCGCGGTGGGGCAGTCCCGGTTGATGCGGGCGTACGAGGAGGCCTTCTCTTCCTACGAGCTCAAGGTGGCCCAGATACTTTTGACGCGCGACGACCTGGCCAACAGGCGCCGCTTCCAGAACGCCCGCGGGACCCTGGACACCCTTTTAGCCTGCGGCATCATCCCGGTCATCAACGAAAACGACACCGTCGTGGTCGACGAGCTAAAGTTCGGCGACAACGACAACCTTTCGGCGCTGGTGACCAACCTGGTCGAGGCGCAGCTCCTTTTGATCATGACCGACATCGACGGCCTCTACACCGCCGACCCGCGCACCGACCCGAACGCCACCCTGATCCACCAGGTGGGCGCGGTAACCCGGGAGCTTGAGCGCGGCGCCGGCGGCAGCGGCACAAACGTCGGCACCGGCGGCATGGCCACGAAGCTCGCCGCGGCCAAGAAGGTGGTCAAGTCCGGGGTGGCGGCCATCATCTTCGCCGGGCGTGGGGAGCGTACGCTCTCGCGCGTGATGAAGGGGGAGCTCCTTGGCACCCTGTTCCTGCCGGCCGGCGAGTCGCTGAATAGGCGCAAACACTGGATCGCATTCACCATCAAGCCCGCCGGCTCCATCGTCGTCGACGCGGGGGCGCGCGACGTCCTCTCCCGGCACGGCAGGAGCCTCCTTCCTTCCGGCATCGCCCAGGTCGAGGGGCGCTTCGACCGCGGCGCCTGCGTCCGAGTGCTCGACCCCGAGGGAGTAGAGTTCGCGCGCGGCATCACCGATTATTCGAGCCAGGAGGTGGAAAAGATCCGCGGCCACCAAAGCAGCGAGATCGAGGGGATCCTCGGTTTCCGCTACGGCGACGACGTCATCCACCGGGACAATCTCGTCCTTTTGTAATTGATCCCTCCCCCTCCCTTCACGGGAGGGGGGACGCAGTGTGCTCCTGCAGGAGAATAAGGAGGAACTACATAATGTCAGTCGCCGAACAGATCCGCAGCATCGCCGCCGAGGCCCGGCAGGCGTCCTTCGCCATGGCGAAGCTTTCCTCTGCCGCCAAGGATCAACTGCTCCTGGATATGGCGCTCGCGCTCATCAACGACGCGCCGCACATCATAGAGGAAAACAAGAAGGACCTGGAGGCCGGGCAGGAGCGGGGGCTCTCCGCCGCGATGCTGGACCGCCTGATGCTGAACGAGGCGCGGGTGAAGGGAATGGCGGACGCGATCCGCGAGGTGGCGCAGCTCCCCGACCCGGTGGGGGAGGTGACGGGGATGTGGAAGCGCCCCAACGACCTGATGGTCGGAAAGATGCGCATCCCGCTCGGCGTCATCGGCATCATCTACGAGTCGCGCCCGAACGTCACCTCCGACGCCGCCGCCCTTTGCCTTAAAAGCGGCAACGCCGTGGTCCTGCGCGGCGGCTCCGAGGCGATCCACTCCAACCTCGCCATCGCCACCATACTGAAGGCGCAGCTCGCCAAGCACGGCATCCCGGCCGCCGCCCTCTCGCTGATCCCGTTCGTGGAGCGCGAAGGGGTGACCGAGATGCTCAAGCAGGAGGAGTTCATCGACGTCATCATCCCCCGCGGCGGCGAGAGCCTGATCCGCTTCGTGGTGGAAAACTCCAAGATCCCGGTGATCAAGCACTACAAGGGGGTCTGCCACATCTTCGTCGACGCCACGGCCGACTTCGAGATGGCGCGCGAGATCATCGTCAACGCCAAGACCCAGCGCCCCGGCGTCTGCAACGCGCTGGAAACACTCCTGATCCACAAGGACATAGCGGAGACCTTCGTCCCCTTCATCTACGAGGCCCTTTCCTCCCTCAAGGTGGAGCTTCGCGGGGATAAGACCTTCCGGCAGTTCGCCCCCAAGGCGGCGAAGGCGACCGAGGAGGACTGGTACGCCGAGTACCTGGAGCTGATCCTGGCGGCGGCGGTCGTCGACGGCCTGGACGCGGCCATCGACCACATCAACCGCTACAGCTCGCTGCACACCGAGTCCATCATCACCGGCGACTACGCGAACTCCCAGCGCTTCATCCGCGAGGTGAACTCCGGGGTAGTCATGGTCAACGCCTCCACCCGCTTCTCGGACGGAAACCAGCTGGGCCTGGGTGCGGAGATCGGCATCTCCACCACGAAGCTGCACTCGTTCGGGCCGATGGGGCTCACCGACCTGACCACCACCAAGTTCATCGTCTACGGCTCCGGGCAAGTGCGCCCCTGACCAAAGGAAACGCCAGATGAGACTGGGGATTCTGGGGGGGACCTTCAACCCCATCCATAACGCCCACCTGCGCATCGCGGAGGAGGCGCGCGACCTCTACCAGTTGGACCGGGTCGTCTTCATCCCGGCTGCGACCCCGCCGCACAAGCCGCTGGTGGGGGAGCTCTCCTTCGCGAGCCGCCTGGAGATGGTGCGCCTGGCGGTGGCCGACAACCCGGGCTTCATGGTCTCCGACATGGAGGGGGTGCGCGGCGGGCGCTCCTACTCCATCGACACGCTGCGCGAGCTGAAGGGGCGGTACCCCGACGACGACCTCTTCTTCATCGTCGGGGCCGACTCCTTCAACGACATCTCCACCTGGAGGGAATACGGAGCGATATTCGGCCTGTGCAACGTGATCAGCGTGCAGCGCCCGGGTTCCACCATCACCAGCCTCGCCGAGGCCCTCCCTGTTGCCATAGCTGGCGAGTTCTGCTATGATCCGGCCGCTAAACGGCTGAATCACTGCTCTGGCCACGCAGTTTACGCGCTGGACGGGGTCCTTTTGGACATCTCTTCCAGCCACATCCGCCTGTCGGTCCAAGGCGGCCGCTCGATCAGGTATCTGCTTCCGGATGCCGTCGAGCACTACATAAAGGAACAGAGGTTATACGTTGATGCAAGATAAGGAAATTTTGACGGCCGAAGAGCGTGCCATCAAGTGTGCGGCATTCGCTCTCGATAAGAAGGCGCTCGACGTCAAGGTGCTGGAAATCAAGAAGATCTCCAGCATCGCCGACTACCTGGTGCTTGCCACCGGGCGCTCGGACCGTCAGGTGATGGCGATGGCCGACTCGGTCAAGCAGGGGATGAAGCCCTTCGACCGGCCGATAGACATGGAAGGTTACGAGCAGGGACGCTGGGTGGTCATCGACTACGGCGACGTCATCGTGCATCTCTTCCTGGAAGAGGTCCGCAAGATCTACAACCTGGACGAACTCTGGCAAAGGGCTCCCCAGATCGAGATCCCCGAGGAGTACCTTTGGGAGAATAAAGGGGCATGAGGCTGAAGCTCCTTTGGGTCGGCAAGACCCAGGAGAGCTGGGTCAGGAGCGGTATCGAGGAGTACGCCGGAAGGATCAGGCGCTACCTACCACTAGAGATCCTGGAGGCCCGGGAGGAAAAAGGGGCGCAGGCCGCCGCGATGCGGGAGCGCGAATGCGAGCGCCTAGCGAAGCTGATCCCCAAAGGGGGAAGGCTGGTGCTCCTGGACGAGCGGGGGGAGGCGATGACCTCCCCGGAGCTAGCCTCCTTCCTCTCCAAAAACCGCGACCAGGGAACGCAGGATCTGGTCTTCGCCATCGGAGGGGCCTATGGCTTCACCGACCAGTTCCGCAGCCAGGCCTTCAAGTCGATATCGCTTTCCCGCATGACCCTCACCCACCAGATGGTAAGGGTCTTCCTGCTGGAACAGATCTACCGCGGCTTCACCATCATTAACGGCGAGCCGTATCATCATGAGTAGCTAACGTGTTGTTATGTAAAAAGGGTGGAGGTCAACTTCACCTTTTTTAATTGGTCTCACAAAATCTAATGAGGGAGAAAAGCCATGCCTAAGAAGCCTCTGCTCTTGATGATCCTCGATGGCTGGGGGATCAATTCCGACACCGAGTCCAACGCCATCGCGCAGGCGAAGACCCCGAACATGACCCGGCTTACCGCCGAATACCCCAGCGGCACCATCGACGGCTCCGGCATGTCGGTCGGCCTTCCTGCCGGCCAGATGGGGAACTCCGAGGTGGGGCACACCAACATCGGCGCGGGGCGCGTGGTGTACCAGGACCTGACCCGGATCAGCAAGTCCATCGACGACGGGGACTTTTTCCGGAACCCTGTCCTTCTGGACTGCATGAAAAAGGCGGTGCAGGGAAGCGGCAGGCTGCACCTGGCCGGGCTTCTCTCCGATGGCGGCGTGCACTCCCACGACACCCACCTCTATGCGCTGATCGACATGGCGAAGCGAACCGGGGTGCGCGAGGTCTTCGTCCACTGCCTTTTGGATGGCCGCGACACCCCTCCTCAGAGCGGCATCGATTACCTTAAGCGGCTTGAGGCGGAGATGGCGCGCCTTTCCTTCGGCAAGATCGCCACCGTGATCGGGCGCTACTACGCCATGGACCGCGACAACCGCTGGGACCGCGTGGAGCAGGCATATCGCGCCATGGTGTCGGGGGTGGGGAAACCGTACCCGTCAGCCGCCGCGGCCATAGAGCAAAGCTACCAAGACGGGGTCAACGACGAGTTCGTGCTTCCCAGCGTCATCATGCAAGGAGGAGCACCGGTAGGGAGGCTCGGCGACGGGGACGGCTTCATCTTCTTCAACTTCCGCTCCGACCGCGCCCGCGAAATCACCCGCGCCTTCACCGATCCCGGCTTCGACGGGTTCAAAAGGGAGGAATGGCCCAATCTCGCCAGCTATGTCTGCATGACCAGCTACGACGAGACCTTCGGCCTTCCGGTCGCCTTCGGAAACGAGGAACTGGTCAACATCTTCCCCGAGGTGATCAGCAACGCCGGTCTCACCCAGTTGAGGATCGCCGAGACCGAGAAGTACGCGCACGTGACCTTCTTCTTCAACGGCGGCAGGGAGAACCCCTTCCCCGGCGAGGACCGCGCCCTGATTCCCTCGCCCAAGGAAGTCGCCACCTACGACCAGAAGCCCGAGATGAGCGCCTATCTCGTGACCGAAGAGCTCTTGAAGCGGCTCGACGAAGACAAGTACGACGTGGTCATCCTCAACTTCGCCAACGCGGACATGGTAGGGCACACCGGCATCCTCCCTGCGGCGGTGAAGGCGGTCGAGGCGGTCGACGAATGCGTCGGGAAGCTGGTGGCGAAGGTGCGGGAAAAGGGTGGCATCGCCCTCATCACCGCAGACCACGGCAACGCCGAAATGATGAAGGACGAGCAGGGCGGACCGCACACGGCGCACACCTGCGAGATGGCCCCGGTGGTGCTGGTGGACGATTCCCGCAAGGGGGCAAAGCTAAGGCGAGGGGTGCTGGCGGACCTGGCACCGACCATGTTGGAACTGCTCGGTCTCCAGCAGCCCCAGGAGATGGGCGGCAAGAGCCTACTGGCAGACTAAAGACAAAAACGGAGAAAACGCATGAAGATCCTGGCAATCAACGGTAGCCCCAGGGGCATGAACGGCACCACGGGGCGTCTTTTGGAAGAGGTAATGGCGGGAGCCGTCCAGGCGGGCGCGGACATCGAGATCGTGACGCTGGCACAGACGCCGGTGAAACCGTGCGTCGCCTGCGACGTCTGCCACAAGGTCGGCACCTGCCCGGTGAAGGACGAATTCGAGGAGATCAAGCAGAAGCTAATCGCCGCCGACGCCTTCATCCTGGCCACCCCGAATTATCTCCTCAGCATCACCGCGCAGTTGAAGGCGTTTCTGGATCGCTGCAACGGGCTCATCCACCTGACCGCTCTGGAAGGAAAGTACGGGGCTCTGGTGGAGACCTCCGGCGGGGGGGGCGACGAAGAAGTGCTGGAGTACATGCAGAAGATCGTCAACGCCATGGGGGCGCAGAATGTCGGGAGCATCGGTTCCCCCGGCGCGGGCCACCGCGTCTTTCCGGATCAGGACGCCCTGTTCCAGAAGGCACGTGCCCTGGGGAAGGAGCTTTGCGACAGCGTTCGCGAGAAGCGGCACTTCCCCGAGCAGGATGAGTGGCGTCTCGGTTTCAAGGCGCGCATGGAGCAGCTGATCGGATACGTTGGGGAAGTCTGGCCCTACGAGCAGCAGATAGTGGCGAAGCGGTAGAGAACTGCCCCCACCCTGTCCCTCCCCCTCCTGGGGAGGGGACGCTGGGAGCACCGGATGTGGCGGTGCCTTGTTCCTCCCCCCGGAGGGGGAGGTCGGGAGGGGGGATTCCCCCGATTTTCTGTATCAAAGACGAGATAAATGGAGGTAGACGATGAGCAACACCGAAGAATTGAACGATTGGAGCTACGGCCATAAATGCAACAAAGCGGTGGAAAACCTGAAGAAGAACGGTTTTGAAGCCCTTTACTGCCATGACAGCCAGGAAGTGTTCCACTACATCCTTAACGAGGCGCAAGCTGCGCAGAGCGTCGGGTTCGGCGGATCGCTGTCGGTAGCCGACCTGAAGTTGGCGGACAAGCTGAAGGGAATGGGGAAGGAGATCCTGAATCACGCAGCCCCCGACCTCGCGCCGGAGGAAAGGCTGGCCATCACCAAGAGGCAGCTGACCTGCGACCTCTTTCTCACCGGTAGCAACGCCGTGACCCTTTCCGGGATACTGGTGAACGTCGACGGCAACGGCAACAGGGCCGCCGCCATGTTCTACGGCCCGCAGAAGGTGATCGTGGTCGTAGGGCGGAACAAGCTGGTGGACGGCGGCGTGGAAGACGCGATGCAAAGGATCAAGACCTTTGCCGCCCCGCCCAACGCCAAGCGCCTGAACCTTTCCACCCCCTGCGCCAGCACCGGCTTCTGCTCCGACTGCAACTCGCCGCAGCGGATCTGCCGGGTGACCACCATCATCGAGAAGAAGCCGCGCAACACCGACATCCGGGTGCTCGTAGTGAACGAGGACATGGGGCTGTAAAAACCTGAAACCATTGGCAAGGAGAAAATCTGAGGACATCCCCGTTTTTCTCAGAAGTTCTCAGATTTTCTCCGTGGCCAACGGTTTTGTCTTTCCGGTAGTTTCTCTGGTTCAAAGGGAGGAAGCATGTTCTTTCGCCCGCTGCTGGATCTCTTTTTTCCTCCCCTTTGCCATGTCTGCCGGGCGTTCATCCCCGAGGCCGGCGAACTCTTCATCTGCGCCGACTGCCTCGACAAAGTCACTTTCCTGACAACCCCGCTCTGCACCATATGCGGCGCCCCCTTCGCCACCGATAAGGGCTCCGACCACACCTGCGGCGCCTGCCTGCTCCACCCCCCTTTTCACACCTGCCGTTCCGCGCTCCTTCTGGAGGGAGCGGTCCAGCAGCTGATCCACCGGTTCAAGTACGGCGGCCGCGTGCAGCTGGCGCTTCCTTTGGGGCTTCTCGCCGCATCGGCTTTGTCGGAGTTCTGCGCCGAGGCTGCGCCGGACCTGATCATCCCCGTGCCGCTGCACAAAAAAAGGTTGAGGCAGCGGGGTTACAACCAGTCCCAGCTGATAGCGCAGGTGTTGGCGAAGAAACTGAAGCTGCCGGTAGAGGTGGGGAATCTGCGACGTATGCGCTGGACCGAGCCGCAGACTACGCTTGACGCAACGAAGAGGGTGGCGAACGTGAAAGGGGCTTTTGCGGTGCGGGACGAGAAGCGTCTGGAAGGAAAGCGGGTCTTGCTGGTGGATGACGTTCTCACCACCGGGAGCACCATGCGCGCCTGCGTCGAAGCGCTACGGCGGGCGGAAGTCTCGGCCGTAGCCGCCGTGACCGTCGCGCGGGGAGTACAACCATAATCGGAAACCTGAACGGCGGAACACAGAGGTCGCTGAGGTTCACGGAGGTCACAGAGGTTTTTACGGGAAAAGCAAAGGCACTCACCACGGAGGGTACACAGAGGAAGCACTGAGGAAGGCAAAACACAAAAGCCTTTGTTTTGCCCAAAAAAGTTTTGCTTTTCCTCGGTGTCCTCCGTGAACCTCCGGGACCTCTGTGTTCCGCCTTTAAGATTTTCCGAAGAACCCTTCCAGCTTTTCACACAGTATCGCCTCTTCCCCCCGCACCACTTCCACTCCGTGCAGTGCGGTCAGGAAGATCTTCCCGTAGTTCTTGGTCAAGACCCGCGAGTCGAGGATCAGCACGGCGCCCCGGTCCTCTTTGCTCCTGATCAGCCTCCCGAACCCCTGCTTGAACTTGATCACCGCCTGGGGGACCGTGTAGCTCATGAAGGGATCTCCCCCCAGCGCCGCGATGTGCTCGCTCCTAGCCTCCAGGATCGGCTCGGTCGGAACCCGGAAGGGAAGCCGGGTGATGACCACCAGCTCCAGCCCCCGCCCTTGCACGTCCACCCCCTCCCAGAAGGAATCGGTGCCGAAGAGGACCGGGTTGACCGCGCTGCGGTAATTGGACAGGAGCATGTGGCGGTTGGTCTCTCCCTGGCGCATCGGTGTGAGCCCCGCAGCCTTGAGCGGCTTCGCCAGCCGGTTGAAGACCCGGATCAACAGATCATAGGAGGTGAAGAGGACGAAGGCGCGCCCCTGTGAAATCTTCAGCGCCTTCAAAAGGAGCTCGCAGAGCCTCCCTTCGAAAAGGGGCGAGGTCGGCTCCGGCATGTCCGAGGGGGCGCCGACCAGCGCCTGCCGGGCGTAGTCGAAGGGAGAGGGGAGAAGCAGCGTGCTGACCCGCTCCTTGGGGAGGAGCTCTATCCCCGTCCTGCGCTTCAGGAAGTCGAACTTTTCCCCTACGGCGAGCGTTGCCGAGGTGAGCACCACCGTCTTGAAGCGGTCCAGGATCGCTTTCTTGATCGACTCGGCCACTTCCAGCGGCGAGCAGCAGAGCTTTACCAGGGGGCCTTTCCTCAGCTCGAACCAGCGGCAGTGCTCTTCTTCGCGCGCCGTGAAGAAGCGGAGCGCGTCGACCGTGCATTCCACCCGCCCCTTCACCCCCCGAAGGTCGGTCAGCGGCCCGGCGAGCTTCTCCAGCACCTTGTCGGAGAGCTTCTCGCACCGCTTCAGGAAGGTCTGCATGGCGAGCGCGTACTCGGAGAGCGCCTGGCACATGATCTCGACCTGCTCGGTCACCTCCTGCCAAAGCGGCGTCCCGTACAAGGCAGGGGTCACCCGCAGCTTTTGTTCGCCCGCCTCCTTCTTGAGCTTTTGGAACAGGGAGTCGCCGATTACGTCCATCCCCCGGGTCACCGCGTCGAGTACGGACACCCTCCTCGGGATCAGCCGGTCCTCGAGGACCTCGGCGATCTCCAGGTAGATGTCGTCCTGGTCATCCGGGATGGCGGACGATAGGAGGGAAGAGAGCTGCGGCAGGATGCCGCGGTGCGCCTTTTTAGGGTGCTGCAGTTTCCCCAGGAGCTTCACGAGCCCCAGGCGCGAGACCTGGCTGGAGAGGAAATTGGTGGCGACATCCTCAAGGTGGTGTCCCTCGTCGAAGATGAGCCTATGGAACGGGGGGAGGATGGCTGTCGCGTCGTAGCCGGTTTCCTGACGCACGGAGAGGTCGGCCAAAAGCAGCGCGTGGTTCACCACCAGGAGGTCGGCGCCGGCAGCCTCGCGCCTGGCCTTGTAGAAAAAGCAGCGGGCGTAGTCGGGGCAGCGCACCCGGCCGCACTGGTCCGACTCGCAGCAAAGCTCCTCCCAGACCTCGTCCTTCGGTATGAAGGCCAGGTCCGAGCGGCAGCCGTCGTCGGTCTTCTTGCTCCAGGAGACGATGGCGTCAAGCTCGTGCGCGGTCTCGTCCTTGAAGAGGGAGGCGTCGGCGGCGTTCACGTGGAGTTTTCTGAGGCAGAGGTAGTTGCCGCGCCCTTTCACCAGGACGGCGCGGAACTTGATCTGGGCATGCTGCTGCAGGAAGGGGATGTCCTTCTGGATCAGCTGCTCCTGGAGGTTGATGGTGTTGGTGGATACCACCACCCGCTCCTTGTTGCGCACCGACCAAAGCGCCGCCGGAAGGAGATAGGCGAGCGACTTCCCGGTGCCGGTCCCCGCCTCGACCACGGCGACCTTCTCGTCGTTGAACGCCTCGGAGAGGTTCAGCGCCATCCGGGTTTGCTCGGGGCGGTGCTCGTAGCCGGGGAGCGCCTGCGACAGCACCCCGTCCGGCGCGTAGAAACGCTCGATCTCTGGGTAGGAGAGCGATTCCACCACCTTGCGGGAGAAGGGGGCGACGACCTGGTTGCAGCGGTCGGCCGAGTTGTTGACGATGTAGAATCCGACCCCCTGGTTTCCCAAAAGGGACGCGATCTCGATGTCGGGCTGGGAGGGGGTGAGGTTGCCGGAGGGGTGGTTGTGGATCACCACGTCGCCGAAGGAGCAGGCGATCATGATGGCGGGTACCGCGTCGCGGTTGCCGCGCGCAAGTGGCTCGACCTCAACGACGATGCGTGCCTCGTCGGTCCGCCCAAGGAAGAAGACTTCGTTGCCGTTTGCATCGTCGATTGCGCTGCGGAGCTGCTGGATGGCCTGATCGGAAAAAGACTTTTGCATGACCGGTCGAAGATACAGGCTTTGCCCTGGGGAGGCAACCCCTTTCCCTATACCCTGCAGATATGTTAGAAGAGACACCGAGGAGATTTCATGTCGCGCTACAACGCATTTTCCGATGAGCTGAAAAGGGTATTCGGCTGCAAGGTGCAGAGGCTGTCGGTCGACGCCGGGTTCACCTGCCCCAACCGCGACGGGAAGGTCGGGACGCAGGGGTGCATCTTCTGCGGCGGCAAGGGGTCGGGTTCCTACGGCATCCTGCAGGAGGCGGGCGTCGCCCAGCAGCTCGAACACGCCAAGGAGGTGATGGTCCGCAAGTACAAGGCGGCCCGCTTCATCGCCTACTTCCAGTCCTACTCGAACACCTACGCGCCGGTGGAGCGGCTGAAGGCGCTTTACGACGAGGCTTTGAGCGTCCCGGACGTTGTCGGGCTCATCGTCGGCACCCGCCCCGACTGCCTCCCTGAAGCGACCCTCGACCTCCTCGCCTCTTACGCACGGCGCACCTACTTCTGGTTGGAGCTGGGGCTGCAGTCCCACCTGGACCGCACCCTCGCCGCCATAGGGCGCGGGCACGACCGCGCCTCCTTCGAGAGCGCGCTAGAAGGGTGCCGGGAGCGCGGCATTCGGGTCTGCGCCCACGTCATCCTGGGGTTGCCGGGGGAGAGCCGGGAGGAGATGCTCTCCTGCGCCGACTACCTGAACCGGCAAGGGGTGGACGGCGTCAAGGTCCACCTGCTGCACGTCATGCGCGGCACCCGCCTAGCCGAGCAGTACGAGGGTGGGGAGGTCACGCTTTTGGATCGGGACAGCTACGTGGGGCTCGTGTGCGACTTCCTGGAGCGGCTCGACCCGCGCATCGTGGTGCAGCGCCTGACCGGCGACGGCAACCGGCGTGACCTGATCGCCCCCCTTTGGTCCTTGGCCAAGTTCGAGGTGCTGAACTGCATCGACAACGAGCTCAAGAGAAGGGGGACCCGGCAGGGGGCCAGGCTAAGCGAAAACCTCCCTCACCCGGCCTGCGGCCACCCTCTCCCATAGGGCGAGGGGATGGACTAGCCCCTAGCTCTTTCAAGTTAAATATGATTAACTCTTCCCTGCGTTTGCCGTCGACTTCACCTTTGCCACCAGGGGAGCCATGGAAATTTCAGGCGAAATCAGATCCTTCGAGGAGTTCCGCAGGCTGATCAAAAAGACCAACCCCGGCTCCTGGAACTTCTTCAGGGGGGAAAGCCGGGACTTCTATTCCCTCATCCCGAAGATCGGGCGCCTGACCAAGGAGCCCCCGGCCCGCGGCGGCAAGAGCGACCGGCGCATGCCCGCGGACATCTACGGGGAGTACGAGGCGCTGCAGGAATTCAAGAAATCGGGACGGCACATGGTGGAGGTGCAGCCGGCGACGGAATGGGAATGGCTGGCCTTAGCCCAGCACCACGGCCTCCCCACCCGGCTCCTCGACTGGTCGGTGAACCCACTCATCGCCCTGTACTTCGCCGTCGCCGACCCTTACGCCGATCTCGACCTCAAGAAAGACCAGCTCTCCCACCCGGAATATTGCGGCGGTGCCGCCTTCTACATTGCCCACACCATGTACGGCCTCTCCGAGATAGACGAGAAGACGAGCCCGTTCGAAGCCGGAACCTGCTTCTTCTCGGCGCCGGTCATCGCCTCCCGCATCAAGGCCCAAAGCGGCGTCTTCTCCGTGTTGAAGGATCCCTGGAAATCGCTGGAGCTGCAGCTCTCGGAAAAGGAGCATATCCGCAAGTACCGGATCCCCTTCCAAAACCGCACCTTCCTCGCCCAGGAGCTGAAGCTCTTGGGGATGAACCACGCTTTTGTATTCGCCGACCTGGACGGGCTGGCCCGCTACATCCAGGAGAAGGTTTCGGACAAGACCGACCCGCAGCACTCTCTGGCCGCCCGCCACGTCTAACCTCGCGCCCCCTCGCAAAAAAAACTCCGGTCAAAAAGTTGACTGCCGCCCGTAGCCAAAAATGACGGCGGTACATGGCGGACCGCTTCAAGGAAAAAGGCGGCCCCGGGCCTTCAAGTGCCGTATTTATTGGATATTTCCCAATTCGGCACTCTTGTCTCCGCATTTCCCGCCTATGGCATACCGGTTGCACAGTGTCCCTTGCCCGGAGGTACCCCTCCACAGAACAGGCAAAGGATGCAACGAATGGCAAACGGCGCGACCGACGTCCTGGCGCTACCAGGACCCAAGAAAAATTCGGACATCTACATGGCGGTGGCCCTGATCGGGATACTGTCCCTGATGATCATCCCGGTACCGGCATTCATGCTGGACATCTTCCTCGCGGCCAACATCACCATCGCTCTCGTCATCCTGCTGGTCTGCCTCTACACGATCCAACCGCTCGACTTCTCTGTGTTTCCGTCCATCCTGCTGGTCACCACGCTCTTCCGGCTGGCCCTGAACATCGCCTCCACCCGGCTCATCCTTTTGCACGGCAGCGAAGGGGTCGAGGCGGCGGGGGGGGTCATCAAGGCCTTCGGGCAGTTCGTGGTCGGCGGCAACTACGTGGTCGGCGCCGTCATCTTCCTGATCCTCGTCATCATCAACTTCGTGGTCATCACCAAGGGCGCCGGGCGCGTCGCCGAGGTCGCCGCCAGGTTCACCCTGGACGCCATGCCCGGCAAGCAGATGGCCATCGACGCCGACCTCTCCAACGGCCTTCTGACCGACAAGGAGGCGAAGGAGCGGCGCAAGAAGATCGCGCGCGAGGCGGACTTCTACGGCTCCATGGACGGTGCCAGCAAGTTCGTGCGCGGGGACGCCGTAGCCGGCATCATGATCGTCTTCGTCAACATCATCGGCGGCTTCATCATCGGCGTCTGGCAGAAGGGGATGGCGCTGGACCAGGCGCTCACCAACTACACGCTCCTCACCATCGGCGAGGGGCTCGTGGCCCAGGTCCCGGCGCTGATCATCTCCACCGCGGCCGGCGTCATCGTTACCCGCTCGGCCGACGAGAACAACTTCGGCCACGAGATCGCGGGACAGCTCCTCAACTACCCGAAGGCGTTCCAGGTGGCCTCCGGGGTTCTTTTCGTCTTCGCCCTGATCCCGGGGCTGCCGCATTTCGCCTTCTTCCTGCTCTCCGGCGTCGCCTACCTGGTGAGCAAGATGGCGGTGGAGAAGAAGGCGGAGATCGAGGATGTCGTCGAGACCCAGGCAGGCGCCGAGGATCTGGACCAGATCAGCTCCATCAGGCCTTTGGACATGCTGGAGTTGGAGGTCGGCTACGGCCTGGTCCCCATGGTGGACGCAAGCCAGCAGGGGGAGCTTTTGGACCGGATCCGCTCCATCAGGAAGCAGGTGGCGGACCGCATGGGGTTCATCGTTCCCCCCATCCATATCCACGACAACCTGCAGCTGAAGCCGTACGAGTACAACCTCCTGATCAACGGCGCCAAGGTGGGAGGGGGGGAACTTTCCGGGCAGTACCTTGCCATGGACTCCGGCGGCGCTACCGGCCAGCTCGAAGGGATCAAGACCACCGAGCCGGTATTCGGGCTTCCCGCCGTGTGGATCAAGGGGAAGGAGCGGGAGAGGGCTCAGGTCTCCGGCTACACGGTCGTGGACAACACCACCATCCTCGCCACCCACATCAGCGAGACCATCAAGAAGCACGCCCACGAACTGGTGGGGCGCCAGGAGCTGCAGCAGCTTCTGGACAGCATCGCCGCCACGCTCCCGAAGGTGGTGGAGGAACTGGTGCCGTCGCTCCTCTCCCTGGGAACGGTGCTGCGCGTGGTCAAAAACCTCTTGAAGGAAAACGTCTCCATCAGGGACCTGCGCTCCATCCTGGAGACGCTGGCCGACTTCGGCGGCGTGACCAAGGACCCGGACATGCTCACCGAGTTCGTGCGCCAGAGCCTGGGGCGCTACATCGTGGAGCAGTACAAGCGGGAGGACGACACGCTCTGCGTCCTCACCATGGACCGCGAGGTGGAGGAGATCATAGCCGACGCGGTGCAGCTTTCGGAGCAAGGGAGCTACCTGGCCATAGAGCCGGGGGTGGCGCAGCGCATCCTGGCCGCCATCCGGAGAAACGCCGAGCAGTTTGACGCCACCGGCGTCCTGCCGGTGCTGATGGCGTCCCCCAGCATACGGCGCCACGTGAAGAAGCTTACCGAACGTTACATGCCCAACCTGGCGGTCATCTCGCACAACGAGATCCCGCCGAACATAAAAATCCAATCTTTAGGCGTGGTGGTGCTCAATGCTAGTTAAAACCTTTCAGGCAGGCGAGATGTCGGAGGCTTTACGGATGGTGAAGGCGGAGATGGGGCTGGACGCCATGATCCTCTCTTCGAAGAAGGAGCGGAAAAAGGGGTTCCTTGGCTTTTTCTCCAAGCCGTACTACGAGGTGACCGCGGCGCTGGAGCCGAGACAGCCCCAGCCGCGTCACAACCCATACCGCGAGGAGGCTCCCCCGGCGCCGCCCGAGCGCGAACTCTCCACCCGCGAGGAGTTCCAGAACTCCATGCTGGGACCGCTGGCGCGGGAGGTGCGCGAGCTGAAGCAGCGCCTCGAAGCGCTTTCGAAAAAAGAGGCCGCGGCGCCGCGAGAGCCGTTGCAGCCGATGCAGCCGGCAACCGAGCAGGGTGCCGAAACCCCGGCCCCCAGGACCTTCGCCAAGGAGGAGCTCGAGGAGATCAAGAAGCTCCTGTACAGCGCCGTCTCGGGTAAGGAAAAAGAACCGAGGCTGGTGAGCTTCCCCCTCGCCGGGGGCGGGAGCGCCTCTGAAACCACCCAAGCGAAGAGCATGGCGGCCCAGTTGCAGCAGCAGCTCGAGGTGCTGAGCGTCCCGTCCCTGCCGCCGGTAAAGGAGACCACGCTGGTAGAGGAGGTCCGGGAGGCGAAGCAGAGCGTGCGTGCCAGCCAGGGTGAGCTCCTCCTCGACGCGCTTGCCGCCGAGCTGCAGGGGGAGGACGTAGGCCCCGCGGCGATCGAGCTCCTCATGGAGGCGATCAGGCCCGCCGCGCGCGGAGGCGCCGGCATCGGCGAGCTGAGAAACCTCATGGCGGACGCTTTGGCCGGGATGATCAAGTGCTCCGGATCGCTGCGCATCAAGAAGACCGGCCCGCGCATAGTCGCGGTAGTAGGCCCCACCGGGGTGGGGAAGACCACCACCATCGCCAAGATCGCCGCCCTCTACGCGCTGAACCGCCGGGTCTCGGTCGCCATGGTGACCATGGACAACTTCAGGGTGGGTGCGGTGGAGCAGCTCAAGACCTACGCGAAGATCATGGACCTGCCGCTGGAGGTGGCCGGGAACTCCCAGGAGCTCGGCAAGGCGCTCGCCAGGCACTCCGACAAGGACCTGATCATGATCGACACCGCCGGCAGGAGCCCCAAGGATACCGAACGGCTGGACGAGCTTAAGGGTTACCTGGAGGCACACAACGGCATCGACGTCTACCTCTGCCTCTCCGCCACCACCAGGACCCGCGAGATCGACGAGATCATAGCGACCTTCGGGACGCTGCCGATTACGAAGCTTCTCTTCACCAAGCTGGACGAGAGCAGGAGCCTTGGCTGCATCGTCGACACCTATTTGAAGCACAAGGTTCCCCTTTCCTATTTCAGCACCGGCCAGAAGGTGCCCGAGGACATCGAGGTGGCAAGCTCTCGCAAACTCGCCGCGCTGGTGGTGCAGGAGTCAACAAGATGACAGTTTCATGTCTGGCAACAGATCAGGCCGAATCTTTGAGGCGGCTGGCCGGCCGCAGCAGAAGCGAGGTTCCCACTCCTGACCTCCTGCAGGTGCGCGAAGGGCTGCGGGTGATCTCGGTCACCAGCGGCAAGGGCGGGGTCGGCAACAGCTCCGTGGTGGTCAATCTCGCCGCCTCGCTCGCCGCTTCCGGACAAAGGGTGCTGATCGTCGATTCCAACCCTGGGGTAGGCGACATCTGCCTGCGGCTGGGCAGACAGACCCCCTACCGGATGAGCCAGGTCCTTTCTGGCGAGATCGCGCTGGAGGAGACCGTGGTCGACGTCGGCGGCGGCGTGAGCGTGCTGCCGGCGGGGATGGAGATGCAGCAGTACTCGTCGCTCTCCCCGAGGGAGCGGGTGGCGCTGGTGCAGGGGATGCTCCGCCTGGAGGACCGCTTCGACTACTTCCTGATCGACACCGGCGCGGGTATCGCGGCGAACCTCACCAGCTTCGCCTCCATCGCCCGGGAGATCATGCTGGTGGTGACCCCGGAGCCGACCTCGATCACCGACGCCTACGCCCTGATCAAGGCGCTTTCCGGCCGCGACAGCTCCTTCAAGTTCCGGCTCCTGGTCAACATGTGCCGCGACAATCAGGAGGGGGTGACACTCTTTTCCAAACTTTCTGCAATAACGGGACGCTTTTTGCAAGTCTCGTTTGAGCACGCAGGCTGCATCCTGCACGACGAACTCCTGGTGGAATCGGTGAAGAGGAGGGGGGCGCTCTGCCGCCTCTATCCCGACGCCAAGGCCTCGGCGGGTTTCAAACATCTGGCCCGGAAAATAAATGCGGAGCGGACGGCGGACATGGTGCCCATGCCGGTCGCCCCGATGGCATCTAGCAAGCTGTGGAGGAACCATGAACTGTCTTCTTAAGGCGTACGAGAACGAGGCGCAACGCGGGGTGCCGATGAGCAGGGACGAACTGGTGGTCACCCACCTCCCCTTGGTGAAGTTCATCGTGGACCGGATCGCCTCCTCGCTTCCCCCGCACCTGGACCGCGACGACTTAAGGAGCGCTGCGGTAATCGGGCTCATATCCGCGGCCGAGCGCTTCGACCCCGCCCGCGGGGTGCAGTTCAAGACCTTCGCCGAGCAGCGCATCCGCGGCACCATAATGGACGAGCTGAGGGCGCAGGACTGGCTCACCAGAAGCCTCAGGGACAAGTTCAAGAAACTGGAGCGCGAGTTCTCGCAGCTGGAGCAGCGCCTGGGGAGGAACCCCTCCAGCGACGAGGTGGCGCTCGCCATGGGGCTGGAGCTGAAGGACTACTTCCGGCTCCTGGAGGAGATCCACCTCCTCTCCTTCGTCTCGCTGGACGACGCCTGGCACGACGAGGACGGCGCTCCCTTCGGGCTTCTGGACGTCCTGGAGGACAAGGGGACCGAGAGCCCGCAGAGCCAGCTGATCGCGCGCCAGACCGTGGAGCGCCTGGCCGAGGCGATCGACGCCCTGCCGGAGAAGGAGCGCATCGTGGTCACGCTCTACTACTACGAAGAGCTGAACCTAAAAGAGATCGGCGCGGTCCTGGACCTCACCGAGTCAAGAATCTCGCAGCTGCACAGCCAGGCCATCATCAGGCTGCGCGGCAAGATGAAGCGCCTGGGCTAGGGGGGAGCATGAACAGCGGCATATATGCGGCCCTTTCCGGGAACCTGTCGGCGCAGCGGCGCCTGGACGTGATCTCCAACAACCTGGCCAACTCCAACACCTCCGGTTTCAAGGCGGACCAGATCCAGTTCGAAAGCGTGCTGGCTAATGTCAAAAACCCGACACAGCAGGCGCCAGTTTTCAGTAACGACCGCTACTCCACCGACTACTCCCCCGGCGCCCTGCAAAGGACGGAGAACGCGCTCGACCTGGCGCTGGACGGTGACGGCTTCTTCGTGGTCAACACCCCGCAGGGCCCGGCCTACACCAGGCAGGGGAGCTTCTTCCGCAGCCAGGCCGGCCGCCTCGTGAACGCCGACGGCTTCGAGGTGCAGGGAAGCGGCGGCTCCATCGCCATCGGCGGCGGGAAGGTGGAGGTCTCCGGCAACGGCGAGGTAGTGGTGAACGGCGCGACCGTGGGGACCCTCTCCAAGGTGGATTTCCCCAAGCCCTACCAGCTGACCAAGATCGGCGGGGGGCTCTTCGTGCCGGCGAACCCGCAGGCGGCGCCGGCCCCGACTCAAGCCTCGGTTAAGCAGGGGTACCTGGAAAGCTCAAACGTCAAGGTGGTGGTCGAGATGGCGCGCATGATCGAGGCGAGCCGCTACTTCGAGACCTGCGCCAAGGCGGTGAAAAGCTACGACGACATGACCGCCAGGGCGGCGAACGACCTGGGCAAGGTGTAGGGCCTGAGAGCGGCCCGATGTTGATTTAAAGCGACAGGAACGGAAACGCCGACCGAAACCGGTTCCGGCGTTAAGGAGAAAAAAATGATCAGGGCCCTTTGGACCGCAGCATCCGGGATGCAGGCACAGCAGCTCAACATAGACGTGGTAGCGCACAACCTGGCCAACGCCGCGACCACCGGCTTCAAGAAAAGCCGCGCGGACTTCCAGGATCTCATGTACCAGACCGAGAAGACCACCGGCGCGCCCGCCACCAACGCCACCACCATCCCGACCGGGATCCAGGTGGGCCTGGGTGTCAGGCCGGGTGCGGTGACCAAGGTCTTCACCACGGGTAACATCATCGCCACGGGGAACGAGCTCGATCTCGCCATCCAGGGGGACGGCTTCCTGCAGGTGCAGCAGTCCGACGGCTCGACCGCCTACACCCGCGCCGGCGCCCTGAAGCGCGACGGGCAGGGGAGGGTGGTCACCTCGGACGGACAGCCGGTGATCCCGGAGGTGCTCATCCCCAGCAACGCCACCCGCGTCACCGTCGGGACCGACGGTACCGTATCGGTGCAGCAGGCGGGGCAGACGGCGGCGACCACGGTAGGGACGCTGCAACTCGCCTCCTTCTCTAACCCCGCAGGCCTTAACGCCATCGGCAAGAACCTCTTCCTCCCGACCGACTCCTCCGGGGCCGCCACCACCGGGACCGCCGGGCAAAACGGCCTGGGGACCATCGAGCAGGGGTTCCTCGAGAACAGCAACGTGAGCATCATGGAAGAGATGGTCAGCATGATCGTCGGGCAAAGGGCCTACGAGATCAACTCCAAGGCGATCCAGGCCTCCGACGAAATGCTGCAGCAGGCAGCGGGCCTGAAGAGGTAATTTTGATGCGTCTTTTGAAAGCCATGCGGCTTTTGGCCGCGGCCGCCTCCCTTTCCCTTTGCGCCACCGCGTTCGCGGCGACCGCTCCGGCCCCCCAGGCCGCGCAAAACCTGGTCACCGAGGCTACGGTGCGCGCGGCTATCTCCGATTACCTGATGCAGAAAGCGGCCCCTCTGGCCGCCCGGGTTTCCGTGAAGAAGATCGGGTTCAACGGCGATCTCAAGCTTCCCGCAGGAAAGGTGAGCTTCGAGGTGGTGGCTCCCGAGCGCTGGGAAGGGTACGGCAACGCGTCGGTCGCCCTGGTGGTGCGGGTGGACGACCAGGTGAAGCGCAACCAGACGGTACAGGTCGAGGTCGAGGCGCTCGCCGATATGGTGGTGGCGGCAAGGACCCTGGAGCGGGGCGAGGTGCTCTTAGCTTCCGATCTCTCGGTCGCCAAAAGGGACTTGAGCCTTGCGCGCGGCGGCTACCTGAAGGAGCCGGACGAGGCGGTAGGGCTCAGGGTGAAGTCGACCATGCGGGCCAACACCCCGGTCAGAAAGGACAATCTGGAAAAAGTGCCGGTGGTGAAGAGCGGGCAGATGGTCACCATCCTGGCGGAGAACGACGTGGTCAGGGTAACGGCGAGCGGCCGGGCCAAGGGGGCGGGAGCCCCGGGCGACGTCATCACGGTGCAGAACCTCTCCTCGCAAAAGGAGATCGCGGCGCGGGTGGTAGACGCGGCCACGGTAAAGGTGGACTTTTAGATGTGGAAGAAAAATAAAGCGCAAATAAAGGCGGCGGCCCTGGGGCTGCCGCTATTGCTGCTTGCGGCGTGCGCGCACCAGAGCGCGGAGGTGCAGACCCCGACCTTCGACCAGCAGATACCGGCGCCCCAGGTAAGCTACGCCTCGGGCTCTTTGTGGCAGGCCTCCTCGACGGGGCTCGCCGAGGACATGAAGGCGCGCCGGCGCGGCGACATCATCACCGTGGTCATCTCCGAGAACGCGAGCGCCAGCAAGAAGGCCTCCACCGGGACCAGCCGCGGCTCCTCGATCAGCGCGGGCATCCCCAAGCTTCTGGGGCTGGAAACCACCGCGATCAAGAACTGGGCCGACCTCTCGGACCTCTTGAACGCAAGCTTCAGCTCCAAGTTCGACGGCAGCGGTTCCACCTCGCGGCAGGAGACGCTGCAGGCGACCATCTCGGCCAAGGTGGTCGACGTGATCCCCAACGGCAACCTCCTCATCGAGGGGAGGCGCAACGTCAAGGTGAACAACGAGGACCAGATCATCATTTTGACCGGTACGGTGCGCGGGCGCGACGTCAGCGCCGACAACACCATCAGCTCGGCTCTCATCGCCGACGCGAAGATCGCCTACTCCGGCAAGGGGATCATCAGCGACAGGCAAAAGCCGGGGTGGCTTCTTAACGCGTTGGACAAGATATGGCCGTTCTAGAGCGGGATTATTTGCGGGGTGAGGTCGCGGACGTTGTCAAGAAATCGACACAGGCGCCGAAGAGTGTTCAGGTGGAACCAGTGAAAGTCAATCTCCGATGGAAAATGTTACTGCTGCTGGTCCTTTTGCTGCTGCCGCAGGTAGTCTTCGGCGCGCGCATCAAGGACATTGCGGCGTTCGACGGCGTCAGGGAAAACCAGCTGATCGGCTACGGCCTCGTGGTCGGCCTGAACGGTTCCGGCGACTCGGACCAGACCAAGTTCCCGGTGCAGTCGCTGGTCGGCGCACTGGAGCGGATGGGGATCACCGTGAACCGCAACGACATCACGGTGAAGAACATCGCGGCGGTCATGGTCACGGCCCAGCTCCCCCCCTTCGCCAAGCAGGGTAACCGGCTGGACGTCCTGGTCTCCTCCATGGGGGACGCCAAGAGCTTGGCCGGCGGCACCCTGATGATGGCCCCCTTGAAGGGTGCGGACAACCAGGTCTACGCCGTGGCGCAGGGGGCGGTACTGACCAACTCCTTCTCCTACGGCGGGCAGGCGGCCAGCGCCATGAAGAACCACCCGACGGCGGGGACGGTCCCGGGGGGGGCGCTCATCGAGCGCGAGATCCCGAACGTTTTGGCCAACCGCCGCGAATTGAAGCTCAACCTGCACCAGTCCGACTTCACCACCGCATCCCGGGTGGCGAGCGCCATCAACGAGCGCTTTCAGGGACCGGTGGCGAGCCTCACCGACCCGGGGAGCGTGCAGATCGCGGTACCGTCCGAGTACCAGGACCGGGTGGTCGAATTCGTCGCCAACCTGGAGCGGCTCGAAGTGAACCCCGACGTCCTGGCGCGGGTGGTGATGAACGAGCGGACCGGCACCATCGTCATGGGTGAGAACGTCCGCATCTCGACCGTGGCGGTATCGCACGGCAACCTGACCGTCGTGGTCAAGGAGACCCCCAAGGTCTCCCAGCCCAGGGCGCTGGCCCAGGGGACCACCACGGTGGTGCCGAGGACGGACCTGAGGGTGGCCGAGGAGAAGGTGAACCTCTCCATGGTCAGGGAGGGGGCCAACCTGGGAGAGGTGGTGCGCGCCCTGAACACCCTGGGGGTAACGCCTAGGGACCTGCTCGGCATCATGCAGGCGATCAAGGCCGCAGGCGCCCTGAACGCCGAGCTGAGCGTGATGTAGCCCGGTGCAAAGGAGCTGACATGGAGATCACGGCTATTCCTCAGCATGCCCTCCCGGTCGAGGACCCCAGGGGGAGGCGCCCCGAAAAAACGGGAAACGGCGGGGGAGAGACCCCGGCCCAGGTCAAGAAGGTGGCCCGCGAGTTCGAGGCGATGTTCGTCTCGATGATGCTCAAGTCGATGCGGGAGACCGTCGGCAAGGACTCACTCACCGGCGGCGGGCGCGGCGAGGAGACCTTCCGCTCCCTTTTGGACCAGGAGTACGCGAGCGCCGCGGTCGCAGGCGGCGGCATCGGCCTGGCGCAGACCCTGGAGAGGGAACTCTCCCGCACCACGCAGGGATCGAAACCGGTTCCCGTGAAGGGGGTGCCCGATGCGGATTGAAGGAAGCGCGTACGTAGTCGACATCTCCCGGTCGCAGGCGCTCAAAAAGAACGAAGCCGCGCCCCAGCTGGTGCAGGGGGCGCGCCCGGCGGCGCGGGTGCTCAGCTTCGACCGCGTGGAACTCTCTCCGCAGGTGCGGGAGATGCAGAAGCTAAAGGGTGAGTTGGAATCGCTTCCCGAGGTCAGGCTGGACCGGGTGGCGCTCGCGAAGCAGCAGCTGCAAAACGGCGGCTACCGCGCGGAGCCGACGCTTTTGGCGCAAAAGATGATGGACGCGTACAAGACGCGTTAAGGGGGATAGACGATGGAGCCAAGGATAGCCGAACTGATTGCCGCCCTTTGCGAGAAGGGGGTACTCATGGACCAGTTGCAGGGGTTGTTGCGGGAGGAGCAGGAGTGCATGTCCTCGCTCGACCTGGCCAGGATGGAGGAAAACCAGCAGGAGATCGCCGCGGGGATGCAGCGCATGGCGAGGCTCTCCACGCAGTGCCAGGAGATGATCGCCACCATCGGCACGGAGCTCGGGATCCCCGGCAACAAGACCCTCACCCCGATCATCGAGAAGCTGGCGGAACCCGAAAAGCTCGCGCTGAAGGACGCGCAGCAGTCGATTCTCTCCAACGCCCAGGCCTTCAACGGCGCCCTGGCGCTGCACCAAAGGCTGATCGAGGACTCGCTGAACCTGGTGGGGCGCTCGGTCAACTTCTTCAACCGCCTCTTCAATCCCGGGAACACCTACGGCATGGCGGGGGCCCTGGTGAACGGCCGCGGTTCCAGCGGCTTCGTAAGCAAGGAGATCTAGCATGGGCATCGGCACACTCTTCGACATAGCCTCCTCCGGCGTCACCGCGCAGCGGCTCGCCATCGAGGTGACCGGCGAGAATATCGCCAACGTGAACACCGAGGGGTACTCGCGGCAGCAGGTGATCATGGAGACCAAGCCGGTCACCACCGCCAACGGCTTCCCCCTGGGGACCGGCGTGCAGATAGCCGCCGTGCAGCGGACCTACGACAACATGCTGCAGCTGCAGATGGTGAACGGCAACAGCAGCTATCAGGAAAACCTCGCCAAGCAGACGGCGCTGGAGCAGATCCAGCCCTCCTTCAACGAGGTGACCTCGGACGGCCTTGGGAAGGCGCTGGCGAACTTCTTCGGCGCCTGGCAGGACCTGACCACCAACGCTTCCGGCTCCGCCGAGCGGCAGGCGCTCATCACCAGGTCGCAGATCCTCGTGGACTCCTTCCACCAGATGGATTTCACCCTGAGCAAGGTGGCGAGCACCGCGGACAGCAACCTGGTCGGGATCACCGCCGAGGCGACCGACAACGCGAGAAACCTCGCCCTGGTCAACACCCAGATCCTCGCCACCGCCTCGGTGGGAGGCAACGCCAATGAGCTTTTGGACCAGCGCGACCTCCTCTTAAGAAAACTCTCCCAGCAGGTCGCCATCACCTCCACCATCAACGCCGACGGCACCGCCTCGGTGACGCTGGCCGGGGGTGCCCAGATAGTGGACAGCACCAGGTACGCCACCCTCTACACCAACGCCACCGGCGTCCCGGCCGCAAACGACATCATGCTTTCCGGACTGGGTAACCCTCCCCCCGCCAACGTCCCCGCCACCGACACCCTGGTCGCCACCGTCGGCGACGGAGCCACCGTGGGCGGGAAGCTCGGGGGGACCATGCAGGTGCGGGACGGCATCGTCCCCGGCTACCTGGCCCGGCTGAACGAGATGGCGGACCAGCTGGTGACCCGGGTCAACGCGCTGCATTCGACCGGTTACGCGCTGGACGGCACCACCGGGAACGACTTCTTCGCCGCGGCCGGCTTGAGCGCGGGGACGATCGCGCTCGACGCGGGGCTCACCGGGACCAAGGTGGCCGCGGCCTTCCCGACCGCCACCGACCCGATACCGACCAGCAGCGGGAACAACGTGAACGCGCTCAAGCTCGCCGCTCTCGGCAACCAGAGCGTCCCCTTCATCTCCGGTAAGGCGAGCTTCGTCAACAACTACAACTCGCTGGTGTCGCAGGTGGGGGTGGATACCGAGGGGACGCAGAACGTAGCCGGGCAGGGGGCGAGCTTCCTGAAGCAGTTGAACGCGCTAAGGGCCTCCAACTCCGAGGTGTCGCTGGACGAGGAGCTCACCAATCTGACCAAGTACCAGCGGGCCTTCCAGGGCTCCGCCAAGGTGATCAGCGCCGCCACGGACATGCTGGATATCGTCCTCGGCATGGTGCGATAGGAGACAGCGATGAGAGTAACCCCGGGTATGACCGCCGAAAACGCACTCTACAACCTGCAGAAAGGGCGCTCCAGTATCGATACGCTCCAGGAGCAGGTCTCCTCCGGCTTCAACATCAACAGGCCGAGCGACGACCCTCTCTCCGCGCGCCAGCTTCTCGACCTGCAGGAGCAGATAGCCGCCGGGGAGCAATACAGCTCCAACATCACCAAGGCGGACCTCTTGCTCGATGTCACCAGCACGGCGCTGACCAGCATGTCGGGCCTTTTGCAGCAGGTGAAGAAGATCGCCGGCGACATGGTGAGCGGCACGCAGGATCCCACCACCGTAAGCGGCGCGGTAACGAACCTCACCCAGCTCAAAAGCCAGCTGATCGACATGGGGAACACCCGCTTAGGCGACCAGTACGTCTTCGCCGGCTTCAAGAACACCCCCCCCTTCGATACCCTGGGCAACTTCAGCGGCACCGACGACGTGGTGAATGTGGAGATCGCGCCGGGGAGCAACGTGCCGACCGGCGTTTCCGGGGGGAAACTGCTTTTGGGGGGGACGCCGCCGGCGGCGGTGGGCAGCGGCGCCACCGCGGGGACGAGCCCGGTGAACATCCTGGGGACCATTGACGCCCTGATCACCGCCATTGGCGCCAACGACAAGGCGGGGATCGCCGACGGCGTGAAGAACGCAGCTGCCGCCGCGCAGCAGGTCTCCACCGCGATCAGCGACGTGGCCGGGCGCCAGGTGCGACTGGACAACATGAAGACCATGATCGCCAACAACCAGAACACGCTGAAGAACATCTACGGCGACATCCAGAACGTCGACTACGCGAAGATCGGGGTGCTCCTCTCCCAGAAGACCACCGCCTTCAACGCGGCGCTCTCGGCGACGGCGAAGCTTTCCCAGCTCTCGCTTTTGGACTACATGAGGTAGCCGTCGCGTTTTTTCACGGTGAAAAAGGGCCGAGCGACCTGGCCAAAGGCTCGCCCGGCCTTTTTAAATGGCCGTCGCTTCACCAACCGCGAGGGATTCGCGGGTCGGGCAGATAGAGCTAAAGCTTTTCCGGCGGCGTCCGAAACGAAAAACATGGGCTGCAAGACAGCAACCTAGCATGGGGGGACGCATGATCAAGGTGACTACGCGCGACGGCAGCGAGATGTACCTGAACCCGGACCTGATCGAGATCATCATGGAGACTCCGGACACCCACATCACGCTCTCCAACGGGAACCGGTACCTGGTCCTGGAGCCGGCGAAGGTGGTGATCGGGCGCATCGCCAATTTCAAGGCGCACCTTCTCCGCCGGGCCGCGTCGAGCGTCGCCAAGGGGTACCTGCGCCGCAGGGACGCGGAACGGTATCATCCGAGCTGCACCCTGTAGTCTTCTGACACCACACACCTTCCCTGCGGGAGCGCGAAAGCGCTTTCACAAAACGGCCGCTCCGGATTCGCGGGTGTGCCGGAGACCGGGGGAGCGCAAGCCGGGAAAACATCCATGGATTTATCGACCATAATCGGAATATTACTGGGGATCGGGGCCGTCTTCGGCGGAGCCGCCCTGGAAGGGCTGCACATGTCGGCCCTGCTGCAGCCCACCGCCGCCATCATCGTCCTTGGGGGCACCGCTGCGGCCACCCTCGTCAGCTACCCGTTACCGACGCTGCTCACCGCGCTGAAGGACCTGAAGAAGGCCTTCATACCCCCCAACGAGGATCCGGAGGGGGTGATCAAGAACATCATCAACTACGCGGCCAAGGCGCGCAGAAACGGCCTCATCTCGCTGGAGCAGGAGGCCCAGACCGTGAAGGACTCCTTCACCAAGAAAGGGATCTCCCTGGTCGTCGACGGCATCGACCCGCAGAAGCTGCGCGAGACCATGGAGATAGAACTCGGATCCTTCGAGGCGCACGCCAAGGGGAGCGCCGAGGTCTTCGAATCCGCCGGCGGCTTCGCCCCCACCATCGGCATCATCGGCGCGGTACTCGGCCTGATCCACGTCATGAGCAACCTTTCCGACCCCTCCAAGCTGGGGGGAGGGATCGCGGTCGCCTTCGTCGCCACCATCTACGGCCTGATGACCGCCAACATCTTCTGCATCCCCTTCGGCACCAAGCTGAAGCACCGCCTGAAGGAGGAGCTTTTGCAGAAGGAGATGGTGATCGAGGGGCTGATAGCCATCCAAAACGGCGAGAACCCCCATTTCATAGAGCAGAAGCTGCGGGCCTACCTGCACGACGGCGGCGAGAAGAAGGGGAAGTAAATGGCCAGGAAGAAGGAGCACGAAAAAGAACCGAATCACGAGCGCTGGCTGGTTTCCTATGGCGACTTCATCACCCTATTGTTTGCCGTCTTCGTCACGCTCTACGCCATGAGCCAGACCGACAAGAAGAAGGCGGAAGAGGTGCTGCAGTCGATGCGGGAATCGTTCGGCTACAGCAGCACCTCCGCCGGGGCGAAGCCGACCGTGATCGACGCCGGTTCCATGAGCGTCATACCCTCGATGCACCGTTTGACCCAGGCCCCGCAGCGCGGGAAGAGCAGGGGAGGGGAGAAGGATTTCCGCGCCACCAAGACCGCCATAGAGGCATATCTTCTGAAGGTGGGGGCGCAGGCGAAGGTAAGCGTTTCCGTCACCCCGCGCGGGTTGGTGGTGAGCCTCAAGGAGGCGGGTTTCTTCGATTCCGGCAGCGCCACGCTCAAGCAGGACTCCTACGCCTTGTTGAAGGACGTGGTCAGTTCGCTCTCCAGCTATTCCAACGGGATTCGGGTCGAGGGGCATACCGACAACATGCCGATCAGTTCCGCCTCCTTCCCTTCCAACTGGGAGCTCTCCACCGCGCGCGCCACCAACGTGCTGCAGTACCTGACCAAGCAGGCCGACTTCGATCCCTACAGGATATCCGCGGCCGGTTACGGCGAATACCGACCGGTAGCCGACAACAGCGATGCCGAAGGGCGCGGCAGGAACCGCCGGGTAGACATCGTGCTTCTCTCCGAGCAGAGCGAGCGCAGCGAGCCGTAAAGGGCGCGCCGCGACAGCCAGCCTGTTGAACCCCTCCGACCTGTCTGACCAGTCCGATGACACTCTTCGTCAAAAAAGTGACCCTAGGGCGCTCTTTACCACTCCAAAGCCGCGATTTCAGCAGCTTGGACCCACTTGCCGTCTGTGGTACGGTAGTTGCTGGCATGGTGTGGGTTTTTTCCATCATCACTGCGAGGTTCAGCCAATGAAAGTATCGATGCCTGCCGGGGCGATGCACGGGTGGGGGATCGCCGGCAGCTACCTGGAGCGCGAGATCTCCAAACTCCCCGGCATCGAGGGGGTGACGCTGCACTGCATGACCAACACCCTGGCGCCGCTGCGCCCGGAGAACTGGGACTCAATCAACATCGGCTACTGCTTCTTCGAGGACAGCATCGAGATCCTCAACTTCACCCGGAACGCCGCGAGCAAATGGGATTTCATCGTGGCGGGCTCCAAGTGGTGCGAGTACCAGCTGAGGATCGGCGGGGTGAAAAACACCTGCACCATCCTTCAGGGTATCGACCCCGCCAACTTCCACCCGGTCCCCTACCCGGCCGACGACCGCTTCGTGGTCTTCTCGGGGGGGAAATTCGAACTCCGCAAGGGGCAGGACCTGGTGATCGCCGCCATGAAGGTGATGATGCAGCGGCACCGCGACGTCTTCCTCTCCTGCAGTTGGACCAACCAGTGGCCCTTTTCGCTCGCCACCATGAAGTCATCCCCCTACATAACCTACCAGCATGACGAGGAGAACTTCCTCGACCTCCCGGGTAGATGCGTACTCGACAACGGGCTGGACCCGGCCCGGGTGGCGGTGCATCCCCTGGTGAACAACACACTCATGCGGGAAATCTTCGCCGGGAGCCACGTCGGCCTCTTCCCCAACCGCTGCGAGGGGGGGAACAACATGGTGATGTGCGAATACATGGCCTGCGGCAGGAGCGTCATCGCCTCGGATACCAGCGGCCACGCCGACGTGATCAACTCCGACATCGCCTACCCCCTAACCCGCTACCGCCCCATGGTGGTGGCGACCCAGGGGGTGCAGACCGGGGTTTGGGAGGAGCCGCAGGTGGAAGAAATCATAGAGCTCCTGGAACTCGCCTACCGAAACCGCGGCGAGCTTCCCGCCAAGGGGGCGCTGGCGGCCAGGGAGATGGAGAAGCTCAGCTGGAGCGCGGCGGCCCGTCAGTTCCACTACGTCGCTACCAGACTCGCCAACCAGGCGGAGCTCTCCAGGATGCAGCAGGATGCCTGCTGATTCCCGCGCGGATAGCCCGGCCGAGACGTTCGCCGCGGCCCTCGATCTGCAGAAAAGCGGTCACAAGGACGAGGCCGAGCGGCTCTACCGCGCCCTGGCGGCATCGGGGGGGGAGTTCGCCACCGACGCCTGCATAAACCTGGGGGCGCTCCTAGACGAGAGCGGGCGCGCCGAGGAGGCGCTGGGAAAGTACCGCGAGGCGCTTGCCCTGCGGGAGGGGGACCCGCTCGCCCTCAACAACGCCGGCTCCACACTGTTCAAGCTGGGGCGCTTTCATGAGGCGGCGGAGCAGTTCCGCCATGCCCTGGAGCGGGCCCCGGATTCCCTGGAGGCACAGGTGGCGCTCGGCGCAGCGCTGCAAAGGGAAGGGGATCTCCCCGCGGCGCTCGCCGTTTTCCGCGATCTGGTGGCGCGGCGTCCGGATTGCGCCGAAGCGCACTGGAACCTGGCGCTGGCGCTCCTGCTGGCGGGGGAATTCCGCGAGGGGTGGGCCGAGTACCAGTGGCGCTGGCGCAGGGAATCCTTCACCTCCCCCCGGCGCGAGTTTGTCGCGCCCGCCTGGGACGGCACGCCTCTTGAGGGGCGCCGCATCCTGGTGCACGGCGAACAGGGGTTGGGGGACACCATCCAGTTCGCCCGCTACCTCCCCATGGTCGCCGCTACGGGGGGCGTGGTGGTGGCGGAATGCCAGTCCCCCTCCCTGGTGCCGCTTTTATCCGGCATCCCCGGCGTCGCCGAGACCTGCGTCATGGGGGAGGCGCTTCCCCACTTCGACCTCGAGGCGGCGCTTTTGTCGCTCCCCCACCTGTTCGACACCACGCTGGAGAGCGTCCCGAGCGGGGTCCCCTACCTGGCGCCCCCGGAGGAACGGATGGCGCCCTGGCGGGAGAAGGTGGCGGCGGACCTGGGGTTCAAGGTGGGGCTGGTCTGGGCCGGGAAGCCGGTTCCCGACCCGTTTCGCTCCTGTCCGCTCGCGGCGCTGGCGTCCTTGTTCGACATCCCGGGCGTGAGCTTCTATTCGCTCCAGGTAGGGGAGGAGGCCACGCAGGCCAAGGAGTTTCCCTCCCTCATCGATTTCACCCCCTCCATCGCGGACTTCGGCGACACCTCCGCTCTCATCGCGCAGCTCGACCTGGTCGTCTCCATCGACACCTCCGTGGCCCACTTGGCCGGTGCGCTGGCGAAGCCGGTCTGGCTGCTCCTCCCCAAGGCGGGCGACTACCGCTGGCTCACCCAGCGCGAAGATTCCCCCTGGTACCCGACCATGCGCCTTTTCCGGCAGAAGCTGCAGGGAGAGTGGGGGGAGGTGATCGAGCGCGTGAAGGGGGAACTGGGAGAGGCTGCCTGGGGCTTTTTGGAAAAAGCTGCCCTGGCGCAGCCGTTCAACGGCCGCAGACACTACCTCTGCGGGCTCTTCCTCTCCTATAAAAAAAGAGAGCGCGAGGCGACGGTAAGGTACAGCAAGGCGGCGCAGTTGATGCCCGGAAGCTGGGAGCCGCACTACGCGCTCGCCTGCTCGCTGCAGCAGCTGACGCGCCTTGCCGAGGCGAAGGAGAGCCTTCTGGCGGCACTCGCCCTGGAGCCGCGGCTTTCCCTCTTGCACGAGGCGCTCGGCATCCTGTGCCAGATGCAGGACGACCCCGAAGGGGCGGCGCGCGCCTACCGGGAGGCGCTGGCGCTCGACCCGGACGCGGTGAAGGCACGCTACAACCTGGCCACGCTCTGCAAGGAGCAAGGGCTTGCAGCCCAGGCGCTGGAAGGTTTCCGCGAGGTGGTGCGGCGTGCGCCGGAGCATGCCGACGCGCATTGGAACCTGGCGGTGATGCTCCTCATGACCGGGGAGTTCGCCGAAGGTTGGCGGGAGTTTCCCTGGCGCTTCAAAAAGAGCCTCCTTCCCCCGGCGCGCCGCTGGGAGGAGCAGCCGCGCTGGGACGGCTCCCCGCTTCTCGGGGCGACCATCCTGCTCTACGGGGAGCAGGGGGGCGGCGACACGCTGCAGTTCGTGCGCTACGCCCCGCTGGTGGCGGAGCGCGGCGGGCGGGTGCTTGTCGAGGTGCAGTCGCGGGGGCTCATCGACGTGGTGGCGACAGTAGATGGCGTCAGCGGCGTCTTTGCGTGCGGCGACCCGATCCCCGCGTTCCAGTGCCAAGCCTCGCTGATGGATCTTCCCGGCATCTTCGGGACTGAGGCCGCCACTATCCCGGCCGCCATTCCCTATCTCGGGATCGACCCCGGGCGCAGCGACTCGTTGCGGGATCTCTTCGCAGGGGAAGGGTTGAAGGTCGCGCTGGCGTGGCGCGGCAACCCGGCCCACGGCAACGACGCCAATCGCTCGATACCGCTTGCCAAACTCGCCCCGCTGGCGGAAGTCCCCGGCGTGAGCTTCTATTCCCTGCAAGTGGGGGAGGCCGCGCGGGAGGAGCTTCCCGGCCCCTTTCCGATCGTCGACCTGGCACCTAAGATCAAGGATTTCGCCGACACGGCCGCCCTTGCCGGAGAGCTCGACCTGGTCATCTGCGTCGACACCTCGGTGGCGCATCTGTGCGGCGCGCTCGGAGTGACGGTATGGCTCCTGGTCCCCCTGGTGCCGGACTGGCGCTGGGGGCTTGGCCGCGACGACTCCCCCTGGTACCCGACCCTGCGACTTTTCCGGCAAAAGCAGCAGGGAGATTGGGAGGAGGTGGTGGCGCGGGTCAAGGAGGCGCTGGCCCGAAAGGCGTCCCCCGCTTACGTTTCCCCGCGGGCGCTCCCAGCAGAATCCCGGGCGCAGGCCGAGATCTGGAACAATCGGGGGTGCGCCGAGGATGGCGAGGGCTGCCATCTGGAAGCGGTGGAGAGCTACCGGAAGGCAATCGCCCTCTCCCCCGATTTCATGCCCGCCCACTACAACCTCGGCAACAGCCTCTTCGCCCTGGGTAGAAGCGGCGAGGCGGCGGAGAGCTACCGCTGGGCCCTCGCCCTCGATCCCGCCCTGCCGCAGGGGTGGCACAACTTAGCGCTTGCCCTCAAGGCGCAGGGGGCCGTCGACGAGGCGTTGCATGCGCTGAGAAGGGCGGTGCGGGTAGCACCCGATTACCTGGAGGCGCGGCATACCCTGGGCCAGCTGCACCATGAGCGGGGCGAACTGGACGAGGCAGTGGCCTCTTTCCGCGAGAACCTCTCCCGCGATCCCGGCTACCTCCCCTCCTGGAACGCGCTCGGCATCTCGCTGCAGGTGCTGGGGCTCCTGGAGGAGGCGGTCGATTGCTACCAAAAAGCGCTCGCCCTGAAGCCGGACTACCTGCACGCCCTGAACAACCTGGGTACGGCGAGCAGGTCGCTCGGGCTTTTGGCGCAGGCGAAGAGCTGCTATGAGAAGGTGCTGGAGCTCGACCCGGAGTACGCCGACGCCCGCTGGAACCTGGCCCTGGTGCAGCTGCAACTGGGAGAGTACCGGGAGGGGTGGCAGGGATACGAGTGTCGTTTTTCCAAGGTGGATCCCATCCCCAAGCTGGAATTCGCCCGGCCGCTTTGGGACGGCGGGAGCCTCGAAGGGCGCACCATACTTCTCACCAGCGAGCAGGGGTTCGGCGACACCTTCCAGTTCGTGCGTTACGCCAAGCTCCTGGCGCAGGGGGGCGCGACTGTGCTGGTGCAGGCGCAGAGCGAGGCGATCGCGCCGGTGATCGCCACGGTCCCGGGTGTGGCCCGCGTGCTGGTCCGGGGGGAGCCTCTCCCCGAGTTCGACTGCCACGCCCCCCTGATGAGCCTGCCGCATCTTTGCGGGACGGAGCTTGCGAGCATTCCCGCCGAGATACCCTACCTTTTCGCCGATCCGGCGCTGGTTAAGAAGTGGAGCCCGCTCCTCACCGGTGAGAGGCTCCGGGTGGGGCTGGTCTGGGCGGGGAGGAAGAGCTACAAGGACGACCTGAAGCGCTCGCTGTCGCTGCCGCTTTTCGCGCCGCTCTCGAACGTATCCGGGGCCGATTTCTTCGCCCTCCAGGTCGGGGACGGGGCGGAGCAGGCGGCCTCGCCGCCGCCGGGGGTTACGCTCACCGACCTCGGGCGCAACATCAGGAACTTCGCCGATACCGCCGCGGTGCTTACCCAGCTCGATCTCGTCATCACGGCGGACACCGCGGTGGCCCATCTGGCGGGAGGGCTCGGGGTGCCGGCCTGGGTCCTGCTCCCGGTGGGATGCGACTGGCGCTGGCTCACCGAAAGGGAAGATTCCCCCTGGTACCCGGGCGCGCGGCTTTTCCGGCAGACGCGCCGCTGCGACTGGAACGAGGTGCTGCAGCGCGTCGCCGACTGTCTGGCTGCGGTGGTCTCGAAGGGGCGGCAAGGGAACGGGGAGAGATGATGGACCGATACGCGCAACTGAACCAGGCGCTGAGCGAGAACCGGGCGGAGCTGGCACAAGATATTTGCCACGACCTTTTGCGCGCGGAGCCGGAGAACGTGGAGCTCTTGACGCTGGTGGGCCTTCTGGCCTACCGGCGGGGAGATCTGGAGGAGGCGCTGCAGGCGTTTTCCCGAGCCGCCTTCCTGCAACCGGAGAGCGCCGAGCTGCGCAACAACGTAGGAGTCGCCTACCAGGATCTCAACTGCCACGACAGCGCGGCGCTCCACTTCCGGGAGGCACTCTCGCTCAGGGAAGAGTACCCCGAGGCCCGCTGCAACCTGGCGACCGCCCTTTTGCACCTGGGGGAGGCGGAGGAGGCGATCCGCAACTACTGCGACGCCATCGCCGCCGCCCCCGGTTATGCGGACGCCTACCACCTGCTGGGGAACGCGCTGCGCCGCCAGGGGGAATGGGAAGGGGCGGTGCAGTGTTACCAAAAGGCGCTCGAGCTCGATCCCGGAAACCTGAAGACGCTGGTCAACCTGGGGGGCTCCCTCTTCACCCTGAACCGGTTCGAGGAGGCGATCGCGGCCCAGCGCCGGGCGCTTTTGATCGACCCGGACCACGTCGACGCGCACTGGAACCTGGCCTTGCTGCTCCTGACCACCGGCAATTACCGGGAGGGGTTTCGCGAGTACCAGTGGCGCCTAAAGGACCCCGCCGCCGGTTTCCCGGAGAGCTGCGCCGGGAAGAAGCCGTGGGACGGCTCCGCGCTTTGCGGCCGTACGCTTCTTTTGCGCTGCGAGCAGGGGTTCGGCGACACCATCCAGTTCTTCCGCTACGCCCAGTGGCTTTCGCGCCGGGGGGAGCGGGTGGCGCTTGAGTGCCGCCGAGAGCTCCTGCCGCTTTTAGCAATCCAGGAGCCGGCGCTAACCTGCTTCGCCGCCGGCGACCCTCCCCCTCCTTTTGACTGCTTCGCCTACCTGATGAGCTTGCCGCACCTCTTGGGGACCTGCGTCGAGACCATACCGCCGCAAGAACCGCCGCTTCGTGCCGACCCCGAGCGGGCCGCTTGCTGGCGCGACTGGATCCCAGGGGGGAGCACGAAGGTGGGGGTGGTCTGGGCCGGGAGCGCCGGTTACCGAAACGACCGCTACCGCTCGCTGCCGGCGCGGGCGCTGGCATCCCTCGCCGGCCTCCCCGGGGTCAGGCTCTACAACCTGCAGCTTCCCGCAGCCGCGGACGACCTGGCCGCCATCGGGGAGATCTGCGACCTGACCGGCCGCATCAGGGATTTCTCCGACACCGCCGCGCTCATCGAAGAGCTGGACCTGGTGGTCTCGGTGGATACCGCCGTGGCGCACCTGGCCGCGGCCATGGGAAAGCCGGTGTGGCTGCTGCTCCCCTTCTCCTGCGAATGGCGCTGGCTTTCCGGGCGCAGCGACTCTCCCTGGTATCCCTCGGTTGCCATCTACCGCCAGCCGTCCTTCGGGGACTGGGAGGGGGTTATCGCGGCGGTGGCTGCCGACCTCGCGGCCTGGCCCGCGCGCGCTCAAGCCGAAGCGCCCCGCTCCCCCGCACCGGCCCCGCTCAAGGCGGCGCCCGGGGGGGAAGACCCGAACCTGGAGTTCCGCCGGGCCAACGCCCTGCGCGCCGAAGGCGACCTTGCCGGCGCAGTCGCGCTCTACCGGTGCCTGCTGGAGCGGCTCCCCGCATGCGCCGAAATCCACAACAACCTGGGGCTCGCGCTGCAGGACCAGGGGCTCGACCCTGAAGCGGAACGGAGCTTCCGGCGGGCCCTGGAACTGAAACCGGAGCTGGCCGACGCCCAAAACAACCTGGGGACCCTCCTGGTCGCGCGGGGCGAGCATGACGAGGCGCTCCCCTTTTTCGAGAGGGCGCTTAAGTTGCGCGGGGACTACCTCCCCGCCCACGTGAACCTCGGTTCCTGCCTGCAGGTGCTGGAAGAGCCGGAGCGCGCCGTCGAGCTCTACCGCCGCGCCATCGCGCTCGAACCCGGCTTTTTCGAGGCGCGCATCAACCTCGGCACCGCCTACCAGGACCTGATGCAGCCCGAAAAGGCGATCGAGACGTACCGGGAGCTCCTGGAGCTTGCCCCGGAGCACCCGGAGGCCCACTGGAACCTCGCCTTGAGCCTTTTGTCGGTAGGCGATTTCAAGCGGGGGTGGGAGGAGTACGAGTGGCGCCTGGCTAGCGGGGAATCCACCCTCTCCCCGCTTCCCTACTGGCGGGGGGAGGAGCTCTCCGGCCGGAGCATCCTGGTCGAGTGCGAGCAGGGGCTGGGAGACACGCTGCAGTTCGTCCGCTACCTCCCCCTGCTCGCCGAGCGCGGCGCTGAGGTGCTGCTCAAGTGCCAGCACGCGGGGCTCAAACCGCTGCTGGAGCGGGTCCCCGGGGTGGCGACTGTCGTGGTTCCCGGCGAGGAGCCGCCCCGCTGCTCTTTCCGGGTAAAGCTCTTGAGCCTGCCGCACCTTTTCGGCACCACCTTGGAGGCCATGCCTGAATGGCACCCTTACCTCCTTGCCGACCCGCGCCGCGGGGCCCTTTGGGAGCTGTTGCTCGACCAGGGAAGCGACCTCAAGGTGGGGCTCGTCTGGCGGGGAGGGCCGCTTCCTAGAAACCGCGCCTGCCCCTTCGGCGAATTCGCCCCCTTGGGCGACCTGCAGGGGGTCGGCTGGTTTTCGCTGCAGTTGGGCGAGGCGCCCGACTGCAGCGTCCTGGAGGCGGCAGACCTGGCGCCGCAGATACAGGATTTCGGGGATTCTGCGGCAATCCTCTCCGGGCTGGACCTGCTGCTGACGGTGGACACGGCGGCAGCGCACCTGGCGGGAGGGATGGGGGTGCCGGTGTGGCTTTTACTCCCCTTCTCCTGCGACTGGCGCTGGATGTCCGGGCGGGAGAACTCCCCCTGGTACCCGACGCTGCGCATCTTCAGGCAGGGGCGCCCGGGCGACTGGCCGGGGGTGATGGGGCGGGTCCGCGAGGCGCTGGAGGAGATGCTGAGGCGTCGATAATTTGACAAAAATAATCGTATGTGGTCGATTTTCCGCTAAAGTTCTGGGGCCGCGGTGTCGATATTCTTTACAAAAGCGCAGAACGCGCTCGGCGACGAAGCTCATTTGCCAGTCGTCGTAGAGGAATGTAGAAGACACCGTCGCAGTTAACCAACCGGCAAGAATGCCGGAAACAACCCAGAAAAGGAGAATTACCATGGCAACCAACGAAATTTCGCTCACCGCAGGCATGAGGACCAACCTTCTCAACCTCCAGAACACCAGCAACCTTCTGAACAGGACCCAGCAGAGGCTGTCGTCCGGCAAGCAGGTCAACAGCGCGCTCGACAACCCGACCAACTACTTCGCAGCGCAGAACGCTAACCAGCGCGCCAGCGACCTCGCAGACCGCAAGGACGGCATGTCCGAGGGCGTTCAGACGGTTTCGGCGGCCAACGCAGGTATCACCGCGATCACCGGCCTGATCAACGCAGCGAAAGGTATCGCACAGTCGGCACTTTCCACCAGCGACACCCTCACCAGGTCCAAGCTGGCGACCCAGTACGACACCATTCGCAGCCAGATCGACAACATCTCGTCCGACTCCGGCTACCGCGGCCTGAACCTGTTGAGCGCCACCAACACCCTGACCGTCAACTTCAACGAGAACGCGAGCTCCAGCCTCAACGTCGTCGGCTTCCTGGCCACCTCGTCCGGTCTTAGCATGGGCGCGAACAGCGGCTCGTGGGCCACTGCCTCGGACATCACCACCGACACCGCGAAGATGGATACCGCAATCTCGACCCTGAGGTCCAACACCCAGACCCTGGCAGCTAACCTGAACATCATCACCACGCGTCAGAACTTCACCGACTCTATGATCAACACCCTGCAGACCGGTGCGGATAACCTGACCCTGGCCGACATGAACCAGGAAGGCGCCAACATGCTGATGCTGCAGACGCGTCAGAGCTTGGGCACCACCTCGCTCTCCATGTCTTCGCAGGCAGCACAGGCCGTCCTCAGGCTGTTCTAACGTGAGCTTCGCGGAGCGGGGTGACCCGCTCCGCACCTCCTTACAGGGGGTGACAAATGTTAGTGGATCGATTGCAACCCGAAGACGTTTCTCTTCAGACGACGCCTTCTCTCCCCGACTCTCCCTCGAGTACCGCCCAGAGCCTTCCCAAAACCCCCCGACCCGGCGCAGACCCCGTATTCGCAGACCAGGTGCAGGTTCCCAACGGCAAAGACGCCAAGCTGGGTGAAATAGCCTTGCAAAAGGAGCTTCGCAACCAAACGGCTGCCGCCATTCGAGCTACCGACCAGGCGGCCGAGGTTCTGGGCCAAAAAATTGACGCCGCGAAGAAGCCGCTCCAGACGATCGTGAAGAACTTCCCCCCGTTCTCCGAGGAAGACAAGGAAAGGATGGAGCTTTTGAGGAGCTACACCGGGATCCGCAAGGAGATCGACCAGCTCACCATCCCTGCACCTCCCTCCGTCGTCGAGGCCCGCAAAGAGCTCCCCCTCCCCGAACCACTCGGCCTGAATCCGGACGACAGTCAAATTGCTGACCACGTAGCCAAACTTGACGCGGCTTACGAGGCGATTTCCGGCTTGAGAAGCGGCCTCGCCGCCGAAACCGGCGCTATTTTGCGCGACGGGCGCTTCGCCGACATCTTTTCGCAGCCAAAAGGGGGCTCCTGGGGCGATATCGGGGCCGGTTTGACCGAATCGGCGGCGGCTGAAAAAAGTGCCGAAGTTGGCCAGCAATTTGCAGAATCGGTTAGGCAGGGGGTGACAGCACAGTACCCTCAATTCCTGAAAGGGTTGAGCTAACCGACATGTCCCTGAAAATCACCTTGAAGAACAACGAGCGGCTCGTTATCGGCGGCGCTGTCGTCAGAAATGGCGGCAAGGGATGCGTTCTCTTCATCGAGAACACGGTTCCCATCCTGCGCGAGAAGGACATCCTGGGCGAGAAGGACGCCACCACGGCGTGCAAGCGGGTCTACTTCACGATCCAGCTCATGTACATCGACGAGCCGAACGTGCCCCAGTATGTGAAGGCCTATTCCGAGCTCGCTACGGAGATCCTGAACGCGGCCCCGAGCACCAGGACCTTAATCGAGCAATTGAACGAACGGATCGAGGGCGGGAACTACTACCAGGCTCTCAAAATTGCGAAGAATCTCATCGAGTACGAAGAGGAGCTACTGAAAAATGCAAACTAACAACGCGATCAAGGAGTACGTAGGTATCCAGAAGGAAAGCATGTCGGGGAGGGAGCTGGAGGCATCGGTCCTGACCAAGGCTGGGCTCATGCTGAAAGCCGTCCAGGATAACTGGGATGCCCCCGACCGCGAAGCGAAGATGCTCGAGGCTATCAAGTACAACCAGAAAGTCTGGAGCTTCTTCCAGGCCGAACTCTCCGAGCCCGGACATCCCATGCCCAAGAAGCTGCGCGAGGACCTCCTCAACCTGAGCCTCTTCGTCGACAAGAGGTTCTTCGAGGTGATGGCCTTCCCGTCCGCGGAGAAGCTCGGCATCGTCGTCGACATCAACTTCAACATCGCCGCCGGCCTCAGGACCAACCCGGATCCCGAGCTCTGATCGCAAGCCATGGGCAGGGGATGCCTCCATCCCCTGCGTCCGCTTCACCCGCCCCCCCCGCAGGCGTCCGAGCTCCGCACAGCCCGCTACAGACGAAAGCGCCGAAACAAGGCCTTGAACCTGACCCGCTAACGCACACCGCGCTCCTTGAGGATCCCCTCCAGCGCCGCTTCCAACTCCCGCGTCACCCCCGCAGCGTCCAGAAGCGGCGATGCCGAGAGCCTTTCCCGCGCCCCCATCCTCAACTCCAAAAGCCTTTCCCGATCCGCCGCCATCCGCCGGGAGATCTCCAGGTATTCCTCCTCGTTCTCGGCCACCAGCTCGTCTAGCCCGCAGTTGGCGAGGATGCTCGCCCCGGTCCGCGCCGCGTGCCTCGTACCCGCCAGGGTCACCACCGGGACGCCCATCCAGAGCGCCTCGCAGGTGGTAGTGGTGCCGTTGTAGGGGAAGCTGTCGAGGGCGATGTCGACCCGCCCGTACTGCGCCAGGTGCGCCGAGCTCTCCGGCTCTCCCGGGTGCAGCTCGACCCTTTCACCCCCTATCCCTCCCGTGGAGAACTGTGAGGCGATCCTCTCCCGCACCGCGCTGTCCTCGAACGGCCTCCCCTTCAAGAGCAGGCGCGATCCTGGGACGGCATGGAGCACCCGGCACCAGAGGAGAATCACCTCGGGGGTGACCTTGGCCAGGTTGTTGAACGAGCCGAAGGTGACGGCGCCTGTGGCAAGACACGGGGGAGGAGCCACTTCGGGGGCGTCTGCCGGCGGGAGGAAGCAGCTGAAGCTGCGCGGGAGCCGGAGCAGTGTTTCGGTGTGGTAGCGCTCGCTTTTCCCGGGGGGGTCGGCATGGCGGTCGGTGATCCGGTAGTCCATCTGCTTGAGACCCGTGGTGTCGGGGTAGCCGATCCAGGTGATCTGCAGGGGAGCGGGCCTGCGGGCGAAAAGCGGGAGCCGGTTCCCCGCGGTGTGGCCGGCGAGATCGATCAGGACGTCGAGGGCGTCGGCGGCGATCATCAGCGCCGCGATCTGGTCCGGGATGTTGTACAGGTCGCGCCAGTGCTCGCACAACCCCTTTATCCTCTCGGTGACCCGGTCCGGGCGGGGAAGGTTCGCGTAGCAGAAGATCTCGAAGCGTTCCCGGTCGTGTTTCTTCAAGACCGGCTCGATGAAGGAGGCGACGGCGTGGCTGCGGAAGTCGGGGGAGAGGTAGCCAATCCTGATGCGCCCGCCTCGGCGCGGGACGGAAGGGGAAGGGGGGGGGCGGAAGGGGGCGCTTCTCGCGGCGCGCAGGTGCTCGGCGAAGATCTGCCGGTCGGAGAACTGCGGAGAGTAGTGCAGCGCGAACAGTAGGTTCTGCCGCGCGTCCAGGTGCTGCGGGTCCAGGCGGAGCACCTGCCGATAGGCGCCGGTCGCCTCCAGGCTTCTCCCCTGGTAATGGAGCACGTTGGCGTAGTTGTAACGAAGCCGCACCGATTCGGGCTCCAGCGCGATCCCCTGGGACAGAAGCGCCTCAGCCTCGGCAAGCCTCATCCCTTCCTTGAGGAGCAGGGCGAGGTTCACCCGCGCCTCCTGGAACCGGGGATCGATGCGGAGCGCATCGCCGTAGCATGCCGCGCCCTGTTCCCGATCCCCCATCTGCTGCAGGGCCACCCCGAGGGCGTTCAGCGCCTTGACGTCCTCCGGTTCGGCCCTAAGCGCCTGCCTCAGGAGCTTCGCCGCCTGATCCGGGTACCCCTGCTCCCCGACCAGCACGGCAAGGAGGTACCAGCCGCGCGCGCAGCCCGGATCTTCCTGTACCAACTGCTGCAGTTGGGTGCGCGCTTCCTCCTGCATCCCCTTCTTGAGCAGCAGCTCCACGTACTTGAGCCGCGCTAGGCTCTCTGTGCTTTCCTGGTAACCCACGCTCAGCTCCTGTAGAGGGTCATCTGCCGGACCCGGTCCAGCCGGGCGCCGAAAAGGACGCAGCTCCCCGGCTCCCACTGCTTCATCTGGGCCACCGCCAGGGAGACGTTGGAAAAGCCGTTGCCGAGGAAAAGGTGGCAGCGCGAGGCAATCAGCGCGTCGACCAGCACTTCCTCGCCCAGCGCCCTGCGGTCCGCCTGCTCCTGGTAATGCACCCCGAGGCTGGAGCCGGTGCGGGTCGAGACGGTGTGGGAGAGCCGGTCCCCGTAGCGCTCCCTGTAGGAGGAGAGGAGCTTCTCGTCGTCGGTGAGAAGGAAAAGGCGCCCCTCCCGCTCCTCGCTAAGGAAGCGCTCGATCCGCGGGTGGTAGAGGGCGTTCAGCCGGTGAAGGCCTGGATCTTCTCCCCCCTTGTCCCCGCCGCGGACGTGGAGCGCCAGCACGGGGCGGCCTGAGAACTCCCGGTTGAAGAACGCCTCGGCGCGCTGCTCCAGCTCAGGCTTAGGCCTTAGGTAGCGCCGGTAAAGCTGCAGGCAGAGCGCGTCCGGGTCGAGCCCGTAAAAAGGGTGCCCCGGCGGGATCCAGGGGATGAGATCGTTGACGCCGTAATGGAAATCCCCTACCACCACCTCCTCGCCGCGCTCCAGGGCGTAGAGGGAGGAAAAGCGGGACCAGGGCCCCTCCTCCTTGTTGAGCTCGTCCAAAAGGAGGTTCTCCCGGTTCCACTTGGGGGGATAGAAGCTCCGCGCGCGGGCGGCGAGCTCGCCGACGCCGGTGCCGTTGAAGGGGAGGAAGAAGCTCAGAAAGGCGTTTTTCCCGGGATCGTCGGAGAAAAGGGAGTTCCCCCCCCAGTGCACCACCGGGACCCGCCCGGTGATCTCCGCCAAGAGGCACTGCCCCAAAAGCATGCTCACGTCGCTCCAGAAACCGTACCCCCAGGCCTTGATGAGAAGAAAACGCTCCCCTCTCTCCGGAGGGGAGGCGAGCCGCTCCGCCTCCTGCGCCTTCACCAGCTTGATGCGGGTGGCGCGGGAGCGGTCCCCTGCAGCCTGGGCGCGTTCGAATTCGCGTACCGCGACTTCAGGCTTCCCAATGGCGAGCGCCACCTCGGCCAGGGTGCGGTTCACCCGGGGGCTCAGGCAGCCGCGGTCGCCCAGGTAGCGGCAGATGAGCTCTGCCGGCGTCACGAAGCCGGCGGCAACCAGGAGTTCGGCCGTCTCGGCCAGGGTCTCGCTGCCTAAATGCTCCGGCTCCTCCTCCCGGAAGGCCAGCGGGTCGTCCAAGGCGAGCGCGCGTGACTGGTCCGCCGCCAGCTGCAGGCGAAGCGTCTCCTGAATACCCCCGAGGGTGATTCTCTCCCCGCCGCGCAAAGGTATCAGGAACTGCGAGAGCGCCCGGCCGAGCCTGCCGTGCTGCAGGTACTGCGCCCCCTGGACCGCGGGATCCGGCGCCTGGGCCGGGTGGCTGCGGCACCACCTCCCCCAGATGTCGCGCCAGGCCTTTTCCAGATGGCGGGTGAAGGAGGCGCCGTCGGTGAGGGGGGAGGCGGCCATGGTCTGCCGGAGCGTGGTCCGCAGGCCGGAGAGCCTCTCCCGGTCGCCGGCCAAGGCCTGGGCGAGTACCACGAACTTGCGCGCCTCGTGCGCCACCAGCCCCTCAAGCCCCAGCGCCTGCAAGATGCTGGCACCGACGCGCGAGCGGTGGGCGGAGCCCGCCAGCGTCACCACCGGGACCCCCATCCAGAGCGCCTCGCAGGTGGTGGTGGTGCCGTTGTAGGGGTAGCTGTCGAGAGCGATGTCGACCCGGTGGTAGAGTGCCAGGTGATCATGGTAGGAGGGGGTGTTCCCCAGAAGTTCCAGCCGTTCGCGTTCGATGCCGTGCCCGGCGAAGGCCTCCTCCAGGCGCAGCCTCGTCTCGGCGCAGGCAAGCGAATACCCCTTCAAGAGGAGTTGGGACCCCGGGACCGCGCGCAGCACCCCGGACCAAAGGAGCACCGTCTCGGGGGTGATCTTAGCGGGGTTGTTGAAGGAGCCGAAGGTGACCCTGCCGCTGGTGATACAGCTCGACGGCCCCGGCGGGGGCGCATCATCGGGGGGGAGAAAGCAGGAGAAGGTCCCGGGTAGCCGCAAGAGCTCCTCGCTGTGGTAGCGCTCGGTTTCGCCCGGGGGGTCGCACACCGCGTCGGTGATGCGGTAGTCGATGGCCTCGAGCCCGGTGCTGAAGGGGTAGCCGAGCCAGGTGACCTGCACCGGCGCGGGCCTCCTGGCGAAGACGGGGAGGCGGTTTCCCGCGCTGTGCCCGGAGAGGTCCACCAGGATGTCGATCCCGTCCGCGCGCACCAGCTCCTCGACCTTTTGGTCCGTCATCCCGGCGATGTTCCGGAAGCAGTCGGCCATGGAGGCGAGCTTCTCGCTTCTTTGGTCCGGCACCGGGACGTTCGAGTAGCAATAGACCTGGAACAGGGACCGGTCGTGGCGGGCCAAGACCGGTTCGATGAAGCGGGCCACGGCATGCTCCCGGAAGTCGGCGGAGAGATAGCCGAGCTTCAGAGGGCGCTCGGGGTCCGGGTCGTTCAGGTGCCTGGGCACTGCGAAGCGGCAGCGGGCCCCGAAGGCTGCGTGCTCGGCGAAGAGCTCCTCCTCGGGGGTGTGCGCGGGGTAAAGAAGCGCGAAGAGCAGCGAGCTTTCCGCCTCAGGGTAGTCGGGGCGAAGCCTCAGCGCCTCACGGAAGTGGGCGATCGCCTCCTGGTGCCGCCCCTGCGACTTGAGGGCGTTGGCGAGGTTCAGGTGCGCCTCGGGGAATTCCGGCTTGAGCCGGAGCGCCTCAAGGGCCGCCGCAATGGCGTGCGCGCTCTCCCCGAAACGCTCGAAGAGGATGGAGAGGTTGTTGTGGGGCTCGGCGTAGAGCGGGTCGAGGCGGATCGCCTCCTCGAAGGCAACCTTTGCCTCCTTGCCGCGGGAAAGCGCCGAGAGGGCGAGCCCCAAGTTGTTCGAGAGCCCGGGGTCGCCGGGGTCGAGCCGGACGGCTGCGGCCAATTCCGAGGCTGCCTCCCCCATGCGCCCGAGACGGGCCAGGGCGAAACCCAGGCTGCCGCGGGCCCGGCTCCACTCAGGCGAGAGCTCGGCGGCGCGGGCTAAGTGGTGCAGCGCCTCGGCGGGGCCGGACAGGCGGTCCAGGGTGCACCCCAGGTTGAAGCACGCCTCGGCGTAGCCGGGATCGAGCTGCTGGGCGCGCCGGTAGCACTCCGACGCGCCCGGGAGGTCCCCCGCGCCGAAAAGAGCGTTCCCTGCCAGGAAAAGCTCGCGTGCGCTCTCGGGCGCCGTCACGGGGCGGCCCCGCCGGAGATGTCGCGGGCAAGCTCCATGAGCGGGAGGGCGAGATCTGCATGCTCCCCCTTCTGAAGCCCGGCCGCGTACTCTTCCAGGAAATCCGCGCAGTCAAAACGCATGGCGGCGAGCCTTTGCAAAAGTTTTTCCGCCTGGGCCTTCTCCCCCTGCAGCAGGAGGCAGACGCAGGAAAGCGACAGCGCCGGGGGGTAATCCGGCCATTTCTCCAGCATCTCGCGGCAGCTCTCGCGCGCCTTTTCCGTGTCCCCCAAAAAGAGCTCGCACTTGGCCAGGTTGAAGGCGGCCTCCTTCATCCCGGGTGCCAACTGGGCCCCCTTGAGCGCGCTTTCCCGCGCCTTCGGGTACTCCCCGGCGCTAAGCTGCAGGTATCCCAGGTTTAAGTAGGCCTCCGCGTTTTCCGGGTGCACCTGCAAAAGCCGGTGCCAGAGCCTTTGCGCCTCCTCGCCCCGGTTCAGCTCGGTCGCCTGGCGCGCCAGCTCGATGAGCGCCTCCACCGACCCCCCGTCCTCTTCCAGCTTCTTCAGCCCCAGGAGGTAGTACGCCTCCTGCTTCTTAGCGCAGCGCTCGGCGTCGAGCTTTCCGTAGTGGTGCACCGGGACGTCGCAGGCGTGGATGGGGAGGCCGAGATGGAGCAGCGACGGCTCCACCAGCTCGTGCACCGCCCCCTCGAAGCGAAGCGCCGGGTCGTTGGGGAAGAGCCTCACCTTGTCGCTCGGGGTCCAGCCGCGCCCCTCTTCCTCTGCGGGGTATTCGCCGGCATTGGCGTTCCAGTTGCGGCGGGTCACCTCGTGGGTGTAATTCCTCGTGGTGAAGGAGAAGGCGGTGGGGCGGGCTGTCCTTTGCGCCAGCTCCTTGAGCGGCGCCACGTCTTCGGCCGCTATCACCTCGTCCGCGTCGAGCACCAGGATCCACTCCCCCAGCGCCTGGGAGAGCGAGAAGTTGCGGGCGTCGGCGAAGCTGCCGTTCCAGGGGAAGCTGAAGAGCCTGGCCCCGAAGATCCGGGCGATGTCGCAGCTGCGGTCGCTGGAGCCGGTGTCGACCACTATCAGCTCGTCGGCCAACCCCCGCACCGAGTCGAGGACGGCGGGGAGGTGCCTCGCCTCGTCCTTGACGATCATGCAAAGCGAAACGCTCCCCTTGCCGCTGGCGCAGGGAAGGGGAGGCCCGGCCAGTTTCCTTATCTGCAGCGCGGCGTCGATGCTCCCGTCGTCGAGCCCGAAGCGGGCGGCGCCGCGCTCGATCTCCGTCATCGCCTCGCCGTAGCGGCCGCTGCGGATCAGGAGCTCGATGAGGCCGTAAGAGAGCCCCTTGTGGTCCCGGTGGATCTCTAAGGCTTCCCGCAACAGCTCCTCCTCGCGGGGAAGCTGGCCGCAGGCGGTGGCGAATTCGTGGTAGCGCGCGAGCGCCGAAAGCTCCAGGGGGGCCAGCACGAAGGCTAGTTCGGCGAGCCTCACCCCCTGCTCGCGCTCGCCTCGCTCCCAGGCGGTTTGGGCCAGGGCGCCGTAGGGGAGGGCGAACCCGGGGTCGAGGGCGATGGCGCGCCGCAAGAGTTCCTCCCCCTTCTTAGCTTCCCCCTGGGAGAGCGCCAGCACCCCATTGAGATGGAGCGTTCCCGGGGCCTCCGGGTCGATCCCCTCGGCCTGCCTGGCGGCTTCGACAGCCTGCGCCGGTTCCCCCGATTCCTTGAAGGCGCGTCCCCGTATCAGTGCCGCGTCCAGCTCGCAGCCGGCCGGGACCTGTTCCAAGACCTCCAGGGCCTCGCGCCAGTTCCCCGCCTCGCAAAGGATCCAGGCGAGCGCCAGGTAGGGGGCGGGGGAGGCGGGGGAGAAGCGGATACCCTCCTGCAGCATCAGTTCCACCGCGTCGTTCAGTTTCCCGCGGCGGGCGAGCCTCGCCCCCCTCAGCATCGCGTTGTGGGTCACCACCCGCGCCGCCGTTTCCTGCTCCAGAGCTGCCAGGTCCCACTTGGCGTCGAAGGCCTTGCGGTTCTTCCACATGGCGGCCGCGTAGTCCACCCGGTTGCCGGCGAAGGAGCGGCTGCCGTAGTGGTGGATGAAGACGTCGCCGGCGATGAGGCAGCGGTACCCGGCAAGCGCCGCACGCAGGCAGAAGTCGTCGTCCTCGAAGTTGCCGGAGCCGAAGCGCTCGTCCAACTCTCCCACCGTCTCCAGCAGCTCGCGGGTGAAGAGCATGCAGAACCCCACCACGCGGTCGACCTCGATGCGGCGCCCGTAGTGGTCGCTTCTGAAGCGCTCCGCGAAGGCCTGCAGCTCTTCCATGCCGCGGTAGGGGACTTTCGCGAGCTTCTGCGGTCCCGCGATCTCGTTGGTCATGGGGCCGACGATACCCGCCTTCGGGTCGCGCTGAAGCGCCTCGATCATGCCGGAAAGCCAGCCGCGGGTCAGCACCGTGTCGTTGTTGAGAAGCAGGATGCGCCCACCCCGGGCTGCGCGCATGCCGATGTTGCACCCCGCGGCGAAGCCGAGGTTCTTGCCGTTCTCGATGAGGCGGTAGTTCACTTTTCCCGCGCAGAACTCGCGCAGGAAGGGGATGGTCCCGTCGCTGGAGCCGTTGTCCACCAGGATCACCTCGTGCGGCTCGGGGGTGTACCTCTGTATGCTCTCCAGGCACTCGCGGGTGCAGGAGAGCTCGTTCCAGGTGAGGATGACGATGGAGGTGAGCCGGGAGGCCTTGGGGACCAGCCGGAACAGGTACTGGTAGGCGGCGCTCTCCTCCGCGAGGGTCGATTCCAGCACACCCCCATCGGCTAGCGCCTTTAAGAGCGCCTTCGGCATCCCCTCGTCGCCGGAAAGGGCTATCGGCTCCACGCTCTCCGCGGCGTACCCCGCCGCTTCGAAGAGGGCGACGGCGCTTTTCCGGGTGAAGAACCTGAGGTGGGTCCGGTCCAGGATCCCCGCGTCGGCGTACTCCCATGAGCCGTCCAAAAGCCCCTGCACCACGCTCCAGTGCCTGACGTTCGGGAGCGTCGCCACCACCTCGCCCGAGCCGGAAAGCTTCGATAGCAGCCTCCTCAAGACCTGCTCCGGCTCCGCCAGGTGCTCAAGCACGTCCGCCAGGAGCACGCCGTCGAAGTGGCGGTCGGGAAGGGCGCTCAAAGCCCCTTCCACCGGCGCCTGGATCACCCGGTCCAGCACCTTCCGGGCCGCGGCGGCTGCCTCGGCTGCCGGCTCCACCCCCCAGACCTCGGCCCCCTGCCGCCTCTTGATGGCCTGCCCCAAACACCCCGCGGCGCAACCCACGTCCAGCACGTGCCGGGCGCGCCGGGAGACCGCCCGCTGCACCTCGGGGCGGCTGAAGCGGTGGTAGCCGGAAGGCTGTGCCGCAGCGCCTTCACTCATCTTTTCCAGAAAGGCCAGGTTCTCCCTTGCCACGGCGCTTGCCGGGGCGAGCGCCAGGGCGCGGCGGTAGTGTTCGCGCGCTGGTTCGAAGCGCTCCAGGAGCATCAGGATCATCCCGGTGGAAAGCTGCGTTTCCGCCTCTTCGGGCTCGGCGCAGACGAGCCCCTTGTGGTGCTGCAGCGACTGGTACAGCTCCAGCTTCAGGAACCCCTCCAGCGACTCGGTGAACTCGCGGGAGTCGGGGGCCAAGAGGACCGCCTTCTCGAAGTGCTTCCTGGCGCGGCCGATGTCCCCCACCTTGAAACAGAGCTGCGCCAGCTGGTGGTGCCCCGGGGCGAACTCGGGGTGGGCCGTGGTGAAATCCTCCAGCTGCGCCAGGGAAGGTGGGGGCTCCTGCCGGATAAGCCGCGCGAAAGCCTCCTCGACGAAGGGTGGGTGCGGCTGCGGCTTAACGATCAGGTGGGCGAATTTCTGCCGGTAGAGCTTCTGGATGTAGAGGTATTCCAGCGTGGGGAGGTCGCCGTTTCTGGAGACGGTCTGCTCGTTCAGCCAGTAAAGCCCCAGGAACTGCGACACGTGGATGAACTGGTGCCGTTCCGAGGCCCTGAGCCAAAATTCGTAGTCCGCGATGCACTGGTAGCGCTCGTCGAAATAGCCGATTTCGTCGTGCAGCGACCTTCTCCAGAGCGGGAAGGGGCCGACGCAGCAAAGCTCCAGAAGCGAGGTCCGGTCGTAGGGGGGCCAGCTCTTGAAGCCGTAGGGGGTGTGGTTGGCGAAGCTCCCGTTTTCCTTTTGCGTGATGCGCATGTCCGGGTAGGCGAGCACGCATTCCGGGTGCTCCCTGAGCGTACGCACCAAGACCTCGTAGGCGTCGTCTCTCAGGCGGTCGTCCGTGTTGGCGTTGGTGACGAACTCCCCGGTCGCCATGCGGATGCCGCGGTTCCAGGCCTGGTACACCGTCTCGCGCTCTTTTGTCCTAAGATACCGGATGTTGTCGTAGCGCTTCTGGAACTCCTCCACGATGGCGCGCTCGTTTTGGGGCGAACCGGAGTCGATGACGACGATCTCCAGCTCCTCCGCCATGGTTTGCGCCTCCAGGTCCTCCAGCTTTCCGCGCAGGAAGCGCTCCGCCTTGTAGGTGGAGACGATGGCGGAGACCAGGTACTTTTTCCCGGAGCCCTTCACAGGATCACCTTGTCCCCGTCCAGGAGGATGGGGAGCGGCGCGGGGGGGGAATAGGGACGAGCCTCGCGCGCGAAGAGCGCCCTCTCCCGCGCCAGCACCCGGTTCGCCTCGGCCGTGTAGCCCGCCTTGTCCTTCGATTTCTGCAGCGGGTGGTCGCGGAAACCGGCGATGAGCGCATCGACCGAGAAGAGCCGGGCGCTTCTGAAGAAGCGGGCCCAAAGCTCCAGGTCGGCCGCCAGCGGCAGCTCGCGGTCGATGAAGGCCCCGCTTCTTTGCCAGAGCGCGCGGCGCCAGAAGACCCCTTCCTGCTGGATGAACTCCTCGTCGGAGAGGTACTTGGCGCGCGAGTTGAGCGGAAGGTAGCTGTGCACGTGCTTTTGTCTCCCCGCCTCGTCGAAGCTGTTGGGGCGCCCCATGAGCCACTCCACTTCGGCGTGTTGCGAGAAGATCCTCGCCACCTTTTCGAAGGCGCCGGGGTGGAACTTGTCGTCCGCGTTGAGCCAGGTCATGATCTCGCCGCTTCCCCGGTTCAACCCTTCCTCGATGGCGCTGTACTGCCCTGCGTCCGGGGCGCTTCTCCAGAAGGAGAGGTGCTTCTCGTACTTTTTGATGATCTCGACCGTGTTGTCCGTCGAGCCGCCGTCGAGGATCAGGAGCTCCAGGTTCGGGTAGTTCTGGGAGAGGATCGAGTCGAGGCACGCCTCCAGGTAGCAGCCGTAGTTGAAGGACGGCGTCACAACGGTGATGCGCGGTAGCTCCCCGTCTCGGAGCACCTGGCGAACGCGGTCCGCTTGGGGGTGTGGCATATCGGGTCCCTTGTCAGGCTGAAGGCTTGGTGGTCTCGAATCGGGAGTCGTAGTAGTTGGCCTTTTGAATCAGGTCGAAAGCAACGTCTATCTCGGAGCGCGAGTAATGGATCTTGGCGAGGTTGCGGTAGGCCGGGGCGTAGTCGATGCATTCCGCCATGACCTTTTGCAGCAGCCCGTGGGCTGCATCATGCTCCTTGCGATCAATGGCCTCCTCAGCGGCCTTGTTGGCTGCCACCACGTCACTGTAGCAGTGAGCCACTTTCTGGCAGGAGTCGACCAGCGCTTGATCCGTGCAGATGCCAAGGAGGGTCATGATGGCGTGGAACTCCCTGTTGTGCGCGTAGCGCTCGATCCATTGCATGATCTCGGGCGTGTACCTGAGCGTGAAGTGCGAGTTCCAGCAGCGGCGGATGGACCAGAAGTCGTCTATCACCGCGAAAACCCTCTGTACGTACTTCTCGGCACTCCTTTGTTCCGCGACCGCGTGTCCTCGGGCCACCAGCGCCTTTCTGAGCGCTTGGTCCTGCAGCAGCCGCACCACCTGAGCGGCGAATTCCTCTTCGTGGCGCGGGTCGACAAGGATGGCGGCTTCGCCAAGCTGTTCCTCGGCGCCGCTCACCTTGGCCGCTATCACCGGACAGCCGGCGGCGAACGCCTCCAGCGGCGGTATGTTGTCCGGTCCGAAGAAGCTAGGGTAGGTCAGCGCGAAGGCGTTCTGATAGAGCCAAAGGATGGAGTCGTCGGAGACGAAACCGAGCACCAGGACGTCTCTTTCAAGCCCCATCTCCGCGATACGGGTCCGCACGTGCTTGAGGTTGCCATGGTCGGAGCCGGTGAACACCAGCTTGAACTGCCGGTTGTGGCGCTCCTTGAGGATTTTCAACGCCTCCAGGAGTACCACGTGGTTTTTGTGCGGCCAGAACTGGGCCGGGTAGAAGAGGAAGCCGTTTTGCTCCAGCCCAAGCGGCTTCAGCTCCTCAGGCTTTTCGACCGGCTCCGTCCCCATGCGCTGGGGAAGCGGCATCGGGTTCACCAAGACCCGCTCCTCCGGGATCTTGTAGAAGAAGGAGATCTCTTTTTTGCCGGCCTCGGTCCCCGTCAGGACGTAAGTGGCCCTAGGGAGCGCGCGCCGGTAACCCTTGTCTCTGGCCAGGTACTCGCCGCCGGAACTCACCTCCGGGAAGAAGGTCTGCAGGCAGTGCTGCAGGTCCCATACCGGGAGGATGTGCGGGACGTCGACGTCGACGCTGGAGATGGAGAGGAACCAGACGAGGTCCACCTGGTGCCTCATGGCTGCCTCGTTCAACCCCCCGGCGTACCAGCTGGTGTTCACGAATTCGCCGGGTTGGTTTTCGATCAGGTCGTTGTCGTGCTGATAGAAGAAGATGATCCTGTGGTTGGCGTAGACCGTCCGCTGCTTCTCAACGATGTCCTCGAAGAGGCACTTCTGATAGACGTGCCCCCCTCCGACCAGCTTGTTCTCGTAGGTGAGGTAGATCCCTATGACCATGCCAATCCTCTTGTGTCTGGGCGATTCAATACGGTTTTCGTGCCGTAACTACTGCATTCCAGCTGGTGTAGCCAAGCTGGGCGGAACTCAGCCACTCCTTGAAGCACAGGGGCTCGAATCCGGTGGCGGTGAGCTGGTCCCGGAGCCCGGGGGTGAACAGGTAGCGCATCAGGTGCTTCTCTCTTAACTCACTGATGCTGCCGTCGGCGAGATTCTTGATGAAGACCAGGAAATCGACCTCGACGAGATCCCGGTCGGCGTGCATGGCGGGAACGGCGATCCGGGTCACGCGGATCGAGTCGTCCTCCAGTTCCTTCACCCTTACCGACGGCCTGTCCGTGAGGACCCCCGGACCGTACCAGCAGTCGAAGATGAAGACCCCTCCCGGCTTCAGGTGCAGCAGGGCGGTGGACATGGCGGCCAGCAGATCCTCATTGGTCACCTGGTAGCTCATTACGTGGAAGAGCGAAACGACGACGTCGAAACTTTCCTCCAGGTGCAGGGAGCGGACGTCCCCCTGACTGTACCGGAGCCGGTCGTCCCCGGCCGCCCCCTCCCGCGCCGCGGCGAGCATCTCGGCCGATATGTCTACGCCGGTCACGCGGTACCCCAGGTCGACGAGGTGCCGGTCGTGGCGTCCCGAGCCGCAGCCCAAGTTCAGGACGCTCTGCGCCTTCGGTGCCGCCTCCTGGATCAGGGCATGGACGTAGTCGGACTCGCCGCGGTAATCCTTGTCCCGGTAGAGCAGGTCGTAATAGCGCGCGTACTGGTTGAAGATGCTCACCTGATGCCCTCCCGGACCGCCTGAGCCACCTGGTGGATCTCCTGGTCGGTGATAGTGAGGCCGGTCGGCACGTAGAGCCCCTGGCGCGCCAGCCGCTCTGCCACCGGATAGTTCTCCCCGGCGAATAACCCCATCTTCCCGAACACCGGCTGCTCGTGCATCCCCAGGAAGAAGGGGCGGGTTTCTATCCCTTTTTCCCTGAGCCGCCCGGCGAGCGCCGCGGCGTCCAGTCCGGTTGCCTGGTCCAGGACCAGGCCGAAAACCCAGTAGACGTTCCTGGCCCAGGGCTCCTCGATCGGCAGTGAGATCCCCTCCGTCCCCCGGAGTAGCTCGAGGTAGAGTGCAGCGATCGCCCTCTTGCGCTCAACGATCTGCTCCATCCGCTCGATCTGGGCCACTCCGAGCGCCGCCTGGAGGTTGGTGAGCCGGAAGTTGTAGCCTAGCTCCTCGTGCAGGAAGCGCTGCTTCTTCTGGAAGCAGAGGTTTCTTAAGGAACGTGCCCGCTCTGCCAGCTCGGCGGTCCGCACCAGCACCATCCCCCCCTCGCCGGTGGTCACCAGCTTGTTGGCGTAGAAGCTGAAGGTGCTGATGTCCGCGAGCCCACCGCAGGTCCTGCCGCGGTACTTGGCGCCGTGTACTTCCGCCGCGTCCTCGATGACCTTGAGCCCGTGCTTTCGGGCCAGCGCCAGCACCGGGTCCATGTCCGCCGGGTGCCCGTAGATGTGGACCACCAGGATGGCCCTGGTGCGCGGGGTGAGCTTCGCCTCGATCTGCGACACGTCCATCTGCCAGTTGCCGGGGTCGCTGTCCACGAGCACCGGGATCCCGCCGGCCCTTACCACCGATTGCGCGGGGGAGATGATGGTGAAGCTGGGCATGATCACCTCGTCGCCCGCCTCCAGGCCCAAAAGCTCCACAGCTATGTCCAGAGCCACGGAGCCGTTGCTGACGGCGATGCCGTGGGGCATGCCGCAGTAGGCGGCCCAGCGCTCCTCAAACTGGTCCAGGAACTTTCCGGCGGAGGAGATCCACCCGGTGGCGAGCGCCTCGTTGACCAACTCGATGTCGTGCTCGGTGACCAGCGGTTCGGCGACCGGTATCATCAGAAACGCTCCTTTTCCACCAGACCGGTGTAGGGGCCCTGTTTGATCTCCAGGAAGACCGTGTCCTCCAGGCACCTGAAACAGTGTCCCCCGGAGACCAGCTGGATGATGTCCCCTTCATGGAGGATCCAGGTCCCCAACGGGCTCTTGTCCAGCGCGTACAGCTCGACCTCGGCCTTTCCCTTGCGGATCATCAGAGTCTCCGGGGTTCCGATGAGGTGCCGCTGCAACGGCAGGTGCGAGTGCCTGGGCACTACCCCGTCGGCGGGATAGACCACGAAGCCGAGTTGCTGGTAGTAGCTGTCCGGCGAGATGAAGGTGGTCGTTTCCGGCATGTAGTCGCGCCGGATGATGGAGGCTATGTGCTGGCCGTTCCAGGTGATCTGCTCGAGGCTGCCGGTTTGTTGTTGACTCATGCCCTGGTTCCTTGTGCTAGGTGCGGTTGCGGGGAAGGGGCGTGGGCCGGAAAGAGGGTCCCGAGCGCCACCCTGGGGAACACGTCCAGCATCCCCCCCTCGGTGGAGTTGTAGATGGCCACCCCCTTTGCCGCCGCCAGGCGCCTCAGCACTTTGTACTGCTGCCACAGATTGATGTAGGAGCGGCACTCGACCTCGACGTCGTTGTCTTTCCACTCGATGTCCTTTCCGCTCACCCTGGTGAAGGCGTGCTTCTCCTCGTCGTAGAAGTGCCTGGTTTCGTACATGTGGAGCAGCCAGTCGTGGTCGCATCCCAGCAGGTAGATCTCCGAGAACCCCATGTAAAGGGCCGCCTGCAGTGCGATGATGGAAACCGACTGCGCCTGGAAGACCGGCTCGGCGAGGTCCAGTCCGTGATCCAGGACCTCCTGCAGGGATGCGTTGTTGTCGAGGAAGTAGACCTGCTTTCCGCTGAAGCGGTCGTTCTGCATGTTGCGCACCACGTCGCTTATGCTGAAAATCAGGTTGACCTCGGGGAGGTCCGCCACGTGGCGGGAGAGGTCGTCCATCCAGCTCTGCATCGCATCCTCGGACAGCGGATGGTGGAACGGGGCGATGCAGTGGTAGCGCGGCCTGAGCACCGGGTAGAGCGGATGGACGAAGAAGTTGCTGACCGCGATGCAGGTCTCCCCTTCGAGGGGCGAGAGGTCCTGGTGCTTGATGGAGGGGCCGGTGGCGAGGATGAAGCACCTCTGTCCCTTGTGGCGGTCGGCGAGTTCCCTGTTGCGCTCGACGATCAGCTGTTTCCAGCGCTGGGTATCGATATTGGTCATGGCTGTTCCTTGCCTGATAGTGCTGCCTTCAATGGCGCTTCTCGAAGCGGATGTTAACCCAGGTCCACGAACTGTTTCTGGCGTCGGACCTCCCAGAGCTTTTCGTCCAGGAGGTGCTCGGAAAAGAGCTGCGCGCTGTTCCCCTTGCCGAAGTGGAGCGACTGCGGGAAACGCGAGGAGACCTTTGCCAGCGACTCCTCCACTTCCTTCGCGCTCTCCTCTATGTTCACGATGGAGGGGGCGCAGAAGCGCTGCGCCTGGCGCGACCCGATGTTGATGGTGGGGACGCCGTACACCGGCGCCTCCCGGATCCCCGCGCTGGAGTTCCCTACGATGGCGCGGGCGTTTTGCAGCAGCGTCAGGAAGTTCTCGAACCTGATAGAGGGAAAGACCCTGAAGCAGGGATGTTCCTTCAAGGGGCTCAGCGCCTCGAGGATGGTGTCTGATCCCGCGTCATTGTTGGGGTAGATCACCACGAATTTTTTCCCCGAGGCGGTCAAACCTTTGACTACCTCGTTGATCCTTCCGCGCAGCCCGTGCAGCTCCGTGGTGACCGGGTGGTACATGAAGATGAAATACTCGTCGAAGGGGATGCCATAATGCCTCTTCACCTCCTCGATCCTCGGGAGGTGCTCCGAAAGCATGATGTCGACGTCGGGGGAGCCGATGACGTGCACCGAGCCGTCCTCCTCGCCCATCTGGATCAGGCGCCGCCTCGCCTCCTCGTTGGCTACGAAGTGTAGGTGCGACAGCTTGGTGACTGAGTGGCGGATCAGGTCGTCGATGGTGCCGGAGCGTTCCCCCCCCTCGATGTGGGCGACCAGGATGTTGTTCAGCGAGCCGACGATGGCCCCCGCCAGGGCTTCGACCCGGTCGCCGTGCACGACGATCATGTCGGGGGCCAGTTCCCGCACGTAAAGGCTTAGCCCCTGGATGGTGTTGGCGAGCACCAGGTCCATCTGGTGGCTGGTGGCGCCGGTCTGGTTGAAGTGAGGGAAGATGTTCTGGAACCCGGCCTTGCGCACCTCGTGAATGGTGGAGCCGTAGAGCGCGAGCATGTGCATCCCGGTCGCGAAGATGTGGACTTCAAAACCTTCGTGCCGCTCGATCTCACCGATGAGCGGCTTGATTTTGCCGAAATCGGCGCGGGTCCCGCTGATGAAAACGATCTTTCTTGCTGCCATTGATAATCCTCGGCTACGCCTTCACCATGTAGGAGATCGCGTGTGAATAAGGGAGCTTCAGGATACGGACGTCGCTGCCGGCGAAGAAGTCGTCGATCGCCTTGTTGGCCCCGGCGAACGCCCCGTAGTCGTCGAAGATGATGATGCCGCCGCGCACCACATGCGGGAAAAAGGTCTCCAGCGCGACTCGCGTCGGTTCGTAGATGTCGACGTCGATGTGGAGCAGGGAGAGCTTCAGGTGCGGGTTGGCGTTTGTGTAGGCTGGGACTGTTTCCAGGATGTCCCCCGCCACCAGGTCGATGTTCTCGTACAGGCGCAGCTTGGTCAGCGTTTCCACCAGCTCCTCCTTGCCGATGCTCTGGTTCCCGGCCTCCTGGATGAACTGCTCCCTCTTTTTCTTGTCCTGCTCGAAGGAGGTCTCGGGGAACTCCCCGAAGGTGTCGAAGGCGATGATCTTCTTGCTGAAGGAGTTGCCGAACAGGGAGCGGAACTTGATCCAGCGGCTTAGGGAGGTCCCCTTGAAGACGCCGCACTCCACGATGTCGCCGGAAAGGTGAGCGACCTGCCTGAAAAGCTCCAGGTGCGTGGCGAACTTGCTGATCCGGTTGACGGGTGCGGTCAGGTAGAAGCCGTTTTCGTATTCGAAGTTCTTTGCCAGGTCGTAGCCCATGATCCTTTGCTCCAGTTCTTTGTTTTTTCGGCAGCGGCGCTGCGGATGGTTTCGTTACTTGTGGGGTTCGACGTCTTGCCACTTGATCTGCGCATCGCGGGGGATGGCGGTGGCGGCGCGGCGGCCTATGAGCTTTTGGAAATCGACCGCCTTGATTTCCCCGGTTCCGGGGCGTTTCACCCAGATGTTGTCGTAGCTGAAGCTTTCGCCGGCTGCGACGTCGCGGATGGTCACCACGCAGGCGTAGGCGAAGTCGATGGTCGGCTGCTCCTCGGCCAGGATGGTCTTCCCCCCGCCGAGGGCCGCATGAATGGCGCGGCTTCCCTCTATGAGCTCCCGCAGCTCCCGGGGATCTATGGAGATGGGTACGTCGGGGCCGGGCCAGGACTTGTCCGAAGTGAAGTGCTTTTCGAGGATGGATGCCCCGAGCGCCGCCGCTGCGAAGCAGGTGTAATTACTGATCGAGTGGTCGCTGAGACCCAGCACCGCGTCCGGAAAAGCAGCCCCGAGTTCCTTGAGTGCTCCCAGGCGGACCTTGTCGTAGGGGGTGGGGTACATCGAGGTGCAGTGCATCAGGGCGTAGGGGACGCCGGCCCCGCGCAGGATCTCTACCGCCGGGGCGATGGAGCAAAGGTCGTTCATCCCGGTGCTGAGGATCACCGGCTTGCCGTAGGAGGCGATCTCGGCTATGAGCGGGTAGTTGTTGCACTCCCCGGAGCCGATCTTGTAGGCCGGGACCCCCATCCCTTCCAGGCGCCTGGCGGCTGCCCGGGAGAAGGGGGTGGAGAGGAAGATCATCCCCTTTTGCTCGACGTAGCGCTTGACCCTGATCTCCTCCGCCTCGGAGAAGGCGCAGCGGGACATGATGTCCCAGATGCTCTCCTTGGCGTTGCCAGGTATCACGTCGTTGGGGATCATCTCGTCCTCAATGACGTGGGACTGGAACTTGGCGCACTCGCATCCGGCAGCGGCCGCGTCGTCAATCATTTGAACGGCCTTGTCAATATCCCCCTCGTGGTTGATGCCGATCTCGGCGATGACGAAGGGGGGGGAATCGGGGCCGATGCGGCGCGAGCCGATTTCGAGCACCGGCATTACAGCACCTCTCCTGCGTTAAGGATTTTCTTTAAAGATGTAACCGTCTTTGCCGTCATGAGAGCCTCCCCGCGGATTTTCCCGCCGCCGCAGCAGCAGGAATTCGACCAGGTCAAAATCCAGTCTGGTGTCGATTTGCAAGGAGCGTTCCATTGGCATTGCGTAGCCGAAGCCGTTAGGGGGGTAGAAGGTTCGTTCTTCAAGCAGAGAGCAAACGCGGTTGACGAAACCGGCCCCGTTGACGAAGTAGGCGGGCGGGAGGTCCTGACGCCGCAGGTAGGGGATGGGCGCCTCCATGAAAGGGGAGAGCAGCCCGTCCATGTCCATCTTCCGAACCAGATACGGGTGGTCGTGCGCCTCGCTGACCGCTATCACGGCGTCGGCTCTCTTTTCGTAGGCAAGCAACACCATCTGGTCCAGGTCGGCCGGGGTGCGCAGCGGAGAGGTGGGCTGGATGGTGCAGACGTACTCCGGGCGATAACCCTCGGAGTCGGCTAGGAAAAGGAGGGCGTGCTCGATCACGTCGATGTGCGGTGTGGCGTCCCGGGCCAGTTCTGCCGGCCGCAGGAAGGGGACCTCCGCCCCGAGGGCGCGCGCCACGGCTGCGATCTCCTCGTCGTCCGTGGAGACTATCACCCGCTCCAGCAGGGCCGCCTGTCGCGCCTGCTCGATGGACCAGGCGATGAGCGGTTTCCCCGCCAGGGGAAGGACGTTCTTCCTAGGGAGCCCCTTGGAACCTCCCCGGGCGGTGATGATCCCGATGCAGCGGGGTTGGCAATCGTTTTTCTTATGCATGCGCCATCACCACCTTCTCCTGCCGACTTGCGTAGCAGGATTTCAGCATGGCGATTTCCCTGCTGCGTAAGGAGACGGTCATCGCTTGCAGCAGCTCGGCCATGGCCGGGTCCTGGGGCGCCATCAACGAGGCGGTGCCGGCCGCGTCGAGGGCCGTATTCAAGTCGCCCATGCTGTACGCCACCTCGGCCAGTGCCTTGTGCAGGGGGGCGAAGTCGTGGAACATCTCGATCAGGCTGTGGATCTCGAAGAAGGCCGCCTCCGGCTTCCCTTCGGCCATGGCAGCGTTGGCCTCGCTGAATTTCTCCTGCATGTAGGAGACGATCTGCTGCTCGTCCTTCAGGTCGATGTTGTCCGGGAAGAACTCGCTGACGTCCAGCAGCGAGACCCCCAGTTCTTGGAGGCGGGACAGTTCTCGAGCCGCGGCGGGCGCCGGTTTCGAGGTCAAGATGACGATGTCGACCCCCTTCTCGACCAGCCCGATCCTATTAAAGAGCTGGATCACCTGCGCACCCTCTTTATGCAGCGGCAGCCTGCTGAAGTCGTCCTCGATCAGGAAGCGGGTGCGCTCCTTGATGTTGATGCTGTTTTGCAGCAGGAATTCCGCCTTGTCGTCGGACTTGAAGATAGCCACCGTGGCAGCCTTGTCCTTCGCGTGCAGCGTGTCGAGAATCTTCTCTTCTAGCTCGAAAGGGAAGATGTCGTAGCGCTGGCCGCATTCCCGGCATCCCAGCCGTACCCTGAGCATCGACTTTGCCCACGGGTTCGTCTTTACGTGCATGTTGTTTGCGGTATAGCTGCGGTCACAGCGGGGGCACGTTATGGTGAGGGAATAAATAGGACCCCTGGTCGGGGATACCCCACTCTTTCGTGCCGCCAGGACGCGTGCCGGGATCCTGCCGATGGTTCTGGTGTAGAGTCCGGTCAGGTAGTCGATGTAGTCCGATTCCTTCTCCGTCATGCTTGAGAGGTTGATGCTGTGCAGGTGGCGGCATTCGTCTTTGAGGGCGGCGATCTTGTCGGGGACCAGGCCGGTCGAGCAGGCATGGTTGAACAGTTCCGACCCCGGGTACGGGATGACCCGCGCCAGGTTGATCTGATACTGCTTGTGGTTGATCCACCAGTTCATGGTTTCCAGGGCGGTATCCAGGGTTTCCCCCTTGTCTCCGAAGATGAAGTTCCCCTGCACCTGAAGCCCTGCCTCGTAACTCGCCTTCAGGCCTGTTTCCATTACCGGGACGGTGAGCTTTTTCTGCATGCTCTGCAGTACAGGCTCGCTGGCGCTTTCAAGGCCGTAGCTGAGCAGCATGCAGCCGGAGCGCTTCATGAGGGCCAGCAGGTCCGGGTCGATGTTGCTTAAGTGAAGCTGGCAGGCCCAGCGTATCCCGTAACTCGCGATTCTCTCGCTGAACTCCACCAAACGCTGCTTATTTGCCCCCAGCAATTCGTCCCACAGGTTGACCATGTTTATCCGGTAGTTGGCGATGAGATAATCGATCTCGGAGAATACCGAGTCCAGCGTCCGCTGGCGGTATTTCTGGCCTGCGGGGTGGTAGCAGAAGGTGCATCTGTGGACGCAGGATCTGCTGGCGACGATGGGGACGCACCTGGGGTTGTCGTACGGGTACCAGAAGTGGTGGTCTGTCGGCATCTGCGAGCAGAGATGCCCTTCGAGGTCGAACCCCTCGTAGTCCGGGAACGGCATGGTGTTGAGATCGTTGCAGGAAATGCGGGGCTTGTTGACCACAGCCTTGCCGGACCGGTCCAAGTGGACGAGTCCGGCGACGGAAGCCGGATAGGTTTCCCCCTGCTGCAGTGCATGCAGCAGTTCGATAATGGTCTCCTCGCCCTCGCCTACGATGCCGAAATCCGCCCCGAGCGGTTCCAATACGCAGTCCGGCAGGCTGCTGATCAGCCCCCCTCCCACCACGGTGACCAGCGCCGGGTCTAGCGCCTTGGCAGCTGCCACTATCGCCTGGACATGGTCGAAGTCCGGTGAGAGCCCTCCGGTGCAGACGACGTCGTACTCCTTTTTTCTGATGGCCCTTTCCATAAGCATCCTGACCGGCGCCCAGTCCCGGTCTTGGATGTAGCCGTAGTAGCTGTTTAGGTTCAGTACGTCCACGTCGTGCCCGTTGTGCTTCAACGTGGAGGAGATGTAGGCCAACCCGAGCGGGAAGCAGTAATAGGGATCGAGAAAGGATCGCTCGTACTTAGGAACCACCATCAGGATGTCCATGTTTGCCGCCTTCTTTTAAATGGTGATTTAAAGGTGCTAAAGGGCTACCAACTCGGGCTCCCACCCCCAACTCCGCACCTCAGGCCAGCGGTGCCCGAAAAACCACGGGTTGAGCCTCGCGTACTCGCAGCTAATCTGCGCATGGCACCGGGAGAAAGGATACATCGGGGTATAGGGTATGCTGTCCTCGCTTACCGTGTGCTGGCGCAAAATGTCGCACTGATTTTCCAGGTTGCGGCGCAGCCTGTTGGCCCGCTCCGCCTCCGGCAGGTAGGGGTACTCCCCAGCCAGGCGCTGCTGCATTTCTACCGTCGCAGCCAGGATCTCCTTGGCCGTGTTATTCACCAAGGAGATCCCGGACTCGCTGAAAAGGCGGTCCCGGAAATAGTGCAATGACGGCGACATCAGCACCTCGCCATAGCTCAGCGCGCGTCCCAGATGCTCCGAATAGTACTTTTTGAATACGAAAAGGTCTCGGTCGTACCCCCAGATGGCGCTCTGTATCGGCGCGTCGGTGACCAGCGCCGGCACATTGAACCCATGGGCTATGTCCAGCGGACCCGAAGGCGTCCCGAGGAAGAAGCTGCTGCTGGCAATGAAGTACGGTTCCACCAGCGGCGAATAGGCCGGATGGTGCGGGGCATCGTGCAGCTGAGGGTGGGTGATGGGGAGCGGCGCCATGGTGGAGTCGCCGAGCCGGACCACGTGGAACCCCGAATCCATCAGGTGGGAGATGGCCGGGAGGTAATTGATAATGTGGGCATTGCGGTAGCTGTCGTTGCCGCCGGCTCCGAAGCATGCGCCGTCGCGCACGTGGAAGGTGATCACTTTGGCCTGCAGCGGAATGCCGAACGAGTGACGCAATGCAGCACCTGCCTCCACCTCGGCGTCACTCAGCGAAAAATGGTAGAGCGGGGTGCGCAAGGTGAACTCCTGGTAGTATCGGTGGCGGAGCTGCCCGCAGCTTAGCAGGACCATGATATCGCCCTGCTCCGATTTGATGATGTCGTTGGCGTTCTGGTCGTTGTAACAGCTCCAGAGCAGGCCCTCGTCGACGGTGGTGCGGACTTCGAGCCCGCGGGTCGCCACCTGAAAGAGGGCTAAGTTGGTCTTCGGCTTGGCTTGCGGGGAGAAGGTTATGATGACGAGGTTGTTATCCTGCTCCGGGAACAGGTTCCTCAGCACGAACATCTGGTTCGCCAGTTCGCCGATCCTGTCGATGTGGGGGAGGATGTAGAAAACGTTCTGTTTCGGCATAAGGTCTTGCCCCTCTCCCTAGCCCCTGCCGGTTTTCACCAGCGAGACATACTGCTGCCCGCGCCCGAAAGCATGAGCGAAGGCCGGGTACTTGGTCGAGACGCCTTGAACGGAGAATTCCCGGTTCCTGATCAGGGTCGCGATATCCCGCAGCGGTCTGGCGAAGCCTTCCCCCAGGTCGGACACGTTTTCCAAGATCCCCTCCAAAGCGGCAATGAGCGGCTGGTCCTGCCGATCTGCATCATCCTTGAGACTTTGTTGCACCAGCTGCATGACCGCGCGGCAGAGTTCCAGCAACTCCTCGTTGCGCGCGGCAGGCCTGGCGGGAGCAACCTCGGTATACAGCATCAGGTTGTGCTTGATACGGTCGAACTGCTCGATGTAGAGCTCGTTGAAAGGTTGGTGGCCGGTGGGAACCGCCTTGTACCAGGTGTACTCGGTGAAGAGGTCGGGTGAGCAGTGGTAGTAGTGGTATCCGAGTCCGGAGAAGAAGGAGATACAGTTCTTGATGGAAAAATCGTAGTTGAAGTGCGCCCCCCCGAAAAGGGAGTCGGAGCACCAATCCCCGATAAGACGGCCGAAGCCGGGGATGCTCTTCAGGTGGGGCTCGAAGACTGTCGACAGCAGCGAGATCTTCTCCGGGAAGCTCGACAGGTGCCGGGATAGCCTGTGTGCGAAGAAAATGCGCACGATCTCGTAGAACATCGAGATTTCGTCGGCGCAGGTGACGACAACTACGCCATTGAGGTTCAGCAGCCGGTCCAGGTGGGACAACAGTTCCATCTTGTTGCCTAGCCCGGGTATCAGCCCCTCGCACAGGATCAGGTCGAATCCCTGATCCGACTGGTACTGCTCGAGCAGGGAGTTGACCAGCTCTATCCGGGAAAGGTCGAGGCCGTGGCTTGCGAAGGTCTCCATAATGTCCTGGCAGCCGGTCTCGTTCGGCTCAACGAGGACGTAGCGAGAGGGGGCGAGCCTCGCGGTAACAAGCGCGTTGTGCCCGCTTCCCGGACCGACCTCGATCACCCGGCGACCGGTCACCAGCGGCGGCAGTATCCCCAGTTGGCGGTAGAGCCCAAGCCTTCGACCGAAGTGCCTGTCGAGGTCGTCGAGGTTCTGGCGTACCGGCGAGATCTTGTGCTGGCGGTAGTGTGCGAGGAAAGCGTTATCCATGTGAGGCTCCTATCGGATCAGGTACCTGCTGGGTGAAAGGACGGAGAAAAAACTGCCGCCTTGGTCGAGGAACGTTTTGTTGCGGCGGATTACCGCCTCCTCGTTTTCCGCGTTCACGGCAAGCAGGCAGACCTTGATGCCGCTTTTGACCAGCGAGTCTGAAGGGTGCACCCTCTTGCCCGATTGCGGCAGGAAGCGCCCCTGTTTCTCTGGCTGGTCGTCCACCACCAGGCCGACCAAGTCGCCTAGGAAACGGTTCAGCAGGATGACGGCGCGGTTTCCGGCTCCGTAGATGGCGACCTCCCTCGGGCTGTAGCCTTGCTGCTGTAAAAAGGCGGCTACGACCGCTGCCGACTGCGCCGCCCGCTGGGCGAACATGGTGTTCGAAGCGAACTCCCTGGGGGGAGTTGGTGGGGTTGTCGGGCGGTAACCCTTGCGGGCAATGATGGTGAGTGCCCCGCCGGAGAAGTCGTACCTGCAGGTGTGGACGGGGGTGAAGCCATGCTTGAGCAGGAGAAAGCGGAGGCTCTCCTCGGTGAAGTAGTTGACATGCTCCTCCCAGATCGCGCTGACATCACCGTACTGCAAGGGGACGTTGAAATCCGGGACCTCCAACATCAGATGCCCCCCTTCTTTGAGCACCGCACGGATGGCGAGCATGAAATCGTCCAAGTAGGCCACATGCTCGAGCACCTGCCGGCAGATCAAGAGGTCGCACAGGCCGTGGCCTGAGACCACCGCTTCGGCCCGCTCGGTGTTGAAGAAGTCGTTGATCACGTCGAAGCCACGGGATTTCGCAATGGCCGCGACGTCCGAGGAGGGCTCGACCCCCAGCACCTTGACCATCCCCTGTTCCCGAAGCGACAGCAAAGCGCTACCGTCGTTGCACCCTATCTCCATGATGAAGTCTGCCGGGGCAAGCGCTGCGAACTCTTTCAGCTTGGCGATCTCGTCCAGAAAGTGCGGCTGCGGCTTCCAGGTGCTCTGCAGGGCGTATTCGGAGTACAACTCCCGTTCCGGTACCGTGTCGAGTATCTGCACGAAGCCGCAGGTGTGACAGATGTCCAGCTTTATGTGGTGGGTGAACTCCCCACTGGCGTCCGGGGTGGGGAGCAGGCGCTTGGTGATCGGGCGCGGGCCGAAGTCCATCAATACGCCGCACTCAGTGCCGCCGCAAATCCTGCATCTGTTTGTTTCGAGGTCGCTCATGGTCTCTATTGCCCCTGTTGAGGTTGAGCGGCGGTAAGCCGCAGTGAAAGAGACTCCTGCCACTGCAGGGAAAGCCCCCCGTCTACGATCAGGGTCTGGCCGGTGAGGAAAGAGGAGTTAGGGCCGGTCAGGAATTCGATGACGTCCGACACTTCGGAGGCCGTTCCCATGCGTCGCAGCGGGGTCATCTCCCGGTACAGCTGCTGCAGCGAGGGGTTTTCCAGGAAGTGATGCCGGGATTCGGGTTTAAGCACCGTCCCCGGCGCCACACCGTTCACCCGGATTCCCAGCGGTCCGAGTCGCACCGCATAGTAGCGTATCATCTGATCCACGGCGGCCTTGGCGGTGTGGTAGCTGAGCGGCTGCGTTTCCACCACGTGGCTGGCCGCGATGGAGTTGGCCAGGACGACGCTGTTCTTCCCGTTCGCGGTGCAATTCCCGGCGAAGAAGTCGAGCAGTACCTTGTTGGAAGTTACCGAGACTGCGAACTCGCCGCTCCAGTCGTCCCCTTGTTCCCGGTAGCGCTGCAGGCAGACCATGTGGTCCGGTTTCCCTGCCGAGCTGACCAGTTCGGCACAGCGTCCGGGGAGCTCGTCCGGCACAGCGAGGTCCGCTCGGAAATAGAAAACGCCCTCAACGGGCTTGTTCCCCCCCGGTTTCCTGGTCAGGACCGTGACGGTGTCTCCTCGCTGCACCAGCCTCTCGACCAGCACCTTTCCGATTCCCCTGGTGCCGCCGACCACCATAAAGTGCTCTGCCCCGCCCATGGACACCTCAGTTCGCACTGCCGGACCCGGCAGCGGCCGAATCGATGATGCGCATTCGGGGGATAGGCACCAAAAAGCGCCCACCGCCGTCCAGATAGGCCTTATGTTTCGCGATGATCGGCTCGCAGTAGCGCCAGGCGAGCACCACCGTGCAGTCCGGCTTCCTGTTGTAAAGCTCAGCGGAGGGAAGCACCGGGATGTGGTAACCCGGGCTGTAGGTGTGCTGTTTCGCGGGGTTGTCGTCGACGATGTACTCGAGGAACGGGGCCAGCCCGAAATGGTAGATGAGCGTGGTCGAGGTTGCCGAGCCGCCGTAGGCCGCGATCGACTTCCCTTCGGACTTCAGGCGCTGCAGCAGCTCTATCAGCTCCTTTTTGCAGTCGTCGATCCGCTCCCGGAACTTCAGGTAAAGCTCCTCTCCGTAGAGCCCGAGCCGCTCTTCGTAGCCGAGCAGCTCCGCCACGGCCGACGAGACCTCCCTTTTGCCCCCCGCCTTCCTGACGTAGTAGCGCATCGACCCCCCCTTGGTGCCGACCCGCTCGACGTCGAAGACCTCCAGCCCGAAACGACGGAAGAAAGAGACCAGCGGCTTCAGCGAGAAGTAGGAGAGGTGCTCGTGGTAGGCGAAGTCAAAGACCATGTTTTGGATCATGTCGGCAAGGTACGAGGACTCGATGACCAGCACTCCCTCCGGCGCCAGAAGCTCCGAGACGCCGCGGGTCACCTCCTGCAGGTCGTCGATGTTGGCAAAGAGGTTGTTGATGGTGATGAGCGACGCCTTGCCGTGCTCCCGCGCCATCTTGACGGCGAGCGGGGTGTCGAAGAATTCCGGTAGGGTCAGTACCCCCCTGTCGGTTGCGCTTTTGGCGATCTCGCGGGCCGGCTCGACCCCCAGCACCTGCATCCCCAGCTTCTTGAAGGCCTGCAAAAGCGTGCCGTCGTTGCTCCCGATGTCGACGGCGAGGTCGCCGGCGGCAAGTTTGAGCCTGCCGTGCACATGCGCCGCGTACTTCCCGAAGTGGTCGGCTAGCCCCATGGAGCTCGTGGAGACGTAGATGTAGTCGCGGTAGATCACCTCGGGGTCCACCACGTAGGGGAGAAAGACGTAGCCGCATTCCCGGCACATGAAGAGCTCGAGCGGGAAAAGCTCCTGCGTCTCGTGGAGATGCTCCTTGGTGATGTAGGCGTCGCAGAGCGCGGAGGGGGAGAGCGGGAGCACCCGCATGAGGTCCTTGCCCGAGCAGAGCCGGCAGGTGTCGCGTCGGTAGAAGTTGGAGGTCATCGGTCAAAACCGCCTTGGTTGGATTTTTGCTGCCCTAGCTGGATCCGCTCCAGAAACCGGGCCACCTCGCCCGGGGTGGAGCCGTCCGGGGACCAGGGGGCGAACTTGGTGTCTTGCGGCCGGAACGGGCCCTGGGTCACCTCGTGGAACACCATTACCGGCGAGCGGATCAGGAGCATGTGGTAGACGGGGTCCGCGATGCGGCAGTAAAAGGGTTTGCCGGAGGCGTACTCCCCCATCTCGGTCCACTGCCTGATGCTCCCGTCCTCCGAGAAGAGGATGAGCGCCGCCTCCCCCTTCATGATGTAGAGGGACTCCGGCTTGTTCTTGTGCAGGTGGGGCCGCACGTAAGTCTCCTGGGTGTGGACGATCAGCATCTCGTGGAGCGGATCCTGTTCGTCCTTGTGGGTGCAGAGCCTGGCGCGCTTGCGGGGAGTGGCAAGGGCACGCGCCACGAGGGTCTCGATGTCCCGCGAGGCGACCCGGGTGACCGGGTCGGCGGAGTAGAGCACCTCGTCGTTCACCACCCTCAGTTTCAACTCAATCATCCTTCCTCCGTTACGCCTGCCGGGGTGAATTTTCCGGTCCCCTCCGTTCCCATTGCTGTTACACGAACCCCAGGTGCTCCCTGTCCGCCTCAAGATACTCCAAAAGCATCTTGTTCTTGTGGTTGGAGACGCAGTGATGGTTGCAGACTTGCGAAGGATTGACGCAGAAGAACTTCTCCTTGTCGGTGAACCAGAAATCCTTGAAGCGCCGCGACTCGATGCTGCCGATGAGCCCCTCGGCAAGGTTGTAGGCCTTGTCCTGGCATGAGTACACCTTCTGGTCCGCGCCTATCACGGTGAGAACCTGCAGGTAGGGGCACCATTGGTACTCCTTGGCGAACTTCTCGTCGAGGGCGTGGTAGGAATCGAATACCTCGAATCCCTCGCCGGCCAGCGTGCTCAGCGCTTCCTGCGCCTGCTCCTTCACCGAGTCGAATATGGTCCCGTGGTAGGCGTCGTTCTCGCTGCCGAGGTTGCTGACCACGCAGGGAGAGATCTTGACGCTGTCCACGCCGATATCCTTCATGCAGCTGATGGTGTCGTAAACGTGCGCCGCGTTCTTGCGGTCCACGATGAGAGAGACCCCGAGATAGCAGTGGTTCGACATCTTCTTGAAGCTGCGCATGTTCTCGACGATCCTGCTGAATTCGCCGTCGGGGCAGCGGCGGTACTCCATGTAGCTCTTGTCGTCCCAGCCGTCCATGGAGACCCTGAGCCAGGTTGCGTGATGGGCGAAAACTTCCGCCACCTCTCCGGTGAGCCTGGCCCCGTTGGTCAGGGAGGCGAACTTGACCGGGCTTGCGGCGAGCTTCTTGACGCAGTCGAGCAGGTGCGGATAGCAGAAAGGCTCCCCGCCGCCGCTGAAGGTGACCGCCTTCACCCCCATTTCGATGACGTCGTCCAGGATCTCCATCATCTTTTCCCGCGGGATGGAATCCCTTACGTCCATGTCCTTGCCCAGTTGGAGGTCGTCGGAGCGGTAGGCGCAGTAGGAGCAGTTGTGGTTGCAGGCGTTGGTCGGCTTGATCCGGATGTGCAAGGGGGGAAGTATCCGGCCCGTTTCCCGCGGCAGCGAATCGATTTTGTCCGTGTAGTGGAAGATTTTTTTATCGGTGTAGAGAAGTCCCATGTCGGTCCCTGGTTTACTCGAAGTAGATGAACTCGTAATCCCCGCGGTACCCGAACTCTTCGAAGAGCCAGACCCATGCTTTGGGGGTGTAGAAGGAGGCGCAGGTGAGCGCCCAGCACTGAAGGTTGAAGAGTTCCTGTTCGTTCCGGTACCCTTCCACGGTGATGTAGGCCCGCTTTGACACCCGCTCGATCTCTGCCAGCGCCGGCTTCAGGTCGAAGAGCTCCAGGTTATGCAGCGTGGTGAGCGAGATGGTGAGGTCGAACTCCTTGTCGCCGTACGGGTAAGGCTCCTGCGCCCGATGCTGGAACAAGTTTCCGCGGACTTCTTCCTTGGCGTTCTCCAGCGCGTAGGGGGAGCAGTCGAAGCCGGCGACGGTGGCGCCGGGCAAAAGCCGCTTCAGTTCGTGGAGCAGGAACCCTTTGCCGCAGCCGACGTCCAGGATCTTCGCCTTCTCGGTGAGGCCGTAGCTGTCGATCAGCTGTCTCGCCACGGCTTCCCAGCGGCCGTCGTAGCGGTAACCACCGTAGCCGTACCTGCGGTCGCCGTCCCAGAACCTTGCGCCGTACTCCTTGGCGACCTGCATGCAGGCAACCTTGTCGTCGAGCATCCGCTCCACGTAGTTGCGGGAGGTCTTCCGGTGCAGGGGGGTGAAGAAGTTCCTGAGTTCTCCCATGGCTACTCTCCCCGGTGCCGCCGCACCGCCTCCGCTATCGCCCCGGCCGAAATACCGAACTCCTTCCTCATCCCCTGGGTATCGCGCACCTCGTGGATGAAGTGGGGGGGGATCCCTAGCCGCTTCAGTTTCCAGCCGGGCTCATGCTCCGCCTTCAGCTCGGCGAGGATGTTCCCCAGCCCGCAGCTTGCGTAGTGTTCCTCCACGCAGACGACGCGCTTTACCGGGGCGAGGAGCCGGAGCAGCGCCTCCTGGTCCAGGGGCTGCAGCATGGGGAGCGAGACGACCATCGGCCTCACCCCCTCACGCTCCAGCTCCTCCCGGGCCCGGAGCACCTCGTCGATGATCGACCCGTGGCAGATGAGCGCGACCTCGGACCCCTCCGCCAGAAGCTGCGGCTTGGTGAGGTCGGCAAGCTCCTGCCGGTGCACGTCTGGCTCGCCCCGCTTGGCCAGGCGGACGTACACCGGGGCCTTGGCGTCGAGCGCGAAGCGGGCCGCGGCGCGCGCCTCCACCGGGTCGATGGGGGAGATGACGGTCAGGTTGGGCAGCGTCCTCGCTATGCCGATATCCTCGACGGAGTAGTGGGTCATCCCCATGGGGGCGTAGGTCACGCCGCTGCCGATCCCGGTGAGCACCAGCGGGAGGTCCTGGTAGCAGATGTCGTTGCGGACCTGCTCGAAGCAGCGGTACAGGACGAAGGGGATGATGTTGTAGAGGACCACCTTGTACCCGGTGATGGAGAGCCCGGCGGCGAAGCTGATCATGTTCTGCTCCGCGACCCCCAGGTTCAGGAAGCGGTCCGGGTACTCCTCCTTGAACTGGTCGAAGACCCCCAGCCCCGCGTCCCCGCTGATGATGAAGATGTCGTCGCGCGAGCCGCACGCCTCGATTATGGTGTTTATGAAGTTATTTCTCATGCCAGCTCTTCCATTGCGGTCTTCAGGTGTTCGTCGGTGACGATGAAATAGTGCCAAACGAGTTGGTCTTCCATGAAGGAAACCCCTTTCCCCTTGAAGGTGTTGGCGATGATCACCTTGGGCCTGCCGTGGCTCTCCCGCGCCAGCGCGAACTTGAGGGCGTCGTGGTCGTGGCCGTTCACCTCGCAGGCGTTCCAGCCGAAGGCCTCCCACTTCTCACGCATCGGCTCGCAGGAGCAGATCTCGGTCGGCCTGCCGTAACCCTGCAGGTTGTTTCTGTCGATGATGACGGTGAAGTTGTCCAGGCCGAGCTTGGGGGCGAAGAGGGCCCCCTCCCAGATCGATCCTTCCTGGGATTCCCCGTCCCCGACGACGGCGAAGACGCGGCGGCCGCTTTGCTGCTTCTTGAAGCCGTAGGCTATGCCGAGCCCCATGTTGAAGCCGTGCCCCAGAGACCCGGAAGAGACCTCGACCCCTTTTCCCTTGCAGCGGTCCAAGTGTGCCGGGAGCGTGCCGCCGTTTTGGTAGTAGCCGAGGATGTCCTTGTCGGTGAGGATCCCGCGGGCGGCGAGAGTGCTGTAGAGCGCCATGGCGGCGTGCCCCTTGCTCAGGATGCAGATGTCCCGTTCTTCCCAGGGGTCTAGCCGCAGTTCGTTGAAGTAGAGGGTGGCGAGGATGTCGGCGCAGGAAAGGCAGGAGCCGACATGGGGGCTTTTGGTCCGGTTCGCCATCTCGACGATGGTCCTGCGGATCTGGGTGGCTTTCTCGGCAATAGGGTGCATCCTAGCTCTCCTGGGAGGACGGCAAGAGCTCTCTGGCCGCTTTTTCGATGCTGTCGCAGGTGATGTGGGTCATGCAATACTGGCCGCTCTGGCACTTAGGGGCGCCGCACGGCATCTGTTCGCAGCCGACCGGGGACCGGATCACCCTGCAGCCGTTGTAGAAGTAGACCTCGTTGGGGTCGGTGGGGCCGAACACCCCGAGCACCTTCTTGCGGAAAGCGAAGGCGAGGTGGAGCCCGAGGCTGTCGTTGGAGATGATCGTCCGGCAGGAGTGGATCCAGTCCATGTATTGGTAGAGGTTCTTGTTACCCTGCTGCCAGGAGACGGAGTAGCCCGCCGCCACCAGGCGCTGTTCCAGCTCCTTCCAGGTTTCCATCGGGAGCGCCTTGTACGGCCATTTCGAGCCCACCTCGTAATTGAAGCCGAAATCGTAGGCGATCTCGGACTTCGGCGTGTAGCCGACCATGTACTCCTGCTCGTTCCAGGGGACGCCGAGCATCTGGATCAGCACCTGCTGCCAATACCCCTTGTTCTTGTCCGACTTCTTTCCCTCGATGTAGCTGATGAAGTCGAGCCCCTTTTCGTAACCGTGGTAGCACCCCGTGTTGCTGTCGAAGCGGAAGCCGTACTTAACCCAGGCGTCGATCATGTCGGAAAGGGCGCAGACGCCGGCGATCTTCTCCAGGTTGATCAGTACGTCGAATTTTTCTTTCATGAGCTGGAAGGGGACGAAGCCGTCCCAGACCATGATCCTGTCGATCAGGCTGTTTCCGAGCAGCAGCTGTTCGGCGTGCTCCGTCACCAGCCAGGTGATGTGGGAGTCGGGGTATTTTTCCTTCAGAGCCCTGAGGATCGGCGTGGTCCTTAGCACGTCGCCCAGGCTCGGCACCCTCCCGATCTCCGGGTCGAGGGTTTCGGAATAGCCTAGTTTGACGATGAGAATCTTGGTGCACATATGCTGCTCCCGGCTTAAATGAAGTTGATATGTTCCGGCTTGTCGTCCAGGAACTCGAGGAACTCGTTGATGCGTGCCATGCGGCAGTTGACGCGGCACTCGTGGTCGATCTCAAGCTCCTTCTCGGCGAAGTCGATCGATTCCCCGCGCTTGTCCCCGAAGAGAATCTCCGACATCCGGGTCTGATAGATGTTGCCGACGCTGAAACGTTCGTCGTTGATGTAGACGCTGCAGCTGTAGAAGTCCCCCCGTGAGGAGATGTAACCCCAGAAAGGTAGCGCGCGGCAGTGGCTGAACTTTTGGGCGCTCTCGGCATAGGCGTCGGTGGCCGCCTTCCTGAAGATGATCCTGGTGGGGCCGCTCGTGCCGAAACGCTCGATCTTCAGGGCGATGTCGTCGATCATCTCCCTGGTGTAGGTGAAGCCGCTCTTGTTCAGCATCTGAGGGTGCTCGGAGTACGGTTTGAAACTCAGGTAGTCGACCCCGATGCCGGAGTAAAGGGAAAGCGCCGGCTCGATGTCCTGCAGATTCTGCCTGATCATCAGGAACTGCACCCCTACCGTGACCGGGAGCTTCTGCCTCTGTTTGGCGAGCATCGCCTCCTTGAGGGAGGCAATGGTGCGCTGGAAGGCGCCCGGCTTCACGCCGTGCACCACCTGGTAGGTCTCGCTGGTGGCCGCGTCGATGCTGAAGCGGATCCAGGTGAGGGAAGGGAGTAGCTTCTCCCATAGCTCAGTTGTGCCGGACATCCCGTTGGTGGTGACGGAGACATCGATCCCCGCCTCTTTGGCCCGGGCGGCTATGAGCGGGAGGTCCGGGTGCAGCAGCGGCTCCCCCTCACCGGCGAACATGACGCTTTTGACCCCCAGGGCCGCCATCTCTTCGATCCGGCGCAGCAGCACCTCGGTCTCCAGGATCACGCGCTCGCCGCGGATGAAGTCCAGGCCGCAGAAGATGCATTGGTGATTGCAGTAGGAAAGAGGGCTGATTTCGACGTAGATGGGGGGCACCAGGCGGTCCTTCTGCCAGGCGGCGACCCGGTCCAGGTGCCAGAAGAGTTTATGCCCGTCCAGGGCGAAGCAGTCCGCGGCCATCAGTTCTTCCCGTTTATGTTGCGTATTTCCACGCTGGTGTGCCCGAAGATTTGGAACCTGTTGGTCTTCACTTTGACGTCGCAGGGGTTGCAATCTCCGTACCACGCACAGGGGCGGAATTCGTCCAGCCACTCCTCGTTGAAGGCGTCGTCGAGGATGTGGGCGATCGGCTCCCTGCCCCGGTAGAGGTCGGAGTGGCAGCGATAGACGTAACCGGTGGGGTCCACTATGACCTCGGTGGTGCGGCATTCGCACTCTTTCATCTCGGACCCGGAGACGCAGCCGTCGTACCTGAAGGTTCCGTGCATCTCCCCTTGGTGCTCTCCCAGGAACTCCTTGGTCCTGAAGTCCAGTCCCAGCGCCAGGCACTTCGCCTGGACCTCCTTGATATGGCCCTGAATCCCGGGGTCCGGGTGCTCGATCCCGTAGAGCCCTATCCTGAAACCGGCTTCCTGGAGCTTCAGCGTCTTCCCAATCAGGTCCTCTATCTGGTTTTGGCCGGGGTGGTAGCTGACGCGGATGGCGGCGTAGGGGGCTTCCCTGGTGAAGCGCCAGATGGGGACCTCCCTGATGAACCGGTCCACGTCGAACATCATGTTGGTCATCAGGTCCATCTTGAGTTCCGGCTTCACCTCGTTGACGAAGCGGTAAAACCCGGGGTAGAGGGTCGGCTCCCCTCCCTGCAGCGTGAGCGGCAGGTCGGGGCGGAGCACCAGTCGGTCGGCTGCTGCCACCCAGTCTGCGGCCGACATCTGCCTGCGTCCCGCCTGCTTGGCCCGGGAGCCCCGGTCGTGCAGGTTGATGCAGTAGCTGCAGCTAAGGTTGCAGGCGAAGCTAAGGAAAAAAGCGACGTAGTTGTGGTCCGGCTTAGGCGTGATAGGGGGGTGCATTTCCATCTAGTGACCTCTCAAGGTGCGGTGCGCTGCAGCCTTTGCATGAAATCTCGAACTCCCTTGCGGGACTACGCACATCTACTCCTGACGGCTGCAGCCTGCGCAGGGCTGCCCCGGCGGACACGGACAGCGCGGGGCCAGGTGGGGGCCGGTTGTTGGGAAGGGCGCCCTGACCTCGCAACCGCGGCAGGCGCTCCAAGTGAGGCTTCTGGGGGGATTTGGTAGCACGTTCCGAAGTATCTGGTGCCGGCAAAGGCTTCTGTTTGGCAGATATCGGGACATCCATCGATCTCTGTTACTGGCAGATGTCTTATGACTGAAGTGTTCAAGCAGTAGCTTCCTTCGTAGAGCCGCGAAATTGGTAGTAATTAATTATTACGGCTGGGGGGATTGTCTCGGTGTAGAGAGCAAGCATCGTGCCGACACTCATAACATGCTGGAAAGCAGTCGTATAAGGTTCAGTGTCTGCGAGGAGTCAACTTTTTGAAACTCAGTAACTGCCTGCTGGCAACTTTGACAGTACCTTCACGACCCTATAGTTGCGCGGCAGTTTCCGCGCCATCAACCTGAGGGTCACCGGTTGTTCCCCGCATGCGACCTCTTCTTCCTGGGCGAACATGGGGAATCGGTCCACCCGGGTCGCTAGCGAGAACCCAGCCTGCTGCAGGTAGTGGCGCAGGGATTCCTCGTTCAGCCCGACCCCGCCAGCTGCCAGTTTTCGCAGCACCGAAAGCCGATCCTCAAAGGGAAGCTCTTCCTTGTCCAGCAGGTGCCGCGCCAGCAGGTCCAGATCCGTCACGCTCAGGTACAGCGTGCCGAAGTTTCTCAGTACCCGGTACAGTTCTTCGACCACCAGAAGCGGGTCCGTTTCGGCGGCAAGGCGGTCCAGCAGCCGGCAGGCGTAGATCTCGGCGATGGAGCGGTCCGCCAACCCCGACAGCTGCGAGAGGACCCCTGGGGTGCAGCAGATCTTCTCCCACCCAAAAGCCGCGGTTCCCTCCCCCAGATGCAGCCTGCGCGGGTGGGGGAAGGAGGGGGAGGGCGCCTGAGCGACCGTCTCGGCCGACGCCGATGCAGAGCCGTTGCGCCAAAAGACCTGGTAGGAGAACCTGATCCCTTCCGTCACGCTCCCGACCGCCAGGGTGGACGGGTCCAGGGAGACCTGCTCGAAAGGTACAAAAGTGGTGCCGGCGGGAACCCCGGTGCAGAAGCCGTCCAGCAACGGGCTCTTGCAGTAAGTCCCGTGGTTGTACAGGACCTCGAAGCAGTGGAGGGACCATGCTTCCTCCTTGAGCGTCCCTGTCAGGTTGCGGCAGCTCCTTTCCAGGGACGGCTCCGGCGTGACCGGCTCCGCCGCGGTGATGCCGATGGCCAGATCGAAGTAGCGCTCCGGTAGCTCGAGGCCCGCCGAGTCGATTTCGCCTGCCACCAGGCGGCAGCGGCTTTGCTGCAACCGGGAGGAGAAGGCTTGGGGGAGGCAAAGCTGCCAGAATTCGTAATCGCGATGGGCCGCGTCAATAATCGCCTCGCACCCCTCGCCCAGCACCAGTATCCGTGCCCGTTTGGGGAGGTTCTGCCGAAGGAAGGCGTAGAGGAGCAGCGCCTGGTACTCCGGGATGTCGCAACGGGCCGGGTCGATCCGGCGGCCGAAGAGTTCCTGGTCGTACTCCTGGAAAAAGGGGAAGTGGGTACGGCGGGAATAGATGAAGAAGCCGAACCGCTCAGGCTGCAGGCGGCTTCCGGCGCGCGCGACGACTTGGGCGACCTGCAGCGGCTCGGGGGGGGCAAGGAGCTTTTCCTCGGGCAGCCCTGCGAAATATGCCCGCTCCCTTGCCACGATGCGCTCCGCTTCTTGGGCGTATTGTTCGCTGGCTGCCTCCGACCTCTGCCCCTCTCCCGGATGGCTGCGGAACCCCCCCAGGGAGGCGTTCAGCGTGTGCAGCCGGGCGTGGCGGAAGAAGTGGGCCCAAAGTTCCATGTCTGCTGCCAGCGGGAAGGAGGGGTCCAGTGTTCCACCTGCTTCGTCCCAAAGCGTTCTGCGCCAGAAGGTCGATTCCTGCTGGATGTACGGTAGGTTCACTTCTCCCTTGAGGTACTTTTCGCGGCTGTAAACGGGGGGGGCGGCGGCAAAGGCGGAGATCTTGCCATCCTTGTCCCAGAGGGTCGGGCTCCCCGTGACCCAGCGCAGCTCCGGAAAGGCCCCGAAAGCGTCGGCCACCAGCCAGAGCGCGCCCGGGTGGTACTTGTCGTCCGAGTTGAGCCAGGCCATGATCTCTCCGGTGGAGATCCAGAAGCCCATCTGCACCGCATGGTACTGCCCGAAGTCCCGCCTGCTGTGCCAGTAGTTCAGGTGTTTGGAATACTTGGCGATGATCTCCGCTGAGCCGTCCGTGCTCCCGCCGTCCATGACGATGTATTCAAGGTTGGGGTAGTTCTGGGAGAGAACCGAGTCGATGCACTCTTCGAGGTATTGCTTCTGGTTGAACGAGGGGGTGACGATGGAAATTTTGGGAAGCTCACTTTGGGTGAGGATGTCGAAACGGGCGGGCTTTTGCCGGAGCGGATAATCGATCAGCGGCGGGGGGGTGCTCCGGTGTGGTGCGGGGGGGAGGTTCAGAGCGATTTCCCGGTCGATGGCCTGGCAGCACTGAGCAACGTATTCGTCGCGGTTTTTGTTGCAGCGCTGCTCCATGCTGTAGCAGCGGAAGCCGCCGGTAAGCGCGTTCACCGTGTGTAGCGCCGCGTGCCGGCTCATGCGCAGCCAGAGCTCGAAGTCCGCGGCGAGACTCAAGGAGGTGTCCAGGCTGCCTCCCGCCTTTTCCCAGAGCGACCTGCGCCAGAAGGTCGCCTCCTGCATGACGAAAAGGGTCTCCTTGCGGATCCGGTCCTTGTCGAGCAAAAGGTCGTGGCACCAGGTTTCGTCGATGTGGCCGAAGGAGGCGATGTCTCCTTTGAGGTCGAACCCGACCCGCTTTCCGGTCAGGAACTCCACTTCCGTAAAAGAGGAGAAGAGCTCGCCCACCACGGCGAGACCGCCTCTGTGCAGCATGTCGTCAGCGTTCAGCCACCCCATGACCGGGTTTGCCGATCTGCTGAACCCTTCGTTTATCGCCTGGTACTGTCCGCCGTCCGGCCTGCTTTGCCAGTAGGTCAGATGCCTTTGATACTTCTTGATGATGTCGACGGAGCCGTCGGTGCTCCCGCCGTCCATGATGATGTACTCGAGGTCGGGGTAGTCCTGGCTCAGGATGGAATCGATGCACTGCTCTAGGAAAGGCGCCTGGTTGAACGAAGGGGTGACTATGGTGATCCCGAGCATGGTGCTCCTTTTTCAGGTCTGCGTGCCGTGGCGGCGTCCTTGGGAAGTGCTGGTTAAGTAAAGGGATTAAGCAGAAATCATGCCATATAGGGGGGCACGGCGCGGCGCCGGCTCCCCGAACGCGCGGTGCCGGCGTGCGGTCCCGCGTTCGAAGGAGCCGAGGGGATACTTGTGCGCCCAGGGAGCCTGGGGGAAAGGGTCAGAAAGGCCCCTCTGCCGCGCCGTCGAACTCGTCGGCCGTAGGGTCCATGACCTTGCCCCTGGCGTCGGTGCCGGAGAACTTGAAGACCATGTGGGAAGGGTCGATGGTGGCGTTGCCGGTGTCGTTCTGGCTCAAAAGGAAGGTCACAACCGCCGTCCTCTGCTCAGGGTCGTAGGTGACGCTGGTAGGGTTTTGCGGGATGTAGGCCTCGGTTGGGACCACCGGCTGCAGGTTGTTGTAGTAGCCTGCCGCGCCCCCCGTCGCCTTGCTGATGGTCCAGTTGCTGGTGTCCTGCACGGAATCGGCGTCCATGGCGGAGTCGAAATAGAAGGTGAGGCTGAATTGCTTGGACTGGTTGGGCAACGTTGTCGTTGCGTCAATGCCTAACATCCCCAAAAGGGCGGTGCCGGCGCCCAGGGCGGCACTGAAGGTGTCGGTCTCTCCACCTCCTGCGGAAACGAGCTTCGGCTGGGCGATGGTCAGCTTGAGCAGGGCCCCTTGGGTCGAGTTCAACCTGGTGAGGGTGTCGACCTCTTTCTGCGCGTTGGTGGTGTCGCCCAAGGCGGCATAGGCGACGCCGAGCTCGAAATGCGCGGCTTCCATCTTGGGGCGCAGTTTCACGGCCTGGGTAAGCTGCTTCACCGCGTCGGCGTACTTCCCTTCTTTGTTGTAGAGCGCGCCCAGGGAATAGTAGGGGTTGGGGTCGGTGGGGGCCATCCTGGAGACCTTCTTGAACTGGGTCTCCGCCTCGCCGTAGCGCTCGGTCTGCACGTAGAGCTGCCCGAGCGTATAGGGGGCGAGGGTGTCGGTGGGGTTCAGCTTGGCGGCGTCCTTGAACTCCCTCTCGGCCAGGTTGTACTTCTTCTGCTGCAGGTAGATGTTTCCTAGGCTCGTGTGTATGGCGTCCTGGGTCGGGTCGAGCGCCAGCGAGTTCTTGTAGGTCTTGATCGCCTCGTCGGTCTTCCCCTGGGCCTGGTAGGCGCTGGCCAGGAACTTGTACGCCTGCGTGTTGGTGGGGTCCATGGAGATGGCGCGCTTCAGCTCGCCGGTGGCGCGGGCGTAATCCTTCTTCTGGTAAAAGGCGAGGCCCGAGCTCAAGGCTCCGTTGGCCAGCTGCGCCCGCTGTGAGTCCTGCGAGGCGAGGGTGCTGAACATGTCGTCCATGTAGTCCCATGCCGTTCTCTGCGTTGCCATAACTACCTCCGCGAAAGGCTCTTGAGCCGAATCACTTATCGGCATCCCAGGGGGAAAACTTTAGTGAAAAAGCACCCCGGGGAGCCGGCCGTGACGACGCCATCAGCCGTTCGCCACCTCCTTCAGGCTGTTGAGGCAGTCGCGGGCATCGCGGTTCCACGGCTCCAGGTTGATCACCTTGCCGTAGAAGCTCTGCGCCTCTGCCGGGCGGTCCAGCATGGTGCAGATCTTTCCGAGCCCCATCAGCGTCTCGATGTTCTTGGGCTCCCTGCGGAGCTGTTCCAGGTAGATGGCGATGGCCCCGTCGACGTCGTACCCTTCGACGAAGTAGAAGTCGGCCAGGTTCTTCTGGAAGGTGCTGTTTCCTGGCGCCAGTTCCGCCGCCTTCTCGTAGTGGGTGCGCGCCTTTTCCTTGTCCCCCTGCTGGTAGGCCAAGACGGCCAGGTCGTTGTGGGCTGGAGCGAAGTCGGGGTAAGAGGAGAGGATCAGCTTCAGTTCCTGGAACGCCCCGTCCAGGTCCCCCTGGGAGACCAGTTCCTGGGACCTCTGGTAGCGCTCCTCGGCGGAAAGATCGTCGACTTCTGCAGCCGTGGGCTGCGGCTCTTCCGTCCTCTGGCGCAGCGCGGTCAGTTGCTGCCGTGCGGCCTGGTTCCAGGGCTCGATCTCCAGCGCCCTCTGATAGAAGGAATCGGCCTCGGCGGGCTGCCCCACGCTCTCGCAGATGATCCCCAGGTTCAGCAGGGTCTCGACGTCGCGCGGCGACTGCTCCAGGAGCTTCAGGTAGATCGCTATCGCCTCGTCGGCCTCTCCCGCCTCGACGAAGAGGATGTCGGCCAGGTTCTTCAGATAGACGCTCTCTTTGGGATCGAGCCAGACCGCCTCGCGGTAATGCTTGAGCGACTGCTCTTTCTCTCCTAGCTGATAGCTGACGGCTGCCAGGTCGTTGTGGGCCACGGCATGTTTGGGGAAGCGCGCCAGGTGCTCACGGAGCGCCGCTGCGGCACGCTGCGGGTCTTCTCCGGTGATGAGGGGGCGCAGTTCCTGGTACGCCTGGTCCGCCCCTTTCAGTTCCGAGTTCGCCGTTTTCTGCTGCCCGGCGGTTTGGGTCGAGGCAGCCGCCGCGTTCTGGCTGTAAACCGGCGCGTCCGGCGCGGGTTGGGGGCGCGCCTGTGGTTGGGCCGCCTGGACCGGCGCCTGGTTCGCGGTGATCAGCTTGAGGCCGGTGAACTCCTCCAGGTGCAGGATGCGGAAGCGCTCCACTACCTTGAGCATGAACTCGCGGGTCCCGTGGTTCGGGTACCCCTGCGGCAGGAAGCCTACGCTGTCGTGCAGTTCTCTGCGCCATACCGGGTGCGGGGCCACCTCGGAGAGCTGGGCCAGCTGCTGGGAGGTGTAGTCGGGCCAGATCACCTTGCCGTAGCTAGTATGGCTGGCGAAGCTCTCGTGGGGGATGGCGGTGAAGCAGGTGTCGCCGTAGGCGAGCATGGCGGTGGGGTTTCCCTCCAGGGCCGCCGTCAAGAGCTCATAGGCGTCTCGCTTGAGGCGGTCGGTTGCCTCCAGGAGTGTCGCGTATTTGCCCGAGGCGATCCTGAGCGCCATTTCGACCCCCTTGCCGCCTGCGGCCGCCGGAAGCTTCAGGGAGATCAGGTTCGGGTGGATCTTCTGCAGGTCGGCCACCACGGCCCATTCGCACTGCTCCGACCCCTGGTCGACCACGATCACCTCCATGCGGTTGGAGATGCTTTGCTGCATCAGTTCGCTAAGGCATTCCCTCAGGTGCGACTCCCTGTTGCTGGTGATCAGGATGGCGGAAAGAAGCGGCCCGTCTTGCAGGACCGCGACCGCGCCGCTGGGGCGGGTTACTAGCTGGCTCATGAGTATCTCCATTATGGTGGAATCGATCCCTGTTAGCTTGCCGCGCCAATTTTTGCAAGACGCGCGCAATAGGTACTCGGAAAGCAACTGCTATGCCAGTTGTGGAGCGGCCGGAGCGGGAAGGGCGCGCCCTGCTCGCGACACGAAGGGGACTGTTGCCGTCGGTTGCGCGCGGCAGAAGGGCTCGCGGGGTGGCAGGCTCCACTTGGGAGTCAGGTTCAAAGCGTTCCGCCGCCGCCCCGGTCAATAATTTGAATATTCGCGCCCATAGCCGGTGTCAATTAGCCGACAGCCAGCACGGGCACGCCCGGCTACCTCTGCGAGAGCTCCCTTTCCAGAGTCATTCCAAGTATCTGGCCGTGCACCTCGATGTCCATGACGTGCTGGTACCCTGTGTACATACAAGGGCTGGTGATCTGATAGTACCGGTGCCTGAGGTAGTCGCAGTGAAGGAGCACGCAGGGGTTGATGTAGGTCGGAGCGAAGAATTCGACTACCAGCGACTGTTCCTGCATGAAACCGCAGTGGGTGACGCCGGCCCCATGGGGCGCGACGATGGCCTCGGCGTTGCAGCTGTAGGCCAGCTGCTCCGACAGCGGCATTTCCTCAAGGCGCAGCATGGTGAAGCCGTATTTGCCCAGCATGGCGAGCAGGGCGTCCTCGTGCAGCACCTTGCGCAGGTTGTCGGGATGGCCGTTGCGGCTTAGGTACAGCCGGTGCCGCGGCGCCTCCTGGGCGAAGAGGGACCTGAAAACCTCGCGCACCTTCATTCTTGCGGGCATCCCCTCGGGATTGCCCCCCCGCTGCTTGGGGACCAAGCACATGCACTCCAGGTGGTAGTCGCACTCCTTGGCCACCACGATGCGGTCGGGCGGCACGCCGATAAGCCGCAGGGATTCCGCGGCAAAGGGGACGGGAGGGACCAGGTACCTGCCGTTGAAACCCTCCAGGTGGGCGGTCAGCGCCATAGTGAGCGTCTCGTTGCACCAGTGCCAGAAGTTGCAGCTCCAGTCGCCGTAAAGTGGCATCACCACCCCGTCGAGCCCCTCCAGTTCCCGGTTTTCGTGGTGCAAGAGCCAGATCAGTAGCTGGTCGTCCGCGAAGTTGGCGAAGCGGTTCACCACACATTTCCCCTGCAGGGGTATACCCTCTGGCCCGAAAAGGAAAACGTCCTTCAGAAACAATGGATTGGGTTCGCTGAAGCTGCGGCCGTTCATCACCTGGTACATCAAAACCCCCTTACGGTCCTTTTTCCCACCGGCAGGTTCAGCAAAAACCGTTCCGGCGCCCTCCTCGGATTCACCCCCCGACGACGATGAGGCAGACCCCGGCCAGCATGATGACGGTGGCGAGGAGCCCCCCTCGTTCCTGAAAGAGGTAGCGGCCGTAGATGACGCCGAACAAAAGGCTCAGCCTCTTGACGGCGATCATGTAGGCGACGTTGGTGAGGTTGATGGCGAAGACGTGGGTGAGCGCCTGCAGCGCGTAGAAGAGCGCAGGGAGAAGCGAAGCGCGGACGGTGCCGTTACGGACGATTTCCCGCAGCTCCCCCCTTCCCTTGTAGAGGGCGAACGGGGTGATGAAAAGCGCCAGGAGCGGCAGATAGATCGCGGCGAAGACCAGCGGGGAGGAAAGGTCGATGGCGCGCTTGCCGAGGGTGGAGGTGAAGCTGTAGATGGTGGCGACCCCCAGCATGCAAAGCGCCCCCTTTTCCTTCGCCAGCGCCTTGAGCGGAGCCAGCACCCCGTCCTGTCCGCGCCTGGCCTTGAGCAGGTACCCCCCGAGCGCTATCAGCAAAACGCCGGCGCTCCCGGCCGGGGAGATGCGCTCCCCGAGGAGCAGGAAGGGGACCACCAGCAACAAAAGCGGCGTAAGCGACAAAAACGGAAGGGTGAGCGAGAGCGGGGAGAGCTTCAAGGCCTTCGTGTACAGGAAGATGGCCACCGCCTCCAGGGGTAGCCCGGTGAGTATGCAGAGCCAGAATTCCCGCGACAAGTGCGGGATCTCCAGAAAGGGGAGAGGGATGAGGAACAGCGGCAGGGTGGGGAGGATCCGGGCCAGTGTGACCAGGTACTCGTTGTGGCCGTCAACCGCCTTCTTGGTGAGCGCGTCGCTGCTGGCCAGAAAGAATGCGGATAGGAGTGTGAGCGTGAACCATAGCGGCATGGTGGGAATGATAACGGAAAAACCTCCCCTTGCAGCGGCAGCCGGATCTTTTTCATTGGAAAAAAAGGGGGGCGGAGGTTGACTGGGGCGCGAAAAGCGGCCTAATTAGCGTAGCGGTCACAGCTATTTAACCTGTCAAGGAGGGTGCCATGGCCAAGAGCGTTTTGATCCCCGCCATCGAACAGAGGTTGCGCGGACTGATCGAGGTGAGCCGCAGGAACATAAGGGAGCACGGCTTCGTGGAGAGGGAGAGGCCGACGGTGACCTTGACCCGGGAATTCGGCTGTGAGGGGTATCCGGTGGCGGAGAAGCTGCAGCGTCTGCTGGAGCAAAGAAGCGGGGCGCCCTGGGTGGTGATGGACCGGGCGCTTTTGGATGCCGTCGCCAAGGACCACAACCTCTCGGAGGAGGTGCTTCAGAAGCTGGGGAGCAAGAACCGCTTTTTGGACGACATGCTTTCCACCTTTTCGCCGCGCTGGAAAAGCGACAAGGATTATTACCGGCTTTTGTCCCGGCAGATCATGGCTCTAGCCCAGGAGGGAAACGTGATATTGGTGGGAAGGGGGGCCGCCATACTCACCCAGGGGGTGGGCAACTGCTACCACTTCAGGATCGTGGCCCCGATGAGCTATAAGGTGAAGTCGGTGGCGGACCGGATGAATATCTCGGCCGAAAAGGCGCAGGACCTGGTCCGGGAACGGCAGGGTCAGCGAGACGCTTTCCTGAAGGACTTCCTGGGGCGGGACATTGCGGAGCCGACCCTGTACCATCTGCTCTTCAACAACGCGAGGCTTCCGGCAGGGCGCATGGCGGAGCTTATGGCCGAGGTGGTCCTCCCGGCCCAGGGTGGTCAGGCGACCCCGTAGTTTGTCCCCGGCCCCGCTTCCCGAAGCGGCACCAGGGTCGCCAGCACCACTTCCGGCCTGATGTTGACGCGTAGCGGAATCCAGCTTTCTCCGAGCCCCCCATTGACGATGAGGGAGGTAGTCCCCGAGCTGTAAAGGCCGTAGTCGTATTGGGGAAAGAGCCCCATGTCCGGGACGTAGGCGGCGCCGATAAGCGGGAGGCGGATCTGCCCACCGTGGGTGTGCCCGGCGAGCATCAGGTCGACCCCCTGGAGCGCCGCCTCAGGGAAGGGGTGCGGCGCGTGGGAGAGCAAAACACGTGGCGAGCTCGCGTCGGCCTTTATCAGCGCCTGGTCCAGCCGGGCCCTGCGGGTCACCGGGTCGTCCACCCCCGCCACCCAGAGCCGCGCCTTCCCGAAATTGAGCGGCACCGCTTTGTTACTCAGCACCTGGGCCCCGGCCCGGGAAAGTTTGTCGTTGTATTCCCCTATGCGGGAGAGGGCATATTCGTGATTGCCGGGGACCGAATAGACCGGCGCATTGGAAAAGCGGCGCATCCCCGCCAAGAGATCGAGCGCAGGTTTGAGGCTTGGGTTCTCCCCGACCACCAGGTCCCCAGTCAGCGCCACCAGGTCGAAGCGCAGGCGGCGCAGCAGTTCGAGAAGCCCCTCGTTCCCCTCCCCGAACTCCTTGTCGTGCAGGTCGGTCAGGTGCAGGATGGTGAACCCGGCAAGAGCATCGGGAAGATTTCTCACCGGCACCCGGTACCTGCGCACCGCCACCGACGACCTTTCCAGGTAGAGGTAGGGGAAAAGGGAAAATCCCCCCAGGAGAAACAGGCGCCTGCTGATCGCTGCCATAGCTACACGTCCTCCTCGGTAAAAAACCGAGCCAGAGTATATCAGTTTGCCGTTGCAGCGCCAGAAATCGTGAGTCGCGGCGAACCGGACGGGGGGGCGAAGCGGTGAGTCGCCAAAGAGTGGACGAGCTTTGACTTCCCGCTGCGCGGACGCTATGATGTCGCCTTTGACGGGGGGAGAGATGACCGAATTCGCGGTGAGCGAAGAGAAAAACCGCTGGCTTAAGGCGAAGATGGAAGAGCTGGGGGTGAGCGAGCAGCAGATCGAGGAGCGTTTCGTCCACGCCTCCGGGCGGGGCGGGCAGCACGTCAACAAGAGCTCCTCCTGCGTCTACCTCAAACATCTTCCCACCGGGGTGGAGGTGAAATGCATGGAGTCGCGAAGCCAGTCCCTGAACCGGTTCCTCGCCCGGCGTCTCCTGCTGGAGAAGATAGCTGGGGCGGGAGGGGGGCTGACCAAGAAGGAGCTGGCGGCGGAAAAACTGAAAAGACAGAAAGCCCGCAGAAAAAGGCGCTCCGGCGCGAAGTATGGCACGGCTTCTGCTACAGAAACACTGCCGGAGCCTGTAGAGGGAGAATAAAGGCGGTTTCCGGGCGGGGTGAGACAATATTTTGACCCGCCACCCCTTCGGCGCAACTGTCAGCAGCTCTACTGTGCGCCGTAGTTGCGGCGGTTCACACTCTCTTAGCAGCGGCAAAATGCCGGAAAAATAAAGTTGACAAGGTTATGCGCTGAAGGGTATAAATTCGCATTATCCTCAATCAGACCTTTGCAGATACCTTAATACCTCAAATATTTCTCATACCAATCGGTACCGATCACCTCAAAAGACTAAGCCAAGGTAATAATCAGATCCTTTACAGATAGCTCTTCGCCAACACCCCCGCATGCAATGCGTCATGCCCCCTTGGTGATACATTCCCGCATTCCCTATTAAGGCTTTTGCCGATAGCTCTATATTTGCGTCAACTCAGGAGAACAGATGAACCTACAGGAACTTAAAGAAAAGAAGATCAACGATCTCACTGCGATCGCCAAAGGGCTCAACATCGAGGGGGCTTCCAGTCTCAGGAAGCAGGACCTGATCTTTGCCATTCTCAATGCCCAGACTGAGAAGAACGGGATGATCTTCGGCGAGGGCGTTCTGGAGACGCTCCCTGACGGTTTCGGCTTTCTGAGGGCGCCGGACTACAACTACCTGCCGGGGCCGGACGACATCTACGTCTCGCCGTCGCAGATCCGCCGCTTCAACCTGCACACCGGCGACACGGTGGCGGGCCAGATCAGGCCTCCCAAGGAAGGGGAGCGCTACTTCGCCCTGCTGAAGGTCGAGACGGTGAACCACGAGTCCCCTGAGGTTGCGCGCGACAAGATCCTGTTCGACAACCTGACTCCGCTCTACCCGCAGGAAAAGCTGAAGCTTGAGACCACCCACGACAACATGTCGACCCGGGTCATGGAGCTCATCGCGCCGATCGGCAAGGGGCAGAGGGGGCTCATCGTGGCGCCCCCCAGGACCGGCAAGACGATGCTGATCCAGAATATCGCCAACTCCATCGCCATGAACCACCCCGAGGTGTTCCTGATCGTCCTTCTGATCGACGAAAGGCCCGAGGAGGTGACCGACATGCAGCGCTCGGTGAAGGGCGAGGTGATCTCCTCCACCTTCGACGAGCCGGCCTCGCGCCACATCCAGGTGGCCGAGATGGTCATCGAGAAGGCCAAGCGGCTGGTCGAGCACAAGCGCGACGTCGTCATTCTGCTCGACTCCATCACCCGCCTGGCCCGCGCCTACAACACCGTGATCCCGCCCTCCGGCAAGATCCTCTCCGGCGGCGTCGACTCCAACGCCCTGCATAAGCCCAAGCGCTTCTTCGGCGCGGCCAGGAACATCGAGGAAGGAGGCTCGCTCACCATCATCGCCACCGCACTCGTCGACACCGGCTCCAAGATGGACGAGGTCATCTTCGAAGAATTCAAGGGCACCGGCAACATGGAGCTCCACCTGGACCGGAAGCTGGTCGAGAAGAGGACCTTCCCCGCCATCGACATCAACAAGTCCGGCACCAGGAAGGAGGAACTCCTGATCGACAAGGCGTCCCTGAACCGGATCTGGATCCTCAGGAAGGTGCTGCACCCCATGAACGTGGTCGACTCCATGGAGTTCCTGATCTCCAAATTGCAGGGGACCAAGAGCAACCAGGACTTCCTCGATTCCATGAGCAAGTAAAAAAGTGTTGAAAGTTTCTGGGGAAGGTGCTATTTATGGCTACTTTCCGGCTTGACAATTAAGAGAGATAACGGGGTGCGCCCCGCGAGGAGGAAGATATGAAAGAAGGGATCCACCCCAAATACAACGAAATCACCGTGAAGTGCCTGTGCGGCAACAGCTTCGAGAGCCGTTCCACCAAAGCTGAGATCTCCACCGAGGTCTGCTCGCAGTGCCATCCGTTTTACACCGGCAAACAGAAGCTGATGGACACCGCCGGCCGCGTCGAGCGTTTCCGCAAGCGGTACAACATTGCGGCGGCGACCGAAGAAAGCTAGAGGCTTTCGCGTTTGCGAATCCGTACGAGGGGATTTTGTCGAAATGGCGAAATCCCCTTATTTCGTTTTCTCATACCCGCAAGCTTTTGAAGGATCTTCATGAAGGTTGCCCTTCTGCAACACACCCCCGAGCCCGAACGGAGCATCGCGCTGGCCGCGAGGCTTTGTTATTCGCAGGTCGACATCGAGGCGCTCAAGGAGAAGCTTTCCGGCGCCGACGTGAAAAAATTCCTGGACAAGATCATGTCGCTCGGGCACCAGTCGGTGCTGGAGCACGCATCGTTCACCTTCGGGGTGGACGGGATCTCGCGCGTCACCAGCCATCAGCTGGTGCGGCACCGGGTCGCTTCCTTTTCCCAGCAGTCCCAGCGCTACGTTTCCCACAAGGAACGCTTCGCGGTGGTCACCCCCCCGACTATTTCCGAAAATCCCGAGCACGCCCGGCTCTTCGAGGCGCAGGTGGCGGCTTTGCACGCGGCCTACGGGGCCCTGGTCGAGGCGGGTGTCCCGGCCGAGGACGCGCGCTACCTGCTGCCCAACGCCACCGAGACCAAGATCATCATCACCATGAACGCCCGTGAGCTCTTGCACTTCTTTGCCGTGCGCTGCTGCGAGCGCGCCCAGTGGGAGATCAGGGCCATGGCGGTGGAGATGCTCAGGCAGGTTCGGCCGATAGCCCCCACCGTTTTCGCTAAGGCCGGCCCCGGCTGCCTTGCTGGCCCCTGCCCGGAAGGCGCCATGTGCTGCGGCAAGATGGCGCAGGTGAGGGAATTCTTCGGGGAGATGTGAGACATCCCCCTCCCACCGAGTCACCCTTTCACAAACACGAGGTTACAGTGTCAAAGATAAACATAGGCGGACAGGCGGTACTTGAAGGAGTTATGATGCGGGCTCCCCGCTCGCTGGCCATCGCGGTGAGAAGGCCCGACGGCGACATCTCGGTCAAGAGCGAGACGGTCATTCCCCTTTCCGAGCGGTATCCCATCACCAAGCTCCCGATAGTCCGCGGCGCGGTGGCGCTCTTCTCCTCGCTGATCATCGGCATCAAGGCGCTCAACTTCTCCGCCAACGAGGCCATGGCCGAAGGGGAAGAGAAGGAGGAGGTCAACAACTGGGCCATCGCCGGGACTATGGCGGCAGCTTTCGGGTTCGGCATCCTCTTGTTCTTCATCATGCCGCTTTACCTCACCAAGCTGCTGATCCCCATCATCGGAGACTCCAACATCGTCTTCAACCTGGTGGACGGTCTGATCCGGGTGGTCGTGTTCCTCCTCTACATCCTCGGTATCTCCCGGATGGGAGACATCAAGCGGGTCTTCCAGTACCACGGCGCCGAGCACAAGTGCATCTTCACCTTCGAGGCGGGGGAGGAGTTGACGGTCGACAACGTCCGCAAGTACAGCTGCCTGCACCCGCGCTGCGGCACGAGCTTCCTGTTGATCGTGATGCTGGTGAGCATCCTGGTGTTCTCGCTGATACCGAAGCTTTGGCCCTTCTACCTGAAGGCGGGATCCAGGGTGGTGCTGCTTCCGGTCATCGCCGGCCTCTCCTACGAGGTCCTCAAATGGACGGCGAAGCACGACAATCACGCGCTGGTCAAGTTGATCATCTCCCCGGGACTGGCCCTGCAGCGGCTCACCACCGGCGAGCCGGACGACAGCCAGATCGAGGTGGCGATCAAGTCGATGGAGGTGGCGCTGGAGCTGAACGGCGGCCACAAGGACGACCGGCTGGTGGTGTAGATCCCTTCCGCCGCGAGCAGGAGTGACGAAAATTCGGCCCTATGGGGCTTTTGAGGTTTTATAAAATGTCCATGTTTGAAAAGATAGCCGAGCTGGAAAGACGTTTCGAGGAGCTGGAATCGCTCCTGTCGGACCCCGAGGTGCTGGGGAACCAGACAGAGTTCAGAAAGCTCTCCAAGGAGCATTCCGGCCTTGCCGAGCTGGTTGCCGCCTACCGGGAATACAAGAAGATACTTTCCGACATCGACGACAACAAGGAACTCCTGAAGGAGCCGGACCAGGAGATGCGCGAGATGGCGCAGGCCGAGCTTTTGTCCCTGGAGGCGCGGCGCGAGGTACTCGAAGGCGAGATCAAGTTGCTGCTCCTTCCCAAGGACCCCAACGACGACAAGAACGTCGTGCTCGAGATCCGCGCCGGAACCGGCGGGGACGAGTCCGCCCTCTTCGCCGGGGACCTGTTCCGCATGTACTCCCGTTTCGCCGAGACCAACCGTTGGCGCGTCGAGATCATCTCCGCCTCCGAGTCGGAGAAGGGTGGCTTCAAGGAGGTGATCGCGCTGGTCGAGGGGACCGGGGTCTTCGCCAAGCTGAAGTACGAGTCGGGAACCCACCGCGTGCAGCGCGTCCCCGAGACCGAGGCGCAGGGGCGGATCCACACCAGTGCCTGCACCGTCGCGGTCATGCCCGAGGCGGAGGACGTCGACATCGACATCAACCCTGCCGACCTGAAGATCGACGTCTACCGTTCCTCCGGCGCCGGCGGGCAGCACGTCAACACCACCGACTCCGCGGTCAGGATCACCCATATCCCTACCGGGACAGTGGTCGCTTGCCAGGAAGAGCGCAGCCAGATCAAGAACCGTGCGAAAGCCATGAAAGTATTGAAGTCCAGGATCCTGGACAACATCCTCATGGAGCAGAACGCGAAGCTTGCCGCCGACCGCAAGAGCCAGGTGGGGAGTGGGGACCGCAGCGAGCGCATCAGGACCTACAACTTCCCTCAGGGGAGGATGACCGACCACAGGATCGGCCTGACCCTGTACCGTCTGGACGCCATCATGGCCGGCGACATCGCCGAGATCGCCGACTCCCTGCGCCAGCACTACCAGATGGAAGCGCTGCAGGCCCAGAGCGAGGGGATGTAACAGCGCCGTATCAGTTCCAGCGCGTCCACCAGGTCCACAAAGTCCACCAGGTCCATGAGGTCCACAAAACAAGCCATGACCGCCAACGCCGAAAAATGGGACGTCCTCAAGGTTCTTAACTGGACCAAGGGGTACCTCGCCGAAAAGGGTGTAGAGAACCCCCGCCTGGAGGCGGAGTGGATGCTCTGCGAGGCGCTTTCGCTGGACCGGGTGGGGCTCTATCTCAACTTCGACAAGCCTCTTTCCGACGCCGAGCTCGCCCTCTACCGCGGCATGGTGGCCCGGCGCGGCAGGCGCGAACCGCTGCAGTACATCCTCGGTAGCCAGGAGTTCATGGGGCTCGAATTCCGGGTCACCCCCGCCGTCCTCATCCCGCGCCACGACACCGAGGTGCTGGTGACCGAGGCGGTGAAGAGGGGGGAGGCGTGCCGCAGCATCCTCGACATCGGCACCGGGAGCGGCTGCGTCGCCGTTGCCGTCGCCAAGGCGCTCCCTGAGGCCGAGGTCTACACCGTGGACGTTTCCGCAGATGCTATCGAGGTGGCCCGGGGGAACGCGGAGCGAAACGGGGTCTCCGTGCAGTTTTTCCAGGGATCGCTGTTCGAGCCGTTTGCCGGGAAGCGCTTCGATATGTTAGTATCCAACCCGCCCTACATCATTTCGGCCGACCTCGCCACACTGCAGCAGGAGGTGCGCGACTTCGAGCCGGTGGGCGCCCTCGACGGGGGAGGCGACGGGCTCGATTTCTACCGGCGCATCACGGCCGACGCCCCGGCGTACCTCAATCCGGGAGGCTGGCTCTTGTTCGAAGTGGGGGCCGGGCAGGCGGGGGAGGTGCTGGAGCTCTTGACCTCCGGCGGCTTCAGCAACGAAAGGTTCAGCCAGACCGATCCCGCAGGTATTGAGCGGGTGGTAGGCGGCAGGCTCGCGTAACAGTTCCATAGATGCGGCGATCTCGCCCGGAGACGGGGAGACCAACAGAGAAAAGCAAAAGAGGTAACAGTGGAAAAACTGGTAATTAAAGGTGGCAACAAGCTCTCCGGAGAAGTGACCGTAAGCGGATCCAAGAACGCTGCCCTCCCCATATTCATCTCCACCATCCTGGCTCCGGGATGCCACACCATCAGCAACGTTCCCTTCCTGAGGGACATCAACACCACCATCAAAGTGCTGGAGAAGCTGGGGGCGACGGTCGACGGCAGGGGGAACGTGGTAAAGATCGACACCACCAACCTGAACAGCTTCGAGGCGACCTACGACCTCGTGCGCACCATGCGCGCTTCGGTCCTCGTGCTCGGCCCGCTCCTGGCGCGCTTCGGCCAGGCCCGCGTCTCGCTTCCCGGGGGATGCGCCATCGGCGCCCGCCCCATCAACCTGCACCTCAAAGGGCTCGCCGCGCTGGGCGCGGAGATCACCCTGGAGCACGGCTACGTCGAGGCGAAGGCGAAGAAGCTTAAAGGGGCGCGCATCAACTTCGACATCTCCACCGTCGGCGGCACCGAGCAGCTCCTGATGGCTGCGGCCACGGCGCAGGGTGAGACCATCCTGGAGAACGCGGCGCGCGAACCGGAGATCGTCGATCTCGCCGAAATCCTGATCAAGATGGGGGCCGACATCGACGGCGCCGGCACCGACACCATCCGCATCAAAGGGGTCGAGGCGCTCGTTGCCGCCGAGCACGCCGTGATGCCGGACCGCATCGAGGCCGGGACCTTCATGATCGCCTCCGCCATCACCGGCGGCGACATCAAGATCAAGAACATGCGCCTTGACCACCTAGACGCCCTCTCCTTCAAACTGCAGGACGCCGGCGTCGAGATCACCAACAAGGACAACATGGTCCGCGTCAAGGGTCCCAAGAAGATCCGCAACGTGAACATCAAGACGAGGCCCTACCCCGGTTTCCCCACCGACATGCAGGCCCAGTTCATGGCGCTCATGTGCATCGCCGAGGGGGCCAGCGTCATCTCGGAGAACATCTTCGAGAACCGCTTCATGCACGTTTCCGAGCTGCTTCGCTTCGGCGCAGACATCATCTGCGAGGGGAACAGCGCCACGGTGAAGGGGGTCAAGAAGCTCTCCGGGGCTCCGGTCATGGCCACCGACCTGCGCGCATCCGCGTCGCTGATCCTGGCCGCCCTCGCCGCCGACAACACCAGCGAGATCTCCAGGATCTACCATCTCGACCGGGGCTATGAGAGCATCGAGAAGAAGCTCGCCGGCCTCGGCGCCGACATAGCCCGCGTCCCGAACGAAGAAGGCCCCTAGCTGCAACGCTATCCCGGTGGAGCGCTCCCCGCGCCTCCACCGGGCCATTAAACCCATGGTCCACCAGTTCAACCTTGCCATGCTCCCACGGAGTTGTTAAATGCCCGATTTCATCACCATCGCCATCCCCAAAGGCCGCATCCTCCAGGATTCCGTCGCCCTCTTCCAGAAGATCGGTATCGACTGCGAAGAGCTCCTCTCCGACACCCGCAAGCTCGTTTTCGAAAACCAAGAGCAGAAGATGCGCTACATGATCGTGCGCGCGACCGACGTCCCGACCTACGTCGAGTACGGCTGCGCCGATCTCGGCATCGTCGGCAAGGACACCCTGATGGAGGCGGAGAAGGACCTTTACGAGCCGCTCGACCTGAAGTTCGGCTACTGCCGCCTCATGGTGGCCGAACCGGTGGAGCTTTCCAGCAAGGACGACCCGTCCGCCTGGAACAACATCAGGATCGCCACCAAGTACCCCAATGTGACGGAGAAATACTTCGCAGCCAAGGGGATTCAGGTCGAGCTGATCAAGCTCTACGGCTCCATTGAGCTGGCACCGCTGGTAGGGCTTTCCGAGCGCATCGTCGACCTGGTCTCCACCGGCGAGACCCTGAAGCAAAACGGCCTGGCGGAGATCGAAACCATCGCCGAGATCACCTGCCGCCTCATCGTGAACCGCGCCAGCATGAAGACCAAGCACGAGAGAATATCCAAGATCATCGAGGGGCTGGAACAGCACATCTAGCGAGGTGCCGGGTGGAAAAAGAGCTGACCGAGGCGTTGCAGGATCTACGCAAGCAGCTGCAGGAGGCGGGGGCGGACGTAGTCGAGGGTGACCCGGCGAACCGGGACCGGCGCCTGACGGAGATCACCGAGCAGTTGAAGGGGCTTGCCGCGGTCTTAGCCCGGCTGGAGGAATCGCTGGCGGCCGCGTCCCTGGCCGCGCGCGCCCAGAAGAGCCAGGAGCTAGACCCGGAGATCCGGGCGATGTTAGAGAAGAACGATTGAATTCAATGCCATGATTCGCGAGGTCTAAAAATGCAGTTCCTCGACATTAGGGAAGCAGGTTTTCAGGCTAAATTCGACGCCATAGTTGAGCGCGGCGAGGAGTCCGGGCGCGAGGTCGAGGAGGTCGTCCTCGGCATCATCGCCGACGTCAGAAGCCGCGGCGACGAGGCGCTCCTGGAATACACCAGGCGCTTCGACATGCTTTCGTGCGACGCCGCCGGGCTCGAGGTGACGCCGGAGGAATTGGACAAGGCCATCGCCCAGGTGGACCCGAAAGACCTGGGGGCGCTCAAGCTCGCGGTGGAGCGGGTGGCCCGCTTCCACGAGAAGCAGAAGCAGCAGAGCTGGATCTCCACCGAGGAGAGCGACATCATGGTGGGGCAGAAGGTGACTCCGCTCGCCAAGGTCGGCATCTACGTCCCCGGCGGCAAGGCCTGCTACCCCTCCAGCGTGGTGATGAACGCAGTCCCCGCCAAGGTCGCGGGAGTACGCGAGATCGTCATGGTGGTGCCGGCCCCGGGCGGCGAGATGAACCCGCACGTATTGGCTGCGGCGAAACTCTCCGGCGTGGACCGCGTCTTCCGCATCGGCGGCGCCCAGGCGATAGCGGCGCTGGCCTACGGCACGGCCACCGTCCCCAAAGTCGACAAGATCACCGGCCCCGGCAACATCTATGTAGCCACCGCCAAGAAGCTCGTCTTCGGCCAGGTCGGCATCGACATGATCGCGGGGCCGAGCGAGATCCTGGTCATCAACGACGGCAGCGGCAACCCCGTCCATGTGGCGGCGGACCTCCTCTCCCAGGCGGAGCACGACGAGCTTGCCTCCTCGGTGCTGATCACCACCGACCGCAGCTTCGGCGAGCAGGTGGCGGCCGAGGTGGAGCGCCAGCTGAACGAGCTTTCGCGCCAGCCCATCGCGCGCAAATCCTGGGAATCCTTCGGCGTCATCATCGTGGCCGGGAACCTGGAGGAGGCGATCGCCTTTTCCAACCGGATCGCTCCCGAGCACCTGGAGCTCGCCGTCGAGAACCCCTTCGAGATCCTGCCGCTCATCACCAATGCCGGCGCCATCTTCATGGGGCACTACACCCCGGAAGCGGCTGGCGACTACCTGGCCGGACCCAACCACACCCTGCCCACTGGCGGAACGGCGCGCTTCTTCTCGCCGCTCTCCGTGGACGACTTCGTCAAGAAAAGCTCCATCATCCACTTCACCCGCGGCGGCCTTGAGCGCGTCGGCGAGGATATCGTCAGGATCTCCCGCCTGGAAGGGCTCGACGCCCACGGCAGGTCGGTGAGCCTCAGGTTGAAGAAGTAGCCTGCACTTTGCGTTGATAATTCCAAGGAGGAGACGTCATGGCTAGATCGGCAGCTATCGAAAGGATCACCAAGGAGACGCAGATCAAGCTCTCCCTAGAAATAGACGGCAAGGGGGAGGCGCAGATCTGCACCTCGGTGCCGTTTCTGGATCACATGCTCGACCTTTTTGCCCGGCATGGCCTGTTCGACCTGAAGGTCGAGGCGCACGGCGACATAGACATCGACTTCCACCATACAGTCGAGGACATCGGCATCGTGCTCGGCACCGCCTTCAAGGAGGCCTTGGGTGACAAATGCGGCATCCGCCGCTACGGCAACGCCGTGGTGCCGATGGACGAGGTGCTGGCGAGCGTCGCCACCGACCTCTCCGGCCGTCCTTACCTGGTCTACAACGTCGAGCTCCCCAAGGTGAAGATCGGCGACTTCGACGTGGAACTGGTGCGCGAATTCTTCCAGGGGTTCGTGAACCACTGCGGCGCGAACCTCCACCTGAACCTGATGTATGGCGACAACGTCCACCACATCGTCGAGGCCTGCTTCAAGGCGGCGGCGCGTGCGCTGGACCAGGCGACCCAGCTGGATGCACGGATCGAAGGGGTGATGTCCACGAAGGGGAAGCTGTAGCCTTGGTTCGCCTCCCTCGCCCTCTGGGAGAGGATCGGGGTGAGGGCGGCTCCGTTGGGGAATTCCGTATCTGGGGATGGCCCGGACGGCACTGCCGGCGACATCTTTATAAATAGAGCGAGAACTTATTTGTCTGCGGCAGTGATGCCGGAAGGATTTTTCATATGATCGCGATTATTGACTACGGCATGGGGAACCTGCGCTCCGTGCAGAAGGGGTTCGAGAAGGTCGGCTTCGAGGCCGTCGTTACCGCCGATCCCAAGGTGCTCCTCGATGCCGAGCGGGTGGTCCTGCCGGGTGTGGGCGCTTTCCGTGACTGCATGAGGAACCTGGAAGAGGGTGGGTTCGTCGAGCCGATCCTCAAGGTGATCAAAGAGGGGAAGCCTTTTCTCGGCATCTGCCTCGGTCTGCAGCTTCTCTTCACCGAAAGCGAGGAGTTCGGTAGACACCAGGGGCTGAACGTCATCCCGGGCAAGGTGCTCCGCTTCCCGGAGGGGATGGAGGAGGCCGGCGAGGATCTCAAGGTCCCGCACATGGGGTGGAACCAGTTAAGCGTGAAGCGCCCGTCGCCGCTATTCCAGGGGATCGACGAGGGGACCAACGTCTACTTCGTCCACTCCTACTACGTGAAGCCCGACGACGAGTCGGTCGTGGCGGCGACCACCGGTTACGGCATCGATTTCTGCGCGGCCATCTGGCGCGACAACGTCGTTGCGGCGCAGTTCCACCCGGAGAAGTCCCAGGATAAGGGGCTCGCCATGCTGAAGAACTTCGCGCAGATGAAATAAGGGCGCCCTGCCGCGCTCCCTCACCTCGGCTCTTCCAGAGGGCGAGGGAGAGATCGTGTGGCGACGGCATATATATAAATACGGGCGCGCCGGGAAGGCACGTGCCATGAAATGGATTGGGAGAAGCAATGATCATCATTCCCGCGATAGATTTGAAAAACGGCTGCTGCGTCCGCCTGGAGCAGGGGCTGATGGAGAAGGACACGGTATTCAACGACGACCCCGGCGCGCAGGCCGCCGAATGGCAGCGCCAGGGTGGCGAGATCCTGCACATAGTGGATCTCGACGGCGCTTTCGCCGGCGAGCCCAAGAACTGCAAGGCCATCGAGGCGATCGTCAAATCGGTCACCATCCCGACCCAGTTGGGGGGCGGCATCAGGGACATCGCCACCATCGAGGCCTACCTCTCCTTGGGGATCGGGCGCGTCATCATCGGTACCGCCGCGCAGAGAAACCCCGCTTTCGTGAAGGAGGCGTGCGCCAAGTTCCCCGGCAAGATCGTGGTCGGCATCGATGCCAAAAACGGCATGGTCGCGGTCCAAGGTTGGGCCGAAGTGACCGGGATCACCGCGACGGAGCTGGCCAGGCAGTTCGAGGGTGACGGTGTCTCCGCCATCATCTACACCGACATCAGCCGCGACGGGATGATGCAGGGGCCTAACATTCAGGCGACCAAGGCCCTGGCCGAAGCCATTAAGATCCCGGTGATCGCCTCGGGCGGGCTCTCCTCCTTGCAGGACATCGAGAACCTGATCGCCATCGAGTCTTCGGGTGTCACCGGCGTCATCACCGGTAAGGCCATCTATTCCGGCGCCATCAACCTCGCCGAGGCCATAGCGCTCACTAAAAAACCGAGATAAAGATAAAGATAGAGATTAAGAAGAGCGCGAAGCTTTTATTCGCGGTTTTCCTTCTTTTCCAACTCTTTATCTGTATCTTTATCTGTATCTGGGGTTTCATATGCTGACCAAAAGAATCATCCCCTGCCTCGACGTGAAGGGGGGGCGGGTAGTTAAAGGAGTCCAGTTCCTCGGACTGCGTGACGCCGGTGACCCGGTGGAGATCGCCGAGCTCTACGACCAGCAGGGCGCGGACGAACTGACCTTCCTCGACATCACCGCGTCCTCCGACGACCGCGACATCATCATCGACGTGGTGCGCCGCACCGCCGAGCGCGTCTTCATGCCCCTGACGGTGGGCGGCGGGGTGCGGGTGGTCGAGGATATCAGACGCCTTCTGAACGCCGGCGCGGATAAGGTTTCCATCAACACGGCCGCCGTGCATCGCCCGGAGTTCGTGAGCGAGGCCGCCGAGAAGTTCGGCTCTCAATGCACCGTGGTCGCCATCGACGCACGCAGCAGGGCCGGCGGCGGCTGGGAGGTCTACACCCACGGCGGCAGGAATCCGACCGGTATCGACGCGGTGGAGTGGGCCCAGCGGATGGAGAGCATGGGTGCGGGGGAGATCCTTCTCACCTCCATGGATCGTGACGGCACCAAGGACGGCTACGACCTGCCGCTCACCCGCGCGGTGGTCGACGCGGTGAGCATCCCGGTCATCGCCTCCGGCGGAGTCGGCGGTCTGTCCCATCTCTACGACGGCTTCACCCAGGCCGGCGCCAGCGCCTGTCTTGCCGCCTCCATTTTCCACTACCGCGAGTACACCATCGAAGAGGCGAAGAGCTACCTCCGCGAACGGGGCGTGCCGGTACGACTATAGATCTTTCCAGCAACAGGGAGCAATGCCATGGAAAAGCCCAAGGACGACATCATAGCCGCGGTTTACCGCGTGATCCAGGAACGCAAGGCCAACCCCGACGAATCCTCCTACACCGCGAGCCTCATGGCCAAAGGGGTGGACAAGATCCTGAAGAAGGTGGGCGAGGAGGCGACGGAGGTCGTCATCGCCGGTAAAGGGGGGAAGCGCGAGGAGATCATCTACGAGACGGCCGACCTCATCTTCCACAACCTCGTGCTCCTCGGTTTCTACGATATCGACCCCGAAGAGGTCTATGCCGAACTAAGGCGCCGCTTCGGTATTTCGGGCATCGAAGAGAAGGAATCCAGGGTAGGTTAGCGAATTCTGAAAAACTTAGAAAATTCTTGACAAAAACTGGACGAGTGCTATATTGCTGATTCCTTGAATAGTGTCTGCCGGCCCGTACCCACTAAGTTAGTAAATCCAGAAGAGAAGGGGGGGGAATATGAATGCCGGGAGTAAAGGTAAAAGAAGCTGAACCGTTTGAGCTGGCGCTCAAGAAGTTCAAGAAGCAGTGCGAGAAAGCTGGGATCCTTTCAGAGGTTCGCAAAAGAGAGCACTACGAGAAGCCGAGCATCAAGAAGAAGAAAAAGGCCATTGCAGCGCGCAAGCGTGCTCTGAAAAAACAGCGGAAGATGGTTGACTAGAGGGATTCATGCAACTGCAGGAGAGATTAAACGCGGATCTTAAGGAAGCGATGAAAAGTCGCGATGCATTGCGCCTTTCCACCGTCCGCATGCTGCTCTCCTCGGTGAAGAACCGCGCCATCGAACTCAGACGCGATCTGAGCGATGCGGAAGTCACCGAAACCATAGTTACCCTCTGCAAGCAGCGCAGGGAATCCATACGGCTCTTTAAGGAAGCAGGCAGACAGGAGCTAGTGGATAAAGAGGAGGCGGAGCTTACGCTCCTGACCGGTTACCTCCCCCAGCAGCTGACACGGGAAGAGCTGGTATCCCTTGTGGAGAAAGTCATAGCGGAAACCTCCGCCACGAGCGGAAAGGACATGGGCAGGGTGATGAAAGCCCTGCAACCCCTGGTTTCCGGCCGCGCAGACGGTAAATTGGTGAGCGAAGTTGTAAAGGAAAAACTCGCATGACTGTTGCCCCCGGGAGAGATCCCGGGGGGGATTGCGGGCTTTACGGTGTCATGAGTAGGGGCGAATCTACCGATTCCCCCTTCTTTTGCTTTTTGGCTGCTGACCAGGTGCGTGCATGATCCTTCTCGACATCCTTATCTGGGTGGTATTGCTCTTCTTTGTGGCAAAAGGGTTCTCGAAGGGGCTGGTGCGGGAGGCTTGCTCCCTGCTGGGCCTTGTCACGGGCGGCTGGGCCGCTTTCAGATATTATTCATTTCTCAGCCTCGGGCTCAGGCAGTTCATAAACCTTCCCCCGCAGGTGGCGCAGCCGCTGTCGTTTCTCCTTATCTTCCTGTTGTTGAGCGTCCTCTTCTATTTCCTCGGTCATCTGCTCACCGTCATCTTCAAGGTCATGCTCCTGGGAGGGATCAACCGGATCGGCGGCATCGTATTCGGCTTTCTGCAGGGAGGGTTCGTCCTTTGCGTCGTCCTTTACCTCGCGACCACAAAACCCATGCCAGACAAGTTCAAGGGATGGGTCTCCCGATCCAAGACCGCAAACGCTTTCGCCTCGACCGGGGGCAGCATCGCCGCCGGATGGGAAGGGGCAGTACGCAGGAAATAAGGAATTACAGCAGTGTCGATGATTCCGGATGAAAAGGTCAGGGAGGTGCGCGAGCGGGCTCCCATTCTCCAGGTCATCTCCGATTACATGAGCCTCAGGAAATCGGGGGCGAACTACCAGGGCATCTGCCCTTTCCACGGCGAGAAGACCCCCAGTTTCAACGTGAATCCCGCACGCGGGATCTTTCACTGCTTCGGCTGCGGTGCAGGCGGCAACTCCTTCGATTTCGTGATGCGCATGGAGGGGCTGAGTTTCCCCCAGGCGGTGAAGTTCCTCGCCAAGAAGGTCGGCGTAGAGATCCCCGAGCGCCCCCTTTCGCGCGACGAGAAGCGCAAGATGGACGAGCAGGAGCAGGCCTTTCACATCAACGACATGGCCTGCGAGTACTACCGTCGGGTACTGGAGTCGGACGAGGCGGGTGCTGCCGGGAGAGCATACCTGCAGCAGCGCGGCGTGGACCAGGAAACCGCGGCCACCTACCGCATGGGCTTTGCTCCGGCGGGATGGGACAACCTGGCAAAATTCTTCCAGAGAAAAGGGGTGCCGCTGGAGCAGGCCGAGAAGCTGGGACTTTTGAGGAAAAGGGAGGGAAGGGACGGCTATTACGATACCTTCCGCAACCGGCTTCTCTTCACCATCTCGGACCTCCACGGCCGCGCCATTGGTTTCGGCGGGCGGGTCATGGACGATTCGCTCCCCAAATACATCAACTCCCCGGAGTCGGTGGTGTACCACAAGAGCGAGGTCCTCTTCGGAGTCGATCTCGCCAAGAAAGGGATGCGCGAGCAGGGCAGCGCCATCGTCGTCGAAGGGTACTTCGACCATCTTGCCCTTTACCGGGCCGGTTACACCAACGTGGTCGCCACCTGCGGCACGGCGCTGACGCCGCCGCACGTGAAGCTTCTCAGGCGCTACGCTGAGCGCGCCTACATGCTCTTTGACGGAGACGAGGCAGGACGCAAGGCGACGGTCCGTTCCATGGAACTCTTCCTGGAGGAGGGGTTTCCGGCGCGCGTTGTGGAAGTCCCGTCCGGGGACGACCCGGACACCTTCATCCGGCGCGAGGGAGGTGCGGCTTTTGCGCCCCTGCTGGAGCAGTCTCTTCCCATCTTCGAGTCGTTTTACCTGGGCGTGTTGAAGAGTCTCGACATTCGCGGCGTCGAGGGGAAGGTTGCCTTCGTGAACGAGGTCTCGCCGCGGCTCTCCAAGATATCGGACCCGGTCGAGCGCGGGCTTTACGAGAAGGAGATCTGCCGGGCGGTCGGGATCGACCAGGCGATGCTGCACAAGAAGGTGGGGATACCCGCCGTAGCACCGCGCCCCCAGCAGTCGAAGGCAGCGCCACCGCGCACCGCAGCCACCGAGGAGGTGCTCCTGACGCTGATGGCGAAGTATCCCGAAGTCGTGCTAAGGGTTCGCGACCACGGCGCCGATAAGCTTTTCAACGGCGCACATCTGAGGCTCGCCGAGGCCATGATCGCTGAGGCGGGGCAGGGGGACCTGGACCTCTCCCGCGTGCTGGAGCAGATAGAATCGCCCGAGGAGCGCAGCCGCCTGTTCTCGCTTTTCGTGGAGGATGCGCACCTGGAGGACATGAACGCCGTCAAGGCGTTCGAACAGTGCTGCCAAGCCCTGGAGCGGCATGCTCTGAAGGGGGGCGGCAAGGCCCTGGCGCGAGAGCTTGCCACGGTCGACCCGGATTCTCCCAGATACCTGGAGATACTGGCGGAACTTGAGCGGTTGCGTAATAAAAAATCGAAATTACTATAGTAGGATTCAAAAGCTGTAGTGGAGCGTGGTAAATGGCCAAGAAAAGCATGGACGAAGTGAAGCAGCTCATCGACCTGGGCAAGGAAAAGGGGTTTCTCACCTACGAAGAGGTGAACGACCTGCTTCCCCCCGACATCGTCTCCTCCGATCAGATAGACGACGTCATGAGCATGTTTGGCGATATGGACATCGAGATAGTCGACTCCGCCCAGAAGGTAAAGATCCCGAAGATCAAGATGGATCTGGAAGAAGAGGAAGAGCACGAAGGGAGCGAGGAAGAAGTCGAGTTCGAGCCCGGCACCCTTGGCCGTACCAGCGACCCTGTCCGCATGTACCTGCGCGAGATGGGTTCCGTCTCGCTTCTCACCCGTGAGGGAGAGGTCGAGATCGCCAAGAGGATCGAGGTGGGCGAGCGCGACGTCGCCAGCGTCATCCTGAACACTCCGATCACGGTGAGAGAGGTCGTCTCCCTTGGCGAGCGTCTCAGGAAGCAGCAGATCGGCGCCATCGAGATCTCGAAAGACGTCGAGGAAGAGGTGCTGGAGGAGGGGGAAGAGGATCTTCAGGCCCTTAAAGTGCTCACCATCATCGACGAGATCAAGGAAATCGACCAGCGGATGAGCGAGATCCAGGCTGTTCTCGACAACGAGAAGGCTGCCGCAAAGGAGCGCGATGCCCTGGGCGCCGAGCACGCCGAACTCAAGGTGAAGATGGCGGAGACCCTCAAGTCGCTGCGCCTGAAGGACCGCCACATCGAGAAGATCGCCCAGCGCCTGAAGGAGCTTTCCTGCAAGGTCGACACGGTCATGCAGGAGATCGCCGAGCTGGAGAAGGAAAGCGGCGCCGAGAGAGAGCCTTTCCTTGCTGCCTTCGAAGGTGCTAAGGGCGGTTCCGAGGCGGAGTTCCAGAAGAAGCTGAACATGACGCTGGAGGAAGGTCAGAAGCTCGAGAAGCGCTTCCGCTCCAGCGAAGCGAAGTTGAAGAAGATCGAGCAGGAGTCCGGCTTCAAGGCGAGCGAGCTCGCCAACGCCCTCCTTGCCATCGAAGAAGGGGAGCACAAGGCGAAGCTGGCCAAAAGCGAGCTGGTCGAGGCCAACCTCCGCCTGGTCGTCTCCATCGCCAAGAAGTACACCAACCGCGGCCTGCAGTTCCTGGACCTGATCCAGGAAGGGAACATCGGCCTCATGAAGGCTGTGGACAAATTCGAGTACCAGCGCGGTTACAAGTTCTCGACTTACGCCACTTGGTGGATCCGCCAGGCCATCACCCGCGCCATCGCGGACCAGGCCCGTACCATCAGGATCCCGGTGCACATGATCGAGACCATCAACAAGCTGATCCGTACCAGCCGCCAACTGGTGCAGGAGATCGGCCGCGAGCCTTCCCCCGAAGAGATCGCCGAGCGCATGGCGCTGCCGTTGGACAAGGTGCGCAAGGTTCTCAAAATCGCCAAGGAGCCGATCTCCCTGGAGACCCCGATCGGCGAGGAAGAAGATTCCCATCTTGGGGATTTCATCGAGGACAAGGGTGTGGTCTCCCCCCTGGAAGCGGTGATCAAGGCGAACCTTTCCGAGCAGACCTCCCGGGTGCTCTCCACCCTCACCCCCCGCGAGGAGAAGGTGCTCCGGATGCGCTTCGGCATCGGCGAGAAGAGCGACCATACCCTCGAAGAGGTGGGCCAGGACTTCGAGGTCACGCGTGAAAGGATCCGGCAGATCGAGGCGAAGGCGCTCAGGAAGCTGCGCCACCCCAGCCGGGCTAAGAAGCTGAAAAGCTTCGTAGAGTAAGCATCCAGGGCCGCACCGGATCATCGGCGCGGCCCTTTGTTTTTGTAAAATCAGAGAACGGAACACAGAGGGTGCAGGGGAAACCTCATCCTTCAACGAGGTGAAAAGATGCAGAAAAAGGCGGTAATCCTTTACAGCGGCGGGCTCGATTCGACCACCTGCCTGGCGATAGCGAAGGAGCAGGGTTTCGCACCCTACGCCCTCAGCTTCAGCTACGGGCAACGGCACCAGCAGGAACTGGAGGTGGCGAAGCTGAACGCGCGCCCGATGGGGGCCGTGGATCACCTGCTGGTCGAGTTCGACCTGAGGAAGATGGGGGGGAGTGCGCTTACTTCCGACATCGAGGTCCCCAAGGAGGGAGTCGGGGAGGAGATACCGGTAACCTACGTGCCGGCCCGCAACACGATCTTCCTCTCCTTCGCGCTCGGCTGGGCGGAGACGCTCGACTGCTTCGACATCTTCATCGGCGTCAACGCGCTCGATTACTCGGGCTACCCCGACTGCCGGCCCGAGTTCGTCGCTGCCTATGAGGCCATGGCGAACCTCGCCACCAAGGCCGGGGTCGAGGGTAAAAGGTTGAAGATCCACACCCCGCTGATCAGTCTGACCAAGGCCGAGATCATCCAGAAGGGGCTCTCGCTGGGGGTCGACTACTCCAAGACCCATTCCTGCTACGACCCTGCCGAAGACGGCGCGGCCTGCGGCCGGTGCGATTCCTGCCGTTTGCGGCTCAAAGGGTTTGCAGAAGCCGGGGTGGCCGACCCGGTAAGGTACCAGAAGCTTTAGCGGCACGCCCTCATCCTCTGCCTCCTCCGTGGGCGAGCGGTAACAACCGAGGAAAAAAATGATCAAAGAATATCTGAAGAAGCCATCCCTGAGCGACGTGCAACTCACCCGCGATACCAGGAACATACCGATCGGAAAGGTGGGGGTGAAGGACATCTCCTACCCCATAGTAGTGATGGACAAGAACAAGTCCTTTCAGAACACCATCGCCCGGATCAACATGTACGTGGATCTCCCCCATCACTTCAAGGGGACCCACATGAGCCGGTTCGTGGAGATCCTCAATGAGTATCGCGAGGAGATCGCGCTCGACAAACTGGAGCTCATCCTCTCCACCATGAAGGAGAAACTGGGGGCATCCAACGCGCACCTTGAGATGGAATTCCCCTACTTCGTGGAGAAGACCGCGCCGGTGTCGCGGGCGAAGAGCCTGATGGAATACACCTGCACCTTCAGCGCCTCGCTTTCGGACCGCTTCGACTTCGTGCTTGGGATCAAGGTGCCGGTCACCTCGCTTTGCCCTTGCAGCAAGGAATTGTCCAGCTACGGCGCCCACAACCAGCGCTCCATCATGACAGTCCAGGTTCGCTACAGCGAATTCATCTGGATCGAAGACCTGATCGAAATCATCGAGCAGTGCGGTTCCTCCCCTGTGTATTCTCTGCTAAAACGCGAGGACGAGAAATTCGTCACCGAGCGCGCATACGAGAACCCGCGGTTCGTTGAGGATATGGTGCGCGAGGCGACGGTCCGGCTGCTAAGTATGCATAACGTTACGTGGTTTTCCGTGGAAGCGGAGAACTTCGAGTCCATCCACAAACACTCGGCCTACGCCGCAATCGAGAGAAGCAGGGAGTCATAAAGTTGTCTCAGTCAACCGCTTGACTGTGGAAAACTCTGTTGATAAGCGGCAAAATTGTGGACAAGTCTAGACTTTTCTACTCATTTATCCCTTCTAAGGCCAGAACCTCTAATGAAACGCGCGCTCGCCATCTTCGCCAAAACACCACTTCCCGGTCTGGTCAAGACCCGGTTGTCTCCCCCACTGTCGCTCCAGCAGGGGGCCGAACTCTACCGCTGCATGTTCCTCGATACCATTGCGCGCGTGCGGCCCCTGAACGCCGATACGGTTCTCTTCTACGAAGGTGAGAGCGACTTTTTCCATAAAAGTGCTCCCCACGCCACCCTGATGCGGCAGCATGACGGGGGGCTGGGAACGAGGCTGGAGCAGGCCTTCGATCAGTTGGCGGAACTGGGATACGATTCCCGCGTGGTGATCGGCTCCGACGCGCCGGATCTGCCGTTTGCTTATCTGGAGGATGCTTTCGCCCGGCTGGAGGGAGGAAGCGACACAGTGTTCGGCCCCGCTTCAGACGGGGGGTATTACCTGGTTGGGGTGCGGAGAGGAGCGGGGAGCATCTTTCAAGGGATACCCTGGTCCACAGCGAAGGTCCTTGAGACGAGCTTGAAGCAGGCTCAGGCGTCAGGATTATCCTCCACGCTCCTTGCTCCCTGGTATGACGTGGACTGCTACCAGGACCTGCTGCGTCCTGGGCTCTCAGACCCGCTAAACGGTGCGCCGCTGACAAGAAGTTTCCTCGCCCACCTTTGTCCGGAAACACTGGCGCCGACGGCCGATGCGGTATAATCTCCCGCGTCGACGCGCCCCCTTCCGGCAGCAATTGACGCAGTAACAAAGGCCAGCCATGCCTGCATCCCCCATACAGATTCTCAACGACGTTTTCGGCTTCAAGTCGTTCCGGTCGCCGCAGCAGGAGATCGTGGAAACGGTCCTCTCCGGCAGGGACGCCTTCGTCCTCATGCCGACCGGCGGCGGCAAATCGCTCTGCTACCAGGTACCGGCCCTTTGCTTTCCCGGCACCGCCTTAGTGATCTCCCCCCTCATCTCGCTGATGAAGGACCAGGTCGACGCCCTGCGCGAGAACGGCATCTCCGCCGCGTGCTACAACTCGGCGCTGGGCGAAGCGGAGGCGCGCCGGGTGCTGGCCCAACTGCACGCAGGCGAGCTGAAGCTCCTCTACGTCGCGCCCGAGCGGCTATTGAGCGACGGCTTCCTGGAAAGGATCAAGCCGCTTTCCATCTCCCTCTTCGCCATCGACGAGGCGCACTGCGTCTCGCAGTGGGGGCACGACTTCCGCCCCGAGTACGCCCAGCTTGGCGTCCTGCGCGAGATATTCCCCGAGATACCGATGATCGCGCTTACCGCGACGGCCGACGCCCAGACCAGGGGAGACATACTTTCCCGGCTAGGGCTTCAGGGGGCGACCTGCTACTGCGCCGGTTTCGATCGCCCCAACATCCGTTACAGCGTCATCGACAAGAATAAGCCATTCAGCCAGCTCACCGGCTTTTTGTCCAGCCGCAAGGACGAGGCGGGGATAGTGTATGCCCTGTCCCGGAAACGGGTGGAGGAGGTGGCCAAAAAGCTTTGCGCCGCCGGGATCAAGGCGGCCGCCTATCACGCCGGGCTTCCGGACAAGGAGCGGCACCGGGTCCAGGAGGCCTTCCTCAAGGACGACATCAAGATCGTCGTGGCCACGGTCGCCTTCGGCATGGGGATAGACAAGTCCAACGTGCGCTTCGTGGTGCACTACGACATGCCCAAGAGCATCGAGAGTTACTACCAGGAGACGGGGCGTGCCGGCCGGGACGGGCTCCCTGCCGACGCGCTGCTTTTGTTCGGTTACGGCGACGTCGCCGTGGCCCGCGGGCTCATCGGCAACGGCGGCAACGCGGAGCAAAACCGGATCGAGCTGCACAAGCTCAACTGCATGATCGGGTTCGCCGAGGCCCAGACCTGCCGGCGCCGGGTGCTGCTCGGCTATTTCGGGGACCGGCTGGAGCAGGAGTGCGGCAACTGCGACATCTGTGAGAGCCCGCCGGAGCGCTTCGACGCCACCGAGGATGCCCAGAAGGCGCTCTCCTGCGTCTACCGCGTCGGCCAGCGCTTCGGGATGGGGCACGTCATCGATGTGCTGCGCGGTTCGCAGAACCACCGGATCCAGGAACTGAAACACGACCAGCTTTCCACCTTCGGCATCGGCAAGCAACACTCCCAGGAGTTCTGGGGCAACCTGCTACGCCAATTGATCCACCTGGGGTACCTGGAGCAGGATCTGGCGAATTTCTCGGTGCTGAAACTGACCGAGGGGGCGCGCCCGCTTTTGAGGGGGGAGGTGCGGCTGGAGCTTGCCAAGCCGCGCGATACCAAGGTGGTGGAGAAGAAGTCGGCCGCCAGGAAGCCGAGCTACGACGGCGCGCTGTTCCAGGAGTTGCGGGAGCTCAGGAAGGGGATCGCGGACGAGCAGCAAGTGCCGCCTTTCGTGGTCTTCGCCGACGCGACGCTCGCCGAGATGGCGGCGCAGATGCCCAAGGACAAGTGGGAGTTGCTGAAGATAACCGGGGTGGGGCAGCACAAGATGGCCCGCTACGGCGACGCCTTCCTGCGGGTGATCGGGGAACATCTGGAAAAGCCGGAGGATTAAGCCTAAAACCGTAGGCCACGGAGAACATCAGATTTTCTTCGTGGCCAATGGCGTTTGTTTTTTTATTTGATGACTTCCAGCAGGTACTCTCGTTTGCTCAGGTGCCTGATGACGTCCTGGATGTGCTCGGCACCCCTGGTCTCCAACTCGACCAGCACCTCGGTCTTCCCGATGGGAAGGGACTCGGAGCGGCGGTCATGGGTGATGATGGATATGTTGGCCCGCGCCTCGGCGATCTCGGTGGCGAGCCGTGCCAGCGCGCCGGGGACGTCGTCCAGCTCGATCTTCAGCTTCAAGTAGCGCCCCGCGGCCAAAAGTCCCCGCTCCACGACCACCGCTATCGTCTTCACGTCTATGTTCCCGCCTGATAACAGCGCCACCGTCTTTCCGGAAATCCGCTTTACCTTGCCGTTCAAAAGCGCCGCGAGCCCCACCGCGCCGGCGCCCTCCACCATCAGCTTGTTCCGTTCCATCAGCGAGACGATGGCGAGGGCGATCTCCTCCTCATCCACCAGGACGATTTCGTCCACGTATTCCTTTGCCACGGGAAAGGTGTTGGTTCCGGCGGTCTTGACGGCGATGCCGTCGGCGAGGCTCGCCCGTATCGGCACGGTGACTACCTCTCCTTTGTGCAGCGCCTGGCGCATCGAAGGGGCAGCGGCGGCTTCGACGCCGATGATCCTCACCTGCGGGTGCGTCTCCTTGATGGCGCGGGCTATGCCGGCTATCAGTCCTCCTCCTCCCACGGGGATCAGCACGTTGGCGAGATCCGGGAGATCCTCCAGCAGTTCGAGCCCGATGGTCCCTTGCCCCGCCATCACCAGGGGGTCGTCGAAGGGGTGCACGAAAAGCGCGCCGCTGGCCTCGGCCTGCCTCAGGGCGGCGGCGCACGCCTCGTCGAAATTTTTCCCCTCCAGGACGACTTCAGCCCCGTAGTCCCGGGTGGCGAACACCTTCTGCGGCGGGGTGCTCTCCGGCATGTAGACCATCGCTTTAACCCCGAGGAGGTCGGCGGAGAAGGCGACCCCCTGGGCGTGGTTTCCTGCGGAGGCGGTAATGACGCCGCCGGCCAGTGCCTGGCGCGGCTGCGCGGTCATGAAATTGAGTGCGCCGCGGATCTTGAAGGCGCCGGTGCGCTGCAGGTTCTCGCATTTGAAGTAAAGGGGGAGACCGAGCCGCTCGCTGAAATGTTGAGCGTGGATCAGTTCCGTCCGGCGCACCCTTTTCTTGAGTCTCTGGGCTGCGTCGACGATCAGGTTGTAATCAAGCATTATCTACCGTCCGAGGGGTTAAGGTGTGTGGTCGTGCTGGTGGTGATGCCCCCCCTGGCAAGTGCCGTGGGGGTGGTGGTGCGGATGGGCATGGGCATGAGCCAAAGACGCCGCGCGCGGGCGGTGGCGGAACTGCTTCGCTCCCTCCATGTCGGTGCAACGGCTGGTTTCCAACTGGAGCGTGGTGTGGGAGATGTGGAAGCGCTCGAAAAGCCGCTCCTCGATCCTCCTGAGGATTGGGCCATGCTCGCCTTTGAACGTGGGAATAACCACGATGTGCCCGGACAACGCAAGGATATGGGAGCAGATGGTCCAGATGTTGACGTGATGGACCTCTTCCACCCCTTCGACCTCCAGGATAGCGGCCGAAACCTGTTCCACCTCGATGCCGCGGGGAACCCCTTCCAAAAGGATATGCACTGACTCGCGCATCACCCGCCACGAGCCCCAGAAGATGATGAAGCCAATGCCGATGGAGATGACTGCATCGAGAAGATACCAGTTGGTGAAGTACATGATGATGCCGCCGATGATCACGCCGACAGAGGCGGCTGCATCGCCGATCACGTGCAGAAAGGCGCTGTGCACGTTCAGGTCGTCGTGTGAATGCGAGTGGAGCGCGCCCGCAGAGATCAGGTTCATCACCAGGCCGATAAAGGCGATGATCAGCATCTCCAGGCTCTTCACCTCTTCGGGATGGATGAAGCGCACTACCGCCTCATAGGTGATGATCCCGGCGATGAGAAACACGGTGCTGCCGTTTATGAAAGAGGCGAAAACCTCCATGCGATGCCAGCCAAAGGTGCGGGTGTCGCTGACCGGGTAGGAGGCGAGCTTGATGGCGCCCAGCGAAAGAAGCAGCGCGAAGAGGTCGAGGAAGACGTGTGCCGCGTCGGAGAGTAGTGCCAGGGAGTTGGTCCAAAGCCCCCCCGCCAGTTCGGCGACGAGCGTGATAGCGGTAAGGATTATGGCGTACTTGAAGCGACCCGTTATGCTCTGGTCCAGATGTGTGTCGGCGTGGGCATGCATGGTGTACCCCGGCGGGAGGGGGCAAAAGCCCCCTCCCGACTGACGGTTGTTAGAAACCTATGGCAGCCTTCAAGGAGTAGATCGGGCGCTCCTGGTATTCCACCTCGCCTGTGAAGTGGAACAGGGGAAATGGAGAGACCTGCAACCCGGCGAAGACGCGCGGCTGGAAGACGTCTTCTGATTTGAGATTGGGCGAGAGGGTTTTCAGATTCCCTTTTGCCTCGCTGCTCACCCACACCCCGCCTGCTCCGGCATAAGGGGTCAGAATGAGGAAGCCCTTGCTGATCGAGGCATCGATGCCCGCGGTCTGCAGGTCGAGATCGTTCACGCCGGAAAGCCTGCTGTAGGTACCGCGAACGCCCAAGGCCGGAGTGGCGGCGGTCCCTTCCAGGATCGCCTTGCTGACCTCGATGCCCCAGAGCTTCATGTTGGAGTCGGGCACGTAAGAGTACATGGCGCCGACGTCTATTCCCAGCGGGAGCCCTTTCCTGGCGCGCAGCTTGGGGAGCACCGCATAGGAGGGGGCGTTGCCTCCGAAGGCCTTGTTCATATAGTCGTTGCTGCTGATATCGACCGCGGAAACCTCGAGGCCAGCTTCAAACCCGGTGATTCCGAGAGGTTCAGCTGGTGCGGTGTTCTTGAAGGAGATGGCGGCGCCAGCCTCCCTGGTGAAGTCTTTGAACTGCCCCTGGGTAAGTCCGCTGCTGAATCTGATATCTTTCGCCATTGCTTGCCCTCCCCCGACTAACGCCAGGGATAGTGCCAGTGATACCGCGATTTTCTTCATGCTTCCCCCCTTCTCATTATATGACAACGGCATGAATAGTAGCAGAGGTACCTATTTCGGTCAATAACTTAGCCCTCTGGCGCCTTGCAATTCTGGGGAGATACTGATATCTTTCCGGCTAAATTTCAGCTGGAGGTCGTTTTAATGGAAGTGACTCACCACCGTCTCATTATTCTTGGCTCGGGCCCTGCCGGTTACACGGCTGCGGTCTATGCCGCGCGTGCCAACCTGAACCCGGTTCTGATCACCGGGCTGCAGCCGGGGGGGCAGCTGATGACGACGACCGAGGTGGACAACTGGCCTGGCGACCCGGAAGGGATCATGGGTCCGGATCTGATGGAGCGTATGCGCCTGCACGCCGAGCGTTTCGGCACCCAGTTCATTTACGACCATATCAGCAAGGCTCAGGTCACCAAACCCCCGTTCGTACTGGAAGGTGACAACGGCAGCTATAGCTGCGACGCCCTCATCATAGCTACGGGCGCGTCCGCTAAATACCTGGGGCTTCCCTCTGAGCACGCGTTCAAGGGGAAAGGCGTTTCCGCCTGCGCCACCTGCGACGGGTTTTTCTACCGCGGCAAGCCGGTCGTCGTCATCGGCGGCGGCAGCACCGCCGTGGAAGAGGCGCTTTACCTCTCCAACATAGCGAGCCACGTTACCGTGGTGCATCGCAGGGACAAGTTCCGGGCCGAGAAGATCCTGGCCGACAAGCTGATCGAGAAGACCAAGAACGGCAACGTCACCATCGAGTGGAACCACCACCTGGAAGAGGTGCTGGGGGACGAGTCGGGGGTCACCGGCGTGAGGCTGCGGCACACCAGCGGCTCGGACAAGTTGATCAGTGCGCACGGCTGCTTCATCGCCATCGGGCACCAGCCCAACACGTACATCTTCGATGGTCAGCTGGAGATGGACGAAGGGTACATCCGTACCAACTGCGGCTATGAAGGGAACTCCACTTCCACCAACATCCCCGGCGTATTCGCTGCGGGAGATGTGCAGGACAGAAACTACAAGCAGGCGATTACCTCCGCCGGGACCGGCTGCATGGCCGCCCTCGATGCGGACCGTTACCTGGAAATGCTCAAGGCCTGAATCCCCGTTCTGCGGTAGCTCCCTCTTCCCAAGGACGGGAGCTGCCGCAGATAACCCACCGCGCCGCCGCGAAGTACAACCCCTTCCTTTCTCATCTGTCCCACCCCGGCAACGACACAACGCGGGCTTTATTGCCCCCGAGGCAGGCGAAGATGCAGCTAGACCGGGCTTCCTCGTGCTGTGGTTTACCTCCATGGTCTGGCTGACTGCTGCCGGTCCCGCGCTTGACCAATCCTTGGTAGCTGTTAATCTGGCTGTCGTCGTTTCAATCCGCTCCTGAAGTCAGCAGCCGTTTACCCCTCATGCACTCACGTCAGACCAGCCAGAACTCAACCCGGGTGCTTCATCGATAGTTGGGGGTCTCATGCTTGCCAAGGTTCTCTCCAGCGCTCTGGTCGGAATTGATGCCATCCTCATCGACGTGGAGGTGGACATCGCCCAGGGGCTCCCTCAGCTGGCCACCGTGGGGCTTCCCGACAACGCGGTCAAGGAGAGCAAGGACCGGGTCAAGGCGGCACTGAAGAACTCCGGCTACGACTTTCCCAACCGCAAGATCACTGTCAACCTCGCCCCCGCCGACGTCAAGAAGGAAGGGGCCTCCTTCGACCTCCCCATCTCCATCGGGATACTGGCGGCAACGGGCGCCATCAGGGAAGATCTGCTTCAGCGCTACATTCTCTTGGGAGAGCTCTCGCTAGACGGGGGGGTGAAACCGGTACGTGGCTGCCTCTCCGTAGCTGTCGCCGCCCGCGACGCGGGGCTCGCCGGCGTCATCATCCCGGCAGAGAACGTCGCCGAGGGGGGAGTGGTCGAGGGGGTCGAGGTTATAGGGGTCACCGACCTCTCGCAGGTCGTCGATTTTCTCAACGGCGCAGTGGAGATCGCCCCTTACCGCGCAGACATCGCCGCCTTGTTTTGCCAAGGGGGCGAGGCAGGCGACGATTTTTGCGAGGTGAAGGGACAGGAGCACGCGAAGCGCGCCCTAGAAGTAGCCGCAGCCGGAAGCCACAACCTGCTTATGATCGGTCCGCCTGGATCGGGCAAGACCATGCTGGCGCGGCGCATCCCCTCCATCCTCCCTCCCATGCTCTTCGAAGAGGCGATCGAAACGACCAAGGTCTACAGCGTCATGGGGCTCCTGGAGCGGGACCACGCGCTCATTTCCTGCCGTCCGTTTCGATCCCCGCATCACACCATCTCCGACGTGGGGCTCATCGGCGGCAGCAACTGTCGTTTCCAGTAGTTAATGCTACTTTTCGATAGTTAATGCTACAGCCGCCGATACCCACGTCTGGTAAGGAGTTTTTATGCCAGATAGTATCAGCGAAATTTCTGTTCTGCCCAGAATGCGAGAACCTGGGGAGAAAGGCCGTACTTTTAGGCTGCGCTGGATTTTGGACCTCGTTTCAGACTCCTCCCGTTGTTACGTTAACCTTCTCTTTGAGAACGTTTCGAGTGGTTTTACCATAGTTGACTCGATCCCGCCCGAGCTCCTTTCATATTTCACGGTAGGATCACTGTGTACCGAAGGCAGAATGCTAGAACGTTCTCCAGGTGGCACTCCCCTGCCAATCTCTATCACCTCAGGTGAGAACAACATCTTCCAAGAGGCGCAATATGCGATCTCCGATGAGGACTTTGATCTCTCTTTGGGTGGCTCGACGTACTCAGACATTAGTCGCAAGCAGCTCTGTTTTGTTCAAGAAGTTGCGGGTATGAAGGTGGTGATACCCTCTTTCGTGATTGCTGGGAGATACTACTTCATGTCCACCTCGTTGCGCGAGGTTATCCTATCTCGACACTTGGACTCTCTATACCATTCATGCAGCCTTGATGAGACCCGAAGGCATGCGACAATTCATCTGAAGAGAGCAGGCAACCAGGGCGATGCCAAAGCTATCGCTCGATTTGCCCTCGACCCGTTTGCAAAAGCAAGACTGGACCTCTGCAAGAATGTCCATTACGGATACCGTCGCCGCGGCTTTCAGCGTATGAAGGTTGACTTTCCTGTAAAGCAGGAACTCACCCTCCGCTGCTGTGGTGAACTATTGGACCGCGGTGAATCTGGGAAGACTTTCCTCGTCCTCCACATCGCTGGAGATAACAGTCAATTCCCTTTTGATTCACTGGATGTTTTGTACCAGCCACAAGATTCCATGTCTGATACCCAGTCACAGCAAGATGCGGGTGCATTCCCCGTCTCAGCTGCTAAACACACAGGAAATATGGTGCTTGGAGCCCCGTCGCGAGGGCAAGTGCGTCACTTTTTAGAGAGTACGCCTCCATTGGAGAACGAGAATGAGAACTTGATACGAGTCACGAAGATTCCTGTGGACAGCGCCGTGTCATCGGAATCGAACTCGCACCTTCATTTTGAAAAAGAGCGAGTAGACCTTAGCGCGCAGATGGCCGATGGCTACGACCAACTCGTTTCAAAAGTCGAGATCCGGGAGAAGACTGAGGAGGCTCTCAAAAGCGATTTTACGCTTGAGATGTTTGTGCAAATGGTGACCCATCTACGGGATGACCCAGTTTCTGTAAGATCGCCCAATGGTGAACAAGTGGTGACAATAGGAGATTTCGAACTTGTACAGTCGGTAGCTCCCGGGAGCAAACTGACGCTGAAGGAAAGTTATGATCGTTCCGCGGAGAATCGCCGGCGATATGCCACAGTAAGGTTTACCTGTGAGAGGCTTTTTGTCTGCCTGGTGGAGATCGACCAGAGGCAGATCCCAGGCGGCGGGTGCTCCACCAGGGTTATGGTTTCACGGAAGGCGATTGGGGAGGGATTTGCTAACATCTGCATCGATGACTATCTGGAAGGGAACCTTCTCGCTAGCACCATTGAGAGGTTAAAAGACGAAGGCATTGCTTTGTTGACCAAAAAACACCCCAAGCCCGATGATCTAGGTGCTCAGGATCTTTGGAGGGCAAAGCTGATAGAGAAAATCCTTCAAAATGCTGGAGGGTAAACGAAGAGCGGCATGGGGGCTAACCCAAGCCGCTCTTCTGTTTTATCACGGTGGTGTGATCTTAGGCTTTTCAGTTTACTAAAATTCCGGCAGGTTTTCGAGGTTGTCAGCCTCTTTCCCATTGTCGACCGTTTTTATGTACTTCACTCCTTTTACGGTAATGACGTAGACGGTTTGGCCCTTTACCCACTTCCCCTCAGCATTCTTTAGAATCGTGACGAACGTGTTGCCTTTTTCCAGCGCCTTGACGACGTCAGCCCGCAGCCAGATTGAGGCGCTGTTGATGACTTCACCAGTATCAACGTGGACCTTGACCTGGTCGATATGCGTATGTTGCTGGTTGTACCTGACTGCAGAAATGCCATAGTCTGCCCACTTTGTCATAAACTTATCTCCTTAAAAAGATGTGATAAAGTAAATCTAGTCATCGGGGAGGAGAAAATCAAGGGCGGCCGGTGCCAGGCTAACAAAAACATTAATTTGTAATAAAATTTTAGTTCACCTCAAGCAAAGGAGGTTGCCATGGTGTCTAGCCCATTCCCTTATGGCAGAAAGATTTTGCTCGACCTTCTTCCACTCCTCTTCTGAAAGCTGTTGTTGAAAGACAATTGTGACTGTCCATTGAGTTTTGCCGCGGCTATTGACAGTGTTCTGGCCGTTTGCCACAATGCCGTCATTTAATTACATCCTCAATCTCGATCGAGCCATGGACATAAAACTCCCTATTGCCCTCAATACAATTGATGAACGCCTTCTCTATGTAGCCGACCGGTTGCCAGCAGGTGCAGTCTTGGTATGCCCATTCTGCCGTTACCCAGTGAAAAAGAACGCTGGTAACATACGGCGCCACCACTTCGTTCACATGCCGGGTGCCACCTGTTCCGTCAGCTATGAGACTCTGCTCCATGAAGGGGCTAAGGTTTACCTTCACCGGTGCCTTGAAAGGGGGGAGCCGGTCGATATCTTCATCGATACCATTACACTTCGGCCAAGCAAGACTCGGCGGCTGTTGGAGAGTCTGGGCGTTCGCCGCTTTTCAACCTCCTCGAAATCGGTCTTCAAAAACGACGGGGCAACACATCTTCTGGAGCGGGTGATCGCAGGTAAGGTAAAACCAGATGTCGTCTCCTACGGGGAATACGTCGCCGGGGGAGAACGGGACATATTTGCCTGGGAGATTTTTGTTACCCACGAGGTCGAGGAGGAAAAGGCCGAACTACTTAGGATTAATCGTGTCCCGTATATCGAGTTGTCGCCGATTGAGGAGGGGCCGAACTCCTACATCTACACCATGAAGTCGCATGACGGCATCAGCTTCATTGACGATGACGCCATCTTTGACGAGACAGTGTACCGGGACAACAAGGCCGACCTACTTGCCACCTTTGAGAAGGAAATGACCCAGGAAGTGCTTAAGCCTAAGCTGGAAGATGCAAGAAAATCCTGGGAAGCTGCGGCGGATAAGAGCACCGAGCAAGAGCTTGAGCGGCGCATCGTGTTGAAGGTTGGAGAAATCACCATCAAAGATGCCATGGCCATGGCTCAGGCCGTCTCGGCGTCTCCGGTGGTTATCTTTCCGGTGACCAACATCCCCACAGGAAGCGGCCTGATTGATGACCGGTGGGTAAAGGTCGAAACTGTAGGCTGCGAGAAATATAACGGAAAGTACCTTGTGAAACTGAATGAGAGACTCTACTTCAGCTCTGGCCTAGGGATGCTAAGAGGCATCTACGACGAACTTGCAAAGATGGGGGTTTTGAAGGGTGTCACGGCGAAGGAGGAGGGGCGGGACAAAATAATTTTTGTTGGGGTTAAGCTCGCTTTGCCGCTTGTGGAAAGAAGAGGGATCGTCGAATGCTCTAGCATTCTGTATAAATACACGGATCACCCCACAGAAGAGGTCATCATGTGGGAGACAAGGAACAAAAAAAGCAAGACCAGCGGAAAGTATTACATGCTGGTCAACGACGACATCTTCGTTGATTCTTACGAGTGGCAACTAAAAAACATTCTTTATAACCTGCTGCGTTTTACCACCATTGAGGCGCATCTGGGGCTTAACGCGGACAAAAAGTATCGTGTGGATGCCCTGAAGATTTCGGGGCTGGTTCAGGTGGAAAAGGTGAAGGATACCCTTCTTGCTGCCATGACCAGGCCCTCTGTCGTTCCCTAATCGGACAGTATCGCTTCCATGGCCTCTTCAACACGCTGAAATCTTCCGGCGTAATTCGTTCTCAGTGACACGCAAACGGCAACCTCCTTTCCTGGCAAGGAATCACCTCCCTATCTGAGTCTCACACGGTTCCAGAATGTAAGCCTGGTCTCCCTGCTGCATATTCCAGTCGCAATCGACGGGAATACGCACGAAGCGGATCTTGTTTGGCAACTGCCATACTGTCAGGTCCTGCCGATGGCAAATAGTTCCCCCCCCCGATAATCCGAGTGCTGCATCCTTCCCATTGGCGACACCTAGTTACATGCGTGTAGATTATTTTTTTATAACTTTAAATTTATTGACTTTGGAGCATATCTTGTGTTTATTTGCGGCCAATGCACTAGATAATGTGATAAAGCCAAACCATTTGCGAGAATGGGGCGGAAAGCCCAATGGGTCTCACTGAGAAAGCCGGGTTGCCAACACTCACCACAGCACTGTGGGTGAACGGCAACCCGGCTTTCTTCGTTTCGATCAAATGCCGAAATAAAGGCGGGGATTGGCGTAGTGACGTAATCTGTCACAGCCTCCGGTTATAGTCCCACAGCAAAGAAGGAACCATGGCTGCTGATGATCCTCGAAAGTGCTGCCAAGCAAGGAGGCTTGCTGAGAACAGCATACTCAACTTCACTTAAATAGCTTCTAGGAGAAAGTGCTATGAAAAGAAGAGCAGTACAACTCTACTGGTGTCTCATCGTTGCTGTTTACCTTGGCGGGTGTGGGCTCACTTCGGCACAACGCAAGGATCTTGAGTCGTTCGGAAATGCGGCATCGACACTTGGCGCTACCTGCAAGGAGCAACTGATCGCCAGCCGTGCGAGTGTCATAGACATGAAGCGGTACCGCTTAGCCATTGACAAAATGAAACTCCCGCCTTCTCCACCCGACGATGTACCGCAGGCGGGAGCGAGAGAATACTACTTTTCCAGAGCCCTCAACCTCGACGCCGGTCTCGACAAAAGCAACATAGATACCCGCGTGGCGGCTGTAGATGTCCTACAGCGATACGGGAAGCTGCTGGTGGCATTTACGACTGAGAGCCATGAGAAGGAGATAACGGAGGCGGCCGGCGAATTTGCTAAGAGTGTTGGCAAGTTTCCGGGTAATCCGATGACGGGAGAAGAAATTGATGGCCTTGGTCGGATCGTGACCTCTGCCGGAGGGATCCTCGTCGAACACCACAAAAAAGAGGTGCTCGAAAATGTGGTGCCTAAAGTGGCCCCGCTGATTGAAAAAATATGCGACAGCCTGGAACAGGACTTCGACCCTAAGAACGGGAAGGTGTACGCAAATGTCTTGACCGTTCAAAATAGGTTAGCAGACGCAGCCATAGAGGGATTGAAGATTCCGGGGGAATCCATGTCCGACCGGCTCCTGCTGATCGATGGGTTCGCTTTGGCTGAAAAGAGCAAAAAGACCGTAGAGACCACATCACCCCAGATTCTAAAATCGATTTCTTCTTTAAGAAAAGCAAATCGCGAACTTGCCGACGTAATCAGAAGCCATAAGGTGGGGCTGAAGGATATTAAAGAGTTCGGGAAGGATGTCAGCGACTTATCCAAAGGGGTGAAACCGTACCTTGATCGATTCTGACAAAAAGGAGAGCTGTCATGGCAGACGTCAGCATTACCAGTGATTTACAAACCTTGGTAGAGAGGCTCAGCGCACAGAAAGCTGCGACTCCCCACGACCATTCAGAGTATGCAGCTCTCAAGGCATGTTACGTTGCTGCCTCAGACCTGCTGGAACAGTCTCAGGATAAATCAATAGATGACGGGGACTCTGCTTATCTTGATTTCTCCGCGGGAATGAAGGACGTTATGGCGATAATCGATGAGGCTGAAAAAGACATCGCAAAGGTTTCAAAGGTGGTCAAGGCGGTAGCCAAGGTTGTCGAGGCCGCGGGAAAGCTGATCGGCAAGCTGTGCTAAAAAGGAGGAAATCATGCCCGGAGCTTATGCGCACATTACGCTAGTGAACGAATTCAGAAACATGGATCGGCTGTTCTCCATCCCAAATTTTCCTCCCGAGGCATCAAAGGCCTACCTTAAATGGTTTAAATTTGTGGAACTCGGGGCGGTCGGGCCTGATTATCCTTATCTTGCGCTAGGCGATGGAGATGCAGCAGAGTGGGCGGACCTGATGCATTATGTCCATACTGGGCGCATGGTTCAGGAGGGGGCCAAGCTCCTTAGGGCTGCTGCCGGCGAAACTAAACAGAAATGTTTGGCGTGGCTTCTTGGTTATGCTTCGCACATTACCGCAGATGTCACTATTCATCCTGTGGTCGAATTGAAGGTTGGTCCCTATGCACAAAATCAAAACGACCACAGAACCTGCGAGATGCATCAGGATGCCTTCATATTTCAAAGGCTTCAACTTGGGGAAGTGGGGGTGTCCGACCACCTTAAGTCCGGAATTGGAGCCTGTTCTTCAACGGATGACGAAGATTTGCTAGACCAGGATATTCTGGAATTCTGGAGAGCACTTCTGAAGGCAGTTTATCCAGCAGAGTTTGCTGCGAATCCTCCGGATATCCACAAGTGGCACGAGAAATTCAACGAAATAGTAGATGCCGTATCCTCTATAGGAGACCATCTGTTCCCGTTTGCCAGACATGTCGCTGCAAATTCGGGACTTCTCTACCCGAGTACATCCGAGATAGACCAGCAGTACATTGACGCTCTCACGGTTCCTGGGGGAGTAATGGCGTACCAGGATGTGTTTGAAATGGCTGCGCAAAATGTGGCCGCAGTTTGGTCTGAGATCGCAGTCGCGACCTTCACAACTAATGATGCTGTTCTTGCCAGGTTTGGGGATTGGAACCTGGACACAGGGAAAGATCAGACCGATAGGCTGGTATTCTGGGGGTGAACATGAGGAAGATAGAATTCAGTTTTAGAATTATTTTGCTTTCCGTGCTGCTGTTCAACAGTGGATGCGCTCACTGTATTGCGTCGGAGCAGGAGGACATGTATACGCTAGCTTCGGCTCTCACAAAGCTGACCTCCGCAGTGGAGGAAAAAGTCCTGTTCAAGGAAGCCCCGCCGGAGATGAAGGACATGGCCCTGATTGACCTGTCGGTCATGCACGATCCCCGGTTGAAAGAGGCCTTTACGGAGTATGTACTGAAGGCAAGGTCTGTTAATGGGCATGCCGTGGTGCTGGTTTGCGACGAACGGGGCAGAAGCGGTCTTTTAGAGGATGGCGGCTGCTCATCTGTCATGGACCACCACTGGTGGCGCGATCAGCCTGGACATCCTTGTGAAGTGTCCAATGCGATTTGCTTGAAAAAGTAAGGAGGGAGGAATGGCCAAGTTCCTTGTTAGATGCGGAGTTGCTTTTTTGCTCACGGCCCGGGTCGTGTTTGCCGGCCCTCTTGAAGATTGCCAAGAGTACGTGAAGTACGGGGTGCCGTCGACAACTGGTGACATTCTCTGCCGCAAAGGCTACCTGCTCGCACATGACCCCATCCGGAAGACGCCCACATGGGTGGTAGAACACCTGACCGTGGACAGGGTGAATGGAGCGCTGTCTCGGAAGGATCAATTCAAGGCCGATCCGGATCTGCCAAAAGGGCGCCGGGCGGAACTGAGCGACTACCGGAAAAGCGGATACGACCAGGGGCATATGGCTCCTTCAGCTGATATGGCCTGGGACGAACTGGCTATGTCGGAAAGCTTCTATTTGAGCAATATGGTCCCACAGGTAGGAACAGGCATGAACAGGGGCATCTGGAAGGATTTAGAAGAAAAGGTTCGAAAGTGGGCGCTGGAGCGAGAATCGGTTTACATTTTCACCGGCCCAATATACTCAGGCAAGGAAGCGACCATTGGCAAAAACCGGGTTGCAGTTCCGGATCACCTCTACAAGATAGTCTTTGACCCGCAAGAAAAAAAGGCCATCGCTTTCATTATGCCCAACCGCAAACTGAAGTCATCCGAGATGTCTAAATACATCGTCTCTGTTCGGGATGTTGAAACTACGACTGGCCTCGACTTTCTCAGCGCTTTGCCAGTTGATGAACAGGAATTGATAGAGACGGTTAAATCCAGCGATTTATGGCCAGGTGCTGATGCACAATGATGCAGCTAAAGTGCAACTGACCTGAAGAGGAGAGAGAAGCATGAGCGGTGGCGTCTTCAGGATATTGGCAATTGATGGTGGGGGGATACGAGGTGCGTTCCCTGCCCATGTTCTTAATTGCATTAAACAGCGCCTCGGCATTGATATTCACAACCACTTCGATATGGTCGCCGGCACAAGCACAGGCTCAATCGTAGCAGCAGCCGTCGTGCGAAGAATCGACCCAGCTAAGGTGGTCGCTTTTTATCGCGAGCATGGCCCCGTTATTTTTGAGAGAAAAAAGTCATTGTGGCCTGACAGATGCCAGCCAGGTGTGCAAAGCATATACGAAAGCGGAACTCTAAAACAAATTCTCAGAAAAACCTTCGGCGACGTCAAGCTAGGAGAGATATCTTCCCCCCTCTTGATACCGGCAACAGACATTGGAAACGGTGGAGTCCATGTATTCAAATCAGCGTATCAGGCGGAGGAGGACTACCAACGCGATGGAAATGTGCCGCTCTATGAGGCGATTCTGGCCTCATGTTCCGCTCCGACATACTTTGACCCGACAAAAGTTGGAGAATACCTCTTAGCCGATGGCGGGCTCTGGGCGAACAATCCGTCGTTAGCGGCAGTCATTGATGCCAAAAGACGGCTAGGCGTCAGCCTCTCTGACATCCGTATTCTGTCCTTGGGTACTGGACATGCGAAGACCTGCTACGGAACCAGATACGCCAAAGGTTGGGGCCTCCTAAGTGGCTGGAAGGGAAAGGAATTTATAAACTTCTTGATGTCTCTTCAGGGTCAGACGACAAATAACTACCTGCAGCTAATGTTGAAGCCTGATCAGATTCTAAGACTCGACTTCGATTCCGACTGCGCCCTCCCTCTTGATGACTGCTCGGCGCTTGATGATTTGGTTTCAAATGCCGATCGCATGTTCACCCACAACAGTTCACGTATCAAAAATTTTCTTACTAATTAAAGGGCGAAGGGAACGAAGATGATGACCAACGAACAGAGGAACCTACTTCTAGAACAGATGACATCCTTGCTCGAGCTGCCAGACTCCGCGTATGATAAGGCAAAAGACCGTTACGAGGACATCGGAGAATGGCTTGGGAGGGACGATTCAGCCTGTGGCGTCTATGACCCGCACATATATCCTCAGGGATCTTTTAGGCTTGGAACAGCCATTCGGCCACTAATCGAAGGCGAGGCTTACGATCTTGATCTTGGGTGTAAACTCCGCGAAGGCTTGACAAAGTCGACCATTTCCCAAGAAGAACTCAAGGTGCTTGTCGGTGGCGAGATAGAACTCTATAGGAAGGCAAGAGGGATAACCGCACCATTAGAAGCGAAACATCGCTGTTGGCGCTTAGAGTACCAGGACCACCTCAACTTCCACATGGATATCGTCCCTTGCATATCTGCTGATGATACTAGGCGAGGGATGATCTTCGAGTCACTTCGCAAATCGTGGCAAGATGGTGCACTAGCAGAATTAGTCGCCCATCTTACTGTCTCAATTACGGACGACCGGCATCCGCAGTACCGGGCAATCTGTGACGACTGGAAGGTCAGTAATCCAGAAGGGTATGCTAAGTGGTTTGAATCGCGGATGAATGAACGCTTGGGGATTTTTGAAAAAGCTCAGGTGGACGAAATTCCGGTGTACAGGCGAAAGACGCCGCTTCAGCGGAGCGTTCAACTCTTAAAACGTCATCGTGACCACATGTTCAAAGACGACTGCGATATTAAGCCCATCTCGATTATCATTACTACGTTGGCAGCTAAGGCCTATGGAGGGGAAGACGATCTCTATGCAGCGCTGACTACGATTTTACGTCGAATGGGTGACTTGGTGAATACGACTAGACCTAGAGTCCCAAACCCAGTGAATCCGGAAGAGGATTTTGCTGACCGGTGGTCGATGCCAGAGTGTAAGGATCTTAACTTAGAAGGCAATTTCTGGGCTTGGCTAAGGCAGGCTAACGCTGATTTCGACACTCTGTTGAAATCGGGGGATGCGGGATTCATCGTTGAGCATGCAAAAAGAAGATTTGGCACAGGCATGGATGCGATTGATCTGCGACGTAAGCTCGGCCTTGCTCACGGTGTCTCGCTCGTTATCCCAAAATCCCACTCTATAGAGGTAGAGCCGCCCAGGCCTTGGAAGCAGGGATAGAGCCGTGAGAATAAAAGATAAACATGGTGTTCAACAATTCCTGTCTGATTACCCCGGTATGGCTTTACGGCCATGCCGGGATGATCGGACCTTAATGCGGGGTATATTCGAATTCCGTGCAGTTCCAGTGAACGGTTCAGAAATATGTGACCAGTATGAGTTAGAGCTAGAGATCCCATCTTCGTTTCCCAAGGCGCTCCCGAAGGTAAAGGAGGTAGGTGGGAAGATACCAAGGGACGGTGATTTTCATGTCAATTATGACAACACCCTTTGTCTAGGATCCCCCCTAAAGCTCTTCAAAAAAGTTTCGGAATGCCCAACCATAGCCGGCTATGCAGCTAAGTGCATTGTCCCTTACTTGTACGCGGTGTCCTATAAGCTTAGACATGGTGGCAGCTTCGTGTTCAGTGAACTTGCCCACGGGAAGCAGGGGGTACTTGATGACTATCTGAGATTACTAGATCTGAGGAGTCCTGGTGAGGTACTTGATGCACTTGAACTCCTGGGAATTAAGCGTCGAATAGCAAATAAGCTTGCCTGTCCCTGTAAGTGCGGGGAACGTTTAGGCTCTTGTAACTACCACAACAAGTTGAACCAGTTCCGAAAGTTGACTTCCAGGTCTTGGTTTAAGTCACACCACCGGATGTTAGGTGCTGGAGAGCTTTTATGAGCCAGTCGCTGGCAACCCGACGTCCAGGAGGCAAGTGGATGGCCTGTATTGGGCAAGAATAAGGCCGTTCCGTGCACGCATTTCACTCCTCCTTCTGTTCAGAGTCTGGGCTGACACATTCTCCCGTTTTCAGTTCAGCTATTAACCTCGCCATAAAATCTCGAGTTAGTTCGCACTCCCACAGCAAGATCACCCTCCAGCCAGCGGATTCCAGCGCGACATAATTCAGCTTATCTCTTACTACGTTCTTCCCCAACTTTGTTTCCCAATATTCACGCCTGCTTGCTGGCAATTTGGCTTTCCTGCATCCGTGGTGTTGATGCCAAAAGCAGCCATTTACGAAAATCGCTATTCGACGTGAAGGAAAGATGATGTCGGGGTTGCCAGGCAGGTCTTTTCGATGAATGCGAAACCGTAGTCCGGCTTTATGGAGGGAGGAACGAACGAAAATTTCGGGCGTAGTATCTTTGGATCTCACTCGGGCCATAATCTCAGATCTAGAGAGAGTGGGGCCCGAGGATTTTTGTTTATTCTTTCTTTCCAGTATTTATCCCTTTGATGGGTCGCTGAGAGAGCTTATAGTGCAGAATGGATTTTGAGGCTCAGGCTCTACTTCTTCTTTGTCTTTTTTGCTTTCTCCTCAAGGCCCCGAAGCCGTCTCTCTGCTAAAGCACGTAACCGAATGGCTTGGGTCAGGAGAGTATTTCTCAATCCTTTCTGGACCTGGCGCTCGCTGATAATTTGAGCAAGCCGTGATAATGTAGCGGCACGACGAGCAATCCGAACGTCAGGATGGTTTCTGATTGCAAAGACCTCGTCCGAAACGACGGTTCCTTTATACGAACGGGGAATTTCGACCAGTTTGTCGGGTTTTCCAGGTTCCTTCTCGTTCAATACTGCCTTGAAGCTGGATTCATCCCTCAGTTTGATAAAGATCTGGTATTCCAATGCGTTGAGAATTTTTTTCGCTGCCGCATCTTTTGAAGTCTTCCCCTCAAGTTCAGGCAATGGCCAAACCTCGATCTGGTAAACTTCAAATGGGTCTAAAACGTTCATGGCAACTGCATCGGTTCGCTGATTGGTCAAATGCCGTCTGATGCGAGTCCGAATTTTTTCATTCGTCTGTCCTACGTAAATAGGCTCTTTGTCGTAATCATAGAAGGCGTAAATCCCGAACTGAAAGTTTCCGATCTTCTGTTTCACCTTTGACGCCGGGACTTCGATTTCAGAATCCAAAAACTCTGTAAGTTTTTGGCGGAGCTCTTCAGTTTCAAAAGGAGGCTTGTGAGTGGCATCAGATTTAGGCGGTCCAGGCATAACGTACCTTCGCTTTACTTACTAGGAGATGTTTGCTTGAACCGCCTATTTATCACTTTTTGTTAATTTCAGCAACTTAAAGTTGATCTGATTATCCTCTCCGCAGCAGGCGGGCAGGTTAATCAGGGAATTCATTCCCCTACAGCAATATCCACCATTCTTTGATTAGCTCTTAAAACGGGTTCAAAAATGTTAGCTGCAAGATGCCTCACTACAGGTACAGCTACTCCGTCACCGGCAAGGTGATATGCGTCGTTGTATTTTGTCGGGAGGATATAGCTTTCAGGGAGTCCCATCAACCTGGCCGCTTCACGCGGCGACAGAAGACGGGTCCGAATTTGCTCACCATCAACAATGATTAAGGTCTGTCTTGATGACCCGCCGGTCGGGGTGCGTAGGCATCCTGCTAGGTCATCAAATCTGACCTCCGCTCTCTGCCGTTTCATGCCGTGAGCGTCTTCGCGAGTCCTGCGGTAAATCCCCCCCACCATACGCCTGCCAGCGACTCTGGCCTGCTCTACTTTTGCTAGGTTCACTTCGTTCATAAGGGAAAGGAGATAGCGGGTTTCGGATGGGGTATTCCATGCAACGCCTTCTGGGTTCTCTTCAATGATGTCTGCAAACCTAACGCCATGGTGTGTGGGAATCGGTAGGTTCCACCAAATCCAACGCTTCTTTGCCTCAACTGAAAGCTGATCTTGGCCATTGACAAGGGCTTCGGGATGCCAGGGCATTACAGGCCCTTCTGCAATCAAATCCATGGGAATACCAAGGTCACTTCTGACGCCAACAACGAAAAGGCGCGGTCGCGAATGAGGTAAAAAATGTTTGGCATCGATGACCATAGCTCCGAATCTATATTCCGAACCGGAAAATGCTGAACATATCGCAGAGAAGTCACGCCCTTCATTTGACGTGATTGCCCCATACACATTTTCGAGAATGATCAATTTGGGACCGCGCTCTTCTTCAAGCATCGAGCGCATAAGTTTCCAAAAGGGCCAAAAGGTGCCCGATCTCGTTTGGTCTTTGGAGGCCCAATGGCCAATACCGATATAGTTGCCGGCAAGAGAAAGGTCCTGGCAAGGGAAGGATGCCCAGGCGAGGTCGGCTTCACCAGGCAAAAGATTGGTTGTTATCTTGTTGATGTCTTCGACGAAGAGGTCGGAATCACCCCAATTCTGCCGATAACATTTCGCTTTTTTGTCGCTGAAATCATTGGCGAATAGACAGTGCCAATTCGACCCCAGACCTGCCCTTGCCATCCCTCCGCCCGCAAAAAATTCGTAAAAACTTGGCATAATACACCCCTAGTGAACATTTGTATAATATAGAATGTTAGGTCCAGCAACAACTATTAACGTTTTACATAAAAATGGACGTACATACCGCTGCACCCACATCACTCGTCATCATCAACTTCTGACTCTGGGTAGCACTTTTCACAGAGCCAGACACTTGTGCAGTAGGGCTCTTCAAATATGGCCACCATCTCAGGGTAAATCTTCAGGGTGCCGCACTTGTGACACTTTTCACCACTTGCTCCTAGCTTTGCTCGCTCAAAAGCTGTTTCCTGACGAAAATCGCTCACACACCCTCCAGCTTCCCGATACTGTTTATTTCGATTTTTTCGCATCCAATAACCCTAAGGCATTGGAGGAAAAACCCGGCACCGAAGCTGCCGCGGCTCAATTTGCAGTCGACGCTGGCTTTGGTCGTTTCAAGTCCAGAAGAGGACAGCCGGTCAGCGAGTTCCTGGTGACCTATCCCTCGTAGTGCAAGCTCTGCCTTCAAGATGCCCTTTGCTTTGGCGTTGAATTCCGCTTCTGGGGTTAATTTATTCGATCGGTCAGTAGCCAAAACGCACCCACCAATTATTATATTTGCAAATATAATATCACATTTGATAGTTATACTCCAGATATTTATCCAAAATTGCAGTGTAGGGGAGGACGAGACGCACTACGCGTACCAGGATCAAGCTGGATGTGAACTGAACTGAACGGGCAAGTACGCTTGGGGTTCGAAGTGGCCGCCCCACCTAGCCACGCACTCCTAGGCAGAACACTTGGCCGAGTACCGTCTGGTCAGGCAGCTGTCTTTGGCGGAAAGCACAGAAGATCCAGGGGAGACAGGCTCGGATCCATGAGAAGCGGGGTAGTGTCAGCAAAGGGAAACGGTAGGGTTGAAGTTGTTGTTAAGCGCCACTCAAAACTGCTAACGTTTTAAAGTAAACACACAGTAATCAACCGGTGCGACAGGATATGTCATGGTGTGTGGCGCTGAAGTCTGTATTTTTCAGGTAAAATTTATGAGGAAGAAGGGAAGAGAAAAGGGAGGCGGGGACGTCTTCATTATCGTTGACAGGGCCGTTTTACCTTATATACCCCCCACTCCTGCCAGTGGAGTGGGGGGAACTACTCTTTGCGACGATTTCGTTTAGCTATCTAATCTGTTGCAACTTTTGTTGCGAAAATACACGGCTCGACAGTCCCTGGTGCAGCTAGTATGGGCCACCAAAATTTGTATCCAGACCAACCCAAAGCAGCCGTGCCTTCTTGCTGGAGAAGGATCAGCGCTGGTTTCGACCTGTTTGGGTCCTGCACTAATCGGCGAATTTCTCCGCCACCGAGAATGGAAAGGCCAGATTTGTCGCCCGATCGCTCTCTGGAAAGTTTACGTCCTGTCTCCGCCAATAACAGCACTTTCCCATCGCCACCGTCTCTCACATCCGAGTAATAGTCCAATAATCCACGCATGGCATCCCACTCGAATTCAGCGTCAGGAAAAACAAGGGTGCCGGTTATAACGTCTATAATATCGAGTGCTGTTTGGCGTTCTATTTCTATAAAAGCCTTGGCATCTAAGGCCGCACTCGGAACGAGATCATTCAATCTAGTTTGAGCAGCCTTCATATTGCGGCCTGAAATGGTCTGAAACCCGGTAGGTAAATATAAGCCGCTCGGCCTTACCGCCACGACGTTGCTTAGAAGAACCTTATTGGGTGCGCAAGGGCGCACCCGGTGATTGGAATCAGCTTGAATAAAGACGACCCCTTGTTCGTTAGCTCCGCTAGCGAATGCTTCACGCAAGGCATTCTCAAATTCATTGATTGAGTATAGTCGATCATAAACATCGCGAGATGTATAAAACCGCGTCACGGCAAGATCGCGGCGATCACGGTTGCCATACATACGTGAATGCTGTAAGACGGTGTCAGCCTGCATTGTTTGAGGGTTCCGACCATAATAAAAAGTCAACAAATTTGGGATAGTGATACCTCGGTCGAGGATGCTACCCCCCACAAATATGTTGAAAGGAGTTCTTAATTTGAGCTCGGCTTTATCGTCCAGGAGCGCCAATACATCTTTATCAGAATTCACGGTTTCTTTTACCACGTCATCTGCTTCAAGGGCCTCTATAAAACTCTCGAACGCCTCGGATTTGCATGGCAACCGTCCTCGGTCGGCTTCGATCGATGCGCTGAGGTCCGCAAACGCTGCGTCGAAGAGCGGGTTAAGGGTATCTGGCTGATTGACGGCTGCGCTGTTGATCGCCGCGAAAACCCACTCTATTACCTGATTTTGCCATGCATGAGCTGCTTTTTGAGTGTCGTTGTGAATTATCATGGCGTACTTGCGCTTTCTCTCGCCAGCCTCTGCTTGTTGCCAGCGGCGTATTACTACTCCAAGAACAAAAGTAATGATTGCACGGACCAAGCCTCTAGTGTTCGGAGAAGTAAGCACCCGGTCCGGGTGGATTCGGCGTTGATCTGGTCTTCGGAGAGCATTCTGCTCATCGCGCGTAACTTCGCTAACAAGATAAGCTCGCGGGTCTTCTAGATCCCGTCCAATGAAATAGTCATCTCCTCCAACGTAGCCACCATGGATCGGCAACAACTCCGTGAATGCCGGTCTTTTTGGCTTAAAAACATAACCCGTCTCATAGCCTTCAGGCTGAAGGTATAAAGAATATGGCGTTGCGGTGACCTGAAGAAATGCAATATTGTTTACAAGGCGACGAAGATCGTCCATTTGTTCTGCTATCTTGCCTTGTTCGACATCCACAGATCCCTTAGTTCGAACAAAACGTACACTTGCGAGATCCGCTTCGTCATCTACCAAGAGAACTTTCCGATTTTTGAGATCGGGGTAATCTTCTCGAAAGAATTCCGTGAGCCGGCGTAAATTATCCACTTGTTTTTTTGCCACAATTACGAGCTTTCGCTGTAGTTCACTTCTGGTCAATCTCCCAGGCTGCTTCATAATGTCAAAAACAAGAAAATGGTCATCTTCGATGAGCGTCTGGAAGTCGTTATTCAGCCGGGCCACTGTCTGTGCTGAAAGGGTCTTAGTCCCCTTGGTCAACACAACACTAATATCAAAACCGCGGTCAAAAGCTCGGGCTATTACGCCCACAAAAGCGCGGGTCTTTCCAGACTGTATTTTTCCAAGAAGCATACCAGGACGATCACCGGTAGTGGCGGTGTCTTCCAGTTGATTTACAACACGCTCAATGCATGCAGCTAACTCATCATCATCTCTACGGCTGTCTCGAAGTTGCGAGTAAAACATGTACTCCTCCTAGTGGAAACGATGGCTTGGGTTCAGTCTTCGCGGAACGCATCACCTTTTGTCGCGCGTAACAACGCAAGTTCAACGATTCGATCGACGACGCGGTTAGTGTCCTTCCATTTCATCACGAGCTTGCCGGGGTCCATGCCATATTGCGCGACAATATCGCGCAGTTGGTCAAGAGTGAGCGTGCAGATTTTTGATCGAAGTGTACCCTCTCCCTGACGGGCCAGCTCCACTGGATCAAGCACAGCGGCGGTACGCCTTCCGCCTCGTTGGGTTGTCTTCATGCCTACGCTCGGTCGTCGTACATCCTGCGAAGCATCGATGCCAAGTGCTCGCTCAACGTTTGCACGAAAAGCTAAGTTTTTGTCGGACTCCTCTATGATGACAGAAACGAGAGCGGAAAGTCTTTGTTTGAGAGTCATTCGTCTATCTCCAGTTTCTTAAGGAGTTCCCTCGCTAGATCGACGTATCGATCTGCCAGATCTCCATATCCATATTTCTGTTTAAGTGTCCGCCTTCCACTTTGAAATTCAGCGGCGGCTGCAATCTGATCTGCCTGACGAATCACGGTATCAAAAACGTGCGGGTCGTTTTCCTTACGAAGATTGCCGGAAACGTTCAGATGGGTTGTTGAATTCGCCTGGAACTTTGTGATAACGATGCCGAGTGGTGTGATTTCCTCTGCAATCTCACGGGAGAAGTTACGCACCCGCTTGACGATCTGTGGGATACCGTAGGTAGACAGGACGTCAGGCACGGTTGGGATAAGATATCCTTCAGAGATACGAAGCCCGTTGAGCGTGATGATGCCCAGGTTTGGAGGGCAATCCACCAGCACCAGATCGTACTCGTCCAGCTTTGTTTTAACAGCGAGACGTAGCAAATCAATCGGTGTTACTGAATAGAATTGACCGGTAGGGGCGCTGGCGAGTTTGTCCTGAACGTCTATCAGGTCGAGGCTGGACGGCAGAAGATCAACTTTTTCAGCTCCCTGCACATCAGACACCTCCCGTTGTAAGGTTTTCTCCAAATTGAACCTTTTGTCATGTGGCTCTAGAGCGTCCTGGAACAATGTTGCGAGAGTGTAACCGTTTTCATTGAGCTTTTTCCAGCGGGCTTCCCCGAGCAGCATGACAGTGGCATTGGTCTGAGGGTCCAGATCGATTACTAAAACGCGTTTGCCGAACCGAGCGGCGAGCGTTTCAGCCAGAGCAACTGTGGTCGTCGTCTTTGCGACGCCACCCTTTAGATTGATGAGGGAAACGACACGAGCCATTGGAAAATTCCTCCTTCTAAGCCAGCCTTGGATTTGTCTAAGCCGAAAGACCGGCCCCGCACGGAGATCTGCAACAGGCTTCGGGAAATCAGGGAAACGTGCGCGCCAATTGGCCACTGCTTGCCGAGATACTCCTGCCAGTTCAGCAATCTCATTAATACCAACTAAATCGTCGTCAAGAAGAGCCACTTGCTTTATCCTTGTGATCAAAGTTAACAGTATCTGTGTACCACGTTCACAGGTCTAGGGCAAGGTATAATTTTTAAGCCAGCCCTGCTTTAGCATTGCCGCGTTGGTGACGGGGCAAACCCTTGGCCAATACGTATCAAACATATTATAGAGACATAGTCTGTCGCTGCTGGATGCAATCTTTAGATAACGAGGCGGGGTAACCGCTGCGAAGCGTTCTTGGCAGAGTCGCTTGCGTGAGGTGGCGCAGAAGTGCAAATAGCTATAAGTGTGGTATATATCACGACTGTATGGTAGAATATGTGTTGACAGGTTAGTGAATCGAATGTATTCTGCGCCGTCCTCCTGCAAGTCGAGTTCTCTGGTTTTGAATGGGGAGGCGGAAACGGGGCCAAAATGGCGACAATAGCACTAGTTAAGGCTGTAATCCTTTTAGTTGGTGGTGTAATGGCAATCTACTGTTTTTCACTAGCACGTATGGTGAGAAAAGCAGATCCAAATGAATACCGCAACGCCAAAAATCTCAGCGGCAGCCTATCGCAAGTACTCCGTGGCAAGGTCACCCTTTACCACGATGGCGTTAGAGATTCTCGTGTTAAAGCAGGCCTGGCTATAGACAAAAGGAGAAACAAGTGGGTTCCACATGGCGCCCTTTCTAGAGAGTCTATAGAATCAGTATTTAAATAAATATTACACTAATTGGAGATTGGCCCATGCTTATGCAGGGCCTTTTTTTTATGGGGCAAATGAAACGAATTTATAAGGGCTGGGTTCCTACTGTTTCTGGTCGGCTATCGTTTGATGTTATTGGGACCGGAAGCCATCCGAATCCCCCAGTTTGCGCGAATATAGAAGATCGATCAACTCGATATGTCTTGTGCAGGCAGCCCAGAATATTGTTAGACAACGCTATTATCTTTAGAGAAAAAGCAGCTCTTCATTTATATAAGGAGGTAGGCAAGTTTCAATTTATCTGTGTCGGAAAGTCTTCTAATGATCCTAAAGATATGGAAGCTGATTTGACAGGTTTTGTTTATATCTATGATGAAGACGTGTGGAATGCCGCTATTCATAGGGAGTTCGAGAAAAGTCAGAAGATTCTACTTTCGTATCTGCAAGTATCATCTTCGAAATCTATTACAAGCTATTTTATAAAAGAATATGAAACCATTAGGGAATTGCTTGCAAAGCACTGTTACTTCTATGTTCCTTTTGTCTTAAACAGAAATGGTGTCACTCAACTGACGGTGACAGATGACTGTGCCAGCAACCCTAGTGCTCCATCAATTACAGAAGATCCGGATGATCATGTTGAACATAGCGTATGCTCCCAGAGTTTCTTTTTTTTAAAAGACATCCTTCATAACCATCAGCATCACGACCCTTATACCGATACTTTGTCAGACATATATCTTGTGAAAAATGACGAAGATGAGTACCGTTGGAGATGCCCGCCGTGTCAAAATAGTTGTCGCCTCAATAGCTCACCTGTAAACTGCGGGCGGAGGAGGCAATCACATGGCTCGATACTCACAAGAATTCAAACAACGGGCAGTTGCCCGGCTACTGCCGCCGGAGAGTTCTCCAATCGAAGCGGTGTCACGCGAGATTGGAGTTTCGGTGGACACCCTGGAGCGCTGGAGGTCGGCAGCTCTTGCGATGCCTGAGAGGGATCGCACTTGGACGGCAGCAGCGCGCTTTGAAGCGGTAATTACTACGGCTGCAATGGATGAAGCTGCCAAGAGCGCATGGTGCCGTGAGCATTCCATCTTCCCGGCTG
>NZ_AUGE01000011.1 GCF_000426865.1 Citrifermentans bremense R1
TGGAAACTCTGGACGGTATTTTGCTGTCCGGAACAACGCCTCGGCATAGGCATTATCATCGGATACACGCGGACGCGAGTACGAGGGCTTGATACCAAGCCACAGGAGCATAGCGAGGACTGTGGTGCCCTTCAAGGTAGAACCGTTGTCACCGTGCAAGACAGGTTTCATCTCTTCACTGTGAATCTCCTCTACCAACGCCGTGCGACGCACCAGATGCGCGGCATGATCGGAGTCGTCGGTGCCGTGAATTTCCCATCCGACGATCTTTCTGCTGTATAGGTCCAGGATGAGGTAGAGATAGAACCACACTCCAGCAACGACTGTCGGCAAGGGGGCCGAGGGGGACGTTGTTGAGTTGATTGAGTTCCTGACTTAAGGGCGAAAGGGCGAAAGGGGACGTTCTTTAGTTCGTTTACTTTCTCCGTCTTCAGAGCGCGAGGGGACGTAGGTCCCCTCTCCCCTCAGGGGGTGAAGCTCTGACAACTTCCCTCTTCTCCCCACTTTTGCTAACATGCCGCAGTCCTTCAAGAACCAACCTGGCATTGCCCTGCATTGTGCTTACCATCGAGACGCTTCATGGCCTTTTCATCAATCCAGTCCGCATCCCACTTGCTTCCCGTGTTTAAGCTTTTCCTGCTTCCTGTGGGCGGCGGAATACCCGCCGGCGTTCTGCTGGCCCGCACCCAAGGCCTGGCTTGGCCCGTCACCGCAGGGCTCTACCTGGTTTCGGATGTGGTCCTTGCCCTCATGTTTGAACCGGTTCTACGTCTTTTCGCCGCAGTGATAGGGAATATCCCTTTCCTAGCGCGTTTTAGCGCGGCATTAAAGGCTGCCACGGCGCGCAGCGTGGCGCATGTCAGCGGCACCAGCACCGGCCCCCTTGCGCTCGTCATGATAGCCTTCGGCGTAGATCCGATGACAGGACGCGCCACTGCGCTTGCCTCTGGCCACGGATTCCTCGCCGGCTGGGCCTTCGCAATCGCAGGAGATATGCTCTATTTCGCGGTGATCGCCCTCACCACCTTGCGCCTCAACTCCTACTTCAAAGACCCGAACACCACAATGCTGATCGTCTTGGCCGCGATGTTCCTCGTGCCTGTGCTGGTTCGCAAGTTACGGGACCACCGAGAGAGATGGCGTGCTGGGTCTTGAATTATAACCGCTGCCGTGTTTCGCTTTTTACCTCTACTTCAGAATTCCGGGGACATAATACCTATGAATTTCCGGGGACATAATACAGTTAATTCTGCAACACATGAGATGCAGAAGAAGGATCTTGATCCCACAGGTGGATGCAGAGGTCGCGAGGTGAGATCGGGGGGAGGCGTGCCAGGTTAAATTGCGCGGAGGCGGACCGGGTCTTGAATTGTAAGGTTTCTGCCTATGGAAAAGCGATTTTTCAAGACCCGGCACATTAATACAGCACAGCAATACGCGGTTAGACCCATCTCCGCTTCGCTCCGCGGGTCAGCCTTGCACCGTTGGCTGGTGGAAATGGGAAAGGTCGAAACCTTGGCACGCGAATCAAATCTGATGGAAGGACGGAATGATGCAGATTAGGTGACCTTTGGACGAGGAGAACCGATCGCCTGAAGGATGAACCGGGCGCTCCGCAGGTCATGCCAGGACAATGTTTTAGCGGAAATCAAGCTCGCTTGAGGGGGTGGCCTGACATCCAATCATGGAGAGCTGCATCGATACGCGACTGCCATCCGGCACCAGTTGACTTGAAATATTCAACAACGTCCGGAGAAAGACGGATGGCGACAGGAACCTTGGTCACCTCGGCTTTCGGACGACCAGGTTTTCGGACTACTTTAGCACCAGAAAAAAACGCCGACACCTGTGCTTGGTCGTTGGGATCGTACAGATCCGTGTCAGGATCGTATGCTATTGGAGAATCGGAAGCAGCATCTTTCTGGACTCTTTCCCAATCACTCTTCGAAATCTTTTTCGAGCCAGGCATGGTACGCATCCCTTTCATATTTGTGAGCTCTGCGAAAACTGATTATGCGTGATTTATGTCCTGGTAGCCAAATAACCGTCAGAACAGTAAGCGCTTCGGCGACATACGCAAATGCCTGGCGCCTGGCCTCGCCGTTGCGGACAACCTCGAACACCAAACGGTAACGATTTGAAAGGACGAGCCCAGCGTCTGCAAAATCGAGCTGGTGCTTTTCGAGGTTCTTCATTCTCTTGGCTTCGTCCCAGGTCATGTTTATTGTATATACAAGAATAGCCAACTGTCAACGAAAACGGTAAACCCCAAGACGGCTGAGGTGGACGGCGGAGGTGTCAGGTCTGGACCTGGACAGAAGTGAATGGGGCTGAGGTGTCAGGGCTGGAACTATGCACGGGCTGACCCAGGTCTACTAAGCATGCCAAGGTTTGAAGCATCTACAAAAAGAACAAGGCCGGAGACGTCGTCTGCCGGCCTTGTTCTTCAAACTATGAGGCTTGATCTAGTTATTTGCCTTCAGCAGAGCCGCAATGAAGGTCTTGTCGGCAAACATCTTCTGCATACCTTCGTTAAGCGCCTTCTCCAGCGCAAGCTCGGCATTCTCGCCGGTCATCAGCTGTATGTTGCGCTCGATTCCCTCCGCAACGAACTGATGGGAGTACAGTAAGTCGCCCTTCTTGTTCTTTATGGTGACCCCCATGTTCAGCTCCGCAACGGCGTCCCCCGCAAAGAATCCTACCTTGAAGTCGTTGTAGTACTTGACCAGATCGGCATCGATAGTGACGAGTGAGTTCTCACGGCCAAGTCCGAAACCGCGGGCTTTCAGCTCGCACTCGATGGCCTTCTGGAAGGTGACCGCTACATTCTCGGCGGGCACGATCTGCGCCATTTCCATGCCGAACCCGTTCTTCTTGCTGCTCACCTTGACCTTCTCGTTGCGACTGTCACTCACTTGCACGTTGCAGATTACAGACTTGGCGTTCTCTACAGCAGTGACGCCGCTCTGCGGGGCGTAAAGCTTCGGTTAACAACGCTTTCGCGTTGAGGGTGTTCTCATGGGCCAGCAGTTCTCACAATGCCTGATGTAGACACAAAGTCTTTCATCCCGCTGTTGTTAAACAATGCAACGTATACGGCAAAGCTATGCCTCTATATCAATATCGGAAAATTTTGTCTATGAATAAGAGATTTTTCTTCAGAGAAAATCCTTCTGCGGAAGGTCCGTAGGCAAATACTAAAAATCCATTGCAAAGTTAAAGGATTCGGTCTACGTTTGCCCCATCTAACTCTTACCGGAGCCCCTTTTATGAAAAAACTCGGTTTCGACGATCTCTCCTCCCTTAGCACCCAAGCACAACAATCCCCACGCAAGCGGATGAATCACAATCTTCATTCCGAATTGTCCGACCCCATCCAGCGCTTGGTGATTGCAATGGAACCTGATACCTATATTCGCCCCCATCACCATCGGCACACATGGGAGCTTCTGACCCCACTACGTGGCCGTTTCGTGGTCTTGACCTTCGATGACGACGGTGTGGTCATCGGACGTGCAGTGCTGGGTGAAGACGTTTCGATTGCTGAAACTCCAGTCGCAGGCTGGCATGCGGTACTTTCTCTTGATACCGGTGGTGTCATCTTTGAAGTCAAACACGGCCCTTATGCTCCTTTCAAAGAAGAAGATTTCGCCCCTTGGTCGCCTTCTGCCGTAGACGATAAGCATAAGGAACTTATGCGTTGGTTCCGTGATGCCGAAGTTGGACAACGTTGGCCTGGTTGCTGACAGAAGATGAGCGGTCATGTGATCACTCGGCGTAAGAGGGACGCTGGTCAGTTCGTCTAGTTATTTAGGATTCGAAATGAGGAACTCAACTGACCAACGTCCCGTCCCCCTCGCCTCCCGAATGCTTTACTTTGATTTCCTACCCGAGACAATCGGGACCGCACCGACAAGTTTGAGCGATTTGTCCAATACTTCACTCGCATTATCGGCTTCACTCCTGCCGACACTGGCGGCAAGAACGGTTATCAGACCGCGCATCTGCAACTCGGACAAACCGGTATTAAAACCGACGCTGAAATGGGCCTGCAGTTGGGGATTAACCCCCTTCATAGAGGCCAGAGCGGAAATGGTGGCAATCTCCCTGCTCTGGAAGTCCAGATTGTCGCGTCCGAAGATGTCGCCGAACAAGTGGCCTTTCAAAAACGCGTCGATGGCGGGAGCGAAAGCATAGATCGGCCCAGTGACCGGCTTGCCTACCAATCGCGTCTGAATTTCGGTGCCAAGCTCGATGCTGCTTTTACCAGCAGGCATTTTGCCGGGTTCCTTTCCGAGTCGATCCGTGATGCCCTTCTTCTCCCGTTGTTCCACAACGTTCATAAAAGCGCCAAGTCCGTTCAGGCTGCGCGGAAACCCCGTATAGGCATAGAGTTGCACCAGGATTTCCTTGATTTCGTTCACGGTCAGCCCGGCATCCAGCCCTTTGTTCAGAGCAGTTTCGAGCTTTTCAATGTCTCCGTTGGCGGTAAAGGCGGCTATGGGGATAATGCCTTGCTGCTTTGAGCTTAAAGTTTGGTTTTTGTCCATGGGTTGTGCCTCCGCTATGGCTGCCATGATGCACATCATGGCGAACATGATTGCCAGGAACTCAATAATAAGTCTATTCATGCTTGCCACCAGGTTTTCCGTTGTATTGATCGTAGCTGACCTTTTCCAACCATTTGACATTCTTAGAGGTCCAACTTACGGGTCCCAATCCACTTCACCATATCCGGATCGCGATGATCGAAGAAGCTGCTTTCTTTCTTATCCAGCGTTGCAATGCTCCCCATATCCTCGGCAGCGAGTTCGAAGTCAAAAATGTTGAAGTTCTGAACAATCCGCTCTTTGTTCACTGATTTCGGTATGACCACGACGCCTCTTTGGGTCAGCCAGCGCAACACCACCTGAGCAACAGATTTGTCATATTTGCGGCCAATGGCAGTGAGCAGTTCATTGCTGAATAGATCATTCTTGCCCTCGGCAAAAGGTCCCCAAGATTCGATCTGAACGCCGTTTTCTTGAAGGAACCGCTGAGTCTCGATCTGTTGGCAGAAAGGGTGTGTTTCTATCTGATTGACCGCCGGCGCCACTTCGTTGTGAATCATCAGATCCATAATCCGGTCCGGATGGAAATTGCTGACGCCGATTGCTCGGACTTTGCCTTCCCGATGTAGACTTTCCATGGCCCGCCAGGAACCGAAGACATCTCCGTACGGCTGATGGATCAGATACAAATCCAGATAATCCAATTGCAGCTTAGCCAGCGATTTATCAAACGCCTTCCGGGTGCCATCGTAACCCGCATCCTGGACCCACAGCTTGGTGGTCACAAAGATTTCATGCCGGTCAATGCCACTATTCCTTATTGCGTTGCCGACAGCTATTTCATTCATGTAGGATGCCGCAGTATCAATCAATCGGTACCCCGCCTGCAGGGCATCACTGACGCTACGCTCACATTCCTTCGGATCACTGACCTGGAAGACGCCAAAACCGAGAATAGGCATCTCCACACCATTATTTAAAGTCACTTTCTGCATATTCCCCCACTCCTTTGAGAATATTTATTTTGTTCAACGACCGGTCAACTCTTCCAGTTTATCAGGGTGTCTGCACCCTTGTACGGTGATCAGATTGGCGGCGGTTTCGTCTTTCCCAATACGTGTTTTTGCATCCGTTATCCCCCTGCATCTTTTTTTGACGATCGTATCCTACATCCCGTCAAGCACTAGGCGATAGACCGATCCTCTCGGTTTATTGCCCGATCCTGCATTGCGCCAAATTATTATTGTAACGGTGCGGTACGTTGGATAGTATCGAATTTGGAGGAAGTTATGGAAATTTCGACTACCGATCAAGATATTGAGGCTAATGCCTTGGACATGGCAGTTGCTGCTCTTTGCAGTCGCATTGCCCGATATACCGAACGGGGAGAAATGCATATAACCGCAGTTCCCGGGTTGTCTCTCTTTCGTCGGGAGGAACCAAGCGGACCAACCAGCGGCATGTACGAACCGAGCATCTGCATGGCCGTGCAGTGTGCAAAGCGCGTAATTCTCGGTGATGACTCATTTGTATATGATTCACACCACTATCTGATTACGTCAGTGCATCTGCCGACGATCGTGCAGATTCTTGAAGCAAGCCCGGAAAAGCCGTACCTTGGTCTCCGTTTAAAGTTCGACCTGAAGAAAATTTCGCAACTGATGGTCGACAGCAACCTCCCTCAACCACGCCAGCAGTCGAGCCGTGGGATGGCGACCGGCGAGGTGACACAACAGATTGTCAATGCTTTTGCACGGTTAATTGATCTGCTTGACGATGAAAAGGACATTCCGATCCTCGCTCCGGTCATCCAGCGCGAGATCATCTATCGGCTGTTGGTGGGAGATCAAGGCGAGCGACTTCGTCAGATCGCAACGGCTGGGAGTCAAAGCCAGCACATTGCCAAGGCAATCGGTTGGTTGAAGAGCAATTATTCACAGGCTATCAGCATGGAGGAACTCGCTGCTCTGACAAACATGAGCGTTTCGACATTCCACCATCACTTTCGGTCACTGACAGCGTTGAGCCCGCTGCAGTTCCAGAAGCAACTCCGCCTGCAGGAAGCGAGAAGATTGATGCTGACAGAACGGATGGATGCCGCTGCCGCAGCGTTTCAGGTCGGCTACGAGAGTCCGTCACAGTTCAGTCGGGAATATAACCGCCTGTTTGGGGCGCCGCCGTTGCGGGATATCTCGAAACTGCGCGAGATGGTTGTCGCGGCATAAGAGGGCGAACGTATCAGGGCGAAGGTGGGAAGCGGGGTCCAAGCACTGGCGCCGGCGCTCGCCGAAGCCTGGGGCCGCTCTTTATCAGAGCGGGGCGGGTCGATTGAAGGGTCGTCCAGTGAAAAGGGTATAAGGACGAAAGGAGGAAGAGACATGAAGGAGTTGCAAGTCGGTTTGAAACATACGTTCAGCTACCTGGTGCCCAAGGAGCGGACGGTGCCATTTCTGTACCCGGAGTCGTCGTACTTCCAAGTGATGCCGGAGGTATTCGCCACAGGCTACATGGTGGGATTCATGGAATGGGCCTGCATGGACGCTCTAGCTCCATACCTGGATGAGGGTGAACGGACTGTGGGGACCATGATCAACGTCACCCATGAGGCCGCCACTCCGGCGGGTATGGAGGTGACGGCCACTGTAACGCTTGTGGAGGTCGACGGCAAGCGCACCGTCTGGGAGATCGAGGCCCGCGACGAGGTGGAGGTGATTGGCCGGGGTCGCCATGAACGCTTCGTGATCGACTACGAAAAATTCAGCAAGAGGGTGGCCGCGAAAGGAAACAAATAACACCGCCGGGGAACGGCTTTTGTCGTTTCGAGGAGGAATTAGTATTCGGGGGGAATTCAGCCGTGCGTCACCGAAATGCCACCAGCGAGGATGGAGCCGTTGTTGACGTGGACAACTAAACGCCTTACAATCGCAATTAGTAATGTTAACTAGATTTGTAAGGAGTGACGCCTTGACGATTACCGCGAAAATTACCTCAAAAGGCCAGATAACCATCCCCCGAGCCGCGAGGATGGCGCTCAAGACAAACACTGTTGAGGTGGAAATCCAGGGGGACTCGGTCATACTGCGACCAGTAAGGAGTGTGGCCGGCGCCCTTGCCGATTACGGCAAAGGGAAAGAGGACTTCGCTGCAGTGCGGGCAAGCGTGTGGAAGGAGGTGTCGGATGAGAAAGCCGGCAGCACTCCCTGATACAAATTTCATCCTTCGTTACCTATTACGGGATATCGAGGATCAGTACCAGGAGACGGAAGCATTTTTCGAAGATGTCCGCTCCGGCAAGACTACCGCGCTGGTTTATCAAGCAGTTCTGGTTGAATGTCTTTACATCCTAACCAAGCATTACCAAGTTCCTCGCGCCGCGGCCTCTTCCAATCTGACCGCGCTCCTTCAATACAAGGGAATCGCTAACCCGGACAAAGCCGTGTTGGTCAGATCCCTCGCACTGTTTGCTGAAACACCACTCGATCCCGTCGACTGCATCCTCGCCGCTCAATCGGCATTGGCTCGGCATTCCGTGATGACCTTCGACAAGGCGCTGCAGAAGATCCTTAAGCAGACGGCTGCGGCCTAGATGCCATCGATGGGATGGGCAGGTGTATCCAACAACAACTGGTAGAATGCCAAGTCGAGCCACCGGCCGAATTTGAACCCCACCTGCGGTAGCGTACCTACGTGCTTGAAGCCAAGTCGCTCATGCAGCGCGATACTGCCGGTGTTCGCGGCATCGATCGCACCTACCACCGCATGCACATCGTTCTCCCTTGCCACCGCTAGCAATTCCCGCATCACAGCCTGCCCGAGCCCATGACCGCGATGATCCTTGTGCACATATACAGAGTGCTCCACGGTGTACTTGTAGGCAGGCCAGCCTCGAAACGTGCCATAACTCCCAAAGCCCAGTAGCACCCCATTGCTGTCCTCGATGCCGATCACGGGAAACCCGCCGGCCCGCTTGGCGGCGAACCAATCGACCATGGTCTGCAGCGTCCGGGGCTTGTAGTCATAGAGCGCGGTCGAGTGCAGGATCGCATCGTTGAAAATTTCCAGAATCGCATCCGCATGTCGCTCGAAGTTGCAGCGCACGATAGAGTGTTCATGTTCGCTCATCACGGTTTCCTCGCTATTTCCCACTTCGAGCCATTCTGCTCGGCGTGTGATACTCATTGTGGTACCTCAGCACCTTCTGTTTCTAACCATATACCCGAATCTCCTGTCTTGGTCACCTTGAAAAGGTGGTAGCGGCTTTTGTCATTTAAAAGCTGAGTGGTTTTAGTTGGAAAAAATGGCGGATTTAGTATTATGTCTACGGAATTCTAAATCAGTGTCAGGTCCGCGGAATGCTAATGTCCCCCGAACTGTATGAAGGTGGGTATTATGGGAATCTTGTTCCAAGTTGAACTGAGCTTCATGCCGATTCCAGACATTTTGCAGTGGATCGACATGAACCGTCTCACTTGCGTGGTTGCCATTACTCGCGAGAGCGACAGCGGCATAACGTTTTACCTTGAGAACGGAAAGCTGGTACTCGCCGGGTCCCAGAAAAAGGGGCTTCAGTTCGGCCAGTTCCTCGCCGCCTCAGGCGTGCTGCCCGAAGTGCAGGTATTCCAAGCGCTAACGGAAAGCAAGAGCAAAGGCATTTCCCTCACCAGATACCTTGTTGAGACTTCCCTCGTATCTTCCAATGTCCTCGCCGATATCATGTCCGACCTGGTCGAGAAACTCCTCCTCGACTGCTCTCCAACAACGCCGGTTCAGTCACCATCACTACGCCGCTTCCCGAAATTCTTGCCGGTGGGCCGATTTCCCTGGAAACAGGGAGGGTCATCTTCAACGCAGTCAGGATCTACGACGAACAGAACAGGGACTCGCAGCAGCGGGATGAGGCGATCGAGGCCATCAACAAGCGGCTTTACAATGAGGATTTCCAGCTCCCGGTTCTCCCTGGCATGCTGATGCAGCTGATTTCGCTGATGGAAGATGAGAGGACCACGGTACAGGAGATGGTCAAACTGATCATGACGGATCAGGTCCTGATCTCCCGCATCCTCAAGGTTGCCAACTCGGCTTTTTACTCAGCGTCGGGGCAGGTGGACTCGATTCACTACGCCATTGTCCGGCTTGGGATGCGTGAGGTGCTGAATATCGTGACCGGTATTCAGGTGCTCTCGATGCAGAACCGCGATATTCCCCAGGAGAAGTTCCAGGCGATCCTCGATGGCGCGTTGAAGACGGCTTTTCTCGCCAGCGGTCTGGCGAGGCAGCTGAGAGAGGATCCGGAAGAGGCGTTTCTTGGCGGGTTGCTACTTGATCTCGGCAAGACCGTGATACTGAGTGTGGCGAAGGATTTCGAGATAGACGAGTCGCTTTTCGATGAGCTCATGCATTCCCGGCATGCTGAAATCGGGGCGATGATAGCCAGAAAGTGGAATTACCCCGAGTCGATCCAGAATCTGATCCGCTACCATCACAACCGCAACTTCGGCGACATCGTCAACAAGATGATCGCGCTTCTCCAGATAGCGGATCAGGCAGTGCGGTCCCCGTCCGGAAAGGAGATAGATCCCGATCTGCTCGGTTCTCTCGGCCTCCCACTGGAAGCGGTTATGGAGGTCCATTCGAAGGCAATGGATTCCTTCAACCAGATAAAGTCCATGTAAAGGGATTTGGCCTCAAGGCAGTGAACGAAACGGAGAGGATTAGAGCGTAGAAGTGAAAAGCCCCCCTGGTTGTCGCCAGGGGGGCTTTTTTGTTAGGGGTTAAGAGGGATGGGGTTGGACCAGGGGCCGGCCGTCTCTCCGCGCTTCCCCCTGATCCTGAGCCAGTTGAGTTTCGTGCGGTCCACTCCGATGATCGGTATTTTCAGGCATTTGGTCGACCATACCACCAGCCTCCAGTTTTCTTCCAAGCTGGGATCACCGTCGCAGGCCCAAATTTCATATCCCCTTGCACCCATTATCTTGGCGACTGACGCTGCGGGATGACCCTTCGGGTCGAAACTAACCCTGAAATCCTTAGCACGCTCCAGGGTGGCGGAAACGGTTGCTCTTTCGGCTGAGGGATTGAGACCGAACGCCTCCTGCAACGAGGGATCTTTCGCCGTGACCACCTTTGCCAAACCAAGAAGAAGGGAGAGGTTTTGGTCAATCAACTGGCGATCCTCCTCGCAGGCCTTGATCTTTTCGGGGTCTCCTCTCAAGTAGCCAGCAAAGTTGGTCGCGTAGCGTTCATGCAACTCGCTATAAAACGCAGGCGTGGGGATGAGCGATAACAAGCGGTTGAACATCTCCGTGTTAAAGGTCGCATTCATCGCTGCGGATTTAGACAACAATTCAGGAAGGCTCAATTTGGTCGTGGGCATCTGCAACCTCCAGATGAATTTTTTTTAACGTACCGAAATAGTAGCCGGGCTTTCGGCGATGTCAAAAAAAAATATCGAGACCGGATAAAACACGATCAAAGTTGCTCCGCTTGCGCGCACACTCTGCTGGCAAAGTGGTCCTACTCTTCCGGTGGCCTGACCGCCTTGAAACTCCGGTACAAAGATAAATCGTAAATTATCTTGAGACCGCCAGCGAGAAAAAAAGGGATGTTCCAGAGGGCGGCATTGGCCAGAAACATCCCGGTGAACATAGGCGACAACGCGGCCCCAGTGGTCCGGGCTACGCCTGTGATCCCGGCGGCAGCCGAAAGTTCGTCCGGGCTCACCACGGCCATCGTGTACGACTGCCGGGTCGGCACATCCATCTGCGAAATGCTGAACCTAAGCAGCAACACGGCGATGGCCAAAGGGAGGTTCGGCATCAGCGGCACCAATATCAGCAGGACGTTAGAGGGAAGGTGCGTGAACACCATGGTCCTGATCAGCCCGATCCTGGCGGCAACTCGCGCCGCAGCCAGGGCGGAGACGGCCGCAAGAATGTTGGCCACGAAGAAGATGGCCCCGAGCAGCCCCGGGCTTACGCCGAAGCGGAGGTAGAACCAATAGGCCATGATGCTCTGAGGGATGAAGCCGCCGCCAAAGGCGTCGAGGGCAAAGAGCGCCGACATTTTGAGAACCAGGCGATAAGAGCGGTGCAGACCGAATCGCGCCGCAAAGAATGAAGGGGCTGTTGTCCCGGGGGTTCTGCTGTTCCTTGGCGCTTCCGCGGCCGGGGTCATCCTTCTGAACAAGACCCAGAGCACCGTCCCCACTGCGGCATAAACGACGAGAAGCACGCGGTAGCTGTCCACAGCGGCCCATCCGGCATTGATGAGTCCTTGCGCCAGACCTCCGCCAAAAACGGCCCCGACCGCGGAAGCGATGGAGCCGGCGAGATTGTACCAGGCGAAGACCTCGGTCCGAACCTCCTTCGAGACCAATTGGGTGAGCGATGCCTGCTCGATGGGCAGGAAGGGCCCCACCTCGTTCCCGCTCGGGCTTATGACACCGATTGTCGCGGCTAGCAGCAGCAACAGGAAATTCGTCGTCACCGCAAAGAGGAGACCGGCAAACAGCATCAAGCCTGCACCCACGACGAGCATGCGCTTTCTGCCGAAGCGATCGGCGATCCTGGTCAGCCAGAGCGAGATCACGGTATCGCCAACCAGAGTCAGGGTCAGCAGGAGGCCGATTCTCTTTGCCGAGATCCCGATGTGGTCAAGGTAGAGAACCAAAACAACCGCCAAAAACCCGTAGGCAAACATGCGCGCCATCCGGGTGACGAAGAGCAGTCTCCCATCCGGCGGCAATGACCGCAGGACCCGTAACCTCTCCATATCAGGCCTCGAAGGCTCGGGCACGTCTAATCCGCTGCATCGAACCCTCCTTGTGTCCCATCTACTGTGCCGTCGCCTTCACGTCGTCGAAGCAGGTCACCGAATCCGCCTTGGTCCAGAGCCCGATCTTGCCGGCTTTGAAGGTATCGTCACGAGTCTCCACTACCAGCTTGCCGTTCAGGTAACCCCGGATGTCGTTCCCTTTTGCTTCCACGCGTAATTCCTGCCATTTCCCCGATACCACCTTGGCCGACCCTTCATTGAGAGTATGGCGCGATCCGGCCACGTACTTGTAGATGTTCACGTTGTCCTCCAACGCATTGGCGCGGAGGATGTAGAAATTGTCTTCATCCTGGATGCGGAAAATGATCCCGGCAGCGCGGTCCCCGCTGCCGGAGACGGGCTTGAACCGGGTCGAGACGGTAAAGTCGGCGAAGATCTTGTCGCTCAATGCGATGGCTGGAAACGATGCCGACGCGGTTTGGCAAAGGGCTTGCGGCGAACTCGGCGCATCGCCTTCGGCTTTCACCGACCAGGTGCCGCTGAAGGGATATGCCCCAGCCGGGACACTCCCCGCCTTTTCCTTGTCGAAAGACCATTGCGCGTTCTGGCCGGGCGCCACCCCCCGGGCTTTGGGTTGAGATTCATCAGCGGCATCCGAACTTATGCATATTCCAAGTACGAATGCCGCCACGGTGATTCCTATCCCTACGAATGCTCGTTTCATGACCTTACTCCTTTGCTGCCATATTTTCCGGATGATGCTGAAATTATAACAGTCTCCAGTGTCCCCGTCCCCCCCTGCATCTTCCCAACCCCGGAAATGACGTATTTTTTGCGAATATGTCATTTTTGAATCCAAAAGTGACGCATTTGAAAAAAATATGTCATTTTTGAATCAGAATATGACGGATTTGAATTCAAATATGACACATTTGAAAAAAATATGACGTTTCCGCTCCGAATAAGGCTTTTCCCTTGGCCTGTCAAATCCTTCGTGTAAATGGTCAGTGTTACCGGTCCGCAAGAAAATGATCTCCACCCGGCGGTGCGGCATCCGGCCGGCAAAACTGCTGCAGCTAGGCCAGGTTGCGGGTACAGACTGATGGGAGATTTCGCCGGGCGGGAAGGAAAATTTAGAAAATTTTGTTGACAATTCCTCATCCACAGGTATTATCCCCGCAACTTAAACTTAGATAGACGACAATACTCAACCATCCGCGAGGATGGGGCGGAAAGCCTATAGGGTCTCACCGAGACAGCCGGGTTGCCGAAATATCACAGATATTCGGCCCCGGCTTTTTTTGTGTCCATTGATCAAGTGGGGGGCAAGTCGCAGGAGGCGCCTTGAAGGGCGCGGGCATGATGTAAAAACAGTGGTGGTACACGATAATACTCAACCATCCGCGAGGATGGGGCGGAAAGCCTATTGGGTCTCTCTGAGACAGCCGGGTTGCCGAAATATCACACGATATCGGCTCCCGGCTTTTTTTGTGCCCCGAATCCCGGACCGTTCAACGGGGAATCAGGAGAATTTCCGGGAGCGTCGCTCTCGGTCCCCCCCTTCAGTTCCATATGTTGCAGCTTCACCCACCCCCCGTCCCCCTCCCGTCAAGGGAGGGGAGGATACGAAGTGGGCCGCCGCCAAAGAGCAAACCCGGTAAGGGTTCCCGAACCCCTTAACCGCCTGTGAGGAAAGGGCAGTTCCAGCATGCATCGAATTTTAGATCCGCCAATCATAGAAAAAGCTCTTCGTCTTCTGTTCCTCTGCGCTCTCGTCCTGTTTCTCAACGGATGTGTCGCCATGCAGAGGGCTCCCGAGCAATCGTTGCTACCGCCGGTTCCCATGCAAAAGGAGATCGAGCGGAACGTCTTCCCGGTAGCCGGAGGTGAGGACCTGATCGGCACCTTGGCAGTGGTGAGGCTTGAAAAGGGGGACACCCTGCCCGACATCGCCAGACACTTCAGCCTTGGGATCAACGCAATCAGCGCTGCCAACCCAGGTGTCGATGTATGGGTCCCTGAACCGGGAAAGGAGGTCATCCTCCCTTTGAGTTTCATCCTCCCGGATGCTCCCCGTAAAGGCATCGTGATCAACTTGGCCACCATGCGGCTTTTCCGTTTCAAGGAAGATGGTAAAGCGCAAGTGGTGTCGACCTACCCTGTCGGTGTCGGCACCGCGGAGCGCCCGACGCCTACAGGCAAAATGCGCATTGAACGCAAGACTGCCCTGCCCACTTGGCACGTACCCGCTTCAATTGCCGAGGATCATAGAAAAAAAGGAGATCTTCTCCCCGCGAAGGTTCCGCCGGGACCTGAGAACCCTTTGGGTGAGCGCGCACTATACCTGAGCAAAGCGGGATATCTGATTCATGGCACCAACAAGCCGGCCAGCATAGGTCTTAAGGCAACAAACGGGTGCCTGCGGCTCTACCCCGAGAATGTGATGACGCTTTACGAGGAGACGCCGGTCAATACCCCGGTGCTCATCGTCAACCAGCCATATCTCGTGGGGCAGCGTGATGGTGTCCTTTACCTTGAGGCTCATGCGCCCCTGGAAAGCTCTGGTGTTCCGGAGTTGGAGAAGGTGACGGCACAACTGAGAAAGTTGGAAAAGAAATACGGACGCTCACTTGACTGGGAAAAAATCCGTAAAGTGCAAACCGAGGCCAGAGGTGTCCCTGTCCCCATCTTGGCCTTTGGTCCGGATAGGGCAAAAGATAGCCTGAAGACCGTTAACGTCGAGCGCCCGCTACAAATGTTCGGCGCGCCTGAGGTACCCGAGCTCAAACGGGATGCCTGGTATGTTTTGGCTGCCAATGTGGGCGGGGAGATCGAGGCTCGGAGGCTAGCAGCCATTATCAACCACCAGGGGCCGCCCATCCCGGCACGGGTGCTGCCGCAAAGCAGCAATAGCTACCATGTCATCGCCGGTCCTTTCGATAACGCCGGCTTGGCCAAAGAGGCGGTCAGGCGGCTGAAGCTCGACCTGGAACTCGACGGCATAGTGATAGACCCGGTCAAGAAGATATAGGTGTTCCTGTCTGCGCCATGTGCAGGGGGGATGTTGTGAACTTCACGCCAATGCGTGAATAAACCCGCAATAAAGGAGGTAATTAGTTATGAAAAAAGGTGCACTGTTGATCACGATGTTGTTGGTTTCGGCTGTTACCATGGCAGGATGTGCGACATCCGGGGACCTCGCGAGAGTGGAGACCCAGGAAAGGGCGCTCGGCGCTAAGGCCGATCAGGCGTTGCAGGAAGCACAAGCTGCCAAGGCCACGGCGGATGCGGCTAAGACACAGGCCGATGCCGCGGCACTTCGCGCGGAAAACGCGGCCAAAGCGGCAGAGGAAAGAGAAAGGCTCGCAGCTGAGAAGGAAAAGCTTGCCGCAGAGAAGGAGCAGGCCGCCGCAGAGCGGGAAAAAGTGGCAAATGAAAAGGGAGAGAGGGCTGATGCCGCTTTCTACAAGTCGATGAGGAAGTAGATTTGCTTCAACGCAAGCTCCAGCTTGCCATCCGTGGGAAGCTGGAGCTTCGTCCTGGCATTGCGTTCCCAAGGTGGACCTTGGGAACGAGATACATCTCCCCCCTTTGCAAAGGGGAACGAAGGGGATTTCTTGGGTGAAGGGATGAGGGAAGTGAGAAGAGTAAGCAGAAATTGGGAGCAGCTTTGCCTTTTTGTTGTGCTCGCTACGATACTTTTTACCGGGGGGGGGTGCAGCCATCTTGACGGAACCTTCGGGGGCGGATCGGCATTCGAAGAAGCGAACAGCCATTTCGTCCTGCGAGATTACCAGGCTGCGCTGAAGGGGTACGAACTGGCCTCGAAGAAGTATCCCACGACCGGGGACAGGGCTTTATTCGAGATGGGCATCATCCTCTCTCATCCGGACAACCCGCAGAAGGAATATGGCAAAGCGCTGGATTGCTATCGAACCTTGATAAAGGAGTATCCCCGCAGCAGCTACAGGCAGGACAGCGAGATGATGGTTTTTTACCTCGTCAACGTGACCATCAAGGACAAGCTAATCGACTCACAGAGAAACGAAATCGAGGTTCTTCAGCGAGAGGTCCAGAACCAGCGCCAGGAGGCAAGAGCCCTGCAGCTGGAGATCGAGAAGAAGGTGGGTGAAATTGCGGTTTTGCAACAAGAGATTGCGGCACAGGAAGAAGAGATCTCTCCGCCTCCAGTGCCGACGGGACCGGCGGACAAGGTACTGATAGAAAAGAAGGAACGTCGCTTGACCTTGTTGTCGAAGGGTGAGGTGATCAAAAGCTATAAGATCTCGCTCGGGGAAAACCCGAATGGCCCCAAGGAGAGGCAGGGCGACAACAAGACTCCTGAGGGGATCTACCGCATCGATTCTAGAAACAACGACAGCCAGTATCACCTCTCCCTTCATATCTCCTACCCCAACGAGCAGGACAAAAAGCGAGCGAAGCAACTGGGCGTTGCTCCCGGCGGCAACATCATGATTCACGGCATGCGGAATGGCTTCTCGTGGTTTGGGGAGCACCACACCTCGATTGACTGGACCAAGGGATGCATCGCGGTAACGGACGAGGAAATACAGGAGATCGCAGAATTAGTACCAATCGGGACTGTCGTCGAGATAATGCCGTAGCAGCTTACGCACACGTTCCCGCACCGTTCACACCTCTATGCGGAAGCTGGCACCCTCTTCGGTGTTGCTGGCGATGCTGAATTCCACCTTTTCCATCTCAGGGCAGAAGAAGTTGCGGAAATTGTCGATGGTCGCCGACATGTGTCCGATGGACTCCATCATCTTCTGCACCCGCGACTAAAGGTATTGCTCCGAAAACTCTTCTGTCGCGTAGGTTATCGGCAGTTCCTGTGCCAGTAACCCCAACAGGTTGAGCGGTTGCCGCCACTGGTGGGCGATGTTATTGATCATCTCCCCCATCGCCGCCAGGCGGCTTTGCTGGATCAGCATCTGGTCCCTTTGCCGCAGCTGCTCCGCAGTCCTCGCCCGCTCTTCCGCCTCCCGCTCCAGTTCCCGGTATGCCCGCTCCAGTGCCTCGGCTTATGGTCTATGACGCAGAAGGAACCGAGGACGTAGCCGTCGGAAGTGACCAGCGGAATCCCCAGGTAGGCAATGACCTTGAGGTCCCTGATGGCGAGGTTTTCCTTGAACAGCGGATGAACGCGTGCGTCCTCGATGATGAGGGGCTGCTTCGCGACGCGATTGTATTGGCAGAACGAATGCGACAGGGGGGTCTGGCGGCTGGAGAGCCACGGTTCGGGAAGGCCGACGCAGCTTTTAAAGAACTGCCGGTCGCTGTCTACCAGCGTGACGAGGGCGACGGGTGCAGATGCAAAGCGCGAGGCGAGTCTGCTCAGGCGATCGAATGCCTCTTCGGTCGGAGTATCCAACAGGGCTACGGCCCGCAACGCGGCAAGCCGGGCGGGATCAGTAACATGGCTTGAAATATCGCTACCGTTCATTCGGGTTCCCACTTTGAGCGGTTTCACTTAAATGCGCGAAAGTACCAGAGAGAAGCTATCAGATGCGGTGCGTGTTTCAAGCAATAACGGGGAAATAGGGTGTGGTGACTGGGTCTGGCAAAAGCAACTCCCCCCTGCCCCCCCTTCGCACAGGCGGCGTCACCACCCGACCTCCCCGCTCCAGGGGAAGGAGAGCAGAGAGAAGTGTATAAGGGGGACGGGCACCTGCGGAGCCAGTCCCCCAGCTGGAGCGTTGGGTTCATAAATAGTTTCCACCGCCCCCGGTTTGTGCTAGTTATGTAGGACATTTCCAACCGTCTGTTCCCGCCAAGGAGGTTGACCATGAAGATCCGCAAGAAGATTCTCGATTTCGAGTATGAAGAGGTTCTGGAGGTCAAGTACCGCGAGCTGATACGGGTTGGCTGCGCCGTCGCGGTCGGCTGTCCGGATTGACTCAAGAAACACTTCGCGGTCGCGAAGGAAGCTGGCGCTACTGAAGAGGAACTGAACGAGGCCATGGCCTACGGCATGATCGCCCCGTCGGGAAGAGCAAAAAACTTCGTGCTCGGCATGAAGGGCGTGCTGGACGAGTTGTAACCGGGGCGGCAGGGCCTGATCCGCAACCGGCGGTGTAATAGCAGCTTGGGCCGGGGCCTCCATGGACCCGGCCTTCACTTTTTTCTAAGCGAGAGTCCCCAGATCTTGAAGCGTCTCTTTATCAAAAAAAGAAGGAAACCGGTCTCGATCCGCCGCAACGTCGCGGCGCTTTCGATGCCCGTGCTCCTGTCGTCCCTGTTCCAGCGCCTGGTTTCCATCGTTGACATCTTCATGGTCGGCGGACTTGGAGCGGCAGCCATCGCCGCCACCGGCCTCGGCCAGCTGCTGATCTTCGTGACCATGACGGTGTTCTGGGGGCTTTCCACCGGCGCCAACGTGGTCATAGCGCATCTTTGGGGCGCGGGGCGCCACTTGGAGGCACGCCGGGCGGGCTTCGCTTCGCTTTTGCTTTGCGCCCTCCTTGCCGTGGCGGCGACCCTTTTGGGGATTGGTTTCGGAGCCGACGTGGCAACCTTCATGGGGGCGAGCAGCGACGTCCTTGCCTACGCCTCGCCTTATATCCGACTGGTCTTTCTCTACTTCGCCTTTACGGCCGGACTCAACATCCTATCCGCCATCAGCCAGGGGACCGGCAACACCAGGACGCCGATGGAGGCCATCCTCCTGGTCAATATCCTGCACGTGGTCATCGCCTACCCGCTCATCTACGGCAAGCTCGGCTTCCCCCGCTACGGCGTGATCGGTGCCGCTTACGCGATCAACATCTCGGAGGCTGCAGGATTCATCTACCTCCTGATCCAGTCGCTCAGGAAGGGGTATCTGAAGATCGGCCCTCCCGACATGGTGCTCCTGAATAAAGTATGGAAGATCGGCTACCCGGTCGCGCTGGAGCGGATCGCCCAGCAGTCGGGACAGCTTTTCTACTCCAAGTTCATCATCGGCTTCGGCACCGCCGCCTACGCGGCGCACCAGATCGGGCTCTCCATCGAATCTCTTTCCTTCATGCCTGGCGCCGGCATGGGGATCGCCGCCGCCACTTTGATGGGACAGTCGCTGGGCGCGAAGAAACTCAGGCGCGCCCACATGAGCCACACCGAGGCGCTGCGGCTCGCCATAATCGTCATGGCCTGCATGGCGCTCCTCTTTTTCTTCATTCCGCACCACCTGATCGCCCTCTTCACCAGCGATCCCGACGTCATCGAGAAAGGAAGCGTCTTCTTGAAGCTGGTCGCCTTCGCCCAGGTGCCGCTCGCCATCTCCTTCGTCTATGCCGGGAGCCTGCGCGGTACCGGCGACACGCACTACGTCTTCCTGGTAACACTCGTCGCCATGTGGGGGATCAGGGTGCTTCTCTCCTACGTCGCCGCGGTCCCGCTGCATCTCTCGCTCTACGCCGTCTGGGGCGTGTTCCTGGTGGACTGGTTCTTCCGGGCCGGCGCTTTCTACTGGCGCTACCAGCGCCGCGACCTGCACAGCGTCATCATCTAGACGATGCAGCTTTCCTTTGCACCTACCATGGACCGCGTCGAGCTGCAGCGACGGCTTCAGCAGCTCCTGGTTCCCGGGTCTCTTCTCGACGCGCCGCTCGCCAGAAGCATCGACCGCCTCGCCCGCTCCTTCGCACGCTATGCCGCGAGCTACCCTCTGCCGCTTTGGGCTCCCGGGCTCGTGACGGACAACGAGATGCGGAGCCTGACCGAGGCGCTCTTGCCCATGGCGGAGATCCGCCCCGCTTTCGACCGCCTGCTGGCGCGGTCTTGCCGCTTCACCCCTCTTCTCGCCGGATGTTACCTGCACAGCTCCGCCTGCTGGATCGATTTCCTGCAGCGGCTGCAGCCCCCCCTGCCGCTGGCGAACCCGGCCGTGATACTCTCCCGATTGGCCGAGAATTACCAGGCGCGGGAGCGTTTCCTCTTCTCGCTGATGCTACCGCATCACTATGGCGGCGGCTTCGACCGCTATCCCCTGCAGTCGCAGTGGCTTTCGGGGTGGCTGAAGGAGCGGGCAAAGATTTTGGGGGGTATCAGGATATTGGACAGCGCCTGCGGCAGCGGCGAGGGGACCTATCAGGTGGCGGAACTGCTGCGGGAAGCGGGATATTCGGGAAGAAGTTGCGAGGTGCACGGGTCAACGCTGGAAGAGATCGAGCTCTACGCGGCGGCTCATCTCTATTTCCCACACGATCCGCAGCGGGAGAGGGAGTACCGGGCGCGGACGGCGCCGCTTTTAGGTGCCGCCGATGCGCCGCGGTTTGAGTTTTACCTGGATCGTGTCGGCTCGGCCCCAGAGAGGGAGCCCTACCACCTGGTTTTGTGCAACGGTCTTCTGGGCGGTCCGCTGCTGCACGACGACGCGGAGCTTGACGCCGCCTTCGCGGGCCTTGCCGCACGGCTTCTCCCCGGCGGGGTGCTTTTGGCCGCCGACCGGTTTCATGCCGGGTGGCGGCTGCGGGTGCCGGCGGAGAGGCTTTGCGCGCTTATGGAGAAACATGGGCTTATCCCGTTTCAGGTACCGGAAGGGATTGCAGGGATAAAGCGGTAAAAACTGCAACAGCAAAGAGCAAATCCCCCCTGTCCCCCCTTCGCAAAGGGGGGAACGCGAGGTCTCGTGCAGCGCTTGGTGGGCGGACTTACCGAGGTTCTCCAGGTTCTTCTAAGACCCCTTTGATCTCTTTTACCTCGTTCCCAAGGTCCACCTTGGGAACCAGAAAACGGACGCAGACCCTTCAGGCAAAAAAAGAGGGACGCAGCCTCTTGGCCCGTCCCTCTTCCCTTAACTCCTCAACCTAAGTCCTTATCTGGACTCAATCTCAATCTTTATCTCTATCTCTATCTGCCTCTCAATCTAAGCCTTTAGCAGCACCCCGCCCCAGGAGAGCCCGCCGCCGAATCCCATCATCAGCACCGTCTCCCCAGGCTTGATAACGCCGTTTCTGCGGTTCTCGTCGAGCGCCAGACCAAGCGACGCCGCGGCGGTGTTGCCGTAACGGTCCAGGTTGAGCAGGAACTTGTCCTTGGGGATCCCGGTCTTCTTGGAGATGAAATCGATGATCCTGACGTTGGCCTGGTGCGGGATGATGTGGTCGATTTCCTCGGGCCTGATTCCCGCCCGCTCCGCCAGGTCCTTTATGATGCGCGGAATGACGTCGGTGGCAAAGGTGAAGACGCTTTTGCCGGCCATCTTGAAGGTGTTCTCCTTGAGCGCGATGCTCTCGGCGCTGATCGGTTTGCGCGACCCCGAGGAAGGGACCTGGATCAATTCCCACCCCCTGCCGTCGCTTTGCATCATGGTGTGCTGGATCCCCTTGCCCGACATACCCGCACCGAGGATGACGGCGCCGGCCCCGTCGCCGAAAAGGGGAGCCGAACCCTTGTCGTCGAAATCCAGTATTTTCGAGTAGGTATCGGCGCCGATCAGCAGCACCTTGCGGTATTTTCCCGACAGGATCAGGTTGTCGGCGACCTCCATCCCGTAGATGAAACTGCTGCAGACCGCGTTCATGTCGAAAGCGAAGGCCCGCTCGGCTCCGATGTTCTTTTGCACCATGCAGGCGGTGGCGGGGAGGATCATGTCGGGGGTGGAAGTGGCGACGATGATGCAGTCGATCTCGAGTGGGTCGAGATCGGCGTTCTCCAGGGCGCGCAGGGCGGCGCCGGTGGCGAGGTCCGAGGTCGATTCCTCCTCTACGGCGAAGCGGCGCTCGCGGATGCCGGTCCTCGAGTGGATCCAGGCATCTGCATCATCAACCAGGTATTCAAAGAAGCTATTGGGGACGACACGGGCGGGGACGTGCCCGCCGGTGCCAAGGATTTCAGCATGCAGCATCTCAGTGCGCCTCCCTTGCTTCCCGCGATGGGGCCGAGAAACGCAATGTTTATCTCATAATAAAATGGCGTTTGTCAATTAATATGATCCTCCTTATCGGAAATGGCGTCCACCACGCCGTACACCCAGAGCAGGAGAAAGCCGACCAGGAGCCATTTGGCATAGGGCGAGTCGGTCTGGATGGAGGCGAGCACCTGCTCGGCGTCGACTCCCCCTCCTCGCGCTGCCAGCATCAGTTTTCCGGCGCTGCGCATGGCTATGAAGAGCCCTCCCAGGATGAATACGTTGTCGAGCAGTATCATCACCCCCCCCTTCACCCGGCTCCCCCGGTACAGCTGCCCGAGCCCCGGCAGCACCAGCGCGGAAAGCGCCACGCATTTGATCTTGTTTCCCATCATGTTTCTCCTCTTGGCAGCGGCGCGGCGGTCGCGCCGGATTAGAAGCCATCGTTTTTGTGTTGTGGATCGCTGCTGTTTCTGCTAGTTATTCACCCCTATGGACAAAGCATCACGCTTAAAAAGACGCGAAGCCATCATGCCGCTCCTCAAGGATCCGGAGGTAGAGGTGCGCCTGGCTGCGGCGCGTGCGCTGGAAAAGCTGGAAGCTTCCGAGAGCCTGGAAGAGATCTTCGATCGGCTGAAACGCGGGGATCGCGCCACCAAGGTGGCCGCTATTTACGCGATGGGGCGCATCGGCGGCGCGAAGGTACTGCCGGTCCTCTTTTACTGCGCGGGAAGAAGCGAGGTAGACATCAAGTCCGCTGCGATACGGGTGCTGGGCGAGGTGGAACTCCCTGAGGCGGTGCCGGTCCTTTTGGAGAAACTCGACGATCCGGCGCCCGCGGTGCGGGCCTTCGCCGTCGAAGCGCTCGGCCACTACCGCGACCCCGCCCTGGTTCCCCGGCTGCTCCCTTTCCTGGAAGCAAACGACGGCATGCTCGACGCCGAAGCCGCACTCGCCTTGGGGCGCATCGGCGACGCATCGCTGGCCGAGCCGCTCATGAGGCTGATCGACTCCCCCCACGAAAAAACTCGCGCCGCAGCGGCAACCGCCCTCTCCCTGCTCCCCTGACTCTCCCTAAAAGTACTGCGCCACGTCGATCCCCTTCACCAGAGGATCCACCAGGTCCACGATGTTGTCGCCGCTCGTGATGAGGCTTCTCAGCTCTGGGTCTGCGAGCAGGCTCCCGTGCGGGTCCATGACCACCTTCACCACCGCCGCCCCGCAGGGCTGGCTGCTGGGGGAGAACACCACGGCGATCTCGTTGCTGTCGAGCCGGACCAGGCTGCCGGTGGGGTACTTCCCGGTCAACTCCATGAACCGCTCCACGATGGCGCCGTCCAGGCTTCCCCCCACCGCTTTCCTGATCTCCTTCATCGCCTGGTCGGGGAGCATGGGGCGCTGATAGCTTCTCAGCGTGGTGGTGGCGTCGTAGAAGTCGGCGACGGCGACGATCTTGCTGGTGGTCCCGAACTCCTTTTCCCTGGCCCAATCCGGGTATCCGGCCCGGTCGTAACGGATATGATGTCCCAGGACGGCCTCGGCCACCCGGTCCGAAACCCCTTCCATCTCCCGGACGATGGCGGCCCCGAATTCCGGGTGCTTCCTCATCTCCACAAACTCGTCGCTGCTCAGCTTCCCCGGCTTGTTGAGGATGTCCTTGTCCACCCGGGTCTTGCCGATGTCGTGGAGAAAGCCGGCCAGGCCGCACTCCTCCACCTCGACCTCCCCATGTCCCATGGACGCTGAGAGCGCCATGGAGAGCACGCCGACGTTGACGCTATGCTGGAAGGTGTAGTTGTCGTAATCCTTGATCAAGGCCAGGCCCAAGAGCGCCGCGGGCTCCTTGATGGCCGCCGAGGCGAGGCTGCTCACCACGGTAAGCATGCGCCGGGAATTGGGTATGCGCCCCTTGCCGATCTCCTCGAAGATGTCGCGCACGGCGCTTACCGCCTCGTTGTAGGTATGGGACAGGGAATTCTCCTCCATCACCTCGATCAGCTTTACCCCGGCCTCCTTCAGCCCGCGCGCCAGATCCCCGGCCTCGTCGCTTCCCTCCGCCATCAGGCGCGCCAGCACGGTCAGGTCCGGCGCCAGCACCCCCGGTTTGAGGATCAGGCCGGCTATCCCCTTCTCCTCGAGACGGTTGATCAGCTCCTGCAGCGGCGCGGGGGGCGCGAAGAAGAGATGCTCGCCGACAGAGAGAACCCCATCCACCACAGCCAGGCGCAGATCTCCGCCGTTGCGCTGCAGCATCAGCATCAGCGCTTCCATTTCCCGGAAGGGCTGCAACGAGGCGGGGTGCCCAGGCGGATAGAGCCCGGCCCCCTTGATCGCGCCAGACAGGAGCGTCGCCAGGCGTTGTGCATGCTGCAGGCCGTCAATCATGGGTTCCTCCCGAGATCCTTTCAATGGCGTCCAACGCCTCGCGGCACGCCTCAGCGAGCGCGCCGGAACCGCGGGCGAGCGAGGTGAGCGCGGCAATGGCCGTCTCGTCCCCCAGCATGCCCAGCGTCGAAGCCACTGCAACTTTCAGTTCGAGCCACCGTCCAAGCACGGGCCAGCCGCGGGTGCCGAGCGTCTTGAGCAGTTGCGGGGTGACCCTGCGGTCGCCGATGCGCCCGAGTGCCGTCACCACTTCCTTCTTCACCCCGAGTTCCTTCAGGAGGATGTCGCGGCGATCCAAAAGTTTCAACAGCGCCGGCACCGCCTCGCGGCTGCGCATCAGGCCCAGGGAAAGTATGGCGTGGCGTACCACCCCTTCGTCCTCTTCGTCCAGAAGCGGCAGCAGTAAGAGTACCGACGCCTCCCCCCCTATCTTCATCAGCGCCCGGATCGCTTCCTTGCGTACCCGGACGTCGTGGTGGTACAGAGGCCGCTTCAGCGCGAGGACGCAGTCGGCGCAGCGCAGCTCCCCAATGATCGCCACCATGTTCCTCACCACGTACCAGCGCTCGTCCTTGAGCATCGCGATCAAAGGCGCTATGGCGGCCTGCCCCAGGGCCACGAGCGCCGCTGCCAGCGATTTCCTTTCGAAGAGCCCCTCGGCGAGGCAGATCCTCTGGATCACCCAGTACGCCCCTTTGCCCCCGAGGGCCGCAAGCACCCGGTGAATCGACTCCCGCTCCTCGCATTCGCGGCCTTCCAGCGCGTTCAGCAACTGGTCCGCAGCACCGTCGGCCAGGTGATCCAGCGTGAAGAGCGCGTACTCCCTCTGGGGAAGGCTTCGCTCAGGCTCCTGGTGCTGGCGCAGCAGCTCCTCCAGGATGGTAAGAACCGGTACCTGCTGCGGGTCGACCTGATACCCTGCCATCAGCTCCCGCCCCAGTTCCTGGTAGCGCGCATCGCTTGGTTCCCCCGCCATCAGCACCAGCAGCTCTCCGATGCCGCGCTGCTGGTTCACCTGCGTTGCGGGCACCCCAAGGGAAGGGATACTGTCCCACCCCTCCTGCACCCCCTCGTGGTACCCGGGACGCTTGGCCCAGATGGAGGCCAAGTCCTTCTCGTTGACCCATACGGTGCGCACCCCTCGGTCTTCGAGCTCCTTGGCGAGGCCGCCCGCGGCGGCTCCTTTCTGCGGGTCGCAGTTGAGCAGTTGTACGAAGACCCCCAGGTCGCCGGGGATAAGGTCCTGCATGAAGCTGATGTTGGCGATCCTGCGGATGAAGCATTCATGTGCCAGCTGCTGCACCATGTTGTTCCCCTCGACAGGCTCCCCCGTCAGGAGGAACCCGTGCCGGTTCACGCCGAGAACCAGTTCGCGGTCCGACAAGAGCTTCTTCAGGCAGTCGTAGGCGCGCTGCAGGGTCTCGGTGCGGTACGGGTGCCCCTTGGGATAGAACCCCGCCCCCTTCACCGCCTTGTGCAATTCGACCAGGGCCTGTACCAGGAACCCCGGATTCTCCGCCGGCGGGACCAGCTTCAGCAATTTTTTCTTCACAACCGGCAAAAAACCTCCCCTTGGTGCGACCTTACACATTAGAGACGCACGCGATTTTATCTCACAGAACGAAAGCTTGTCAAACTAATAGGGGACGCAGCCGTAGAATCGCGCCGCTGTTGACACCTCTCGGCAAAAAGCTTAGGATACCGTAGTTTTTGGCCCCGCCAGGGACGCGGGGACGGGGTGATATGGCCAAGGTAAAAGTAAAGACCGGATTCGTTTGCTCCGATTGCGGCGCGGATTATCCGAAGTGGCAAGGGCACTGCACGGCCTGCGACGCCTGGAGCACCATCAAAGAGGTCAGGCTCGGATCCGAGAGAGCCGCGCGGCGCGAAGGCTTCGCCGGAGCCACCTCGTCGGTCACCCTCCTTTCCCAGGTCGAATGCACCGAACAGTCCCGCTTTTCCAGCGGCAGCGAAGAGTTCGACCGGGTGCTCGGCGGGGGCTTCGTCCCCGGCTCCGTCATCCTGATCGGGGGGGACCCGGGCGCCGGGAAAAGCACCATCTTGCTGCAGACCATGTGCCATGCGGCCGCCTCGAAGGAGGTGCTCTACGTCTCGGGCGAGGAATCGCTGCAGCAGATCGCCGGGCGCGCCAGAAGGCTGCAACTCCCCCTGGACCGGGTGAAGATGCTGGCCGAGAGTTCGGTGGAAGAGGTACTGGAGGCGGCGAAAAGCGAGCGGCCCGAGGTGGTGGTTATCGACTCGATCCAGGTGATGCAGTCGGCAGCGCTGGAAGCGGCGCCGGGAGGGGTTTCCCAGGTGCGCGAGTGCGCGGCGGCGCTCACCTGCTACGCCAAGACCTCCGGAGTGGTGCTGATCATGGTCGGGCACGTCACCAAGGACCAGTCCCTGGCCGGCCCCATGACCCTCTCCCACATGGTCGACACCCAGGTGATGCTCTCCTCCACCGAGGACTCCCGCTACCGCTTGATGCGCACCACCAAGAACCGCTTCGGCCCGGTCAACGAATTGGGCGTCTTCGCCATGACCGAGGGGGGGCTGCGCGAGGTGAAAAATCCTTCGGCGATCTTTCTCTCCCGCAGCGAGAAAGCCGCGCCCGGCAGCCTGATCAGCGTCCTTTGGGAAGGGACCAGGCCGCTATTGGTCGAGATCCAGTCCCTGGTGGTGGGGGCGCAGTACGGCTCGCCGCGCAGGCTGGGAATTGGGCTCGACCAAAACCGCATCGCCATGATCCTCGCCGTCATCACCAAGCACGGGGGGCTGGTGCTCTCGGACCAGGACGTCTTCGTGAACGTCGTGGGGGGAATAAGGGTATTGGAGACCAGCGCCGACCTCGCGGTGGCCCTGGCCATCGTTTCCAGCTTCAGGAACACGGTGCTCCCCCAGGACCTGCTGGTATTCGGCGAGGTGGGGCTCTCAGGCGAGATCCGCCCGGTCTCCAACGGGGAAATGCGGCTCAAGGAAGGTGTGAAACACGGCTTCACCCGCGCCATAGTGCCCAAGGGAAACGCGCCGAGAAAGGGGATCCCGGGGTTGGAGGTGGTGGCGGTCACTTCGCTCCCCGAGGCGCTTGAGGCAATTTAAAACTTGCCAATGAGAACGTAAAAGTAGTTCGACGCAGCGCCCAATGCGGTTTTACCCATGATTTTTTTGTCATTCTCCAGGCAAATTTCACTTTACTAATGGAGAAAAATCCTCTTTAATGCCGAATTGATTAGAAAAGGATAGGTGTCATGAATACGGAAAAGCTCGAGTACTTCAGAGGTATCCTGCAGGAAGAGAAGAGATCGCTCCTCGAGGAGGCAGGCCGTACCGTCTCCGAGATGACCTCCGACACGACCAATTTCCCCGACCCTACCGACAGGGCCACCCAGGAATCGGACCGCACTTTCGAGTTGAGGATCCGGGACCGGGAGCGGAAGCTGATCGTGAAGATCCAGGAGGCGCTGGCGCGGATAGAGGCCGGAACCTTCGGCATCTGCGAGGTCTGCGAAGAGGACATCAGCGAGGCGCGCCTGAAGGCTCGCCCGGTCACCACGCTCTGCATCGACTGCAAGATGGAACAAGAAAAGAAAGAACGCTTTCGGTAACCAACCCAACCCCCTAGAGCTGTCATTTCCTTCGGAGTTCCCATGGCTGGCCGGAAGGGACAAAACCTCCTGGAGCAAGCATTAACTATTGCCCAGGCCTCAGGTCGGTCCCATCAGGTCCGGCTCAACAGCCTGCTTCGCCTGGCGGCCCGTTGGCATTCCCTCGCCTCGGCCACCATCTATTTCCCCGATCCCAAAGGGGCGGTGTTGCAGCGTCGCTTCAGCACGCTGGCCACCCCCTCCGGCCATAGCTGCCACATCCCTTGCGGCGCAGGTCTCGCCGGGCGCACCGCCGCCACCCTTTCACCCCAATCCGCCAGTGCCGACCTGCTTCATCCCGACGAGCCCTGTTCCGGCAACGGCTCCATCGTGGCGCTCCCCCTTTTGGACGGGGACCGGCTCTTCGCCGTGCTGGCGCTGGAGAGCGGCGCCGCGGACGTCGCCCAGGAAGCCGTCGACGCGGCCGGTACCCTGGCGCCCGTCTTCTCCCTGACCGTAGCCGGCCTGGCCGCAGACGAAGAGGCTGAGGAGGCGCAGCGCAACCTGTCGCTACTTTCGGCGCTGGCGAAGCTTTTGAGCTCGCCGCAGCCGCGCGGGGTATTGCTGCACCGGTTGATGCAGCTTTGCACCAGTTCCGGCCTCTCCAGTTGCGCCATCGTCCGGTTGAAGCAGAGGAATTCCGGCAAGGAGAGGGTGATCCGGAGCTGCCGCAGGGGAATGGGCGACAAGCTCCCCGACCTGCTGGAAAAAGAAGCTGCGCTGGCGGTCCATGTCTGCGCCACCGAGACCACCTGCGCCGAGGAACTCGGCGACGACTCCAGCTACCGGTACGCCCTCTGCACCCCGCTGGGAAGCAACGGCGCGGCGCTGGGAACCATGACCCTCTTCGGGGGGCTCGAACTGACAGCGCCCAAACAGATCGAGCTTGCCGAAACGGTGGCGCGCCTTTTGTCCGGCGCCATGGCCGAGGCGATCTGCAAGGAGCAGATCAAGACCTACGACAGCGAGAGCGAGAAAAAGCTGAAAGAGCTGTCCCTTCTCTACCGGATGAGCAACACCATGCTCTCCACCATCCAGCTGAACAAGCTGATCCACCTCACCCTGACCGCGCTCACCTCAGGTCCCACCCCCTTCTTCGACCGGGCCATGCTCTTTCTCACCAACGAGCGCTCCGGGATGCTGCTCGGCATGCTGGGGGTGACCACGGAGACCTCCCCTTCCCTCTCCACCCAAAACGGAGGGAGCGACGACATCCTTTCCAGCCGGTGGGACATCTCCGATGAAGAGATGGCCGCCCAGCGCAACTCCGAGTTCTGCCGGCAGGTACAGGGGAGGCGGCTTGAGCTGGACGGAACGCTCAACATCGCTTCCCAGGCGGTGCTGGAAAAGAGGCTGATCTACATCCCCGAAGAGGGCGGCATCGGCGGCGCCCTCCATTCCGGGCGCAGCGCCCTGGCCGCCTCTCCGCTCATCGCGCATGGGCAGGCGGTAGGGGCGGTCCTGGTGGACAACGCCCTCACCCACAAGCCGATCAACCAGGAGCATCTGCGTTTCCTGCAGCTCTTCACCAACCAGGCGGGGATGGCCATCGAGAACTCGATGCTCTACAACAAGATCGAGGACGCGAACCATCAGTTGAGCGAGGCGCAGGAGCACCTGCTCCAGAAGGAGCGGCTTGCCGCCATCGGCGAGATGGCCGCCGGCATCGCGCACGAGTTGAAGGGGCCGCTGGTCTCCATCGGCGGTTTCGCCGGCAGGCTCGCCAGGAAACTCCCCCAGGACACCAGCGAGTGGGCCCATGCCGATCTCATCGTGCGCGAAGTGCTCCGGCTGGAGGGGATCCTCTCCGAGATCCTGCTCTTCTCGAAGAAAACCACCATCTGTTACACCCGGTGCGACCTCTCCGACATCGTGAAGGAGTCGCTCGCCGTGGTCACCCCTCCCCTCGAGGAGAAGCGGATCAGCGTGAACGCCAAATTCCCGCGGCAAAAGCTCGTGCTTTTGGGCGACGGGCAGCAGTTGAAGCAGGTTTTCATCAACATCATCCTGAACGCCCTGGATGCCATGGGGACAGGCGGGGCGCTGAACATCCAGGCCTCGGCGGGCGAGCTGGACGACAAGGAAGCCGTCCAGGTGAAGATATCCGACACCGGCGGCGGCATTCCACTGGAGTCCTTGAACAGCATCTTCACCCCCTTCTTCACCACCAAAGGAAGCGGTACCGGCCTGGGGCTCCCCATCGCCAACCGCATCATAACCAACCACGGCGGGAAGATCCAAGTCACCAACAACCCCGGCCTCGGGGTGGAGTTCAGGGTCATCCTGCCCAAACACTGGTGACGCGCAATTTCACTTTTCCTCCTCATTTGCTCCTCATTTTTCTCCTAAGCTGAAACTAAACGGGACGAAGGTACCGGAATTTTCAGGCCAAAGGAGAATGGTCATGAGAAAGAGAATGAAACTGCTGCTGGCTTTTGCTGTTGTACCGATACTGCTGTCGGGCTGCATCGTCGCGCCGTGGTATCCGTATTACGATGACGACGGTGGGTACTACCACCATGACCGTGGCAGATGGCACGACCGCGGATACGACGGCCGCTGGTACGATGGCCGCGGGTATGGACGCCGATAGCCCAGGCCCTTTTCGCATGTCACCTCCAGGTCCACGACCCCTGGGATCTTGTAGATCTCCTGCTTGAGCTGGGCGGCGTAGCGCTTGAGGGTCGGGATATCAACACCACCTGGAACTCTCCCTTGTCGTCGTTGGTCGGGAGACGAAGAGGGAAACCAGCACCGCGAAGGCGACGGTCATCCCGAACTGGAAGAAGAAGCGCCCGACGATGCCGCGCGTGAAGGCCACCGGGACAAGATCCGCCACGATGGACATGGAGGTGGCGAATACCACGAGGCCGATCTCCGAGGTGCCGATCCGGGCGGCGGTCAGGTGGTCCTCGCCGTGCTCCAGGTGGCGCACGATGTTCTCGCGCATGACGGTCACTTCGCCCCCCGGGGGGAAGCTCCTTCCTGAGCTTATCCACGCTCTTTTTCACCCCGTCGACCACCTCGACCATGTTGGCGCCGGACTGCTTCAAGACGTTCTCCAGGCTGCGCTTGATCTGCTTGTCGACCAGGGTGGTCAGCTCCTTGGTGTCGAGCCCCCTCCCGGGAGTAGGGCATCACGTGCTTGACCCCGGCGATCTGGTTCACCGCCTCCTCGATCTTCTTGGAGACCTCGCGCTCGATGGACGGTGTTTAGATTACCCTCGCCCTCAGGGAGAGGGTGGCCGCAGGCCGGACCTGCCCGCCATAGCGCTTCGGTCGCGTAGGCGGGTGAGGGTTGATCTCGTTCCCAAGGTCCACCTTGGGAACGCAAGGTGATCCGAAGCTCCGGCTTCGCAAAGGACGAAGGGGGACAGGCACCTGGCGGAGCCAGTCCCCTGGAGGTTAGAAGTCGGTTCCCTTCACATAGCTCCTCACCGCGTTGGCGTTGGGGGTCACCTCATCCGGCCGCATCATCTCGTTGTCCTCGTGGTCGATGATGTGGCAATGCCAGACGTAGCCGTCGCCGCCGTTGGGATCGAAGGGGAAGAAGGCGGATGCAGCCGGGGTGGCAGCGGCCAAATCGGTCGGTGCCCAGCGGACTGCAATCCGGGTGACCTGTTCCGGCAGCGCCATGATGGTGTCCTTCCAACCGGCTTCATGCGGCAGGGCTGGCGCCGCCGGCCCCTGCAGATAGAGCGGCTTTCCTTTCACGGTTGCCGCGATGTCGGGGTTGCCGCCCACAGCGCGCAAGTTGGCAGGGTTGCCGTCGTAGCTTAGCGGCGGCCCGAACCCGGGGATATAGGCCCCTGCAGGGTACGGCTTCATGGTCATCGGATCGAAGCCGCCGCCAGGGTACGCCTGGCTATATGCTGCGCTGTACCCCTTGACGTCGAAGCTCTGCCTGTTGACCAGCTGGAACTGGACCAGGTGCAGGTGAATCGGGTGGGCGTCTGCGGTCAGGTTCACGATCTCCCAGACCTCGGTCTCGCCTTCGTTGGGGCGCTCGGAGATGTAGTTGTTTCCTTTGGCGTCCAGTGCCAGCCCGGGTATGGGCTCGAAGGTGTAGTGCCCGGTTGCCGCGTTAACGCCGTTGATCCGTTTGCCGTTCCACTTTGTGTTGTTGACGAGGATCTCAAGCGGTCCGCCGGGGTAGGCGACCGGCAACCCGGTGGTGGGATCCGTGGCCATTTGCGGCATCCCCATGACCTCGTTCAGGGTCAACTGGCGCGTCTTTTGGACCGGGACGGCGACCGTGCCCGTAGCCGGGTTGACCAGTCGCACCATCGGCTGGCGCAGCGTCGCGCCAGCGAGCGCCGGGTTGAAGGAAGCATCTGTTGCCGGCGCAGCGCCGACGACGAACTGCATGATCCTTCCGTCGGTGTTGCCGTTGGGGGATGCGCCGCCAGGGTACGGGGCCTTGGCGGTGTTCTTGAGCAGCCACTTGCCGGAATAGGCAAGGCCGTTGGGACCGATCTGTCCGGCCTGGAAACCGGCGAAGTCGACGATAACCTGGTAGCGTTCGCCCGGCATGATGACCAATTTCCCTTTGGTCGCCGGGACTGGCTTGTCGAGATAGCCGCCGTCGGTGCCGATTACCCACAGCGCCGGACCAGGGTTCTTCGAGACCGGATCGGTGAAAGACATCTCGTAGGTTCTCGCGTTGGACCCGTTGAGGAATAAGAAGGTGTAGCGTTTGGCCTGGACGTTCTTGTAGGGCCAGGACTTGCCGTTCACCACCATGACGTCGCCCAGGAATTCCGGGTTCCAGTAAGGGTGCTCGGGGTTGAGCGCCCAGAGAAGCCCTCCTGCATTGCCTGCGCTGAAGAAGAGCTGGCCGGAGGTGTCGAACATGCGGTCCTGGAGCACCAGCGGCACGAGTTCAGGGAGGTTCGCCGGGTCCTTGGCAGGGTCAGCCACCAGGTAGGCGCCGGCCAGTCCCGCATAGACGTTCAGGCGGGTAGCACCTAGAGTGTGGTCGTGGAACCAGATGGGAGCAGTCTCCTGGGTGTTGGGGTAGCGGTAGATGGTGTAGTTGGTGGCAGCGGCACCGTCACGGCTGTAGTAGGAAGCGCCTTTGAGGACGCCCATCGGGCCGTTGTTGGTGAACCAGGAATCGGGTCCGCCATCGAGCTGCGGCGGTACTTCACCGCCGTGCAGGTGCACGGCTGCCGGGATCTGCACATCGCCGAACTGCCCGGCGGCGAACTCGCCGTAGTTGAAGGAGCATTCACTCCCGAAGGCAGGCGGCATCGACATGTGCGAGCACATGTTCATCCCCATGTTCAGGGGATCGGCCCAGTGCATGGTCTGGTCCGTGCCGTACTTGTAGGCAAGCACGTTGGTGGCGTTCACCGTGGGAAGCTCATTGACGAACTTCATTTCCGTTGGGACGCCGCGGGTGGCGGCGATGACCGGGCCGATGTAGGACTGGCGCCCGGGAATTGATCCGTCCGGCAGCTGATTCGCCACCTGTCCGGGCTGCAGGTAGCCCCAGACCCAGGTCCCGGTGTACCCGGGTACGGCGTTGGCCGGCAGGATCATGCTCTTGAACTCCTTCATGCGCAGTTCGATCTGGCCCGGGCCGGCAGGAACAAGATCCAAGTCAGGCAGGGGATCTACAAACTGTGGTATAGCAGAGCCAGGCAGCTGCACCTGGTTGGGAACTCCTGCCCACGCTGTTGTCAAACACGTGGCCATTAGCGCGACTGTGCCAACGGCACTGACAAGCCATACCTTTTTCATAGTCGTTTCCTCCTCCAAATTTCACTGACAACTTGCCACTACTTGAGCAACTAGCATTCCAATGTTGTATCTCCCTGTTTTAACTACAACTTGATCTTAGTTTGAACAAAAGCTGTCTGCAGCTATGACAGTTTGGCCAGGGATAAATGAGCAACTGTCTTTTTTTTTGCACCCTTTGCACCCTTTGCTCCTGCAGTGGCATGCGGGGCATGGGAAGGCGCGGTAAGCAGGTGAAGCGGCGCTATCGAGTCGTGGCGGCGGGCGGCTTCTTTGGTCCACCTCAAATGAGGCAGCAGACAGGACCATTTGCGGCGAAGCAAGGCGGCTCCGTCAGCCGCTATCGGATTGCAAGTCTCATGATTCCGGTCACTTGCAATTATTTTGCAGGTTGGCACGCCGTATGCTGAAGAGAGGTCATAATTCAACCCACTCCCAAGGAGATTCAAAATGAAAAAAGTTATGTCCTCCGTCGTCGCTGCTCTCGTTGCTGTTGCTTTCGCTGGTGTTGTCTACGCTGCTGACGCTGCTCCGGCTGCCGCTCCGGCTGCAGAAGTGAAGAAAGAAGAGAAAGCTCCGGTCAAGAAAGCAGCCAAGAAGAAACACACCAAGAAGCACGCTAAGAAAGCCGCTGTGAAGAAAGAAGAAAAAGCTCCGGCCGCTGCTCCGGCTCCGGCAGAAGGCGCGAAGTAGTCTTACGCGTTCACAGAGCAAAAAAGGAAGCCGCGCCCGAAAGGGACGCGGCTTTTTTTGTTTCCACACTCTTTATTCAAGGTTGCGATCTTACCCCCCGATAAGCTGTGAGTACATATTACACGCGGAGGGGTCAGCTATGCCTATTGTTGCTTGGGATGTGAGCTTGTCTGTCGGAAACAACGTGATCGATGAACATCACCGCCACCTGGTGGGCTTACTGAACAAGGCCTACGACGAGTTCTGTGACAGTAACTCCACCATCGCCATGGAATCCCTACTGGAAGAGCTGATCGACTACGCCACCTATCACTTCGCCCACGAGGAGAAGCTGATGACCGCGACGGGCTATCCTGAGACGCTGCAGCACTTGGAAGAACACGAGCGCTTCGTGAAGAGGGTAACCGAGATGCAGAAAGACGTGGTGACCGGCGACGTCCCCTTCTCCCTGGAAATCCTTTCCTTTTTGAGAAACTGGCTGGTGAACCACATTTCCAAGGTCGATACCAAGCTGGGAGCCTTTGCCGGCACGCGCCACTGAAGAGGCGGCACGTCGTCTGTTCCTTGCAATTCAGCGGAAATCGCTTACGCTTTCCCGGAATTTTATTTTTAATGGGAGGAACAGATGGCTCAAGTTACTTTTAAAGGAAACCCGGTGACGCTGGTTGGGTCTCAAGTGAAGGTGGGGGATGCCGCCCCCGATTTCACGGTAGTCGACAACTCCATGGGGGCCGTTTCGCTCGCCAACTACCAGGGGATGGTGAAGATCGTCAGCGCGGTTCCGTCGCTCGACACGCCGGTCTGCGACACCGAGACGCGCCGCTTCAATCAGGAGGCCGCCAAGCTCCCCGGCGACGTGGTGGTGCTGACCATAAGCGCGGATCTCCCCTTTGCGCAGAAGAGATGGTGCGGAGCGGCCGGCATCGACAAGGTGGTGACCCTTTCAGACTATCGCGACCGCTCCTTCGCCCTGGCCTACGGCGTGCTCATCGACGAATTGAAGCTCCTTTCCCGCTCCATCTTCGTGATCGACAAGCAAAACGTCATCCGCTACATCCAGCATGTACCGGAAGTCACCCAGGAGCCGGATTACGAAGCGGCGCTCAGGGCCGCGCGCGAACTGGCGTAGCAGCCCGGTTCTACAAGATAAAAAGGCACCTGCGGGATCTTTCGCAGGTGCCTTTCTTTTTTGGATTTGCCCCGGATGCAAAGCTGGAGCTTGGCAACCAGAGAAAAAGGGGACAGGCACCTGGCGGAGCCAGTCCCCTTACCTTGGGAGCCAGAGAAGTTTCAAGCAACATTCATCTATAAAGATTTCTCTGGACCAGCGAGCCTGTCTGATAGTAAAAATGGTTGTCGCGTCAAATGCTTCCCTGGAGAGTGGATCCATGAACACCCTGCAGATCAGTTACCTGCTGGCCGCGTTGTCAGTCCCCGTGGTGCTGCATTTTCATCTCCTTCCCGCCGCGTTCGCGGGGCTTGCGGTCTACGTTTTGACCGCGAAGCTCGCCCCCATGCTGCCGCTGCGCTGGGGGAGCCTGACCCAGAAGGTCGCCCTGGCAGGGATCATCCTGTTCGTCATCGCCCTGGTCTCCAGCATCTGCCTCGGGCTCTGGTCGTTTTTGCGCGGCCACCACGGGATGGCGAACCTGCTCAACATGGCGGCCGAGACCCTGGAAAACCTGAAGCGGACCCTCCCGGAGGACCTCACCGCTGCTCTTCCCGACACGGTCGACGAACTGCGCGAACAGATAACGAACATGCTGCGGGAGCATGGAAAGAACATCTCCTCCGTCGGCATTTCCGGAGTCAAGACCTTCGCCCACCTCATCCTCGGCATGGTGGTGGGAAGCCTCGCGGTGCTGCACCGCTTCAACAAGGAAAACGGTTTTCCCCCCCTGGCCTCCGACCTGCACGCGAGGCTGATCAACCTCGCCGATTCCTTCGACAAGGTGGTCTTCGCCCAGGTGAAGATTTCCGCGCTCAACACCGTTCTCACCGCGATCTACCTCGCCGTGGTCCTCCCCATCTTCGGGGTCTACCTCCCCATGGTCACCCTCCTGGTCCTGCTCACCTTCGTGGCCGGCCTGCTGCCGGTGGTGGGGAACCTCATCTCCAACTTCACCATCGTGCTGATCAGCCTCGGCGTCTCCCCAATGGTCGGTATCGCCTCGCTGGCGTTTCTGATCGTGATTCACAAGCTGGAATACTTCACCAACGCGCGGATCGTGGGGGGACAAGTCAAGGCCAGCGTCTGGGAGCTTTTGTGCGCCATGCTCTTCATGGAAGCGATCTTCGGCATGGCCGGCCTGGTGGCGGCCCCCGTGGTTTATGCCTGGCTCAAGACCGAGCTCAAGGCGAAGCGGCTGGTATAAGCGACGACAGGTAGGCATCCGCTGCATTTTTAGTATCTTTAACGGATGCAAGCTACCATTTTCACATCCACCATTATCCCCAGCAGGCGCGGCCGGGATTCCCGCAGCGCGGCCGTGCCGTTACCTCCCCTCTCCCACCGCCTAAGGTGCCTTGCCCGCTTTTGGCTTGCCGCCTGCCTGGCGCTCCTCCTGCTCCTTCCCCCTGGCGCACGCGCGGCTGCTTCAGAACTCTCCGCCACCCTCTACTTCTTCTGGGGCGTCGGCTGCCCACACTGCACCAAGGCGAAGCCCTTCCTGGAAGAGCTGAAAAGGAAATACCCCACCCTGCGCATCGAGTCCTATGAGGTGCTGGAAAAGCGCGAGAACATCCCGCTCCTTGTGGCGATGGCCCGCGCCCGCCACAAGGAGGCGACCGGGGTGCCGGTCTTCATCATCGGCCAGGAGATGTTCAGCGGCTTTTCTGCTGAAACCGCGGCGGAGGTGGAACAGGCCGTACGCCTGGCGTTGCAGCCCGTCGCGCCGCAGAAACAGGCCGCCCAGAAACCCGCCCCCACCCCTCCCGTCAGGCTCCCGCTCCTGGGCCCGGTCGACGCGCAGAGCCTGTCGCTTCCCGTTTTCACCGTCGCGGTGGCACTTTTGGACAGCTTCAACCCCTGCGCTTTCTTCGTGCTCTTCTTCCTGTTAAGCCTGTTGATCCACGCCCATTCGCGGCGCCGCATGCTTCTCATCGGCGGGCTCTTCGTCTTTTTCTCCGGGCTCGTCTACTTCGTCTTCATGGCGGCCTGGCTCAACCTCTTCCTCCTCACCGGCGGGCTTCCCGCCATCACCTTCGCCGCAGGGATCGTGGCGCTCTTCGTCGGCGCGGTGAACGTCAAGGAGTTCTTCTATTTCGGGCAGGGGGTGTCGCTCAGCATCCCGGAACAGCAGAAGCCGAAGCTCTTCGCCCGCATGAGGAGGCTCCTCAGGGCGGATTCGCTCCCTTGCCTGCTGGCCGGGACCACCGTGCTGGCTCTCGCCGCCAACAGCTACGAACTCCTCTGCACCGCCGGCTTTCCCATGGTCTTCACCCGCATGCTCACCCTGAGGGAACTCCCTACATACAGCTACTACGCCTATCTTGCCTTCTACTGCACGATCTACGCGCTTCCCCTGGCGGTTATCGTCGCGCTTTTCACGGTGAAGCTCGGCGAGAGGAAGCTGACGCAATGGCAGGGGCGCGTGCTGAAGCTGGTCTCGGGGTTGATGATGCTGGGGCTGGGACTGGTGCTGCTCATCGACCCGGCGCTTTTGAACAACCCGCTGGCCTCGGCGGCGCTTCTCGCGGGCACGCTGGCCGCGGCGGCGCTTTTGGCGGCTTTCGCCCGGAAAAGGGGCGCGGGTTAGCTCATAGTAGATAAACGATGCCGCGGGACGCTCTCCCGGACGGCGACTTCGGCGGCAATGCCGGTTGACTCCGCAGACTAATAAATTATTATCTGTTAATGTTTTCATCTCACCCCAGGCGGCCGGGAACGGCCCTTCAGCAGCGGAGTCAGCTAATGAGCAGGTTCGACATCGTTGTCGTCGGAGCCGGCATTTCCGGCGCCACCCTCGCCGAACGCTACGCTTCCCTGGGAAAGAGGGTCCTGATCCTGGAGAAACGCAACCATATCGGCGGCAACTGCTACGACTTCTACAACGAGCACGGCATCCTGGTTTCGAAATACGGCGCACACCTTTTCCACACCGAGTTCGAGGACGTCTGGCAGTATGTGAACCGCTTCTCGCGCTGGTACCCTTACGAGCACCACGTGCTGGCCAAAGTGGACGGCAAGCTGGTCCCCATCCCCGTCAACATCTCCACCGTCAATACCATCTTCAACCTGCGCATCCGCACCGAGGCCGAGATGCAGCGCTTCCTGAGCGAGGTGCAGGTGAAGCCACCCCACGAGGAACCACGCAACGGCGAGGAGGCCGCGCTGGCACGGGTGGGGCTCGTACTTTACGAAAAGATGTTCAAGCACTACACCAAAAAGCAGTGGGACAAGTACCCCCACGAACTGGACGCCTCGGTGCTGCTGAGGATCCCGGTGCGGACCAATTTCGACGACCGCTACTTCAGCGACCCTTACCAGGCCCTGCCGCTTAACGGCTACACCCGGCTTTTCGAGGAGATGCTCCGGCACCCGAACATCACCGTGCGGCTCAACACCGATTACTTCGACGTCAAGGAGAGCCCCGAGGTCCGGGACTGCTCCAAGGTGTTCTACGCAGGCCCCATCGACCGCTACTTCGACTACCGCCACTCCCGGGAAAGAAAGCTGCAGTGGCGCTCCATCAGGTTCGAATGGATCACGCTCGACCAGGAGTTCTTCCAGCAAAACTCGGTGGTCAACTACCCCGACCCCAAGGACGGCGACTTCACGAGAATCGTCGAGTACAAGCATTTCACCCGCCAGAAGCACCCAAAGACCACCATTTCGCGCGAGTACACTACCGACGAAGGGGATCCCTACTACCCCGTTCCCAACTCCGAAAACGAGGCCATTTCCCAGCGCTACCGGGAGGAGGCGGAGAAACTTTCCGACGTGTACTTCGTGGGGAGGCTGGCGAACTACAAGTACTTCAACATGGATCAGGCTTTCAAAAACGCACTGGATCTGTTCCACCGTATCGAAGGGAAGCACTAGCCGCCGGATGAGTCAGTTGTTGTAAATGGCTTCCTCCCTGCTACTCTCTTTTGGTGAAAAATTTCTAACATTATTGAGAGGCTCGGTAAGCATATGGACTATCCCCGCCCGCAATTGCAGCGTCCCAACTGGCATACGCTCGACGGCCAGTGGCACTTCACCTTCGACGACGATCTCTCTTACAACTTGCCGGCGGACGTGAAAGAGTGGCCCCTCACCATTGAGGTACCCTTCGCGCCCGAAAGCCAGGCAAGCGGCATCGGTGACACCTCCTTTCACCATGCCTGCTGGTATCAGCGCGAGTTTTACTACAACGCGACCGACGGGAAAAAGGTGCTGCTCCATTTCGGCGCCGTCGATTACCTGGCGCACGTCTGGGTCAACGACATGCTGGTGGCGCGGCACCGCGGCGGCTTCACCCCGTTCAGCGCCGACATCACCCATGCCCTCGATCCTTCCGGGCGCCAGGTCGTGACCGTGCGGGCCGAGGACGACCCGGAGGATCTGGAGAAGCCGCGCGGAAAGCAGGACTGGAAGCTGGAGCCGCACGCGATCTGGTACTACCGCACCACCGGCATCTGGCAGACCGTCTGGCTGGAATCGGTCCCCGAGACCTACTTGAAGAAGCTGCGCTGGTCGCCGCACCTGGAGCGCTGGGAGGTGGGGATCGAGGCCTTCATCGTGGGACCTATCGCGGACCAGATGGAAGTGAACGTGCGGCTTTCCTTCAGCGACCAGCTCCTGGTCGAGGACCGCTACCGTGTGATCCACGGCGAGGTGCACCGGCGCATCGCCCTCTCCGACCCCGGGATCGACGACTTCAGAAACGACCTTCTCTGGTCGCCGGAGCACCCGAGGCTGATCCACGCCGACATCAAGCTCATGCAGGGGGGCGAGGTGATCGACGAGATAACCTCCTACACCGCGCTCCGTTCCGCCAAGGTGCACCGGGACCGGTTCCTCCTGAACGGGCGGCTCTACCCGCTCAGGCTGGTGCTGGACCAAGGGTACTGGCCGGAGACGCTGATGACCCCCCCCTCGGACGAGGCGCTCAAGCGCGACGTCGAGCTCGCCAAGGCGATGGGGTTCAACGGGGTAAGAAAGCACCAAAAGCTGGAGGACCCGCGCTACCTGTACTGGGCGGACCGGCTGGGGCTCGTGGTCTGGTCGGAGATGCCGAGCGCCTTCCGCTTCACCACCCGCGCCATAAAAAGGCTGATGCGGGAATGGATCGAGGCGATAGAACGTGATTACAGCCACCCCTGCATCATCGTCTGGGTCCCCTTCAACGAGTCATGGGGGGTCCCGGACTTGACCGCCACCAAGGCGCACCGGGACGCTGTGCACGCCTTCTACCACCTCACCAAGACGCTCGACCCCGAGCGGCCGGTGATCGGCAACGACGGGTGGGAAAGCTCGGCCACCGACATCATCGGCATCCACGACTACGACAACAACCCCGAGAGGCTCGCGGAGCGCTACGGTCCGCAGGTGAAGCCGGAGGAGCTTTTCGACCGGCGCCGCCCCGGCGGGCGCATCCTCACCCTCGACGGCTATCCGCACCGGGGGCAGCCCATCATCCTCACCGAGTTCGGCGGCGTCGCCTACGTGAAGCCCTTGGACGCCCTGCACCAGAAGGCGTGGGGGTATTTCCGCCACGACAAGATCGAGGAGTTCGAGCGCCTCGCCGTCTCCCTCATCGAGGCCGCCCGCGGCGTCGCCATGTTCAGCGGCTTTTGCTATACGCAATTCGCCGACACCTTCCAGGAGGCCAACGGCCTCCTCTTCGCGGACCGAACCCCTAAGATCCCGCTGGAGCGGATCGCGGATGCGGTTCGTGGGAAGGTCGAACAGGGCGCGCTCTTCTGGGAAAGCACCTGAGAATCGATCCCCCATCCCCTGCAAATTTCACCCGTCCACCCCATGCGCCGACTTCGCGCGCATATCGGAGGAAGCATGCTCTACAGGCGAGAGATGTTGAAGACTGACGGACGGAGCCTCACCCTTTACGGCCGTGCTCCCATTCAGGTGCTGGGGGAAGCCCCGAGCCCGAACCGGGAGCCGCTTGCCGCGAACCCCCACCTGCGCTGGCACCCTCTGCGCGGGGAATGGGTCGCCTATGCGAGCTACCGCCAGGGGCGGACCTTCATGCCCCCCCCCGAGTACAACCCGCTCGCCCCGACAACCGACCCGGAAAACCCTACCGAGCTCCCCCAGGGGAACTACCAGGTGGCGGTCTTCGACAACCGCTTCCCCTCGCTCTCCCCCGTCGCCCACAACCCGCCCCAAAGCTACGTCCCCACCGCCCCCGGGCGAGGCAAGTGCGAGGTGGTGGTCTTCGGCAAGGACCCGGCTCGGTCGCTTTCGGGGCTCCCGCTGGACCACATCGAGCTCCTCATGGAGGTATGGGGGGACCGGGTGGAGCGGCTTGGGGAAGACCCGGACATCAACTACGTGCTTCCCTTCGAGAACAAGGGGATCGAGGTCGGAGTGACTCTGCACCACCCGCACGGCCAGATCTACGCCTACCCCTTCGTCCCCCCGGTGCCGCAGCGGATGCAGGTTCAGGAGCTGTCCTACTTCCAGGTGCAGGGAGCGCCGCTTCTGGAGGGGCTGATCGCCGCCGAGACCGTCTCTGGCGAGCGGATCCTCTACCTCGGGGAGCACGCCATCTCCTTCCTCCCACCCTGGGCCCGCTACCCCTACGAGGTCTGGGTCGCCCCCCGGCGAGCCGTCCCCGGCTTCCCCCAGCTCACCCCCGAGGTCCGCGCCGACCTGGCGCGGGCGCTCAAGACCACCCTCCTTAAATACGACGGTCTGTGGCAGCGCCCCTTCCCCTACCTGATGGCCTGGTACGGCGCCCCAACAGACGGGGAGTCGCACCCCGAGTGCCACCTGCACGCCGAGTTTTACCCCCCCTACCGATCCAGCGACCGGCTCAAGTACCTGGCCGGGACGGAGCTCGCCGCCGGGATGTTCGCCAACGACGCCCTTCCCGAGCAGAAGGCGAAGGAACTTCAGGAAGTGGAGGTGACGCTATGAACGGCACCGCCCGCGCGGAGGAGATGGCCGGCAAAATCCGCCTGGTCCGGGAGCTGCTCGGCGCAGGAAGGGTGCTGAGGCTCAAGGGGATCGACTGGTTCTCCTGGATCACGGCGGGGGGCTCCAACGAGGTGCTCTTGGCGGCCGCGACCGGGATCGCCGAATTCGTGGTGACCGGGCGCGGCGCCTTCGTGGTGACCAACGGGATCGAGGCGCAGCGCCTGATCGACGAAGAGCTCCCCCCCGGCTGCGAGGTGCGCATACTCCCCTGGGCCTACCCTTCCCAGTTGGAGGTGGTGATGAGGGAGCTGGCCGAAGGGACACCGGTCTATTCGGACCGTCCGGCGGAGGCCGAGCGGGAACTCCCGCTGCCGCTTCTGGCGGCGAAACGCACCCTCTCTCTCCCCGAGCTGCACCGCTACCGCGAGGTGGGGCTTCTCGCCTCGCAGGCGATGACCGAGACCCTGCAGCAGGCGAACCCCGACTGGAGCGAGTACCGGCTGGCCGCGGCCGGCGCCTCCGCCCTCCTCTCGCGCGGGCTCGCCCCCTGCCTGGTCATGGCGGCCGGAGACAGGCGCCGCCGCCTGTACCGCCATCCGATATCGGGGAAGGACCCGCTGGGCGCCTCCGCGATGCTGGTCTTCTGCGCCCGGGGGTACGGCCTCTACGCCAACCTCACCAGGTTCGTCGCCTTCGAGCCTCTAACCGACGAGGAGGAGCAAAAGCACGCGCAGGTGCGCGAGATCGAGGCCCACGCGCTGCTCCTCTCCCGCCCGGGGGTCCTTTTGCACGAGGTCTACCGCGAGCTTGCCTCGGCCTACGCCGCGGCGGGTTACGAGCACGCCATCAAGGAGCACCACCAGGGGGGGATCACCGGCTACCTTTCCCGCGAAGTGATAGCGAACCCCGAGGCGCGGGAGCACCTGAGCGCCGGGATGGCCGTCGCCTGGAACCCGAGCCTCCCCGGCGCGAAGATAGAGGATACCTTTTTGGTGACAGAGACCGGAGTCGAGAACCTGACGCTCGACCCGGCCTGGCCGACGGTGCTAGCGGCCGGCCTGGAGCGGCCGCTCGTCCTTCGGCGATAGGAGCCATCATGTCCGCTGCTACCGACTTTGAAAAGACCTTCGAGTCCCCCTGCGAAGTGACCGCCCGCGCCCCCGGACGGGTGAACCTCCTAGGGGAGCATACCGACTACAACGACGGCTTCGTCCTCCCCATCGCGGTGCCGCTGGAGACCACGGTGGAGTTGGCCAGAAGCCGCGACGGCCGGAACCACTACTATGCCGAGGAGCTGCAGGAAAGGGCGTGGTCGGAGACCGGAGGTGCGGTCCCCAGCGGCTTCGCCGCCTATCTGCACGGCTGCCTCGCCCTTTTGCGCCTCTCCGGGCACCACGTGGACCCGGTGTCGGTGCGGGTCACCTCCCAGGTACCGATGGGGAGCGGACTCTCCTCCAGCGCCGCGCTCGAAGTCGCCTTCCTGCGCGGGATGCGGGAGCTGTTCCGCCTCGACCTGGACGACGTCGAGATTGCGCTCATGGCCCAGCAGGCCGAGATCCGCTACGCCGGGGTCAACTGCGGCATCATGGACCAGATGGCGGCAAGCCTCGCCGACTCCACCCACATGCTCTTCATCGACACCCGGTCGCTGGAACGCAAGCTCCTCCCGCTTCCCCCGCGCTCGGAGCTCCTGGTCATCGACTGCGGGATCCCGCGAAAGCTCGGCGAGAGCATGTACAACCTGCGCCGGCAGGAGTGCGAGGAGGCTGCGGAGCTTCTGGGGATTGCTTCGCTGCGGGAGCTGTCGGACCTGGGCCAGCTCATCAAGCTGCCGCGCAACCTGGCTCAGCGCGCCCGGCACGTGCTGACCGAGAACGAGCGGGTGCTGGAAGCGGTCAAAGGCGTGCACGGCTGCCGCTTCGGGGAATTGATGAACGCCTCGCACATGAGCCTCAGGGACGACTTCCAGGTCTCCATACCCGAACTGGACCTTCTGGCCAGGCTGCTGCAGGAGCAGGTCGACGTGTACGGAGCGCGGCTCACCGGGGCCGGCTTCGGAGGTGCCTGCGTGGCGCTGGTGCGCGAGGGGAAAGCGGCGGAGGTAGCGTCGAACGTGTTGGCGCTCTACCGCGAGCAGGGGCAACAGGGGAAGCTATTGGTGCCGCAGTAGCCGCGGCCGGCGGGAAAAGGCCATGAGCAATGACAGGCATAAAGAGAGAGTCCCCGAGCTGTGGGGGGGGATGGAATGCACCCTGAACCGCGTGGGGAAGCACTTCCACAGCCAGCTCGCCCTGAACGGCCACCTGAGCCGCCCGAAGGATCTCGAACTCTTCGCCGGGCTCGGCATCCGGACGCTGCGCTACCCCGTGCTCTGGGAGATGGTAGCGCCGCAACGCCTCGATGCCCCGGACTGGCGCTGGACCGATGAGAGGTTGAACCGGTTGCGGGAACTCGGCCTTGAGCCCGTCGCCGGATTGCTGCACCACGGCAGCGGCCCCGCCTACACCAGCCTCGTCGATCCAGATTTCCCCGCCCTATTGGCCCGCTACGCCCGCCTGGTAGCCCGGCGCTACCCTTGGATCAGGTACTTCACCCCCGTCAACGAACCCCTCACCACCGCCCGCTTCAGCGGCCTCTACGGCCACTGGTACCCCCACGGCACCGACGACCGCACCTTCGTCCGCACCTTGCTGTCGCAGTGCCGCGGCATAGTGGAGGCGATGCGGGCCATCCGCGAAGTGACGCCAGAGGCAAAGCTGGTGATGGCCGAGGACATGGGGAAGACCTTCTCCACGGATCTGCTCCGCTACCAGGCCGACTACGAGAACCACCGGCGCTGGCTGAGCCTCGACCTTTTGGCGGGGAAGGTGGATCGCCGCCATCCGCTGCGCCTGTGGCTGGAGCAAAACGGGACCGACGAGGCGGAGTTCGACTACTTCCTGCAGAGCGGCATGGCGCCGGACGTGGTCGGGCTCAACTACTACTTGACCAGCGACCGCTTCCTCGACCACCGGCTGGAGCGCTACCCCGAGTGGACCCACGGCGGGAACCACCAGCACCGCTACGCGGACGTCGAGGCGGTGCGAGCCTGCCCGGAAGGGATACTGGGGCACGAAGAGGTGCTCCGCAGCGCCTGGCAGCGCTACGCAAAGGAAGTGGCCCTCACCGAGGTGCACCTGGGTTCCACCCGCGAGGAGCAGTTACGCTGGTTCCACGAGGCGTGGCAAGCGGGCGTGAAGCTTTGCCGCGAAGGGGTTCCGGTAAGAGCGGTGACCGCCTGGTCGCTTTTGGGCTCCTTCGACTGGTGCGGCCTCTTCACCAGCATCACCGGCTCTTACGAGCCGGGGGTCTTCGACATCAGGGGGCCTTCCCCGCGCCCCACGCTCCTTGCCGGGGGGCTGCGCCAGATCGTGCGCGAGGGGGAGTTGAGCCATCCAACGGTGAGAGGCCCAGGCTGGTGGCGCAGGCCGGACCGGTTTCTTCCCGGCCTGAACCCCGACCTCCCCTCCACGGGGGATGAGTGTGAAGAGGAGCGCGGGGGAATCCTCATCGTCGGTAAGACCGGGACCTTGGGGCAGTCCTTCTCCCGGCTCTGCCGGCAGCGCGGCATCCCCTGCCACCTCCTCTCCCGCGGCGAAATCGATATCGCCTCTGCGGCCTCGGTCGCGACGGCCTTGGACCGCTACGAACCCTGGGCGGTGGTCAACGGCGCGGGCTTCGTCCGGATCGACGACGCCGAGGGGGACGCCGGCACCTGCTTCAGGGAAAACACCGTGGGGCCCGCGGTGCTCGCCGCCGAATGCGCCCGGCGCGGCGTGCCGCTGATGACCTTCTCCTCCGACATGGTCTTCAACGGCAGCAAGCGGACCGCTTATCAGGAGCGGGATCCGGTATCGCCGATCAACATCTACGGGCAGAGCAAGGCCGAGGCGGAACGCCAGGTGCTGCAGCTATATCCAGGGGCACTGGTGTTGCGCACCAGCGCATTCTTCGGCCCCTGGGACCGGTACAACTTCGTCACCGTCACTTTGCGCCGGCTCGCGGCCGGGGAAACTGTCGAAGCCGCCTCCGACCTGGTGGTCTCCCCCACTTACATCCCGGACCTGGTCCATGCCGGGCTCGACCTGCTCCTGGACGGCGAGAGCGGCATCTGGCACCTAAGCAACGCCGGCGCCGTGAGCTGGGCCGAGCTCGCCCGCTGCTGCGCCAAAATGGCGGGACTGGATTCCTCCCGAGTCATCCCGCGCCCCGCGGCCTCCCTCGGCTACCTCGCGCCACGCCCCCCCTTCTCGGTCCTGGGAAGCGAGCGCGGCGTGGTACTGCCGGAGCTGGAAAACGCATTGAGCCGATACTTCTTCGACACGGTCCCGCCCGAAAACGAGTGATGCTGCACCCCTCCGCCTCCACAAAAAAAGGCCCCTTAACGGGGCCTTTTCAGTGACATCTCTAAAACCTGTTGCCGCGGAGTTCACGGAGAAAATCCGAGCCAGGCATAAACAATTTTCGTTTCCATGATTTTCTCAGGCGTTCTACGTGGCGAGCGATTCGCTGTGCACCGTCCGCGCCCTCTTGCGCCGGACCGCAGTGTCGATCAGCTGGCTCATCGCCTGCACCGTGGCGTCCCACGAAGTCCCCGCGAGCACCTGGCGCATGGCGCCTACCATTTCCCGGTACCGGTTCGGCGGGAGGTTCAGGGCCTCATTGCAGGCGGCTATGAAATTGCCGATGCCGTCCCCAATGAAGACGATGTCGCCGTAAGGGACCGCCACGTCGGTGATGGGGGTGCTGACCACCGGCTTCTCCGCGGCCATGTATTCCAGGGTCTTGGTGGGGCTGATGAAGCGCGTGGCGTCGTTCAGCGCGAAGGGGATGAGGCAGACGTCCCACCCGGCCAGGTAACCGGGGAGAGCTGCGTATTCCTGCTGCCCGAAGTAGTGGATGTTCGCCCCCTTGGGGAGAAGCTCAGGAGAGATCTTCAGCACCGGGCCCACCATGACGATCTGCCAGTCTGGATGGGATAGCGCCATGGCGTCGAGAAGCTGCAGGTCGAGCCTTTCGTCCAGCACGCCAAAGTAGCCGAGCCTCGGCTTGGGGAGGACCTTCTGGGTCGCGTGCTCGCACTCCGGATCGCAGGCGAGCGCGAAATGGGAGGCGTCGACGCTGCTCGGGAAGCAGTGCACCTCGGGGTGATGGCTCTTCTTGGCCTGGTACAGGCTGGGACCGCCGGTAAAGACGAGGTCCGCCACTGCCAGCAGCGCCTTTTCCCGCTGCACCAGTTCTTTCGGCGCTTCCAGGAAACCGGTCAACTCGTCCATGCAGTCGTACACCACCAGGGAGGGGCGGAGCACCCTTGCCAGGGGAAGCGCCATCGGGGTGTAGAACCAGACGATATACCGGCTCAGTTCCTCCTGCGCCACCAGTTCTTCCAGTAGCGGCGCGAGCCAGTGGAGCTGCTCATCGTTAAACCCGGATTTTTGCGACGGGGTATGGGGCCTGCAGACCAGCACCCCCGGCTCCGGCGTGCTGCATTCCAGAAACGGCTCCCGCCCGGCGTCGTAAACCGGCTCTTCGAAGAAGATCACCCGGCGCCTGCCCGCCATCCGGGTCAACAAGTGCTGTGGGCGCTGGTACACGAAGCTCCAGCGCAGGTGCGAGAAAACGATGATCGCTCTGGGCATGGCCGGGTCTCCTGTCGGCGTTGTATTTTTTGGGGCTTTGGTCGGGTGTCGATCTGCAGGGAGCAGGTTTTACAGCGAAAACAACAGTAGAGGATTCTAACAGAGCAACCTTGAAAGGGAAGAAGGACAGGGGCTTAACGAAAAAGAAAGGCTTTTACAACGCAGCTTTCGAGGCGCCCGGCCTGGGGGGCGCGTCCAATATCTGCAGCAGGCGCTCAAGCTCCTCCTTTTTCAACGGGACCGGGCGCATCTGGGTGCTGGGGCGCGACTGGCGGGGGTTCTTGAGCCATTTTTCCAGCGCCGGCGCGCTCCAGCGCTCCTTCCCCGCCACCGTGGGGGGATAGAATTCGGAGAAAAGCCCGGAAAGGTTCGGGCCGACGCTACCGCGCCCCACCCCGCCCAGCGCCGCGGTCAGTACCTTGTGGCAGGGACCGCACTTCTTCTCGAAGACGTTCTCCCCCTTTCCCGCCGTTTCGAAATGCACCACCCGGGGCGTCTCCTTCCCTTTTTTCGCCGAACCCTTGGTGCCGGCCAAAAGGGCGTTCACCAGGTCCGTGATCGCCCCCTGTTCCAGCTTGAAATCCGGCATCTGCAGTGCTGGCGCATCTATCGAGGCGAAGAGATTCTCCGGCGTGGTCCCGGCCGGGAGGAGGTCCAGGTTGCTCGCCAGGCGGTTCCCTCTGCCGGCGGCGTTGTGGCAGCGGCGGCAGGCGAAGGTTTCCAGGAGCCTGTTGCCGCGCTCTACCGGTGCCGAGCCCGGCACCCCCGACCAGGAAAAGCGGGCTGCGACCAGGCCGTAATGCGCGACGCGGAGACGGTCCGAGCGGGGGTCTCCCCGGTGGCACCCGACACAACTACCCAATCCGCGGTAGTGCGGCGGGTGGCACCTCAGGCAGGAGTCGGCCGCGCGCCCGCTCCCGCAGCAAAGAAGCACGGCCAAGACCGCCAGGGCTGTCAGAAAGGCGCGACCAGTTGCCAATTGGGACCTCGCAAGAACATGGCTACCACGGTGAGCGCCAGTACGGCCGCGCCCAGCGCCAGCGCGACGATGGCCACAAGCCTCTGCTCCCTGAGAAACCAGGAGGCCTTGGCCGCGGGAGTGCCGGTGTGAAGCCAGGGCAGGAAGAGAAATAGTGGAGTGAGCGCCAGCACCAGGTAGATGAGGTACTTGGAATAGCTGACCAGCTCCTGGATCCAGAGCAGGAACCAGGCGGATTTCACCGGGTTGGGGACGCGGGCGATGTCGGCCTGCTCCTGCAGGGGGGCGGGTATCAGCCAGGCAAGCCCGGCAAGCGCCGCGACGAGGAGAAGCATGGAGATCTTCACCGGCCGGAAGAAGTGCGGGGAACTCTTTACGTAGCCTCGTTTCATAGGTAAGGGAGCACCCCCTTGTTCTTCCTGATCCGGTAGAAATGCAGGGAGCTCAGGAGCAGAACCATCCCCGGGACGACCAGGATGTGCAGCACGTAAAAACGAAGCAGCGACATCGGCTCTCCCACCCCGTCCGGCACCAGGACCGTGCGCATCGCCCCCCCGAAAGGAAGGGTGTTGACCAGCTCCATCCCGGTCTGGGTGGCCCAAAGCGCCAGCTGATCCATGGGGAGCAGGTACCCGGTGTACCCCTCGAAGACGGCGAGCATGAGGAGGGCGCAGCCGGTAAGCCAGTTCAGCTCCCTGGGCTTTGCGTAGGCGCCGGTCAGGATGACCCGGAGCGTGTGCAGCACGATAAGGACCAGGAAGAAGTGGCTCGCGAGCCGGTGCAGGCTCCGGAGATACTTCCCCCCGGTGACCGAGGATTCGAGCAGCAGGATCGAGGGATAGGCGGCTGCCGGCGTCGGCTGGTAATAGAAAAGAAGCAGCATGCCGGTCGCTACCAGCACCAGGAAGGAGGTGAAGGCGAGACCCCCAAGGCAGAAGGTGTAGGAAAGGGTGAGGTCCCTTTGCAGCACCGCTCTCGGAAAAAGATGTCTGGCGAAATCTCTGATCAACTGTCGAGTCCTCTCCTATGGGTCATCGAAGCCGCAAGCTGGAACGGCGCCCTCACCCCAACCCTCTCCCAGAGGGAGAGGGGGCATGGACGCAGTCTTTTGCCATCAAAAGTTGAAGCAATTTGCACTGAAACTGTAACCCATCTCCCCGAACATCTGTAACGACTCCGATCTATACAGGGGGAAGGGGGAGCAAGAACGGTTCTGGGTATCCCTTCGCGAGAAGAGCCCTTTCCCCGGCAATTCCCGCCGTCATCCCCTACATGAGCACCCGGTATTGCCCCCCATCCGCCTCGACCGCGTAGCGCTTCAGCGGCCGGTCCGCCGGCCCTTCCAGCACCTTCCCCTCGCGGTCGAAGCTGGAGCCGTGGCAGGGACAGACGAGCCCGGCCGGGGTGACGTTCACCGTGCACCCGAGGTGGGTGCAGACAAGGTCGAGCGCATAAACCTTCTCCCCACGGCGCAACAGCGCCACCCGCGCCTCCCGGTACACCAGCGCGCCGTCTTGCGGCAGCTCCGCCTTCGCCACCGTGAGGAGGGTCTTTTTCCGCCGCAGCTTCGGGGTCAGGAAGTTCCCGATAAGCCATCCCCCCGCCAAAAGGGAGATCAGCGCGGCGAGGAAGCTTCTACGTGATCGATAAGTTTCTGCCATCTTTCCAGGTAAGCCCTCCGATAGGCCGTTGTCTTCTTGCTCAACTCACGGTAGCGCGCCGCAGGCAGGAACGACCCATTCACCACCTTCTGCCCGCTTTGATCCCAGAAGGAGGGAAGCGTCATGCCGTCGGCCTGGAGCTGGTAGATCCTGTCCGCCGCAGGCTCGAAGAGGAAGCGGCGCGGGTTGTCGTGGCACCCCTCGCACATCACGGTGCCGCGGCGCACGGTGTGCGGGAAGAACGCCTTCCACTCGGCCGCCAGAAGCCTGTTCTCCTCCCATATGGCCCGGTCCTGCCTGATGTCGGTGAAGTAGCCGATGAACTGCGGCCTGATCGGGCTCACCTTGCCGCGGCCGTTCAATCCCAGGGGGGGCGCGTCCTGTTTTCTCAGATACGCGCTCTTCACGTACTCTTCGGCGCTTAGGTCCCTCCGCACCCGGTACAGATCCTTGGAGGGGCTCCCGCTGAAGCGGAGGTAAAAGGTGCCGTACTCCTGCGCGGCCCAGGCGGAATGGCAGGCCCAGCATTCCATCTTCTCCAGGTGCGCCGCGATCCGGTGCTCGACCACACTTAGCTTGGGCTTGTGGCAGTCCCGGCACCCCTTGGAGGAGCTCCTCCCAGCGACGAGGCTCGCCATGGAGTGGCAGTCGGCACAGGTAAGCCCCGCCTCGGCGTGGAGGTCCGGCGTCATCTTCAGGAAGGGCTCGCCGTAGGCCGTGTCGCCGCGCTGGTAGCGCAGACTGTCCTCGCGCGGGGCCATGCCGTAGTAGTCGGTCCCGACGAAGTACCCCTTGTGGCAGGTGAAGCAGTCCCGATCCCTCGGCTTCGCGATCTCGTGCCCCTTGCCGCCGTGACAGTCGGTGCACCCCTGAAGATGGCAGGAATTGCAGTTCTTCCCGAAGAACTCCCCGTCCATTCTGCCGAAGCTCCTCGCCACGAACCCCGTCTCCCGCACCCGGGTCGCCATGGGGCGGCCGAAGAGGGCCTGGTACCCCTTGTGGCAGCCGACGCACCCGGCGGCGCGCCCCGAGGCGGAGGCCGGATCCCTGAGGGTGTCGCTCTCGGAGAGGTGGCAGGATAGGCAGGGGACGCCGGCGTGGACGCCGCTCACAGCTATCTTGTGGCAGTCGGTGCAGTTCTCCCTGGCCTCCCCGGCGGCAGCGCTAAGGAGCAGAAAGCAGGCGACGATGCAGAGCATCATTGAGCGCACGATAATTCAGCTCCTTTCGATAGATCGGGTCTTTGGCCTTTTCGTGGCAGACCAGGCAGAGGTTCACCGACAGGGCCCGCCGCACCTCCGCCCCGTTCAGCGGCCGCGAGTTTTCCCTGGTGATGGCGGAATAGGCACGCACCTTCCCCCCTTGCAGGGTAAGGAAGCCGTCCAAGGGCTTGTCGGCGGACTGCTCGCAGATCAGGGTTCCTTCTATCTCTCCCCCCGAGACCACGTGCTGCCCGAATCCCAAGAAGGCGGGGTTCCCGTGGCATTCGCCACAGCCGATCGCCTTCTTCCCGGTGTTGTGCGAGTAAAAGGGGGCGAAGCGCAGCTGCTTTTTCCCCTTGAACCTGGCGACGTACTCGTCCTTGGAGACGGAGAGGTCGGGCTCTATCACGGTGACGAAGGTCTGGCAGCCGGGGGTGACCGTGGAGATCTTCCCGCGCTGGTTCAGGGCCAGCGGGAAGGGGTAGAGCATCCGGTAATCCTCCTTCTCGCTGAAGCGCCCGGGGGTCGCCATTTTGGCTATGTAATCCATCCCCGGCTTGCTCCTGTCGTAGGTGGTGTGGCAGCCGTAGCACTGGACCACGGTGCGGGAGTGACAGGAGTAGCATTCCATCCTGCCGTGGCCGGCCACGCTGTGCTCGGGGGTCCCGGTGATGACGCGGCTTTTGAAGAGCCTGCCGCTTCTTTTTCCCAGCACCCAGACGGCGCCGTCGCGGTAGAAGACGTTGGAGTACTTGCGCCCCTTGGCGGTGAGGATCATCTTCATCCCTTGACGCATCTGCATGGCGTAGCCGCGCGATTCGCGGACCGCCTCGTCGCTCTCGCCCGCTATCCGCTGGTAGCGCGGGGGCCTCGCTCCGCCGTGGCAGTCCTCGCAGGAGACCTCGGTCTGCAGGTACATGTTCTCGTAGCCGTAGCCGTCCCCCATGGTGTCCCTGGAGGTGTGGCAGTCGATGCACTCCATTCCGGCGGCGAAGTGGACGTCGGAGGCGATATGGGTGAGGTTGCGCCCCCCCGAGGTCATTACCGGTCCGGGCTGGCCGTTCCTGGTCGGGACCATCGAGTTGTTCCCGTCGTAGAGCCCCTGGTAGCTCAGGGCGATCCGTCCGCTCCTGTTGTGGCAGCGCGCGCAGACCTCGGTGCCAGGGAGCTTCTCCATGGCGTGGCTCGCAGCGTATGGCCCCTTGCCGCGCACCGCAGCGTCCCCCCCCTGGTAGGTGGCGCGGTCGTTGTACGGGAAATGGCAGGCGGCGCAGCCGGAGGCGTGGCTTGCGCCGTAGACCTCGCCGCTCTCCGTCGCCACGTGGCACTGCGAGCAGAACTTCCGGTACAGTTCGCCGGAGATATGGTTGAGTCCCGCCACCGGCTTCAGTAGCCGCGCTTTCCCCGCCGCGTCGTAGTCGTCCCCTCCCCTGCTGCTGTAGAGCTTCTCCGGCCCCTCCCAGGTGAGCTGGATGTTTTTGATCATCCCCGTGGTCGTGTACATGAGGTTGGAGCGCACCCGGTCCAGCTGGTACAGGTGGCAGGAGCCGCAGGTTTTTTCCCAGTGCTCCGGCGCCGCCGGGTTCCGGGGGCCGTACATGGCCAGGTGGGAGGCGTACTTGTTTTTTATGGAGGCGTCGCCGCCGTGGCAGGAGACGCAGTCGGCATGGCTCTTCGACACCTTTTCGATCTTCGGATGGCAGAGTACGCACTGGCTGGCCTTGCCGGCGCGGGTGCATCCAGGCAGCGCGAGGAGGGCGAGCAGCAAAAGGAACAGCGACGCTTTCTTGTGGGTATCTGCTGGAGTCATCCCGCCCATGGCCGTTTTTTGGGTCTTCATCATCGTTGTGTGCCCCATCCTGGAGCTTGTGCCGGAACCTTTCTCGAAGCAGGGGTTGCCGGGAGGATGCAGGGGCCGCCCCTCGCCGGCGCATTATAGTAAAATTAGCGGCATTCTCCAAAGTGTTTCATGAGGAACTGAAAAAAAAGGGCCGGCGTTGCGGGACGCCGGCCCATTGCATCAAGTTTCACTACCGGTGATACGATGAGGCTACTTGCCGCTTTTGCTGATGCTGACCGTCTTGGTGAACTCCTTCCATACGAACGGGTCGCTGTTGGGGGTCCCGAAGGGGAGATAGGTGAGCTTCACCTCCACGTCCAGATCGAAGGCGGAGGGTTTCTCCACGGTCTTGCCGTTCTCCTCGACCTCGGTCAGGGGGAACATGATGTCGAAGCGCTCCTTCACGAGCTTGCCGGGGGGAAGCCCGGTGTCCTCGATGAGGCCGCTCTTCTCGTAGGGGCCGCGCCCCATCCGGTCGCCGCGCCCAAGCTGCTGCGGGACCGGCATGTAGATCTTCTCCTGATTGAACACTTCCTTGCCGTCTTTCGTCTTAGCTATTACCGACAGAACCAGTCGGTTGGGGGTCGGTCAGCCATCCGGTATGGAGTGGCCGGCCTTATTCACCATCTCGACCTTGACGACCGCCTTGGGCTTCACCTGTGCGCCGTCGCGCCAGTAGTAGCCGAAGGCCTCGGCGTGGAACTCGACAGCCTTGTCGGTCATCGCGGCGTTACGGTACGCCTGGATGTTGTGACCGAGCTTGCTGTTCTTCATGTGGCAGTCCTGGCAGTTCTCCTGCCCCACCTCCGCCTTGTAGACCCAGAGGTAGCTCCCGTAGGAGGTGCAGCACTGGGTCGGCTCGTCAAGCTCCAGGTTGGGTCCCAGACCGTGGCACTGGCCGCACTGGATGGCCTGGTCCATGATCGGGCTCTGGGCCAGCTTCGGGAACTTGTCGGAGGGGTGATCGCCCGCCTTGGAGCCGTAAACCACCCCGGCCTTCGGGTAGCCGTCCTGCCACTTGTGGGTGATGGCGTTACGGTTGTGGCAGATCAGGCAGTTGATGCTGACGCTTTTGAGCTTCTCCTCGAACTTCTTCGCCGCTTCCTTGTCCTTTTTCTTACGGGCGTCGCTCCAGCCGTACAGGGTGTTCACCAATTCCTGTGCCACCGAATCCTCGGCATCGGCCAGTTGCGGCAGGTGGCACTTGGCGCATCCCATCAGGTGCTCGACCTTGACGTCCTTTCTGCTCTTCACCCCCGAGTACGGCTCTTCCATGAGTCCGTTCTCGATGGTGGTCATGATGGTCATCGCGGTGCGGCCGGTGCCGAAGATGGACCGGGAATGGATGGAATCCTGGGACTGCTTGTGCTGCTCCTCGTGGCACTCCACACAGGAGCTGGAATCGTACATCTTGGCGAGCTCGGCCAGGGTCTTGGCCTTGCCGGACTTGGAGACGATGCTCTCCTTCCAGCCTATACCCGCTTTCTCCGCGTAGGCGGATCCGACCAAGGCGCCCAGGATGAGCGTTGCCGCCAAAGCGCCTCTTGCTGTTGCTTTTATCATGTTCATACCTCGTTCATTGATGAAGCCTACGGGCTGCTATCTCCTAGCAACCTTGCATTTCGTCTCCCTCGCACTCGGTAAGGGTCATCTTGGAGTCAACTGCGATCTTTGCCGCCTTGGACTTGCTGAACTTCAAGGTCACCTCGTTCCCCTGGACCGAGACTACCTTGGGGGAGCCCCCTGCAGCGGTCACGTTGGCGCCCTTCTTGGCCCAGGCGGGAACCGCCCCCTCGACCGTCACGGTCACCTTTTCACCGTCCACCTTGGTCACCTTGCCGGAGACCGGGCCTGCCGCGAAGGCCGAAACTGCGAGCGTTGCCGTAATGATGGCTGCCGCAAGCAAAGCGATGATTTTCTTCATGGTTTTCCTCCTCTTCGTTTTAGGTCGTGCCAGCCCCCCATCCCCGGATGCAGGAAAAGAGGGCTGGCACCGCCGGTGCTGTCGTTAGAAGATAAGCTGCAACTGCGTGATGTAGGTCATGAAGTCTTCGGTGGTTTCGGTCCCCCCGGCCTTGTTGAAGCCGGTCGAGTTTGCCTCGAAGGTAAGCTTCAGGTTCTGGCCGCGCAGGTAGTAGTTGAACCCGCCGCCGTACCAGTCGATCCTCTGGTCGAATACCCCGTTCAACTCGGCAAAGCGCCACCTCTCGTACCTGACGAAGAGCTGCAACGGCAGGTTCGGGAGCATGTAACCACCCTTCACGTAATAGCCGTTCTTCTGGCCGTTGATGCCTGAGGTCAGGGGGTCCGCCCCGGGTCCGCCCAGGTATGCGTCTTCCAGGTCGACCTTTTCGTAGGCCGCCGATGCGGTGACGGTGCCCATCCCTTCGAGCGGGTACTCGACGAAGCCGTCGACCGTCCACGCCTTGTAATCCTTCTTGTCGGTCCGCGTCAGCGTGTCGCCGTAGGCTACCTCCGGCTCGAACTGGTAGGCGGCGCCGATGGTGGCCACCTTTTTCTTGCCCAGATAGGTCCCCTTGTAGCCGTAGTCGTTCTCGGGGTCGAGGAGAGTGACGTGGGCGCGTGCGGAGTAGCGGAAGTTCGAGGCCGGCGCGGTCTCGCCGGAAACGGCCTTGCGCCCTTCCATGGCATCGACGCGGTACTGGAACATGTCGTCGAAGAGGTTGCCCCAGACCGCCACCCCGGTGTCGCGGGTGGTGGTGTAGGGGGCGCGGATGAAGAGCGAGCGGTCCAGGGTGAGCGGCATCTCGCACGCCTCCAGGTTCTCGCGGGAGAGGTTGTACTTGAATTTACCGACGTTGATGCGGAAGGCGTCGTTGACCTTGAAGCGCATCACGGCGTCTAAGAGCTGGAACTCCGAGCCCTGGTTGCTGTCGGCGACGTCGAACGGGGTGATGTTGGCGTCGGAGATGTACTCGGTCTGGACGTAGAGGGACATGTTGTCGCCGTATTTACCCATGAGCGCCAGGCGGTTTCTGCGGAAGTTGAAGTTCATGGTGCTGTCGCTGTTGTTCTCACCGGAGCCGGTGTCGCGCAGCGTCATCTGGAACTGCCCCTTGTAGTCGAGCTGCAAGGCGCCTTCGTCGTTGGGGCCGAAGGTCATTTTGGGGCCGGCGAAAGCGGTTCCCGCCATGAGTGCAATCCCTAAACCCAGCAAGGGAATGGTCGCTATCTTGGACGTTTTGGTCATAGATTCACTCCTTTTTTGTTATGGTCCGCCCCCGGCAGGGGCCAGGCACCCGGACTAACAGCCGCCACCGCCGCCGGAGGTAGAGCCGCCGGTCGCACCGCTTACGCTGCTGCGATAGGCCTTGTCGGCGCTCTCGATCTGGTTGCCGTCCGCGAAGCTAGGCTCGACGGGGTACATACGCGCCCCGTAGTCGACTATCTTGCGCAGGGTGGCATCGGTGCTGCTGATCGGACGAAGCAGGTTGAAAGTCAGGTTGTCCATGAGCGCCGTGGTATCCCATATCGAACCCGCTTTGAGCTTGCCGCCTATGTTCACGTTGGCGCCTGCGGCCCCCAGGACGCCGTTGGTATCCACGGTGGTGAGGGTGCTGGGAGCAAGGAGGTTCCACTGACCGAGCGAGCCGTCGTACCACTTCACGTCGACATTGGAGTTGTTGTAATAGGCGATGCCGTCGAGTGCAAAGTAGCCCACCGAGGCGTAGTTGCCGGCCCGGCAGAAGACGATGAAGGTTTTGGTGGCGTCGCGGGTTGCCGCGCCCATCGCGGTCGTGCCGCCGGTGCCGAACGCCGTGGCCAGGTCGGATTTTATCGTCGCGGCATCCTTGAACGTGAGGCTGCCGGTCGGTGAGGTCATAGCGGTCGCTATGTAGGAGTACGAACCTTTGATGGCACCGTCGAAGGGGGTGTATTTGGTGCCCTCGAAGAGGTCGGTGGTGGAGGAAACCTTCGATGCGCCGCGCACCGTATCCACCAGCGTCACCTTGTTGGTGTTGCCGGCAACGATGGCTTTTACGTAGGTGATCATCTCCGAAAGGGAAACCCTCATGTCGGTGTTCACCCTGGTGGCCCCGTTCTGGGCTACGCCGTAGCTCGACCTGGCGACGGTCGGCACGGCGGTGGTCAAGGCATAGCTTGCCGCCCACGCGGCGTTGCCCCCCTGCAGGACTTTAAGCCGCTCTTTCGGGAAGCCCCAGTAACGGAGGGTCGTATAGGCACGGGTCACGTTGACGAACCCTGCCGCATTGTTGGTCAGGACGATGGTGGTGTTGCCGTCGATGCCGGCGTTCTGGACGATGCTGTCGATGGCGGAGCCGGTGCAGACCATGCTCCCCACGACCGTCATCGGTCCCTCTGCACGTGTGTTGTCCATGAAAGCCGCAGACCCGGCCGAGATCAGCTGAGCTCCTGGAATATGCCCAACCGTGTTGTACTTGTTGGTCCCGTCACTCTCGTTGTTGGACACGTCGAGAACGACGACGCGGTCGTAGCCGCCTTGCTTGTTGACCAAGCCGGCATCCATCCAGCCTTTAAGATCGCCGGCTGTGATTAAAGCAGTCGCAGTTTTCGTGGTGACAATCGCTTGCGACGGAGTGGTGTAACTGTCAGTGCCGCAGCCCCAGATGGTAAGGGCCGCTATGGCGATTCCCAACAGGGCCGCCAACATTCCCCTGCTCTTCTTCATCATCTTTTCCGACATACAACCTCCTTTGGATTAGGTGACTATCATGTAATTAACCCCTGAACCTTTCCCTCCTTTCGCAGCATTTGTTCAAGCAAATTATTTATTACAAGTTAAAAGCATTTCGCGCACTGTCAAGCGCGCCTGCCTACAGCTCATTATTGTTGTCTAATGTTTGTATAATGGGTGTGGAAAGACTGTCACAGGGGAAACACTGAGAGAGATGTTGCATGTGGCTAGAACTGCAGTGGAATTGCAAGTACAGCATTTCATAACACTCCTGAGATATGACTGTGTATCTCATTCGGGAATATGACAATTTCCTAAAGTGAAAGATTGTCATAGCCCTATGCGCATGTCGCATACATTATGTTTTGCTAACTTTTCACTGTTGCAGTGGGGCTTTTGGCAAAGGCAGACCTCCCGAAAGAAACCCGCACAAATCGTGTTGCAATACTATAGGATTAGTTGCAATATACCCAAACGAAACAAACTCATAAGGCCATGACGCTTTGGCATACTCTCTCAGGAGGGAGAAGACCTGATGGATCTGGTAAACCTCAAGACTCTTATTGAGTCGGCCGAATGCGGCAGTTTTTCCAAAGCTGCAGAGAGGCTCTTTGTGACGCAGTCCGCGGTTTCCCGGCGCATAAAGATACTCGAAGATCACTACGGCCACCTGCTTCTTGATCGTTCCGGCCCAGTACTGACTCCGACCACTGCCGGGGAGCTGCTGATTGATAAAGCGCGCCAGTTATTGAGGTTGGAACAGGACTTCGTGCAAGAACTACAGGCTTTGAGACAGAAAAAGAAGATCTCCTTCTGCTGCACGACCCCCTTCGGCGTCTCCTATCTCCCCGACATCTTTACCAGTTTCATGGCCACAAAGGCCCAGGACACCGAACTTGAGTTCGTCTTCGAGATGCCGGAAGCGGCGCTTAAGGGGCTCAGGGAAAAGCTCTTCGACCTGGTGCTCATCGAGTACTGCGAAGACCTGAACCTGCAGGAGTTCGACTCCTACCCCCTCCCCGACGATGAGATGGTCTTCGTCAGCGCCCCGGGCTACGGCATCGATGCGCCGCTGGTGGAGGTTGACACCCTGCTTTCGCAGCGCCTTTACTGCAAGAAAAGCGGCTGCTGCGCGCGGCGCTTCCTGGAAAAGAGCATGCAAACCCTGGGAAGAGACGCGGCGGAATTCAGCAATACGGTGTTTTTTGACGATATCCCCTTCATCATCAGGGCGGTCATGGCCGGCAACGGGATCACATTCATCTCGCGCAGCGTCGTCGCCTCCGCCTTGGAAAGCGGCGAGCTCATCGCGCACCAGGTCCAGGGGTTCGACACCTCCCGCCCACGGCGGCTGGTGCTCAGGCGCGATTGCAGCCCCGACCCGGCACTTCTCGATTTCATCCAGGGGATCTTCCGGCACTTCTCCCTCAACCCTCCCTCCCAGTTCTCCACCGCAGCCTGAACCCGACCCGAACCTGACGTTCCCCCTCCCTTTTTGCAGCCCCCCCGGACCCTGTCGCATTCTTCCATTAAAATAAATTCGTGATAGGATATTAAACTTCATTATTAACGAGCTCCCGGCTTACCCATGATGGGGCGAAGGCGGGTGCACCCATCTCTGACAAGGGGGAACGAGCAATGAGCGGAAACAGGAAAACCATGGACGGCAACACCGCGGCGGCGCATGTCGCCTACGCGCTCAGCGAGACGGCTGCCATCTACCCGATCACCCCCTCCTCCACCATGGGGGAGGTCGCGGACGAATGGGCGGCGGAGGGGCGCAGGAACGTCTTCGGGCAGGTGCTGAACATCAAGGAGCTGCAGTCGGAGGCGGGAGCGGCGGGGTCGGTGCATGGCTCGCTGGTGGCGGGCGCCCTCACCACCACCTTCACCGCATCGCAGGGGCTTTTGCTCATGCTCCCCAACATGTACAAGATCGCCGGCGAGCAGCTCCCCGGCGTGTTCCACGTCTCGGCACGCGCCGTCGCAACCCATGCGCTCTCCATCTTCGGCGACCACCAGGACGTGATGGCGGCCCGCCCCACCGGCTTCGCCCTGCTCTGTTCCTCCTCGGTGCAGGAGGTGATGGACCTGGCCCTGGTCGCGCATCTGGCCGCACTGGAGGGGAGCATCCCCTTCCTGCACTTCTTCGACGGCTTCCGGACCTCCCACGAGGTGCAGAAGATCGAGGTGATCGAGTACGAGGAGATGGCGCGCCTTTTGAACCGCGAGAAGCTGGCGGCCTTCCGCGCCAAGGCGATGAACCCGGAGCACCCGGAGCTGCGCGGCACGGCGCAAAACCCTGACATCTACTTCCAGGGGAGGGAGCGCGCGAACCCGTTCTACCAGGCGCTCGCCGCCGTGGTGACCCAGACCATGGACAAGGTGGGGCAGCTGACCGGCCGGCACTACCGCCTATTCGACTACATAGGGCACGCCGAGGCGGACCGGGTCTTGGTCACCATGGGGTCCTCCTGCGAGACGGCCGAAGAGGTGGTGCGCTACCTAAACGGCGCCGGCGAGAAGGTGGGGCTCGTCAAGGTAAGGCTCTACCGCCCCTTCGACGCAGAGGCGCTCCTCTCGGCGATACCTGCGTCCGCCTGCAAGATCACGGTGCTCGACCGCACCAAGGAGCCGGGGTCTTTGGGCGAGCCGCTCTACCAGGACGTCTGCACCGCCTTCATGGAGCGAGGCGGCGCCGTCCCCGAGCTCTACGCGGGGCGCTACGGCCTGGGCTCCAAGGAGTTCCGTCCGGTGCACGTGAAGAGCATCTTCGACAACATGAACGGCTCCCCCGGCAAGCGCCACTTCACGGTGGGAATCACCGACGACGTGAGCAACAGTTCGCTCCCGGTTGAGGGGACCCTCTCAACCACGCCGGAGGGGACCATCCAGTGCCGCTTCTGGGGGATGGGTGCGGACGGGACCGTCGGGGCCAACAAGGCCGCCATCAAGATCATCGGCGACAATACCGAACTCTACGTCCAGGCCTATTTCTCCTACGACTCCAAGAAGTCCGGAGGGATCACCGTTTCCCACCTGCGCTTCGGCGAAAGCCCGATCCAGTCCACCTACCTCGTGGACGCGGCCGACTTCATCTCCTGCCAAAAAGCCCCCTACGTGCAGATCTACGACCTTCTGGAAGGGATCAAGGAGGGGGGGATTTTCCTTTTGAACTCCCCCTGGAACACGGTGGAGGAAATGGAGCAGCACCTGCCGGCCAGCATGCGGCGCGACCTGGCCCGGAAAAAGGTACGCCTCTACAACGTGGACGCGATCCGGATCGCCTCCGCCTCCGGGCTCGGCGGCCGCATCAACATGATCATGCAGACCGCCTTCTTCAAGCTCTCCGGGGTGCTCCCCTTCGAGCGGGCCGTGGAACTCCTCAAGGATTCCATCCGCAAGGAGTACGGCAGGAAGGGGGATCAGGTGGTCGAGATGAACCTGGGCGCGGTCGACCTCGCGGTGCAAAGCCTGGTGCGGATTGAGTACCCGGAGTCGTGGCGCGACGCCGACGATGAGCGCGGGCTGGACTTCCGCCTCTCGCAGCAGATGCCCGACTACATGCGCGAGATGGTGTTCCCCATCCTGCGCCAGAAGGGGGACGATCTCCCGGTCTCCGCCTTCTCCCCCGACGGCGTCTTCCCCTTCTCCACCGCGCGCTTCGAAAAGCGCGGCGTCGCCATCAACGTCCCGGAATGGATCAAGGAGAACTGCATCCAGTGCAACCAATGCTCCTACATCTGCCCGCACGCCACCATCCGCCCTTTCCTCGCCACCGATCAGGAACTCTCCGGCGCCCCGGAGAGCTTCGAGACCATCCCCGCCAACGCCAAGGAGATCAAGGGGCACGGTTTCCGGATCCAGGTCTACACCCTGGACTGCATGGGATGCGGCAACTGCGCCGACATCTGCCCGGCCAAGGTCTCCGCCTTGGTGATGAAGCCAATCGACACCCAGTCCGAGGTGCAGGAGGTGAACCGCAAGTTCGCCGAGGCGCTCGCACCCAAGGGTGAGCTGATGAAGCGGAACTCGGTGATCGGGAGCCAGTTCCAGCAGCCGCTTTTGGAATTCTCCGGCGCCTGCTCCGGCTGCGGCGAGACCCCCTACGCCCGCATCGTCACCCAGCTTTTCGGTGAGCGGATGATGGTCGCCAATGCCACCGGCTGCAGCTCCATCTGGGGCGCCTCGGCTCCGGTCTCCCCCTACTGCGCCAACGCGCAAGGGCACGGCCCCGCGTGGAACAACTCACTCTTCGAGGACGCGGCCGAGTTCGGCTTCGGCTACCACATGGCAATCTCGCAGCGGCGCTCGCTCCTGGCCGACCAGGTGCGCCACGCGGTCCAAAGCCTCCCGGAGGGGGAGCTGCATGAGGAATTATCCGGCTGGCTGCAAGGGATGATGGACCCCGAGCTCTCCCGGCGCCACGGCGACCGGTTGAAGGTGCTCCTTCCGCAAGCGGGGAACAACGAGTTGCTGCAGCAGATCCTATCGTCGGCCGACCTCTTCACCAAGAAATCGATCTGGATCTACGGCGGCGACGGCTGGGCCTACGACATCGGCTTCGGCGGCCTGGACCACGTCATCTCCACCGGCGAGGACGTGAACCTTCTGGTGATGGATACCGAGCTCTACTCGAACACCGGCGGGCAGTGCTCCAAGGCCACCCAGTTGGGCGCCATAGCGCGTTTCGCCGCTGCAGGGAAGCGGACCTCCAAGAAGGATCTCGGGCGCATGGCGATGACCTACGGTTACGTCTATGTCGCCTCCATCGCCATAGGCGCCGACAAGAACCAGACCCTGAAGGCGCTCGCCGAGGCGGAAGCCTACCCCGGGCCTTCGCTGGTGATCGCCTACTCCACCTGCATCAACCAGGGGCTCAGGAAGGGGATGGGAAAATCGATCGAAGAGAGCAAGCTGGCGGTGAAGTGCGGCTACTGGCCGCTGTACCGCTACAACCCGCTTCTGAAGCTGGAAGGGAAGAACCCCTTTGTACTGGAATCGAAAGAGCCCGACGGCTCCCTCGCCGAATTCCTCTCCGGGGAGGTGCGCTATCAGGCCCTTGAGAAGCAGAACCCTGAGGTCGCGCGCGAATTGCGCCAGCAGATGGAGCAGGAGGCGCTGGAGCGCTTCCGGGTGCTGAAGGAGATGGCGGACTGGCAGCCGACCGCGGGCGACGTCCCGGAGGACGGCGGGAGGAGCCACGACCACGTTCCCGCCGCGGCAGGAGCCGCCGAGGAGCCGTCACCGGTCTGCGTCAGCGCCACCAGCGACCCCCGCTACAGCCGTCCCGGCCAGCCCGAGGAAGAGTGCGACGACGGCCGCGCCGGCATCGACAAGAAGATCAAGGAGTGAGGATAGACTGGGTGATCAAGCGGGAGCGGCTTGCCGACTGCGAGTAACTGGCGCGGTCGCGCGGAAAGCCGCTCCCGCAGCATTTCAGCAAGACGACCCGATGCAGCTTTTTTTCTCCCACGCCGCGTTACTGGCGGCGAAGAGCCCCACCGCCGCCAGGCCAATCCAGCCGGCGGCATAAAAGACGGCGGTGAGCCCGAAACGGTCCTGCAGCCATCCCCCCAGAAGCGGTCCAGCCACGAATCCAAGGTTTAGCGACGTGTTGAAGATCCCGACAGCCAGACCCGTCCCGTGACGCTCCCCCTGTTCCAAAAGGAGCGCGGTGCTGGCAGGCTGGGAGAGCACACTGCAAAGCCCGATCCCTCCCCCCAGCATAAGCACCTGGTGGAACCCCTGCGCCACAGGAATCAGGAAGTAGAGCAGCGACACGGAGACCCCTCCCAGGAGCACCAGGGACTTGCGGGGAAGGCGGTCCGAGAGCCGGCCGACCGGACGCAAAAGAGAGGTTATCACCAGGGTACTGGAGGCGAGCACCAAGCCGGTCTGGGTGCCGTTGAGACCAAGCCGCGCGTTCAGCAGGATGGGAAGGAACCCCGCCAGAAGCGATATGCCGCATCCCCGGCCGAAGATGAAGACCAAGAGCCCTCTCATGGGGCGGTGGCGCGCCGCCTCAAGGGCGGCCGGCAGCGCCGCGCGGACGGTTTGCTTTCCGGCGGGGATTGCCGTGCCGCAAACGCGAGGGATGCCCCGCAGCGCCACCGTCAGCGCCAGCAGACACAATAGCGCCAGACAGGAGAAGATGCCGTAGAAGCCCCACCGGTCGTGCAGCACCCCCCCCAGAAGCGGCCCCACCCCGACGGCCAGGTAGAAGGAGATGTCGAAGGTTCCCGCAGCTCGCCCCTCCCCTTTGGTGCAGCTCGCGGCCCCGACCAGCGAGAGCATCACCGGCCGGAACATGGCGCAGGCAACCCCCTGAACCAGGCGCAGCAGCGTGATGAGCGCCAGATCCGAGCTGAAAAGGTAGCCAAGTGAAACCAGCAGGTAGAGGCTAAGGCTCAGCGTGACGGCGGCCCTCGGGCCGAAGCGGTCCACGCAGGCGCCCATCACCGGGCCGAAGAGTATTTTGGAGAGGGAGAAAAGAAGCAGCGGCAGCCCCAGCAGGATCCCGCGCCCGCCCAGGCTGAAGAGGTAGGTGGAGAAGAAGGCGTCCGCTATGCCGAAACCTAGGCTGGTGGAAAAATTTATCAGAAACAGCGACTTGAACAGATTTCCGTTCTTCATGCCGGGTTCCTCATAGCCTCTTGACGACAGCCTGCCGCGCCTGAGGTGGCGGCAGCGCCCTGGCGCCCCAAGGGTTGGCGCCCTGCGTATCGCGTAACGCAGGGCGCCCGTTTTTACCGTCGTACCTTACTTTGCTTCCTTGACGAAGCGTGCCGCGTTGTTGCCGGCGATCCTGCCAAAGACCACGGTGTCCGTGATGGCGTTGCCGCCCAGGCGGTTCCAGCCGTGCACGCCGCCAGTGACTTCACCCGCCGCGTAGAAGCCGGTCATCGGTTTGCCGTCCTTGCCGATCACCTGGGCCTCGGTGTTGATCTTCACGCCGCCCATGGTGTGGTGGCGCCCCGGCTTGACCCAGATTGCGTAGTACTTGGGTCCGTTGACCGGCCTGGGGATATCCTGGCGCTGGAATTCAGGGTCCTTCTTTGCGGCGAAGGCCTTGTTGTAGGCGTCCACCGTAGCGGTCAGAGCGTCGGCGGGGACCCCCATCTTCGCCGCCAGCGCAGCAACGCTGTCGGCCTCCTGCACCAGGCCGAGGACGATGTAGCCGTCTATCTGGACGTTGCTCTTACGGATATCCTCGCCCAGCACCAGGAACGCCGACTTCTCAGGCTGCGCCAGGATGGCGGCGGAGGCCTTATCGCGGGTGGTCAGCTCGTTCACGAAGCGCTTGCCGGCATGGTTCACCAGGATGGCCCCGCTGCCGCGCACCGTCTCGGAGATGAGGACCTTGGTCTCCCCTCCCATGGTCGGGTGGATCTGGATCTGCTCCATGTCGATCACCTTGGCGCCGATCTTTTCCGCCAGGGCGACCCCCTCGCCGGTAGCCCCGGGCTGGTTCGAGGAGGCGGTCTCCTTGAACTGAGGCTTGTAGAACCCGACCAGCTCGTTGTTCGCGGCAAAGCCGCCTGCCGTGTCGATCACCGCCTTGGCCTTGATGGTATAGACCCCGCTGTGCTTGCCCCTGACCTGGACGCCGGTGACGCGCCCCTTGTCGTCTGAGAGTATCTGCACCACCTCGGAGTTGACCCGGACATCGAGGTTGCGCTTGGCTGCATTCTCACGGTACACCTTGATCAGGTGCGGCCCCACTGCCGCCCCGCCCACCGGACGGTGGGTGCGGTCCACAGCGACCCCCCCCGAGCGCACCAGGTCGGTCATGTCCGCGCCCAGAGAAACCAGGAAATTCACGGCGTCAGCAGAGTTATAGGCAAGCACCTTCACCAGTTCGGGATCGTTCTTGTCCTTGCCCCCCTTCATGGTCTCCTTCACCATCTCAGCCGGGTCATCGTGCATCCCGAGCCTCTCCTGGTACCGGGTCCTGGCGGCGTTGATCCCGCCGGCGGCCAGCATGCTGTTGCCGCCGGTTATGGGCATCTTCTCTAAAAGGATGACCTTGGCCCCTGCATCGTGGGCGCTTATGGAAGCGACGTAACCCGAGCCGCCGGCACCGATCACGACCACGTCGGCCGATTCGATCCGCGCCGATTTCAGGTCCTTTTTCTCCCGGGTTGTTTCCTGCACCCATTTCTTGTCGCTCGACTCCTTCTCGCTCCCCATGGCGGGGATCTTCATGGCGAAGCTGTGGCAGTAGTTGCAGTACGCCTTGGAGGCTACATGCCCCTTATGGCAGACGGTGCAGTTGGTATTCCCCAGGTGCGAGGCGTGCGGGTTGATGTGCTCCTTGGTCTTGGCAGCCAGATCCTTGAAGCCGCCATGGCAACCCTTGCAGTTCTTGTTCAGGGCGGTTTCGTTGTCGTCGACCGCAAGCGATTTCCCGTGGCAATCGGCGCAGGCTACCTCGTTTTTCTTGTGCATGCCGGCCAGAAAGGCGCTCTTCGACCCCTCCGCGCCCCAGGCTACGGAGGCCGCGATCGTGAGGGCTGCCGAGAGAAGCAGTGCGTTTGCCATATTTTTGAATTTCATTTTTCTCTCCTGTAATTTCTCGGTTCTCGTCATCGGGAGCACGCCCTAGAAGAGGAGCTGCACCTGGGCGCGCGCCACCAAGTCGTCGGACTTGTTCTTGTAGGTGTGGCGGTTGCCCACGTCGCCCTGGATCTTCAGGTTGTTGCCGTACAGGAAGTAGTTGACCCCTCCTTGGATCTCGGAAACGGCGTCGTTGGCAAGCTGGCGGTTCGGATCCATCCAGGCGTAACGGAGCGCAAGCTCCAGGCGCTTCGGAATCACGAAGTAGCCGGCCTGCACGTAGGCGCCCTTCGCGATAAGTTCCTTGCCCGAGGCCTCGCCCTGGGCTTTGCCCCAGAAGTACTCACCCTGCATGGAGGCGCCCAGCCACTTGCAGGCGAAGTCCGCTTCCCAGGAATCCACCGAGATGTTCTCGGCGGCCGCAGTCCCGAAATACTTCCCTTTCACCGCCGTGCCGAGCCAGCCGTTGCCGTCGGTCACGAAGTTGGAATTGTTGTTGTCGATGGCGGAGGTCGCCGTGGAACCGGTTCCGGAGACCGTCTTTTTCAATGTGCTCAGGTAGTAGCTGCTTCCCAGGGAAACCAGGGGTTTCGCGGAGTGCTCCAGGTCGCCCTCGCCGTACTTCATGTCGCCCAGGGGATTGAAGGCCAGCCTGAAGTTGTAGGCGTTGTCGTTGGTCTTGTTCTTGGTGTTCTGGCCGGCGCCCCCGAACAGCCCCGCATCGTACTTCACCACCCCCTGCCAGAGGTCGCCGTGCAGGTTGATGCCGGTATCGTACCCCTGCATGAAGGCGTTCCTCACGAAGGAGCCGTCGACGAACTGCTGCGCCGTGTTGGAGGTGATCCACTGCCTGGAATACTGGATCTTCTCCTGCCCCAGCATGACCTGCAGTTCGTCGGCGACCCGGTACTTCAGGTTCACTTCTTCCATGGCCTTGGTGTTGTCCTTTACCACGTTGGCCCAGTTGTAAGTCGCCTTGTAGGTGAGGTCCTTGGTAAAGGCGTAGCCGCTCAGGAGGGTCTTGACACGCCGCAGGTTGAACTGGCTCACGTCCTGCTTGCTGGCCGCTTCGTAGTTGTCGAGTTCGTATTGCGCCTGGATCTGTCCGCCCAGCTGCAGCTGGAACTTCTGGTCCGGCGAAGTGAAAACGAAACCCTTGCCCAGCTTGTAGTCTAAAGGCTTCGCTTTCGACGCTTCCTTGTACTCCGCCTCGGTAATGACACCTTTCTCCTTCAGGATGTCCTCAAGGCTTTTCGCCTGGACGTCGTGCCCAACCGCCATCACCGCCAGAAAACCTGCCATTGCCACTGCCGTATGCTGTCTCATGATCCTCTCCTTCGGATTTTAGGGCGCAGGCCCTGTGATTGCTTTTGATCTTAATTAGAGCAGGATCGATACCAAAGCAGGGCAAATGAGATAACAACTCGTAATTGCGGGCTAATTTGACAAAACAAGGGAGGATGCTGCAGACAACCGCTATAGTCCCAGACTATTGGGGTTTTGCGGCGGGGGCGGGGAACGGTTGTATTTACTGGAACTTACGATGGGTATTGCCGGAGTCTATAGCTATAGACTCCGGCAATAGGGGTTCAGCCGCGGGCGAGTTTCAGGCGCTTCCAGAGGGAGGGTTGGGAGATGCCCAGCAGTCGTGCCGCCAGTGTCTGGTTGCCGCCGGAGCGGTTCATGGCCTCATCGAGGAGGTAGTTCGCGGCGTTGGCGAAGGTCGGGAGAGGCTCGAAGCCCGCAAACGGGTTCTGATCGGGCACCCGCTCCGCAACTCCTCCGCCGGCGGCGCTGATCGCCTTTACAAAGGAGTCCATGGAGAGCATGCGCTCCTTGTGCGTGCTGACCGCGTCGAACACCATCGCCTTGAATTCCCTGACGTTTCCCGGGAAGCTGTAGGTGGAAAGGAGCTGCACCAGCCCCGGGGGCGGAGTCGGCTTCTTCTTGTCCAGCATCTGCGCTGCTTGCTCCAGGAACAGGTCGAGCAGGTACGGGATGTCCCCCTTTCGGCTGCGCAGCGGCGGTACCTCGACGTGGTGGGTGCGCAGCCGGTAGAACAGGTCGCGCCGGAAGCCCCCTTGGGCGACCTTGGACTCCAGGTTCTGGTGGGTCGCCACCACGATGCGCGCCTTGAGGCGCCGGGGCTGGTCGCTCCCCAGCGGGAAATACTCCCCCTCCTGGAGCAGCCGCAAGAGTTTCACCTGCGAGGCGATGCTCAGATCCCCTATCTCGTCGAGGAAGAGGGTTCCGTTCGCTGCCGCCTCTATCATGCCGCGGCGGACCCCTTCCGCGCCGGTGAAGGCGCCGCGCACATGCCCGAAGAGGGTGTCCGCGAATACGGTGTCGTCCAGGCCGGCCACGTTGACCGCCACCAGGTCCCCCCGGCAGCCGCTCAACCGGTGGGTGGCCTGGGCCAGGAGTTCCTTGCCGCAGCCGCTCTCGCCGGTGATCAAGAGCGGGAGGGGGCTTACGGCCACCGCCTCGATGTAGGCGAAGATGGCCTGCATGGCGCGGTCGGCCGTGCAGATGGCGCGGAAGGCCTCCGGATGCTGCAGCTCGCAGGAGACGAAGCGCCGGGTCATCTCCTTGTTGTCGCGTTGCAGTTCCAGGTGCTTGATGGCACGCTGGACGCCGCAGACGATCCTCTCCTCGTCGTCCGTCTTCACGTAGTAATCGTAGGCGCCGAGCTTCATGCAGTTGACCACCTTCCCCACCTGGTTCAGGCCGCTGACCACAATCACCGCCACCGCTGGAAAGCGCTCGGCGATCTGGATCAACAGCTCCTCCCCGGAGAGATGCGGCATGGTCAGGTCGAGTAGAACCAGGCCGATCTCCCCCTGCGCTATGATCTCCAGCACCTTTCGGCTGTCGCTGCAGTACTCCACGTTGGTGATTCCGGAGCTGCTCTCCAATGCCAGCGAGAGCGAGCGCAGCCAGGCCGGTTCGTCGTCCACCAGCAGCACCCGGAAGGAGGGGTAGAACTCACTGTCCATTTTTGCTCCCTGCCACGGCAGCCGGCAGGGAAAGGGTGACCGTGGTCCCCTCCCCGAGCCTCGAATCGAAGGCGATATCACCGCCGTGGTCCTTGATTATGTTGGCGGAGATGGAGAGCCCAAGCCCCGTCCCCCCGCTCTCGCGCTTGGTGGTGAAGAAAGGGTCGGTGAGGTGCTTCAGGTGCTCCGGCGAAATCCCGCTCCCCTGGTCGCGGACCGTGAGCATCACCCTGCCGCTCCCCGCGTCGTACCTGGTCTGAAGCGCGATGGCGCAGCTGGGGTCGGGAAGGGCCTGCCCCGCGTTCATGACCAGGTTCACCACCACCTGCTCCAGCCTCTGCTCGTTGCCGAACACGGCAGGCAACGCTTCTGCATAGCTGACGCTGAAATCGTTGGTGAACTTGCGGGTGGCGACATCCACCAGGCGTACCGCCGTCTGCACCACCTGGTTGAAATCCAGCAGCTCCTTGCGGGCCTCGTCGTCCTTGCGGGCGAAGTTCTTCAGATCCTCGACGGTCTTCTTGATCCGCTCGGCGCCATCCTGCATCTCGTCCAGCATCAGCGGCACTTCCTGCCGCACCCGCTTGTACCTGATCCCCCCCAGGGTCAGCTCCCCCTCTTCCTCCTGGTAACGGTCGAAGATCCGCTCGGCATCGCGGAAAATCTTCTTCAGAGTAGGCATGTTCATCAGGATGATTCCGGTCGGGTTGTTGATCTCGTGAGCCACCCCGGAGACCAGTATGCCCAGCGCAGCCATCTTGTCCGCCTGCACCAGCTGCTGCTGGTTTCTCTGCAGTTCGGCCAAGGCGCTGGAGAGCGACTCGGTGCGCTGCGCCACCTGCCGACGCAGCGAGTAGGACCAGAGCACCGTTCCCATGAGGACCAGGGAAAGGGGGATCACGACCAGCGCCGCGTACTTGGCCACGTCGAGCCAAGAGGTCCGCTGCGGCTCCAAGACCCCGATCCACCTGTCGTAGATCTCGTTGAACTCGCCTGTTTTCTTGAGAATGGAGAGCCCTTCGTTCATCTGGGCCACCAACTCCGCATTGCCCTTTTTCACCGCGTAGCAGTAGTACCGCTGCGGCGCCACGTTGGTCGCCACCGGCACCAGGTTCGAAAGCTTCTCTTCGCGGATGATATACATGGCGGGGAGCAGGGCCACTACCGCGTAGTCGCAGCGTCCCGCCGCCAATTGCTGCAGCGTGTCCCGCGGGCTGCCGGTCAGCACCAGGTCCGCATCATAATGCTTTTCCAGCAAGTAGCTGTGCATGCCGCCGCCGCTATGCACCAGCACCTTTTTCCCCTTGAGCTCTTCCAGGCTTTTGACCGCCGGCGTCCCTTTTCGGGCAAAGATGGCCTGAACTATGATGGAGTGGGGGGTGGAGAAATCGTATTCCCGGGCCCTTGCATCCGAGTACGAGAGCCCTTCCAGAATGTCGACCTCGCCGCTGTCGAGCTCCTTGAGAATCTTGCCGAAATCGTCAAGCCGGATCTCGATCTGCATCCCCATTACCCTGGCGATGGCCCGGGTCAGGTCCACGATGAAGCCGCGAGGTTCGCCGTTATGATCCAGGAACTGGTAGGGAGGGTAGTTGCTGTTGCCCCCCACCACGATGACCCTCAGGTCGCGGCCGGGTGCCGGCCCGGCGTGCGCCGACGAGACAATGAGGGTGAGAGCGGCCAGCAGCAAAAGGGCTTTGATGGACATGGCAAGCGGCTCCAGAGACGCAGCAGGTGACATCTGTTGCCAAGCGGGAAGCAGCACAACAATATCGGGGAAAGTTGCGCCACTTATAGCACCTGCGGCAACTTCGCGTCAAAGCTTTTCCCCCAGCATCAACTGTCTGCACCCTCTACGGTCGCTCCGGCCTTACCGGAAAGGAGATCATAAAAAGCACACGCTATATTAAAATGAATTCATATTGTTATAATGTTCCCTGGCCAGGCCCCAGATAGCCGGGTAATCCCCAGGAAAGAGGTGCGATATGGGAACTTCTGCAGGCGTTGGCTTCAGCCTTCACAAAAACCCGGCTGACGCGGGCAAGGAAGCGGCTCTCCAGGCGATGGAGCGGGGCGGGATGGCCAAACCGGATTTCGTCTTCGTCTTCGCCACGGTCGGGTACGACCAGGAGCTTCTGATACGCTCGGTGCGCGACGCCACCGCCGACGCCCCCTTGAGCGGCTGCTCAGGGGAGGGTGTGATCACGGCGGGCGCCGCCGCCGAGACCAACTTCGGGGTCTGCGTGCTGGCCATAGCCTCGGATGAGGTCAGCTTCGCCAACGCCTACGTGCAGGGGCTCGATGCCGGATACGCCCGGGCCGGCGAGTTGCTGGCCGAGCAGGTCCGCCCGCTGCTCCATGCCGACGCCGTCGCCTGCTTTCTCTTTGCCGACGGCCTCCTCTTCGACTTCGATCCCTTCCGGGACGCCTTCGAAAGGGCCCTCGGGCACGGGAGGCCGCTCCCCCTGTTCGGAGGGCTTGCTGCCAACAACCTCTCTACCCGGAAGACCTACCAGTACCATGACGACCAGGTCATTTCCGAAGGGATCTGCTGCGTCGTCATGTCCGGCAATGCCAGGCTCGCCTGGGGGGTCAACCACGGCTGCGTGCCGGTGGGAACCCGGCGCACCATCACCCGCTGCCACGGCAACATCATCTACGAGATCGACGGCATCCCTGCACTGGAAGCCTTGAAGGAGTACATCGAAGACGGCTCCGGCAGCGACTGGAACAAGGTCACCCTCAACCTCTGCCTCGGCTTCAAAACCCCGGAGCACCTGAGGAAGGAATACGGCGAGTACATCATCCGCTACATGATGGACAAAAACGACCAGGAGGGGTGGGTAAGCATCCAGTCGGATGTGACCCCGGGAAGCGCTCTTTGGATCATGAGGCGGGACAAGGAGCTGATGCGGGAAGGGCTGCAGGCCATCTCGCAGCATATCAGGGAGCAGTTGGGAGAGAACCGGCCCAAGCTGGTGATGCAGTTCGAATGCATGGGGCGCGGGCGCGTGGTCTACCGCGAGCAGGAGAAGATCGAGCTGCTCAAGTCCCTGCAGGACGACCTGGGGGCGGAACTACCCTGGATAGGATTCTACTCATACGCCGAGATCGGACCGGTCTCCGGCTACAACTGCATCCACAATTTCACGTCCGTGCTGTTGGCCGTGTACTAGAGTGCCACGGGGTAACATGGAAAACGGGAGTCCCACCGACAAACAGGCCCTGGAGCAGCAGTTGACTGCCCTGCGCAGGGAAAACGAGGAGCTGGCCCAACAGGTCAAACGGCTGATCAGGGCCGAAGGGAAGCTCTACGAGTACCAGCAGGTGCTCGACCTCCAGTTGAACGAGTACAAAGGGCTTTACGACCTGAGCAGGAGGCTGAGCGGGAGCTTCTACATCCAGGGCCTGTTCCGCGAGACCGTGCAGTACGTGGTCCAGCAGCTGGAGTACGAACGGGCTATCCTGCTCCGCCGCGAAGAAACGGTTACCTACCGCGTCTTGGCCCTTGACGGCTACTACGATCCAAGCGAAAAAGAACAGGCCGCCGCAATTACCATGAAGTACGGCGCCCCCTGCCTCTCCCCCCTTCTAGCCGGCAGGGAGCATGTCACCTGCACCGCAACCTCGACGGAACCCGGAAACGGATGCCGACGGCGCCTACTGATGGACGAGTTCCTGGTATACCCCCTAGGCCACGACGAGGTCCCTCACGCCCTGCTGGTGGTCGGCAACACCGCGGTCAATGCACCCTTTCACCGGCGGGTGCAGGAAAGCGACCAGGCGCTCCTCAGCATGGGAAACCTGGTCGGTCTCGTCTCATCCATTCTGGATACCCACATATTTTTCGAACGGATGATGGAGGCCCGCGAGCAGGAACGGGTCGCCGAGGCGAAGTACCGCAGCCTTTTCGAGAACGCGGCGGAAGGGATCTTCCGCAGGACCCCCGAAGGGCGATACCTCGACGCGAACCCCGCCCTCGCCCACATGATGGGATATACCTCGCCGGAGGAACTGGTCGCCTCCATCACCGACATCGGTACCGAGGTCTACGTGGACCCCGCCTCCTATGCGGAGATGCAGAGGGTGCTGGCGGTCCACGGCAGGGCCGAAAGTTTCGAGACGCAGATCTACCGCAAGGACGGCAGTGTGATCTGGGTATCCCTGAGCCTGCGCGCAGTGCGGGACAGCGAGGGGAAGGTGCTCTTTTACGAGGGGATGTCGGAGGAGATCACCAAAAGGAAGATCGCCGAGGCCGCGCTGCGCGAGAGCGAGCAGAAGTACCGCCAGTTGAGCGAGGCGCTGGAGCTGCGCGTGCAACAGGCGGTCGACGAGCTGCGCCAGAAGGACAAGATGCTGATCATGCAGGGGCGGCAGGCGGTGATGGGGGAGATGCTGAGCAATATCGCCCACCAGTGGCGCCAGCCACTGAACATGCTGGCCTTGCTGGTCCAGGACGTCCAGTTGACCCACAGGCAAACCGGGCTCAGCGAAGAGTTCATATGTGAGAACGTCAGAAGGAGCATGGAGATCATCCAGCAGATGTCCCAAACCATAGACGATTTCAGGTATTTCTACCGGCCGGACCGGGAAAAACTGGAGTTCACGGTGAGCGAGCCGCTGGATAAGGCGCTGGCCCTGTTGAATGGGAGCTTAAGGATACACAGCATCGAGATCCAGGTCCTCAAAACAGGCGAGCCTGCAATCAAGGGATATCTCGGAGAGTTCGTCCAGGTCCTGCTCAACATCCTGATCAACGCTCGCGACGCGCTCATCGCCAGCCGCGCCGCTTCGCCGCTCATCACCGTCAGGCTCTACGAGGAAGGTGGGGAAACGGTGGTTAGCATCGCTGACAACGCCGGCGGCATCCCCGAGGAGATCAAGGAGAAGATCTTCGAACCCTACTTCACCACCAAAGGGCCCGACCAGGGAACCGGCATCGGGCTTTTCATGTGCAAGACCATCATCGAGAAGAGCATGAACGGCAGGCTCTGCGCCAGAAACAGCAGCGAAGGAGCCGAGTTCGTCATCACCGTCCCCAAAACTCCCTGATATCGCTCAATATGGCGTCCGAGACCAGCTCCTCGGCCCCGGACTCGAACCAATCCCCAGGCATGGCGGAACTGTACTCCTCTTGCAGGAAACGGTCGTCCATCAGGACGATCAGGCCGCGGTCCGTTTCCGAGCGGATCACCCGCCCCGCCGCCTGGATCGCCTTGGCCATGGCCGGAATGGTGTAGGCGTACTGGTACCCGTTGCCGTAATGGCGCTGGTAGTACCCCCTCATCTCCTCCCGCTCCAGGTCGAAGTTGGGAAGGGGAGGACCGACCACGAAGGCGCCGATCACCATGTCCCCCGCGTAATCCACCCCCTCCGAAAGGGAACCTCCCTGGACGGCGAAGACAAGCGTCGGGGCGTTCCCCGCGCGCAGCCGCTCAAGGATCTCGGCTACCCTCGCCCCGCTCATCTTTCTCTCCTGGAGCAGCACCTCAAACCCCTCCGGCGCCCGGAAGAGCTCCGCCACCCGCTCAAGGAAAACGAAACTCGGGAAAAATGCAAGGTAGTTGCCGCCTTTCAGCGCCACCACCCGGGCCAGCGCGTCGGCGATCCTGCCGTAATTGCGTTCGCGCCTGGAGTACCTGGTCGATATCTGCGGGATGATCATCAGCTTGCGCAGGCTGCTGGGAAAGGGGCTCTGGAACTCGGCGCAGCGCACCTGTTCGGGGTCGAGCCCGGAAAGCTTCGCGTAGTACTCGAACGGCTTCAGGGTTGCGGAGAAAGCCACCACCTGCTGGTACTCCCCGTACCGGTCTGCAATGAGGGCGGAGGCGTCGCAGCAGGTGATCTTGACGCTCCCCCCGCCGGAATGCGGCTCATAGGAGGTGAAAAACTCCTGCCGCTTCGAGGCGGTGGCAAACTCCAGGATCTCGGCAAACTCCCCCCAGTAATGGCACAGCCTCAAAACCGGGTCCTTCTGCCTGATCTCCACCTCCGCCTCCAGGTAGCGCGACAGCAAGGCGCGCAGCCTTGCGTCCAGCTCAAGGAATGGGGCCAGGGGGGGCTCTATCTTCACCGGGCGCATCCCTTTTCCGCTACCGCTGCAGGACGCCACCGCCGCCAGGCACTCCTCCAGAAGTTCCAGCGCGTCGCGCCGGAAAGGTTTGGGAAGTTCCGCCAGCTCGCCCCGCAGCCCCTCCAAAAGCGCGCTGGAAAGCCTGGGGGAGTAGTAATCCATGGCGCGGGATGGAAGGTTGTGCGCCTCGTCTATTACCAGATTCGGCTTCCCGCTCTGCTCCACGGCGAGTGCCGCGGCCCGCCCCAGCGCGGACCTGGGGGCGAAGACGTAGTTGTAGTCGCAAATGACGACGTCGGCCAGCGGCACCGCTTCGATCTGCAGCTCGAAGGGGCAAAGCTGGTACTTCTCCCCGAATTCCCGGAAGGTCCGCGCTTTCAGCTTCCTTTTCCTGGCCATCAGCTCGACAACGCCCAGCCGGGCGAGCTTGCCGTAGTAATCGCGCGCATACTCGCAGTAGTCAGGCATGCAGACAGGTTCGTTCATGAAACAGATCCTGTTCTTCGCCGTCACGGTGAGCGAACGCAGCGGCACCCCCGACTCGCGAAAGCGCTCCATGGCGTCCTCCGCCACCTCGTGCTGGCTGTTTTTCGGCGTCACGTAGCAGACCGTCTGGCCGCGCCCGAGCGCCTCCTTCAGCACCGGGTGCAGGACCCCAGCGGTCTTTCCCAGCCCGGTCGGCGCCTGGATCAGCATGGCGCGCCCATCGGCCATGCCGGACTCGATCTCCCCCATCAGCTCAAGCTGCCCGGGGCGGGGGGCGGCAAAGGGGAAAGGGAACTCCTTTGCCGCCTTCCTTCTTCTACGGGCGCGCTTCGAGGCCTCGTCCGCCTCCCGCGCCAGTTCGTCCAGGCGCAGCTCCAGCCAGCCCCGGTACGCCTCCAGGTCCAGTTGCACCGGGAGGTCCTCCGAGGCGCCGTTACGGGAGGAAACGAGGTGGAAGGAGAGGCGCGGTATCACGCCGTGCTCCAGCCAATGGAAGTAGCCGTAGGTGAGAAGCTGCAGCGAATACGGCTCGTCCGTGCCCGCGTGAGCCAGCCGGCGCCGGAGCTCCCACAGGTTGAAGCAGCTCTTGATCTCCTCGATTAAGGGTGGAGCGTGGCGGAAGATCCCGTCCAGGCGCCCGTTCACCTGGAACTGGTACCCTCCCCTTTCGAAGACGCGGCTGACCGGCACCTCGGCCTGATAGCTACTGTCGGTCAGCGCGCGCTTTTTCTGGATCTTAAGGTGAATTTCGCGCCCCTCCGCGGTGGAGCGGTCGTAGCCGGAACGGGGCTCTATGCTCCCGGTGCGGGGAACGGGAAGGGCGAAATATCCTACCGGGATGTTGATGAGATTCGGTGCAGGCTTCATGGGAGAACTCTTGACGCGAGGACGGACATACCTCTTTGATTTAGCGACACTTTCCAATGAATGACCTGCGCTTGTCAAGTTAAGAATGAGGACGATTGCAATCCATGAGGAAGCGAGTATTCTCTTTCCCTGTGCATTCTCATTACTTGTCTAAAGGAGATCTCACCAATGAAAAGAATCCTCGCAGCTGTCGTGCTCTCCCTTTTCTGCGCCGGTTTCGCTGCCGCTGCCGACGACGCCGACGTGGTACTGCCGGCGAAAAACGGCAACGTCACCTTCCCCCACAAGAAGCACCAGGACATGAAGGAGCTGAAGTGCACCGACTGCCATGAAACCGACAAGGGAGGGAAGATCGCCAACCTGGGCAAGGAGTGGGCCCACAAGACCTGCAAGGGGTGTCATACCGACAAAGGGAAAGGCCCCACCAAGTGCACCGAGTGCCACAAGAAGTAACCCCTCCCCACTCACCTATAAAGGCGGAGGCTGTCACGGCCTTCGCCTTCGTTGTTTCCCCAGCCTCTGCCCCCCAATTAAAATTAAAATAAACAAACTACATGAAGGCCAACATTGACATCTGTTAATTTTTATAGATAATGAACCCTGCTCGTGGCAGCAAGATTGTTCAGGGGAAGGGCCGTCGGCAGCGCCGCGTCACCCATCAGGCTCTAATGATCGACATTCTGTGGTAGGGAGAACGTATCATGAGGGACCCGTTCCACGATCTCCATCATCAAGAAGCGAGCATCACCTCACACATCAGGCTCATCTCCGAAGGGGGCAGTTCCCATGCCGGCAGTGTCGAGCTGGTTTGCATCGACTCCATCCACGCCACCCAGACCTGCACGACCGAATCCCAGCACAGCGGCTATCGCTCAGCTACCGCGTGCAACGCGGCCACCCCTTTGGAAATATCGCTATGCTGCATCGGCGCGGAACACGCCCATGAACTGGACCACCAGTCGATCCCGGAGGTACTCAGGCAGCGCTTGGAGCGGCTTGGGAAGGCTCTCGGTGAAGGCGCCAGCGTGAGCGTCAGGCACCCCGGCAGGCTTTGGTCCATAAGCGACGCTAAGCGCAGGTTCTCGGCAAGAAGGGTCGCGGCACGCATAGCGGTGTACCCCGAGCCTGAGCCTTGAAGAAAATCTCACCCGATTAGGTTCCGCTGGCCGGTCCTTTCAACGCATAGCGGCCACGGTGCTTACCAGACGAAGACCACAGGAGAGAGCAATGGGCGAAGACAACAACCATGGGGGGGAAGCCGGTTCCGCGTCCACGCATGTAAAGCTCGTGTCGGAAGGTGGAGTCGATGCGCCCGAGGCGCAACGCGCGCGGTTCTGGTCGCCGGAACAGATGGTGGCTAGCTGCATCACCCCACAGCAGATGGATAATTTCAGGGCCTACAACAACGTCTGCATGACGCTTCCCACCAACGACAGGTATGCCTTTTCCGTTACCATGGAACATGCGACAAAACTGGATGAGGGGGTGATCCCTGAATCCATGCTTCAGGAATTCGAGGCAAACGCTACGCCCCTCTCCCAGGCAGCCCGCCTCAAGGTGCAGCACGCAGGCAGGGTCTGGTTCATCCTCGATCTGGACAAGAAGTACTCGGTGCGCATGGTACCGACGAGGCTGCTGGTGTACAGCGAAACGCTGTGACCCGCCCAGGGGCAGAGAACCATTATGAGTGACTATCACGCCTTCGAGCAAGGCGGCGACAACTTCCTGTTTTTCTCGCGCTCCGCGCGGCTCTACCAACTGAGCGAGATAGCCTCCCGGATGCTCACTGAACTCCGGCCGCCGCAACCAGGGCTTGGTACACTCCCCCCCCCAGGCCTCCCCCCACGCCATCTTTCCGCCGGTGAAGCGCCGCTTTATGCCGAGCTTTGCGACTTGCTGCACCAGGAGCTCGGGGTTCCGCTTCCCGTGTCCCGGGACCCGCAGACCAAACCGGGAGAAAACTGCCTCCAGACCTTCTCCATCTATCTGGCCCAGAACTGCAACATGGCGTGCTGCTACTGCTGGAACTGCGGGGGAACCTTCGGAAAACCCGGGCATCTGATGGGAGAGAAGTCGGCGCAGCGTGCCATAACGCTCATCCTGGACCTGGTTCAGGCATCCACCGCAGACAAGATTTTCATCAACTTCTACGGCGGCGAGCCGCTGCTTGACTTTCCTATCCTGACCAAGATAACCCTGGAATTGCTGCAGCACGAGGCGCGGCTGGGCAAGAACTTCTACCTCACGCTGGACACCAACGGCACTCTGCTGGAGGGGCCGGTAGCGCAGTTCCTGGCACGCTACTTCACCCAGATCGGTGTCAGCCTTGACGGAAACCAGCGGGTCCACGACATCCAGAGACCAGGAAAGTACGGCGAGAGCACCTGGCAGCTCATCGTCAACAACATGAAGGCCTTCCCCAACCCGAAGCTCTTGGGCATCCGGGCCACCCTGACCGCGTTCTCCGACAGCTACCTGGAGACCTTCCGCCAGCTCAGTACGCTGGGGGTGAGCCGGATCCAGCTGGAATACTGCCATGAGCCCGGGTACCACAAATACCCCATCTTCGAAAAGCTGAACGTGCCGGTGGAGCGGCAGTTGACCGAACTCCGGGAGTTCATCGACTACTACGTCGATTACATCAGCCATTACCAGGAAACCCGCGACATCCCCTTAGCCTCCAACGTCCTCGACAACATCACGAGGATCAGGCGCGGCAGCCGCTTCACCAAGCCGTGCGGCGCCGGAACCAACACCCTCGCCATCAACAGCCGCGGAGAAATCTTCCCCTGCATCGCCTTCGTGGACCGTGACGACTTCGCCATGGGGAAGGCTGGCGTCGACTGCGGTCTCTCCCTGCACGACACCCTTTCCGGCTTCGAGGTCGACGGCCAGCTCCCATGCCATTCCTGCTGGCTGCGCTACGACTGCGCCGGCGGATGCTACGCCACCCATTACGACATGACGGGGAACCCCCGGCACCCGCACCCGCATTACTGCGAGAGCATGAAGGGGCGGGCCGAGGTCTACTTCTACGCCCTGACCCAGATGCTTAACAAGTGCCCGTGGCACCTGCAACGCAATCCCCATTCTGATCCCTCCTAGCCTACTGTTTCCCCCTCGCCCCTTCATGAGTTTTTTCGTGTTGACACGAGACTGCATCGGTACGATTATGAGGGCGGCTCTGCCGTTAATGAGCCATTCCGGGGGATATTATGGCCAGGAAGATCTTCATCGCGGCATCGGGTCAGAACATAGGCAAAACCACCATCAGCGTCTCGCTTTTGCACCTGGCCCAGAAGAAGTACGGGCGGGTCGGTTTCATGAAGCCTTTGGGGCCAAAGCCTGCCCTTTTGCGCGGGGTGTCCGTCGACAAGGACGCCGCCCTCATCGCACAGGTGTTCGGGCTCGACAAGGACCTCCCCTACATGTCCCCGGTCGTGGTGCACCCTGACACCTCGCGCCAGGCCATTGACGGCAAGATCCCCCTGGACGAGCTTCCCGACCGGATCCTCGCCAGCTACGCGGAACTGGAGAAGCACTGCGACTTCATCGTGATAGAAGGGTCGGGGCATCCCGGGGTCGGGTCCGTGCTGAACCTCTCCAACGCCCGCATCGCGAAGATGCTGAACGCGCCGGTCCTGATGGTGAGCGGCGGCGGGGTCGGCAACGTCATCGACACCATCGCCATGAACACCGCGCTCTTCAAGTTGGAAGGAGCCGAGGTGCGCGGGGTGCTGGTGAACAAACTCTTTGCCGAGAAGCGGGCGCAGACCCTCGACTACCTCACCCGCGCCTTCGCCGGAAAGCCCTTCTCGGTGTTGGGCGGGTTCGACTATAAACCCGTGCTCGCCAACCCGACGCTTAGCCGGGTGGCGCGCCTTTTGGACCTGCCGCTGCACGGCAACCGCCGCGAGGTGCGGCGCATCATCCATCACGTGCAGATCGGCGCCGCCTCCACCCAGCGCGTCACGGAAATGCTGCGCGACTCCTCGCTGTTGCTCGTCACCAGCAGCCGAGACGAACTCCTGGTCACCTTGGCCAACCTCTACCAGATGCCGGAATACCGTTCCCGGATCGTGGGTCTGGTCATCCCCGGGATCTCCGACGTCAGCGTCATCACCCAGCGCATCATCGACCGCAGCAACATCCCCTATTTCCGCACCGACAAGCTGAGCACGGCCGACCTTTACCGCATCATCACCGACGACGTCTCGAAGATCACCGCAAGGGATACGGAAAAGCTGCGTCTCATCAAGTCACTAGCCGAGGAAAGGCTCGATTTCGACGCCATAGACGAGGTCTTCGCCACCCCGCCGCAGGTCTGACCGGCTGCGGGACGCCAGTTCTGCCCCCTCTCTTCAGAGGCCAAAAAAAATACCCCTCGCCGTATGGAGAGGGGTATTTTTCGCGTTCAGCGCAGCGCCATTACTTCTTGTGGCACTCACCGCACTTGGTCGGGCCTGCGCCCTTGTCCGAGTGGCATCCTTTACAGGTCTTGTGGGCGAAATCCTTGCCGAAACCCTCGATCTTGCCCGGTCCCTTCTCATGGCAGGCCTTGCAGTCCTTCAGGGTGTCCTGGTGTTTCTTGTGGTTGAAGGTGACGTCCCCGTTCTTGGCGGGGAGGGTGATGACATCCGCTGCCAGAACTGCCCCCGCGCTGAAGATGACCATAGCTACTGCGGCGATTGCTTTTTTCATTTCGTTACCCCTTTTCTTTTTTGAGTTTTTTGCTGCCGAACTGTGGTAAAAATAGCATCGAACGAGGGCCCCCGGTATCGACATCTATAGCAATATGACCCGATGTCGGGTTCCGGACACCCCGCATCGGGCTGGAAACGGTGCTGAAATGACGCCAGGGGAGCCGGCAGCATGATGGATGCAAACGACAGAGCCGACAAGTTATCCGCCGCAAGCGTCGCCATAGACGGGGTCCGGATAAGGACGGTCCGCGAGGCGAAGAGGCTGACCCAACTCTACGTCGCCAACGTTGTGGGAGTAACCACCGACACCATCTCGCGGTGGGAAAATAACCGCTATCCCTCCATCAAGCGGGAAAACGCCCAAAAGCTTGCCGACGCCCTTGAGGTCCCGCTCGGGGATATCCTGCGCGACGAAGCACCTGTCCCCGAGGACGAACCCGGCACTGAGTTCCCTCCCCCCTCCCCGCGCCGGACGAAGCTCCTTATCCTCTTTGGCCTGGCCGCGCTCCTGCTGCTTCTCGTTGTCGTCATTCTCGCCCGCACCCCCTCCTCCGCTCCAAAAGCAGTGCGCTGGCTGCCGCGCTACGCAGCGCCGGGAGAGGTCATCCCGGTGCAGGTCAAGGTCACACGCCTGCCTGCCGCCCCGTTCGGGTTCATCCTCAAGGAGAAACTTCCCGACGGGATGCGGCTGGTGAGTTCGGTTCCCCCTAATTCCGCGGCCGAACCTGCCGGGTCGAGCCTCAAATGGCTGGTTCCCGGTGGAGGAAGCCCCGTTACCATCTCGTACTCGGTGCGAACCCCTGCCCCCTTCGCGCAGGGCAAGGACGTCAAGGTAAAGGGGGAGATCGTGCTGCACGGAGGAGGCGCCAACCGGACCGAAGAGGTCGGCGGCGGCAGCGAGGTTCGCATCGGCCCGTACCACTGGGCAGACGCCAACGGCGACGGACGCATCGACGACGACGAGATCATGCCGGCCTACTACGTCTGCGACGAGATGAAGGGGCTCGGGCTGGACTGGAAGACCATCGAAGCGATCTGGACCGGCAAAGGGTACCGTTGGGATCCCAAGACCGGTTACACCGTCCTCAAGTAGTCCCGGCACGCATTCCAATCCCGCCAAAATTCTCTCCTCTCCCCGTCAAACATTGGGTTACACTAAGAAAAGGCATGGTAAACTGATCTCCGCCGCTCACCACAGACCTGCCGCCAGCGGTAGCTTAACTAAACGGAGCAGAGGAGGAGTCATGAAAGCCCTGATTTTAAGTGCGGATAATTTCGAAGATACCGAATTGCTGGTTCCTCTTTACAGACTGCGCGAGGCCGGGTATGCGGTCGACGTGGCATCGGAAAAGGCGGGTTCCATACACGGTAAGCACGGTTACGAAGTGCCCGTGAACAAGCTGTTCAACGAGGTGACGCCGGCCGATTACGCGGTCCTGGTACTCCCTGGCGGCAAAGCGCCCGCGGCCATCCGCAACAGCCCGGCGGTCCATGAAATCGCCCGCGCCTTCATGTCGGCGTCCAAACCAGTGGCCGCCATCTGCCACGGCCCGCAGATCCTGATCTCTGCCGGACTGCTGAAGGGGCGCAAGGCGACCTGCTATGAGTCGGTGGCCCCTGAACTGCGGGACGCCCAGGCGCAGTACCAGGATGTCGAGGTGATAGTGGACGGAAACCTGATCACCTCAAGAAAACCCGACGATCTGCCCGCCTTCTGCCGCGAGTTGGTGCGCATGGTCAAGGCGGCTGCGTAAACCGAAGAAAAGGCATGCACCACAGAGGACACGGAGGAACACAGAGGATAACCAGAACCGGGTACAACCAAAAGGTTTATCTTAAAGCCTTGACTTTTCCTCTGTGATTCCTCTGTGACCCTCTGTGGTGAGAGCTTTTGATGCTACCTACAAACAAAAGGGCGGCCCCATCCTAGCGGGGGCCGCCTTTTTTTGTATCTCTGCCGTGACCTTGCTACTTCTTGAGGTTCTTCTTGATCCTTTCGACAGCCTCGACGACGTTGTCGCGGTTGCCGAAGGCCGAGAGGCGGAAGTACCCTTCGCCGCTGGGACCAAAGCCGCTGCCGGGGGTGCCGACTACGTGGCAGTCATTCAAAAGCTTGTCGAAGAAGTCCCAGGAGGTGAGCCCGGCTGGGGTCTTGAGCCAGATGTAAGGAGCGTTGACGCCGCCGTACACGGTAACCCCGGCCGCTGAGAGACCTTCGCGGATGATGCGCGCGTTCTCCATGTAGTAATCGATGTTGGCCTGGGTCTCTTTCCAACCCTGCTCGGTGTAAACTGCGGCGGCCGCTTTCTGCACAGGGTAGGAAGCCCCGTTGAACTTGGTGGTCTGACGGCGCAGCCAGAGCTTGTTGAAGCTGTACTTCTCGCCGTTGGAAGTCGTCCCTTCGAGCTCGTCGGGAACTACTACCAGGCCACAACGAACGCCGGTGAAGCCGGCAGTCTTGGAGAAGGAGCGGAACTCGATGGCGCACTTCTTAGCCCCTTCGACTTCGTAGATGGAATGCGGAATCGAGGGGTCGGTGATGAACGCCTCGTAAGCCGCATCGAACAGGATGATGGAGTCGTTGGCCAGCGCGTAATCGACCCACCCCTTCAACTGCTCCTTGGTCGCCACGGCGCCGGTGGGGTTGTTCGGGAAGCAGAGGTAGATCATGTCCACCTTCTCCTTCGGATACGCCGGGAAGAAGCCGTTCTCTTCGGTGCAGGGCATGTAGACCAGCCCCTTGTAGTACCCCTTGTCGTCGGCATCGCCGGTGCGGCCGATCATGACGTTGGTGTCGTTGTAGACCGGGTAGACCGGGTCACCGATGGCGACGGTGTTGTCGAGCGCGAAGATGTCGAGGATGTTGGCGCAGTCGCACTTGGAGCCGTCGGAGATGAACATCTCCGTGGTCTTCAGGTCGACGCCCAAAGGTTTGTAGGACTTCTCGATGATGGCGTCGATCAGGAAGTCATACCCCTGCTCCGGACCGTAACCCATGAAGGAGTTCTCGCTGGCGAGATCGTCCACCGCATCGTGAAACGCCTTGAGGATGGTCGGAGTAAGCGGCTGGGTCACGTCGCCGATCCCAAGGCGGATCACCTTCGCCTCCGGGTTTGCAGCGGCGAAGGCGCGCACGCGGCGGCCGATCTCGGGGAAAAGGTATCCTGCTTTAAGTTTCAGGTAGTTGTCGTTAATTTTTGCCACATCTTCCTCCAGAAAATTTTCTTATCTATCTCAGTCCCAGCACGTCCTGCATGTCGTAGACGCCCGGCTTGGCAGTGACCACCCATTTGGCGGCACGCACCGAACCCCTGGAGAACATGTCCCGGGTGTGGGCGCGGTGGGTAATCTCGATGCGCTCACCCATCCCGATGAAGAAGACAGTGTGCTCGCCGACGATGTCGCCGCCGCGCACGGTCTGCATCCCGATCTCGTCATGGGTGCGCTCGCCGCAGATCCCCTCGCGGTGGTAGTTGGCGACCTTGTTGTAGTCGCGCCCCAGCGCGCTGGCTACCACCTCTCCCATCCTTACCGCGGTCCCGGAGGGGGAATCCTTCTTCAGGCGGTGGTGCGACTCGACGATCTCGACGTCGAAGTCTTCGCCGAGAATCTTGGCGACGTCAGCCAGCACCTTGAAGCAGACGTTGACGCCCACCGACATGTTCGGTGCGATGATCACCGGGATCTCGCGGGCAAGTTCCGCAGCCAGGGCCCGCTCCTCGGGGGTGAACCCGGTGGAGCCTATCACGATGGATTTGCCGTAGAGCGCGCAGACTTCGAGGTTCTTCAGGGAGACCTTCGGAGCGGTGAAGTCGATCAGGACGTCGCACGCCTGAACCACGGCGTTCAAGTCGTCGCTGATGGCGACGCCGATGGCGCCCAGCCCCGCGTTGTAGCCGGCGTCCTGCCCCACCATCGGGTGCCCCGGGCGCTCCAGAGCGCCGCAGATCTCGACCCCTTCTGCTTCCTTGACGGCTGCGATGATCCGCCCGCCCATGCGTCCGGCAGCTCCGCAAACAGCTATTTTTACCATTAGGTTGTCTCCGTAAATAAAATCTATTCCTGATCAATTCCCCTTTTACAAAGGGGTACTCAGGGGATTTTCAGCTACTTCACTAGGCTCTAGGGGGACAGAATTCCAGGGGTTCCTGGGGGACAGGCACCTTGCGGAGCCAGTCCCCCAGGAATGCTAGATGAGCTTGTATTCCTTCATGATGGCGGTCAACTTGGCCAGGTTCGCCTCCATCAGCGGGGCGAGCGGCAGGCGGACCTCGGAGCTGCATTTGCCCATGAGGGAAACGGCGGCCTTGACCGGCACCGGGTTGCTCTCGATGAACATCGCGTTGGAGATCTTCAGCAGGTACAGGTGCAACCTGCGCGCCTCTTCCATGTTGCCGGCGTTGAACGCGTCGACCAGCGAAGAGACTTCCTTCGGCATGATGTTGGCGGTTACGGAGATGACACCTTTACCACCTGCGGCCATGATGGGGAGGGTGATGAAGTCGTCACCGGAAAGAACGTCGATCTTGTCCCCACAAAGGGCGAGCACCTCGGAAGCCTGCTGCAGCGAGCCGGTTGCCTCCTTGATCGCCACGATATTCTGGTGCACGGACAGCCTCGCCACCGTTTCCGGCAACAGGTTGACACCGGTGCGGCCCGGTACGTTGTAAAGGATCTGGGGGAGCGCTACGGCATCGGCAACCGCTTTGTAGTGACGGAACAGCCCTTCCTGGGAAGGCTTGTTGTAGTACGGGGTCACCAGGAGCGCGCCGTCCGCGCCCAGCTCCTTGGCGTGCTGGGTGATCTCGATCGCCTCGTGGGTCGAATTGGACCCCGTGCCGGCGATGACCGGAACCCTTTTGTTGACCTGCTCGACCACGACTTGGATGACACGGTCGTGCTCGACATAGCTGAGGGTGGAAGACTCGCCGGTCGTGCCGCAGGGAACGATTGCGTCGGTACCGTTCTCTATCTGGAATTCCACAAGCTCGCGCAGTTTCTCTTCGTCCACCGCTCCGTTTTTGAATGGGGTGACGATGGCTACGATGCTTCCTTGGAACATGTGCTACCTCCTTGTATGACTGCTAACGGTTATTGAAATTGTTAGAGCTCCGCGGCGCCGCGACAGTTTTGCCGCGGCTCCATCGGGGCTCGAAGCGTCAAGCGAGCGGAGCCTCTTAAAGAAAGGACGGAACGCGCTCGCCCCGGACCAGGTCCTCCAGCTTCTCCCGGTCGCGCACCACTTCGAACTTGCCCCCGTCGACCATGACTTCGGCGGCGCGGGGGCGGCTGTTGTAATTGCTGCTCATGGTGAAGCCGTAGGCGCCGGCCGACATGAATGCAATCAGGTCGCCCTGACGGAAGTTCGGTATCTCGCGCTCTTTCACCAGGAAATCGCCCGATTCGCAGATGGGACCGACGATATCGCCTTCGATCACGCCGTCCTGGTTCCTGAAGACCGGCCTGACGCCGTGGAAGGAGCCGTAGAGAGACGGACGGGCCAGGTCGTTCATGCCGGCATCCACGATGACGAAGTTTTTTTCCTCGCCTTTTTTAGTGTAGAGGCATTTGCCGACCAAAATGCCGGCATTGCCTACTAGGTTCCTCCCTGGCTCGAAAATTAGGTGCAGCCCGAGATCCTTGGTCTCTTCCTGGATGGAGGAGCCGTAATCTGCAGGCAGCGGTGGTGCTTCGTCGTCGTACTGGATGCCGAGGCCGCCACCAAGATCGAGATATTTGATGTCGATCCCCATCCCCCTCACGCCGTCCAGGAGCCTTTTCAGCTTCTTGATGGCGTCGACAAAGGGAGAGACCTTGGTGAGCTGGCTGCCGATGTGGCAGTCAATGCCCAGTATCTCTATGTTGGCGAGTCCCTTGGCGCGCTGGTACTGCTCCAGGGCGCGCTCGATGTTTATGCCGAACTTGGCCTTCTTCAGGCCCGTGGTGATGTACGGATGGGTTTGAGGGTCGACGTCCGGGTTCACGCGGATGGCGATACCCGCCTTCTTGCCGATACGGCCGGCGACATCGCTGATGCGGTCCAGTTCCTGCTCGGACTCAACGTTGAACATCAGTATTCCGCTCTCCAGCGCGTAGGCGATCTCGTCGTCCCTTTTGCCCACCCCGGAGTAGACCACTTTCTTCGGGTCCACCCCCGCGGCGAGCGCACGGTAAAGTTCTCCGCCGGAGACGATGTCGACCCCGCCCCCCAGGTTGATGAAGGTCTTCAGCACAGCGAGGTTGGAGTTGGCCTTGACGGAGTAGCAGATGGTATGAGGTGCCTGGGCGAAGGCATCGTCCATGGCCTTGTAGTGTCTTTCCAGCGTCGCCTTTGAATAGATATAGACGGGGCTGCCGACGGCGGCGACAATATCCTTTATCGCCACGTCTTCTGCGAACAGCTCTTCACCTTTATATTGGAAATGATGCATGTTCTCGTCCCCCTTAGATCTCTTTCAAAATCTACGGCGTAAACAAAAAAAGTTTTTATTTCTAACATACAAAAGATGCAGTTGTCAAAATTATTGCTCCCGGAAAGGGCTAAGAATTCCGGGGTTCACTCAGAGGTTTCCATCAAAAGAGGGGATAAGGCGACTACTGAAACAGTTTTTTACTATGTCCAAAAACAGCCTTGCTGAGTGTGCAATTTCCAATTATCTATCCACTATCGCCAGCAGAGAAGAATTCTTGGTTTCGATACCTTCCACTAGACCCTCAAGCAGTTGCTCGCCGACAGTCACTTCACGTCGTTAGTAGATTCTAAACAAATGTGAGACAGTCTCCGCTCTCCGGAAAATTAAACCTGAAGAGTTTGAACCAGCTCTGAGGGCCTCACTCAGCCAAATTGCACAAAAATTAGGCTTTCAAAAAGCAGTCAAAAACGGTCGATCTCACATCTCCCCAACCCATGGCTCATCTTTTAATCTGTCGTCCATTTATGACTGCTTTTTGCTCATTAGATAAAATATTAACAATTATTAACCTAGTTTCGCCCTATTATAACCAACGATCTGGCGTCGCCGGTGCCGGGAAGGGCAAAATCAATGATTTCGAGTACGCCGGTGCCGAGAGCGTCGAGTTTGTCCTTCGCTCCTTCCACCTCTTCGGCAGCGCTGCGCCCTTTCATGGCGACGATGCGTCCCTCCGGTTTCAGAACCGGCAGCGCCATGGCGACGAAGGAGGGAATGTCGGAGAACGCCCTGGATACAACCCAGTCAAAGCTGGCAGCATACTCCTGCGCCAGCGTCTCCGCCCGCACATGCAGCGCGGTGAAGCCCGTAAGGTTCAGAAGCCGCACCGCCTGCTTCTGGAAACTGATTTTCTTCACCACGGCATCCACAGAAACCATCTCCAGGTCAGGCTGTACGATCTTCACCGGGATACAGGGAAAGCCCCCGCCCGAGCCGATATCGAGCAGGCGCCCGGGGCCGCGCACCGCCTTGAGGAGGCTCAACGAATCGACCAGATGCTTGAGGGCGATATCCTCGTCGCCGGTGATGGCCGTAAGGTTAATCTTCCGGTTCCACTTCTTGAGCTCCTCGGCGAAGAGGTTCAGGCTCTCCAACTGCGCCGAGTCGAGCTGCACGCCCAGCTCGGCGGCGCCCTTTTTCAGGAGGTCTTTCGCGCTCTGTATCATCTGCCGTACCTCGCTTTGAGCGCGATGGAGAGGATGGTGATCCCCGCCGGCGTCACCCCAGGGATGCGGGACGCCTGTCCCAGCGTGTCCGGCCGGAACCGGACCAGCTTCTCGCGCACTTCGGCGGAAAGGCTCGGAACGGTGCTGTAGTCCATGTCCGCGGGAATCGTGGTGCTCTCCAGTCTCGCCGCGCGAGCTACCTGCTCCAGCTGGCGCTCGATGTATCCCTTGTATTTGATCTGGATCTCAAGCTGTTCGCGCACCGTTTCCGGCAACTTCATAATCTCCGGGTAAATCCTGGAGAGGTCGCTGCAGGTGAAATCGGGACGACGCAGCAGCTGCTCATAACTGATGGCATTTTGGATCCCGACCAGATCCCACTCCTGCAGAAGTTCCTCACCTGCTGCCGACGGCGTCAATCTCTCCCTCGATAGCCGATCCAGTTCCGAGTCGATCAGTTCCTTCTTGGCCAGGAAAGAGTGGTACAGGCTCTCGGGAACCAGCCCGATGTCGTGCCCCTTCTCCCGCAGACGGAGATCCGCGTTGTCCTCGCGCAGCAGCAGCCGGTACTCGGCGCGCGAGGTGAACATGCGGTACGGCTCCTTGGTGCCAAGCGTCACCAGGTCGTCTATCATGACGCCTATGTACGCCTCGCTCCTACTCAGCACCAGCGGTTCCTTCCCCTGCACCCTGAGCGCCGCGTTGATCCCTGCCATAAGACCCTGGGCAGCCGCTTCCTCGTACCCCGAGGTGCCGTTGATCTGCCCGGCGTTGTACAGGTTGCGGACCAGCTTCGTCTCCAGCGAGGCGTGCAACTGGATCGGGTTGACGTAGTCGTACTCGATCGCGTAGGCCGGGCGCATGATCTCCACCCGCTCAAGCCCTTCGATGCTGCGGTAGAAGGCCCACTGGATATCGATGGGAAGCGAGGTCGACATCCCGCTCGGGTACACCTCGACCGTCTCGCGCCCTTCCGGTTCGATGAAGGTCTGGTGCCTGTCCTTCTCGGGGAAGCGGACCACCTTGTCTTCGATGGAGGGGCAATACCGGGGGCCTATCCCCTCGATGATACCGGCGTAAAGCGGCGAGCGGTCCAGCCCGGAGCGGATGATGTCGTGGGACTTTGGATTCGTATAGGCAACGTGGCAGGGAACCTGCGGCTGCTCGATCCTTTCGGTGGAGAAAGAGAAAGGGATCGGATTCTCGTCCCCGTGCTGCGCCTCAAGCCTGTCGAAGTCGATGGTCCTGCCGTCCAGGCGGGCGGGAGTACCGGTCTTCAACCTTCCCACCTCGAAGCCCACGTCCTTCAAGCCGTCCGAAAGGCCGATGGAGGGAAGGTCCCCTGCCCTGCCGCCCGGGTAATGGACAAGACCGATATGGATAAGCCCGCGCATGAAGGTACCGGTGGTGAGAACAACGGTCCTGCTTAGGTACCTCACTCCGCCCTTGGTGTCCACCCCTGCAACCGAGCCCTCTTCCAGGTACAGGTCAGTGACCTCCACCTGCTTCAGATCCAGGTTATCCTGCTGCTCCATGACGTGCTTCATGCGCAGGCGGTACAACTGCTTGTCGGCCTGTGCGCGGGAGGCGCGCACCGCTGGGCCCTTCTTGGTGTTGAGCACGCGGAACTGAATTCCGGTAGCGTCGATGTTCCGCCCCATCTCCCCGCCCAGTGCATCGATCTCCTTAACCAGGTGCCCCTTCGCCAGGCCACCGATGGCCGGGTTGCAGGACATGAGCGCAATGGCGTCCAGGTTGATGGTGAGCATAAGGGTGGAACGCCCCATGCGGGCAGCGGCCAGAGCGGCCTCGCACCCGGCATGACCGGCACCGACCACGATCACGTCATATGTCTTATCGTAAACTATCAAAACCTTACTCCATTGATGCCTGAGACTTATTTGCCGCAGAGGACGCTGAGGTCGCAGAGGGATTTAAACTGAATTGTTCCACGTGGAACATTAGGTCTAACGGCGCAACCGGCGTGCGCTCACAGCGTGAAAACAACGACTATAAATATCCTGGCAGCTTCCCACGTTGCAAACTTCACCGTACCGTATCCTTCATATCGTGCTCTGGAGCCAGCAAACTATCAGCATAGGTTCCAAAGCTATGTTCCACGTTAAACAAACTAGAAATCCTGAACCATCCCGAGATGTTACACACTAATAGATCTACTTCCCAATACAGAAGCTGGAGAAAATCCGGTCCAGTACGTCGTCCGCCGTAGTCTCGCCGGTGACCTCCCCTACCGCGTCCAGCGCATCGCGCAGATCGACGGGGAGAAGCTCCATATTCACCCCGGACTCCAGGTTCGCTACGAACGATTGCAGCGACTCCCTCGCCTTCAAGAGCGCATCGCGATGCCGCGCCTTGGAGAGGGCTACAAACTCGCGACCATCTATGGCGTGCCCGTGCATGAAGGCGTTGGTGATGGCGTCACGCAGTTGAGGGACGCCGTCTCCAGTGTGGGTGGAGATAGCGACCACCGGAGCGAAGCAGCCGGAGGGAAGCTCCACCGCCAGCGGCAGGTCGGACTTGTTGCGCACCACGATGCAGCTCTTCGATCCGATGGCCTCCAGGATGGCGGCGTCTTCATCCTCAAAAGCGGACGACCCGTCGATGACAAAAAGAACAAGGTCCGCCTTGGGAATACGGTCCAGTGAAAGGCGCACGCCTTCCTGCTCTACCTGGTCTTCGGACTCGCGGATCCCGGCGGTGTCCAGGAGCTTCACAGGGAGGCCGTTTATGTTGACCACCTCCTCGATGAGGTCCCTGGTGGTGCCGGGAACGGAGGTGACGATGGCGCGTTTTTCCTTTAATAGCGTGTTGAGCAGGCTCGACTTTCCTACGTTGGGCTTGCCGGCGATAACCACGGACACACCGTCGCGTAGCACCCTCCCCTCGTCGAACCCGGCGATCAGGGCATCTAGTTCAGCCAGCGCGGGGGCCACTTTGCCCAACACGTCGGTCTCTACAGCGACATTCACGTCATCCTCGGGAAAGTCGATCAACGCCTCGACATAGGCCAGCGCATAAACTATCCCTTCTTTCACCGTTGAGATGCGCCGCGACAGGAGCCCTTCCCGCTGATGCTGGGCCAGTGCCAACGACGCATCGGTACGGCTGGATATGACGTCCATCACGGCTTCTGCCTGCACCAGATCGATGCGCCCGTTGAGGAAGGCACGCTTGGTGAACTCGCCTGGCTCAGCCGGGCGCGCCCCTTGGGAGATGATCAGCGACAGTATGCGGGAGACCACCAAGGTGCCGCCGTGGCACTGTATCTCGACCACGTCCTCGCGGGTGTAGGAGTTGGGCGCCTTCATATATACGGCCATGGCCTCGTCCACCAGGTCGCCGGTTCCGGGCTGTACCACTTCACCATAAGAAAAACGGTGGCTTTTTAGGCCACCGTTCGATTTGGCGTTGAAGATGCTCCGGGCGATCTGCAGAGCTGCGGGGCCGCTGATCCTGACGATCCCGATGCCGCCTTCCCCTACCGAAGTGCTGATTGCTGCAATTGTGTCGCGGACATACATTTGCTGTACCTGATGCCGGTTAGTCTGCTACGGCTTTGTTGATATACATCTGCTGCGCGATGGTCAGCACGTTGTTCACCAGCCAGTAGATAACAAGGCCGGACGGGAAGTTCAGAAACATGAAGGTGAAGACGATGGGAAGCATGAGCATCATCTTGGCCTGCACCGGATCCATGTTGGTCGGGGTCATCTTCTGCTGGATGAACATGGTGGCGCCCATGATGATCGGGGTCACGTAGTACGGGTCCTTGGCGGAGAGGTCGGTGATCCAGAGGTAAAAGGGCGCGTGGCGCAGTTCGATGGAGTACATCAGCGCGCGGTAGAGTCCGAAGAATACAGGAATCTGCACCAGCATCGGAAGGCAGCCACCGAGAGGATTCACCTTGTGGGTCTTGTACAGTTCCATCACGGCGCGATTCATTGCATCGCGATCGTTCTTGAACTTCTCCTTCAGCTCAGTCATCTTGGGCTGCAGCTTCTGCATGTCCTTCATCGACTTGTAGCTCTTGTGGGTGAGCGGGAAGAAGACAAGTTTCAGGATGAAGGTGATGATGATAATGGCGATGCCGTAGTTGCCGGTGTACTTGTAAAGGAATTTGAGTGAATGAACCAGCGGCTTCGCAATAGGACCGAACCAGCCGTAGTCTATTACTTCATCCAGACGGTCACCCTGCAGCTTCAGGATGTCGAGATCCTTCGGGCCATAGTAGACGGCGTAATTTACAGCGGAACGCTGACCAGGTGCCACGGTGACAGTGGGCGAAACGATGTCGCGCTGAATGGCGTCATTGGCCGGGCGCGTGATGCGAACCTGGCTGATGCTCCCTTTGTCGGCGATGATGCCGTCCATGAAGTACTTGTCGGCAAACGCGGACCAAGCGATGTCCTTCCCGTACTGCACCGGGTTCTTGAGCAGGTCGTCCAGCTTGTCGACCTTCACCTTCCCTTCGCTTAGGGTCGAGGGTGCATGAACTTCGTACCTCCCCTCCTTCTTCGCTTCTACGACGCGAGAGGTCTGCAGCGTATGCATGGCCCCGGTCAGCGCCACATTCCCTAGGTTCTGGACTTCCTCGGTAAGGTCGATGCGGTAGGCGTCGCCGGAAAAGGTATAAACCTTCCTGAAGGTGATCCCCTGCGAAGTGGTGGTGGAGAATTCAAGCGATCCCTTGCCGCCGTTCGTGACCTTGACCTCACCGGTGCTTGCGCTGTAAAGGGCGTCAGGGGAGATGCCGAACTCCCTGGAGTCGCTGAGAAGCGCATAGCGGTTGGCTGCGGTCTCGTTGACCAGGACGATGTCCTTTCCATGGGGGCCGGAAGTCTCCTTGTACTTCTTGAGGACGAACTTCTTCAGGCCGCCCCCTTGGGTGGAGAACACGGCGGTGTAGAGATCGGTATCGACGGTGACGTCCTTGGCAACAGCTGGCGCCTGCCCCGCCTGCGGTGCAGGCACAGCGACGGGCGCGGTACCTGCGGTCGGTGCAACTGCCGCCGGTGCTGGCGCGGTAGCGGAGCTCATGGCTGCCTGTTTGGCGCCTGGCGCCGGTACCGGTTTGGGCGTCGGGAAAATGAAAGAGTAAGCGTAGAGGACCCCGATGGAGAGGAGTACCGCTATGATGAGACGTTTTTCCATGAAATTCTCCTGAAGAGACTATTTAACCGGATCGTACCCCCCCGGATGAAACGGGTGGCACTTCAGTACACGAGCGGCCGTCAACCACAACCCCTTTACGGGACCGTACTTTTCCAATGCTTGTAAGGAGTAATGCGAACAGGTAGGGTAAAAACGGCAGGAAGGGGCCTTGAGTGGAGAGATGAACCTCTGGTAGAAAACTACAAGGCCTATGAATATCTCTTTAAGCATACTTTTTTCGCAGCCGCCCGAAGGCGGCTGCGAGCTCTGTTGAAATCTGGTGAAAGTCAAGCACGTCCGCCCCTTTCTTGGCAACTATGTTGATGTCAGCCGAGATAAAAAGAGACTTATTCTGCCTGTAAAACTCCCGTAGCCTTCTCTTGATACTGTTCCGGACTACGGCGTTCCCTACCTTCTTGCTCGCGGTAAACCCAACCCTCGTACCCGTACCTTCATTGCGTTTCAACAGCACAAGGAAGTACTGCGTATGCAGCTTCGATGCACCTTCGTTGAACTGCAGGAACTCGGGACGCCTTAAAAGGCGTTCGGCCTTGGGAAAATTGGAGCTGGTCAAACAGGAAAACTATTTGGTGGCGATGCTTACGGAAAGACGCTTGCGCCCTTTGGCCCTTCTCCTCTTGATGACGAGACGGCCGTTCTTGGTGGCCATACGTACCAAGAAACCGTGGGTTCTTTTCCTGGAGGTGTTGCTGGGCTGGAAGGTTCTTTTCATCTTTATCTACTCCTTAAACGTTATGGTAATCAGTACTTTTAAAGGCAAGTGTCGAACTTAAACATAAACGACAATCTATGTCAAGGTGTTTTTCCAAAGTCAAGTTTTGCCTTGCAAAAACGGGCCTGCTCTGATAGTCTGCGGCTGCAAAAAAATTAACATCGGCTTAGTCTGTGTAAAACTCGATAACCTACTGTATTTACCTATCTTATTTATTATCAACAGTTGTTGATAAATCTGTTTAAAAACAGTGAAAAAAAAGGCCTCTCTCCATGGAAAATATTTGGCTGGAAGCCCAGGCAAATCTTAAGCAAGTACTAACCGAACAGACATACAGTACGTGGATCGACCCATTGAAGTTTCTGGGCGCCACCGTTGACACCATAGTCCTCGAAGTCCCCAGTTCATTCTTTCAAAAGTGGGTTACTGACAAATATCTGGCCATGATCAAGGAAGCCATCTCCGCGGTCAACGGCAAAAGCTACCAGATAGAGTTCCATGTTGCCGAAGAGAAGCCGGAGGCAGCTCACGAGGCAAAGCCCGAAAAAGAGGCCAAGCCTGCCAGGGAGAAAGAAAAGGATAAGGACAAGGAAAAAGAGAAGGATAGAGAAAAGGAGAAGAAGGAGCTGGTTCCCAATCTGAACCCCAAGTACACCTTCGAATCTTTCGTCTCGGGTCCTAGCAACCAGTTCGCTTATGCAGCCTCCCAGGCGGTGGCGAACAAGCCGGCCACCAATTACAACCCGCTTTTCATCTACGGCGGTGTAGGCCTTGGGAAGACGCACCTGGTCAACGCCATCGGCAACCATATCCTGGCCAAGAACCCGAAGGCGAAGATCTGCTACTACTCCTCCGAGAAGTTCATGAACGAGATGATCAACTCGCTCCGCTACAAGAAGATGGACGAGTTCCGCAACAAGTTCCGGAAAATGGACCTGCTGCTCATCGACGACATACAGTTCATGGCCGGAAAAGAGGCCACGCAGGAAGAGTTCTTCCACACCTTCAATGCGCTCTATGAGTCGCACAAGCAGATCGTGGTCACCTCCGACAAGTTCCCGAAGGACATCCCAGGGCTCGAGGAGCGGTTGAGAAGCCGTTTCGAATGGGGGCTGATCGCCGACATCCAGCCGCCGGGGGTGGAGACCAAGGTCGCCATTCTCAAGAAGAAGTCCGACATGCACGCGGTCAACCTCCCCGACGACGTGGCTCTCTTTCTAGCGGAAGGCGCGAACAGCAACATCCGCGAGTTGGAAGGGATGCTGATCAGGCTGGAGGCGTTTGCAAGCCTCACCGGCCAGGAGATAACGCTCAGCATGGCCCGCGAGGTGATGAAGGACATCATCGTCGAGAAGACCCGTGACATCACCGTCGAGATGATACAGAAGACAGTGGCGGAGCACTTCCGCATCAAGGTATCCGAACTGAAATCCGACAAAAGGATCAAGACCCTCGTGGTCCCGCGCCAGATAGCGATCTACATCTGCCGCGAGCTCACCAAGGCGTCCTACCCGGAAATAGGCGAGAAGTTCGGCGGGAAGGACCACTCCACCATCATCCATTCGGTGAAAAAGATTGAGAAGCAGATCGCGGGTGACGATGAGTTTAAGGCGACTGTGGAAGACATAAGGAAAAAGCTGTTCACATAAAGGGGAAAACTGTGCATAACTTCCCCCTTCAGCGCGGTGTCAAAATGGCCTGTGCAGAAACGAACCAAACTCAACAGATTATGCCTGTGACTTTCCAGAGCAAAAAACGGCGGCTTTTCAAAGGGTAAGAGGGCTTGTCCACTTATCAACAGGCCACTATCTACTACTACTTTAAAAACTTTAAAAACATAATAGAAAAAGAACCGGGGGACACATGGAGTTCAGAATCAGCAAAGAGATTTTTATGAAAGCCCTCCAGAGAATTCAGGGTATCGTAGAAAAACGCAATACCATGCCGATTCTCTCCAACGCACTGCTGGAGGTTCAAAACGACCAGCTCTTCATCACGGCCACCGATCTCGAGGTAGGCATGAAGAGTTCCTACCCCACGGCTGTCATCAGGGAAGGAAAGATCACCGTTTCAGCCAAAAAGCTTTACGAGATCGTAAAGGAGATGCCGGACGAGGAGATTCACTTCACCACCAAGGACAACGACTGGGTCGAGATCACCTGTGGCAAGGCGCGATTCAACATAGTCGGGCTTTCATCCGATGAGTTCCCTTATTTCCCCAAGGTGAAGGAAGAAAGCTTCCTGGTCTTCAAGAACGAGATCCTCGCGGACATGATCGAGAAGACCTCCTATGCAATCTGCTATGACGAGACCAAGTACAACTTAAACGGCGTCTTCATCAAGGCGTTCGATGAAAACGGAGAGAACGTACTCAAGATGGTGGCGACCGACGGTCACCGACTATCCGTCTCTCAGAAAACAATCACCGGGAACATCACTTCCGAGCTCTCAAAAGGGGTCATCTTCCCCAAGAAGGGTATCTTCGAGCTGAAAAAGATGGTGGAGGAGGAAGACGGCGAGATCATGCTCGGCTTCATGGACAACTCCGCGGTGATCAAGAAAGGAAACACGGTGGTGGTTATGCGGCTCATCGACGGTGAATTCCCGGACTACACCAAGGTGATCCCCGCCAGCAACGACCGGATCGTACAGATAAACCGCGACAAATTTCTGCACTCGCTGAAAAGGATGGCGATCCTCTCCAGCGAAAAGTTCAAGGGGGTCAAGATAGACGTGAACCCCGAGCTGGTGATCATCTCGTCCAGCAACCCGGAACTCGGCGAGGCAAGAGAAGAGATCGAGGTCCAGTACGAAGGCAACAACATCTCGGCCCGCTTCAACGCCAAGTACCTGATCGACGTCCTGTCGGTAATGGAGCAGCGCGAAGTGGAATTGAAGCTCAAGGACGAACTCTCTCCGGTCATCATGAAGGCAGCGGCAGAGGAGGAGTTCCTGGCAGTCATCATGCCGATGAGGCTCTAGAAAAACAGATTATGATTGAGATAAAGATTAAGAAAACTGAAACATCAGGCGGAGCTATTGATCATTTACTGTAACAGCCAGGTTTCCTTAATCTCAATCTTAATCTTAAGTTAATCTAGATTTCAGATGAAATTGATAAAGCTCAAACTTGCTTCCTTCCGCAACCTGCAGAACATAGAACTTGCGCCAGGCAAGAAGTTCAACGTTTTCTACGGTAATAACGGCCAGGGCAAGACCAACCTGCTGGAGTCGATCTACCTCCTAGCTACCATGAAGTCGTTCAAGCAGGCGCGAAATGCGGAGCTGATCGCGTTCGGAGGCGAGTTTGCGCTGGTGAAAGGGACCGTGGAACGGGACCAGGTCCGGCGGGAAATCGCGGTTCTCATCGAGAAGCAGGGGAAAAAGGCGAAGGTCGACGCCAAGCTGATGACCAGGCTGGACGACTTCTTCGGCAACCTGAACGTGGTGCTCTTCACCCCGGAAGAAATCTCCATGGTGCGCGGCGGACCGGACCTCCGGCGCAGGTACCTGGACCGGGCGGTTTTCACCTGCGACCTCGGCTACCTGACCGCGTACCACGACTACGCAAAGATCCTGAAGAACCGCAACGCCCTCCTGAAGGTGAACGAGACCACGGGGATAGAGGTCTGGACCGAGCAGCTGATACAGGCGGCGCTTTTGGTGATCGAGCGGAGAAAGGCCTACCTCGACCGTATAGGGAAGCTGCTGCAGGGGTTTTACAGCGAGATATCAGGAAACGAAGAGACGGTTCAGATCGAGTACCGGCTGCATGGGGTGGACGCGCGGCTTTTCACCGAAGATCCGGCCGGGGCTCTCAACCAGGCCCTCAGGGCGCATGCTGCGGAGGAGAGAAGGCGCGGCTCCACTGCCATCGGCCCTCACCGCGACGACCTTTACTTCGGCCTCAACGGCCGCAGCGCCAGACAGTATGCCTCCCAGGGACAGCAGCGCTCCTTCGTGCTGGCGCTCAAGATGGCGGAGATAGAACATATCACCAGGTGCTTCGAGGCGCCGCCGGTTCTCCTGCTGGACGACATGACCAGCGAACTGGACCGGGAGCGCAACCGCAACCTGATGGAGTTTTTGAAGAAACGGGAGATGCAGGTATTCATCACCACGACGTCGCTCCATAACGTGGACGTCGACGAGCTGCAGGACAACAGGACGTTTCGCATCAAAGAGGGAAAAATTCTCGACTAGGGGTAAAGATGAACTCAGAAGAACAGGGCGATTACGGGGCAGATAAGATCCAGATACTGGAAGGACTGGAAGCGGTACGAAAACGTCCGGCCATGTACATCGGTTCCACAGCCGCTCAGGGTTTGCATCACCTGGTGTACGAACTGGTGGATAACGCGATCGACGAGGCGCTGGCCGGCTACTGCGACGCGGTCCAGGTCATCATCCATTTGGACGGCTCGGTGACGGTCGAGGACAACGGTCGCGGCATACCGACCGACATGCACCCGACCGAGGGAAGGTCGGCGGCGGAGGTCGTCCTCACCGTTTTGCACGCCGGCGGTAAATTCGACAACACCTCCTACAAGGTCTCAGGCGGCCTGCACGGCGTCGGCAGTTCCGTCGTCAACGCGCTTTCCACCAGGCTCGACCTGGAGATCCGCAGAAACGGGCATATCTACACCCAGACCTACCGCAAGGGGGTTCCGCAAGCGCCGCTGGAGATAACCGGCGAGACCAAGAGGCGCGGCACCAAGATCACCTTCTTTCCCGACGGCGAGATCTTCGAGACCACCGAGTTTTCCTTCGACGTCCTCTCCAAGAGGCTCAGGGAGCTCGCCTTCCTGAACGCCGGGGTGCGGATCAAGATCCACGACGAGCGGACCGAGAAGGACCACGACTTCTACTACGAGGGGGGTATCAGGAGCTTCGTCGAGTACCTCAACAAGAACAAGAACCTGGTCAACCCGGAGCCGATCTACATCAGGGGGGAGAAAAGCGGCGTCGATATCGAGATCGCCATGCAGTACAACGACTCCTACGACGAAAAGGTCTTCTCCTTCGCCAACAACATCAACACCCACGAGGGTGGCACGCACCTCATCGGTTTCAAGGCGGCGCTTACCCGCACCATGAACACCTACGCCAACACGAACAACCTTTTGAAGAACGTGAAGGTGGCGATCTCCGGCGACGACCTGAGGGAAGGGCTCACCGCGGTCATCTCGGTGAAGATCTCCCAGCCGCAGTTCGAGGGGCAGACCAAGACCAAGCTGGGGAACTCGGAGGTGAAAGGTTACGTCGAGACCCTCATGAACGAGAAGCTTGCCACCTACCTGGAAGAAAACCCGGCCATGGCGCGAAAGATCCTGGAGAAGTCGATAGACGCGGCCCGGGCCCGCGAGGCGGCAAGGAAGGCGCGCGAACTGACCCGCAGGAAAGGGGCGCTCGAGGTGGGAACGCTGCCGGGGAAACTCGCCGACTGCCAGGAGAAGGACCCCGCGCTTTGCGAACTGTTCCTGGTCGAGGGCGACTCCGCAGGCGGCTCCGCCAAGCAGGGGCGCGACAGGAAGTACCAGGCGATCCTCCCCTTGAAGGGGAAGATCCTCAACGTCGAGAAGGCGCGTTTCGACAAGATGCTCGCTTCCCAGGAGATCAGGACCCTGATCTCGGCCCTTGGCACCAGCATCGGCAAGGAAGACTTCGACATGGCGAAGCTTCGTTACCACCGCATCATCGTCATGACCGATGCGGATGTCGACGGCTCGCACATCCTCACCCTGCTTCTGACCTTCTTCTTCCGCCAGATGCTGGAGTTGATCGAGCGCGGCTACCTCTACATCGCGCAGCCGCCTTTGTACAAGATCAAACGCGGCAGGAAAGAGCAGTACCTGAAGAACGAGGCGGCCCTGCAGGCCTACCTCCTCGAAGAAGGGACCGAGGAGATGACGCTCAAGCTCGGCGTCGGCAACGACGAGCGGGTGTACCGCGGCAAGCAGATCATCCCCATCCTGACCCAGCTGATCGACTACAACGAACTGTTCGACAAGGTGGTGAAGAAGGGTATCAACGACGAACTCCTGCGCGTGTTCCTGAAGACCGGCGTGAAACCCGGCCTCGAGGAGATGGCCGACCTGATCGCCCTCTTGCCGAAGATGAAGGAGGCCTTCCCCGAGGTGACCACCGAGGAGTTCGGCGACAGCATCATATTCGCCTTCGGCAACCTGAGGGTGAAGATAGACCACCAGATCTTCTCGGTGCTCGAGTCCTACGAGTACGGCATGCTGCTGGAGAGTCACAAGCGGATGCGTTCGGTTATGGGGACAGGCACGGGCGTCGTCTTAGGCGCCGAAGACAAGCTGGTGCTCGAGACCGAGAACCAGGAGGACATCCTCTCCTTCTTCATGGAAAGCGCCAAGAAGGGTCTCTACATCCAGCGCTACAAAGGTCTGGGCGAGATGAACCCGGAGCAGCTCTGGGAGACCACCATGCACCAGGAGAACAGGGTGCTCTTGCAGGTGAAGATCGAGGACGCGGTGGCCGCCGAGGAGATCTTCACCGTGCTCATGGGGGACCAGGTAGAGCCGCGGCGCGATTTCATCGAGCAGAACGCGCTGAACGTCTCCAACCTGGATATATAAAAATTTTTTCGCCCTCCCTGCGGGAGGAAACGGTTCAGAGTTTGAGCAAGAAGTGTCAGTTAAAAGACCGGATTGTCGGATTTTTTAACAGTTATGGCATGGGAGCCGGAAGCTTCTTCATTAGTCTTTAATGAACTCAAATTCCGTCGACGCGACTCCCTGAAGCTGCGAGCTGCGAATCCAATCATGGAAATACCCCTTTTATAAAGAGGTATTTAGGCCGGGTCAGGGAACTGGTGCTTTCTTAAACAAAAAAAATCTACCCTCCCTTCGGGAGGGGATAGTCTTTGCATATTTCTACTTGCAACGCAAAAGCTTCGGCGAATACGCCGCCTTTTGACGGAAAGGTTCCTTAAATGCTGAATCAACTGAACAAGGTATCGGTAAACATCGAAGATGAGATGAAACGCTCCTACATGGACTACGCCATGTCCGTGATCGTGGGGCGCGCTCTTCCGGACGTGCGCGACGGGCTGAAGCCGGTACACAGGCGCTGCCTGTTCGCCATGTACGACATGAGCAACGACTGGAACAAGCCGTACAAGAAATCGGCCCGCGTGGTCGGCGACGTCATCGGTAAATACCACCCGCATGGCGACACCGCCGTTTACGACACCTTGGTCAGGATGGCCCAGGACTTCTCGCTGCGCTATCCGCTGGTCGACGGCCAGGGGAACTTCGGCTCCATCGACGGCGACTCCCCTGCGGCTATGCGTTACACCGAGATCAGGATGGAGCAGCTGGCCCACGAGCTTTTGGCCGACATCGACAAGGAAACGGTCCCCTACGGCCCCAACTACGACGACTCGCTGAAAGAGCCGCTGGTGCTCCCCTCCAAGTTCCCCAACCTCTTGGTGAACGGCTCCGCCGGCATAGCGGTCGGCATGGCCACCAACATCCCGCCGCACAACCTCTCCGAAGTGATCGACGGCATCGTGGCCATCATCGATAACCCGCAGCTTACCTTCGAGGAGCTGGTGGAACTGATCCCGGGGCCGGATTTTCCGACCGGCGGCTTCATCTACGGCCGCGAAGGGATCATGAAGGCCTACTCGACCGGCCGCGGCATCATCCAGATGCGCGCCAAGGTGCAGATCGAGACCCAGAAAAAGACCGAGCGCCAGTCCATCGTGGTCACGGAAATCCCGTACCAGGTGAACAAGGCGAGGCTGGTCGAGAAGATAGCCGAGTTGGTCAAGGAGAAGAAGATCGAGGGGATCTCGGACTTAAGGGACGAGAGCGACCGCGAGGGTATGCGCGTCGTCATCGAACTGAAGAAGGACGAAAACCCGACCATCATCCTGAACCACCTCTACAAGCAGACCCAGATGCAGTCCTCCTTCGGCATCATCATGCTGGCCATCGTCAACAGCCGGCCGCGCGTTTTGACGCTGAGAGAGACCATCGACTTCTTCATCGAGCACAGAAAGGAGATCGTCACCCGCCGCACCATCTTCGACCTGAAGAAGGCAGAGGCGAGGGCCCACATCCTGGAAGGCCTGAAGATAGCGCTGGACAACCTGGACGAGGTGATCGCGCTGATCAAGGCGAGCGCCTCCCCGGCCGAGGCGAAGGCGGGGCTCATGGAGCGCTTCGGGCTCTCCGACCTTCAGGCCCAGGCGATCCTCGACATGAGGCTGCACCGCTTAACCGGCCTCGAACGCGAGAAGATCATGGAGGAGCTGCGCGAGATCCTCAAATACATCGCGAGATTGAAAGAGATCCTCGCCTCCGAGGCGGAGATCCTCAAGATCATCGTGGGCGAGCTCGTCGAGCTCAAAGACAAGTTCGGCGACAAGCGCAGAAGCGAAATAGTGATGCAGACCGCGGACATCTCGCTGGAGGACACCATCGTCGAGGAAGACATGGTGGTCACCATCTCGCACACGGGCTACATCAAGCGCAACGCCGTCACCCTCTACCGCGCCCAGCGCCGCGGCGGCAAGGGCAAGACCGGCATGAAGACCAAGGAAGAGGATTTCGTCGAGCAGCTTTTCATCGCCTCCACCAAGGATTACCTGATGTTCTTCACCGACGCCGGGAAGGTCTACTGGCTCAAGGTGTACGAGATCCCGGAGGCGGGGCGCGCGGCGCGCGGCAAGGCGATCGTGAACCTCTTGAACCTGGCGGCGAACGAGAAGATCACCACCATACTCCCGGTCAAGGAGTTCGTGGACGACAAGTTCATCATGATGGCCACCAGAAACGGCGTGGTGAAGAAGACCAACATGATGGAGTACTCGCACCCGAGGGTAGGCGGCATCATCGCCGTGAACCTGGACGAAGGGGACAAACTGATCACCGTAGCGCTCACCGACGGCAAGCAGGACGTGCTGCTCGCTTCCGCCAACGGCAAGGCGATCCGCTTCAAGGAAGAGGACGTCCGCACCGTGGGACGCGTCTCGCGCGGGGTGCGCGGCATGACGCTGGAGGACGAGGACGTGGTGATCGGCATGGAGATCCTCAACGAGAACTTCACCGACTCCACCATCTTCACCGTGACCGAAAACGGCTACGGCAAGCGGACCGAGATCAGCGAGTACCGCAGCCAGTCGCGCGGCGGCAAGGGGGTCATCACCATCAAGACCACCGAGAGAAACGGCAACGTGGTGGACATCAAGCAGGTCAACGACGACAACGACCTGATGCTCATCACCGACCAGGGAAAGATCCTGCGCGTCCCCGTCGCCGGCTTCTCCATCATCGGGCGCAACACCCAGGGGGTGCGCCTCATGGTGAAAGAGGAGAACGAGCGGGTAGTAGCCGTGGCCCGGCTCGCCGAGAAAGAGGAGGAGCACGACGAGTCGGAAGAGAGCGAGCTCGACGAGATCGTGGAACTGGAATCGGGCGAAGAGCAGGGCGAAGAATAACAGCCCATCCCCTCTGGGAGAGGGGCGGGGGTGAGGGCGGCCGCCCAGCCTGGACCCATCTTCGTGGCATCTCCCTCACCCGCCCTTTGGGCACCCTCTCCCAGAGGGAGAGGGAATGGACGGACGATCAGTTGTGCAGCCGGCCATATACAGTCGGACCTTGTTATGTTCCCCGTTTGGGGGTGCCGTGAATTCGAGGTAGGGCATGCAAACCAACAGGATAGACAACTCATTGAAGGAACGCCGGGATATCCTGGACCTTCTGGGCAAACTTCGGGGTGACGGCATCTCCATCCACGAGATGGAGAAGATCGGCCAGAAGTTCCAGCAGGCGGGAAGGCGCGCGCTGCGCCCGCTGGTGCGCGAGCTCTGGCGCGAGAATTCCGGGGAGTTGATCACTAAGTATGCCTACATCCTCGACTTCTTCGAAACCGACGACTGGCTGGACCAGTTGATCCAGATAGCGCTCAAGCGCAAGGACTTGGGCGCGGACGGCAAGGCGGCGCTTATGGTCGCCCTCGAAGGGTACGGGGTCGACGTCCACTCCCCCCCCTTCAAGCAGCCCCCCCCCGCGCCCCGCAGCACCTTGGGAGAAACGGTCCAGGGGGCCATCCGGCTGGGCGAGGAGGGGATGGTAACTTTCCTCGACGACTTCCTCTCCTACCAGCAAGAGGTGCAGCAGATTGTGATCCGCGAGCTGTCGCAGTCCGGCGATCCCTCCGGTTCGCGGCTCCTTGCCGCGATGCTCTGGCACGAGGACCGGACCGTCGTCCTCTCCGCGCTGCAGGCCCTGGCCCGGATCCGGGATCCCTTGGCCGCAGGCGTCTTGCAGGATTTCCGCGCCGACTGCGCCGAAGAATATTCCGACACGGCGCAAAAATGCCTGCGCCGGCTAGGCTTCCTCGGGATCAAGGCGTCCGCGCCGCGACAACTGCTCCCCTTCCATGCCGCCCACGCCACCGCCCCCGACGGCGACGGCTACCGCTCGCTTTTGCTGTCGCGCCGGACCGCGGAGGGGCGACTCTGCGTCTTGTACCTGCAGGTGCATGAACGGCGCGGGGTGCTGGCAGCCTGGGGCTCGGCAGAACTTACCCTTGAGGAGTTCCGCTCCGAGGTGGAAGGTTTCCGCATGCAGGACGACCTGCACGAAGTGCCCCCTTCCTACCTGCTTGCGCTGGTGCGCGACGCCCTTTACTGGAGCCGCGAACTCTGCTACCTTCCCGCCGACTTCTACATGCGCCGCGGCATCTTTGCCGGAGAGGACATGACGCCGGCGCCGTTTGCGCCGACTCTGACCGCCCTCCCCCAGCACCGGGTGCTGAGCTTCGAAGAGGGAGAAAACGCGGCCCGGGCCCTGTTCAAGAACCCGCTCTTCACCGGGTGGTTCATGGCAAGCCAGAGGGTCTACGATTATGCCGAGGAATGCCGCGCCGGCGCCGATATCGAGCAGGTGCTGCAGAGGTTTTGCGAGGAACTTCTCGCCCCGGAACTGGAGCTGATCCGGGAGAGGCTTTTGGTGAGCGCCGACCTGATGCGGGTACTGGGTAATCCCTCCTTCGAGGTGGCCAACGTGGTTTCCCTCGCAGAGAGCCTGGAGGACAACCCGCTCCCCCTCCACCTGCACCCCTTCCTGCGCTGCTTCGCGCTGGAAAGCATGGAAATAGCAAAAGAGTCCCTGGAGCGTGGCGACGAAGCGCCGCTTCGGGCGGCCGAGGAATTTTAACGACCCTACCCTTCTCCCTCCGGGGGAAGCGGGATTACCATAAAAAGAGAGATCGGATGGCAGAAAAAATAGCCGTTATCGGTGCAGGGAGCTGGGGCACGACCCTCGCCGACCTGCTCGCCAAGAAAGGGCACGAGGTCACGCTTTGGGCCTACGAGCCCGAACTCGTACTGGAGATGCGCGACAACAGGGAGAACAGCCTGTTCCTTCCCGGCATCAAGCTGAACGAGCGTCTCGCCTTCACCAACGACCTGGCCGAGGCGTATCGCGGCTGCAGCATGGTGCTCTGCGTGGTCCCCTCGCAACTGGTGCGCCGGGTGATGACCAACTCGCTCCCTTTCCTCCCCAAGGAAGCGATTATCGTCAGCGCCTCCAAGGGGATCGAGGTCGACACCCTGGCCACCGTTTCCGAGATCTACCAGGAGATCCTCCCCCCCGAGCAGTTCCAGGTGCTGGCTGCCCTTTCCGGCCCTAGCTTCGCGCGCGAGGTCGCGCTGGAGATGCCGACCGCGGTCACTGCGGCCGCGAGCTCAGAGGCTGTCGCCCGCCGGGTGCAAGAGGCGTTTACCACCGACTACTTCCGGGTCTACCGCAACTCCGACGTGGTCGGGGTGGAACTTGGCGGGGCCATCAAGAACGTAATTGCCATCGCCGCCGGCATCTCGGACGGCCTTGGTTTCGGCAGCAACACGAGAGCTGCCCTCATCACCCGCGGCCTGGCCGAGATGACCCGCCTGGGAGTCGCCATGGGGGCGCAACCCTCCACCTTCGCGGGGCTTGCCGGGATGGGGGACCTGGTGCTCACCTGCACCGGCGACCTCTCGCGCAACCGCAGCGTCGGCATCCAGATCGGCCAGGGGAGGACCCTCTCCGAGATTCTGGGAGAGATGCGGATGGTCGCCGAAGGGGTGAAGACCACCGAATCGGCCTACAACCTGGCCAAGAAGCTTGGGGTGGAGATGCCCATCATCGAGCAGATGTACCAGATGCTCTACCAGAACAAGCCCGCCCGGGAAGCGGTTCTGGAGCTGATGACCAGAAACCTGAAAGCTGAAGGAGCTTAAAAGCAGGAAAAACAGATTGAGATTAAGATTAAGAAAACCTTGAACCAACCTCGATCCAGGTCTTCCTCAATCTTGATGTCTTTCTGATGCAAAGGTTGAGGTTGAGATTGAGACGAGAAGAACCGGCAATCACGCGGGTTTTGAATTTTCTCAATCTTAATCTTTATCTTTATCTGATTTACAAAGGATAGGTGATGCAACTTCGTTTTGGCATAAGAACAAAACTGCTCCTGTCCATACTCGCCATCCTATTCGTATCATACTCAACCCTGCTGTACTCCTCCATGAAGACCCTCAACGCGTCGCTGCAGACCGAGCTGGACCGGAACCTGGCGACCAACCTCAAGTACGCACGCAGCCAGTACCTGGATCAAGCCGAGATCGCCAAGTTTGCCATGATGCAGTCGGTGGTTTCACAGACGGTGCAGCAGCGCCTGCGCGAGCGGGACAGCGCCTGGTTCTCCACGCGCATCAAGCGCTGGCACGACGTGCTCCCCTTCGTGGACCTGGTGGTCGTGGTAGATCCCCAGGAAAAGGTCCTGGCCACCCTGCAAGGCCACGAAAAAGACGGGCCGATGGAGCTGCCGGCGATGGTGAAACAGGCCCTCGCCAGCAAGAGGGCCATCTTGTCGACCGAGCTGCTCAGCGGTGAGTTCATGTGCCGCGCAGGGGTGCCAGGATACTGCGAGCGCCCCGGCAGCGAGGCCTTAGTCGCCACGGTGGCGGTCCCGGTCATCGGAACGGACGGCAGCGTGCTCGGTTGCGTGGTGACCGGGGACATCCTGAACCACCACCCGAATCTCCCCGGCAAGCTGCAGGAGGTCACCGGGAACAACGTGGAGGTGACCCTGACCCAGCGCGGTCTTCGGGTCGCCAGCAGCCTTCCGGCACGGGTGCGGGAATCGTACATCCTCTCTCCCAAGGTGCTCGACGTGCTGGAACGCGGCGAAGTGTACCGCGGCCGGACGGACATGGGCGCCAAGAGCTACGAAACCATCATCGACCCGCTTTTGAACAGCAGGGGGGAGTTCGTCGGCTCGCTTTCGGTGGCGATATCGACGGAAACGGTGACCAACAGCAGGCGGGAAAACCTGCAGTACATACTCGCCTCGGCTTTCCTGGGCATCATCTGCTCCTTCGCCATGGCCTACTTCGCCTCGCGTCACCTGACGGGGCCGCTGCGGCAGTTAGCGGTGAGCGCGCGCCGTATAGAGGAAGGGGACCTCGACCAGAGGGTAGTCGGCCACCAGCGGGACGAGGTGGGGATGCTGGCCTCTTCCTTCAACAACATGGCCGAATCGCTCAAGGAACGGGACGGCATCATCAACAAGAAGACCGGCGACCTCCAGGAGCTGAACGAACAGCTGGAGAAAATGGTCGAGCAGCGGACCTCCGCCCTCAGCATGGAGATGGGGAGGCTGGAGGCGGTGTTGACGAGCCTTGCCGAAGGGGTGGTGGTGACCGACCGGGACAACCTCGTGGTGCTCTTCAACCCGGCGGCTCAGCAGCTCTTCGAACTGGTCCCGCACCGCGTCATCGGGCAGTCTGTCGAGCGCCTGTGCGAGATGACAGGGTTTTGCAATGTCCTGGAACAGATCAGCGAGAAGGCGCAACGGGAGCCCCGCGGCGGTAAAAAAGAGGTCACCGTGAAAGGGAAGCGGCTGCACGTGAACACGGCCACACTCCAGGACGAGGCAGGGGAGTTCGCGGGAATGGTCATGTCGCTGCGCGACGTCACCAAGGAGGAGCAGGTGGACCGGATGAAGACCGAGTTCATATCCACCGTTTCGCACGAGTTGAAGACGCCGCTAACTTCGATCAAGGGGTCGCTGCAACTGCTGCTGACCCGCAGCAAGTGGCTCACGGATACCGAGAGGCAGCTTCTGACCGTCTGCTTCCGCAACACGCAGCGGCTGATCCGGCTGATCAGCGAGATCCTCGACATCTCCGGCATCGAATCCGGCGGGATGATCTTCAACTTCAGGCCCCTTTGCATCGGTGAACTTGCGGTGTACGCGGTCGAGGAGATCAAGTCCTTGGCCATGGGGCGTGAGATCACCATCGTCAACACCGTGGGCGAGCATCTTCCCATGGTATTCGGCGACAGCGATCGCCTGATCCAGGTGATGACCAACCTCCTCTCCAACGCGGTGAAGTTTTCCCCCGAGGGGAAGGTGGTCATGGTCACCGCGGAGCAGGAAGGAAACTACGTGGTGGTCTCGGTGGCCGACAGAGGAAGGGTGATACAGTGGTCCGACCGGGACAAGCTTTTCAAGAAGTTCCAACAAATTGAATCGACCGAACGCAACAAGATCGGCGGGACCGGGTTGGGGCTCGCCATCTGCAAGGAGATAGTCGAGCGGCATCACGGCAGGATCTTCTACACCGCCGCCAAGGAATACGGCAATACCTTCAGCTTCACGGTGCCGATAATAGGGGAGACAGATGCAAAAGGATAAGATTCTCATCGTGGACGACGAGGCGGACATCGCGCTCATCCTCAAGCTGCAACTGGAGGACGCCGGCTACGAGACGGTCCGGGCCCGCGACGGTGTAGAGGCCCTGGAGGCGGTGGCGCAGGAGCCGTTCGACCTCATCATGCTCGACATAAAGATGCCCCGCATGGACGGCCTCGAGGTGCTGAGCCGCCTGAAGGGGGACGAGACCCCGGTGGTGATGATGACAGCCCACGGCAGCGAGGACATCGCCGTCGACGCCATGAAGAAGGGGGCGCTCGACTACATATCGAAGCCTTTTTCCACCGACGACATGCTGCAGAAGGTGGAGCGCGCCATCGGCATCGACCGCACCCGCAAGGAAAACGCCAGGCTCTCGCAGCAGTTGGACGAGGAGCGGCGCAAGATGGAGGCGGTGCTGCAGGGGATGGCCGATCTGCTGGTCGCAGTCGACCCGCAGGGGCGCATCATCACCTGGAGCCGGCAGGCGGCCAGGCTTTTGGCCGCAGAAGGGGAGAGCCTCTCGGGGAAAACCCTGGAAGAGGTGCTCAAGGCCGAGGTCCCGGGGGGAGAACTCCCGGCCCGGACCGTCTTGCGCACCGCGGAGCCTCGCCTCGACGTCGGCTACCTGCTGAAGATCGGCAGCCAGACTGTGCCGGTACTCTCCTCGGCGGCGCCGCTTTGGAACGCGAACGGGGAGCTCGCTGGGAGCGTCGAGATCATCAGGGACATCTCAAAGCTCAAGGAGCTGGAGCAGGAAAAAGAGGATTTCGTGAGCATGCTCTCCCACGACCTCAAGTCCCCCATCACCGCGGTGGTCGGCTCCATCGACCTGGTGCGGGAGGCGAAGCTCGGCCCGGTGACCCCGGACCAGTCGGAATACCTGAACGCCGCCATAGAGAGCTGCGAAGAGATGGTGGAGATGATCGACACCCTGCTCGGCATCCACAAGTTCGAGGCGGGGAAGATGAAGCTGAACTTCCGGGAAGAGGATCCGTCGCTGCTCATCAACCGGGGCGTGGCCAAGTTCCAGACGCCGGCGCAGCGCGGCGCGATCAGGCTTTTTGCGACCCTCCCCCCGTCCCTCCCCGCTATCTCGGCCGACCGCTCCTCGTTCAGCCGCATCCTGGGAAACCTCCTTTCCAACGCGGTGAAGTTCACCCCCGAGGGTGGGGAGATAGAGGTGTCGGCGGATCTGGTACAGGACCCGGCGCCCGTGCTGGCGCAGGTACCGGAGGAGTGCTATCCCGGGCAAGAGCTGCCCAGGGAAGGGGAGTTCGTCAGGATCAGGGTGCGCGACTCCGGCGTCGGGATTCCGCAGGAATCGCTCGGCTCCATCTTCGACCGTTTCGTGCAGGCCAGAAACCGCCGGCAGGGAAAGACCCGCGGCACCGGCCTGGGGCTTGCCTTCTGCAGGAAGGCTGTCGACGCGCATGGCGGGTACATCTGGGCGGAGAGCGAGCCGGGCGCAGGCTCCGTCTTCACCCTCTTGTTCCCGGCGCTTCCGGAGGAAGAGGACGAGTAGCAGCTGACCGTTCTGCACGCGGTGAAAAAGCCCTTTAATTAGCCCATGCAACAGGGCCGGGGAAGAGGGGAGAGATGAAAGTTATTTTAATCACTCCTCTTTTTTGTTGCCGGGAATATAGTAAAGTAATTCCTGGTTCGAGAGGTGGACCCTCTCATGGGAGAAAGCAGGTGAAGTAAGGAAAATTACGACGGGTAAGGGGGCGATGTGGCACTGCGTGAAAGTGACGCCGGATATCGCGAATTGTTTGAAGCAAACCCTCAGCCGATGTGGGTCTGTCACCAGGAGAGCAGGAGGCTTCTGGCGGTGAACGAGGCAGCCCTGCTGCTTTATGGATATCGTCGCGAGCAGTTTCTGGAACTGGCCCTGGAGCATCTGAGCGGCGGCGAGCCGATGGGGGACCCGCGTGCGTCGCAGGACCAGCAGCTGCGCTGCAGGCAGTTGAAAAAGGACGGCAGTTCCTTCGAAGCGCAGCTCATCTGCCACCCTTGCCAGTTCCAAGGAGAGCGGGTGCAACTGGTGCTGGTGCGCGATGAGGGCGGCGCCCAGCAAGAGACGCAGCTTAGGTACCGGGTGCTTCAGCAGGGAAGTCTTTTGGAGGCGGCGCAGCGCGAGCTGGAGACCTTCAGCTATTCCGTTTCGCACGACCTGCGCGCGCCGCTGCGCCACATAGACGGCTTCAGCCGCGCTCTCATGGACGATTACGGCACCCTTATGGACGGCCAGGGAAAGGAGTACCTGACCAGGATCTGCCAGGCGGCGGAGAAGATGTCGCAGCTCATCGACGCCATGCAGCAACTGTCAAGGGTGGGACGGACGGAGTTGAGCCTGGAGAAGGTCGACCTGAGCGTGAAGGCCCAGGTGATTTCATTGGAACTGAAGCACCGGGAGCCCGAACGACGGGTCGACTTCGCCATCGAGGAGGGGGTGAAGGCCGAGGCCGATGCCAAGCTGGTGCGCCAGCTTCTGGAGATCCTGATGGGTAACGCCTGGAAGTTCAGCTCCAAGACACCCTCCGCCGTGATCAGCTTCGGCTCCGTCGAGCTGCAGGGGGAGACCGCGTACTTCGTCAGGGACAACGGGGCAGGTTTCGACATGGCCTACGCCGACAAGCTCTTCTCCGTATTCCACAGGCTGCATCGGGCCGACGAGTTCGAGGGAAGCGGCGTGGGGCTTGCCATCGCCCAGCGCATCGTGGCGCGCCACGGCGGCCGGATCTGGGCCGAAAGCGCCCCCGGCGCCGGTGCCACCTTCTACTTTACGTTGAGAGGCAATTGACGTTGAGAGGCGAGAAGCAATTGACGATTGACAATTGACAATGGGGCATCGCCTCTGGCACCAGCTCCCGAATGGCCAGCTGCCTCGTCATTCGGTAAAAGAAAGTCAACGAGCCAACTGCCTCGTCAATGGGTTCTAGTTGTCGATTATCCATTGTAAGTTGTCAATTGGGGTAAGGGTTTTAGTTGTCAATTGTCAATTGTCAATTGGTTTCCTGATTAGCGCCAATCTTCCGCTAGACGTAACCATGTCTCTGATCGCCTGCCGGTACGGGCAGCAGCTGTTACAAGACGGGGCAACATCGCAGCCAGATCAAAGCGCCGGTTGAAACGATACTGATATTCGCCGAGATACCTGTGTGGGTACTTCGAGAAGTCGAAGGCATGGTAGGTCCCCACGATGGCATTCTTGAGGTTGCCGAGGATGGTGTTAACCCAGGTGAAACATTCCATCTTCTGGCTCTTCGTGGAGCCTTTTCTGATTATGTGCTTCTCGTGAGTGCAACCGGCTTCTGTT
>NZ_AUGE01000012.1 GCF_000426865.1 Citrifermentans bremense R1
CCATAGCCTCGCTCTCACTGGAAAAGGAAAGGGACCAGATAGCGGACTACTCCGGGCTCGGTTTCAGCGCTCCACTGCGCGGCGGCGTGCTTGCCCTCGCCATGCTGGCACTGGCCGGCCTGCCACCTACCGGAGGTTTCATCGGCAAGTTCTTCATCTTCTATTCCGCCATCAAGGGGGGCGAAACGGCGCTCGCCATCACCGGTATCGTAAGCGCCGCGGTCTCCTGCTTTTTCTATCTCAAGGTCGTCGCGAGCCTCTACATGCACCCCTCCTCCTCCCCTCCCCCCCGCGCCGCTTCCGCTGCCGACGCCGTTGCCCTTTGCTGCGCCGCCGCCTTTATCCTGCTCCTGGGGGTATTCCCGGCCCCGCTGTTACGGTTGGTCGACGCCGCGCTGCAGTAAGCGCCTGACTCCGTAACCTCTCCAAATTGTCGTGTGACTTCGATTTCAATGAAGAAAGGGAATAAAAATGAAAGAGTTGAGCTTTGCTGAAGTTGTGGAGCGTTCCGTTCAAATACGGAAGCGCTATCACCTGCTTGAAAGAGAACTCCATGGCAAAGAATGGAGCGTTGAAGAAGATGCCTTAGCTTTTCTAACCGATGCGGGGCTGGTCGGCCGCCTGACGATGTCCCAGCAGGGGCGTTGGCCGACAGATGGCGAAACTATGCCTGAGCTTGAGCATAAACTTGGCGAGTGCATATGGTGGCTGGCTGTTTTGGCAGAACGTATGGAAATCAACATCAACGAAGCATTGGAAAATTTCCTGACCAAGACTGAAAAACTTTTGAAGAACTGAACCTTGCCATTATTTCCCACATAAAAAAAGGGGAGCAACCGCTTCGGCTGCTCCCCTCTTCTATTTTTAATCCCTACCAGGTCTCTTCCGGCTCGCCCCACAGGTTGAAGGCGATGTCGTCCAAGAGCTCCGGTATCCCCTCACCGGTCGCGGCGGAGATGGGGAAGACCTTTATTCCCCGCTCCTCGAAGTAGGGGAGGATCTCTTTCAGGTTCTCCCTGACATGGGGGAGGTCGATCTTGTTGACGACGACAGTTTGGCGTTTGTCGGCAAGCTCGGGGTTGAAGAGCGCGAGCTCACGGTTGATCGCCTCGTACTCTGCAATGGGGTCGCGATCCGGCATCCAGGAGAGGTCGAGCAGGTGCAGCAGCTGCCCGGTCCGCTCCAGGTGCTTGAGGAAACGGTGCCCAAGCCCCGCCCCCTCGCTCGCCCCCTCGATCAGGCCTGGGATGTCGGCCATGACGAAGGAGCGGTAGTTCTTGTACTGGACCACGCCGAGGCTCGGCTTGAGCGTGGTGAAGTGGTACTCGGCGATCTTCGGGCGTGCGGCCGAGATCTTCGCGATCAGCGACGACTTGCCGACGCTGGGCATGCCGAGGAGCCCCACGTCCGCCATCAGCTTCAGCTCCATCCTGATCCAGCGCTCTTCGCCCGGCTCGCCGGGCTGCGCGAACTTTGGCGCCTTATGGGTGGCGGTCTTGAACCGGGCGTTCCCCTGCCCGCCGCGCCCCCCCTTCAGGAGAACCATGGTGGAATCGGGCTCGGCGAGGTCGGCGAGGATCTCCCCGGTCTCGGCATCCTTGATCACGGTCCCCTGCGGCACCAGGATCTCCAGGGTGTGGCCGTTCGCGCCGTGCCGGTCGCTACCCATGCCGTTCTTGCCGCGGCCGGCCTTCTGGTGCGGGTGCTGGCGCAGGTCGAGCAGCGTGGAGAGGTGCGAAGACACCTTGACGATCACGTCGCCACCCTTGCCGCCGTCGCCGCCGTCGGGCCCTCCCAGCGGGATGAACTTTTCCCTGCGGAAGGAGACGCAACCGGCGCCGCCGTCGCCGGACTTCACATTTATCTTAACTTCATCTATAAAACTCATTGACTTTCCTGTGGAAACAGCAAAAGCCCGGACCTTGCGGCTCCGGGCTTTCACACTCTTTTATGCTGCGTTGGCTAGTTGGCCGGGTAAACGGAGACCTTTTTACGGTCTTTGCCCATGCGCTCGAACTTCACCACGCCCTCGATCAGGGCGAACAGGGTGTAGTCCTTGCCAAGGCCGACGTTGTTTCCCGGGTGGATCTTGGTGCCGTGCTGACGGTAGATGATGTTGCCGGCTTTGACGGCTTCGCCGCCAAATTTCTTGCAACCAAGCCTCTGGCCGTCGGAGTCGCGGCCGTTCCTGGAACTGCCGACGCCTTTCTTGTGTGCCATTTTCTGCTCCTTCTGCCGGTAGCACCCTGTCGAACGAGGGGTCGTCTACCGTCCTGTAAAATATTGCCTAGGCGTTGATCTTCTCGATCTTGAGGATCGTTCTGAGTTGACGGTGCCCATTAAGTTTCCTGGTGTTTTTCCGGCGCTTGGACTTGAAGACCAGAATCTTCTTGTCTTTGCCCTGCTCGACAATCTTGCCGACCACAGAGGCGCTGGGCACTAAAGGTGTTCCGATAACAACCTTATCGCCGCCAACCATCAGGATCTCGGAGAACTCGACGGTATCGCCTACCGCGCCCTCCAATTTTTCAACTTTCAGAAAATCGCCCTCGGAAACTTTATACTGCTTCCCTCCGGTTTTAACTACTGCGTACATGAACTTCACCACCTTTACCCTGGATTTACAATTGAGCGGTCAAACTTATCTTGAAAAGTTTTTGGAGTCAAGGCTTTTTTCCGCCAAGGCTATTTTTCCTGCCGGGTTGAACAGGGCATCAGCCGACGTCGACGAAGACCTCGTCTCCCCGTATCTCGACCGGGTACACCTTCAGGGTGTACTCCTGATGGTCGGCACAGGCGCCGGTGGCGAGGTCGAAACGGTAGCCGTGCCTCGGGCAGGAAAGACGCCCTGCCTCCTTGATGAAAGCCCCCTGCAGGGGCGCGCCCTGGTGTGGGCATTCCGCCTCGCAGGCGTACACCGTCCCCTTGGTCTTCACCAGGAGCACCTGCACTCCGCCTGTCTCGACCAGCTTCTTGCCAAATTCCGGAACCTCGGACACCTTCGCGGCAAAGACCATGGAACCTCCTAAGATGCGTGCGATTAAAGGGCTTCGATCACCCCAGCGGGTCTAGCGTTTTACGATGCCTACACAGTGGGCGGATTGTTCGGCCTTCCGGCGGGCCTCGTCGCAGTCGGCGCCGAAGGCGAGCGCCACGCCCATGCGGCGCCCCTTCCTGGTGTCGGGTTTGCCGAAGAGGCGCAGCTTGCTGCCGGGAATCTCCAGGGCTTTTGCCACTCCCTCGAAGGCGACCTCCGCGGCTTGCCCCTCCGACAGGATGACGTGCGAAGCGGCGCAGCCGAGGCTCTCGACCTGCGGCACCGGCAACCCCAGGATAGCGCGCACGTGCAGCTCGAACTCCGAGAGGTTCTGGGAAATCATGGTGACCATCCCGGTGTCATGCGGCCGGGGGGAGACCTCGGAGAACCAGACCTTGTCGCCGGTGACGAAGAACTCGACGCCGAAGATGCCGCGCCCGCCGAGAGCGCCGGTGACGGCCTCGGCCTGGCGCTGCGCCTCGGCCAAGACCGCGGGGACCATCGGTGTCGGCTGCCACGACTCGTGGTAGTCGCCGTCGATTTGGCGGTGCCCGATGGGGGGGCAGAAGCTGGTGCCCCCTGCGTGCCGGACGGTGAGGAGCGTGATCTCGTAGTCGAACGGGATGAACTGCTCCACGATCACCTTGTCGGAGGCGCCACGCGCCCCCTCCATGGCGTATTTGAAGCAGCGCTCCAGGTCAGCCGCGTCGCGCAGCACGCTCTGCCCTTTCCCCGAGGAACTCATGATCGGCTTCACCACGCAGGGAAGCCCGATGGCGGCGACAGCTTCGCGGAACCCGTCCATGCTGGTCGCGAAACGGTAGGCGGCGGTGGGAAGCCCCAGTTCCTCTGCGGCGAGCCTGCGGATCCCCTCGCGGTTCATGGTAAGGTTCGCGGCGCGTGCGGTAGGAATAACGTTGAACCCTTCCTTCTCCAGCTCCAAAAGGTAGACGGTGTTGATCGCCTCGATCTCCGGCACGATGAGCGACGGATTCTCCAGGCGGACCACCCGATCCAGCTGCTCGCGGTCGAGCATATCGATCACGTGGCTTCGGTGGGCTACCTGCATCGCCGGGGCATCGGCGTAGCGGTCCACCGCTATCACCTCGATCCCGAGCCTCTGGGCCTCCAGGGCCACTTCCTTGCCGAGCTCGCCGGAACCCAGCAGCATCATCCTCGTCGCACTATTTTTCAGCGGCGTCCCTATCATCACTTCTCCTGGTTCTTTAATTTAGCAAGCGGGTCCTAGCTGACCGCAACCTCGAACTGCTCCTGATGGAAGCCGGGCTTGGCGCGGACGGTGATCCGCTTCTTGAAGTTCTTCTCCAACTCCTCCAGCCCGCGCCGCTCCTCGTCGTAAAGGAGGTCGGCCACCTGGGGATGCACAGTGAGCATCACCTTGGTGCCGCGGATGTCCAGCATCTCGCGACGCAGCTCACGGAAGATCTCGTGGCAGACGGAGATCTTGGACTTCACGTAACCGCGCCCCTCGCAGTAGGGGCAGGGCTCGCACATCATGCGTCCCAGGCTCTCGCGCACCCTCTTGCGGGTCATCTCCACGAGCCCCAGCTCCGAAATCTTCAGGATGTTGGTCTTGGACTTGTCGCTCTTCAGGGCCTCTTCGAGCGCGCCGTACACCTTCTCGCGGTTCACCTCCTTCTCCATGTCGATGAAGTCGATGATGATGATCCCGCCCAGGTTCCTGAGGCGCAGCTGGTAGGCGATCTCCTTCACCGCCTCCAGGTTGGTCTTCAGGATGGTGTCTTCCAGGTTGTGCTTACCGACGTAGCGCCCAGTGTTGACGTCTATCGCGGTCAGCGCCTCGGTCTGCTCGATGATGATGTAGCCGCCGCTCTTGAGCCAGACCTTGCGCCCCAAGGCGCGGCTGATCTCCACCTCAAGCCCGAAATGGTCGAAGATCGGCTCCTCCTCGTCGTAGAGTTCGATGGAGTACTTCATCTTGGGCATGAAGGTGCTGATGAACTGGACGATCTTGTCGTACTCGGGCTTCGAGTCCACCACGATCCGTTCCACCGACTCGGTGAGGATGTCGCGCACCACCTTCTGCGTCACGTCGAGATCGGAGTGGATCAGGGTCGGGGCTCCCGCCTTGTCCTTCTTCTTGGCGATCTCGTCCCAGAGCTTGGTCAGGTAGTGGAGGTCCGCCACCAGGTCCTCTTCGCTCTTGCCATCGGAGACTGTCCTGACGATGAACCCGCCGCCCACCGGCTTGATGCGGTCCACGATCTCCTTCAGGCGCTCGCGCTCCGCTTCGTCCTCGATCCTCCTGGAGATGCCGACGTGGTCCACCGTCGGCATGTACACCAGGTGGCGCCCCGGTAGCGAGATGTGCGCCGTGATGCGCGCCCCCTTGGTCCCGATAGGCTCCTTGGATATCTGCACCAGGAGTTCCTGCCCCTCCTGCAGCAGTTCCTCTATGGGGTGCAGCGGGTGCGGCATCGGCTCCTCGCCCTGCTCACCCTCGATGTAGCTGTCGTACTCGTCCATGGCGTCGAAGACGTCCGCCACGTAAAGAAAGGCTGCCTTTTCCAGCCCGATGTCCACGAACGCCGCCTGCATGCCCGGCAGCACCCGGACCACTCTTCCCTTGTAGATGTTGCCGATGATCCCCTTCACCCTGCTCCTCTCGACGTACAGCTCCGCGATGGTGCCGTTTTCGATGAGCGCGATGCGGGTTTCGTGGGAGGTGGTGTTTATGACCAGCTCGTTTCCCATGCTAACCCCTTCCTATATGTGAAATTCAAAACAAAAATAAAACCGTTCAACGTTCAAGGTTCAACGTTCAATAACATTCCTGCTCAATCCGCCATTCCTTCGACGGCACCGGCCGGCACAACCCCGTTCAACGTTGAAGGTTCGAGATCATTCCTGCTCCGTGATCCCCATCTCCGTGCGGCACGCCTGAAGCTGCCTTTACAGTCGGAGTCGAGACACGAGCCGTCACCAGCCCTTCCCGACGAGCACGTCACATGGCGAACCTTGAACGTAGAATATTGAACGGGTTCTAGGAGAAGAGTACTTCCAGCTTCTCCAACCGCGCCTCTTTCAGCGCCTCGGGCTGCACATCCAGGATGGCGCAGGTGAACTCTACGGGCTTGCCCCGGCCGACCACCATCTCCAGCGCGCTCCCCTCGACCTTCAGCTCTGCCAGCTCGTGGCGCAGGTCGAACTCGGTCGATTTGCCTTTCTTCTCCCGCTTGAGCGGCGACGACTCCAGGGCGAGGAAGGCCTCGACCTTCGCCTGCAGGTCATGGGCAAGTTCTTCCGGGAGGGTTACCCGGTAGCGCACCTTGTCCATGATGACGGAGAGCGCCGGCGCCCGCAGTGGAATCTCGGTCGCCTCCAGCACCCGGACCCCCTCGGGCAGGCTCCCGTTCAGCGCCCGCTCCAGCTCGGCTGCCGTATAACCGGCATTTACCTCGAAATCCATGTACTCAGCGTAGGAGACGATACCTACGGAGAGCGCTGTGGCGAAGGAAAACTTCGGGTGCGGGTGAAACCCCTGCGAGTAGCGGATCGGTATCCCGGAGCGCCCGACGGCCCTGGTGAACAGGGTGAGCATCTCCAGGTGGCTCAAGAAGCGCATCCGCCCAACTTTCTCGAAGCGGATCCTGATCCGTTGCGCCTCCTCGACGGGCGCCTCGGGCGCCATCTCGGTGGCGTACGTGTCGAAGGGGACGGGGTCCTTCAATCTCAGCTTGATCTTGTCGAAATCGCAGACGCCGCAGCCGGTGCATTTGTCGAAGCGGCAGTCGGGGGTGGCCGTCTCCTTCAGGGCAGCCGCGCGCTCGGCAAGCAGGAACGCTTTCTTCACGCCGCAGTCGATGTGGTCCCAGGGAAGCGGCTCGTCCGCCTCGCGGCGGCGCAGGTAAAACGAGGCGTCGATGCCGCTCGCCTCGAAGGCCTGCGCCCATTTCAGGCGGTCGAAATGTTCCCACCAGCCGTCAAAGCGGCAGCCGAGGCGGTGCGCCTCGATGAGCAAGCGAGACAGCCGCCGGTCGCCGCGGGCGAATACCCCTTCCATCCCGGAGAGGGAGGCGTCCTGCCATTTCATGATCAGCTTTTTCTTTTTGAGCTCGCCGCGCAGGTGGCGCTGCTTGTCGACGATCTCCTCCTCGGTGATCTGCGGTTCCCACTGGAAAGGCGTGTGCGGCTTCGGCACGAAGCTGGAGACCGAGACGTTGACGTCGCCGCCGTTGCCGGCGAATTTCCCCTGGCGCTTCACCTCGCGTGAGATCTCCACGATGCGGTCCACGTCTTCCATGGTCTCGGTGGGAAGGCCGATCATGAAGTAGAGCTTGATGAGACGCCAGCCGTTACTGTAGACGGCGCGGGCGTTTTCCAGGAGCGCCTCCTCGGTGATCCCCTTGTTGATCACCCTTCTGAGCCGCTCGCTTCCCGCCTCGGGCGCCAGGGTGAAACCGGTCTTACGCACCCGGCGGATCTCCTCGGCCATCTCGGGGCTCAGGCTCCCCACTCGCATCGAAGGGAGTGAAACCGCTTTCTTCTGGGAAGCGTAACGGTCCATGAGCCCCTTCAAGAGCGGAGTGAGGCAGGCGTAATCGCCTGTGGAAAGCGACAAAAGCGATACCTCGTCGTACCCGGTGTTGCCCAGGGTCTCCTCGACGATCTCCAGCACCCGCTCGGGGCTCCGCTCGCGCACGGGGCGGTAAATGTAACCTGCCTGGCAGAACCGGCACCCCCGCGTGCAGCCGCGGGAAATCTCGACGCTCACCCTGTCGTGTACGGTCTTCAGGAAGGGAACCACCGGTGAGGTCGGGTAGTAAGCGCTTTCCAGGTCGGCCACGAAGCGCCGTTTCACGCTCCCATACCCCGCCAGGAGCGGCGCTATCTTTTCGACCGCGCCGTCGGGACGATAGCTCACCTCGAAGAAGCAAGGGACGTAAACCCCTTGGATGCGGGCAAGCCGCTCCAGAAGCACGCTCTTCGGCAGCTGTTCCTCTTTCCAGTTGCGAACGCAGTCGGCGATCTCTACTATCGCGTCCTCGCCGTCCCCGATCAAAAAGGCGTCGAAGAAGTCGGCCAAGGGCTCCGGGTTATAGGCGCAGGGACCGCCCCCCAGGATCAGGGGATAACCCTCGTTCCGCTCCGAGGCAAGCAGCGGAATTCCAGACAGATCCAGCATGTTCAATATGTTGGTGTAGGAGAGTTCGTACTGCAGCGTGAAACCCACTACGTCCGCCTCGATCAGAGGCAGGCTGCGCTCCAGCGTCACCAGCGGCTTCCCCTGGGTCCTGAGCGACTCCTCGAGGTCAGGCCAAGGCGCATAGGCGCGCTCCGGCATGATCCAGGGGACCTCTTTCAGCACTCCGTAAAGGACCTGCAGCCCCAGGTGGCTCATCCCAATTTCATAAACGTCAGGGAAAGCGAGCACGAACTCGAGCGCCCCCTCCCTGCCGGAAACCGTTCCCATCTCCCCGCCCATGTAACGGGCGGGCTTTTCCACTGACAAAAGTATGTTATTGCTCAAAAAACCCCCGGATACCGCTTTTCAGCTAAGACCGGGCATAATAACAAATATTCTTCCGGACTGGCAAGGTAATATGCCCCGGCGCTGCCGCAACATGGGAGACTTCGGTCGACCACTACCTCATTTGCGGTACTCATTGGAGCAAATGCGGTGCGATTTTAATGTGTCTCCCAATGGCACCGGATCGGTTTTTCTTCTGAACCGGGCACTTACATTATAATGAGAGACTGGCACAGTACCTGCTATAGGTTGGAGAGTTACTTACTTTTCAAAAAGGAGATTCACCATGAAAAAAGTTATGTCCTCCATCGTTGCTGCTCTCGTTGCTGTTGCTTTCGCTGGCGTTGTTTTCGCTGCTGACGCAGCACCGGCTGCTGCTCCGGCTGCAGAAGTGAAAAAAGAAGAAAAAGCTCCGGCTAAGAAAGCAGCTCCGAAAAAGAAAAAAGCTGCTAAGAAAGCAGCTGCTAAAAAAGAAGTGAAGAAAGAAGAAGCTCCGGCTGCTCCGGCTGCAAAGTAATTTCCTTTTAAAGGGAATTCAGAAGGCCGCATCGCAAGATGCGGCCTTTTTTTGTGCTCGCGCGTTGGAAGTCCGTTGGAAGCGGAAAATGAAGTCCCCGCTTGAAAAGGTTTATCCTCGTTCCCAAGGTCCACCTTGGGAACCAGAACCGGGGTCGTTGCAAAAAAGAAAAGGGGCACCGGTTTCATCCGGTTGCCCCTTTTCATCTCTTGCTTTACTGCCGCGACGGCCAAGCGGCCACCTGCAGCTTACTCTTTCTGCCAGACGTAGGCCGGGTCGAAATAGGGATCGTAAAAGCCGGGATAGGCGAGGAAGAAGGTCGCGGTTTCCCCGGCGCCGGCGACGGTGCGCACGACTGTCATGCCGATTCCTTTTAGCGGTCCCACGGTGAGCCCCTTGGCAAACCCGTCGTCCCTGCAGGTCAGGTAGATCTGCTTGGGGAACTCCATCCACCCGGTGCCGATATTGGCCACACCGCGCACCAGCTTGTTGGCCATCCCGTCGACGACATCCTGCGGGGCAGCACTGTCGACGTTGCGATCGTCGGCTCGCACCATGTCAACCGTACCTGCCAGGGCCAGCACCAGCAAAGCCATCACCACGACATACTTGCGCATTAGCTCTAATCTCCCTTTTTCTCTGCGGGTTCGGCGGGTTCGGCCGGCACGGCGACGGTTTGCGCTCTCGGCTCGACCCTCTTTGCCTCCCACCCCTCCCAGACGAATTCCGGCTGGATCATGGGATCGTAATAGCCCGGTTGGGGCACTGCAAAGAATACGGTCTCGGTCAGACCGGTGAAGAGACGGTAAACGCCCATCCCGAAACCCTTGAGCGGCCCCACCACATACCCTACTGCGCCGCGGTCCCGCACCGTGAGGTACGACTGTTTGGGGATCTCGACGATCGAGGTTGCCACGTTCGTGACTCCCCGGACCAGCTTGAACGCCATCTTCTCGGCTATCGCTTCGGGTTGCTGCCCCTCGATCGCGAAGGAAGACGTGGCGAAGACCATGACCAGCAACAGGGAAAACACGGTCACCTTAGTGCGCATTTTGGCTCCTCTTCGGGCTACGGGTCGGTAAAAAACTCATGTTCTTTTAACATAAATGGTTTTCATTGGCAAGAACGGCATCACTGCCACTAGCCGCCCCGGCCGCGGATGGTGCCTGGCCGGGAGTTGAGGTGCAGAAGGGGGGGGCCAAAGGAAGCAGGGCAAAATGAAAAGGCGCGGTTCTCATGTGAGCCGCGCCTTTCCGATGTCGATCATATTGTGGCTGTTACTTGCCGTGCTTCTTCTTGAGGTACTCGGCAACCCCTTCGGTGGAAGCCTTCATCGACTCCTCGCCTTCCTGCCAGTTTGCCGGGCAGACCTCGCCGCCGTGGGTTTCCACGAACTGCAGCGCATCCAGCATCCTGAGCGCCTCGCCGACGCTTCTGCCCAAGGGGAGGTCGTTGATGACGGAGTGGCGGATCACCCCTTTGGTGTCGATCAGGAACAACCCGCGCAGGGCGACCGATTCGTCTTTCAGGATCCCGTAGGACCTCGCGATCGACTTGTCCAGGTCCTCGACCAGCGGGTATTGGACATTGCCGATGCCGCCGTTTTCCACCGAGGTGTTCTTCCAAGCGAGGTGGGTGAACCTGGAGTCTACGGATACGCCGATCACCTCGCAATTCTTCGCCTTGAAGTCCGCCACCCGCTTGTCGAAAGCGAGGATCTCGGAGGGGCAGACGAAGGTGAAGTCGAGCGGGTAGAAAAAGAGCACGACGTACTTGCCACGGTATTTCGAGAGAGTGAGCTCGGCGAACGAGTTGTCAGGCAGCACCGCCTGCGCTGTAAAATCGGGGGCTTCCTTAGTGACCAAGGTTGTAAGACTCATAAGTGCTGTTCTCCTTTGAGTGCTGATTGGGAAATCTAATGTGGGCAACTGTACCAGCAGCCGCATTGGGTGTCAATCAAAAAAAGGACTAAAAGCATCTTATTTGTCTCACCGACACTAACGCTCGACGATTTCACCGCGAATACTGATAGTTACTTCCCTGAAGGGTATTTCCATCCCCGACGCCGCGAGGGCCTGGCGGGCCGCCATCACGATGCCGCCGCAGCAGGGAACCTCCATCCTCAGAACCGTGATCCCCTTGATACCGGAGACCTTGAAGAGCTCGGTCAGCTTGTTGAGGTAGGCGTTGTTGTCGTCGAGTTTCGGGCAGCCGACGACGACCGCCTTGCCTGCCAGGAAGTCCTGGTGGTAGTTGCCGTAGGCGAAGGGAACGCAGTCAGCGGTAATGAGGAGCTCGGCGTCCTTGAAGTAAGGCGCAGTAACCGGCACCAGGTGCAGTTGCACCGGCCATTGTGCCAGTTGGCTCTGCACCGCGCCCGCCGCGGGGGAACCGGCAGCCTGGGCGGGGGCAGGGGCGAAGCTTTGCATCCTCGATCCCGGGCAGCCTCCGCCGTGACCGTGACCATGTCCTGCGCCGTGACCATGTCCTGCGCCGTGGCCGTGACCTAGCCCATGCCCATGCCCGTGCCCGTGTGCCTGCGGCTTGGGCGTCATGCCCTGTGCCTGCAGGTGTTTCTCGACCGCCTCTTCATCGAACTCGTCCGCGTCGCGCTCGATGATGGTGATGGCGTTCCGCGGGCAGTCGCCCAGGCAGGCTCCGAGCCCGTCGCAGAGGTTGTCGGCAGAGATCTGCGCCTTACCGTCCACGATCCTGATTGCGCCTTCCGCGCAGGAAGGGACACAGAGGCCGCAGCCGTCACACTTGTCCTGGTCGATGTTTACTATTTTCCTGATCATCCTTTACCTCCAATGTATCAATTATTTTAAATAGTGTCAGAAGAAGTAGTGCCACAAGAGATCGAGCCTGCCGCGCAGCAAAAGATGCTTACCGGAATAGGCCATGATCTCTTTGATCTTTGCCCTTTGCACCTTGCCGTAGCAGTGCACGTGGCAATGCTTGCAAGTGGGCTTGGGGTCGAGCGGGCATTTCTCTCTCTTTTGCTTCGCGTAGCTCAACAGCTCGTCGCATTCAGGGCAGAGTTTACCTTTTTCGCCGTTGTGCTTGCTGCGGCAGTAACGGCTGATGAAGGTCTCCAGAATCCTGATGTCTTTTTCTTGCTTATGCTTGTTTTCCATGACTGTCACCATAGCAAAGGAAGGTGGATTTCCTCATGACCAAAGTCAAGAGAATTAAGATTGCACCCTTTGCCTTTGCCGTTTCTTTGTGCTATTTTCCATCGAATGAATACTAATATGGAAAAAGTCATCATCCCTCGCGCCGAGCACAGCGTTTCCCGCTCCGAATTGAGCCCCAACGCGGTAAAAATACTTTACAAGCTCAAGGAACAAGGCTTCACCGCCTACCTGGTGGGAGGCGGCGTACGCGACCTGCTGCTGGGGCGCGAACCAAAAGATTTTGACGTGGTGACCGACGCCACTCCGGCCCAGCTCAAGAAGATGTTCCGAAACTGCCGCCTGATCGGCCGCCGTTTCCGGCTGGCGCACCTCCATTTCCACGATGAGATCATAGAGGTAGCAACCTTCCGCTCCACCGTCGACGCTTCCGCCGAAGCCCCTGCCGAGGAAACCGCTGAAGCCCCCTCCTTAGCGGCTCCTGAACTCCCCCAGGAAGCCGTTACTGAAGCCGAACCCCTGGAGGGGGAGCGCGAGGGGCGTCGCCGTCGCGGCCATCACGGCCCAAGCATGCTGAAGAGCGAAGACGGCATGGTGCTCAGGGACAACGTCTTCGGCACGCCGGAGGAGGATGCCGTTCGCCGCGACTTCACCGTCAACGCCCTTTTCTACAACATCGCCGACTTCTCCATCATCGACCATGTGGGCGGAATGGAAGACCTGAAGCAGGGACTGATCCGGACCATCGGCGATCCTTTGGTCCGTTTCACCGAGGACCCGGTCCGCATGATCCGGGCCATCCGTTTCGCCTCCATGCTGGGCTTCAATATCGAGGAGCGGACCGAAGCCGCCATCGAGGAGCTCTGCGGCACCATCAACAAGGCGACCCCGCCCAGGCTCTACGAAGAAGTGCTGAAGCTCCTCCTGCTGGGAGCCGGCGAGCGGACCTACCAGATGATGCGCCACAGCGGGCTTTTCGCGCCGCTCTTCCCCCACTTCGACGCCTGGCTGGAGCGCGAATCCGAAGGGTATCCCCATGCCCGGGTGGGCAAGGGGCTGGAATGGGTGGACGAGTTGATCGGGCAGGACGAGCCGGTTTCCCCTCCGCTACTCATCGCGCTGGTATTCGGCGAGTACCTCGAGGAAAAGATCGCCGAGTTTAGGGATGGCGGACTGCCGCAGCAGCAGGCGGCCGATGCGGCCGTGGCCGCTTTTGCCGCCGAACTGAACCCGACTGTAGCCGTCCCCAACCGGGTGCTGGTTGCCGTGAGGGACATACTTTCTCTGCAGCTGCGCTTCCAGAAGACTCCGGGAAGAAACGGGCGCGGCGTGATCGGCAGGCCGTCCTTTTTGGACGCGCTGCAGTACCTGCGCTACATGGAAAAGCTCACCCCGCCGAAGAAGTCCCTTGCCGACTGGTGGGAGCGCTACGCGGTCCAGCAAGCTGCGGGCCAGCCGACTGCAGCCGCCGAGGTTCCAGGCGAGGCGGAGAAAGTCCCCGCGAAGAAGAAGCGCAGGAGGCGGAGGCGGAGAAAGCCCGCCCCCATGCCGAGCTAGTAGATCCAAACAAGAACCCCCTCGCGCACCAAGCCCGAGGGGGTTTCGTTGTCAATCGTCAATCGTCAATTGTCAATTGCTTCTCATGATTTCTGCGACCTCCAGCCGCTTGATCTTGTCCCTCAGCTCCGCGGCCCTCTCGAATTCCTGAGCCTTGGCCGCCGCCAGCATCTCCTTTCGCAACCGCTTCAGCGTCTTCTCCAGCTCCTTGATGCTCACGAACTCCTCGGCCGAGGCCGGCACCGTGACCCAATCCTTCTCCTCGGGCGCCTGCAGCACGTTGCCGATCAACCTGCGCACGCTCTCCGGCGTGATGCCGTGTTCCTCGTTGTAGGCCGTCTGCAGCGCGCGGCGCCTCAGCGTCTCATCGATGGCGGCCTGCATGGAACCGGTAACCTTGTCAGCATACATGAGGACACGCCCCGACACGTTCCTCGCCGCGCGGCCGCAGGTCTGGATCAGCGACCTCGTGGAGCGGAGGAATCCCTCCTTGTCCGCGTCGAGGATCGCCACCAGCGAGACCTCGGGGAGGTCGAGCCCTTCCCTGAGCAGGTTGATCCCGACCAGGAGGTCGAACTCGCCAAGCCTTAAGTCCCTGAGGATCTCCATGCGCTGGAAGGTGTCGATGTCGGAGTGGAGGTAACGGACGCGGATCCCGAGCTCGCGGTAGTAGTCGGTGAGTTCCTCGGCCATCCGTTTGGTAAGGGTGGTGACCAGCACCCGCTCTCCCCTGGCCGCCGTCTCGCGCGCCTCGTGCAGCAGGTCGTCTACCTGCCCGGCAGCCGGGCGCACCTCGATGGCCGGGTCGATAAGGCCGGTGGGGCGGATCAACTGCTCCACCACGACCCCTTCCGCCAGCTTCAGCTCGTAGTCCGCCGGGGTCGCGGAAACGTAGATGGTCTGGTGCAGCTTCTTCTGGAACTCCTGGAAGGTGAGCGGGCGGTTGTCCAAGGCGGAGGGGAGCCGGAAGCCGTAGTTCACCAGTGTCTCTTTCCGGCTGCGGTCGCCGCGGTACATCCCCCCCACCTGCGAGACGGTGATGTGGGACTCGTCGATCACCAGCAGGAAGTCCTTGGGGAAATAGTCGATCAGCGTGTAGGGGGGCTCGCCGGCGGCGCGGCCGTCGAAGTGGCGCGAGTAGTTCTCGATCCCCTGGCAAAAACCCATCTCCTCCATCATCTCGATGTCGAAAAAGGTCCGCTGCTCGATGCGCTGCGCCTCCAGGAGCATGTTCTGCGAGTTGAAGTAGCGAAGCCGCTCCTCCAACTCGAGCCGGATCTGCTCCACGGCCCGCTCCAGGGTCTGGCGGCTGGCGACGTAATGGGAGGCGGGGTAGATGGCGCAGCGGGAAAGCTTCTGCAGCTGCACCCCGCGCAGGGGGTCTATCTCGGAGATGGCCTCCACCGTGTCCCCGAAGAACTCGATCCTGAGCGCCCGCTCGTCGTCGTGGGCAGGGAAGACCTCGACCGTGTCCCCCCGGACCCGGAAGGAGCCGCGGTGGAAATCGACGTCGTTTCTCTGGTACTGGATCGCCACCAGCCGCTGCAGCATCTCGTCGCGCCCTACCTCGTCCCCTTCCCGGAAGCGGATCTGCATCTCCTGGTACGACTCGGGGGAGCCTATGCCGTAGATGCAGGAAACCGAGGCGACGATGATGACGTCGCGACGGGTCAAAAGGCTCCTGGTGGCGGAGTGCCTGAACTTGTCGATCTCGTCGTTTATCGAGGAGTCCTTCTCGATGAAGGTGTCGGAGGAGGGGATGTAGGCTTCCGGCTGGTAATAGTCGTAGTAGGAAACGAAATACTCAACGGCGTTATTGGGGAACAGTTCCTTGAACTCGCCGTAAAGCTGGGCGGCCAGAGTCTTGTTGGGCGCCAGGACCAGGGTGGGGCAGTTGCAGCGTGCGATCACCTGGGCCATGGTAAAGGTCTTGCCCGACCCGGTGACCCCGAGGAGCACCTGGTGCGGGTCGCCCCGCAGCACTCCGTCCGCCAGTTCTGCGATGGCCCTGGGTTGGTCGCCGCGGGGCTCGAAACTTGTTACCAGTTCGAATTTGTCCATGCCGGGGATATTAGCAGGCCTCGGCGCGCCTTGGCAACAGGGTGATCAGGCCGCCGCGCAATTTCTTTGGGGGGGGAGCTGGTTGACACTCAGCCAATAGGTCATTACTTGCTTCATGTTGTCGCAGAACTGGCCGTAGTCCACCGGCTTGCGGATGTAGCTGTTAGCCCCCAGGCGGTAGCTGTCCAATATGTCCTGTTCTTCGGTGGAGGAGGTGAAGACGATGACGGGGATGGAGCGGGTCTTACCGTTTTCCCGCATGCGCCTGAGCACCTCGAGGCCGTTGACTTTCGGGAGCTTGAGATCGAGGAGCACAAGCAGCGGGTTCGCCAGGGAGTCCCTTTCGGAGTGGTCCCCGGTGCCAAAGAGGTAGTCCAACGCCTCGGCTCCGTCGCGCGCGACCACGATGCCGTAGGGCATGTGCTTGCGTACCGCCCGAAGGGTAAGAGCCTCGTCGTCAGGGTTGTCCTCAACCAGCAAGATCGTCTTATTCACCGCAGTTCTCCTTACTTAAAGAGATAGCCCAGAGAGAATAGTCGCACCGGATCTATACCAAGTTAAATATTTTAACGCAATGGTTTTAATAATTGTCCTCTAAATATGGTTTTAATCCTGCCTTGATTTTTTGCATCAGCGATGCCATACTGCAGCATCTTCAGCTACCTGAAAGGGAGGGAACCTATGTTTGGATTCGGCATGCCGGAGCTCATAATAATAATGGTGATCGTGCTTGTGGTTTTCGGTGCCGGGCGACTCCCGGAAATAGGCGGGGCACTGGGCAAGAGCATCAGGAACTTCAAGAAGGCCTCCAGCGGCAAGGAGGAGATCGAAATTAAACCCGGACGCTCCGAGGACGACAAGAAGAGTAACTGAGTTGACTACCTATAGCCGTTCAGAAGGTCCCCCGCAGCAGAGGGGGGCCTTTTTCTATTTGATTTATGAACAATACATATGAAGAAAATCAGCGACAAGGAGGATTCCCGCGCCGGCTCGGGCGGCCAAGGTCGTAGGGCACAAAAGGCGGGGTTCGGGGCGCAGGCCCAGGAGGCATCCTGGGAGGGTTGCTGCACGACCTGGGGAAGCAGCTCAAGAGGAGCACCAGCCATGCCGCGCTGCGGGAGGTGCTGACCACCCTGCGCGTGGAGCAGGGTCATCAGTTCACGGTGCAGTGGCAGATCACCGGGGCACAAACCCTCGGGCTGAAGGAGACCGCCCGTACCGGACTCGATATCGCGATAGGGGATGCGTTGCAGATACCGATGGGGCCCCGAAATCCTATTGGCGAGCGGTACCCACCGGCTCTTCCGAAAGCCAGAATCTCAGAACTTCCGGGTTCAACGGTTTGGAGAGCACCGCCAGCACCCCCAGATTCCGGCACTCCTCAAGGTCCTTCGGGTCCTCGGAGGAGGAGAGGGCGAATACCTTCAGTCTCTTGGTACGTTCGTCGCTGCGGATCTTCTGCAGCACCCCGACACCGTCGATCTTGGGGAGCTTCATGTCGAGGAGCACAAAGTCAGGCTCGTTGTACCCCCTTCCCTCCGCCGCCTCCCCCAGCAGCATACCAAGCGCCTCCGCACCGTCACGCGCAACTGCCACATTGCTGTACCCGGCTTTCCTCAAGGCACGCAAGGCAAGCTCTTCGCAATTGCTGTTATCCTCTACAAGCAAAATCTCAGCGTCTTGCATAGCGCCTCCACAAACTGCGGTTCTCGGTGAATAGATCTGCATAGGTAGTCTCTTTGTCTTTCAGAAATGTCCACTTTACTCAGGAGTCTGCGGGTCTCTGTCATAGACCTAGCCGCCTCTCTACCGGCCCACGGCCATGCCCCGTGTGGTCAAAACTTATGAGTACCTAGTTACCTGGTTTAGCAGTTTAGTGCTCTCAGAATTTCTTTTATAACGTATTGGTAACGTTCTTCTGAGTGCAAAATAATTTTATAACATACATTAACCGCTACACAAGCATTCTTTTTGACTGTCACAAAAAAAAAGCGGCACCGCACCGGAGAGTACCTCTTTCCTGATGCGGCGCCGCCTTTTCCCCTTGCTGTCTGACTCCCTACCCCTCTACCGAGGCTCCCCGGGAAGATTTGCGTCCCTCACGCTTGTTTCTTTGGAACTGCACCGCGATCTCGTGCTGCTGCTCCTTGCCTAACGCCTTTCTGGCAAGCTTGAAGACCTCGCGCTCTTCTTCCTGCATGTGATGCTCGACGATCTCGTTCAGGACCTGCATCTTCGCCATCCAGCGCTCGTCGTCGACGGCGAGCGCCTGGAAGGTACCGAGCATGGTCTTCGCCACTTGGTGCTCCTCGAAGGACTGCAGCACTTTGTCGCGCATCTCCTCGTTTTGCTCCAGGACGCTGTAGAAGAAACGCTCCTCGCCTTCCATGTGAATTTCCAGTTCCTCTTCCAGCTGCGCGAAGAGCTTCTGCAGTGTGGAGATCTCCTTGCGGCCCGCTTTTTGAGCCTTGTCGAACAGGTAGCGGGCCTTCTCGTGATCCTGCTTCAGCACGTCGAAGATGGTGAGTTCCGACGACTTGGCGTGCGATTCGCTGCTTGATTTGGTGGTCGGCATTCGGTCCTCCTATTGACGATTTGCCGTTCGCCCCTCATCGCTTAATCCCCCGGAAGCCGCGCCGCATGCAGGGTGGGGATGGCGAAAGGGGTGGGCACCTTTTTATGCGGTCCCCCGCGGCTTGGGTTTGTCCGAGCTGGCGAAGTCGGCCTTGGACTCGCCTTCCGACCCAATGTCGGCTGCGCCGGTCTGCCTCAGCAGATCCATGGCCCGTTTTTTCCAGTCGGCATTGTCGCAGTGGACCGAGAGGAGAATTCCGCCTTCCTTGACCCGACCCTCATAACGCTTGGCCTCGTATTCGGGGATCCCCATCCCCACCAGCGCGCCGGCTATGCCGCCGATTACTCCGCCTGCTCCCACGCCCGCCAAGGCTGCCACGATCGGACCCGCCGCGATGAACGGGCCGACGCCCGGGATTGCGAGGGCGCCGATGCCGGTGAGCCAGCCCAACGCCCCGCCGATCACCGCACCGGTCCCAGCGCCCGCACTCGACCCCTCGGGGACCTTGGTGTGCTTCTCATGGGCGAAGTCCTTGGTGCCGACGTTCTCCGAGAAGAGCACGGAGATGTCGGTGTTGCGGAAATCCGCTGCCCTCAGTGCGTCGACGGCGTTCTCGACGCTCTCCCTGCTGTGATAGATGCCGAATACCGCGATGTTTTTTGCCATGACAGCCTCCTTTTAGTTTCCTTGCTGGTTATGGTGCCTGGCTACTTCTTCTTCGGAGGTTCAGGCACCTTGGCCCCTTTTTCGCGCGCCTCCGAAAGACCGATGGCAACGGCCTGCTTGCGGTCTGTCACCTTTTTGCCGCTGCCGCTTTTCAAGTCACCCTTTTTGAACTTGTCCATGACTTCATGCACCGTTTCCTGCGCTTTCTTCCCGTACTTCTGCATGTTCGCCTCCTCGTTGCCCGTCGTTCCCACACCTGCCGGTCGCCGCTAGATGCGTTCCATGAACACCAGCAGCAGCAGGACCATCAGCACCACCCCTAACCCGCCGCTCGGGAAGTAACCCCATCCCGCGCTGTAGGGCCAGGTCGGCAGCACCGCGATGACCAGCAGGATCAGAATCAGCAGCACGATGTTTCTCATAGCCACCTCCTTTGCCTTTGCGGCGGGTCCTTCTCTAGCGCTGTTTCCCCAGTGCCGTGACATCCCTCTCGAAAGTGGGAAGGATGGCCTTGAAGAACGCGTTGCGCACCAGTTGCACCACGATCTGCCAGGTGCTGGTCTGCGGGCTCTTCAAAGGACCGGAGATGTCCGCCTTGGTCGCCACTTGGTCCCGCGGCTTGTTTTCAAGGATCTTGGCGATGCCCCCGATCAGAATCTCCTTTACCTGCTTAAAGAACCCTTTGTTCTTGTCCTGGCGCCGGTCGTAGACCTTCATGTCGCGGAAAAACGGTTTGATGTAGCCGTCCACCCTCTCGTTCTTCACATGCAGCTCGGTCACCAGCGAAAACGTCCCCGCCGTGACGTCGAAATCCCCATAGGAGCGGAGCAGATCGTTGAGAGAGGTAAGCTGGGTGTTGGTGATCTTCAGGTAGAGGTCGAAGTCCGGCCCGTTCTTCTCGGGACGAAAGTCGCCCGATGCGCTGGTCAAGCCGCTACCCATGAACTTGCCGCTTAGCTTCGCCTTCGCCGCCCCCCGGGAGAACTGGTTGGAAAAGTTGCTCAGGCTGAAATCGGTGTCGGCGACAAAGATGCGGAACTTTTTCCCGCCTGCGTTGTACATCATCCCGAGGTTGGAGCGGATCAGGTCGAACTGTTCGATGCTCAGCACCAGGTTCGGCTTGTTGCTCACCTCTTTCGCCGCCGCCTTCACCTTTTCCGCCCTTCTTTTCTCCACCGCCGCGGTCTTTTCCGAATGGAAGTAGGTCATAGTGACCCCGCTGATCACCATTTTTTTCAGGCGCGCCGTCTGCACCTTGCGTCCGTACTCGATGTCGCCGTTGCCGCTCAGCGCCCCGCCTTGGACGGACATGTTGTAGCGGGCCAAAACCGGCTGGAAATAGTCGATGGGAACCTTTTCCAGCTTCAGGTCCGCCTTCACCGCGGGTGTCGGCTCGGCCAGAAAATTTGCCTTGCCGTCGACGGTACCGTGGCCAGTCTTGAAGATATCGGTTTCAAGATGGAAGGAGGAAGGGTAGACCTTGTCCGGCAGGTGGATATTGCGGATGTTGTTTGCCTCCAGGTCCAGGTTGCTGAGCACGAGGGGACGCTTCGGATCTTGGTCGATGTAGGTAATGCTCGCGTCATTGATCTTCAGCAGGTTGATCTTCAAGGGGTAAATGGCCTCCACTGCCTGCTGCCACCCCTTTTCCTTCATGGGAACCTTGCTCTTGGCCTCGCTCTTTAGCTGTGCCAGGTTTATGTGAATCTTCGGGTCGTCCAGCCTCATCTCTCCGACCAGCTTTCCGGAAAGTATCTCGCGCCAATGAACGCTGGCCCGCAGGTACGGGAACTCCGCCACCGGCGGCTCAGGATGCGCCTGCTGCGACACGGTAAGCCCTTTCAGCGTGATGGAAAGCCCGATCAGGCTGAAATGCAGCTTGGGAAGGCGGAGCGAGTACCCTTTGAGGCTCTGGTTCATCTTCTTTTCGGTCATGCGCCGCAAAGGTTCGTCGATGAAGAAACTGGCGACGAACAGGATAAGGGCCAGGGCGACGATGATTCCCACTATCCAGAGCAGCGGCTTCGTGCTCAGCAATTTCCTACCTGCGCCGTGCGCATGGTGTCCGCTTTCTTCAGCCATATCTTCTCCAGGGCCTTGCCGCTCCCTGCCCTTACTTATGGTTAAATTCCGCTAACAAATGTATGCACTCGCTTTGCTTTGTCAATCGCGGCAGCCGCTTTTAGCGCGCCGTTTTTGCGGCAGAAAACGGCGCCGGCATTGCACTTTGTCGCAGCAAGCCTGCGCCGCTTCTTCATCAGCGCGGCAGCGCTTAAGCAGAGAAACCGGAGGGCGCGGTGCTCCATTAATGGTAAAATCCACCTGCATCGACAAATTCAGCAATGTAAACCGCGCCGTGCCTCTTCGAACAAGGTACGGCAAGGTGAGGAGGTGAGACATGAGGGCGATGTGGTCCGGTTCGATCAGCTTTGGCCTGGTGAATATCCCGGTGAAGCTTTACAGCGGTTCCCAAAGCAACACGCTTGACTTGGACATGCTGCGCAAGAGCGATCTCTGCCCCATCAAATACCTTAGGGTCTGCAAGAATGACAATCAGGAGGTCCCCTATGAGGAGATCGTGAAAGGGTATGAGTACAGCGACGGCGAATACATCGTGCTGACCGACCAGGACTTCGAGAACGCGAGCCTGGAGAAAACCCACCTGATCGACATCGTCGATTTCATAGACGAGCGGGAGATCGACACCAGGTTCTTCGAGAAGCCGTACTACCTGGAACCGGAGAAGACCGGGCCCAAGGCGTATGCGCTTTTGAGGGAGGCGCTGAAGCGTTCGGGAAAGGTTGGAGTAGCGCATTACGTGCTCAGGAACAGGGGGAGCATCGGCATCTTAAGACCGCTGGACCAGGTGCTGGTGCTGAACCAGATCAGGTACGCCGAGGAGGTGCGGGACGCCTCGGACCTGAAACTGCCGGGGGATGAGAACCTGCGCGAGCAGGAGGTGGCGTTGGCGCTTTCCCTGATCGACCAATTGACTGTGAAGTTCGACCCCGAGAAATACAAGGACCAGTACGTAGACGACCTGAAGCGGATCATAGAGGAAAAGGCCCAGGGAAGAATGCCCGCCCCCCAGGCCAAACAGCCTCCTCCATCGAAAGTCGCCGACATGATGGCGCTTTTGAAGGAGAGCATTAAGCAGAAAAGAAAAGAGGCTGCCTGAAGCAACGAAAAGGGGACAGGCTACTTTTCTCCCCTCCTCAGACCCTCCCATCCCCACCTGTTCTTGACCCTGCAAAATCCCCCCACGTCTGTTGCAATCCAAAGTCGCTGTGTTAGTTTATTTCAATTCTTAAAAGCTACTAATAAAAAACGGCATCGATGGTTCTAAGGAGGATAAGCATGGAAACCAGCGCAACCGAGCAGAGCCGCGCGTACCGCGGGCAAAGCAGGCAGAAGCGGGTGAACGTGGGACCGGGAGAGCGGAAGGCGTCCATGGCAGGCGGGGCGGCACTGGCCCTCTCCGGGCTCTGGAGCATCGGCAGGAAGAACTACCTCTCCGGCCTGGCCATGATCGCCAGCGGAGGGATGCTCCTTTACCGGGGGCAGACCGGGCACTGCGGCATGTATGAGGCGATGGGGGTGGACACCGTGCACACACAGGGATCGGGACTGCGCATAGAGAAGGTGGTGACCATCGGACTGCCGCCGCACCAGGTCTACGAGTTCTGGCGCCACCTGGAGAACCTGCCCCGTTTCATGAAGCATCTGGAATCGGTGCAGGTCACCGGTGAGCGTACCTCGCACTGGAAGGCGGTCGGACCCGGGGGACTCTCTGCGGAATGGGACGCGGAGATGATGGAGGAAACCCCGGGGCAGCAGATCAGCTGGCACTCCGTGGGAAACGCCGACATCCCCAATAAGGGAACGGTGGAGTTCAAGGAGGCCCCCGGCAACCGCGGCACCGAGGTGCGTGTAAGCATCGACTACTACCCCCCCGGCGGCACCGCCGGAAGGGCCGCGATGAAGATCGCCCACGGCCTGAACGCCCAGCAGCTGGAAGAGGATCTCAAGCGCTTGAAACAGATCCTCGAAGTGGGCGAGGAGACGACAGCGCGGCGGACCGCCGAGTAAAACCGAGCCGAGCGCCCGGAACCCGGGACGCGACAAGGAGGAGATATGAGGGCAGTATGCTGGCATGGCAAGCAGGACGTGCGGGTGGACACCGTACCCGACCCGGAGATCGTACAGAAGGGGGACGTCATCGTTAAGGTCGCCCTCACCTGCATCTGCGGTTCCGACCTGCACCTTTACAACGGCTACGTCCCCACCATGAAGAAAGGGGACATCCTGGGGCACGAGTTCGTCGGCGAGATCGTCGCGGCCGGCACAGACGTCACCCGCTTCAGGGTCGGCGACCGCGTCATCGTGCCGTTTCCCATCAGTTGCGGCGCGTGCTGGTACTGCAAGCACGAACTCTGGTCGCTTTGCGACAACACCAACCCGAACTCCTGGATGATGGAGCATATCTACGGCGACACCGGCGGCGGGATCTTCGGCTACTCCCACCTCTACGGGGGGTATGCAGGCGGCCAGGCCGAGTACGTCCGGGTTCCCTTCGCCGACGTGGGGCTCGAGAAGATACCGGACGGGATACCGTACGAGCAGGTGGTGCTTTTAACCGACATCATGCCTACCGGCTACCAGGCCGCCGTCTACTGCAATATCAACCCGGGGGATACCGTCGCCGTCTGGGGATGCGGACCGGTGGGGCTTCTGGCCATGAAATCGGCGAAGCTTCTCGGAGCCGAGCGGGTGATCGGCATCGACCGGTTCCCCGACCGCCTGCAGATGGCGCACAGCCAGTGCCAGGCCGAGGTGCTCAACTACGAGGAGGTGGACGTAGCCGAGCAGTTGCAGAACATGACCGGCGGCCGCGGTCCCGACTCCTGCATCGACGCGGTGGGCCTCGAGGCTCGCGGCACCGGGATCGAGGACGTCTACGATCTGGTGAAGCAGACACTGCGTCTGGAGACCGACCGTGCCTCTGCGCTGCGCCAGCTGGTGCGGGCGTGCCGCAAGGGGGGCACCCTTTCCATCTCCGGGGTCTACAGCGGATTCATCGACAAGTTCCCCATGGGGGCCATCTTCGCCAAAGGGCTCACCGTGCGCGGAGGGCAGGCCCACGTGCACAAGTACCTCCCTCACCTGGTGAAGCTGGTCGCGGAGCAGCAGATCGATCCCTCCTCCATCATCACCCACAGGATGTCGCTGGAGGACGCGCCCGCCGGCTACCGCACCTTCCTGAAGAAGCAGGATTCCTGCATCAAGATCGCGCTCACACCGGAGCACGCCGCCCCGAAGACAGAACCAGCCTCCCCGTAACCCGGCCGCGCAGCACGCCGTCAAAGGAGATACCAGATGCCGACCGAAGAAGGGAAACAGTTCCCGCCGCAGCGCCAGGCGCAGCCGGGAAAAGAAGCCGAGATGACGCCCCGGCCGCAAAGCGGCGAGTTCGAGTACCGCGGGGCCGGGAAGCTGCAGGGAAAAACCGCCCTCATCACCGGCGGCGACAGCGGCATAGGCCGGGCCGTCGCCATCGCCTTTGCCCGCGAGGGTGCCTACATCGCTTTCGGATACCTGGAGGAAGACCAGGACGCGAAAGAGACCCGGGACATCGTGGAGCGGGAGGGGGTGCGCTGCCTCGCCTTCCGGGGTGACGTGGGTCAGGAGCAGTTCTGCCTCGACATCGTGAAAAAGACGGTGGAGGCATTCGGCCGGCTGGACATAGTGGTGAACAACGCGGCCGAGCAGCATTACCGCGAGAGCATAGAAGAGATCTCCTCCGAGCAGTTGGAGCGGACCTTCAGGACCAACATTTTTTCCTATTTCTATCTGGTGAAGGCCGCGCTCAAGCATTTGCAAGAGGGGTCGCGGATCATCAACACCACCTCGGTAACCGCCTACAGGGGAAATCCCAACCTCCTCGACTACTCCTCCACCAAGGGGGCCATCGTCGCCTTCACCCGCTCGCTCGCCCTTTCTCTGGCGGACAAGGGGATTCTGGTGAACGCCGTCGCCCCAGGTCCGATCTGGACCCCGCTCATCCCCGGAACCTTCCCGGAAGAAAAGACCGAGCAGTTCGGCGGGAACGTGCTTTTGAAGAGGGCAGGACAGCCGGTGGAAGTGGCGCACAGCTACGTCTTCCTCGCCTCCGAAGGGGGCTCCTACATGACCGGGCAGGTGCTGCATCCAAACGGCGGAACCATCGTCGGAGGATAGCCAGGGGGCCCTCACCCCGGCCCTCTCCCCCAATCCCCACTCCCAAAGGGAGAGGGAGCATGGACAAAGGGGTTCCCGCCCGAAACCGCTCCCTCCCTGCTCACCCGCCCAAGCGACCTGGCCATCGAGCCGAACAACGAAGAGATAGCCGCGCCCTTGCCCCGCAAGGCGGCAGGCTGACCTCGTCAAGGAGCCGACCATGTTCTCACTGCGCAGATACTTCAAGCTGGGCGACACGAGCTACAAGGAACTGGCCAAAAGGGCCTTCAAGAAGTTCTCGGAAGAGGACTGCCCGGAGCACTCCGCCGCCATGGCGTACTACTTCCTGTTCGCCTCCTTCCCATTCCTCCTCTTCCTGACCACGCTGATCGCCTACCTGCCGATCCCGCACCTACTGGATTACGTGCTGGACAACGCCTCCAGGGTCCTTCCCGGCGAAACCTTCACGCTGATCAAGGACAACATCCAGGCGCTGTTCACCAACAAGAAGCAAGGGCTCCTCTCCATGGGGATCGTCCTTGCGCTCTGGGCCTCCTCCAACGCTATCGTTTCCGTCATGGACTCCATGAACAACCTCTACGACGTCAAGGAAGGGCGCCCCTTCTGGAAGGTGCGCCTGATCGCCATCGGGCTGGTGGTCGGGCTGTCGGTGCTGTTCCTCGTTGCCATGGCGGCGCTCATGTTCGGCAACCAGATCGGCGACTACGTAGCCGGCCTGATCAACTTCGGCGGGGCGTTCAAGGTGGCGTGGTTCGCCGCCCTGGTGCCGGTCACCCTGTTCGTCCTCGTCCTCGCCGTCGCGGTCATTTACTACTTCACCCCCGACGTCGAGCACCAATGGGTCTGGATCAGCCCCGGCGCCGTGATCGCCATCCCGAGCTGGATCCTGATGTCCCTGGCGTTTTCGTATTACATCAACAACTTCGGCTCCTACGACAAGACCTACGGCAGTATCGGCGCAGTGATCGTGCTGCTGCTCTGGCTTTACCTGACCGGGCTCATCATCCTGGCGGGCGCCGTGGTCAATTCAGTGATCGAGCACAGCTCTGCGGAAGGGAAAAAACCGGGCGAGAAGGTGGCGGGAGAGGTGAGCGATCCGCGCGAGGACGTGAACGAGGAGATGAAGGAAGAAAAGGACCAGAAGCGCTAGCACCGCGGTGAATAAAGGCTCAGCGCACGGCGCACTGTAAAAAGGGGACAGGCTACTTTTTGATTTGAAAAAGTAGCCTGTCCCCTTTTGCTGCGGCTCCTCCCCCTGGAGGGGGCGGGGCGAACATCATTGCCCCTCCAGCTTGGGAACGCTCTTTTCCGACGCCAGCAGGTTCACTATGCCGCGCAGCGGTATCGAGACCCAATCCGGGCGGTTGTTCAGTTCGTACCCCAGTTCGTAGATTGCCTTGTCCAGCATGAAGCAGCGCAGCATCGTCTCCACGTCCTGCGGACGGTCCGGCATGAAGTTGCACCCTTCCACCCCCTTTTGGTAAGAGGCGAGGAAAAGGGAGGAGTTGTACCGGCACCAAGCCTGGATCCAGGGGAGCAGGAAGGCGACGTCCTCTTCCCGGACCTGGGGCCTCTGCATGAGCACGGCGTGGGCGGCGTACTCGAAGGAGCGCATCATCCCCGCCACGTCCCTGAGCGGCGACTGCTTGATCCTGCGCTCTCCCAGGGATTTCACCGGTTCCCCTTCGAAGTCCATGATCAGGAAATCGTCTCCGGTGTAGAGGAGCTGCCCCAGGTGGTAGTCGCCGTGGACCCGCGTCTTCATCGCCGAAAACTTGCTGATTGTGAACTTCTGCAGGGCCCCCTGCACGTCCGGTTCCATCCCCAGAAGCGCCTCGGCCTCCGGCACTAGTTCTTGGGGAAGCCGGCCCAGGTTCCGGCGTAAGAGGTCGAAGACCTTCCTGGTGCGGCTGCGCATCGACTGGTACACCGAGCGCTGGTAAAGAAGCGCAAAGGGTTCGGGCGCGAAGGAGGGGTCGTCGCTGCGGGAGGAAAGGGCCAGGTGCAGCTCCGCCGTGCGCTTTCCGATCAGGGCCACCATCTCCGGGTACAACCCCTGGATCAGGTCATGCAGCACGGTGGAGAAGCCGGTGGCCGCGGTGTCCGGTTGGGCGACGGCGGGAGTCCCAGATTCCTTCGCCTCCTCGCGATGGGCCAGCACACGATCGATGAACTGCCCCGCTTCCCCGAGGGTGAAGGCCCAGGCATCCCCCTGGTTGGGGACGAAGGCCTGCAGCATCCCGATAGCCACCGGCTCCAGCCCGGGTCGCCGGTACTCGATGGTCCCGGCCAGGGGCGCCACGTGCTGGAAATGGATCCGGTCCGAGAGGAACCTGCCGATCTCCACTTCCGGATGCGCCCCCTCCTCCAGGCGCCGGTACAGCTTCAGGAAGAAGTGCTTGTCGAAGAGCATCGAGGTGTTGCTCTGCTCCGATTTCCCCACCTGGGAGACGAACGGAGGCTCCTTCCCTTCCATGAGCGCGCCCATCCCGCCGGCCGGGCGCCCGGTGAGCCTTCCCCCGTCGGTGCGGATCGCCTTGCGGCGCCAGATCATCTCGAAAAGCGACCAGCGGAAGTGGGAGTTGTAGGTGCCGTCGTAGAGGACTCCGACCTTGTCGCCGATGCGCAGCTTGCAGACGACGGCGGCCGGCGTCTCGGTAAGGATCCCTTCGCCTCCGCCGTCCATGGAGACGAAATGCAGCGGCAGCAGGTAGGTCTCCGGCGCCCCCTCGCTGTAGCTCACCTCCAAAAGCGTGAGGATGACCGAGGAGCTGTTGACCGGGACGGGAACCTTCTCCATCACCGAAAAGCGGACCATGATCCGGCTCTTCCCCTGGAACCAGCGGGACCTCTTCAGGTATTCGGGAAGGACCGACTGCTCCAACTGCCTTAGCCCCGCCGACCTCAGCACGTTCTCCCAACTGCCGGTGACCGGAACCTCTTCCAGCACCCCCTCCTCCCGAGGCTTGACCTCTTCGTTTCCGTCCTTCATGAGCAGAAGGTGGTAGTCGTAAGCTCCCAGGATGACGCCATAAGGGGAGTCCTTGATGACCGGGAACCGGTTGCGGCTGAACATCTCCTCGGGATAAAAGCCGGCGAAGCGCGGCTGGTTCACCTGCACGAACTGCGTGGAACGGGAGAGGTTGATCAGCACCACGATGGACTGATCCTCATATTTCCTGACCATGGCCAGCACCTTGGAGTTCTCAATCGGCATGAACTCGACGCTCCCCCAGCCGAAGGCCTTGAACCGCTTCCTCAGATCGATCATCCGCTTCATCCACCAAAGAAGCGAAGAGGGGTTCTTCGCCTGGTTCTCGACGTTGCGCGCCTCGTAGTGGTACTCAGGGTCGATGATGGCGGGGAGGTAGAGCTTTTGCGGGTTCACCGGGGAGAAGCCCGCGTTTCGGTCCGGGCTCCATTGCATCGGCGTGCGCACCCCGTTGCGGTCGCCGAGATAATAGTTGTCCCCCATGCCGATCTCGTCGCCGTAGTAGATGATGGGGGTGCCGGGAAGGCAGAAAAGAAGGACGTTCATCAGCTCTATCTTGCGCCGGTCGTCCCCCATGAGCGGCGCCAGCCGGCGCCGGATCCCCAGGTTGATGCGCGCCCTCGGGTCGCGTGCGTAGATCCGGTACATGTAGTCCCGCTCCTCGTCGGTCACCATCTCCAGGGTGAGCTCGTCGTGGTTTCTCAGGAAGAGCGCCCACTGGCACTGCTGCGGGATGACCGGGGTCTGCTGCAGGATGTTGATGATGGGGAAGGAATCCTCCATCTGCAGCGCCATGAACATGCGGGGCATGAGCGGGAAATGGAAGCACATCTGGCAGGCGGCTCCCCCCCCGAAATAGGAGGCTGCGTCCTCCGGCCACTGGTTTGCCTCGGCCAGGAGCATCCGGTCCGGATACTTGGCGTCGATGTAGGCGCGCAGCTTCTTCAGGAACTCGTAGGTTTCCGGGAGGTTCTCGCAGTTGGTCCCCTCACGCTCGTAGAGGTAGGGGACGGCGTCGAGCCTGAGGCCGTCCACCCCCATCCCGAGCCAGAAGTCGATGACCCGGAACATCGCCTCGTGAACGCGGGGATTGTCGTAGTTGAGGTCGGGCTGGTGCGAATAGAACCGGTGCCAGAAGTAGCTCTTGGCGACGGGATCGCGGGTCCAGTTGGAGACCTCGAAATCCTTGAAGATGATGCGGGCGTCGAGGTACTTGTCGGGTGTGTCGGACCAGACGTAAAAGTCGCGCCAGGGGGAGCCGGGCTTCGAGGTGCGGGATTTCTGGAACCAGGGGTGCTGGTCCGAGGTGTGGTTTAAGACCAGCTCGGTGATGACCCGCATGCCGAGGGCGTGGGCACCCTTCAGGAAGTCCTGAAAATCGCGCAGGGTGCCGTAGTCCGGGTGAACGCTGCGGTAGTCGGCGATGTCGTAGCCGTCGTCCTTCAGGGGAGAGGGATAGAAGGGGAGCACCCAGATGGCCGTGATTCCCAGGTCGCGCAGATAGGGGAGTTTTTGCAACAGCCCCCGGAAGTCTCCGATGCCGTCCCCGTTGCTGTCGCAAAAACTCCTGATGTGCACCTCGTAGACGATGGCGTCCTTGAACCAGAGCGGGTTTTTGTCGCTGCGCTGTGGCATGGCTTACCCCTTTTTTTTCCCCAGGGAGTGCGGTGACGGCGCCCCCCGCCGATGACGTGGCGCCTCCCCCACCCCCCTGCCCCCTCCCGCAAGGGGAGGGGAAATCTTGACAGGTATATGTGATGCCTCCTACCGCTCCCGCAGGGGGAGGGGGAGTCGCTGTGAGCCTGGGAATAGCGGTCTCCCTGTTAACGCGGGAGACCGGGCGCGAGCTATAAGTAGTAATCGAAATCGGATTCCTTGCGGAGCCAGGTGCTGAGGCGGAAGATAGCTGCCGGCGCCAGCTGCGGGTCGAGGGTCATGTTGGCCCACTCCCCCTGCCAAATGGAGCGCTCGCCGCTCAAGAGGTCGTGCAACAGGTACGACTGTCCGGACAGGACGCCGAGAAGCCCCAGCGGCAGGCGCAGCTTCGCGCTGCGGATCCGGAAGGGGTCGAGGTTCACGGCTACCAGAAGCGCCCCCCCCTGCTTCCTGGAGGTTTTCACGAAGAAGAGCACGCTGTCGCTGTCGGATTCCAGGAACTGCACGTTGCAGGTCTCCTGCAGCGCCGAATACTCGCGCCGGATCCGGTTCAGCTTGGAGATCAGCTCCCTGATGTTCCCGGGCCCCTTGCGGTCCCATGGGCGGATCTCGTACTTCTCGGCGTCCTTGTATTCCTCGGATCCGGCGGCCTCCGCCGTCGGGATGCAGAGCTCAAACGCCGGGCCGTAGATGCCGAAGTTGGAGGAAAGCGTCGCCGCCAGGGTCACCCGGATCATGAAAGCGGCACGCCCCCCGTACTGCAGGTACTCGGTCAGGATGTCCGGGGTGTTGGGCCAGAAGTTGGGGCGCATGAACTCCTTCGCGTCGCTTCGGGTCAACTCCGTCAGGTACTCGGTCAGCTCCCGCTTGCTGTTGCGCCAGGCGAAATAGCTGTAGGACTGCGAGAAGCCGAGCTTTGCCAGCCGGCACATGATCTTTTGCCTGGTGAACGCCTCGGCGAGGAAGATGACGTTTGGATCCCTCTCCCTCGCCTTGGCGATGATCCATTCCCACATGGGGAAGGGCTTCGTGTGCGGGTTATCCACCCGGAAGATGCGCACCCCCCGGTCCATCCAGAAGAAGAAGATGCTCTTAAGCTCCTCCCAAAGCTCCTGCCACTGCGGCGTCTCGAAGTTGAACGGGACGATGTCCTGATATTTCTTGGGAGGGTTCTCCGCGTACTGGACCGTTCCGTCCGGCCTCCAGAGAAACCACTCGGGATGCCCCTTCAGGTAGGGGTGGTCCGGCGAGCACTGGAAGGCGATGTCGAGGGCGATCTCGATGCCCTGCCGATCCGCTTCGAGGACCAGGGCCTGGAAATCCTCCAGGGTTCCCAGTTCGGGATGTATAGACTTGTGCCCACCCTCAGGCGAGCCGATGGCCCAGGGGCTCCCCGGGTCCCCGGGCTCCGCCTCGACCCGGTTCGCCTTCCCCTTTCTCTTGCTGATGCCGATGGGGTGGATGGGGGGGAGATAGAGCACGTCGAAGCCAAGCTCGGCTATGTCCGGGAGGATCCCGATGCAGTCCTTCAGCGTGCCGTGCCTCCCCTCCACTCCCCCCAGCGAGCGCGGGAAGAGTTCGTACCAGCTGCTGAAAAGCGCCTTTTTCCGGTCCACCCGGACCACGAAATCCTTGTGGTAGCGGGTGGCGAGGCCGCGGGCGCAGCAGGTGCTGACCAGGTCGGCAAGCCGGGTGTCGAGTCCGAGCGCCACCGCCCCTTCCAGCTCCGGTTCCTGGTTCAGCGCTTCCACCGCCTGGCGCAGCTTCTCGGCGTCCGGCTCCTTCGCCTCCGTGGCCGCCTGCGACAGGATGCTGCTGCCGATCTTCAGGTCCACCGAGACGTCCTGCCCCGCCTCGAACCTTTTCTGCAGGTCGCGCTGCCAGGTGCGAAAATGGTCCACCCAGCCGAGCAGGCTGTACTCGTAGAACCCCGGTTCCCCCAGCTTGAAGCTCCCCTGCCAGCGGTCGTTCTCCAGGCGCTGCATCTGGGTCTCCTGCCACTCGTCATCTCCCTGCCTGCGGTAGAGCAGCATTGCCACCACCTCATCGTGGCCGTCGCTGAAGATGTCCGCCTGCACCACCATCTCGTCGCCGGTTACCCGCTGCACGGCGAACCGGCCACAATCGATCTGCGGGTGGACCCCCTCTATCGCTATCCGCGCTCTGCCTTCCATAGCTTCTCCTTTACGCGGAGGCGGACTCCAAGAGCGCCACGCTCACCTGCCCGAAGAGCCGCGCCAGCGGGATCACCTGCCCCCCCCCGTGCTCTCGCGTCTCTATCTCCTCGCCGTTGACGATGTTCCTGAACCTGCCCCCGCACCCTTCCGGCAGCACCAGGACCGTGTCCTGCCAGGCCTCCTCCCCCAAGGGGAGGCTTCCCTCCGCCGGCATCAGGGTCGCCACCAGCCGCGCGGCGGCGGCTATCACGGTCTTTTCCTTCCCCTTCCGGGCGAAGGCGCAGATGTGCCGCTCCCGCGTCCCCTTTGCCTCCAGCGGCAGGTACTCCCCCCCTTCGAAGGGGCCGCGGTTGCTCCTGCGGTAGTTCAAGACCCGGTAGATGAGATAGAGCTTGATCCTGCCGTCTTTCGCCTTCCCCATCAGTTCGCGGCAGAGCGCTTCCGGACCCGTTTCAGCCTCGCGCGCCTTGAGGTCGGCGAGCAGCTCAATCCTCTTGCCGTAATCGACCTGGCGGCGGTTGTCCGGGTCGACCAGGGTGAACTCGAAGAACTCGGTCCCCTGGTAGAAGTCCGGAACCCCGGGGGAGACCATCTTCAGGAAGGTCTGCGAAAGCGAGCTGAAGATGCCGCAGCGCGCCAACCGCCTTTGCAGCGGCAAGAACTCGCGCAGAAACACGTTTTCCGGCCCCGGCTCGAGGATCCGGTCCACGAACGAGGTCACCCCTTCCTCGTAGGCGATGTTCGGGCTCACCCAACTGGTGTTGACCTTGGCCTCCCGGAGCGCCTTGACCATGTAATCCCGGACCCTCCCCTTGAGGCTCTTGTACTCTTCCTGGTCCATCTCGCCTGCCGGCCAGTCCCCCAGAAGGATCTGGTACAGGAGGTACTCCTCGTTGCGGTCGGGCACCGGCTGGTTCTCAATGGAGGTGCTCTTCCCCTTGTTGAACCTGCTCCACCTGACCACGGACTTCTGCCAGAGCTCCGGGATCTCGGATAGCGCATCGATCCTGGTGCGTACGTCCTCGCCGCGCTTGGAGTCGTGGGTCGCCGTGGCGATCATGGCGTGGGGGAAGGTCTTGTTCCGGTCCAGGTTCTGGCCGTGGAAGGCCTCGAGGGTGGTGCCGAACTTCCCGGGCATCCCCCCGACGTCGTTCAACGAAACCAGCCGGTTATAGACGTAGAAAGCCGTGTCCTCGAGCCCTTTGGCCATCACCGGCCCGGTTATCTGTTGGAAACGCATGGCGAAATAGAGCCAGGCGCGGCGGTCGTTCTTGCTCGCCCGCTCCGGGGATTTCAACAAGAGCACGTCCCTTACGAAGTCGAACACGGAGCCGCTGATCGCCGGGTTGCGCCGTTTGGCCTTATACACGGCCGCCTCGATGTACTGCACGTCCTTGTCGCGCATGGAGGCCGAGTTGGCGTAGGTGCGGTACACCGGGAAGCAGGCGATTACCTCGCTGATGGCGCGGGCCAGGCTGTTCAGGGTGAAGTCGCGGGTGAGCCGGTCCTGCTCGGCGATGTTGTTCAACTGGTGCGCCAGCATGTTCCCCTCGCCGGAGAGCGACACCTGCATCACCAGCTTCTTTTTTTCGTAGACGAGATCAGGGAAATCTCTCCCCCACTTCACGAACCGGTCGTAGAGCCGGTCCATCTGCTTCGCCTTCTCGGTGGCCACGAAGATGCCGTTCAAGCTGTTCAAAAAGTCGTACCCCGTGGTCCCGAAGACCGGCCACTGGTCGGGGAGCAGTTCTCCCTTCATCAGGATCTTCTCCACCACGGCGTAGAAAGGTTTGTAGCAGGGATCCGTCTCCAGGAGCGCGTTGTACTCCTTCTCGAGCGCCTCCTTCTCCTCCCCGTTATCCGCGGGAAGCGGGGAGCCTGCCTGCCGCAACTGAAAGTAACTGCTTTTCTGGAGATTCTGCAGATAGGAAACGGGATCGTAGAGCCCGTCCACGTGGTCGATGCGGACACCGGTGACCTTCCCCTCCCGGATCAGCCGGAACAAGAGCGTGTGGGTCAGGTCGTAGACTGCCTGGTCTTCCATCCTGATGGCCGCCAGGCCGTTGATGTCGAAGAAGCGCCGGTAGTTGATCTCCTCCGTCGCCACCCGCCAGTAGGAGAGGCGGTACGCCTGCTCCCGCAAGAGCTTGTCCATAAGATCGAAGCTGCGCGGGTCCCCCTTGCTGCCGTTGAAGCTCTTCACGTTGTCGGCGATGAAGGCCGCCACCTCCGGCGACTCCTGGCAGAGCTGCCAGAGCCTCTTTTTGATGATCTCCTTCTCGCGGTGCCGCTCCCCCATCTTCTCCGGGTCCTGCTCGGTCGCCAGCGGCAGGTGCTGCAGCGCCGTCTCGATGCTCAAGAGTTCCTCGACCGGCGCCGCCTCCGCCGGAAACTTCTCCTTCAACGCGTCCAGCCGGTGCTGGAGGATCTGCAGGTAGCTCCTAGGCTCCAGCGGGATCTGCAGCGCGTAAACCTGAACGAAGAAGGCCCCGTTCCTGAAAAGAAGCTGCAGACCGCCCCCTTCCAGCACCTTGCCGTACTGGTCCCCCAGAAGCGGCAGCAGCACCTTCCCGGTCAGCTCCTTTTTCACCGGCTCCCAATCGATATCGAAGAAGTGCGCGTAGGGGGAACTCATCCCGTTTTCGAGGACGTCCATCCACCAGAGGTTCTCGCCGCTCTCGATGCACATGTGGTTGGGTACGAAGTCCAGGATGTGCCCCATCCCGTGCCGCTTGAGCTCCTCCACCATGGTGAGGTGGCTCTGCTCGTCCCCCACTTCCCTGTTCAGCACGGTCTGGTTCACCACGTCGTAGCCGTGGACGCTTCCTTCCTTGGCAGCCAGGTACGAGGAGGCGTAGACGTCGCTGATCCCGAGATCGTTCAGGTATCCGATGATCCCGGTGGCGTCCGCGAAGGTGAAGCCGGCGTTGAACTGCAGCCGGTAGGTGGCCGTCGGGATTCTCGCAGCCGGCTTATATTTCTCTGCCATGCTCCCCCCTGGCTACCCCTGCGGCAGCACTGCGCCGAGATTGAAGCGGAAGGTTTCCCCCAGTTTCCGGAACGCCTCGATCCATGCGGCCGCCCCCTCCTCCCCCTTGGCCGCCTTTGCAGCGTGCTCGGAGTAGACGGACTTGGCCAGGGTGTAGTAGTCGTTTTGCATCTGCCAGAGCACCAGGTTGATGGGGAGCTCGTTCAGGAGGTTCATGTACTTCAGCATCCTCCCCATCAGCTTCACGTCGTCCGGATTCTCCATCAGTTGCGCCGACATGCTCTCCATGTGCCGCCGCATGAAATACTCGGTGTCCCCGCCGTCGATCCCCACCTGCCATTTCTTGATCTGACCGATGATGCGGTGCACCGCGTCCTCGTCTATCTCCTCCTCGCTCATTGCCTTTTTCAGCGCCTGGTTCAGAGCCGGCTCGGCCGCAGCCAGGAAGATGTGCGGCACCGGGACCCGGGTCTCCTTGACGAACTCCATCAGCGGGCGGCTGCGCTCGAACATCTCCTGGTAGCTGGAGATGCTCTCCTCCATGTTCTGGTTGATGATGACGTTGATGATCTTGCGCTGCTCGTCGGCGAAGAGATTCAGAAGCGAAAAGCTGTGGGTGCCGAAGTGCTTGTCCATCAAGGTGACCAGCTCGGTGTAGAGCCCCTTGTCGAAGGTGGCGCTCATCTCCTCCCGCATGGCCGCATACGCCTCGCCGTCGCAGCTTTCGATCACCCCCCCTTTGAAGTCGTGGCTCCCCAGGCGCATGACGCAGAAGGTGAGGCAGGCGTTCTCCTCGGTGATCTCGCTGGCGACGTGGATACGCCCCATGGCTATCACCGCATCGGGGGTGGAGACCTTGCTGTACTCCTCCTTGGCAATGGCGTAGCAGTAGATCTGGGAATGGTCCTCATACTCCTCGTAGAGCGAACTGAAGGCGTAGTGGGCGCCGACCTTGACCAGGTCCAGCCGGATGGGGAGCACGAAGTTCTGGTAGATCCAGAGCCCGTCCTGGTGCTCAGGGATGTTGCTCTTCGCCTCCTTCAGGCGGTCCAGAAAGGCCTTCTCCACACCATGTTCCGCGATCCCCTCGGAGAGCTGCAACGCGCGGCTGGCGTAATCGATCACCTGCACCGTCTCCAGCCCTGAGAGCTCGTCGAAGAACCAGCCGCAGCTCGTGTACATCAGCATGGCATGGCGCTGCATCTCCAAAAGCTTCAGCGCGGTGATCTTCTCCGAAGCGTCGAGATCCTTTTTCGCGTGCTGGGCCAGAAAGCTTTCCGCCCGCTCCATTTCCCGGTTCAGGATGACCTCGATGTAAGCGTCCCGCGCCTGCCAGGGATCCTTGAAGAGTTCCGCCCCCTTCCGCGAGAAGCCCTGCGCCAGGCGGTCCCGCAGCCAGTCGAGCGAGGCGCGCAAGGGGCCGCGCCACTGCTGGTTCCATCCCGGCACCCCGCCGGAGCAGCCGCAGTCGCTGTTCCAGCGCTCAACGCCATGGGCGCAGCTCCAGGAGGTTCGCTCGTGGATCTTCGCATCCATCGTCGGTGGGCAGAGTTCCAGGTACTCGCCGTAGTTGGTGAGACGCGCCAGGTTGTTCAGCTCGATGTGGTTCAGGGCGGCGGCGAGCGCCATGTCCCCGAACTTCTGGTGGTGTCCGTAGGTCTCGCCGTCGGTGGCGATGTGCATGAGCTGGGACCAGTCGCGGTCCTCAGTGAATCCTCCGACCAGCCGGTTGGCGAGCGCCTCGCCGCTGTCCAGAAGGTTCTCGAAGGCGACCGCGCGGGATATGGGACCGTCGTAAAAAAAGAGGCTGATCTCGCGCCCGGAAGGAAGCTTGCAAAGGTAGGCCCGGGTCGGGTCGATCTCCGTCTCGGTCCACTCCTCTGCGCCGAGTTCCCGGTACCCCGCCGCCTGGTGCGGGGCGAGGATGGTGTACTTGATCCCGTATTCCGCCAGGAGGTCCAGGCTCTCCAGGTCCACGGCGGTCTCGGCGAGCCACATCCCTTCGGGGAAGCGCTGGAACCTCTGCTCGAAGTCCTTGATCCCCCAGATGATCTGGGTCCGCTTGTCCCGGGAATTGGCCAGCGGCATGATCATGTGGTTGAAGACCTGGGCTATGGCCGAGCCGTGTCCGGAGCGCCACTCCATGCTCAGCTTGTCCGCGTCAAGGATTGCCTGGTAGATCTTCGGGGCGGCGAATTGCATCCAGGAGAGAACGGTAGGGCCGAAATTGAAGTTGATCTTGGCGTAGTTGCTGGTGATATCCATGACCCGCTGTTCGCCGTCCAATATCCGCGATGCGGAGTTGGAGGCGTAACACTCGGCAGTGATCCTCTCATTCCAGTCATGGTAGGGGAAGGCGGAATCCTGGATCTCGACCGCTTCGAGCCAGGGGTTCTCGCGCGGCGGCTGGTAAAAATGGCCGTGAATGCAGACGAACCGCTCGTTAGCTTGTTCCATGTGCTCCTCCTGTCAGGTCGGCGGCGTACACGACCACGCTGAATGGGTTGATCGATAACGGAATCTCCCCCGGTTCTCCTGTCACCTCGACCTTCACCGGCGCCTCTTCCCCCGGCCCGAGCCAGTGCTGTGCCGACGAATCAAGCAGCTTCTCCCACTTCCCTTCCGGAAGCCGCAAGGGGATCTCCTGCTGCATGTTGTTGAAGCTGAACAGGCAAAGAACCGAGTTCGGGCCGGACCACCTTCTGAAGCAGAGGACCTTTTGCTGAGGCATCCCGTACACCTCCATCTGTTCGCGCTGGAACACCTGGAGCGCGGGCAAGATGCTGCGCAGAGAGAAGAGCTTCTTGTAGAACTCGAGGATTACCTCCTGTTCCCCCACCTTTTCGCCGGCAAGGTCTATCTTCGACTCCAGGAAGGTCTCTTCCGCCGCCGGGTCGGGGATCTCCCCCTCGCAGATGCCGGAGGCATGCTCCTCATGCTTCCCCTTCCGGACCAGTTCGACCAGCTCGGGGTCGCCATGGTCGATGAAGTAATGGAAGGGGGCCTTCTCCCCGTACTCCTCGCCCATGAACAGCAGCGGTATGTAGGGGGAAAGGATCACCACCCCCGCGGCCAACAGGAGCTGTCCCACCGGGAGGCTCCCGCTCAGCCGGTCCCCGCATTTTCTGTTTCCCACCTGGTCGTGGTTCTGCGAGAAGACCACGAACTGCGAGGTGGGGAGGTCCTTCGCCGGGCCGCCCTGGCGGCGCTTGCGGTAGTGGGAATATTCGCCGGTGAAGACGAAGGCTTCCTCGTAGGTCTTCACCATCTGTCTGAACTGGCCGAAGTCCTCGTAGTAGCCGGTAGTCTCCCTGGTGAGCAGGGTGCGCAGCGCGTGGTGGAAATTGTCGCACCACTGGGCGTCCAGGCCGAAACCGCATCTATCCGGCGACATGATCAGCCGCGCGTCGTTGGTGTCGTTCTCGGCGAAAAGGAAGATCTCCCTCCCCAGCCGTTCCCGGTGCAGGTGCACCTCCTCGGCCAACCGCTGCAAAAGCGGCTTCGGCGTCTGATCGAAGATCCAGTCCACCGCGTCCAGCCTGAGGCCATCGAAGCGGAATTCGTTGATCCAGTACCCCGCGTTCAGCAAGAAGAACTCGAGGACCGAGTCGCTGTAGGCACCGTCCAGGTTCATGGCCCGCCCCCACGGGGTGCGGTACTTGTCGGTGAAGTAGTGGCCGAATTCCCAGAGGTAGTTACCCTCCGGCCCGAAGTGGTTGTAGACCACGTCCAGGAGCACCGCGAGCCCCTTCTTATGGCAGGCGTTCACCAGCCTTTTCAATCCGTCCGGGCCGCCGTAGCTGCTCTGGGGCGCGAAGTGAAAGACGCCGTCGTAACCCCAGTTGCGCTTGCCGGGGCACTGCGACACCGGCATGATCTCGACCGCGGTGATCCCCAAGGCCACCAGGTGGTCGAGAAAAGGTATGGCCGCCTCGAAGGTCCCCTCCTTGGTGAAGGTCCCGACGTGGATCTCGTAGATCCGGTACTGCTCCAGCGGGATGCCGGTCCACCCTTCGCCCCCCCATTCGAACAGATCGGGGTCCACCACCTGGGACGGCTCGTGCACCCCGTCCGGCTGGTAGCGCGAAACGGGATCGGGGAAGGTCTTGCCGTTGTCGAGCTGGTAGAGATAGCGGTCGCCGTCGGCCACCCCGGCAACCGTGGCGGAGTAGTACCCCATTTCCTCCTGCTGCATGGGGACCGCGCCGGCCGCCTTGCCTGAAAGGATGAGGAGGTTCACCGTCTGCGACTTCGGGGCCCAGACCCTAAAGCGGGCTCCTCCCTCTTTGAGCACGGTGGCCCCCAAGTCGAATTTCCAGGCAGCAGCTACCATAGGACGTCTCCTGCAAGCGCGGGCCGTATCATTAATGCCATCCAAAAAAATTAGTTTATTAAAAGTACCTTAGACTTTACTCCTGTCAATGCCCGTCAATGGCGGGGTTGCGTTTTAGTAGAAAACGCTGCGCAGCTCTCTCATTAACAAAAAGAGCCCGGAATCGTAGCTGATCCGGGCCCTCTTCGAGGCAAACGCCAAGCCTGCCTGGGTTGGTCAATTCCCTCTGACTATTTAAGCGTCGGTATCGCCTCGCGGATGAACGAGAGGTGGCGTTGTTCGTCGGCGTAGTTGGAGCGGACGATGGCGGAGATGTCCACCGGGAAGTCGAGCTTTGAGGCTTCCTCGTAGCGGCTGGTGGTCAGGCGCTCGTTGGTCTCCATAGCTTCAAGGGCTCCTTTCGAACCGGTGAGGCTGCGCAGGGCGGTGAAGCCCGAGATCAGGAAGCCTTTGAAGTCGGAGGTGAGTTCAGGCGGGGTGCCACCCAACTCCAGCATTTTCGCTGAGAGTAGGTCGATGTGCTTTCTGTGGTCGGCCTGGAACTGGATCAGCTTGTCCTTGATGACCACCTCGTTCACGTTCCTGATCGCCTGGTCGTAGACATGGGTGGCATCCACGTCGAGCTGTATCAGTTTTCCCAAGTGGTTGAGTATGTCGTCTCTGTTCATTCGGTACCTCCGGGTTGGTTCTCCCTGTTATCCCTGGCACCGATGGCGCCGGGTAGGACGTTTCATTTTCGGAGCGGCTGCTCCTCTCTCATCTTCTCCAGCACGATCCACTCGTGGCCGGTCTGCCTGCCATGGTTCTCACCCACCTCGCGTGCCATTTCCCTGCTGTTCAGCCAGTCGGTGATGGCGCCGCATCCGTCCTTGCACTCGGGAAGGTATTCGTACTCCGTGTAGTCAAAGTCCATCTCGGCGCCTCCTCCATCTGCCTCGCGTCATCACTGCCGCCGGCGGCGTTTGCCGCGGCGGTCGCCCTAGTTACAGTCATCGGCCCACAGGCATTCCCGCTGGCCGCACTGCCCCGACTGCCCCGAATCGAAACACTGCCGATTACCCTCGGTTCTTTGTATCACCCTGATCAATTCGCCTTTCTTCAGTTTTGATGTGGGGATCGCCATCCTCTGGGCTATCTCCCGGATATCCTGGACTCTCATGCCTCTTTCTCCTTTCCTGCGCCCGCTCGGGGGCTTTGTTTTTTCGGCTTTAAGCCGTGTTCCGAATCCGGTTCCAGCGCCTCCTCCTCGTTGGGTCGGCAGAGGGGAAACAGGGCCCAGGATTTGCAACGTCTAACAATCTAGCCGCGGTCCTTGCTTTGTCAATTCAGACAAGCCCATCTAAAGCCGATCTGGCGATGTGATAAACTCATGACCTTGAAAAGGGGAGGTTCTCATGGGACTGGAAGAGTATCAGCGCAAAAGGAATCCGGGGAGGACGCCGGAGCCGCCGGCCAGCGAGGGGAAGTCGGAGAGATCTTTACGGTTCGTGGTGCATAAACACGCGGCCTCTCATCTGCATTACGACTTCAGGCTCGAGCTCGACGGAGTTCTGAAAAGCTGGGCCATCCCCAAGGGCCCCTCGCTGGATCCCTCGGTAAAAAGGCTCGCCATGATGGTTGAGGACCACCCCTACGACTACGGCGACTTCGAGGGGGTGATTCCCAAGGGGAATTACGGGGCAGGCGAGGTGATCGTCTGGGACACCGGGAGCTATGAGGCCCCGGGGGCGGCCGATCCGGAGCAGGGCATACGGCTGCTGCGCGAGGGGCTGAAAAAGGGAGACCTGAAGTTCGTGCTCTCCGGCCGGAAACTGAACGGGGAATATGCCCTGGTGCGTATCAAGGGGGACAAGGAGAACACCTGGCTTTTGATCAAGAAAAACGACCGGTATGCCTCGGCCGAGGACGTGACGTTGCAGGACCGTTCGGTGGTCAGTGACGTCACCATCGAGGAGCTAAAGACGGGGAGGAAGCCACAGGCATCGGTGCCGACCCAGGCAACCATGGCAAAAGCCGCGGCCCCTGTCGGGCCTGCCGGACCAGTTGCTCCGATGCCGCACCGCATTACACCGATGCTGGCCAACTCCGCGGCCGAGCCCTTCGACGATCCCGACTGGCTCTTCGAGATAAAACTCGACGGCTACCGCGCCATCGCCGAGGTAGAGAACGGCGGGGCCCTCCTTTACTCGCGCAACAACCTCTCCTTCAACAAGCGCTTCCCCGCCATCGTCCGGTCACTTGCTTCCCTGCCGGTCACGGCAGTGCTGGACGGTGAGGTGGTAGCCCTCGACGCCAAGGGGAGGTCTTCCTTCCAGCTCTTGCAGAACAGCCTGCGCACCGGGGAGAAGAACATCTACTACGCCTTCGACCTCCTCTACCTAGACGGCGAGGACCTGCGCGCCGAACCGCTCGAGGCACGCAAGGAGAGGCTTCGCAACCTGCTCCCCGAACTCCCCTGGGTCCGCTTCAGCGACCATATCAGGGAGTACGGCAAAGAGTTCTTCGAGCTTGCCCGCGAGAACAACCTGGAGGGGATCCTCGCCAAAAGGGCCGACAGCCGGTATTTTGCGGGAAGAAGAAGCGGCGACTGGCTGAAGATTAAGATACGGCTGCAGCAGGAGGCGGTGATCTGCGGGTTCACCCAGCCCCGGGGGAGCAGGAAAGGATTGGGCTCTCTTGTGCTGGGGGTCTACGAAAATGGCGAGCTGGTCTACATCGGACTTACCGGAGGGGGGTTCGACGATGCGGGGTTGAAGGAGATGTACGCTGCGCTGCAACCGCTGATCCAGCCGGAGTCCCCTTTCCGGCAGCAGGTGAAGACCAGCATGCCGGTTACCTGGACCAAACCAGTGCTGGTCTGCGAGGTCGAATTCGCCGAGTGGACCGACGAGAACGTCATGCGCCAGCCCATCTTCCTTGGGCTTCGGGAGGACAAGGACCCCCGATCCGTGCAGCGGGAGATCTTTCCCGGGGAGGTCCAGCCCCCCGTGCACCATGCGCAGACGGATCAAGAGGAGGATGTTGGCGAGCCTGCGGCAGGGGAAAAGGTGCCTGCAGAGGAGACGGTTGCCACAGCCAAGCCTTTCGTGAAGAAGGGGGGCGCGAAGAAAGGGGAGGTAAATCTCGTCATCGACGGGCAGCGGCTCACCCTGACCAACCTGGACAAGGTCTTCTGGCCGGAGGAGGGATACACCAAGGGGGACGTCATCGACTACTACCGCAAGATGGCACGGGTGATACTCCCGTACCTCATGGACCGCCCGGAGTCGATGTACCGTACGCCGCACGGCATCGCCGAAGGAGGTTTTTACCAGAAGGAGACGGGCGACCTGATCCCCCCCTGGATCACCGCCCGCGAGATCTATTCCAAACACGTCGACAAGAACATCAAGTTCCTCGTCTGCCAGAATGAGGCGACGCTCATCTACATGGCCAACCTGGGCTGCATCGAGATCAACCCATGGCTGTCGCGGCTGCAGCAGCTGGACTATCCCGATTACCTGGTGATCGACCTGGACCCCGAGGACATCTCCTTCGAGAAGGTGATCGAAACGGCGCTCGCCGTACACGAGGTTTTGGAGATCGCGGGCGCGGCCAGTTTCCCGAAGACCTCCGGCGCCACCGGCATCCACATCTACGTCCCGCTCGGAGCACGCTATGACTACGAAACGGCGGGGGGATTCGCGAAGCTGGTGGCGACCCTCGCGCACCACAAGGTCCCCGGCTTCACCAGCCTCTTGCGCAGCCCTAAGCAGCGCCAGAAAAAGGTGTACCTCGACTTCCTGCAGAACAAGCCCGGCCAGACCCTCGCCGCCCCCTACAGCATCCGCCCCCGCCCCGGGGCGACCGTTTCGGCGCCGCTTCGCTGGGAGGAGGTGAAGCCGGGTCTCGACCCGCGCCAGTTCACCATCAACACCATCGGGATACGGCTGGAGCAGGTAGGTGACCTGTTCCAAGGCGTCCTCGGTCCCGGTATCGACATGGAACGGTGCCTGGAGCGGCTGCAAAACGGGTAGCTTTGGCTGAAAACGAGGAGCAGACAGCGCTCATGTGTCCGCGCCCTGCCGCTTTCCAACCTCCGAAAATTGGAAAATTACAAGCTGTTAAACCGTTTTCTGCCCATGCTATACTTTGTTTAGAGAAGTTAATGAAAGTACAGGGAGGTGAGATGTCATGTTACGTTGGGCCCTCATTTTCTTCATTATCGCAATTATCGCCGCAGTATTCGGATTCGGCGGTATCGCCACAGCAGCGGCCGGGATAGCCAAGATCCTGTTCTACCTCTTCCTGGTGGTCGCAGTCGTCATGCTGGTATCGGCTCTACTCGCGGGCCGGAACATCACACGTTAGGTACAGTTGCCATGCAGCTTTCGAATCAGGCGGCGCAAGCCGCCTTTTTCATGCCCGCTTTCCGCTATTCCGGCTTAGCCAATTCCTTCCGTATCTCCTGCAGTTCCTTGCGGCGCTCCTCCGAGGTATCCGGATATTCCATCTTCAATTCCTCCAGCAGGTTCAGCAGTACCTGGGCGACGATCAGGCGCGCGTTCTTCTTGTCGTCCGCAGGGACGATGTACCACGGGGCGTTTTTGCGGCTGGTTGCCTCCAGGCAATCCTGGTACGCCTCCATGTACTGCTTCCAGAGCTTTCGCTCTTCCACGTCTGCCTTGTCGAACTTCCAATTCTTCTCCGGGTTGTCGATCCGCTCGATGAAGCGCTTGCGCTGCTCTTCCTTGGAGATGTGCAGGAAGAACTTGACGATGCGGGTGCCGTTTCTGTGCAGATGCTCCTCCAGGTTCACGATGGACTCGAAGCGGTCCCGCCATACATGGCCGTTGACCAACTGCCCCGGAAGCCCTTCCCCCGCCAGGATCTCCGGGTGCACCCGAACTATCAGCACCTCCTCGTAATAGGAGCGGTTGAAGATCCCGATGCGCCCCCGTTCCGGGAGCCGGCGCACGCTGCGCCACAGGAAGTCGTGGTCCAGTTCTTCGGCGCTGGGATGCTTGAAGGAGTAGACCTCGCACCCCTGCGGGTTGATCCCCGAAAGCACATGCTTAATGACACCATCCTTGCCTGCGGCGTCCATGGCCTGGAAGATCAAGAGCACGGCATAGTTGTTATTGGCATAGAGAAGCCCCTGCAGGGCGCTCAACCTCTCGATCTGTTCGGTGAGACACTCCTGGTACTGTTCCTTCGAGTGATAAAAAGGGGCCACATCGGTCGGCCGCTTCTTCAGTGACACCTTCTCCTTTGCCTTAACCTCGAACTGCTCCACGTCTATCTTCATAGCTCGCTCCTTTCCACTCATAGAGCTTCAGGCTAGCGCAATTTATGGCTGCGTCAACGCAAGCTGTCTCGTCTGGTGAGTTTCACGTTCTTGACTAACAATCTCTAATCTGATAAATCAAATTAACCTTTGCTTAATATCTCTTTTATTGAAGCTGCTGCTATGGATTTGTTTGAATCACGGGGTTGCACCATGTCAGATATGTCGAGACGGACCTTTTTGTGGGTGACCGGAGGGAGCAGCATCGCGCTGGTCACCGAGCCGCCCCGAAAGCTGGTCAACAAGCTGGTCAACAAGCTGATCCCCAAGGTGATTCCCCCGGAGAACATCCGTCCGGGTTCCTGGACCGTCTTCGCCACTACCTGCCGCGAATGCCCGGCCGGATGCGGCATGCACCTCTCCCATCGCGACGGAAGGGTGACCAAGGCGGAGGGGAATCCGGCACATCCGGTGAACCGGGGCGCCCTCTGCCCGCGGGGGCAGTCGGCGCCGCAGGGGCTCTACGACCCGGACCGCCTCCGGCAGGTCCTTTACCGCAGCGGTGGCGCCTCCCGGCCGAGCAACTGGCAGGACGCCCTCTCCGCCATCTCCACGCGCCTTATCTCCGGCGGGCGCGCCGTCATCCTTTCCAGCCTCCAGACCGGCGCGCTGGCCGAGGTGATGACCGGCTTCGCCTCCGCTTTCCGCGGGAAACTCCTCTTCCACGAAGCGTTCAACTACGAACCGATGCGGGCCGCGCACCAAGAGCTCTTCGGCCTGCCGGTGGTGCCGCACCACGACCTGGAAAATAGCGACTACATCCTGAGCTTCGCCGCCGACTTCCTGGAAACCTGGGTGTCGCCGGTTTCCTACGCGCGCCAGTTCGCCGACATGCACGGCTTCCGGCAGGACGACGCGCAGAACCGCATGGTCTACGTCGGGCCCAGGCTTTCCATGACCGCCTCCAACGCCGACAGCTTCATCCAGGTCCCTCCCGGGCAGGAACGGCTGGTGGCCGCGACGCTATTGAAGCTCGTCATCGAGCGCGGCTGGCAGAAAAACGACCTCACCCCGTTCAGGGGGGCGCTCGACGGCATGCTGAAGGGAGCGGGTCAGGTTCCCGCCATACCCGAGGCGACGCTCTTGCAGGTGGCGCAGTCGTTCGCCAACGCCCGTGCCCCGCTGGCGCTCGCCGGCCCCTCGGCAGCCAAGGGAGCGGTGGCGTCCGACACGGCCCTCTGCGCAGCGCTTTTAAACTACGCCGTCGGAGCCGTCGGGAAGACCGTGGATTTTTCCCGCCCGCACGCCTTGAGCCGCACCGCGCGCGAAGCGGAACTTGCCGCCCTGCTCGGGTCGCTCGGGGCCAACGACGTCCTGTTCGTGCACGACACCAATCCCGCCTACAGCCGAAACGGAGCGGCCGCGCAACTGCGCCGCGCCGGAACCGTGGTCTACCTGGGAACCATGCCGGATGAGACGGCGCAAATGGCCGACTGGGTCCTCCCCATCGATTCCCCGCTGGAGTCGTGGGGGGAATATGAACCCGAACCGGGGGTCCGCGGCCTGATGCAACCCGGAATGGGACGCATCCACGACACCCGCAGCGCGGGGGATCTCTTCCTCAAGATGGCCGGTCTGGCTCGGCGCCCCCTTTCCCGTAAGGGGAGCGCCGAGCCACCCGCCGACTTCGCCTCCTGGCTCAAAGCCGGGTGGAGCGCTCCGGGGGGGGAAGCAGCCTGGGCCGGGGCGCTCAGAACGGGGGGAGACTGGAATACCCGCCCGAAGTCCCCGGCTGCGCCACCCGCGCTGCAGGCAAAGGGCGGGCTCCGCTTCGCGGCGGCGGGGGTGACGCCACTTCCCAAGCCCGCCCAGGCCGAGCTCTGGGTCTGGCCTTCCATCATGCTCTACGACGGCCGCCTCGCCAACCGCGGCTGGCTCCAGGAAGCGCCCGACCCGGTCTCCTTCGTGGTCTGGGGCAACTGGGTGGACATGAACCCCCGCCAGGCCGAAGCACTCGGCATAGAGGAGGGGGAGATGGTCCAGATCTCCACTGCCACCGGCTCCCTGCGCGCCCCCGCCCGGATCACCGAGGAGGTCGGCCTGCAGACGGTGGCCGTAGGGCTGGGACAGGGGCACACGGCGCTGGGGAAAAACGCCAAGGGGATCGGGGCCAACGCCTTCGTGCTCCTTGGGGGGGTGAACAGCGGCTCGACCTTCGCCCCCTGCCGCATCGCCAAGGTTCCCGGCGGCGCCGGCGACCGCATGACCGCCACCGCCCCGAGCCGAAACCAGCTGCATCGCGAGCTGCTGCAGGCGGTGCCGGTGTCGGAGCTGCGCGTCATGAAGCCGGGGGAGGGGGACCGCCTCGACCTTCCCCTCTCCAAGGGGCACCGCCCCGAGGAAGACATGTACCCGGCGCACGAGCACAAGAAGCACCGCTGGGGGATGGCGATCGACCTGCAGCGCTGCATCGGCTGCGGGGCCTGCGCCGTCGCCTGCTACGCCGAGAACAACATCCCGGTGATCGGCAAGGAAATGGTCAGGGGTGGGCGCGAGATGGCCTGGCTCAGGGTCCCCCCCTACCGGATGCCCGGGGACCGGCTTCGTTACGCCTGGCTCCCCCTGCACTGCCAGCACTGCGACGCCGCCCCCTGCGAACCGGTCTGCCCGGTCTTCGCCGCGGTCCACAACGAAGAAGGGCTGAACGCCCAGATCTACAACCGCTGCATCGGCACCCGCTACTGTTCCAACAACTGCCCCTACAAGGTGCGCCGGTTCAACTGGCTCAACGTTGAATGGCGCAAGCCTCTCGACCTGCAGCTGAACCCGGAGGTCACGGTCAGGACGCGCGGCGTCATGGAGAAATGCACCTTCTGCGTACAGCGCATCCGCCAGGCGGAGTACCGCGCCTCGCGGGAGAGGCGCCAGCTTCGGGATGGGGAGGTCGTCCCCGCTTGCGCCCAGACCTGCCCCACCGGCGTCTTCACCTTCGGCGACCTTTTGGACCCCAACTCGCGCGTCTCCAGGCTCGCCGCTACCGAGCCGCGGCGCTACCAGCTGCTGCACGAGCTGCACACCAAACCTGCGGTGACTTTCCTGCGCAGGGTGGAGGTGGAGCTTGGCTGACTTAGGCTACGGCGAGATAAACGACGATGTCCTGCGCGCGCTGAAGAAGCCGGCGCTCCCCTTCTTCCTCGTCGCCGCCGCGCTCGCGGGGGTGGTGGGGCTCGCGGCGCTCTCGCTCATGTACCAGACCCAGGCGGGGATGGGGGTGACCGGGCTGAACCGCCCCGTCGGCTGGGCCGTCTACATCACCAACTTCGTCTTCTGGGTCGGGATCGCCCACTCCGGGACCCTGATCTCCGCCATCCTCTACCTGATGCGCGCCGACTGGCGCGACGCCGTCTCGCGCTCCGCCGAGGCGATGACCATCTTCGCGGTCCTGACCGCGGGGCTCTTCCCGCTCATCCACCTGGGGAGGCTTTGGGCCGCCTACTACATCGTCCCCTACCCCTCGCAGCGCCAGATCTGGCCCAACTTCGTGAGCCCCCTGGTCTGGGACGTCCTTGCCGTCACCACCTACCTCACGGTGAGCTCCATATTCTGGTTCGTCGGTATGATCCCCGACCTTGCCGCAGCGCGCGACCTGCACCAGGAGCAGCTGGGCCCCAGGCACTGGCGCACCCGGCTCTACCGCGCGCTGTCGCTGGGCTGGTCAGGCACCGGGAGCCAGTGGCACCATTACGGGCGCTCCTACCTCTTCTTCGCCGCCTTCGCCACGCCGCTCGTGGTCTCGGTGCACTCGGTCGTTTCCTGGGACTTCGCCATGAGCCTTCTCCCCGGGTGGCACAGCGCCATCTTCCCCCCCTACTTCGTCGCCGGCGCTATCCACTCCGGGCTCGCCATGGTGATCACCCTGCTGATCCCGATGCGCAGGTACCTGCGCCTGGAGCGCCTGATCGAGATGCGCCACTTCGAGATGCTGGCGAAGACCATCATCCTCACCGCGACCATCGTCGGGTACGCCTACGCCGTCGAGGCCTTCATCGCCTGGTACGGCGAGGACCCCATCGAGTGGCAGAACCACCTCTGGCGCGCCTTCGGCCCGCCGGCATGGATGTACTGGCTCTGCGTCGTCTGCAACGTCTTCGTCCCCTGGCTCTTCCTCTTCAAGAAGATGCGGACGAGCCTCGTCCCCCTCTTCGTCATCTCGCTCCTCATCAACCTGGGGATGTGGTTCGAGAGGCTGATGATCATCTACACCTCGCAGGCGCACGACTTCCTCCCGCACAACTTCGGCGGCTATGCGCCCACCTGGGTCGAATTGATGATCACCGCCGGCTCCTTCGGCTTCTTCTTCCTCTTCTTCCTGGGCTTCACCAAGACGCTCCCCACGGTCCCTCTGAGCGAACTGAAGGAGAAGGTGGCCGACGAGGAGATCAAGCCGGTGGGAAGCTGCGACAGCCGGGTGCGGGAGAGGATCGCCACTCACAGGCCGAGCATCCTGGCGCTCTTCTCCAATGCCGGGCGCCTGGTGGAAGCGGCGAAGCTCTCCTGCGACGGAGGGTTCCAGGTGATGGAGAGCTTCTCGCCGGTGAAGATCGAGGCGCTCGACCACGTGCTCAAAAAGCGCAAGAGCCCGGTCCGCCTCTTCACCCTCGCGGGCGCCGTGAGCGGCCTTGTCGGCGGCTTCTGGCTCGCCGGGGGGACGGCGCTGGTGAACCGGCTCATCGTGGGGGGCAAGCCTCCCCTCTCCTGGGTCCCCTTCTGCGTGGTTGCCTTCGAAGGGACCATCCTCCTTGGGTGCCTGGCCAATCTCCTGGGGCTCGCGCTTTTTTCCCGCCTGTTCCGGTTCAAAACCGCCCCCTATTACGACCCCCGCTTCAGCCGCGACCGCTTCGGGCTCCTGGTGAGCTGCAAGGCAGGCGAGGTGGACCGGTTGAAAGAGCTGCTGGCCCCAGCCCTCCCGGAGGAAATCCATGTCCACAAGTGACCGCGGACATAGCTCGAAGAGCTGGGGCATCGGCTGGGGCGTCGCCGCCGTCGCCGGGATCGCGCTCTGGGCGCTCCTGCTTAGGGGGGAGGACCCCGCCCGGGCCTGGCGCTCGCTCCTGGTCAACTTCCTCTTCTTCAGCTCGCTTTCCGCCGGGCTCGTGGTCTGGCCGGCGCTGGTAAGGGCCTGCAACGGTAAGTGGCAGCTGGGAGTGGAGCGGCTTGCCAGCGCCGCCATAGCCTTCGCCCTCCCCTCCCTTCTCGCCCTTCTCCTCCTCTGGGGGGGGAGCGGCGCCTGGGCGCCTTGGTACCGGGTGAACTTCCACCAGGGGATCTGGCTGAGCAACAGCTTCCTCTTCGCACGCGACCTGGCGGCGCTCCTGTTGTTCTGGGGCTCGGCCGCCTTCCATCTGGCCCGGCGGCGCAAAGGAAGCGGCAGGCGCTCGGGGGGCATCCTGCTGGTGGTCTACTCCCTGGTTTTCTCCCTCTTAGGCTTCGACCTGGTGATGGCGCTCGATCCCCACTTTCGCAGCAACCTGGCCGGAGGCTACTTCTTCATGTCCGGGCTCTACATCGGCATCAGCGCCTGGGCCCTCATCGCCTGCCTGAAGGGGGGGGCGAAGCCCAAGCAGCTGCACGACCTGGGCAACCTGGTGCTCGCCTTCAGCCTGATGACCACCTACCTCATGTATGCGCATCTGCTCCCCTTCTGGTACGAGAACCTCCCCCCGGAGATCCGGTTCCTGGTGCCGCGCATGCACAACGAAAACTGGTCCCCGGTGAGCGTCGCACTCCTTTGCACCGTCTACTTCGGTCCGCTGGTGCTGCTCCTTCCCGCCCGCTTCAAGGAAAACCGCTTCACGCTGGGCGCGGTGGCCCTCCTGGTCGTGGCAGGGATGTGGCTGGAGCGCTGGTGGCTGGTGGCGCCGACCTTCGACCCGCTGGCGAGGCTCGGCCTGAGCGAGCTCTCGCTCGCCCTCGGGTGCACCGGACTCCTCGGGCTGGGGATGCTGATCAGTCCGCGCCACCTGCCGCCGGATGCGGCGGACGGGGATAAACCATGAGCCCCGCCTCCGAAGACAAGAACATGAAGAAATGGAAGACGCCCCTTTGGGCGGCGGTGGCCGCGGCTTTCGTGGTGCTCCTCTCCTTTTTCGCGGCCCTCGTCTACCTGGACCAGCTCTACCCGGTCGGGCTGGGGCCGCGCCAGCCGATCCCCTTCAGCCACCGGGTGCACGCCGGGGTGAAGAGGATCAGCTGCTTCATGTGCCACAGCGAGGCTCACCGCTCGTCGCGCGCGGGGATACCGCCGCTTCAGACCTGCATCCTCTGCCACTCGCGCATCATCAGGACCTATCCCTACATCGCCAAGCTGCGGGCTCTGGCGGCGTCGAACCAGCCGGTGATCTGGGCGCGGGTGAACTGGCTCCCCGAGTTCGTCTACTTCGACCACTCGATGCACATCCAGCGCGGCATCGACTGCGGCCACTGCCACGGGGACGTCTCCCGTATGGACCGGGTCTCGAAAGCGCGCAAATTCCAGATGGGTTTCTGCATCCAGTGCCACCGCTACAACCGCGCGACGCACGACTGCTTCACTTGCCACAGGTAGTCCCATCTCGGGAAGAGAGGAGCCAGGCAAAGCATGTTCAAATTCGCCTCCAAACCGCAAAGCGCAGCTCTCGCCTTCATGGTGTCCGGTTCGGTCTGGTTCGTCGTCGGCGCCGTCTACGGCTTCATGTCCGCCATACACCTGGTCGCCCCCGAGTTCCTGCCGCACGTGGGCGCGCTGGTCTTCGGGCGCGAGCGGCCGGTCCACGTCAACACCATGCTTTACGGCTTCGTCGGGCCCATGCTGGTGGGGTGCGGCCTGTACTACCTCCCGGCCCTGTTGCGGACCCGGCTTTGGTCCGAGCCGCTCGCCTGGGCCGCCTTCTTCTTCTGGAACCTGACCGTCCTGAGCGGCCCCGTGGGGTTCGCCTTCGGGATCACCCAGGGGCGCGAGTACAACGAGTACGTCTGGCTCGCCGACGTCTCGCTGGTGATCGCCGTGGTCTGCCTCATCGTCAACAGCGCGCTCACCATCGCCAACCGCCAGGAAGAGCAGATCTACGTCTCGATCTGGTACTTCATGGCCACCTTCCTCTGGACCGCCAGCAACTACCCTCTGGGGAACGTGATGTGGCACCCGGCGACCGGGGCCATGCCGGGGCTGATCGATTCCATCTTCCTCTGGTTCTGGGGGCACAACCTCCCCGGGCTCCTGATCACCCCGCTCGCCACCGGGGCCGCCTATTTCGTCATTCCCCGGGTGGCAAGGACGCCGCTCAACTCGCACACCCTGTCGCTATTGGGCTTCTGGCTCTTGATCGCGCTCTACTCGCACATAGGGGGGCACCACGTGCTGCAGTCCCCGATCCCCAACTGGCTTAAGACCGTCTCCGTCGTGGACTCCATCGCCATGGTCCTTCCCGTCTCCATCGTCGTCATCAACCTCTGGATGACGGCCCGCAACTTCGGGCGGCGCATCTGGGGGGACCCGGCGGCCAGGCTCGTCATGGGGGGTGTCGTCTGGTACATCGTCACCTGCATCCAGGGCCCCTTGCAGTCGCTCCCCTTCCTGCAGCGGGTGACCCACTTCAACAATTGGACCGTAGGGCACGCCCACATTGCCATGCTCGGCTTCGGCGGCTACATAGCTCTCGGGGCGATGTGGCACATCGTCCCCCTCATCACCGGGCGCGAGCTCTACTCGAAGAAGCTGGTCTCGCTGCAGTTCGGCCTGGTCACCTTCGGCCTCACCGGGTTTTTCCTGGTGCTGACCGCGGCGGGGCTGGTGCAGGGGACCGCCTGGCACAACGGGGAGACCGTGCTCCGGGTGCTCCCCCAACTGGTCCCCTTCATGGCGTCGCGCGCAGCCCTCGGGGTCTTCATTTTCACCGCCTCGCTGGTCGGGCTCTACAACCTGCTCATGTCCTTACGCCGCGGCGAGGAGCAAGAGGGGGCGCAGCTTAAGCGCGCGGAGGATGCGGCATGAAGATGACCCCTGCCGTCCTCATCGTCGGTGCGCTGATGGTCTTCTGGGCCTCCGCCTTCATCATCGTGGGGATACCCTCCCTCACCATGAAGGAAACCCCTTCCGAGATCTGGCGCCCGCTCACCCCGCTGGAAAAGGCCGGCCACAGGCTCTACGTCAAAAACGGCTGCAGCTACTGCCATTCCCTCTTCATCAGGGTGAACGACTGGGACATAGGCGCCGAGCGGATCGCCAAGGCGGGCGACTATGTCGGCGTCGAGCCCGCCATCCTTGGCTCAGAGAGAACCGGCCCGGACCTCTCGCAGGAGGGGGGGGAGCACAGCGACGACTGGAACATCGCCCATTTCACCAACCCCCGCTTCACCAGTCCCATTTCGCTCATGCCCTCGTGGGATTTTCTGACCGAGAGCGAGATAACGGCCTTGACCGCCTACGTCCAATCGCAGGGGGGAAAGCATGCGGACCTGCGCCAGGCGCGGCAGAGGGAGTGGAAAAAGCAGGCGGTGGAGGCCTACAGCGGCGGGTTCGACCGCAACATCGAGTGGCTGCACGCGCAGGTCCCCGAGGTCTGGCGACGCATGCCTAACCCCTACCCGGCAACGGAAGCCGCGCTGCAGCGGGGGAAGCGGATCTACCAGCAGCTCTGCGTCAACTGCCACTCGCCGGTAGGCGACGGCAACGGCCCGGCGATGCCCTTTCTGAGCCCCCCTCCGCTGAACTTCACCACGCTGCGCCGGCACATGGTCGAGAACAGGTACATCGGGGGGATCTTCTACTACCAGATCATGAACGGGATTACCGGGACCGCCATGCCCTACTTCAAGAAGCACCTGGAGAGCGAGAAGATCTGGGATCTGGCCAACTATCTGGCCGTCTCCTTCGTGGGGCACACCGACGCCAACACCGAACCCCGCGGCATCGACGCCTCCTTCGAGGGGGCGTGGGAGAACAGGTACCCACCTCCGGGGAGGGAAAGGCCGGACCTGCCCGTGGCGCCGCCGGCGCCGGTGCCGTGATGCCGGGACTGGAGGGGGCTTTCGGATGCTCCCCCCTCCCAACCTCCCCCCTCCGGGGGGAGGAGTGAGCGTAGCTTCAGCGAAGGTGGAAGCGAAGGTGATAATAAGGAGCTGCAAGTGAACCCGATGGAAGGAAACGCATTCCTGTTCTTGTGGATCGGCTTTCTGCTGCTGATGAGCACCGCCCTCGGCACACTCTTCCTCTGGGCCATACGCGCCGGGCAGTTCTCCAACCAGGAGCGCGCGCGTTACCTGGCATTGGATGCGGCGATCCCTGACCTGGAGCCGCCAACTGAAACCGCGCCGCAGGCAAAAGGGAAGCAGACAAGGCCGGAAGAGGTGTAAAGGCGGAGGGAACTGCCATGATGCTCTACCTGTACGTGCTGCAGAACCAGTGGATCGTCTTGTCCCTTCTGGGAGGCGCCATCCTCACGCTCCTTATGTGCCTCACCTACCAGGCACTTTGGGTTCCGCGCGGCACGGAGACGGAGAGCGAAGGGATCAAGGTCAAGGACGTCCGCAGCTTTACCGCCTGGATTAAAAGCTTCGTCCCCTGGACCGTCATCCTGCTCATCCTGGCGAGCCTGGCCTTCACCATCTTCGAAATAACCCGAAACAACGCGATTCCGCCCAACTGGTGAGGCGACTCATGGAAACTCCCCGATACGACGAGAAGCAGGAACTGCCCTCCCCGTGGGAATGGATCATCCTCACGGTCTTCAGCGCCATGATCATGGGCTTTGGCTGGATCGTCTACCTGCTTGTCGCCGATGCACCGCGGTTCTGGGACTTCGGGCAGCTCCCGGACGCGCCGGCTGAATCGATCTATTCCAGCATTACCCCGGAGAAGCAGCGGCTGCCCAGGCGGCAGATAGCGCCGCTCCCTGAGGCGATGCCGCTGCCTGTCATCGTCCCCAAGGGGGCGCGCAAATGAAGAAGTTGATCGCGCTGATAATAGTGGCCCCCCCGCTCATCTTCGCCGTCGTCTTCGGCTACCTCCTGGTCAAGGGACCCAGGATGACAGTGCAGCACCACTTCCGCGAGTTCCAGACTGTTCTCCCGCCGCCGCCTCCCGGGACCGTCAGCGCGCAACCGGACGCCTCTCGCATTCCCGCCGGCGCCGCTTTGGCGCTGGTAAAAAACCCGCTCCCCGCCAATCCGCAGAACCTGGAACGCGGCGGGATCTACTACAGCTACTACTGCCTCTTCTGCCATGGGGAGGGGGGCGCTGGAGACGGGCCGGTCGGGCACAGCTACATCCCGGTACCCGCCGACCTGAGGGGAGCGAAAGTAGCGGGATACAGCGACGGGGAATTGCTTCGGGCCATGCTCACCGGGGCGGGGCACGAGCCGGTGCTGGAGCGGGTGGTTCCCCCGGAGCAGCGCTTTCACCTGGCCCTTTTCGTTCGCTCCCTCGCCCGAGCCCGTTAGCTCTGCGGCACAACGTTCACCCGGCCTTTGGCCACCCTCGCCCGTACGGCGAGTGGATTTTTCCCCTGCTGGGGGGAGGAGGGCATCTTGGAAATTGAAGGCCTCACTCACCATCTCTGGATCGGATTCGCCGGCGGACTCGTCGCCTGCGCCCACTGCGTCAGCATGTGCGGCGGGTTCGTGCTGCACCTGTCACGGGAAAAGGAGCGCCAGGACATGCTGGCTGGGCAGTTCCTGTGGCAGGCCGGCAGGCTCTGCAGCTATCTCTTCCTGGGTGCTGTCGCCGGTTTCACCGGCGGCTATTTCCAGCTCCTGCTGCAGCGCCACGGCCTGTGGCAAAACCTGTTGAGCTACGGGGCGGCGGCAGTCATGTTCCTCATGGGCGCGAGCCTTCTGGGCCTGCTTCCCTTGCGGGGTGAGGCGAACAGGGGGATGTTTTCCTCGACCCTTTCCGCCCTTGCCGCCAGGCTTTGCACCGATTCCTCTCCCGGGTCCGCCCTCACCATGGGGATCGTCACCGGCTTTCTTCCCTGCCCCATCGTCGTCGCTTTCCTCGCCTATTCCCTGCAGACCGGCTCCGTCCTCTCCGGCCTCGCCACCATGGCCGCACTGGCGGCCGGGACCTCGCTGCCGCTTCTCGCGCTGGGGAGCGCGGCGCGGCTCACCCGGTGGCACCTGCGCGCCTGGGGGGCGCGGGCCGGCGGCGCCGTCCTGCTCCTCTTCGCCCTGGGAACCGCCCTCCGGGGGTCCAGCTTCTACCACAGGCTCCTCGGCTGTCCCCCGACTCCCGGGGCGCATACAATCAGCGCCAGCGCTCATTCCGCGACCGGCGCCTGGAGGGGCGATGCCTACGACAGCGGCCGCTAGCACCATGGAGCACTATTCTTGCGCGCACTGCGGACTCCCGGTGGCAACCCCCTCGCTTGGGAAAGCCCCCTCTACTCTCGACCGGCAGGAGATCTTCTGCTGCCACGCCTGCAGGCTGGTCTCCGCCATCGTCGGAAACCGGCAGGGGGAGCAGGGGTGGCACCTGTTCCGGCTCGGCATCGGCGCGCTCCTGGCCATGAACGTGATGATGATTTCCCTGCTCCTCTACGCCGGGAGCGTGGAGACGCAGCTGATCCCCCTGTTCCGCCGCATACTCCTCGTTATTTCCATCCCCGCCATGCTGATCCTGATCCCCCCGTTTCTTTCCGGCGCGCTACGCGAGATCTCGTCGCGGCGCTTTTGCCTCGACTTCCTCATCGCGCTCGGATCCCTCTCCGCCTTCTCTCTGAGCGCGGTGAACGCGGTCGTCGGCTCCGGAGAGGTCTATTTCGACACCGCCACCATGCTTCCGGTGCTGGTTACCCTGGGAAAATTCATCGAGGCGTCGATGAAAAGGAAGGCGAGCGAGCTCCTGGAAACACTGGAGACGCTGCTGCCGCGGACCGCGCTCCGGGTTACCGGGGAGGGTATCGACGAGGTGGCGCTGGACGCGCTGCAGCCGGGCGACCTGGTGCGGGTGCGGCCGGGCGAGCGGGTGGCCGTGGACGGCACCGTGGTGGAAGGGACGAGCAGCATCGAGGAGGCACCCTTCACCGGCGAGTTCCTCCCCAGGCTCTGCCGCAAAGGGGACGCGGTCACAGCCGGCACGGTGAACGGCCAGGGTACCCTGCTGCTGCGCGCCGACCGGACCGGGTCGCAGCTTTTATTGCACAGTATTGCCGACATGGTGCAGCAGGCCTGGCGTGCCCCTTCGCAGAGCGAGCGGCTGGCGCAGAAGGCGGCCATGCTTTTTCTGCCGGCGGTGCTCCTGGTCTCCGTCGGCGCACTCATCTGCTGGTCGTTCAAGGGCCTTCCCGACCAGGCGCTCCTGAGTGCGCTTTCCGTGCTGGTGGTCGCCTGCCCCTGCACCATGGGGATAGCTACCCCCCTGGCCACCTCGCTGGCCGTAGCCCGTGCCGCGCGTGCCGGCATCGTCGTGCGCGGCGGCAGCGTCATGGAGGGGATAGCCGGCACCGGTACCGTCTTCTTCGACAAGACAGGCACCGTCACCTCCGGCACCCCGGTGCTGAGCGAGATGGAGCTGCTGGATCCGCTCGCGACCCGCGCCGAACTGCTGGGGAGGCTGGCCGCCCTGGAGTCGGCAAGCGAGCACCCGCTGGCGGCGGCGGTCAAGGCCGCGGCGGCTGCCTGCGGCGTGGTACCCGGGGCGGCAACGCAGGTCGAGCTCTCGGTTGGGTGTGGCATCAGCGGCACGGTGACCTGGAAAGGGGTGGCGGCGAGGGTTTGGGCAGGAAACGCCTCATGCGCCGACGGCGATGTGGGGTGCGAGGATCTGCCGGGGGAGGGTGCGGTGGTGTTCGTGGGGTGGGATGGGAGGCTCAGGGGGAGGCTTCATTTCGCCGATCCGCTCAAAGACGATGCGGCAAGCTCCCTGGACGCGCTGCACCGGTTGGGTTTGACGAGCGTGCTCCTCTCCGGCGACCGTTTTTCCTCGGCCCAGGTGGCGGCCAAGCGGCTGGGGATCCAGCGGGTCGAGGCCCCCTCCCCTCCGAAGCGCAAGCTGGAGCTCATCGCCGGCTCCATCGCCAAGGGGGAGAAGGTCGCCATGGTGGGGGACGGGGTAAACGACGCGCCCGCCCTCGCCGCGGCCCAGACAGGGATCGCGCTTGGAACCGGGATGGAGCTCGCCCAGGTGGCGGGGAACGTGGTGATCCTGTCGGGGCGGCTGTCGCAAATTCCCTGGCTGATCGCGCTCAGCCGGCGCGCCGGGAACATCATCCGCGGGAACCTCGCCTTAAGCTTCGCCTACAACGCGGTGGCGCTGGCCGCGGCGGCTGCAAGCCTGCTCCATCCGCTTCTGGCCGCGGTCGCCATGGTGGTCTCCAGCCTCACCGTGCTGGGGAACTCCCTGCGCATCGGCGCCTTTCCCGACCCCTCCGCCCTCCCGGCACGAAGCCGGGAGACGGCGTCGCCGCAGCCTAAGGGCGTGTTGCCGGCGATGCCCCTTGAGGAGGCTCCGGCTGCGCGGGGTCGGTGTGCTGGTGCAGGTGGTTTCCCGGCGTGAAGAACTGGGTGACCGATTCCGCGGCCACCGGGCGCGACACCAGGAAGCCCTGGATCTCGTGGCAACCCTGATCCTTCAGCTTCTCCAACTGGTCCACCGTCTCCACCCCCTCCGCCACGATCTGCATGTTGAGGCTCTTGGCCATGGCGATGATGGCGGTGACGATGGCCTGGTCCTCGGTGCTCTTCATCATGTTCAGGATGAAGGTCCGGTCGATCTTCAGCGTGTTGATGGGGAACCGGTGCAGGTAGCTCAGGGAGGAATAGCCGGTGCCGAAATCGTCCACAGAGATGGTCATGCCGAGTTCCCTCAGTTCCCGGAACAACGCGCAGGTGTACTCGTCGTTTTGCATCAGCGCCGACTCGGTGATCTCTATCTCAAGGAGCGCCGGCTCAAGGCCCGTCGCTTCCAGCACCGACAAGATCGCCTCCTTCACGTCCTGGCGTTGGAAATGGTAGGGCGAGAGGTTCACCGCCACCCGCACCGAGCCCAGGTTTTGCTCCTGCCACTTCTTGGCCTGGCTGCAGGCGGTGCGCAGCACCCAGTCGGTCAATTCCACGATGAACCCGCTCTCCTCGCTCAGCCGGATGAACTTGTCCGGCGCCAGCATCCCCAGCCTCGGGTGCATCCAGCGCACCAGGGCCTCCACCGAAGTCACGTTGCCGGTGAGGAGGTCCACCTTGGGCTGGTAGTGCAGCACGAATTCGTCGCGCTCCAGCGCAAGCCTTAAGTCCGACAGCAGCGTCACCCTCTCGGTCGCGTGCTCGTTCATCTTCCTGTCGAACATCTTGTAGACGTTCTTGCCGCAGGCTTTCGCGTGGTACATGGCGATGTCCGCGTTCATCAGCAGCTCGTCCACCGTCTTGCCGTCGTGCGGGAACAGGGTCACCCCGATGCTGGCCGTGACGTAGATCTCGCTTTCGCCCAGCTGGAAGGGCTTGGCGAAGAGCCTGTTCAGCTTCGCCGCCACGATGGCCGCGTTCTCGGCGTTCACCACGTTCTGGGTGAATATGGTGAACTCGTCCCCTCCGAGCCGCGCCACCGTGTCGCAGCTGCGCACCACGGTGGAAAGCCGGCTGGCCACCTCGATCAGCAACAGATCCCCGGTGCGGTGCCCGAGTGTGTCGTTGATGTCCTTGAAATGGTCCAGGTCGATGAAGATCACGCTCAAGGCCTGCCTGCTCCGCTCGGCCTGGTACAGCGCCTGGGCCAGCCGGTCGTAGAACAGGGTGCGGTTGGGGAGCCGGGTCAGCGGATCGTAGTGCGCCAGCTGCTGCAGGTGCGCCTGGCGCTGCCTGAGGATCTGGTTGCGCTCCTCGATCTCGGAGAGCATCTCGTTGAAGCCGTCGTAGAGAAGCCCGATCTCGTCGTCCGAGGGCTTCGCCACCCTTATCGCGTAGTTCTTGCTGGCGGAGACGTCCTTCATGGAGGAGAGAAGATCCAGTAGCGGCCTGGAGATCATCTGTTGCAGCTTGGCCGAAAAGAAATAGGCCGCGATGACGGTGACCAGCATGAAAAGCAGGGTGACCGTCGCGGTCCAGCGCAGGTTTTTCCGGAACAGCTCGGTGTCGGCATGGATGACGACGGTGCCGACCCGCTCGTAGTCGAAGTAGACCGGCTGCACCAGGCAGTCGAAACCGGAGACGGCGCTGTTCTTTTCGGCCGTTTTCCTGATGGCCTCCACGGCCGCGAGCACGGCAGCCGGCGAGGGGGAGGCCCCCAGCCGCTCCAGCGGGAGCTCCGCGTTTCCCGCCTCCGGCGCCACGTGGCGCGCCATGATCTGCCCTTCGCTGGTCAATACGTAAACGGCCAGGATGGAGCGCTTGCTCGCCAGCGGGGCGATGGTCCGCTGAGCGGACTCCGGGTCGTCGAAGACCAGGGCCGAGGCGGAGTTGGCTCCGATGATTTCCGCCAGCGAGACCAGGTCTTCCCGCTGCACCCGGTACAGCCCCTTGGCATCCCTGGTGAGAAAGAATATGGACGCCGCCAGCAGGGAGGCGCAGCAGCAGAGCATGATGATCAGCATCAGCTTGCGCTTCAGCGGCAGGTTCCTCACGAAACTCACGCGCAAGGGGCTCATTGGTCACCCTCTCTTGTCAGCTTGGCCAGCTTGAGCAGCTGCGAACTGATCTTGACCCTGGACTGCTGGGCCGCCTTCAGGTTGATCTCGAAACGCACCCGCCCCTCGTTTTCCACAAGGCCGATGATGCCGCCGAAGCGGGCAAAGTCCGGGATGTCCCCAACGGTCAGCACGCCGCGCCGGCGCGCCAGCTCCAGGACCCCGGCGAGGTACCTCTTCTCGATCCCGCTCACCACCAGGACGTTGCATTCCGACGGTTCGTCCCCCGTGGCCAGGCGCCGCAGCGACAGCGGGTGCCCCAGCACCGTCTTCCCCTGGTACTGCTCCAGGGCCGCCGCGAAGGGGCCGCGTCCCACGCTGCAGATCTGCAGGGGGGCGCCGGTGCGGGGAAAGGCCTCCGCCGGCCACTCGATGTACCTCGACAGGTTGACGACCATCGCCGCCTTCACCTGGTATTCCTGGGCTCCCTCGGCCTGCGGCTCGAAGGCGTGCAGGAAAAGAAGAGCCAGCAGTATCGGCAGACAGCGTAGTCCGGCTGCAGCCGGTATGGGACAGTGGCGTCGAATCAGCGCTCTCCTCCTTTCAGAAGCGGTAGGTGGCCTGGACCCTGAAGGTCCGGCCGTCCTGCGCAATAAGGCTCTGCCTGTGGTCGGTCGTGGCCGGGTCCTGGTAGCGCCGGTCCAGGAAGTTGTAGACGGATAAAGAGAGATCCAGCGACGGGAGTATCCCGGTGGAGAACAGGGTGGCGTTGGCGATCAGGTATCCCGGCGCCGCGGTCTGCACGCCGTTATGGGAGAAGTCGCGGCGGGCCGTCCCCTGCAGTTCCACCCCCGCGAAAAGCTCCTTGCGGTAAAGCGGCGCGGTCAGGTTCAGCTTGGCCAGTTGACGCGGCGAGTAGTCCAGCCGCTGGTCCTGCCTCTCGTCGCGGGCCGAGACGAAGCTGTAGCTGGTCCTCGCCGCGAAGCCGCTAGCCCACTGCCCCTCTACCTCGAACTCCCCTCCGACCGCCTTCACCCGGCCGGCGTTGCCGAAGGATACCTCTCCTGAAGGAAGGTCCTGGTAGCTGATCAGGTTCTCTATCTTGTTCTGGAACAGGCTCAGGCTGGTTCTAAGCACCTCGCCCAGGTACTGCTCGTAGATCAGCTCCCTGGTCCTGACCGTCTCGGGCGCCAGGCGCGGATTGGCGACGTTGGTGTCAAAGACGTCGTTGTAGTAGAGCTCGTAGGCGTTGGGGGCGCGGAACGCCTTTCCCTCGATGTACTTGAAGACGGTCCCTTCGACCGGCGTGTAGATGACCGCCAGGCGCGGGCTGGTCGCGCCGCCGAAGGTCTGGTAGTGGTCGTGGCGGACCCCGACGTTGACGATCAGGTGCTCGAAAAGGCGCAGTTCCCCCTGGCCGAACAGGGCCAAGAAGAGGTCGCTGTGGTCATTCTCCACTCTGCGCCCCTGCGGCACCGCGTCGTAGTTGGGAAGCTTTTGGAAGCTGTCCCGGAAGCTGGCGCCGGCGGTTAGCTGCAGGCGCGGCAGGATCTGGCGGCTCGCCTGGGCCTCCCCCCCCCACCAGCGCGCCAGATGCTCGTCCCGGTTCAGGTAGGTGGGCGGGTAGAAACCGGGGTCGTCCGAACCTCTTTCGTAGGCGAAATTCCCATGGTAGCGATACTCGTCGTAGAAGAGCCTGGCTGTGACGCCGGTCCCCCCTTCCAACGCCTTGTCGTACTTGAGGTCGAGGTAGCTGCGCCGGTCGACGGAATGGGTCCGTGGGTCGTTGAAGATAGTGTTGAACGAAGCGGTGGGGATCCGTTTATCCCGGGAGACCAGCGCCCCGGTCAGGGTGAAGTCGTGCAGGCGCCCGGAAGCGAACAGGGAATAATTCCGGTCCCGGTCCATGTTGCTTGCGATGCCGTTGTTGGTGGCGGGGTCGTTAAACTCGGGGTAGAAGAGCGAGTCGTTGCCGCGGCTTTTGTAGGCCGACCCGGAGGCGACGAACTCTCCGCCGTTGAAACTCTTCCCGTAGGTCAGGCGCCCGGCTCCGGTCTGCTGGCTTCCCCCCGAGGCCGCCGCCTCCCCCCCCTCGATCTGCTTCGCACTGCGGGTGATGACGTTGATGACGCCGAAGAAGGCGCCGGCCCCGTAAAGCGAGGAGCTCGGCCCGCGGATGATCTCGATCCTGTCGATTAGCGCCAGATCGAGTATGAACTCGGTTCCGATCGCCGCGGTCTCGTAGATGACATCGTTGATCCGGTGCCCGTCGACCAGAAGGAGCACGCGGGTGTTGTAGTCTCCGGGGCGGCTGAAGCCGCGCGTCCCGATGTAGCTGTAGTTGCGGTCATAGCTCGTGAAGAACCCGCGGCTCGACCTGATCACGTCGGCAAGGGTACGCCACCCATAGTGCTTGATCTCGTCGGCGGTGATCACCGAGACCGAGGCAGGAGCCTCCGTTACCGCCTGTTCGAACTTCGAGACCCCGTACACCTGCTCCACCTTGAGGTTGGTCAACTGTTCCAGGTCCATTTCCCCCAGCGCCGGGGCGGCTGCCACCTCCCCCTCCTGCTGCGCAAAGGCCAGGGGAGCGCCCAGCGTGGTCAGAAGAAAGATCACGGTAACAAGGCGGGAGATGCAGGTACCCACAGCGTCCTCCTGGAGGAACCGTTTCATCCGGCCCCCCCGCAGCAAAGTCGACAGACTCAATTTGGCAAGAGGCGATCACTATCTTAGCAACTCGACTATTTGTCAATCGGTGATTCCTACATTTTGGCCCAGAACACATTAGACCCTGCACACAATCAAAGCGGACGTTCATTCTGACGCCCCTGTGACTGAGACAGATCACGATGACCTTTTCGGCAACTTCTCTCTGGGAATTAAGGGATTTTGGAGGGAGAGACTTTATCGGCAGGAGTGAACGCCGGCAATCGGGGGGCGGTCACGGAAAAGGCCACCCTTTTGAGCCGGGTGGCCTTTTACTTTCCAGGAAGCGGAATCGCATCTGCTTTAGGCGGGGGCGTACTCCGCGGCCCCGATCTCGGTCAGGTAGAGGCGGATGGCGATGGAGAATTCGTCTCCCGCCAGGGGAAGCACCTTCTCCAGGATGGCGCTCGCCAGCTTGTTCTCCGCCGAGGTCCTCGGGCCGACGCTGCGGGCCAGGACGATGATCCTCAGGTCCGGGCCGACGTCCCTGACGTTCGCCAGCGAGAACTGCAGCGAGATCTGCTCGGGCTTTAAAATGGCGATCTTGCCGCCACGCACCTCCAAAAGCTCGGAGAGGATGGCCGGGAGTTTTCCCGCCAGGGCGTCGAGCACCTCGTCTGTGACATTGGTCTTGTAGATAACCGACACATTCATTTTACTTTCCTCCTTTGGTCTTCACGGTCCATTGCTGCACCGGTAAAGCATAAAGAAAAAGGGACATACAGCAACCGCTGTAGTCCCTTTCAGGTAAATGGCGCGCCCGGAGCGATTCGAACGCCCGGCCCCAAGATTCGTAGTCTTGTGCTCTATCCAGCTGAGCTACGGGCGCAAACTAAAGATCAGGTAAGGAGTCCTAAGACCCCTTGGTGTGTTAATGGCGCGCTCGGAGAGATTCGAACTCCCGACCTACGGATTCGTAGTCCGTTGCTCTATCCAGCTGAGCTACGAGCGCAAACTATGTCAACTGGCCGGCAAGTAATCGACCAGTGTGAAACCATACAGCGGATGCTGAAACGCATGCGTGGTGGGGTAAAGCGAGAAGAGCCAACCCCTGTAAATCTCCTTCGCGTCCTCGCGGATCACGATCTGCGCCGCCGGATTAACCAGCTGGTTGGACTGTGAGGTGAGGGTGGTCCCCTCCATCACGAAATGCGGCAGGAAATTTTCCACTCGAAGCGTCAGGTTCGACCCAGGGATCTTCAATTCGCTTCCCAGTTTCAGGGTGTACACCTTCTGCTGGTTATGCTGCTTGTCGGAAACGGCTATCTGTACCGCCTTCCATTTCCGTTTCACGTCATCGGGGACTACCACTACAGTAGGAGGCTTTATGGGTTCTGGCTTAACCGCCGCCTGCTGTTGTTTCTGCTTCTCGTTGCAGCCAGTTGTGAAACCAATAGCGACCAGAGATGACAAAACCAGCAGTTTCATCAACCGCTTCACCAAGACCTCCGCAACTTCAATGCTACTGCCTTGCTGTCTGCTGCAAAAAAAAATGGCGGAGAGCGAGGGATTCGAACCCTCGATACCGGTTTCCCAGTATACACGCTTAGCAGGCGTGCGCCTTCGACCTACTCGGCCAGCTCTCCGTTTGAACCTCTACTGCGTTTTTTTGCCGCTATGACTGCTATGACTACATTTACTGACTGCAAAAGCGATGGCGGAGGAAGTAGGATTCGAACCCACGGAACTTTCGTTCAACGGTTTTCAAGACCGCCGCCTTCAACCACTCGGCCATTCCTCCAAAGCCTAGCTGATTCTCTCTGCCCCGCCCATGTAAGGCCTGAGCACCTCGGGGATCAGCACCGAGCCGTCTGCCTGCTGGTAGTTTTCCAGCACCGCCACCAGGGTCCTGCCGACGGCGAGGCCGGAGCCGTTCAGCGTGTGCACGAACTCGGGCTTGGCCTTCTCTTCCGGGCGGAACCGAATCCCGGCGCGACGGGCCTGGAAATCTTCGAAGCAGCTGCAGGAGGAGATCTCCCGGTAGCAGTTCTGTCCCGGCAGCCAGACCTCGATATCGAAGGTCTTGGCGGCGGAAAAACCTATGTCGCCGGTGCAAAGCTCCACCACCCGGTAAGGTATCTGCAACCTGCGCAGCACTTCCTCGGCGTGGCCAAGCAGCTTCTGCAATTGCTGGTAGGAATCCTCGGGGGAGGTGAACTTGACCAGTTCCACCTTGTTGAACTGGTGCTGCCTGATCAGCCCGCGCGTGTCCTTGCCGTAAGAACCAGCCTCCTTGCGGAAGCAGGGCGTGTAGGCAACATAAGAAATCGGGAGATCGGAACCCTTCAGGATCTCGCCGCGGTGTATGTTGGTTACCGGTACTTCAGCCGTGGGGATGAGAAAAAAATCGACCCCTTCCATATGGAAGAGATCTTCCTCAAACTTGGGCAGCTGCCCGGTCCCGGTCATGCATTCCCTGTTTACCATAAAGGGCGGGAGCATTTCAATATATTTATGCTCCTCAATATGCAGATCCAGCATGTAATTAATGAGAGCGCGTTCGAGCCTCGCTCCAGCCCCGCGGTAGAGGGTGAAGCGTGCTCCGGCGAGCTTGGCGCCACGCTCGAAGTCGAGGATGCCGAGTCCCTCGCCGATCTCCCAGTGCGGTTTCGGCTCGAAGGGAAGCGTCGGGACTTCGCCCCAGGTCCGCACCACGACGTTGTCCTCTTCGGACTTGCCGATCGGGGTGGTCTCATTGGGAACGTTGGGAACGGTGAGCAGGAAGTTCTGCAGCTCCTCTTCGACGCTCCTGAGCGACTCGTCGATCCCCTTGATCTGTTGCGAGACCTCGCGCATCTCGGTCTTGCGCTCCGCCGCCTGGCTCTTGTCCTGCAGTCGCGCGATCTCTTCGGTCACTTTGTTGCGCAGTGCCTTGAGAGTCTCGCTTTGCTGCAGAAGTTCGCGACGACGGCCGTCCAGTTCCTTGAAGAGCGCAATATCAACGCCTTCGCCTCTAGTTTTGAGCCGCGCCTCTACAGTTTCCAGGTTTTCGCGTATGTATCTCGCGTCGAGCATATGTCAGCGCCTTTACATTCAGATCACCAAAGATATACTGTCTAACACTCAAATTCCAGTTAGTCAATCGTTTTTTGCGCTCCAGATACTCGTCCTGCATTTCCAGGAGGAGGCCACCTTGCCAAGACTCTTCGTCGCCATCGATCTGCCGGAAGAAATAAAAGCCTCTCTCTCACAGCTTTGCTGCGCTGTGACAGGCGCCAGGTGGGTCGCCACTTCCCAGATCCATCTCACCTTGCGCTTCATAGGAGACGTCGACCCTCAGACAGTTTCCCAGATCAAGAAGGCCCTGTCAGTTGTGCAGTTCGCCTCTTTTATCCTCCGCGTAGCCGGGGTGGGCCACTTCCCCCCGCGCGGGTTCCCCCGCGTGCTTTGGGTAGGGCTGGAACCGCACCCCGAGCTCATCGCCCTGCAGCAGCGGATCGAATCCGCGCTGCAACAGGCAGGGGTTCTACCGGAAGCCCGCCCCTTCTCCCCGCACATAACGCTCGCCCGCTTGAAAGAGACGCCCCCCGCAGCGGTCGCCGCCTTCGAGTCCTTGCACCGCGAGCTTGCCTATCCCCCCTTCACCGCAGCAGAGTACATCCTCTACTCCAGCGTCCTCACCCCCAAAGGCGCCATCCACCGCAAGGAAGAGGTCTTCCGTTCAAGCGAAGAAGCGGCTTCACGGTGAAGGCGGTACTGCCGCACGTGCCGCGAACGGCGCAGGGCCAGTGAGATTCCCCGCGAAGACGGCAGGACCGAGCCAGGCCGTTTTGGCCTTGTGAGCTTGAGTTACACGCCCGCGGGCAACCGGGGTGTCTAAAAAACGTTGAATTCGAAAAAAGTAGGTGGGGAGGTGCTACTGGGGGGAATGGGGTCCTGATCGTCGATTGCCGCTTCAGGGTCGTACCTGGAGGGGGGGGATCCCCCTCCAGGTAGAGTTGAGGTTTAGAAGAGTTTGAGAACAGACTGCGCTGCCTGCGAGGACATGGAGAGCGAGGTGGTACCCAAGCTCTGACGGGTCTGCAGCATCAGCATGTTGGCGCCTTCCTGGTTCATGTCGGCCAGAGTCAGGTTGTCGGCGCCGGTCTGCAGCGTGTTGATCATCGAGTCGGTGAAGTTCTGGCGCGTGGTGATGATGTTCAGGTTCGCTGCCAGGGTCTGGGTGTTCGACCTCAGGGTCGAGATGGCGGTATCCATCTTCGCGGTGTCGGTGGTGATGTCCGAGGCGGTGGCCCACGAGCCGCTGTTCGCACCCATGCTCAGACCGGTGGACGTGGCCAGGAAGCCGACGACGTTGAGGCTGGAACTGGCGTTCTCGTTGAAGTTGACGGTGAGGGTGTTGTTGGCGCTCAAAAGGTTCAGGCCACGATAGCCGGAGTCGGACGAAATGTTGTCGATCTGGCTGCGAATGGTGTCGTACTGGGTCGCCAGCTTGGACCTGGTGAGGGTGTCGCTGGTGGAAAGTGCCGACTGTGCAATACCTTTCGCTGCGTTGATCAGACCTGTGATCGCCGTGATGCCGGCGTTGGCTGCCGAAACCGTCTGGACCCCCTCGGACATGCCGTCCTTGCGGTCTGCGAGGTCGCTGGCGCGCTGGTTCGCGTTCTGCGCTGCGAAATAGTTGGTCGGGTTGTCAAGTGCGCTGTTGACTTGCTTGCCCGACGACAGCCTCTGCTGCGTTCTGTTCAGAAGCTGGCTGGTGTTCTGCAGGTTAAGAAGGTTGGTCCTCATGCCTGCGGTCAAAGAAATATCACTGGTTGCCATGGTGTTCTCCCCTTTCTGGTTTTTGTTCCGGCTTCTTGCCGGTTTTTTTACTACTGCGGCCGATGGGGAGTCCGTTTTACACCTTGTGTGCCCAATTAATTAATTTTGATTTATTTCAATGCGAAATGCCGGTTCCGCTGCGCCGCTTCCATCTCAGCAAAGCAATGGCCCGTCTCACAACTATCCTTCAATCACAACATCTTAAGCCCTATCACAGCCGCGGCCGGATTCACCGGAAAGATCTTTATCTTTTTATTTCACGGCTTGTCGTAGCTCTAATTAAGGCTCCTCATATACAGGTGATGCAGCCAAGCAAACGACTAAGAATCGGGATGTTGGTACAGAGTCTCCGAAATGGCGTCAAAATACCGTCACCGATAGAGGAGGCGCAGCGCGGCCGCGTCAAAAAAACAGAAAGACCGCCGCTCCTTCGGGAGCGGCGGTCAAGAGAAGCTTTTGTTGAAGTCATTGCGCCACGGGTAGGATATGGGGAGGGTGCCCCATGCCTATTCTATGCTGAGCAGTTCAACCTCGAAAATGAGAGTGGCATTCGGCGGTATGGCTTGTCCCGCACCACGACTTCCGTAGGCCAGCTCAGGAGGACAGACGAGCTTGGCTTTACCTCCGACCTTCATCATTTGCAGACCTTCTGTCCAACATGGAATAACTGATGACAACGGGAACTTTGCGACCATCTTGCTGTTATAGGAACTATCGAACTCTCGGCCATTTGGGAGGGTGCCCCGATAATCGACCCCCACCACGCTTGATGCCTTAGGCGAAGGGCCGCTTCCGTCCTTTATGGAGTTGTACACCATTCCCGATGCCGTCTGTATCGCCCCGTTTTCTCTTGCTGCATTAGCGATGACATCATTAGCCGCTGCAGCAAAGGCCGGAGCGGCAATAGCCATCATGACGACAATAAGTCCAAACCTTTTCATGTCTACTCCTGTCTTTAACCGTCTGTGTGATACTTCAAGGGGCTATCCCTGCTTTGCCTATGAGCCTTAGGACCTCTGAACAATCATTCAACCACCATCGGCCCCTTTTGCAGCCGCTTGTAATAGAAATTCTGACCGTAGAGAACGGCGGCCGGGTTGTGGCCGGTAACCCGGTCCTTCACCACCAAGGTGGTGACCGGTGCTTCGGAGTGCTTGTTGAACAGCATGTCGTGACCCACGCACAGGCCTACGATTATGTTCATGTCGGTTTTGAGGTCGTTGCAGATGCGCGCCTGGGCGATCGGGTTGCAGGCGGGCTCGAAGGTGCCGGGCCGGACCTTGTCGCTTTCTGCCAGCCCGAACTCCTTCTTGTCGAGGCTGCCTGCCTTGCAGCAGATGCTCAGCGGCGTGAAACCCTGCGCCTTGAGAATCGCGGTCAACCGGTCGCTCTCTTCCAGAAGCCCGATGCAGGTGGCTATGCCGATGCGCCGGTAACCCATGAGCTTTGCGAAGGCGATGGTGTCCTCCACGCGGGTCCAGCGGGCGTTCACCGCATCGCTGCCTGGTATGGGCTGGTAGCAAAGCCCCTCCACCCGGGCGGCGACGAAGGCCATCTTCGCGTCATCTCCGGTTCCCTGCATCATCTCCGCGGATTGCGCCACGATACCGGGAAAGCTTCCCGCCGGACAGTTGCCGGGACGGGGGGGAGCGGTCCCGGGATCCCCGCTCCAGCAGTTAGTGGTGCCGCTTTTCTGCCAGACGGCGCTGCAGCGTGAACAGGATACCTCCGCTACTTGCTCCTTTTCCATGAAGCCTCCTTTGTCACACCTTGACGGGGCGCTCTTCCTGAACCAGCACGTAGGGGGAGACGATCAGGCAGAGAAACGATTTGCCGCTTTCGGCATCCCAGGCCTTTATCTGCTCCGCTGACGGCTTGGAGACAAGCCCCGAGGAAAGCCAGCGTTCCACTGTTTTGACCTCGTCGTTCGCCACCGCGGTTCCGACCTCGGCCAGATCCAGCATGGGATCGACGACGATGACCCCGCCTCTTTCCAGGTGCGCCCTAAGCGACAGCCAGTCCGTGCTGTCGATCTTCGTGGCGAGTTCTTCCTTGATTGCAGACATTTGTTGCTCCTCTACTCGAACGATTTTCTGAATTCCGCGATACTCTCCCGCAGGGACGCCACTTCCTCGCGCAGCTCGGAGAGTTCCTGCTCCAGCCGCGCTATCTTCTCGCCGTCGCCCCCCGCACCGCGTGCATCCAGTTGCGCCGCAAGTTCGGAGAGGTCCGGCTCGCCGCTGAAGAGCTGGCAGTAGCGCGGCTCCTTGCGCCCGGGCTGCAGCGGCAGCTTCGCCACCAGGGAAGGGGTGCGCTCCGCGAGGTCTGCCAGCACCGACTCCACCTCGGAGAGGTCGGCGAACTTATGCATCCGCTCTCCCCTCCCCCTAAGCTCTCCCACCGTCTGCGGACCGCGCAGCATCAGTTCGCACAGGACAGCCAGCTCCGCCGGGGAGAAGCGGAACTTCTCCACCAGGGCGTGGCGGTATTTGGCGACCCGGCCGCCGCTCCCCGAGACCAGGGCGTACTGCTTGAACCTCAGCGTATCGAGCGCGCGGGTAACCTGAGACTCGTCGAGGCTCAAAACCGGATCGCGGTTCGACTTCTGGTTGCAGGCGTTCACCAGGGCGTTGAGGGAGAGCGGGTAATATTCGGGGGTGGTAAGTTCTTTCTCGACCAAAGAGCCCAGCACCCGCAGTTCGGTGCCGTCGAGCGTCGCTTCCATAAGTCGTACTCCTTCTGTTTCCGGGAATGATGCCGCCTTGCCGCTGGACCTGCCGCGGCCGCCTTGCCGGTTAGCCTTATCCACCTGCGGGAGTAAAACACTCCGGCGGTGATGAGCGCAAAGCACCCTTAGGGCAAGCTCGCTAAAATTACTAGATTCTTAAGCAACGATCAATGCTAAAAATGGGAAAAGATGTGTCGCCCCCCGGGCGGAGGGAGGGGAGACCTTTGTGTTGTATAACAACATTATATTTGTTATGGTAGCGCCATCTCGCCCTGTAGCAGGGGACTACCGATCACAGGAGATTACATGCCCCCTATCATGGACCTGCCGAAAATCAAAAAGACCATCCGGATTTTTGCCGTCGCGCAGTGCGCGCTGATCGCACTGCTCGTTTTCATGGCCGTGCTTTTCCAGCAGAGGCTCCAGCTGCTCGGCAGAGGAGACCAGTTCATGAGCGGAGTCGTGGCGGCATTCGTGATCCAGCTGCTGCTCTTTTATCCGATCTTCCGGTTTGCCGGCAAGGAGGCGGAGCGCGATTTCTCGCTGATCGGAAAGACGCTGAACCAGGAAGAGCTCAAGGCCTTCACCAAGCAGAAGCGGTGGGCCGACGTCACCAAGATGGCCGTTTTCGGATTCTTCTTCATATTCATCCTGGCGCTGAAACCTGCAACCCCCACCCTGGTTCTGAGCGTGATCTACTACAGCTTCGTCCTCACCATCGTCACCTACCTGCAGTGCTACAACTTCGCCGCCAGGAAGCGGAGCAAGGGAGTCGCGAATCCCTGAAGCGGCGCTTGCCGCTACTTCTTCGATTCCGCCGACTTCGAGCGTACCAGGGCGATGCGCTCCTCGGGGAGCCCCAGCCATTCCAGAAAGCTCTGGTGGCCCGATGGATTCTCCCGTTCGAAAAGCGTGTGCCAGTGCCCCATCTGTTCATCGTCCAGACCTATGGCCCTGAACCTGGAGGTCCATTCTTCCACGGTCACCTTCTGCTTCTTCTCGTGCTTTTCATCCATGGCGCTTCCTCCTTTTTCCGATATGTTGGCCCCCCTTCCCCAGACCGCAGCAAAAAAGTGACATTGTAAACACAGATTTTACTGGACTACCGGGCACGGTCACACGTACCATCCGCCGATAGCATTCAAATATCCAAAGAGAAGGAAATAAAAGCAATGGCGACTGCAAAACAGGGCGACAAGGTACTTATCAATTACACCGGCAAGTTGGAAGACGGATCCGTTTTCGACACCACCATCCAGGAAACCGGCTGCTGCGAAGACGACAACTGCGGCTGCGACGATGACGGCTGCGGCTGCGGCGAGACCGGCCCGCTGGAAATCACCATCGGCAACGAAGACTTCTTCCCGCAGATCGAAGAGGCGCTGGTAGGGATGGCCCCGGGCGAGAAGAAAACCGTGGTGATCCCGGCCGAGGACGCCTTCGGCGAGTACGACGAGGACGAGGTCTTCACCATCAGCCGCGAGCAGCTCACCGGCGAGATCGTCCCGGAAGTGGGCATGGAGCTGGAGCTTACCGGCGATGACGACGAGCCGGTAGAGGTGGTCGTGGTCGAGGTCAGCGAAGAAACCATCACCGTCGACGCCAACCACCCGCTGGCTGGCGAGGACATCACCTACGAGATCGAGCTCCTCGAGATCAAGTAGCAAGCAGTCGGCACCATCCCGGGGAGGCGGCTGGCCGCCTCCCCGTTTCACAACAGCTACCGAAGCGAAAGCCTGCACCGATGACCATGGAAAACCCGCTCCACCAACCCCTTCAGCCGAACCCCGCGCCACCTCACGCCGCACCCTCGAAGCTCCCATGGCTTCCCGGGGTGAAGCCCCTCATGCTGGCACCCATGCAGGGGCTGACCAACCGCGCGCTCCGCTCGCTTTTCACCAAGTGGGTGCGCCCGGACGTGGTCTGGACCGAGTTCATGCGGGTGAATCCGGTGTCGGCCAAAAAGCGCCTAATGCCGGGGGACCTGCGCGAGATCAGCGCCAGCGAGGACGGAATCCCCCTGGTGGTGCAGTTGATCGGGCACGGGCGGGAGGCGCTTGTTTCCGCGGCGCAGGCCGCGCAGGACGCGGGCGCCGTGCACCTGAACCTGAACATGGGATGCCCCTACGGCCGCATGACCAGCGGGCTTACCGGCGGCGGCATGCTGAAGAAGCCGGAACTTCTGGAAGAGATCATCCCCGCGCTGCGCGAGGCGATCCACGGCTCCTTCTCCATCAAGCTCCGCGCGGGGTACGAAGACCCGCAGCAGGTGTTCTCCCTTCTCCCACTCTTCGAGCGGTCCGGCGTGGACTTCCTGGTGCTCCATCCGCGCACCGTGCGCCAGGCCTACAACGGCTGGGCCGACCACGAGGTGACGGCCGAGGTGGTGCGCAGCACCGGCATCCCGGTCATCGCCAACGGAGACATCAGGAGCGCTGCGGGGGGGGGGCGCCTTTTGGAGCAGACCGGCGCCGCCGGCCTCATGCTCGGCAGGGGGGGCATCGGCGAACCCATGCTTTTCGAGCGTTTGCGGGGGCGCGCCGCGGCCGAACCGGACCTCGCCGAGAGAAGGGCGATGCTCCACCGATACCTGAGCGACCTGCTACCCCTTTACTGCGCCCTTTTCTACGGCAACGCCCAGGTCCTTGGAAAGATCAAGGGTGTCGTCTCCAACGTGGAGGACGCCGAGCTTGAGCGTGAACTGAAAAAGCTGACGAGATCGAAGACCCTGGAGGCCTTCCATGCAGCACTAGAAGAACTAGCCCTCTAGCCCCCCAGTCCCAGTCCCAGTCCCAGTCCCAGTCCCCAGTCCCTGCCTTCAGCCCCTAACCCCTAGCCCCTGCTATTTTTCCCAGTAATCCTTAGCGAAGAAGAACATGGCCACGGCGAAGGCGAGCGCCCCGATGGGGAGCTGAAACGCCGAGTGATACGCCTGAGCCGTCGTCTCCGGGGTCGTCTTGGCGACCGCTCCGATCACTATCCCCATCCCCTGCTGCACCGATGCAGCCCCCAGCAGCACGAAGAAGTTGAGCGAAGTAAGAGCCGTCCCCACTATGGTTACCGGAAACATGGAGCGGACGATGGGGTAGATCATCACGCCGCTGGAGACGCAGAGCCCCAGGCCGAAGAACAGGGCGGAAAGCCCAACAGTCGGCATCTTGTCGGCGAGCCCCAGAAAGCTCGTCATGAGGAGCAACAAGAACAGTTGCCCGACGAGCAGGGTTTTCTTGTAGGAATGAAAGATCCTGCGCGCCACGTAGTCGATCATGAGGCTTCCCGTGATGAACCCGAGCGAGGTGTACATCAGCATCCTTCCCGTCTCTTCGCGGGTAAGCCTTACTACTTCCATCAGGTAGGGTCCCCCCCAAAGCCCTTGCACCGCCAGGTAGTTCCCGTACCAGGCGAAGGCAACCGCAGCCAAGAGCCAGAAGTCCCCGTTGGAGACGATCTTTTTCCATGCTTCCAGCATCCCCAGCCGGGCCGGCGCTTCCTCCTCATGCCGCTCGACAACGGGGGGGCGGTCGCGCACCAGGCCGAAGACCAGTACCGTGACCACCGCCTGCAGTACCCCCGCCGATAGAAACGAGTTGCGCCACCCGACCGCTGCGACCGCCAGGGCCAAAGGCGCCGTCCCCGCCAGGTTCCCCAGGTTTCCCGTTGCGACCATCATCCCGGAGACCTTTCCGAATTCCTGCTTGGTGAACCAATGGCTGAAGATGGTGAAGGTAGCCATCAAGACCGATGCGGTACCGATCCCGAGAAGGACGCGGCCGGCCATGGCCTGCCCCATGTTGGCCGCCTGGGAGAAGAGGATGCCGCCGAGCGCGGTGAGCACCCCCGAGCCGCTGATGACAACCCGGCTGCCGAGCCGGTCGATCATAGGCCCCAGCGGGATCTGTGCCGCGGCGTAGACGTAGAAGAGGATGCTGGAAAGAGAACCCAACTGGGCTGGGGTGAGGTTGAGATCGCGCGAGACGTCCTTGGCGACCACCGCGAGCGAGACGCGGTAGAAGTACACCATGATGTAGACCAAGGCCAGGATGAAGAAGATAAACCAGCGCTGCCGGCGCTGCCGCTCCTGTTCATGCATTGTCATTACCCCCGGCCGGCACTCTAACACACCGTTTTCTCCGCCGCAACAGCCATAGACGCACCTTCCGTGTTGTTATGCCGAAGAATTCCGATACTCTCTTTACGTGCCGATATAGTGCCGGTTGTAGCTCTTGCAATCATCAATGCCGTTACCGCTTGCACCCGATCCAGTGTTTGGGCAAATGATGCCGGCATTGTGAGACACACCCGACAGTTCAAAGGAGAAATAAGATGTTCCTGGAAAGCGACATAAAGCTCGGTTTCAGCGACGTGCTCATCAGACCCAAGCGGTCCAATCTCAAGAGCCGTTCCCAGGTGGACCTGCAGCGGCACTTCAAGTTCCTGCATAGCCGGCACGAATGGGCCGGGGTGCCGGTCATCGCAGCGAACATGGATACCACCGGCACCTTCGAGGTCGCCGCCCGGCTGGCGTCACACGAGATGCTCACCGCCATCCACAAGCACTACTCCATTGCCGAGTGGGACGCCTACCTAGCCAGCCGCAACGACGACATCTACCCCCGCATCATGGTAAGCACCGGAACCTCCGAAGCCGATTTCGAGAAGGTCTCCGCCATCCTGGGAAAGCACCCCAAGCTCGAATTCATCTGCATCGACGTAGCCAACGGCTATGCCGAGAGCTTCGTAGAGTTCGTGGCGAAGATGAGGGAGGCGTACGCGGAGAAAACCATAGTGGCAGGGAACGTCGTTACCGGCGAGATGGTCGAGGAACTGCTTTTGTCCGGCGCCGACATCGTCAAGGTCGGCATAGGTCCGGGCTCGGTCTGCACCACCCGGGTCAAGGCGGGGGTCGGTTACCCGCAGCTCTCCGCGGTGATCGAATGCGCCGACGCGGCGCACGGTTTAGGGGGGAGGATCATCTCCGACGGCGGCTGCACCTGCCCCGGCGACGTCGCCAAGGCGTTCGGAGGGGGAGCCGACTTCGTCATGCTGGGGGGGATGTTCGCCGGCCACGACGAATGCGGGGGGCAGCTCCTCGAACGAGGGGGGAGGCAGTTCAAGCTTTTCTACGGCATGAGCTCCGCCACCGCCATGGACAAGCACGCAGGCGGCGTCGCCTCCTACCGCGCTTCAGAAGGAAAGACCGTGGAGGTCCCCTATCGCGGCCCCATCGACGAAACGGTGCGCGATGTCCTGGGGGGGGTACGTTCCGCCTGCACCTACGTCGGCGCCTCGGCGCTCAAGGAGCTCACCAAGCGAACCACCTTCATCAGGGTCCAGGAACAGGAGAACAGGATCTTCGGGTAAAGAAAAAAGAAAACCCCGCGTCCGGAAAAGCGGGGTTGGCGGTTCAAAAAAAAGGGCCTCCCATTCGGGAGGCCCTTTTTAGTTGTTGTTTCAGCAGCCGATTAGTGGTGCGGGTGCATGAAGGCGTAGATCATCAGCATCAGCAGCGTGATGCCGACGAACAGCGCGGTGAAGCCGAAGGCTTTCAGGCAGAAGTCGTAGAAGATGCCGGAAGACTTCTTGGCTGCGAACTTCTCGGTGATCCCTTCCTTCTCGTAGCGTGCCCACTGATCGCCACGCTCTTCGACGAACTCGTGCTTGGACATCTGGCCGTTGAAGATGACGAAGTCCATCGGGAACTTCTCCGGACGTCCGTGGGTGTTGAAGAAGTGGACCGAGAAGATGAAGCCGGTCGCCAGGAGCGCCTCGTCCGAGTGGATGATGGTCGCTACGTTGAAGGCCCAACCCGGCAGGAACATGCCGAAGAACTCGGGGAACCAGAGCATGAGGCCGGAGCCGCCGATGGCGAACATACCCCAGAAGACCGCGATGAAGTCGAATTTCTCCCAGTAGGTCCACCTTTCGAAGGCCGGCTTCGGCCCTTTGAAGAAGAACCAGCGGACCATGCCGACGACGTCGCTTATGTCGCGCAGGTTCGGGCAGAGGGAGTCAGGTCCGAAGAGCCTCTGCAGCGGGTTGCCTTTGATGTCCTTCCTGATGAAGAGGAAGTGGATGCTCATGGCCAGCGCCATGGAGAAGTAGACGAAGGTGATGCCCGCGCAAACCCTGTGGAATGCGGCTGCGTTGGGCGCCCCGCCGTAGAGGTCCATCAGGAACTTCGCCCATACCTGGTCGCTGAACTTGAGCGGCAGGCCGGTCAGCGACAGGCCGAGGAAGGAGATGATGACCAGAAGGTGCATGAAGACATGGACCCTTTTGAAGCGGCGGTACTGCTTGTGCCCTTCGGGTACGTGGTGCAGGATGACCCCTTCTTCGAGTGCTGCAGCCTTCTCACGGTTCTCGACGAAGCCGCGGATCATCCAGAGCAGGGTGTGAACCCAGAACACGGCGAAGGTGCCTACCAAGAGGCCGGTCATCGCGATGAAGGTGTAGAACAGGATCGGGTACTTCTCACGGTCGTTGTGCTCGCCGTGGGCGTAGAACTTGGTGAACGGCGTCTTAGCCTTGTCGTGGCAGTTGGAGCAGGTCTTCACGAGGTTGTTCGGGTTGACCGACGAGTTCGGATCCTTGGACGGGAGGATGCCGTGCGCGGTGTGGCAGTCAGCGCAGCCGGCAACCTTCTCCGGATAGCCGAGGCGGTAGTTCTTGCCGTGGTAGCTCTCCATGTAGCTCTTGACGGCCACTTCGGAGATATGGTTGCGCTCGACCAGCTTGGCATCTGCATGGCAGCGGAGGCAGACCTTGGTGTGGAATTCGCGGTTGGTGTGCGAGTTCGGGTTGCCCAGCGCCTTGATCTCGTGCAGGTTGTGGCAGTCGTTGCAAGCGGCGGAGTCCTGGTTCCCGGCGATTACACCCTTGCCGTGGACCGAGGTAAGGAAGCCCTTCTCGTCGGAGTGGCACTGCACGCACTTGGCGAGCACCCGGCGCTTGTCCTTGTTCCAGGAGGTGTGGCTGTGCATGTCGGTGTGGCAACCGGCGCATTGGACACCCTTCTCGGCGTGGACGCTGAGAGCGTGTTCGGCAGCTTCCTTTTTGTGGCAGCGGACGCACTGGACTTTGCCGACCTTGATCTCGCCCTTCATGTGCTTGGCAAGCTCGACGATCTCAACGTGACAGCTGGTGCAGCCGTTTTTACCGTGCACCGACACTGCCATCTTCTCTGCGGAGATTTTATCTCCATGGCAGCCGAGGCAGGTAGCCGGGTCGATCGCCAGCCCTTGAGCGGCGAACGCCGGCTGGGTTAGCAGTAGGAGCAGCAGCAGGGGGATGAGGCGTGTGAAGACGTGGACCATTGTAATCTCCTGTATTTAGCATCGTTTTAGAACGCTTTAATGTGTGGCGGCGCTCGCAACGGCGGCTAATGTAATACTGTTAGGCGGATAAATCAACTGAAAAAGCGTCAATTAATAAGGAGGATACAACTTTCCCGACAAATTTACCTCATTGCGCTTTTTGAACGATTGGCAGAACTAAATAAATTCACTAAAGTTTGTTTTACAAATAGGCGGGTTTCCACCAAAACAGTGTGGAAATAAGTAGTTATGAGGAGGTTAATTGGAGTATACAATAAAATATGAGACAGGACAGTGAGCGGGGAACGACAATGAGTATAGCGCTGGAGCTATGAGATAGAGGACAGGAGAAGCGGGATACAGTTGCTGAAATACAATTAGCCGGCAGCCATGAGAGGCCCGGAAGCCTCACGAGCGGCCGGTCAACGGCTGAAGGTGGCGACCCCGTCGCTGACCACGAACTCCAGGAAGGGGAGTGCGTCCGTGATGGGGAGCCCGAGTTCTTTGCAGATCTCGCCGGCGCTGCGTTTGCCGTCCAACAAGCGCAGCAGCTCGAAGTATGCCGGCGACACCGACTCCGTCGCCACTTCCCCCTCGGCCGGGTAGATGATGGCGCAGGAACCGGCCGGCTCGAAGCAGTCTGCGAACTCGCGCAGGTCAAAGTCGCCGGCTTCCAGCATGTCCAGGATCTCGTAGTTGAAGCGCGCGAGCGTGACGGCCGCGCAAAGCGAGAGCGGCCTCTGCAGCAGGTCGGAGTTGCGCGGCTTACGGGCAGGCACGAGGGGCGCGGCGAGGAGCGCCTCCGCATAGTAGTGGTGGTAGTCGGCGAGGTCTAGCGCCAGGGGGAGCAGACGCGCCTTCTTCTTCTGCTGGAAAAGAGCGGTCAGGAACTCCCGCTGCAGCCCCCAGATCTCCCCTTCCGCGATCTCCTTTTCCCCTTTCTCGGCCCGTTCGCCCAGAAGGGCGGCGAAGCCGGCCAGGAAGGCGCTCGGGGAGAGCTTCAGCGTGGAGGTGACCGCGTTGAACCAGGCCACCGCCTTGCCACGGCTGTAGAAAACGTCGCAGGCCGCCGCCAGCCCCGACGCCTCTTTCAGCTCCTTAGCGGAAAAGGTCTGGGTGGAGAGGACCGTATAGGGGGGAACCTTCAGGTGCTCCAGTCCCAGCGCGTCCGCTTTGGCGTGCAGCCGGGTGCCGGGGAGCACGGCAAGCGGGAAGATGTCCAGGTGGTTCGGATAGAGCGAGAGGGCGAAATCGAGCGAGGAGCGGAAGAGCTTCAAGCTGTCGCCGGGCAGGCCGTAGATGAGGTCGAAGCCGAAGATGGCGCCGGTACGGTTCAACAGGGAAGCGCGCATGACGAAGTCGTCGCGGTCAAAGCCGCGCCCTACCCCGCGCAAGACCGCCGGATCCGCACTTTGCAGGCCGATCTGCAGCGAACAGGTGATGGAGGCGAAGAGCTCCGCCATCTCCGCGTCGATGAACTCGCTGCGCACCTCGAAGTGGAAGTGCACGCCCGGCGCCAGCTTCCTGATCAGGCGCAGGATCTCCTTGGCCCGCTGCGGCACCTTGTTGAAGGTCGAGTCCAGCACGAACACCTGGGGGACCCGAAGGCGCGCGAAAAGCCTGAGCTCAGCCTCGATCCGCTTGAGCGCGAAGCGCCTGACCCCGCCGTTTCCCTTGTGGTCGTAGCAAAAGGCGCAGGCGAAGTCGCACCCGCGGGAGAGCTGCCAGAGGGCGCCGCCGGGGACGGCAGGGTCGAGCTGACCGGAAAGGTAAGGGGAAGGGATCTGTTCCAGGTCGAGCGGGGCGGGGAGCGCTCCTGGCGCCTCACCCGGCAGGACCACGCCCGGCACCCCCTGCGGCACCGCTCCCTGAGCCAGGAGCTTTACCGCCTGCAGGAAGGGCCCCTCCCCCTCGCCGCGCACCAGGAAGTCGAAGAGGCCGGTCTCCAGAAGGCCCGCCGGGTTCGCCGTGGGTTCCGCACCCCCGGCGCAGATCACCACCCCCGGGACTCGGGACCGGAGCTCGCGCGCCGTCTCGATGGCGCTCTCCCGGCTCCAGACGTAGACCGAGAAAGCGACCAACTGAGGCTTTGCTTGGGCGATGCTTTCGGCGCAGCGCGCCGGGTCGTCGCCCAGGAAAAATTCCAGGACCTCGGCCTCTACCTTCCCGCGCAAAGATGCATCGGCAAGAAGTGCCTCCTTGAGAAAGGCGCAGGCAAGCGGCACCGCCTGCGGCGAGCGCTCCGGATGTATGGCTATGAGCGTAATGTTCATGAATTTTTCGGGCGGGCCTTCAGGGAGGGTTTCCCCCCTTCGATGACGACGACGAAGTCGACGTCCTTGCAGCGGTACTTTTCCATCAGGGCGGGTTTCTGGCGGCTGATCGCCTCGGCAACCTTTTCGCGGGTGACGTTCTCCACCGGCAGGTTGCAGGCCCGGCGGGCGTCGATGTACTGCTGGTACACGGTATCCAACTGGGGGTCGTGGGCCGGCTTGGAAGGGGGGGCTGCGGCGGTCTGTTCTTTGGGGGTGTCCTTTTGGTGCAGCGACATCCGGAAGCGGTCCCGCTGGAACTTCCCCTCCTCGATGAGGCGGTTGGTGCGGGTCCACTTCTGCTTGTGCACGCTCAGCGTGGAGACCAGCGACTCGTACTTGAATCTCTGGCTCGTGTTGGGAATGCTCACATTCTGGTACCGCCTCATTGCGCGCTCGACTGTATCAAGGAGTCTCAGCGGTTCTCTCTTCTCAATGCCGAAGAAGTACTGCTCGTACTTGATGATGAGCTCGCGCAGGTCGACTTCCAGGCGCGCTATATCCTCTTGGACCCCCATGGAACCTCCAAATGCGACTATAACGATTAGTTACAATCGTGTAAATGAGAAAAAACGGGTTCGGAGAGGCCGCTAACCCAGGGAAACAACTTGACTGGGTGGGTCAATATTGTTAAAAAAGAGCAATTTGCTGGCAGGGGGGACCTATATGGGTAACAAGATATCCGCGATCGTACTGGCAGCAGGCATGGGGACCAGGATGAAGTCCGGCTTGGTCAAGGTGATGCATCCGGTGGCCGGCGTGCCGATGATTCAATGGCCCGTCGCCGCGGCCTTTGCCTCCGACGTGGAGCGCTGCGTGCTGGTGGTCGGCCATCAGCAGGAGAAGGTACGTGAACTTTTCGCCGGCCGGGGGGAGGTGAGCTTCGCCCTGCAGTCCGAGCAACTCGGGACCGGGCACGCGGTACGGTGCGCCATGACCGAGCTTGATCCCGGCGCGGACACGGTGCTGATCCTCTGCGGCGACACCCCGCTTCTCGAGGCCCAAAGCATCGCGGGGATGCTCAAGGCGCATCGTGAGACTAAAGCCTGCATCACCGTGATGACCGCGGCCCTGGCTAATCCTTTCGGCTACGGCAGGATCGTGAAGGACGCAACCGGAAAGGTCACCGCCATCACCGAGGAGAAGGACGCGACTGAAAAGGAGCGCCTGATAGATGAGGTCAACGCCGGGGTCTACTGCATCGACCGCGCCTTCCTGGAAAAGGCGATAGCCACCATCAAGAACGACAACGCCCAAGGGGAGTACTATCTCACCGACGTGGTGCGGCAGGCGGCACAGCAGGGGCTTGCCTGCCTGAGCTACAAGGTCGCCGACCCGCGGGAGATCAGCGGGGTCAACGACCGGGCCCAGATGGCCGAGGCGGCGCGCGTTTTGCGTGGGCGGATCAACCGCGAACTGATGCTCTCCGGCGTCACCATGATCGACCCCGAGGCGGTCTACATCGACCGCGGCGTCCGCATCGGGCGCGACAGCGTGGTCTACCCGGGGGCCACCATCGAGGGAAACACCGTGATCGGCGAGCGCTGCGTCATCGGCCAGGGGTCGCTGATCCAGAACTGCAGCATAGCCGACGACGTCGTAGTCAAGGCGGGGAGCGTGCTGGAGGATTCCAAGGTCGGGCCCGAGGCGGCCATAGGCCCCATGGCGCACCTGCGTGCTGGGACCGAACTCTCCGCCCACGTCAAGATCGGCAACTTCGTAGAGACCAAGAAGGCGTTCATGGGAGAGGGGTCCAAGGCCTCCCATCTCACCTACCTGGGGGACGCCACCATCGGCCGGGACGTGAACATCGGCTGCGGCACCATCACCTGCAACTACGACGGGGTGAAAAAACACAAGACCGTGATCGAGGACGGCGTCTTCGTGGGGAGCGACGTGCAGCTGGTGGCGCCGGTCACCGTGGGGAGGAACTCCCTGATCGCAGCCGGGACCACCGTCACCAAGGACGTCCCCGCCGACTCGCTCGCCATCGCCCGCTCGCCCCAGGTGAACAAGGAAGGGTATATGCTGAGGAAAAAATAAAACTGTAACTACCCTGCCCAAGATGGTAATCTGTAACGTCTTTGGCGGCAGACCGCGAACTTAATTAGCGAAACACGGAGTCAAAATGTGCGGCATCGTAGGATTCACCGGGAGGCAAGAAGCCACCTCGATCATCATTGAAGGGCTGAGGAGACTGGAATACCGCGGTTACGATTCCGCCGGCATCTGCACCATCAGCGACGGCAAGGCAAGCATCAGGCGCAGCGAAGGGAAGCTCTCCAACCTGGAAAAGCTCCTGGCGGCAAGCCCGGTGACCGGCACCGTCGGCATAGGCCACACCCGCTGGGCCACCCACGGCCGCCCCTCCGAAATCAACGCACACCCGCACCAGGCGGGCCCCATAGTGGTGGTGCATAACGGCATCATCGAGAACTACCTGCAGCTGCGCGAGGAGCTGAAAGGGCAGGGGCACGTATTCAAGAGCGAGACCGACACCGAAGTAATCTCCCACCTGATCGACCAGCGCCTGAAGAGTTGCGACAGTTTCGAGCAGGCGGTGCGCGAGGCCCTGGCTGTATTGAAAGGGGCCTACGCCATCTGCATCGTGAGCGAGAACGACCCCGACGAGATGATCGCCGCCAAGCTCGGCTCCCCCATGGTAGTGGGGATCGGCGACGGCGAGTTCTACGTCGCCTCCGACATCCCGGCCATCCTTTCCCACACCCGCTCCATGATCTTCATGGAGGACGGCGAGATGGTCGTCTTCAAGGGGGGGAGTGCAACCTTCAGCAACGTCGCAGGGGGCGTGCTCAACAAGGTGCCGCGCCACATCGACTGGTCCGCGCACATGGCCGAGAAGGGTGGCTACAAGCATTTCATGCTCAAGGAGATCTTCGAGCAGCCCCGTGCCGTGAGGGACACCATCGCCGGGAGGCTTAGGGAAGAGCAAGGGGATGTCTATCTCGAAGACCTCTCCCTCGACGACGCAGCACTCAAGGGGATCAACCGCATCTGCATCATCGCCTGCGGCACCTCGTGGCACGCGGCACTCGTCGGGAAGTTCCTGATCGAGGAGCACTGCCGGGTCCCGGTCGAAGTCGACATCGCCTCCGAGTTCCGCTACAGAAACCCCGTCGTCGACGAAAATACCCTGGTGATGCTCATCTCGCAGTCCGGCGAGACCGCCGACACCCTGGCCGCCATGCGCGAGTCGAAGCGCCGCGGCGGCAAGTGCGTCGCCATCTGCAACGTGGTCGACTCCTCCATCGCCCGCGAGGCCGACGGCGTCATCTACACCCACGCCGGTCCCGAGATCGGGGTCGCCTCCACCAAGGCCTTCGTCACCCAGCTGATCGCCCTCTACCTCTTCACCATCCGTCTCGGGCGCTCCCGTGAAGTCATGAGCATGGAAGAGGGTAGGGATCTCATCGCCGCCGTGGTCCGGGTCCCGGCCCTGATGGAAGAGGCGCTGAAGCTGAACGAGCAGGTCGAGAAGGTTGCCAGGAACTATTTGCAGGCGCGCGACTTCCTCTATTTGGGGCGCGGCATGAACTACCCCATCGCCCTCGAAGGCGCGCTGAAACTGAAGGAGATTTCCTACATCCATGCCGAAGGGTATGCCGCAGGCGAGATGAAGCACGGTCCCATCGCGCTCATCGACGAGCACATGCCCGTCGTGGTGCTGGTCCCCAAGGGACCCAACTACGACAAGGTCTTTTCCAACATGGAAGAGGTCATCGCCCGCGGCGGTCGGGTCATCGCCGTCTGCAGCGAGGGTGACCAGGAAGTGAAGGACAAGGTCGAGGTCGCGCTGGAGATTCCCGAAGACGGCTGCGACGTGAGCCCGTTGATCCTCTCCATCCCCATGCAGCTTCTGGCCTACCACGTAGCGGTCCTCAAGGGGACCGACGTCGACCAGCCGAGGAACCTGGCCAAGAGCGTCACGGTCGAATAGTCGGCATAAGGAAATTGTAGAGAGGAATAAACTCCTAAACCGGAAAATAAAGTTGTGAACTAGCCCATTTCAGGGCGAGATCCTTCAGTGATGTATAGCACTGGTGATTGGGGGAGACAGTTTAGGCTGTCTCCCCTTTTGTTCAAATGGGAAAATAGGTAAGCGCAACATTTGGAAAGTCAATGACTTAAATTTCAAAAGCAAGTATAGGCAATCCGCCGTCTGCGCCGAGCCCGAGTGCTATAGGAAGAGGGCCAAGGGGACACGACCTGGCACCGAAACCTGCTGGTAGCGGGGATTGATTTGATTTCCCTTTCTGGTTATGATGTCATGCCGAAGTACGATGTGGCATTTACAAAGGGGGTAGGAATGGGCAGGCGCCCTAAAAACATTAGTGACAATGAGGATCTTCGCGAAAAGATCCTCAATTCCGCCTTGGTGCTGTTTACCACTAAAGGCTACTTCAACACCTCTACTCAAGACATCCGGCGTGATGCAAATATCAGCATCGGTGCTGTTTATCATCATTTTTCAAGCAAGGAGGAAATAGCAAAAGTACTTTACAACAATCTGCTGGAGAAAAGTACCCGCGCTTTTGAAGAAATAATGCTGCGTTACGACACAGCCCACGACCGATGCAGGGCCATCATGGCACTGCTCTTTGAGTTGACAGAGACCAGACCGGCAGAAATGGAGTTCATGCTCTACGCTAAGCACCGCGAGTTCATCCCTTCAGCTACCCCCATCTGTTCGTCCAAACCGTTAGCAATGATGGGGGAAATCGTCCAAGTCGGTATTGCCAATAAAGAGATCAAAGACATCGAACTCGTCCTTGTCACCAGTTGTCTCTTTGGCGGGATGTTCCGATTGATTAACCTACGTCTGGACTGCACTATTGAAGGCCCCCTTTCCAAACATCTCGACACGGCCTGGAAGTGCGCCTGGCGCGGAGTCTCCCTTTAAAAGCCCACCTCCCCCCTGCTGTAACAAAAAACCACCTAATACTTTTTAGCTGTTTTTTTTTCTTCAATCGTGATAAAAACCGAGCGCTCGTTCTTTATCAGAAAAGCGGAGGGCTTGCGCAAGCTGTCGCTGACAATCTCACCCTTCCTTATTTAGGGATGTTGGCTTCAGATGGCCCAATTAGAAGGATGTTGCGGGGATCCCTGTGGGGTCCTCATAAAAACAATACAAACATGTACAAAACGAGTGCTCGGTTTGCTCGACCAAGAAAGGGCTAAGCTGCCCCCACAGTTCACAGCAACCCTGAACAGCGGAGTTGACGAAGGGGTACTTTCCAGCTTCATCGTCGATAGTGCGTTGGCTGGAAAGGAGTTCGGGAAGCACGGGGAGCTTGAGGCACTGCGCCGCGACGGAGCCACCGACTAGGAGACGATCATTGCCTCTGTCCTAGCACGCCAGACAGGCCGAAGCCCCAGCCAGCTTTTAAAGAAGGTAAGGAAGGGCGAAGCGAGTTGGGGTGAATTGCTACAAAAAGCAGGCATAGACGGCGGGAACATGGTGGATGAAATCCGTTCACTACTGACAAATGTAAAAGGCAGATTTGTATCAGATGCACGAACAAGGCGTTATTGATGTCACTATGCCACCTCGCTAGGGGGTGGTCTAAAAAGGGGGCAATCTGTTAACCTTGCGACCTACTGTCTCTGGCGATTATATATCACGGGGAAGTGTTACCAAAGGCAGAATCCCGCCCTCTCTACCTCGCAGGAAAACGAAAGGAGTATGAACAATGGCAAGAATTGCAGCGAAAATGGTAATGGTAGCAATTTTGTTGGTTTTTTCTCTCACAACAGGCATGAATGCCTGGGCCGGGCAAGTCACCGACGCCGTCGCACTCAAAGGGGTAAAACAGGGGAAAGGTATTTTTTTGATAAACCAGGATAGCCCACAGAAAACGGCACTATATCTGAACATTATCAAAGATACTTACGAAAGCATGGCCGCCCAGAAAGTAAGGCCCGATTTCATCATCGTATTCGTCGGCCCGACCGTTCGCTTTTTGACAACCAAACCGGATGTCGAGTTGGGTGCGAAACAGCAGGAGTCTCTTGCCTCGATCGCCGCTTCCATCAAAGGGCTAAAAACTAAGGGGGTTAAGATGGAAATATGCCAAATTGCCACAAACTTCTTTAAAGTATCTAACGACTCGTTGTTGCCGGAGCTCAAGCTAGTCAACAACGGTTTTATCTCGCTGATCGGCTATCAGGCCAAAGGTTTTAGCCTCGTTCCCGTTTTTTAGCGGGGAAGATTGAGTTTAGTGGAAGTGCACAAGCTGTTTTGGTCGCAAATGTGACAGTTGTACCTGTATATGGTCAAATAAGGCTGTAACATGAGAGCGCCCCGGATACGGGGCGCTCTTCTTCGGATGCCTCGAAAACGATTCACAGCTGTAGTATTTTGAGTGAATGGTTGTGAGATATCAAAACACTGGGGAATTGCAGTTATAAAGCAGCAAGCACGGTCCTATTGAATAAACCGCCAAAACACCGCCGTCAGGAGCGCCATCTGGTCATCTTGCCCTGCCACATCCTTACTGTGAACCTTTTTCCATAAACCAGGAAACAAACGGAAGTGCCAGTTGCGATTGCCGCAGCCGGCACTTTTCTTTTCCTCGCTACGATTGTCTCCATGCAGACGGTTTTTATCTCCTATGCCTTTCCCGTCGCGTCCGAGGTGAAAGGTCCGACGAAATACCCTACTAAAATGGTTAAAAAAACAGTTGCAAACTTGACTACTTTAGTAGTATGTACTCCCTGCGGACTTTTTTAAAACTTTAGCACGGAGGTAGGCAATGATAGGCAAATATCCGGTACGGCTCCTTTCTGTTCTGGCGCTGATAATCGGCCTGGCGGGGACGTCCTGGGCGAAACAACAGCAGGGGTACAAGGGATATGCACGCGGCTCAGCCCTGATCACGGCAAAGGAGCTGAAGCAGCTCATCGACGCGAAGGACAAAAAACTGGTGATCATCGCGGCGGAGAATGACGTCGAGTACCGTCTCGGACACATACCTGGCTCGTTCCAGGTGGACCGCCCTGCCTACGAGGCCCCCGCGGCCACGCAAAACGGGGTGACGGGCAACCTGATCGACGCAGCAGGTTTCACCAAGCTGGCGCAGGGGCTCGGCATCAACAAGGATTCCAAGGTGGTCGTCTACGACACCAAGTACGATGCGACGCGCCTTTGGTGGGCCTTCCTGTACTACGGCAAAGGCGACGTGAGGGTGCTTGACGGCGGGATCAAGGCCTGGAAGGAAGCCGGGTACGAGACGGCGATCCTGGCGCCGGATGCAGCCAGGACCGGGGCGTTCGTGGCCAAAGTCGCCCTGCCGCGCAGCAGGGTCGAAACCCCGGAGATCCTCGCGCTTAAAGACCCGGCCAAGGGGCAGCTCTGGGACAACCGCGACCGCAAGGAGTACTGCGGCGAAGAGCTGAAGAGAGGGGCTTACCGGAAAGGGCGCATCCCCTGGGGCAAGCATAGCGACTGGGCGATCTTCAAGAAGAAGGAGAACGCAGGCGAGTGGCTCACTGCGGCCGAGGCGCAGGCGATTTTGAAGAAGCTCGGTGTAGACGGCAAGAAAGACCAGTATTTCTTCTGCCAGTCGGGAGTGCGCTCCACCCAGGCGATGTTCACCTTCTACCTGCTTGGCTACCCGCTGAACAAGCTGCACAACTACGACAGCTCATGGATCGGCTGGTCCAAAGACGCGAGCCTCCCCATCGAGACCGGGTGCGACCTGAACCCCGCGGTCGCCACGGCGAGATAAGATTTAAGGGGATTTCCAGCTGGTGCACCGGAGGCAAATCCCCCCTGCCCACCCTTCGCAAAGGGGGGAACGTAATTTTCGTGCAGCGCCGAGAATGACTATCAGATCAAGGTAAAAGAAGAGGCCCTCCGGCTACAACCGGGGGCCTCTTCTTTTTGCCTGGAAAGTTGCCCGGGAGGAAACTCGTCCTCCCGGGGCTTGGGTTGAGGTTACGGGTTGGTCAGTATGGGCGAAGGAGTTGCGGCTACCCATGCGGAGGAGACGATGCTCCCGTTGTTGGCGCGGACCCTGTAGTGGTAGTTGGTGTTCCGTGCCAGGCCGGTCTGGGTCAGCGTGGTCACCCCTGCCCCCACCGTGGTGTTGCTCACGCCGGTGGTGAAGGTGGCGTTGGTGGCGCGCTGAACGGTGAAGCCGGTCTCGTTGCTGGAAAGATCCTGCCAATTCAGGATCACGCTCCTGTTGTTGCCGGTGCCGTTGGGGCCGTTGACTGCGGTGAAACCTGCAGGTGCGGCGGGCAGGGCCGGAAGCAGCAGCGGTGCGGTCACCGCGTAGCCGGAGAGGCCGGCGGCGTTGATGGCCGCCACGCGGTAGACGTAGGTGGTGTCGGTTGCTGCGGCTGCCACGGTTTTGTCGACATAGGTCACGGCGCCCGTGTTGGCGCGTGCCGCGAGTTTGGCGATCTGGACGAAGGCGCCGCCGTTGTCTGAGCGCTCGACCACAAAGCCGATCTCGGTCAGGGCGTTGTCGGTGAAGCTAAGGGTTACCTGCGGTCCTGCCTGCAGGGTGGCGACCAGTGCGGCCGGTGCGGCCGGCACGGTGCCGGTCAGAAGCGGAGCGGATACCGAGGTAACGGTCAGGCTCGGCATCTGGCCGCCGTAACCTACGGTATTCTGCGCCACGACCTGGTACTTGGCTACCAGATTCGGGTTGTATGCGGCCGGATCCACGAGGCTCTTCGGCCCGATGCTGTTCACCGCGCCCAGCGGAGTCGGCACGGTCCCGACGTTGGTCCAGGTAGTGCCGTCGGTGGTTTTCTGCACCACGAAAGCCGTCTCGGTGATGGAGTTGTCGTTCCAGTTAAGGGTCAGTTTCGCTTTGTTCCCGTTGCCGTTGATGGCGAAGGTGAGCGCGTCGGCAGGTTTCGGAGGCAGCGCCAGCGATACCGGCCGCATCATGTCCATCTCTTCGTGGCTCAGGATGTGGCAATGGTAGACGTACTCCCAACCGAAGTTGACCAACTGGTTGATGATGGGGTCGGTCGGGTTGCCGCCGATATCGGTCGGCTCGAACATGGCGGTGGAGCCTGCCGGCATCATCGGGTTGAGCAGCCGGACGCTGTTCGGGATCTCGAACGGCAGGGTCGGGACGACCGGCCTCAGCGCCACGATGGTGTCCTCAAGCGGGCTCACCCGGACGGTGTCCTTCCATCCCAGCTCGTTTGCATCGGGCTGGATGATGATGTTGTCCCAGGTCACGCGGTTCAGTACCTGCACGTCGTAGAGGTGGAAGTGGATCGGGTGCGTGTCTACGCCGTTATGGGTGATTTTCCAGATCTGGGTCCCATCTGCGGTCGTGATCGGGGTTATGTTCAGATCTCCTTTCGGGAGGTTGGTGCCGTCGATCAGCTCGGTCGGCGGGTTCACGTACGGGTAGAGGATGACGTTCTGGAGACCCGGTTTGGCCGGAGTGGCTTCGAGACCTATGTTCGCGGTCATCCTGCCGAACTCGTCGAAGGCGACGGCGTTCATCTCGTCATGGAGCGCCTTCGGCTGCAGCGGGATCTGGAGTTTGCCCCCCTGGTTCAGCAGCGTGTTGAAGCCGAAGAGATCGCCACCTTGGTCCGAGATGCGCGCGAAGCCATCGCAAAGCTGGTTGGTGCTACCCGGGGCGTTGCACCAGCTAGAGGCCGCGAATTTGGTGCCGTAGGCGGAGTTGTAGGCGGCCTGCCCCACGATGATCGGGTGCTGACCGGTCTCGAAGACGCTAGGGGTCCCGTCAAGCTGGTGGGTGAACGCCTGCTGCAGCGCCGCCAGATCGAAGGTGGGCGCGGGGACAGTCGGGTCGGGAAGCGGATTGACCTTGATCTGCATCACGGTCCTCGTGTTCGGGCCGTAGCCCGGGAGGACGCCGGGGGCGCCGTTGGGAGAGAGGTCGGGGGCGCCGGTGTAGTAGTCGTAGCTCGCCACCCTGGCGGGGTACGCTGCCGGGGCGTCGTTGTAGAGGATCAGGGTCTGCCCGGCGTACTTGGAGAAGTCGACGATGACGTCGGCCCGCTCGGCAGGCGCCAGGGCGAGGGAGTGCTGGTCCACGTTACCCACGTCGAAGCGGGTCGGATCGGTGATCCAGGTGATCGGCTGCGGCGGGATCACCGCCGGTGCGGGGAGGAAGCCTCCTTCGCTCCCTATCTGGATCCAGTCCGGCCCTTTCGGGGAGAGGGCGGTGTCCGGGGTCGGGAAGACGTTCGGGTCCACTTGAGCGGCCGCCAGCTCAGCGGCCTTGAGCGCAACTTCGGTACCCGTGGTGTCCGCTACGTAGAGCTGCAGGTTGAAGAAGCGGTCGTTGGCGGCGTTCAGGATGCGCAGGCGGTACGCCTTCGGATCGACCGTGGTATAGGGGTAGACGGTGCCGTTAACCACCGGGGTGTCGTTGAACTGCTCCATGCCCACCGAGATGTTCGGGGTGCCGGGGATCAGTTCAGGCTCGCAGAACGGGTCGGTCTGGTACTGCCAGGAGGTCGGGTCGCCCAAGAGGCACGGTTTCGCCAAAGGCGTGGTGAAGGCGGTCACCGGGTCCATGTTGTAGCGCGGGTTCGGGATCGGCGGATACTTAGGCGTTGCCGGCGGCCAGAACCAGGGGCCGTACATCCAGCGGCCGAAGGCGCTCATGCCTGAGGGATCCGAAGGGTTCTGCGCCGGCATGTAGACGTGGTGGTACCAGAGGTTGCCAAAGCCGCCCCAGCGGTTTGCGTCCCAGGTCGGGTCCGATTCATAGAGCTGCCCGGTGCGGGTCGTCTTGTCGCCGGGGGGGACGAAGGTGCGGTCCTGGATGATGAGCGGGATGGTGTCCGTTGCACCCGGGATGAGCCCCTTGTCCAAAAGCGCCTGCTCGGTGTTGTCCTGGATGATGTACCCCGCGGCCTCACCAGCGTAGACGTTCAGGCGGGTGATGCCCCAGGCGTGGTCGTGGTAGAACATGAGCCTTGCGCTCTGCTGGTTGGTGTAGAAGAAGGTCATGGCGCCCGGGCCCGGATCAGGCATGCCGGGGACGTTCATCACGCTGACCCCTTTGGGCCAGGAGGTCATCTCGTCCTTCGGGGTGATCCATTGGTGCGGAGTACCGTCGCTGATCCAGGGGGTCACGCCGCCGTGCAGGTGCAGGGTCGCCCTGTTGTCCTTGAAGCACATGTCGGATTTCGGGTTGTCGGTGCACATCGGGTTACGCACCATGTCGGTCGCGCTTTTCCCGTCCACCGGATCGGTCATTCCCATCGGCCCCATTCCGGAGCCCATCATGGTGGAGTCCACCGGGAGGAAGAGGTCGCCGCCGGCGCCGTTCGGAAGCAGGTTGCGGAACACGATGCGGACCGGACGGTCCTTCTTGGCAACGATGACCGGGCCCAGGTAGCTTGGTTTGGTGACGCCGGTGTAGCCGATGATGGGTACGTCGGGGGAGCCGTCAACGGTGGCGTTCGTCAGCGCAACCTGCCCGCCGGGGACTACCGCCGTGGAGAGCTGCACATAGCCGCGCAGAAGCGTCGGCGGGAGGTCGGAGTGCATCTGCTGCCGGTACTGCACCAGGCCGATCTCGTAGTAGTCCGCATCGGCGTAGGTGGTTGTATCGGGGACCGCCACCGGGAGGAAGTTCCCCAGGTCGTTGGCGTTGGCCTCGCCGAGCCCCGGCAGCCTGTTCACGAATTTTTTGATGCCCCCCGTGACGACGCCGGTCGATAGGTTCTTAAAAGGAAGCGGGCTGAGCGCCCAGTTCGGATACGGTCCGTAGTAATGCGGGACCTTCGTCTCGTCGATCGCCTGCGCGGTCTGCGGGTAAATGCCCAAAGTCATCACCAGCATAGCCAGGCCTGCCATTAGCGTTTTCGTCAGCCTGTTCATAGTGTCCTCCATTGCCCTACGGAAATTACCGAGTTCAATTGCAAAATTGGGCCGCTATTTTCCGGCCTTGGCCAGCTGCTTCTTCAGTTGTGCTTTCTTCCTCACGTCCTGCATCTTCTTTTCCCGCTGTATTCGGTACTGCATCACCTTTTTCGAATTCTCTATGCCCGGCGAGCTCTTGCGGACGTTCGCTCCCTTGGGAGCGGCGTACGCCGTTGCGGCCAGGGATAGCGCGACTAAAAACCCTGCTGCCATAGTGATGATCCGCTTCATAACAGTTACCCCCTTATCGTTGGAGTCAGGTGTGACAACCAGTCAAGCAACCCCCTTGGCGGGAGCCTCTTTCTGATTCCGTTGCCATTTTGTATTACAGGGACTATGCCAGTTTCTCACTTGAACTGATTTTGATGTGATTCCGGTAAGTTGCACTTTAGAAGGAGGGTCGGTCTCGATAAGGAGACCTGCCCGTTTTGCGCAGGGCGCCGGGGGAAAAGGATTATGACGGTCCTGTTTACAGTGTTCTGCGACCCAGCGGTTTTTTTCGCAGCTGGAAGATTTTTCGCACCCTTTCGTTGCGGCGCCAGAGCGGGTTTCCAGCTTTCAGGTGCAATTGACTTGGCAGGAAAATGCAGTATTTGAACACTTGCGCCGCGGCTTGCGGCGCACTGACCGCCTGAAAACAGAGGCTAAAAGAGGAGAGGCTCAATGAACTACATCACGGTGGGAAAGGAAAACTCCTGCAACATCGATCTCTACTACGAGGACATGGGAGAGGGGCAGCCGGTGGTGCTGATCCACGGCTGGCCGCTCAGCAGCAGGTCGTGGGAGAGGCAGGTCCCCGCGCTGCTGAAGGCCGGTTTCCGGGTCATCGCCTACGACCGGCGCGGGTTCGGCCAGTCGAGCAGGCCCGGCTCCGGCTATGACTACGACACCCTCGCGGACGACCTGCATGCGCTGATGACCCGGCTCGACCTGAGGAAAGCGGCGCTGGTCGGTTTTTCGATGGGTGGAGGAGAAGTGGCGCGCTACCTGGGGCGGTACGGGACCGAGCGGGTGCAAAAGACGGTCTTCATGGCCGCGGTGACCCCCTTTTTGCGCAAGACCGCGGACAATGCGGCGGGGCTCGGTGCCGATATCTTCGAGGAGATCAAGCAGGCCATCAGGGCCGACCGCCCATCCTTTCTGACCAGCTTCCTGTCCAATTTCTACAACGTGCACGCCTTTGGCGGCAAGAAGGTGAGCGAGGAGCTGCTGCGGCTCTCCTGGAGCATAGCCGCGGCCGCCTCGCCGATAGGGACCCTGGCCTGTGTCGACTCCTGGCTGGCCGACTTCAGGGACGACCTGGTGCGGATTCGCATCCCGACCCTGGTGATGCACGGTGACGATGACCGCATCCTTCCCTTTGCCGCGACCGGCAGCAGAACCCACGAGGCCGTCGAGGGGAGCCGGTTGATAGTAGTAGCCGGAGCCCCCCACGGTCTCAACTGGACCCATGCCGAAGAAGTGAACGACGGCCTGATCGATTTCCTGCAAGAGGTTATTTGAAACAGCAAGACGAAAACCATTAGCCACGGAGAAAATCTGAGAAAACCAAAAAGGGACAGGCTACTTTATGAAAAGGTAGCCTGTCCCTTTTTTCTCGATGCTTCTGTTTTCCCAGTATTCCCGCTTCTCTCAGATGTTCTCCGTGGCTAGTGGTTTCAGGCTTTAAGGTTTGAATTCCCTGAACCGCGCCACCGCCTCGGGTATGGTCTCCTCTCTGATGTTGCCAAAGGCGAGCCTCAGGTAACCCTCAAGCCCCGGCCCGAACACCTCCCCCGGCAGCAGCAGGATACCCGCTTCCTCCACCAGTCGCCTGGCGACCTCTCTCCCCGTGGCTCCCGTCAGCGGATGCCGCACCCAGCCGAAGAAGGGGCCGCTCGCCACCAGCATGAAGGCGTTGCCAGGCTTCTCGAACTCCGCGCGGAATACCTCGTGCCTTCTCTCCATCATGACCCGGTTCTCGGCGACCCATCCCGAAAGGTGCTCGAAGCCGTACTTCACCGCGTGCTGCGTTACGCGCGGCTGGCATACCGCCATGGTGTCCTGCGCCTTCAGCGCGTGGCTTATGAACTCCTCGGACGCTGCCAGCATCCCGGCGCGGTATCCGGTGAGCGCGAAGGTCTTGCCGAAGGAGGCGATATGGACGAAGTGGTCCCCCCAGTCCGGCTCTTGGAACAGGTCGTGGGGACGGACTCCCCCCGTGATGAAGCTGTTGTAGGTCTCGTCCAGCACCAGGGCGATGTCGCGGGAGACGGCGAGGCGGTGCAGTTCGCGCACAGTCTCGGGCGGTATCACGGCGCCGGTGGGGTTGCTGGGGGTGACCAGCAGGATGGCGCGGGTCTTCTCTGTGATCAGGGCAGCTATGGCGGCGACACTGGGGAGCCCGCCGCTTGCCTCTTCGAACGGGGCGTAGACGCAACGGATGCCGAGCACCCCGAGCGCCATAGGGTGGTCGAAGTAGGCAGGGAGTTGGACGATGACCTCGTCCCCGGCGCGGCAAAGGGTAACCATGGCGAGCCAGAACGCCTGGCTCGCGCCGATGGTGAGGATGAGCTGGGAGGGGTCGATGCAGGCGCCGTAGAGCTCGCGGTAACCGGCGCAGATCGCCTCCCGCACCTCGGGAAGCCCCTCGTCGATGCTGTAGCGCGAGGTGTGCGGGTCGAGCATCACTTCCGACAGGTGGTCGGTGAGCTCCCGCGGCGTGGGGTAGTCGGGTATGGCCTGGCAGAGATCGATGAGGGGAAGCCCGGCGGGGGCGCCGGCGAGCCAACTCTTCACCTCGGAGATGGGAGGCGGGTGCACGCCGGCGATCTGCGGCGAAACGGGGAAACGCACCGGCTACTGCTCCGCCGGCTTGTTCGGGAGGTACTGCTCGAACTGCCTCTTGTCAGTGCAGCAGCGGTACGCCTCCTCGGGTGCGATTTTCTTGGTCTTCAACAGGTCGAGGATGTGCTGGTCCATGAGCTGCATCCCGTCCTTTCTGCCGGTCTGCATGATGGACGGGATCTGGAAGGTCTTACCTTCCCGGATCAGGTTCCCGATGGCGGCGTTCCAGACCATGATCTCCTGCGCGGCCGCCCTCCCCTTGCCGTCAGCGGTCTTCAACAGCTGCTGGCAGACCACCCCCTTGAGCGACTCGGAAAGGATGGCGCGCACCTGCTCCTGCCCGTCCTTGGGGAAGACGTCGATGATCCTGTCCACCGTCTTCGCGGCGGAACTGGTGTGCAGGGTGCCGAACACCAGGTGCCCGGTCTCCGCGGCGCTCATGGCCAGGGCGATGGTCTCGAGGTCGCGCATCTCGCCTACCAGGATCACGTCCGGGTCCTCCCTGAGGGCCGCCCTCAAGGCGCTGGCGAAGCTTTCCGAGTGCTCGCCTATCTGGCGCTGGTTGAAAAGGGACATCTTGTTTTCGTGGATGAACTCCAGCGGGTCCTCCAGCGTCAGGATGTGCTCCCTGCGGGTAGAGTTGATCAGGTCGATCATCGCGGCGAGTGTGGTGGACTTGCCGCTCCCCGTGGGACCTGTGACCAGCACCAGCCCCTTCCTGAGCTTGGTCAGGTTGCGGATCCCTTCCGGAAGCCCCAGCTCGTCGGCGGAAAGTATCTTGCTCGGAATGATGCGGAACACCGCCGCGATCCCCCGGTGCTGCATCATGTAGTTGCCGCGGAAGCGCGCCAGGCCCGGAACCGAATAGGCGAAGTCGAGGTCGTGCTTCTCCTCGAAGGTCTCGCGCTGCTTCGGGGTCAGGATCTCGTAAAGGAGCGCCTTCAGCTCCTCGTGCGCAAGCGACTTGAAGTTCTGCCGCTCCATCTCGCCGCGCAAACGGAAGATAGGCTGGGACCCGGCGGAAAGGTGCAGGTCGGAGGCCCCGGCCTCGTGCAACAGCTTGAACAGTGCGTCTATCCTTGCCATGTCTCTTCTCCGTTACAGTAGTATGGAAGCGACGTACTCGCCCGGGGATATTTCTCCCCGCTCCAGAAGCTCGGCCCCTTCTTCGCCGATGCCCCGGTAGCCGTTGTCTTTGAGGTGGCGGATGATCTCGTCGGAATCGCGGATCACCTCGAACGCCTCCAGGAGCCCCTGGTCGAACCGGATCACGTCCAGGAGGTACTTCTTGCCGCTATAGCCTGTCTGGTCGCAGGAGGGGCAGCCGGTCGGGCGGAAGTACTCGGGCGCCGTCGCCTTAAGCCGCAAGGCCGCCAGCTCGTCCGCGGCAGGCGTGTATTGCTTCTTGCACTCCGGGCAAAGGAGCAGCACGCACTTCAAGGAAACCACCCCCTTCAGGTGGGTCGGTATCAGGAAGTTCTTCTGGGAGAGGTACAGGAGCTGCTTCAACGCCGCCCCCTTGTTCCCCTGGGACATCCCCGCCACCACCAGCTTCCCCCGCATCACCGCCTTGCTCGCCGCTATGAAGGAGGCAAGTTCCGTGACGTCCTCGATGACCAGCGTGTCCGGATCATGCTCCAGGGCCGCCGACACCACCTTTGCGGTATTGTCCGCGCCGCATCTCCCCGCCGGCAGCCGCGGCCAGCGGTCCCTGCCGCGCCCAAGCCTTTCCCCCACCAAAATGACGGTGCGGTCGGCGTGATCGCAGGCGTCCAGGAACAGGTCGATGAGCCGGCTCCGCTCTTCCGGGTCTCGCCCGGTGAAGAGGATGAGCCCCTCCTTTTCCGAGCGGAGCGCCTTTAAGTCCGCGCGTTTCCCGGCGGAGACACCGAGATCGTCCAGCTCGGATATTTTCGGCGCGCCGACGTGCAGCTTCAAGGTGAGGTAATCCCCTCCGTTGCCGGGCATCACCAGGGTCTGGAACGGGATCCTTTTCCCCTGCCAGATGAAGGTCAAGACGCCGCTGGAGGGATTTTCCTCGGCGCCGTCGATGCCTGAGAGGCGGCGGATGCGCTCGGTGAGCCGCCCGTAGTGGGTCGCGCAGAGCTTGCCTAACTCGGACGTCCTCCCTTCGCCGCGCGCCAGCACCCGCACCTGGTCCCCCAGCGGCTGGAGCGCTACCGAGGCGAACTTCTTCTGGACTACGCGCAAGAGAAGGTGGTTCAAGAGCATGGCGCCGGAGAGGTCGGCGTTGATGGCGGAGAGGACCTTGGCGGTGAAGTGCCCGGAGCTGAACCCCAGTTCCGGGAGGTTCTGGTCCGGGCCGTACATGGCGTCGTGCATCTCGCGGATCTCGCGGATGAGCCCCACCGAGATGCTGATCTGGCAGCCGGTCACCCGGGTGATCTCCTCGACCGCCTCCTTGTTCAGGGGGTCCGCCATGGCGATGGAGAGTTCGCTGCCGGAGAGGAAGATGGGGCAGAGGCTGTAGCGCCGGGCCAGTTGTCCCGGGACCTTCGCCACCGCGGCAGGATCGATGTTTTCCTTCTTGAGCCGCACGTAGGGGATGTTCAACTGGTTGGCGAGCGCCCAGTCGATATCCTCCTGGGCCACCACCCCCAGGCGTACCAGCGCCTCGCCGACCCGGCACCCCGAGACCTTCTGCGCTTCGAGCGCCGCGCTCAGTTCCTGCTCCGTGATGATCTGCGATTTGAAAAGGATCTCGCCGATGGATCCTTCTTTGACAAGCCCGTTCATTGCCTACCTCCAGATGCTGCAGATGGCGGTGCCTGGGAAATGTACCTGAAAACACTTTCTAAAACAATTGACAATTGACAATGGACAATGACAAGCCGAAAAGCAATTGACGATTGACAATTGACGATTGACAATGGCATGCTGCGAAAGCTCGATAGCGGCGGTTGCCAATGTACAATGGCAGTCACAAGCTCGGAGTACACTTTGAAAAAGCGGAACTGAACGCCGACCCTCTTCCCCCTCGAATTTCCAGCCGCGTTGACAGTAACTGCACGATTTAAAACCCAATTGACAATTGACAATGCAGGCTGCGAAGTCCGCCGCCGTTTTTGCCACTGTCTGGACTGTTGTCTAATTGCTTCATCTCCAGCCGCGTTGTCAGTACTGGATAATTTAATCGCCGTCGTCCGCGACTCGGCCTAACCCGTTGTCAATCGTCAATTGTCAATTGTCAATTGATTCACCGTTTCTTCGCCGCCGCCGCTTCAGCGGGTCGGCCTAACATCGTTGTCAATCATCAATCGTCAATTGTCAATTGATTTTCAGGAGTTTACATGCAGAGAAAAGCCATAGCCCTTCTGTCGGGCGGACTCGATTCCACCCTCGCGGTCAAGGTCCTCCTGGACCAGGGGATCGCCGTCGAGGCACTCAACTTCACCTCCCCTTTTTGCACCTGCACCGGAAAGAACGCCGGCTGCAAGTCGGAGGCGGTCCGCGTGGCGGAAGATTTCAAGATCCCCATCAAGGTGATGCACAAGGGGGCGGACTACCTCGAGGTGGTCAGAAACCCCAAGCACGGCCACGGCAAGGGGATGAACCCCTGCATCGACTGCCGCATCTTCCTCTTGAAAAAGGCCAAGGAGTACATGCTCGAGTCCGGCGCCGATTTCGTCTTCACCGGAGAGGTCCTGGGACAGCGCCCCATGAGCCAGCGCCGCGACACCCTGCGCATCATCGAGAAGGAGAGCGGCCTCGAAGGGCTCCTTTTGCGCCCCCTCTCGGCTAAGCACTTCCAGCCCACCATCCCGGAGCAGGAAGGGTGGGTCGACCGCGAGAAGCTCCTCTCCATCCAGGGGAGGTCCAGGAAGGAACAGTTCGAGCTCGCGGCCGAGTTGGACGTGAAGAACTACCCCTGTCCCGCCGGCGGCTGCCTTTTGACCGAACTCTCCTTCGTCGGCAAGATTCGCGACGTCTTCGACCACTCCGACGAACTGAACATGAGGGATTTCCGGCTCCTCAAGCTCGGGCGGCATTTCCGGATCGGGCCCCGGACCAAGGTGATCCTCGGCCGCAACGAGGGAGAGAACGAACTCCTGGAGCGGGCCGTCCAGCCCGGCGAGGCAACCCTGCGCTGGCTCGAGGGGAAGAGTCCGCTTGCCGCGGTCATGGGGGAAACTACCGATCACCTTTTGGAAAAGGCGGGGCAGATACTTTTGCGCTACACCAAGGCGGAACCCGGTTGCGCTGCCACCCTGGGCGTTTTGCGCGACGGCGGCGAAACGGAGCTGAAGACGGTGAACGCTCTCGACGAGGCGGCCGTGGAGGCGCTCAGGCGCTAGCCACCGCCCCGCAGGCGCCTCTGCGCGGCTAGCCTCCTACGTAGAAGCGGTAGACGTTCTTGCCGTCCTGCTTGGCCTGGTACATGGCGTAGTCCGCGTAGCGCACCATCCCGTCCAGATCGGCGTCGCAGTCGGGATAGACGCAGATCCCGATGCTCACCCCCACCTGTGCGCTTTCCCCTTCCACCAGGAAGGGGAGGGCGAACGACTCCAACACCCTCTCGGCCACCAGGGACGCGTCCCTTTGGTCCGCCATCTTGGTGAGGATGATGGTGAATTCGTCTCCCCCCATCCGGGCCACCATGTCGCAGGCCCGCACGCATTCCCTGAGGCGGTATCCAGCCTCCACCAGCACCGCGTCCCCAGCCGCATGCCCCAGCCGGTCGTTCACCTGCTTGAAGCTGTCCAGATCCAGGAACATGAGCGCCAGCGGATGCTTGTAGCGCTTGGCCTCGGATACCGCATGGCGCAGCCGGTCGAAGAAAAGCACCCGGTTGGGGAGCGAGGTCAGCGAGTCGTAGTGGGCCAGGGTCTCCAGCCTCGCCTTGGCGAGCTTGCGCTCCGTTATGTCCCTGAAGATCACCTGCAGCGCGTTTTCCCCGCGGAAAACGAACGGCCCCACCCCCAGCTCCACCTCCATGGCGGTCCGGTCGTGGCGCAACAGCCGCTCCTCTATCCAGGGGGCGGTGGTGCCGGTTTCCTCGGCGCAGGCTGCCTGCTCCAGGAACTGCTGCTCCGAATCCCGCTGGATGAATTCGCGCATCTCCTTCCCCAACAGCTCGTCGCTTGAGCGGTACCCCAGCATCTCGCAACCCGCCGGGTTGACGAAGACGAAGCGGCGCCCGACCAGGATGGCGATCCCGTCCAGCGAAAGCTCCACCAGGCGCCGGAACCGCTCCTCGCTCTCCCCTATGGCCGCCACCATCCCCCTCAACTGCTCCTCGTTGTTGGCCCGAAGCGTCATGTCCTGCATGGTCTGGATGGCGGCGATCAACCTCCCCTCGGCGTCCCGGATGGGAGCCGCCTCGAAGGCCAGGTATCTCTGCTTACCTTTGAGCCGGTACCACCCCTCCGCCCGCAGCCCTTCGGGGATGAGCGGGGAATCCGCGTAGCAGGAATAGAGATCCGCCATCTCGTACAGTGTTCCCGCCACCACGATGTCGGCCAGAACGCGGCGCGGCTCGTCGTAGAAGGCGCGCCAAGGATCGGCAAGCCCCAGCTGCGCCCCTGCGGCGACGCCGGTCAGCTCCTCCATGGCGCTGTTCCAGATGATCACCCGATGCTCGGCGTCGATGACGAAGCAGGGGACCGCCGAGTGCTGCAAGAGCTGCACGGCAAAACCCTTCTCGCTTTCCAGCGACCGCTTGTTGATCACCAGTTCCTGCATCATGGCGTTGAAGGCCTGGGCCAGGTCGCCGATTTCGTCGTTGTTACTCACCGGTACCGGGAGGTACTTGGCGGCATCCCCCCCTATCTCGCGCACCCGCCCGGCGAAGAGTTGCAAGGGCGCGGTGAGGCGGCCGACGAAGAGCCAAACGATGATCAGGGCCAAAGGAAGCAGCAAAGCGAGGCTACAGATCGCCAGTTTCTGCGCGCGGTAGATCGGTGCGTACGCCTCGGAGAGGGGGCGTTCCGCCGCCAGTATCCAGCCGCGCGTGGGAAGCCTCTTGAAGGAATAGATCGACGGCGACCCGGCGGGGTTATCCATCTCGCCGCTCCCCTGGTAGCCGTCGATAGCACGGTCCAAAAGCTGCCGCTTTCCCTTCGCCAGCATCGGCTTGCCGACCTGGTCATGATTGCGGTGCGCGACTATCTGCCTTTGCCGGTTGAAGAGGAAGAACTCCCTGCCGTCCTGGAGGTTCAGGTGCGCCACGCGGCTCAGGAAGTTTTCTTCCATAAGATCCACGCGTCCTCCCAGGACTCCGATGATCCTTCCCCCCGCCCCCAGCACCGGGACGGTGAACATCACCACCTGGTGCCCGCGCCTTCGCTGCGAAGGGAAAGGTTCGGAAATCAGCGCCTTCCCGGATCTGAACGTGGCGGCCAAAAAATCGAGCTTGGAAAAATTGTCGCCTATGTTGGGGCTCTGCCCCGGAGAGAAGGCGACGAGCCTTCCGTCGGCGCTGAAGAAAGCAGTGCCGTCGCTGAACACCTGGTGCAGGTCGAGGCGTTGATCGAGGAAACTCTGCAGGGCCGCGGCATCTCTCCCCGTGGCCGGCGGGATGCTCATCGCCACCGCGACCAGCTCGCGCTGCGCCGCCAGGATCTTTTCATCGAGCTCGCCCGCCATGGCGCTCACCACCGCGAACTGCCGGGCGGCGACGGTCTCCTTGAACTCCCGCATGAAAAACAGCAGTCCCAGACCGGCAACGCACGAGCTCACCGTACCAATCAGCAGGAAGACGACCAAGCTCATCTTTATTTTCAGGCTGCACCTGGACATGTTTCGTCTGGTTCCCCGCTAATCGCTATGGTTCTCGTAGATGGCCTCGAAGTCGTGTGCCGCCGTGACGAAGGCGCGCAGTATCTCCGGGTCGAAATGCTCCGGCATGGTTCTGCCGTCCCCTTCGGTGATGATGCGGACCGTCTTTCCGTGTTCGAAGGGGGGCTTGTACACGCGCTTGCTTCTGAGGGCGTCGTACTGGTCCACCAGCATGACGATGCGACCCTCCACGGGGATCTTTGCACCGGCGAGGCCGTTGGGGTAGCCGCTGCCGTCCCAGCGCTCGTGGTGGGTAAGGGCGATGGAGGCCGCCATCTGCAGCACCATGTGAGTCGAGCCGGCGAGTATCCTGCCGCCGATCTCGGTATGGCTCTTCATGACGCCGAATTCCTCACCGTTGAGCGGCCCCGCCTTCAAAAGTATCGCGTCGGGTATGCCGATCTTGCCGACGTCGTGCATCGGCGCAGCCATGCCGATCCCCTCAACGAAATCCGCGGGCATCTGCAGCTGCTCGGCAAGCCTCTTGGCGTAGAGGCCGATGCGCGAGATGTGCCTGCCGGTGTCCTCGTCCCTGAGTTCGGCCGCCGCTGTCAGCCTCTCGATGGTCTCGCGGCTCATGCTCCGCATCTGCACCAGCGCCGCGCCCAGCTCGCGGGTCCGGTCCTGTACCTTTTGTTCCAGCTCCGCCTTGTAATTTTTCTCCATCAGAACCAGGCGCTGATAGTTGATCCCCTTCTCCACGGCGTAGATCAGGTATGGAGTCTTGAAAGGCTTGATGATGAAGTCGAAGGCGCCTTTCTTGATGGCGGAAACGGCCATCTCCAGCTCGGCATAGGCCGTCATCAGGATGACCGGGATGTCGCGGTCGAAGTCGTGGATCTGCTCCAGGAGTTCGATGCCCGACATCTGCGGCATGTTGACGTCAGTGAGCACCACGTCCGGCGGCGACCGGCGCAGCAGCTGCAGCGCCTCGTGCCCGTTGGAAAACGAGGTGACCTCGAATCCGCTTACCGAAAGGAGCAGTGCCACGCTCTCCAGCACGTAGGGATCGTCGTCCACCAGGATGACCCGCCCCGATTTTACATTTTCCATTGTATTTCTCCCCAGCTAGCCACCTGATGTCCGGTGCTTTTTCCTGTTTCGGCATTTCTAATGGGAACTTGAGGAAGAGATTGCTAAGGGTGTTCCCAAGCTGGAGCTTGGGAACGAGAGAGAAAATACCGGGTGAAGCCGCTCTTGGTCCCCCCTCCCGTCAAGGGAGGGGGGGACAGGAGGGATTTACTCCTGCCATGCGACCGTTACTGCTTTTCCTCCTGCGCCGCGGGGGGGGAGGCAGGCGGCGCAGGCTCCTGCGCCGGTTCCGGGGCGGACTGAGGTGCGGCTCCCTCCGGCGCGCCGGGTTTCGGCTCCTGCGCGTTCATCTCCTCCTGCGACAGGGGCTGCTCCGGGAGGGTAGCCGAAGTGTGGTTCGCCATCACCTCGACCTCTTTGATGCTCATATCGACCTTGCGCTGCATCCGTCCGACGTTCGGCGACTGCGCCAGCGCGGTGCGGTATTCCGCTTCGCTCAGAACACCCTTTTTGGCGAGAAGCCCCAGGATCATGTTGGAGCGCTTCAGCACCTTGCCCAGGTTCTTGTACGGGTTGTAGGCGACCCGGGGGCCCGGGAGCATGGCGGCCAGAAAGGCGCATTCGCGCGGGGTGAGGTTGGCCGGGGACTTGCCGAAGTAATAGCGCGCACCGTGACCGATGCCGTGCACCAGGGGGCCCAGCTCGATCACGTTCAGGTAAAGCTCGATGATCCTCCCCTTGGTCAGCTCCTGCTCCATCCTCTTCGCCAGGTACAGCTCCTTGGCCTTCCTGGTCAGGGTCTTCTCGCGGGACAGGAACAGGTTCTTGGCCACCTGCTGCGTGATGGTCGAGGCGCCGCGGGCGAAACTCTGCTTCTCCAGGTCGTACTTGATCGCTTCCTTGATCGCCTTGACGTCGATCCCTTCGTGCTTGTAGAAGGAAGCGTCCTCGGCGAGGATAACCGCCCACTTCATCTCGGAGGGTATCTGCGACAACGGGGTCCAGTAACGGTTCTTCGGGCCCACCACCAGCGGGTGGTAGTTACCCTGCCAGTCCTTCACCTGGATGGTCATGTTGAACTTCTTGTCTTTGAGCTCCGAAACCGGCGGCGTCATGGCCAGGGAGACCACCACGTAGATCAGGTAAACGGCAAGGACGATCCCGCCCCAGGTAAGGTATTTTTTCATCTTCATCAGATAATCCCGCCTCTCTTTTTTACTATCGACAACCCTGCTGTGCCATGCGTGCCGCCATCACCAGCGCGGCCTTCATGCTTTCCGCGCTCGCTTTCCCCGTCCCCGCGAGGTTGTAGGCGGTGCCGTGATCGACCGAGGTGCGGATGATGGGAAGCCCCAGGGTCACGTTGACCCCGTCGTCGAAATGCAAAAGCTTCAAGGGGATCAACCCCTGGTCGTGGTACATGCAGACCACCGCGTCGTACCCACCTTTGGCGGCGAAATGGAACAGGGTGTCTGCGGAAACGGGGCCTGCCGCGTCGATGCCCGCTTCCCTCGCGGCAGCGACCGCAGGCGCGATGATCCGGGACTCCTCGTCGCCGAACATCCCCCCCTCGCCGCAGTGCGGGTTGAGGGCGAGGACGGCCAGGCGCGGCGCACGGCAGAACCAGCGGCTGAGGGCGTCGTGGGTGATCCTGATGGTGGATAGAACGCGGTCGAAGGTGATGAGTTCCGGCACCCGGGAAAGCGGCTCGTGGATGGTCACCAGCGTCACCCGCAGGCGCTCGCCGGCGAGCATCATCACCACCTCCGGAGTCCCGGTCAATTCCGCCAGAAGCTCCGTGTGCCCCGGATAGTCGTGCCCGGCGCTGTTCATCGATTCCTTGTTGATGGGGGCGGTGGCCATGGCCTGCACCGTCCCGTCCAGGCAGAGCCTGGCCGCTTCGCAGATGTAGCGGTAGCAGGCGTCCCCCCCGGCCGTGGTCGGGGCGCCGTAGGGGATTTCGTCGAGTTTCAGCCGTGACAGCTCGCGCAGGTAAAGGGTATGGGGGGACGCGTCGAGGGGGGGGAGCAGGTCGGGCGCGGACGCTATGGCGAGCTTGACCCCCGCCACCGCTATGCCTCGCTCCATGGCGCCCCGGTCGCCTAGGACCAGCGGGCGGCAAAGCACCGTGATGGCCGGGTCGGCGAGCGCCGCCGCGATGATCTCCGGCCCGATGCCGCAGGGATCCCCCATGGTGACGGCTATTACTGGTTTATCCAAGATGCTCTCCTGTTCTTCGGGGCCGTCCATACCCCCTCTCCCTCTGGGAGAGGGTTGGGGTGAGGGAGGTTTTGAAGGCAGCGCCGAACAAACGAATAGGGGCCGTTGGGCCCCTATTCCATTGGTACCGGCAGTCGCGGGGACGCCTATTTCTTTGCCGTGTTCAGGGGGAGGCTGACCTTATGCACCTGCCCGGATTCACGTTCGCGCACCTGCAGCCTCAGCTCCTTGGCGCTGTTCGCCTCGCCCGGGAAGAAGAGGAAACCGTTGGCAAGAGCACCCGCAGGGATCGGCTTTCCTTCCAGCCCCTTGCTCCTCAGGTCGTCCGAGATGCGGTGCTCGCGCTCGCCGGAGGTCCCTTCCTGCGTCCCGCCGATCAGCGCGCCGCCGGCTGCGCCGAGTGCGACCCCTTTGCCCACCGCCTCGCCTACGCTCTTGCCGGAGGCGATGCCGATGGCGGTTGCCAGGATGCCGCCCGCAGCAGCGCCCAAAATCGCACCCTTACCGGCCCCCTTGCCGAAGAACGAGGCGAACTGGGTCGAGCTCTCCAGACGATCGAAGGCGGTATTGTTGGGGACCACGGGCCAATAGTTCCCCCCGTCGTCCACGAGGAAGGTCTGGCCGGAGATGAGCTCCAGGTTGTTCGCGCTTTTGTTGTCGAAAACCAGCATGACCGGAAGAAGTCCCGCTCCCTTGATGTCGAAGCCGAAAGCCTTCTCCGCCGAGTCGGCGTCGGGGTAAGCCTCGCCGCCCATGGAGACCCCGTTCACCTCGCGGTAATTGGTATATGCCTCGGGGGGGCGGAAGGAGACGTACTGGCTCTTGTACGAGGTGCATGCCGAGAAGAGCAGCATGGCGATCATGAGGACGCAAAGTTTTTTCATGGGTGGGCCTCCTTGGACAGTCTCATTATAATGATGTTGCTACTATACTACCGTTATCACGCACGCTCAAGCCCCGCGAAGCGGACCAGGAGCTTCTTCGGCCCTCCCAGCGAGTTGAACCAGACGATCACCTTCTGGTTGTCACCTTCCCCTTCGATCTTGCGGATGGTTCCGGGACCGAACTGGGCGTGGCGCACCTTCATGCCGAGGTAGATACCCTCGTCGTCCTCCGGCACCATGCGCACCTCGTTGTCCTCTTCGGGCTCCATCTCCTCCTCGAAGAGCGAGGCTAAGTTGTGTGAGGGGAACTCGCGCTGCCGCGAAGGCTCCTGCCAGTTGTCGCCTGTGTCGAGGAGCTCCCGAGGTATGTCGGCTATGAACCTCGCCGGCGGGTTCATCTGCTCCTGCCCGAAGATGTGGCGCCGGCGCACGTTCAGGAGGAAGAGGCGCTTCTTGGCGCGGGTCATCCCCACGTAGCAGAGCCTGCGCTCCTCCTCCATCTGGGCCGGATCTTCCAGGGCCCGCACGTGGGGGAAAAGCCGCTCCTCCATGCCGATGATGAACACCAGCGGGAACTCCAGCCCCTTCGCGGAGTGGAGCGTCATAAGCGTCGCCGAAGATTTCTTCCCGTCACCTTCCTGCTCCAGGTCGCTCACCAGCGCCACCTGTTCCAGGAAGTCGGCCAGCCCCTTCTCGCCGGGGCCGCTCTCGTAGGCCTGCATGGCGGTCACCAGTTCCTGGAGGTTCTCGATCCGCTCCTGGGCCTCGTCGCTTCCCAGCGCCTTAAGCCTGGCGAAGTACCCCGACTCGTAGATGATGGTGGAGGTGAGTTCGGAAAGCGGCATCTGCTCCGCCTTCTCCTTGTAGCCGTCGATCTCCTGCGCGAAAGCGGCGGCCTTTCCCTTGGCGGCGGCGGATAAAAGCGGCCCGAAGGCCCCCTCCAGCATCGCGTCGTAAAGCGGTATCCCCTTTTCCGCGGCGAACTCGGAGAGGCGCTGCACCGTGGTGTTGCCGATGCCGCGCGGCGGCGTGTTGATGATCCGCTTCAGGGCCACGTCGTCGGAGGGGTTGTCCAGCACCTTCAGGTAGGCGAGGATGTCCTTCACCTCGAGCCTGGCGTAGAAGCGGACGCCGCCCACCATGTGGTAGGCGACACCTGCCGACACCATGGCGTCCTCGATGGCGCGGGACTGCGCGTTGGTGCGGTAGAAGACCGCCACCTCCGAGAGGTCCCCCCCCTCGTCGAGGAAGCGCTCCGTCTCGCGGCAGACCGTCCTGGCCTCCTCCCATTCGTTGGGGAGGGTGCGGTAGACGATGCGCTCGCCGTCGGGGTTGTCGGTCCAAAGGCGCTTCGGCTTTCTGCCGCGGTTTTTCTGCACCACGTTCCAGGCGCCGTCCAGGATGGTCTTGGTGGAGCGGTAGTTCTGCTCCAGCTTCACCACCTTCACCCCGGGGAAATCCTTCTCGAATTCCAAAATGTTCCGTATGTCCGCGCCGCGCCAGCCGTAGATGGACTGGTCGTCGTCCCCGACCACGCAGAGGTTCTTCCTTTCCCCGGCCAGAAGCTGCACCAGGCGGTACTGCACCGGGTTCGTGTCCTGGTACTCGTCCACCATGATCCAGCGGTAGCGCTGCAGGTACTTCTCCCGCACCTCCTGGTGCTGTTCGAGCAGTTGCACGGCAAGGAGCAGCAGGTCGCCGAAGTCGACCGCGTTGCAGCGCTTGAGGCGTTCCTGGTAGCAGCGGTAGACCCGGGCCAGCGTGGCCTGGTAGGGGGAGTCCGTGGGGACGTCGTCCGGCGCGAGCCCCTGATTTTTGAACTCGTCCAGCGCCCCGGCGAGCGCCTTGGCCGGGTATCTCTTCTCGTCCAGGTTCAGCTCGGCGGCGCAATCCTTCAGGAGCTTTTCGCAGTCCTTGTCGTCGTAGATGGCGAAGTTGCTGTCGTATCCCAGGTGGCGGATCTCGCTTCTGAGGATCCTGGCGCAGGTGGAGTGGAAGGTGGAGATAAGCGGAAGCTCTCCGTCACCCAGCATGTGCGCCAGGCGCTCGCGCATCTCGCCCGCTGCCTTGTTGGTGAAGGTGACACCCAGGATCTGCCAGGCGGGGACCCCGCGTTCGTGGATCAGGTAGGCGATGCGGTGCACGATGACGCGGGTCTTGCCGGAGCCGGCCCCGGCGAGGACCAAAAGCGGTCCTTCCCCGTGGAGCACGGCCTCTTTTTGGGGAGGGTTCAGATTGTGGAGCAGTTTCATGTCGTTCCTTGAAACCGGTGGCGCTGGAGGGGCCGCCGGTGCGAAAGCGGAATCTTTTATAGCACTTCGGTAGGGGGAGGTAAACCTTAAAGGCGGAACACAGAGGACGCTGAGGTTCACGCAAAACCAAACCAAAACGTAAAAAGGCGGAACACAGAGGACTCAGAGGTTCACGGAGGTCACGGAGGTTAAGCAGGGAAAAAACAAACCAAAGCAAAGGCTCTCACCACAGAGGGACACAGAGGAAAACCTGGTTTAAACCTTCTTTTCGATTTCCTCTGTGCAGCCTCTGTGTCCTCCGTGTCCTCTGTGGCGAAGGTTTTTGGTTTGATCTTACCTGGATTTTCCTTCCAGGTACCTGGCCAGGGCGGACTTCACTTCTTTGGGCATGAGGGCGAACTTCACGCCCAGCCCCTTGGGACGGAACACCATGCTTTCGCTGGTCCAAACGATCTTGCAGGGGGAGTCGATGACGGATCCATCAGGGAGGGTGAAGGTGAGGCTGACGATGTTGCCAGGCTGCCCGGGGAAATCGGTGACGACGAAGGCCCCTTCCGCCCCCAGATCGTGAAGGGAACAGGCGATAGGCTGGCCGCCCACGTTCAGCACGGCGCCGACGTCGCAGGGGATGCGGTGATCGCGCCGGTTGATCCCGGGGATGAACTCACGGGCGATCTCCAGGAACCGGTCTCTGCCGGCGGGCTTGGATAGGAAGTAGTTGCAACCGGCGGCAAGGCTCATCTCCTTGTCCTTGGCATCGGAACTGGAAGAGATGAGGACCACCGGGGTGCGGGCAAGCTCGGGATCGGACCTGATGGCGCTGCAGCATTGGGCGCCGTCCATCCTGGGCATCTGCAGATCCATGAAGATCAGGTCCGGCTTGCGGTTCTTCACGACCTCCAGGGCCTCGATACCGTCGCGCGCGGTCAGGAGGTCCACCTGCGCGTACTTGAAGAAATCCTTTTCTATTTCCAGGAACATCTGCAGGTCGTCAACCAGGAGGATGGTGTGGTTCAAGCGCGTCTCCCTTCTCGGGTCGCGGGCGCCGAAGCGTTGCCGGTTGAATATAGTTCTCTTGTTCTTGGCTTTGTACCAACTGTATCAGTCCCAGCAGCAATCTGTATCAGATTGCGGGTCAATTTTCCGGTAAATGACAGCATCAGTCAAGGGCAAAACCTTTTTATTTCTTAAGGACCTTGGCGACGACTGCACTGACAGTAAACCCATCTCAATGCATGGCAGAGGGAGCTGTTAAACTTGGGTCGTGTCACTGACTGTGTGTTTGATCAAAGCGGAACACAGAGGGCACGGAGGTCACAAAGGAAAATACTAAGGCTTTACACCTTTCAAGGATTTTAGATTTTCCTCTGTGTCCCTCTGTGCTCCTCTGTGGTGAACGATTTTACGCCGCGTGCAGCGCCAGCAGGCGCTCCTTGATTGCACCGACTTCCTCCAGCGCGCCGGCGCTCAGGCGGGCCGGAGCCTGGTTCTCCCGGTCCGCACGCCTGATGCCGTCGCAAAAGGAGACGGTCCCCAACAACTGCCGCGCCGGGATCGCACCGCTTATCAGCAGACGGTCTTCCTCGTCGCGCACCTTGCTCCCCACCACGTAGACCTCTTCTATCCCCAGGTCTGCGGCGAGCTTCATGATCTGCTCCGCGGTCTGAATGCTCCTTTGCCCCGGCTCGACCACGACCACCAAGGCGTCGACCGACTCGGCCGTCCTGCGCCCCAGGTGCTCCAGCCCAGCCTCCATGTCCATGATCACCACCTCGTCCCGCTCCAGGAGGAGGTGCCCCATCAGGCGCTTGACCAGCGTGCTTTCGGGGCAGGCGCAGCCGCTCCCCCCCTGCTCGAAGGTCCCCATCCAGAGGAAGCGGACACCGTCGTGGGTGAGGCAGAAGCGCTCGGGGAGGTCGCTCACCTTGGGGTTCAGCTTGAAGAAGGAGCCGTACCCCCCGGAGGCGCCCGTGCGCTCCTCCGCAAGTTCCTTCATCCTTGCGACCGGTTGCAGCGCCCTGGCCGCCTCGGGCGATATGCCGAGCGCCTGGGCCAGGTTCGCGTCCGGGTCGGCGTCCACGGCGAGCACCCTCGCTCCGTCGTCGGCGAAGGCGCGTGCCAAAAGGCTTGCGAAGGTGGTCTTGCCGACGCCCCCCTTGCCGGTGACCGCTATCCTCAGGCCTCGCCGGGCTTCGAGAGGTGCAGCGTCGCTCCCCTGGGGGGTGGCGTGGTGGGGGTGGCCGTGATGCAGATTCTCATGGTGATGGTGATCGTGGTGCCGATGCTCGTGCTCATGATCCGTCCCGTGACTATGTTCGTGGTTGTGGTGTTCGCACATGTTCAGATCCCCAGCCCTTTCCTGCGCTCGTCTATGACTTCCAGAAGCTTCTCCGCCGCCAGCTCGGGGTCTAGCTCGACCAGGAAATATCCGCCCAGAAGATCCTTGGCCGTCTGGGTCAGAAGCTCGGTCACCTGGGCCGATCCCGTCACCTGCGGCATGGTCCCCAGGTGGGTCGGGATGCCGAGCGCGACGCTCCAGGTCCCGATGGCCACGGCCTTCTCGGACATCGCCTCGGGTGCTGAGGCTACCAGCGGGAGCTTGTCCAGGTCGACCCCGAGCCGGTTGGCGACCGCGACCGCCACCTCCACCGCACGGCTGTTGTCCACGCAGGAACCCATGTGCAGTACCAGCGGCAGGGGGCCGTTCAGCCCGGCCGAGGTGCCGATCGCCGTGAGCACCGCCTTCAGCGAGTCGCCGGCGTACTCGACCGTCGCCTCCTGGGTCATCAACCCGTGCTTGGCGAAGGAACCCGCGCCGCATCCGGTGGCCAAGAGCAGGACGTTGTTTTTAGCCAGCTTTTTCGCCATGGTGACGAAGCTGCTGTCCTGGGCCACCTGGGTCGAGTTGCATCCGGCGAAAAGCGCTATGCCGCGGATGTTGCCGTTGGCGATGTTGTCGATGAGCGGCTGCAGCGGGTCTTCGGCGTTGAGGGTGGCGAGCGCTGCCACTACCGACTCCAGGCCAAAGCCGACGATGGCGGTCTGCTTGAAGTCCGGAATGTTGACCCTGCGCGGGTCGCGCCGCTTGTACGCTTCGATGGCCGTCTCCACGATCTGGCGCGCGTTCTCCAGGGCGGTCTCCTCCTTGAAGGAGACGTGGCTCGCGCCTTTGATCTTGTTCTCCTCCATGGTGGTGATGACGGCGGTGTGGAAGCAGGCGCCGATCTCCGCCACCGAAGGCATGATGCACTGCACGTCGACCACCATCGCGTCGACCGCGCCGGTCACCAGCGCCAGTTCCTGCGAGAGGTAGTTGGCGGCGAGCGGTATGCCGTGGCGCACCATCACTTCGTTGCCGGTGCAGCAGATGCCGACGATGTTGATCCCCTCCTTCGCGCCCGCCTTCCTCGCTTCTTCGTCCATCTGCTGCGCCACCTCGCAGACCACCTCGCTTAGGAGCGGGTTGTGGCCGTGCACCGCGATGTTGACCGCGTCGGGCTTGATGACCCCCAAATTGGCGGCGGTCACCACCGGAGCGGGGATGCCGAAGAGGGCATCGGAGATCTCGGTGGCGAGGCACATGCCGTTGAAATCCGCCAGCGCCCCTTTGATTCCCCCCAGGATCAGGTTGACCGGGTCCGCGTCGCAGCCGACCAGGGTGCGTCCCATGATCTGGGTGATCACGGCATCGATGTTGTGCGGCACCACGTGCAGGGCCTGCAGGCGCTCCAGGCGCTCCTTGGTGAGCGTCGCCTCGATCCAGTTGCAGGGGGTGTCGTGGTCCTGGCTTTGGAAGTCCTCCAGGGTCGCCTTGGCCACCGCCGCGGCGACGGCCGGGATCTCCTCTCCCTCTGTGCAGATCTTGAGCTTCGCGGCAACGCGCAAGAGCTTCGCTTCGTCCCGGATCTGGTACGCGGATAGCCGTCCTTCCGCCACCCCCTGCAGTGCCAGCGCCACGTGCCTGCCGTGCTCGGAATGCCCGGCCGCGCCGGCGGCGATCATGCGGATCAGGTTACGGGCCACGATGGTGTCGGCATCCGCGCCGCAGATGCCGCGCTGCGGGCCGTCACCGAACGGGTCGATGCGGCAGGGCCCCTTCCAGCAGATGCGGCAGCAGACGCCCAGTTGGCCGAAGCCGCACTGCGGCTGCATGGCGCGGTGGCGGTCCCATACCGTGGAGATCCCTTCTTTCTTGGCGATCGGCAACAGCTCTGCCGCGGACGGATCGGTGGTGAGATTGAGGGTCATAGTTTGGCCTTCCTTTTCTTGAGAAATTGTAGGGATTGGGCGAGTTCGGCGGCCCTGGCTTCGATGAGGCTCTGTCGGTACTCTTCCAGGTCGACCAGGGTGAGCGCCTTGGTGGGGCACCCCTCGACACAGGCGGGG
>NZ_AUGE01000013.1 GCF_000426865.1 Citrifermentans bremense R1
GTCAAAACCTACAAATCACGAAGATGCAATTGTAGAGAAATATATTGCGAGAGCCGTAGAGGTTCGAGCTAAGAGTTTCTCTGTGGCTATGCCGAGAGGGTCACACCCGTTCCCATCCCGAACACGGAAGTTAAGCCTCTCAGGGCCGATGGTACTGCACTGGTAACGGTGTGGGAGAGTAGGTCGCCGCAGGGAATTTAATAGAAAAGCCCCGTCAGGATTTCCTGACGGGGCTTTTTGCTGTCAACTCCCGCAATGCCATGACACTACTCACCGCCGGTACCTCCCCAGCAAGTCTCGGAACAGCACAAGCCTCTCTGTTTAAGCATTGCAACTTACACATAAAGGCTCTGGCCTGAAGATTGGTTTCCACTTATAATTGACCATGCCCATTCTAAGCAAAAGGCAGGTAAGCGCTATGAGGAGAGCCCCAGGAGTCTTCCGACAGCCAGAGTTTCAGATATTTCTCTTCTGTCTCATGTTCTCTTTGTTCAACTGGCCATTCCTGGCAGTGGTCAGCAACAGTGGCTTAAAGAGCCTGTTTATCTATCTCTATGGGCTCTGGTCTCTTTTAATACTCTCGTTGTTTTTACTGCAGAAGAGTATCCGCGCCAAAAAACCCGACAGCGCTGCTACTCGCAAGGGAGGTGGCTAGATGCTCACTCCCTTTAGCCTCATCGTCGTGTGCAGCCTTTATATGGCCGCCTTGGTCGTTGTCGCCATATGGGGCGAACGTAGGGCCGCCGCGGGCAAAGACCTCTGCAACAATCCCATCGTCTACGCACTGTCACTGACCGTGTTCCACACCGCATGGACTTTCTATGGCAGCGTCGGAAAGGCTGCTTCGATGGGCATGATCTTTCTCACTGTATATGTCGGGGCCACGCTTTCTGTCGTCTTGTGGTGGCTGATCCTGCGGAAGATGGTGAGGATAAAGAATATCTACCGCATCACCAGCATCGCAGATTTCATCTCTTTGCGTTACAGCAAGTCAACTGCTCTAGCTGCCTTGGTGACTATCATCTGCATCTTCGGAGCAGTTCCGTATTTCTCCCTTCAGCTCAAAGCCATACTGGCGACCTTCAATCTTATAACCGGTTCCACCGGCGGATTCTGGAAGCACCTTGACATCGGGCTCTTTATCTGCGCTTTCGTCATCTTGTTCACCATACTGGTCGGCGTGAGAAAGCTTGTGCCTACCGAACGCCACCAGGGAATGGTGGTTGCGATGACTGCTGCAAGTATAGTGAAGCTGGTTCCGTTTCTCGCAGTCGGAGCGTATGTAACCTACAGCATGTACGGAGGCTTCGACGACGTATTCAGTCGTTTTGCTCAAGTACCGGCCCGCACCACCCTTACCTCAACACAGTGCACTCCCTCCTTTTATGCCTCCTGGACGACTTACATGCTGCTTTCCATGTCGGGCGTGATGTTCCTGCCGCGGCAATTTCACATGGCGGTAGTTGAGAACGTCGACGAGAAGCACATCCTGACGGCCATGTGGCTCTTCCCACTGTATATGCTGCTAATCAACCTCTTCGTTGTCCCGGTAACGCTGGCCGGCCTTATGGCTGGGTACCCGGCGCAGCAGGCAGACAATTTCATTCTCATGCTGCCGCTTGCCAACGGGCAAGGGGTGCTGTCACTGCTTGTCTTCCTCGGTGGTTTCTCGGCAGCGACCGGGTTGATCATCATCGCATCTATGACTATTGCTACCATGGCCACCAATCATCTGCTGTTACCGGTCATCGAGTCGGTGACATTCTTGCGCGGTCTCAAGCAGTATCTGCTTCAGTGCCGTTGGCTCACCGTCGCCCTGCTGGTGTTCGCCGGATATTGGTTCCAGGGAGTGGTGGGGAAATCCTTTATCTTGGTTGACATCGGCGTCCCTTCCTTTGCCGCTGTACTGCAATTGGCTCCTGCAATAATCGGCGGGCTGTACTGGAAAAAGGGGAACCTGGCCGGAGCATTTCTCGGGATGGCAGCAGGTTTCCTACTCTGGATGTACACATTGATATTGCCGGCCTTAGTGCAAGGCGGGTTGTTAGACCCTGCTATATTGGATGACGGCTTATGGGGAATAGCATGGCTCCGCCCGGAGCAGCTTTTTTATGTAACCGGGTTGGACGCGGCAAGCCATTCCGTATTTTGGAGCATCTTCGTCAATGTTGCCCTGTACTTCCTCGGATCGTTGTTCTTTGCGCAGGACATTCAGGAGGGCAGCATAGCCGAGCAGTTTGTAGGTGCGCTAGACATAGGCCCCACCCCCGGACCTTCAGGCATGGAGGCCGGAATCGATCTGGCAGCCAAGATGAAGGAGATAGAAGAGCTTTACAGTCAATACTTTCCTCCGGAGAAATCATCCGCGATGGCCGCAGCGTGTCTTTCGACCTTGAGGATGGAACGAAAGAGCAGAATCTCTGTGGCCGACCTGGCCGAATTGTACAACGAGGCGCAGATCATTCTGGCGAGTGCAATAGGCGCTGCGGCAGCACACAGGGCTTTCATAAAGAGCTATGTAATTTCCGAGCAAGAGCAAAGCACCTTGAAGCAGGTCTATGCCGATATGATTGCCGAGCTAAAAATGGCCCCCTCCGATCTTAAGAGAAGGATCGACTACCACCGGGAACGGGAGCAACTGCTGAGCCTGCAAGCACAAGAGCTGGAAGAGAGGGTAAGGGAGCGCGACCAGGAAATAATGCAGCGGCGGAATGCTGAACAGGCACTCAGAGACTCGGAGCGGCGTTTGGCTGACATAATCGATTTCCTTCCCGATCCGACCTTTGTCATCAATGCACAAGGAGCGGTCGTCATCTGGAACCGCGCCGCAGAGGAATTCACCGGTGCCAAGGCCGAAGACATGCTGGGTAAAGCCAGTAACGAGTGCGGCATCCCCTTCTATGGAATGAGGCGACCGCTGCTGCTCGACATGGTGCTGACCCCATGGCTGGCGGACGAGATCAAACCGCTGTATGAGCGGCTCGTCGTCGAAGGGGACAAAATTATCGGCGAGAGTCCGGTAAAAAGCGCCTCACGCCCGCACGCTTATACCATGGCAATGGCAGCACCTTTGTATGACTCTGAGGGTAGGCTCATCGCGGTGATCGAATCGGTACGGGATATCACCGAACTGAAGGAGGGAGAGGATGAGCTGAAGAGGCACCGCGCCCATCTTGAGGAGCTGGTTCGCGAGCGGACAATGGAGCTGTTGGTTGCCAAGGAACGGGCCGAGGTGGCAAACCAGGCGAAAAGCGCCTTCCTCTCCTGCATGAGCCACGAACTGCGCACCCCCCTAAACGCCATACTGGGGTACGCCCAGATCCTGAAGCGGCAGGACAACCTGACGGATGCGCAACGGCAGCAGCTGGAAATTGTCCGCGGCTGCGGCGAGCATCTGCTTTCGCTCATAAACGACGTCCTGGATATGGGTAAGATCGAGGCCCAGAAAATGGAGCTTGAAGAACTCTCCTTTGATCTCTCCGCCCTACTGGGACAGGTGTTCAGCATCGCCAAGGTGAAGGCGGATGAGAAGGATCTGGGATTCAAGTACGAGGAACTGAATCGTTTGCCGCGGGCCGTGCGGGGGGACCAGCGTAAACTCAAGCAGATCCTGCTGAACCTGCTTTCCAACGCGGTGAAATACACGCACCGCGGCTGTGTGACTGTTCGTGTGCGTTACCACTCGAGCACCGGCGTATTCGCGTGCGAGATAACGGATACCGGCACCGGGATCCCCCGGGACAAGCTCGGTATCATTTTTGAGCCGTTCGTCCAGTTGGCGGATGGGGGACAGATCCGGGAGGGAACCGGCTTGGGGCTCTCGATCACCCGGCGCCTGGTGAGCCTGATGCATGGACAGGTCACGGTGGAGAGCGAACCCGGTGCAGGGAGCACCTTCAGGGTGGAACTGCCGCTGCCGACGGTGACAGAAGGCGAGATCTCCCGAGCGGTGGCCGGGCAGGCAATCTCCGGCTACCAGGGGGAGCGCAGGAGTATCCTCATCGTCGATGACAATGTCACCAACGTTTCGATGCTGGTTGCCCTGCTGGAACCCTTGGGCTTTCAGATCCACACCGCAGAAAACGGGCGGGACGCGCTGAGTAAGGCATTGGAGCAAAAGCCCGATCTCGTGCTGCTGGACTTGGTCATGCCGGAGATGGATGGGCTGGATGCTGTCCAGGAAATGAGGCGGCACCGAGAACTGGACTTGACCAGGATCATCGGGACCTCGGCGACGGTGACAGATAGCGCCCGCAGGGGCATGTTTTTGCGGCAGTGCGACGACTTTATCGGCAAACCCGTTCCACTGGAACTGCTCCTGGACAGGATCGCTTTCCATTTGAATGTGAGATGGGAGGTGGCTGCGGCCAAAATAGCGGCGACAGAGCTCGGCGAGAAACAGGAAAGGGTGGAAGCTGTCGAGGCTCCCCCCTTTGCAGAGCTGAAGCAGCTTCACAAACTGGCGTTGATGGGGGACATGCAGGGAGTCCGATCCTGGGCCGACCGTCTTGAGGAGCGGGAACCAAGATACCGCCGTTTTGCCGACATGTTGCGTGGCCTTGCCGGCGAGTTCAGGGTAAAGGCCATACTTGCGCTGGTGGAGCAGCAGATGAGAGAGTCGTCGTGAGCCCGCAAAAAGGGGACAGGCACCTGCGGAGAAAGGGGGACAGGCCCCTGCGGAGCCAGTCCCCTAGGGGGATATCGGCGAAAACCTTTGCCGGAGAAAAGATATGAACGCCATCATCGCACAGCCAAAAGATCACGCGGCCGCCATCCTGGTTATAGACGACGACGCCAACAACCTCGCCATCGTTTCCTCTCTGCTGCAGGAGTACAGCTATACCATCTATGTGGCGGAGGATGGCGAGAGCGGCATCAGGCGGGCGCTTTTAACCCGGCCCGATCTGATCCTGCTGGATGTGCTCATGCCCGGCATCGACGGTTTCGAAACCTGCCAGAGGCTCAAGGCCGTGGAAGCGACTCGCGACATCCCGGTTATCTTCATGACTGCGCTGGCGGAGATGGACCAGAAGGTAAGGGGGTTCGACGCCGGGGCTGTGGACTACATAATCAAGCCTCTTCAGCGCGAGGAAGTCCTGGCCCGCGTGGGGGTGCATATCCACCTTCGTCACCTGGCAATGGAGCTGCAGGAGAGCAACGCGTCGCTTGAGAAGCGGGTTGAGGACCGCACGGCGAGCCTTGCCAGCACAAACGATGAGTTGCAGAAGGAAATCGCGGAAAGAAAGCTGGCAGAAGAGGCACTTGCCGTGAAGCAGGAACAGTTGGAGGCCTTGAACCTTAGTCTGGAGCAACGAGTGGTTGAGGAAGTGGAAAAGAACCTTCAGAAGGACCGTCTGTTGTTCCAGAATACGCGGTTGGCCGCGATGGGTGAGCTCTTGAACAACATTGCACATCAGTGGCGCCAGCCGCTTAACAAGATTGCGTTATTGATCCAGGGCTGCCTGTATGAGTCCGATGAGGGGAAACTGGAACACGAATCCTTTAAAAGCTGTGTGAATAGATGCATGGAGCTCATCACCTATCTGTCGAACACCATCAACTCGTTCCAGAGCTTCTTCATGCCTGAGGGTGAGCCCGGCGAATTCAACCCTTGTGAAACAGTGGAGAAGTCGCTGGCATTAGTCAGGAACAGCTACGAGGAAAATGGCATCTCCGTCAGGATCATGAACGATGGGTCAGTGCCGATGATGGGGTTTCGCAACGCATTTTCCCAGGCTGTTTTGAGCATGCTCAACAACGCCCAGCAGGTGTTGCTGGAACGCGGCACGCCGCAACCGTTGATCGAGGTGGACTGCCTGTACCGAGACGGCAAAAATATCGTCACGATCAGCGACAACGGCGGCGGGATCGACGAAAAGATAATCGGGAAAATTTTCGACCCTTATTTCACCACCAAGTTCAAAGCACAAGGGACCGGCCTAGGGCTTTACATGGCCAAAATGATCATCGAAAAGAACATGGGGGGGAGACTTTCCGCACGCAACACAAAGGCAGGAGCCGAGTTCACCATCGAACTACCATTACCGGACAGTTGAAAGAACCAGCGCGTTTAATCACGGAAAGGCTTGTGATGAAGAAAAACCCCGCATCCGGTAAGGAGGCGGGGTTTTTAGTGCGGGGTAGAGACGTTCGGTTATTTCGAAGCGAAGGCGACCTTGTACACGTCCTTGTACTCCCTGGCGAAGTGGACCTCCAACCCCTCCTTGAGGTAGTCGGGGAGTTCGGCGAAGTCCTTCTTGTTGGCGTCGGGGAAGATCAGCACCTTCAGCCCGGCGCGCCGCGCCGCTATGGTCTTTTCCTTCACCCCGCCGATAGGGAGCACCCGCCCGGTCAGGGTCAGCTCCCCCGTCATGCCGAGCTTCTTCCTTACCGGCCTTCCCTGCATCATCGATATCAGCGCCGTCGCCATGGTGACCCCTGCCGATGGGCCGTCCTTGGGGGTGGCGCCGGCGGGGACGTGCAGATGCACGAAGTGGGTATCGAAGTAGTCCTCCGCCGCGCCGTACTCCTTGAGATGCGCCATGACGAAGGAATAGGCGATTTCCGAACTCTCGATCATGACGTTGCCCAACTGCCCCGTCTGCCTGAACCCCTTGCTCTTGCTCGCCATCGCCGTCGCCTCGATGGGGAGGGTGGCTCCCCCCATGCTGGTCCAGGCGAGCCCGGTGACGACGCCGGGGACCCCCTCGAAGATCTCTTCGGTGCTGAACACCGGCTGCCCCAGGTATACCGGAAGGTCTTTCCCTGTGACGACGATGGGCTCGCTGCGCCCGGTCGCGAACTCCCTGGCTGCCTGACGCATCAGCTTCTTGATGCGGTTTTCCAGTGTGCGCACGCCCGCCTCGCGCGCCCACCCGTCGATGAGAGCCGCCAGCGCCTCCTTCCTGATGGTCACCTGCCCGTTCTTGAGGCCGTGGTTCTTGAGGGCCTTGGGGATCAGGTAGCGCTTGGCTATCTCCATCTTTTCCTCCAGCACGTAACCTGAGAGCCGGATCACCTCCATCCGGTCCAAAAGCGGCGCCGGGATGGTGTCCAGCTGGTTGGCGGTGGCGATGAAAAGGACGTTGGAGAGATCGAAGGGGACGTCCAGGTAATGGTCCCGGAAGGATCCGTTTTGTTCGGGGTCCAGCACCTCGAGGAGAGCCGAGGCGGGATCCCCCTGGAAGGAGGCCCCGATCTTGTCGATCTCGTCCAGCATCAGCACGGGGTTGGACGACCCGGCGCTCTTCATCGCCTGCACGAACTTGCCGGGCATGGCGCCGATGTAGGTGCGGCGGTGCCCCTTGATTTCCGCCTCGTCACGCATCCCTCCCAGGGAGAAGCGGTAGAAGGTCCGCCCCAGGGCATCGGCGATGCTCTTGCCGATGGAGGTCTTGCCGACCCCCGGGGGGCCGACCAGGCAGAGGATGGAGCCGGAGATGTCCCCCTTCATCTTCCCCACCGCGATGAACTCGGTGATGCGGTCCTTCACGTCGTTCAACCCGTGATGGTCGCGGTCCAGAATCCTGCGGGCCTTGTCGATGTTGTAGGAATCCTTGCTGTACTTCCCCCAGGGAAGGATGGTCAGCCAGTCGAGGTAGTTCCGCGTCACGTGGTATTCGGCGGAGGCGGGCTCCAGCAGCTTGAATTTTTCCAACTCGTCGGTCACCGCCCGCTGCGCCTCGGGGTTCAGCTTCAACTGCTTGAGCCGCTCCTCGAATTTCTCGACCTCCGTGGTCTTCCCTTCCTTTTCCAGCCCCAACTCCTTCTTGATCGCCTTCAACTGTTCCCTAAGGAAGAACTCCCGCTGCTGCTGGCTGATCTTCTCCTCGATCTGCTTGGTGATCTTGGTCTGCAGCCTGGAGACCTCCAACTCCTTCTTGAGCAGGTTCAGCACCATGTCGATCCGTTTGCGGACGTCGAAGGTCTCCAGTACCTGCTGCAGTTCCTGGCCGTCGGCCGAGGTGAGGCTGGCGGCGAAATCGGACAGCCTGCCGGGGTCGTCCAGGCTGGAGCGACCCAGGAACAGCTTGATCTCCTCCGAGTAGAGCGGGTTGATCTGGACCAGTTCCTTCAGGGTGCTGATGACCGCCATCGAGTACGCCTTGAGCTCCGGGTTCACCGAGAGCTCGGTGCCGTACTGGTAGGCTACGTTGGCAAAGAGAACGCCGGAGTTGTCATCCAACTCCCGGATGGAGAAGCGGTCCAGTGTGTTGACGAGGAACTGCACGCCGTCTTCGTCGGCTTGCATGATCTTCACGATCTTTCCCGCGACCCCCACGCTGTGCAGGTTGTCCGGGCCATCCGGCTTCTCCGGGTCTTTCACCAGCGCAAGTCCTATGGCGCGCGCAGGGGTTTCCATGGTCCGCTTCACTGCCTGCACCTGTTGCGGGTCTTGGACGGCCATCGGGATCAGCATATTCGGGAATGCCGGGCGCGGCCGCAGCGGTATGATCGGAAGCCCGGCCGGGAGCACTTCTGAGGCAAGTACCAGCCCGCTGCTTTCGGTGTTGTCGTCGGTTTCCGCTTCCAGTACCTCGATATCTTTCTGGCTCATGATGACACTCCTACTGGATGTTTTATTAAAAGCTAAGCATCGCGGCCGGAGCTGTCAACCGTGCAGCCGCTACAAATTGAGGCTGCCGTCCTAACTGCGGAGAATGCCGCCCGCGGTTTTGAATGGTAGGTGCAATAGGCGGATTAAAGGAATCATGCAACGTAAAGGTGACATAGCCGACGGTAAAGAATAAGAGCCGTTGAATATAACGGCGCGGTGTCGGTTGATATTTTCATTTGATGCTGTACACCAATACAGGTGTCTCGCCGGCACTGACAACAAAACGACATCTGCTCACAGCAGGGAAGGAGAGAGAATGAAAATACTGATGGTACTGACCTCGCATGACAAGCTCGGCAATACCGGTGAGCAGACAGGTTTCTGGCTCGAAGAGTTCGTCGCTCCTTACTATGTCTTTAGGGATGCTGGAGCCAGATTGACCATTGCTTCGACAAAAGGAGGCAAGCCTCCCATCGATCCTAAGAGTGATCTCCCTGAAAACCAGACAGAGGGGACGCGGCGCTTTGCCAGGGATCAGGCCGCTCAGGCTGAACTTGCCAACAGTATCAGTCTTAGCGCCGTTTCCGCCGAAGAGTACGACGCGGTATTTTACCCCGGCGGGCACGGTCCCCTGTGGGATCTCGCCGTCAACCCCACCTCGATCTCCTTGATCGAGAAATTTGCCAGATCCGGGAAACCGGTGGCCGCGGTCTGCCATGCCCCGGCTGTGCTGGCGGATGTAAGGGGAGAGGATGGCGATTACCTGGTGAAGAACAAACGGGTGACCGGGTTCACCAATTCCGAGGAACGGGCGGTCGGACTGACCGAGGTGGTCCCCTTTCTACTGGAGGACCGGCTGAAGGATCGGGGGGCGCTCTTTGGCAGCGGCGCGGATTGGCAACCGTACGTGCAGGTGGACGGCAAGTTGGTCACCGGACAGAATCCGGCATCGTCCGCGCCCGCAGCCCAGGCCCTGCTCCAACTGCTGCAGAGCTGAACCGTGAGCGTTGCGGTAAAGGGAGGAACTAATGACTGAATCCATACGCAAGATCAGGAAGGTCTGGAAGAGCGAGCCCACCATCGAGGGGGCCGGGGTGCATCTGAAACGCGCTTTCGGCAATTACCAGGTCCCGATGTTCGACCCCTTCCTGCTGCTGGACGATTTCCACTCGGATGACCCGGCGCATTACCTGAAGGGGTTCCCCTGGCACCCGCACCGCGGCATCGAGACCATTACCTATGTGCTGCAGGGGAGGGTGGAGCATGGCGACAGCATGGGGAACAAAGGGGTGATCGAACCGGGCGACCTGCAGTGGATGACTGCGGGGAGCGGCATCATCCACCAGGAGATGCCTAAAGGCGACAGCGACAACCGCCTGTGGGGATTCCAGCTCTGGGCCAACCTCCCTGCCTCGCACAAGATGATGACGCCGCGTTACCAGGGGATCCTGGCCTCAGAAATCCCCGAAGTCACCATGAACGGCATCAAGGTGAAGGTGGTCTGCGGCCACGCCGGCGGGGTCGAGGGGCCGGTGCGGGACGTGATAGCCGCCCCCGAGTACCTGGACGTCACCGTCCCGGAACAGGCCATTTTCACCCACACCATCAAGCGCGGCTACACGGCGCTCGCCTACGTCATCGACGGAGAGGCGTACTTCGACGGGGAAAGAAACGCCTTCGGGCACGACGTGGTGGGGGTCAATTATTTCGATCTGGAGAGACGCTGCGAGTGCGGACCGGAAAACCTCATCCTCTTCAGCGACGGCGATCTGGTGTCGGTGACCACGCAGTCGAAGCCGGTCCGCTTTCTTCTGATCAGCGGCAAGCCGATCGGGGAGCCGGTGGCGTGGTACGGCCCGATAGTGATGAACAGCCAGGAGGAACTGCAGCTTGCTTTCGAGGAGTTGGAGAAGGGGGCCTTCGTGAAAAAGGGGAGCGAAAAGCGGGACACCCTGTAGGGTGTCCCGCTTTTTTTCGGGGACTAGTTGTTGCCGCTTTCCTGCGCCTTGAGCTTCTCGTTCGGGGTCAGCTCGATCTGCACCCGGCGGTTCAGGGCCCGGTTGGCGTCGGAATCGTTGGGAACGGCCGGATGGCTGGAGCCGTACCCTATGGCTGCCATCTTGGCACCCGGGACGCCTTGGGAAACCAGGTAGTCGCGGACACGGTTGGCGCGCCTTTCGCTCAACGGCTGGTTGACGGCGTTGCTGCCGGTCGAGTCGGTGTGCCCTTCAATGGTGATAGTGGTCTGGGAGTCCTTAAGAGTGCCGGCGGCCCGGCTCAAAGCGTCCTTCGCTTCCGGTTTCAGGGCGTCCTTCCCCAAGTCGAACAGGATGCCGGACGGCAGCGCGACGTACACCTTGTCGCCGTCGCGAACCACCTCGGCTTCGGGCATGCTCTTTTTGAGTGCCACCGCCTGGCGGTCCATGTACTGGCCGACCGCGCCGCCGACCACTGCACCGGTAAGGCCACCGATGGCTGCATTCCTGCCGCGGTGCGACTTGCCCCCGAGGAGAGCGCCTGCACCGGCGCCCAGTGCCGCTCCGCCCAATGCGCCGATACCGGTCCTCTTGAACTCGTAGCTTCCATCCGGGTTCGTAGCGCAACCGGTTGCTAACAGGGCAACCGCTGACATTCCAACAACCAGTTTTACGATCCAACGTGCTCTCATTGTTCTCTCCTTGTGTAGTGTAATGTGGACTCGGACTGGAAAAACATATCACTGCCAAGCCCAAGATCAACCCTGACATAGAATGCCGCAGCTAACTCTACTTCCGCTCAGACAGTGGGCTAGCCGGCGGTTTGCAACAGAAACTTCTCGATGATGCTGAATGTGACTTGCGGCTTTTCTTCCTGAGGGTTATGACCGCACTCTTCGATCACCTGCAGCTTGGACCCGGGTATGGCGGCTTCCAGCCTGGTTCCCTGGGACAGGGGTACGATCTGGTCGTGACGCCCCCAAAGGAGCAACACCGGGAGCGTGAGGTCCCCGTAGCGGGACGTTATCTCTTCCTGGTCCACGGGAACCAGCGAGCGGCAGGTTTCAACCAGGGCGCGCTTGGCGTCCCGATTCCGATAGCAGGGGGCGTAGCGCGCGATGTGCTCACGGTCGATGAGGCGGTGGTCGTAGTAGGCCATCTTCAACCCCACCTTGATCCAGATATCCGGCGCGTACAGGGCGATGAAAAGTGCGGCGGCGAGACGGTTCTCGAAGATCTCGGCCATGAGCGGCAGCCGTTGGAGGTACCCCGGACCGCCCATTATGACGAGGGCCGATACGGCGCCGGCATCCCCCTTGATCATGGCCTCGACGGCTGCGACCAGTACCACCGCAGCACCGAGAGAATGCCCCACGAGCGTCGCCCCCCGGAGTCCCTCGCGCTCGATGAAGCAAAGGAGCCTCCGGCTGTGCCCCCTGATGGAGTAGTCCGCTTCCCGTGGCTTGGCGGATTCCCCGGATCCCAGAAGATCCAGGAGGTAGACCGTGTACCTGTCGGCAGGGAAAAGCGGGACCAGGTCCTTCCAGGTTTCGGAACGGGCGGCAAGCCCGTGAACCAGGACGATCTTGCTGGGACCGGTGCCGTAGCTGCGGTAGCGGAGGGTTTCACTGGGGGAGACGGGGCATGCCCCGAGCGGCGAGTTCATGGCAGGCAAGTGTAGCAGAATCTTTCCGAAGGCGGCAGTCTAAAGTGAAAAAGGGGAAATTAAGGCATAAAAAAGCCCGATGAGAGTTCACCGGGCTTTTCGAGAAAAAAATAACTGGCGTTCAGAGAACCTTCCTCAATCCGTGGAGGTGTTTTTCTTTGCTGCTACTGCTAACACCTTTTTCAGGTCTTTTTATGCCCTAACGGATGAGATTTAAGAGCCTGCTCGGCTTGGCCTCTTGAGCGCCAGTTACCAACCCCTGATACCGCTTCATGTATCAGGAGTTGTTTCGTGTTTCGTTGTTGAGGTTGTTGTTGCTTCCCTCCATAAGAAACATTCTACTCCTTGCGTTTTCGAGGAGCAACACCTTTGTTAGACCTAACGCTTGCCGCACTTAATGAGTTGTAAAGGGAGATGGATGTGCAACGCGTACTGATGATCAGCACCAACAGCGAAACAGTTCCCCAGCCGACGGTCCCAATCGGGGCGGCCTGGGTGGCCGAGGCGTTGCGCCTGTCGGGGTTCGAGGTGCAATTCCTCGACCTCTGTTTCCAGAAGAAGCCTCTTGCCGCTGTCGAGGCCTCCCTCCGCGCCTTCCGCCCCGACGGGATCGGGCTCTCCATCCGCAACCTCGACAACTGCGACTTCCTCTCTCCCCAGTCGTACCTCCCCGCAGTCAAGGAGACGGTCGATTTCATCAAGACCGTCAGCCGCGCGAGGACGCTGGTGGGGGGGGCTGGGGTAAGCCTGATGCCGCTGCAGGTGCTGGAGTACCTGGGACTGGATCATGCCGTGGTGGGGGAGGGGGAGCACGCAGCCCCTTCCTTTTTTCGTGCCGCGAGCGTCGCCGACGCCTGCCAGGTCCCGGGGGTGGTATCCAGGCATGGGAGCATGCCGAAGCCGCCGCAGCTGTCGAACGAGTTCGTGCCGCCGCGGCCCCACAGCTGGGTGGACACGCGGCGTTACCTGGGTATGGAGCCGGTGCTCCCGGTCCAGGGGAAAAGAGGGTGCGCCAACCGCTGCCTCTACTGCACCTATCACAACGTGGAGGGAGAGGCCTGGCGCATCAGGGAACCCGCCGCCGTGGTCGAGGAGATGTTAAGCGCGATGCGGCACACCGGCGCCAGGGAATTCGAGTTCGTCGACAGCGTCTTCAACGAGCCGCCGGGGTACCTCGAACTACTGCTGGAAGAGATCCTCAGGAAGGGGGTGCGGGCGCGCCTCAGCGTCTCATCGCTATCTCCCAAGGGCTTGACCCGCGACCAGGTGAGGCTCATGGAAAGGGCGGGGATGACCTCGCTGGTCATCACCCCGGAAAGCGCTGCCGACGCCACGCTCGCTGGCTTGGGAAAAGGGTTTGGCGAGGCGGATGTGCATCGTGCGGCAGAGATTCTCTCCGGCTCCAGTATCCGCGCCCTTTGGTGTTTCCTCGTGGGCGGCCCCTCTGAGAACGGGGATAGCGTGGCTAAGACGGTACGCTTCGTGAACAGGCTCCCCCGCAAGGAGAGCGCCTACATCACCACCGGGATCAGGATCTACCCCGGCACCGGCGTGCACCGCCTGGCGCTGGAGGAGGGGATGGTCGGGCCGGAACAAAATCTGCTGCACCCAGCCTTTTATTTCACCAGGGAATTGACCCCGCAAAAGACCATGGAGATGCTGCAACGGGGGGTGTCCGATCTCTCCCGGTGCATCTTCCCTTCGGAGGCCAACGAGAAATCGCTCGGCATGCTGCGCCGGCTGGGGACACTGCTCCGTCTCCCCACCCCCTTCTGGCGCTACGCAGGGTACGCCAAAAGGATTTCCCCCGGCAGTAGGCGATAAACTCAGCCGCCGGGCCTGCGGCAGGAAAAATTGTATGTTAGACTCCTTCAACGTTTGCCCGGGATGCCGGGCGACAAAATGACCTCCAGGGGGCCCTTACTTGCATTCAATTCACCGTCGGAACCTCGCTGAAGCCACATCTGAACCTACGTCTCGCCATGGCGCTTCCCTTCCTGCCGGCCGGCTTTTGCCGCTTTTGCTGCTGGCCATCACCATGTTCTTCATAGCCCCCCTCCCTGCACAGGGCTCTCCCGTACCGGTCCGTTTCGCCGAGGGGATGGTGCGCGGGTTCCTGGAGCTGTCGGATGCCGACGGCAAGCGCATCGCCTCCGGAGATTTCCTTCAGGTCCCCCGCGGGGGGGAGCTCAAGTGCCGCACCGTGCTCTATTTCAAGGATGGCTCGCTGCACGACGAGTCGGCGGTCTTCACCCAGGAGCGGACCTTCCTGATGAAGAACTATCACCTGATCCAGAAGGGAAAGTCCTTCCAAGAGGAGATGGAGGTCTCCCTCGACCGTGCCGGCGGCAAGTACCGGGTGAGCGTTGGGAAACAGGGGCAAGAGAAGGTGCTGGAAGGAAAGCTTGACCTGCCGCTCGACGTGTACAACGGGATGGTCCCGACGGTGCTGAAGAACCTCCCCGAAGGGGCCAGGGAGAAGATCCACATGGTCGCCTTCACCCCTGCCCCGAGGGTGATCGAGCTCGACATGGTACCGGACGGGGAGGACCGGGTGCTGGTCGGCGACCTGGAGAAGAGCGCCGACCATTACGTGCTCAAGCCGAAACTCGGCCTGTTGAAGCTCCCCGCGGCGCTTCTGGGGCGCACCCCGCCGGACAACCACATCTGGACCATCACCAAAGACGTCCCCGCCTTCGTCAGGTTCATGGGACCGCTGGCGTTCGGTGGCCCGATCTGGCGCATCGAACTCGCCAGCCCGCGCTGGCCCAAATAGCAAACCGTACGAGGAACCCGGGCATGCCTTTTACGCCGCGAAAACGAACCGGGCTGGAGTTTCTGGATCTCCCCGCCGACGTCTGCAGCGAGGAGGAATTGGAAGGGACCCTGGCGGACCTGAGGGTGGTGAACCGCTACCTCGGGGACACGAGAGCGCTCTTGAAGCACCTCTCCGCGCAGATAGACGGTAACGAAGCGGTGAGCCTGCTGGATGTCGCCACCGGGTCGGCCGATCTCCCGGTTGCCGTTGCCGACTGGGCGAGGAAGAGGGGAATCGGGATCTCCCTGACCGGGGTGGACATCAACCTCCGCAGCATAGACATAGCCCGCAAGGTGACGGCGGGCTACCCGGAGATCACGCTCAAGGTAGCCGACGCGCTAGCGCTTCCCTTCCCGGAGCGAAGCTTCGATTACGTCGTCTGCAGCAAAACGCTGCACCACATGAAGGACCAGGAGGCGGTCGCCCTGATCAGGGAGATGCTCAGGGTGGCAAGGCGTGGCTACCTCGTCATCGACCTGAGAAGAAGCTGGATAGCCTACGGGTTGATTTACCTTTTGACCCGGATCTTCACCAGAAACCGCATCACCCGCTACGACGGCCCGCTCTCCGTGCTGAAATCGTTCACCGCGGCGGAGCTTGCCGACCTGGCCTCCAAAGCGGGAGCCGGCTCTTTCACCATCAGGCGGGAGCCGTTCTGGCTGCTGGTCCTTTCGGGGGAAATCGGATGAAATTTTCCGTCGCCACAAACTTCCAACCCGACCTGGTCCCCGCCATCAAGGGGTATCCGGTCGCCGAGCTCTTCGGCAAACTCCCCTCCGACAGCGTGGGGGGCGGCCGCGCCTCGTTCATGCTGGCCCCCCTGGGACAGGAGCAGTTCCGGGCCCACGTGAGGGAAGCGGGGAAGAACGGGATCGGCTTCAACTACCTGATCAACCCCGCCTGCATGGACAACCGCGAGTTCACCCGGCAAGGGCAGGCGGCTCTCGACCAGCTCCTCGATTTCGTGGACGGCTGCGGCGTCACCGCGGTCACCGTCTCGCTTCCTTTCCTGCTGCCGATCATCAAGAAACGGCATCCGCGGCTCAAGGTGCGGGTCGGTGTCTACGCCCGCGTCGACTGCGTCGCCAAGGCCCGCTTCTGGGAGGATTTAGGCGCAGACTGCATCACGCTGGAATCCATCGCCATCAACCGCGACTTCGGCATGCTGCAGGCGATACGGCAGGCGGTGCAACTGGAACTGCAGCTCATCGCCAACTCCAACTGCATGATCTTCTGCCCGCTGTCGGGGCAGCACATGGTGAACCTTTCCCACGCCTCGCAGAAGGGGCACGCCAGCCGCGGCTTCATGATCGATTACTGCGCGCTCAGATGCTCGGCGCAGAGACTGGCCGACCCTTCCCTGTACCTTCGTTCCGAGTTCATCCGGCCGGAGGATCTGGGGAGCTACACCGAACTTGGCTTTGACTCTTTCAAGATCCTGGAGCGCGGCGCACCGACCCCGGTCCTTGTCGAGCGGGCCCGCGCCTACAGCGAAGGAAGGTTCTCGGGAAACCTGCTGGACCTGATCCAGCCTTACGGATACAAGAGAGAACCGGGCAAGGGAAAGGGGCGGCTGAGCGGCCTGCGCAGGTTCGCCCGGTACTTCCTGCGCCCCGGCGTGATCAATTTCGCCGGGTTGGTCCGGCTGAAGCGGCTGGCGGAGAAACGGGGTCTCATCGAGGAGCTGGAAGGGACGCCGGTCTATCTGGATAACGGGAAGCTGGATGGGTTCCTGGCGGGCTTCCGGGGGATCGACTGCCGGAAGACGGATTGCGCGCGCTGCGGCTACTGCGCCGCCTGGACCGAGAAGGCGGTGCGGGTGGACCCTCTCTACCGCGACGAGATGCTGCGACTGTACCGCGACGCTTTTGACGAAATGTATTCCGGTGAATTGTGGGACTGAGGGGGGATCTGTCATGAACAGCAATGTCTTCGTGGGCTCCATCGCCACAGTCGTTCCGCCGCTATCGGTGGACCAGCAGGAGGCGGCGGCTTTGATCAAGTCGCATTTCAAAGAAACCCTCACCGCGCGCGGCCTCGGGCTGATTCGCGCCACCTTCAACCATCCCAGTATCAAGAAAAGGTATTTCGCCGTCGACACCCCGGCGCAGATCTTCACCGAGACCCCCGATGAGCGGATAGAGCGCTTCACGGAGCAGGCGGTCCGTTTGGCAGAGCAGGCGGTGCTGCGGGCCCTTGATAAGGTGGGGGTGGGGGTAAGGGAGGTGAACGGGCTGGTGCTGAACACCTGCACCGGCTACATCTGCCCCGGCCTTTCCAGCTATGTCGCCGAGCGCCTGGGGCTTCGCTGCGACGCGAGGCTGTACGATCTGGTGGGAAGCGGCTGCGGCGGAGCAGTTCCCAACCTGCAGGTGGCCGAGTCCATCTTGAGGACGACCGGGGGCATCGTGGTGAGCGTCTCGGTGGAGATCTGCAGCGCCGCCTTCCAGATGGGGAACGACTTAAGCCTCATTCTCTCCAACGCGCTCTTCGGCGACGGCGCCGCGGCAGCCGTCCTCTGGGAGAAGCCGGCCGGTTTCGAGTTGGTCGCCTCCGCCGGACGCTACGTGCCGGAAGAGCGCGAAGCAATCCGCTTCGTGCACCGGCAGGGACAGCTCCACAACCAGCTTTCCACCGACCTCCCGGAGCTGGTAAGAAAGGCCGCTGCGGAGGTGGTAGGCGATCTCCTGGGACGGCATTCCCTCTCCATCGGCGACATCGGCGGCTGGGCGCTCCATACCGGCGGTGAAAAGATCGTCAACGCGGTGCGGGACGAGATCGGGATCGACGAATCGCAACTATGGGCGACCCGGAAGGTGCTGGAACAGTACGGCAACATGTCCTCGCCCACCGTCTGGTTCGTGGTGGATGAACTGCTGAAGAACGGATTGCGCAAGGGGGAGTGGTGCGTGATGCTCGCCTACGGCGCCGGTCTTTCCGCGCATGCCTATTTGCTGAGAGGCTAAAGGCAGGGGCTGGGGGATAGACAGAACCTTCAAAAACGGTGGCGGGAGCGGAACTGGTCACCCAGAAACCAGCCGCGTACCAGGTCCAGGTTGTTGAGCAGCACCTTCAGCGCTCCCTTTTCCCTTCTCCTGACGAAATAGTTGCCGACGAACATCTGTGGGCTGAAAAATGCCTTCATGTTCTCCCAGTTCATGATGCGGTTCAACTGCCCGGTGGTGAGGCGCCTGGTCCTCACGTTGCACATGAAACCCGTGTAGCGCTCCAGCCGGTCGGGGTTGGTGACCAGTCCCTGTTCCAGCAATTCCTGCCGGATCCGCGTGCCGGGGTACGGCGTGACGCACTGCACGTAGGGGAGATCGACGTGCAACCGCCGCGAGGCGCGAAAGACCTCCCGGATCTCCTCCCGCCCGTCGTCCGGGTTGCCGACGATGAAGCCCCCCATGACGCCGATGCCGTGCTCGCGCAGACGGCGCACGGCCTGATCCGTCTTCTCCCTGATATCCCCCTTCTGAAACATGGCGAGCGTTTCCGGCAACACCGACTCGATCCCCAAGAACACCATGGCGAAGTTGGCCTCGGCCAGCGCCGGTATCAACTCTGGGTCGGCGACGATGCCGGCCACGGACGTCTGCACCAGGTACTCCATGCTGTTCAGCCCATGCTCCACGATGGCGCGGGCGAGACGGGTGAACCGGGGCGGATCGAGCGTGATGTTGTCGTCGACGATCAGCACGCTTTGCGTTCCCCGCCGCTTGAGTTCCTTCAGGTCGGCGATCACTCTTTCCAAGGCATGGCAGCGAAAGTTCGCGCCATACATGCCGGTTATGGAGCAGAAGGTGCAGGTCATGGTGCAGCCGCGCGAGGTTTCCACGCAGTCGAGCTTGCGGTCGAAATAGGTGAAGCTGTCGAGAACGCGCGCATCCCGTGCCGGCAGCGGCACCCGTTGCAGATCGAGCAGTTGGTCGGTCGGGTTGTGGCGGAAGGCCCCCTCGTCGGACCAGGAAAGAGCCGGCACCGCTGCCAGGCTCAACTCCCCTTCCAGCGCGTCGACGAGCGCCGCGAACGCCTGCTCTCCTTCGCCCCGGATCAGATAATCGAAAGGTGGGACAGCCGGCTGCGAGGTGAGTTCGAGATAGGACAAGGTGGCGTGGTACCCCCCCAGCACCAGCTTCGCGCGCGGCACAGTGTTGCGGCAGATCTCCATCACGGTCAAAGCGCTTCGGTACTGGAAGCTCATGCTGCTGATGCCGATTACCTGCGGCTGGAATTCGGCAAGGAACGCCTCCAGCCAGGGGCGGATGTTCCGGTGCACCAGCACCAGGTCGACGATCTTCACCTCGTGTTCGGAAAGCTCCGCCGCGAGCGAGCATAGCCCCAGGTTCGGAACCTTGATGATGCGGTGGAAGTTGTTTGCCGCGTCGGGCATGGCCAGCAGAAGAATCTTCATGTGCGTCCTTGACAGGGGGGGATTTTAAAACCTAAACATTGTAATGGGTTGATAGCCGTTGGCAACGCAATTGCCCTTGCAGGACAGCTCAGAATTGTGCAGGTATTTGATCTACAGTAAAATCTCCGCCAGAATTAAACCGTGGAGCAGAGGACGTCGTCGCGGTCGGGAGGTGGATCATGGGAGAAGGCGATGCTAGAAAAGAGGAAGCTCCGGTCGTCATGATTGTAGAGCGGCGCCGGCAAAGACAGGTGGAAATGAGCTCCGCAGAAATCATGAAGATCCTCAGGAAAAGGTCACTCAAGGGAGGCAGGAGGAACCCTGAAGAGAGCTGAAGGAAAAACCGCCCTAAGAGAATCAAAGAGCAGCTATCAAAGGACCCCCGTACCACTGTAAAAGAACAGATGGTGCGGGGGCTTTGTTTTTGCCGGGGGGTGCGCGCAGCCATTGAATCAGTGGGAGAGGTTGTCATTGCCTGATAGTATGTAAGAATATTTCATTCCTAGAATCCCGGAGATCACAGGCAATGGAGACCAAGAGCGTCGTTCCCAAAGATGAACCCGAAGTGGAACTCCTGCAGTTAGCAGAGGAAGGTGAAAAGACTCCTGTCAGTACTCTCGAATTTCCTGCCATTACGCCCCCCGCCAGTGAACAGGATGCACCCGCAGAAGCGATAGTGGACGCCTTGACTGTTGCATCGGTCGAAACCCCTGCCAAAAATAGCGGCACCAAGAAGAAAACTCCCAAGGCGAAGAGCGTCAAGCCCAAGGCGAACAAGCAGAAAGCGGCCAAGGCGAAGGGCGCGGCCAAAGGAGCCGTCACTTCGAAGCTGGGCGATCCAGAAGCCGAGTTCGACTTGGGCGACAGCCAATGGTATCTGAACCGCGAGCTGACTTGGCTTGAGTTCAACCGGCGCGTGCTGCACGAGGCGATCGACGAGCGGACGCCGCTTTTGGAACGGCTGAAGTTCATCGCCATCGTGAGCGGCAACCTAGACGAGTTCTACATGAAAAGGATCGGCGGCCTTAAGCAGCAGATCGGGGCGGGGCTGCACGAGCTCACCCTGGACGGCCGCACCCCTTTGCAGCAGGTGACCGAGTGCCGCAGCATGATCCGCGAGATCGAGGCGCAGAAAAGGGACGCCTTCAAGACGGTGCTGCAGCTCCTGGAGGCGAAAGGGATCGTCATCGAGAGCTACGACACCCTCTCCGCCAAAGAAAAGAAGCAACTGCGCGAGCATTACTACGCCAACATCTATCCGCTTTTGACCCCTCAATCCATCGACCCGGCGCATCCGTTTCCCTTCATCTCCAACCTCTCGCTCAACCTGCTGGTCGCCCTGCGCTACCCCAAGGCGCGCGAGATCTCCCTGGCGCGGGTCAAGGTCCCGGTAGGTCTCGGAACGCCGCGCTTCATCAGGGTGGGGAAGGGGGATCACTTCATCCCGCTCGAACAGGTGATGATGAACAACCTGGACATGCTCTTTCCCGGCATGCTCATCGTCTCCTGCGAGATCTTCCGGGTCACCCGCAACGCCAACACCGAGAAGGACGAGGAAGAGGCGGACGACCTGATGGCGATGATCGAGTCGGAGCTGAAGGAGCGGAAGTTCGCGCCCATAGTCAGGCTGGAGGTCGGCGCCGGGATGGAGCCGCTGCACCGCGGGCGGCTGGCGGCGGAGCTGGAGCTGGACGAGGCGAACGACGTCTTCGAGGTGCAGGGGATGCTCGCGCTCAGGGACCTGTTCGAGATCTCGAAGCTCGACTACCCGCGCCTGCACGATCCCCCCCATCATCCCATCGACCACCCGCAGCTTCTGGCCTCGCGCAACATCTTCCACACCATCCGGGACACGGGGGCGATCCTTTTGCAGCACCCCTATGTCTCCTTTTCCACCTCGGTGGAGAGGTTCCTGCGCGAGGCGGGGACCGACCCCAAGGTCCGGGCCATCAAGATGACCCTGTATCGCACCTCTAGCCAGAGCCGGATCATCGACGCCCTGATTCTGGCGGCACAAAACGGCAAGCAGGTCGCCGTGGTAGTGGAGCTGAAGGCGCGCTTCGACGAGGCGGCCAACATCCGCTTCGCCGAGCTGATGGAGGAGGCGGGGATCCACGTGACCTACGGCGTAGTGGGGCTTAAGACCCACTGCAAGGTGATCCTCGTGGTGCGGCAGGACTATCAGGGGCTGCGCCGCTACGTCCACGTCGGCACCGGCAACTACCACACCGAGACCGCGCGCATCTACAGCGACATAGGGCTCATCACCTGCGACGAGGTGATCGCGCAGGACGTCACCGAGCTCTTCAACTACTTAACCACCGGGTTTTCGGCCAAGCGCAACTACCGCGCCGTCATGCCCGCGCCCAAGCTGCTCAAAAAGGCGCTCCTGGCGCGGATTGAACGGGAGATGGCGCTGCACTTGGAGAATGGCGGCGGGGTGATCCAGTTCAAGATGAACGCGCTGGAGGACGGCGACATAGTGAAGGCCCTCTACCGGGCCTCCATGGCGGGGGTGAAGGTCGATCTCTACGTGCGGGATACCTGCAGGCTGAGACCCGGCATCCCCAGGCTCTCGGATCATATCCGCGTGACCAGCATCGTCGGGCGCTTCCTGGAACACGCGAGGCTTTACTATTTCCGCAACGGGGGAGCTGGGGAATACTTCATCGCCTCGGCTGACGCCATGAAAAGAAACCTGGAGGCGAGGGTCGAGATCCTCTGCCCGGTGACGGCTCCCGAATTTGTCGCCGAACTGCGTGCGGTGTTCGACTGCTACGACGCCGACCACCGTTCCGCCTGGGACATGCAGCCCGACGGCAGCTATCTGCAGCGCAACCCCGCAGAAGGGGAAAGCGGCGAGGGGACGCATCAGATGCTGATAGCTCAGGCACAGAAAAGGTTGAAGGAATCGTTGAAGCAGAAGAAAAAGTCTTTGCAGCAACGGTAAACCGCTAGCCGCGAAGAACACGGAGAGAATCTGAGAAACCTACAACAGGACTAAAGCTTCAAAGCGGCCGGTGGATGACAGCGGAAGCGAAAAGAGTTAGCATGTTGTGGTGCTCAACACAAAACAGGGGGAGACTCAGATGGGGCCGAAAGAAACAAATGTCTGCGCAGGCGATCACGAGCATCACATCTGCTACCTGCACAGCAAGGGAAAAGTTGAAGAGGTGGAGAAACTGACTGACAACCCGACGGTGACCTGCTCAATTTGCCTGGTGAACGCCAACTCGCCTGACAACGTCTGCTCGCCCACTACGCTGGGAGGAGGGTTCCTGTACTCACACATGCAGTACAGCAAGAAGATCATCTGCGAAAGCGTCATCCCTGAAACAGAGGCCGGGAAAAAGAAGGAGGAATAGAACCTCCACCTTTTATGATCATAGCTCGCACGCAAAGGCCGCAGTCAGTTGCGGCCTTTGTTTGCACCCGTCAATAGAAAAGGCGGCCCCGATTCCGGGGCCGCCTTCTTTACGTCATGGTTTTTGCTTTTCCTCTGTGAACCTCTGTGTCCCCTCTGTGGTGAGGGCCTTTGGTTCTAGCCGAGGATCTGCTTCAGGTCGCCTTCGGCGGTCCCGATCGGCCCGATGTTGAAGTTCTCAACCAGGAAGTTGAGTACGTTCGGGGTGATGAAGGCCGGCAGGCTCGGTCCGAGCTTGATGTTCTTCACGCCCAGGTGGAGCAGGGTGAGGAGGATCGCCACCGCCTTCTGCTCGTACCAGGAGAGGATGAAGGAGAGGGGCAGCTCGTTTACGCCGCAGTTGAAGGCGCCGGCAAGAGCCACGGCGATCTGGATCGCGGAGTAGGCGTCGTTGCACTGGCCGATGTCCAGAAGGCGCGGGATGCCGCCGATGTCGCCGAAGTCGAGCTTGTTGAAGCGGTACTTGCCGCAGGCCAGAGTCAGGATGACGCAGTCCTTCGGAACATTCTCGGCGAACTCGGTGTAGTAGTTACGGCCGCTCTTCGCGCCGTCGCAGCCGCCGATCAGGAAGAAGTGACGGATATCGCCTGCCTTGACCGCCTCGATGACCTTGTCGGCCACGCCGAGCACCGCGTTGTGCCCGAAGCCGGTGAGGATCTCCTGGCCGGGGTTCTCTTCGAAGCCGGGAAGCGCGAGCGCCTTGTCGATGACCGGGGTGAAGTCCATGCCGTTGATGTTCTTGACGTCCGGCCACTGTACCAGGCCCCAGGTGAAGAGGCGGTCCTTGTAGCTTTCGGCCGGGCGCTGGATGCAGTTGGTGTTGAAGATGATGGCGCCGGGGAAGTTGACGAATTCCTTGGCCTGGTCCTGCCATGCGCCGCCGAAGTTGCCTGCCAGGTGGGCGTACTTCTTGAGGCCGGGGTAGCCGTGCGCCGGGAGCATCTCGCCGTGGGTGTAGATGTTGATCCCTTTGCCTTCGGTCTGCTTCAGGAGCTCTTCCAGCATGCGGAGGTCGTGGCCGGAAACGAGGATCGCCTTGCCCGCCTTGGTGCCGAGTTGTACCGGGGTCGGTACCGGGTGGCCGAAGCTGTCGGTGTTGGCCTTGTCGAGGAGCTCCATGGTCACCAGGTTGATGCGGCCGCACTCCATGGCGAGGCCGACGAAGTCCATGAGGCCCAGGGTCAGGTCGAGGGTGGCTGCCAGCGCCTTGTGGGTGAAGGCGTAGATCTCGTCGTTCTCGCGGCCGATCACCAGCGCGTGGTGGGCGTACGCTGCGTAACCTTTCATCCCGTAAACGATGATTTCCTGGACCGATTTCACGTCCGCATCGATCTCGTCAGACTTGACGCCGTGTGCGGCGCCCAGGGCGACCAGTTCGGCGGTGGTGGTTGCGGTGAACCCCTTGGCTGTTTCTGGGACCGCGCCGGCGTAAGCGCCGCCGTTGGCCTGCTCGAAGAGGGACTGTGCTTTGTCGCGCAGCGTGGCGCCCTTGCGCACCAGCTTGGCCACTTCTTCGGCGCTGAAGTCTACGTTGGTGACCGTGGTGAAGAGTCCGTCAATCATGAAGTGGTCGATCTCGGCGTTCTTCACCCCTTTGCCGCGGGCCTTGTCCGCCCAGAAGGCGATCCCTTTCATGGTGTAGACCAGCAGGTCCTGGAGTGCCGCTACGTCCGGCTGCTTGCCGCAGACGCCTACCTTGGAGCAACCACCGTTTGCAGCCTGTTCGCACTGAAAGCAGAACATGTTTTCCATCGTTTCCCCCTTTTTCTCATTGTTGTTGGTTGAGGTCGAAATTCCGAATAAGCTTTTGATCAAGTTTTTCATCCGTCTCTCCTGGGCGTATTATCTCGGCCGTACCTGGTTGCCCGGGTCACGGGTGCCGTCTTTCGATGGACCCACATTAACGGCAAATGTGGAGCCGGACCTTGACCTAAGTCATAAAACGAAGATTCTGGCCATCGGGATCTTTTTTGTCTTTTGGCGGGGCGGAGAGGGAGAGGGAGGATAGGCGGTGGCTTACCCTCGCCCTCTGGGAGAGGGTGGCCGCAGGCCGGGTGAGGGAGGTGCCACGAAGAGGACCCGCGGCATCAAAAGCTATGGGGGAAGCTGTTGGTTCTTGTCGGGTGGGGGGCGCTTGCCGGTGGATCATGCCACCACCGGTCCGGAAGGGGGGGGCTTTCAGTGGACGATGCTCCCCACCATCGCGTGGTAGATGTCGGGGCGCACGACGAACTGCAGGCTCGAAGAGGTGGCGGTGCCGAAGGCGATGGCCTGCTCGCCTCCGATGGAGTTGTTGAGGTTGTAGATCGGGCGCAGATTGAAACCCAGGCGAACCAGGTCCGCCTCGAACACCGGCCCGTATTTGGCGGCCAGCTCGGCAACCCGGTCCCAGGTTCCCAGCATTTCCAGGGGTATCGCTACCCCGTTTGCTACACGTATTAAGTCCGACATGGCTTGCTCCTTGTCCCTGCTGATAGGGGACATATCGGCGGCCATTTGCGGAACTTGAGGGTTCAACTGCTCAGCGCGTCCAGCCTTGCTACGGCGTTTTTGGCGTTGCAGCTTCCCTCGGCACAAAGCGTTAGCGCCTTCAAAAGGAACAGCCCCAGGCAGAGAAGCCCCATGATCAATAGCACCACCCCGACCCAGCCGTGCCGGGCCCAGAAGAGCCCCCCGACGGTCCCGGAGACGCTCGATCCCAGGTAATAGAAGAAGAGGTAGAGTGACGCCGCCTGCGCCCGGGCGCTTTTCGCCCTGCTCCCGACCCATGCCGAAGCGATGGTGTGGGCGCCGAAGAAGCCGCAGGTGAAAACGCCGATTCCCGCAACGACGGTGGGGACGTCATGGGCCAGCGTGATCAGCGCCCCGGCAACCATGGTGGCGATGGTGAGAAAGAGCATGCGGCTCCTTCCGAAGCGCTCCACCTGCCCCCCCACCATGGACGAACTGAAGGAGCCGAGCATGTAGACCAGGAAGATGAGGCTCACCAGCGACTGGCTCAGGTAATAGGGTGAGCCCAGGAGCCTGAAGGTGATGTAGTTGTAGAGCGTGACGAAGCTCCCCATGATGAGGAAGGAAATGCCGTAGAGGCAGAGAAGCCCCGGGTCCTGCAACTGCTTGAAGAGCGAGGTGAAGAAGTAGCGCGCGGCGAAGGGCCTTTGCTTGAAATTCTCCGAAGGGGGGAGCGACTTGGCGAAGTAAAGGCTCAGCAAGAAGCACGCTATCCCGATCACGGCCAGGGCGGAGCGCCAGGAGACCAACTCGGTCATGGTGGCGGTGAAGATCCTTCCGGTCATGCCGCCGATGGCGTTGCCGCTTATGTAGAGGCCGATGGCGGAGGTGAGCGACGCGGGGGCGATCTCTTCGCTCAGGTACGCCATCGCCACTGCCGGAAGCCCCGCGAGCACCACCCCCTGGACCAGCCTAACCGCGACCAGTTCGGGGAGGGTGGAGGTCTGCGAGGTGAGAAACGCCAGGAGGGAGGTCGCGACCAGAGAGGCCACCATCACTTTTTTCCGTCCCATCGTTTCCGAGATGGTACCGGCGAAGAGCATGGCGACGGCGAGGGCGCAGGTGGTTATCGAGAGCGGCAGGCTCCCCCAGGCGGCGGCGACGCCGAATTCCCGTGAGAACTCGGGCAGCAGCGGCTGCACGTCGTAGAGCGTGATGAAGGTGACGAAGCCGGCCATGAAGAAAGCAAGGTTGATCTGCCGGTATCTCCTGGTTCCGCTTTTTATCGATCCCATGGTCCTGTACCTCTCATTGGAACGACTATATCGGTTGCTTCACAATAAGAAAAATATATAATATTTATCGCTTTGATAGTTAATGCTTATGGAGGATCGGATGGACGTCAGGCAATTGAGGTACTTCATCGAGGTGGCCAGGGTGAAAAATTTCACCAAGGCCGCGGAGGCGCTGCACATAGCGCAGCCGGCCGTCAGCATGGCGGTGAAGAAGCTGGAACAGGAGCTGGAGCTCTCCCTCTTCAACCGTCAGGACAAGAAGGTATCCCTCACCGCCGAGGGGGAGATTTTCCTTCCGCATGCGAAACGCATACTCGACGATCTGAGGGCGGCCGAATTGGAGATGGCGGAGCTGAAAGGGCTCAGCAAGGGGGAGGTGAGGCTCGGCATCCCTCCCATGATCAGCGCCTATTTCTTCCCCGACATCATCCGGGACTTCAAGAAAAGCTACCCGCAGTTGCACCTTTCGGTCCTGGGTGAGGGGGCCTGGCGCATCCAGAAGATGATCGGTCAAGGGGAGCTGGACATGGGGGTGGTGGCGGGGGGGAATTTCCCGGAGACGCTGGAGGTGCGCCGCTTCCTGCGGGAGGAGATCGTGATCTGCGTGCCGCCGGATCACCCCTTCGCCCAACGTAAGTCGGTGAGCCTCGTGGAGTTCATCCGCGAGCCGCTGGTCTTTTACAAGGAGGGGTACTACATCCGGGAGTTCTTCCTGGAGGTGCTGAAAGGGGCCGGGAGCGCGCCCAATATCGTCTTCGAGACCAACCTATTCTCGCTGGTGAAGTCGCTGGTGCGAAACGGCACCGGGATCTCCATCTTCCTCAGGATGGTGGTTGCGGCCGATACCGACCTGGTCGCCGTCCCCTTCGACCCGCCGCTGCACTTGGACCTCCTGATCGCCTGGAAGAAGGATACCTATCTCTCCCTTGCCAACCGCGCCTTCGTCGACTTCCTGCTGCAGCATGCGGCGGAGGAGTGGCGCAGCCAGGCGGCATCCGACTGAGCGGCTAAAGCGGGTCGAGGATCTCCCTTAGTTTGGCTGCGATCTTTTGCGGGGGGAGCACGAAGTCGACGGCGCCTGTTTCGGCGGCCGCTTTCGGCATGCCGTAGATGGTGGAGGATTGCTGGTCCTGCGCCATGGTGATCCCCCCTATCTGTTTGATGTGCCTGATCCCCTCGGCGCCGTCCTTCCCCATGCCGGTCAGTACGATGCCGACCAGCTTACCTTTGAGCTGCCGGGTGAGCGAGAGCATGGCGACGTCGGCGGCCGGCTGGACGTAGTTGACGCGCGGCCCCTCGCAGAGCACGACCCGCTGGTTGCCGTCCAGCCTCAGGTGGAACCCTCCGGGGGCCAGGTAGATCCTGCCGCTTCTCAGGAACTCCTGGTCTTCGGCGAGCGCTACCGGCATGGAGGCGACCGCGTCCAGCCCCTGGGCGATGCGGTAGTCCATCTGCGGCGTGATGTGGAGCACCACGACGAAGGCCGCATCGAGCGCCGGCAACTCCCGGAACAGGGCCTTGAGGGTCAGCGGCCCACCGGTGGAAACTCCGATGACCACCAGATTCCTAGCGCTCATAGTCCACCGGGGTGTTCAAAAGGGTAAGGTAGTACTCAAGCGATTCGATCAGCTGGTCCGGGCCGAAGGGCTTGGTCATGTAGTCCGAGACGTATTCCTGCAGACCCTCCATCTTGCCGTCCGGCTCCCCCATCCCGGTGAGCATCACGACGATGTTCCCGTCGTAGAGCCCCCGGTCCACCATCGCCCTGATGGTGTCCCAGCCGTCCATGCCGGGCATCATGATGTCCATCAGGATGATCCCCTTGAATCCCGATTCCAGGTGCTTCAGGCACTCCGGCCCGCTGGCGGCCGTGGCCAGGTCGAGCTGCGCCGAACTGCAGATTATCTCGACCGATGCCCGTACGTATTCGTTGTCGTCCACGATCATTATCCGGTTATTCATGTGCACCTTCCTTTATGCTGTGGCGGATATATCCGCTGGGTCCTTGACTAGCCGGGAGCTTCTCGTTACCAGCCTGGCCATCGCCTCGTCCAGCGGCGTCTGCACCGCCGGGAGGAGGTCCGAGCCGAGCATCTCCCCGATCTTGCCCATGAACTGTTCCAGGGTGAAGGGCTTGGCCAGGAAGATGGCGTCCTGGCGCTGGCTCTCGTCGAGCGGCAGGAGCCCCGCGCTGTAGCCGGAGATGTACAGTACCGGTAGCCCCGGGTAATTTTCAAGCAGTTTCTCGTAGAGCTCGGGTCCGGTCATCTCGGGCATGACCACGTCGGTCGCCAAGAGGTCTATCGTTTGCTGCTCCTTGGCAAGCTCCAGCGCCCGGGCCGGGCTTTGGGCCGCCAAGACCGCGTAGCCGAAGGAGGCGAGCAGATCCTCTGCCACCTCGCGGATCATGGCGTTGTCCTCGACGAGGAGGATGGTCTTTCCCTTTCCCGCGGCGGGGGGGATCGCGGCGCGCGAGGGTGAGGCCGTGACAGGTTCTGCGCTGCTGGAACTGGCGGGGAGATAGATGCCGAACCTGGTCCCCTCTCCGGGGCGGCTCTTGACGTCGATGCAGCCGCCATGGCGCTTGACGATGCCGTACACGGTGGCGAGCCCGAGGCCGGTGCCGCGCCCTGTCTCCTTGGTGGTGAAGAAGGGCTCGTACATGTGCCTGAGCGTCTCCTCCGCCATGCCGCAGCCGTCGTCCGAGAAGGCGAGCAGTATGTAGTGCCCGGGCTTGGCGACCGGATGCTGCCTGTGGAACTCCTCGTCCAGTATCAGGTGCCCGGTCTCGACGCAGATCGAGCCGGTTCCGTCGATGGCGTCTTGGGCGTTCAAAAGGAGGTTCAAAAGCACCTGCTCCAGTTGCCCCCGGTCCGCCTGCACCTTGGCGGCACCCGGGGAAAGCCGCAGGTCGATGGTGACGTTGTCCCGCGCGGTGGCACGCAGTATGTCCCTGAAGGAGACGATCACCTCGTTCAGGTCCAATTGCTCCACGTGGAGCGCCTGTTTGCGCCCGAAGGAGAGGAGCTTCTGGGTCAGATCCCCCGCCTTTTGGGCCGCCTGACCCATGGCGTCCACCATGCGCGCCTGGGTGCTTCCCGCCGGGCAGTACTGCCGCAGCATGTCGGCGTAGACTATGATCGGCGTCAGCAGGTTGTTGAAGTCGTGCGCCACCCCCGCCGCCAGCTGCCCCACGGCCTCGATCTTCTGGCTGTGGCGCAGTTGATCCTCCAAAACCCGCCTGCCGTCGTCGGCCCGCACCCTTCCGATGGCGATCCCGGCCAGATGGGCCGCCGACTCCATGAGGCGCAGGTCGTCGTTGTCGGGGGCGCGGGGCTCGCGGTGATAGACCGCCAGGGTCCCGAGCAGGATGCCGTTGGAGGCGAAGACCGGCTCGGACCAGCAGGCGGAAAGCCCCGCATCCCGGGCGGGCTGGAACCCGTTCCAGTACGGGTGCGACCCCAGATCCTCCACCACTACCCGTTGCCTGAGGAAGGCGGCGGTCCCGCAGGACCCTTTTCCCTTGCCGATCCGAAGGCCGTGCACCGCCTGGTTGTAGGCCTCGGGGAGCGAGGGGGCGGCGCCGTGGCGCAGCCTGGTGCCGGATTCGTCCACCAGAAGGACCGAGCAGAGCGAACCCGGGATCTCCTGCTCTACGTACCTCACCACGCACCCCAAAAGCTCGTCGAGCGAGGCGTCCGTCGCTATCCGCTCCAGGGTGTTCAGCCGGCAGCGCTCCCTTTGCTCGCTGCGCTTTCTCTCGGTGATGTCCCGGGCGATGGCGAGGATCTGGGTCTTGCTCTCGCCCTCCAGCAGGCGGGAATGGACCTCGACCGGAACGGCAGCCCCGCCTTTGGTGAGATAGACGCTTTCGAAGGTCGCCTCTTTCGATTCCCGCAGCCCGTTAACGATCGCCTCGAACCGGCCGCCGTATTCCGGCGGTTCGATCTCCTGCAGCCGCATCCCCGACAGCTCGTCGCAATCGTACTCCGTGAGCCGGCAGAGCGCCTGGTTGAAGTGGAGCAGCCGCCCCTCCTCGTCGACCTGCAGGATGCTGTCGTTGGCGGCGTCGATCTGGGCGGCCTTTATCGCCAGTTCCGCCTTCTGCCCCTCCACCATGAGCTGCGCCTGCTTCAAGCGGTCCAGGTGCCGGAACAAAAGGGTGGTGAGGGCCAGGATCAGCAGGCACAAAACCAGCGTCAGCAGCGCATGCTGCAACGGGTGGCCGAGCAGCAGTTGCGCGCCGCCATCCGCAGCTGCCGGCAGCTTCGGGGCGCCCCCCAGGCCGGAGACGCACAATACCGCGACGACGATGATCCCGACGGTGATGCCGATGCGCGCCTTCAGTTGCTCGATGGAAAGGCGGCTCATATGCCGTAACTCCCTGGATGATCGGGCTTGGCTTCCTCCGGCGCATCGCCGGCGGGGTTAAGCGTAAAGAAGATGGTGGTCCCTTGCCCCTTGCCGGGGCTCTCCGCCCAGATCCTGCCGTCGTGGTTGGCGATGATCCGCTTGCAGATGGCCAGCCCCAGCCCCTGCGTGTTCACGTCCTGGCGGGCCGGATCGGCCTTGAAGAACTCGTTGAAGACCAGGGCCAGGTGCTCCTGGTCCAGCCCCTCGCCGTCGTCCTGGACGCAGACCTGCACCATCCCGTCCTTGGGCGCGGCCCCCAGCACGATGTGCCCGTTGGCACGGGCGTAGCGCGCGGCATTGGTGAGCAGGTTCCTGAAGAGCAGTGAGAGCTGTTCCGCGCTTCCCAAGACCCACAGGTCGGCGGGGATGTCGTTGTGGCAGGTCACGCCGCGCAGCGCCAGGGAGGCCGCGACTTCGCCGCAGGCGAACTCCGCCGTGCAGGCGAGCTTGACCGGGATCAACTGGGGGCGGCCGGACGAGATCCGGACCAGGTCCAGGGACTTCTCGGCCAGCCCCTTGATCTGGTTCGCGCACTGCTGGCAGATCTCCAGCATTCTCCTGAGCCCCGGGTCGTCCACCTGTTTCTCGATCATGGGGAGCAGGGCGAACAGGGGGGTAAGCGGGGTGTTCAGGTCGTGGTTCAGCTGGATCATCAGCGACTCTACCATCCGGGATTGGTGCATCTGCGCCGCGAGTCTGCTGTTCTCCATCTCGGCCTCCTTGCGCTCCGTGATGTCCAGGATGACGCCGACCAGCCCGGCGGGGGTCCCCTTTTCGTCCCGGAAAGCCGCCTTGTGGAAGAGCACGTCGTGCAGGGTGCCGTCCGCATACTTGACCTGCGACTCGTAGATCTGCGTTCCGGAGCTTTCCATGATGACCTGGTCCATGCGCTGGTACTGCTCCGCCAGCTCCCTGGGCCAAAGGTCGAAAACCGTCTTCCCCAAAAGCTCCTCGCTCGGCACCCCCACGTACTCCTGGAAGGCCTTGTTGCAGAGGTTGTAGCGCCCTCGGGCGTCCTTGGAAAAGATCGGGCTGGGTATGGTGTCCAAAAGCAGCTGCTGGAAGGCGAGCTGCTGCTGTGCCGCGATCTCGCTTTTCTTGCGGACCTGGATCAAAAGCGCAGCCATAAGGACGAAGATCGCTGCCAACAATACGCTGATGGCGCGGATCTTCAGGTTGATCCGGTCGTAGCTTGCCAGGTACTCGCTCTGCTTCACCCCCACGAAGAGGGCGCCGATGATCTTGCCGTGCATGTCCCGCACCGGGTCATAGGCGGTGAAGTAAGGAATGCCGAGGATATCGGCCTCGCCGCGGTAGCTGGTTCCCTCGCCGAAGATGGCCTGATAGGCGGGGCCGATCATCTTTGTCCCTATCGCGCGGGTGCCGTCGGACCGCATGATGTTGGTGGCGACCCGGATGTCTCCCATGAAGATGGTGGCCCTGCTCCCGGTGATGGCGAAGATGCGGTCCGGAATCTCGCTGTTGTCGTTCAGGACGTAGTAGTCCCCGACGTAGAGCTTGCCCTCCTCGATGCGGAAGTTCCTGCCGCGGCGCGCCATCTGCTCCCATAGGGCCGACATGCTGCTTTCCTGCTGCCTGCTGGCCTGGCGCACGGCCTCCTCCCGGATCTGCCCGAGCATGAGGTGGCTTGCCGCCATCATCACCAGCGCGATGCTCACCGCGCTGAAAAGGACGACGACGGAAATTTTGCTTGTGTGTATCCTCACGTCTTTCCTTTGCTCAACGGGCCATGCCGCTTCATACCGATGCCTCTGTCCATTCCCCCTCTCCCTCTGGGAGAGGGCCGGGGTGAGGGCGCCTTTTTCTTGCCGGCAGCTACACCCTGAAACTTCTCCTGCCGTGCGAGGCAAGCCAGGCGACGAGCCGCCCCGCGATCTCCTCAAGCGGCACCACTTCGTCGACGCCGCCGCGGGCGATCGCCTCCTTCGGCATGCCGAAGACGACGCAGCTCTCCTCGTCCTGGGCGATGGTTCTCGCCCCCGCCGCGTGCATCTCCAGCATCCCGGCGGCGCCGTCGTCCCCCATGCCGGTCATGATGATCCCGAGGCTGTTCGCACCGGCGCAGTTGGCCGCGGAGCGAAAGAGCACGTCCACCGAGGGGCGGTGCCGGGAGACCGGTGGGCCGTCCCCCAGCGCCACGGTGTAGTTGGCGCCGCTTCTGGCCAGCATCAGGTGGCGGTTGCCGGGTGCCACGTAGGCATGCCCCGGCAGCACCCGCTCCCCGTGTTCGGCCTCCTTCACCGCCAGTTGGCAAAGCCCGTTCAGGCGCGCCGCAAAGGTCTTGGTGAAGGTCTCCGGCATGTGCTGGGTCACCAGTATCCCCGGGCAGTCGGGGGGGAGCGCGGCGAGGAAGGTCTTCAGCGCCTCGGTCCCGCCGGTGGAGGCCCCGACCGCGATCACCTTCTCCGTGGAGGAGAAGTGGTCCCGCCGGTTGGGGAGGACAGCGTCGGCGGAAAGCTTTTCCGGGGCTGGGCGAACCTCTCCTCCCCGCGCCCGCTTCATCCTGCGCCCGGAGAGGTAGGCGCAGCGGATCTTCTCGGTCAGCTCGCCGGCGTACTCCATGATGCCGCTGCGGATATCTATCTTCGGCTTGGTGACGAAATCGAAGGCCCCCATCTCCAGCGCCTTGAGCGTCACCGCAGAGCTCTTCTCGGTGAGCGAGGAGACCATGACCACCGGCATGGGGCGCAGCCGCATCAGCTTTTCCAGGAAGGCGAGCCCGTCCATCTTCGGCATCTCCACGTCCAGGGTCAGTACGTCCGGGTTCAGCTCCTTGATCCGCTGCCGCGCCGCCAGCGGGTCGGGCGCGGTGCCGACCACCTGCAGGTCCGGCTCGGCGTTGATGATCTCGGTGAGCAGCGAGCGTATCAGCGCGGAATCGTCTATTATCAGAACCTTTATTGCCATCTATCCTCTTGCAGCGGGAAGATCCCGCATCCTTTTCACCCAGGCCTTCCCGGTCCGGGGGAAAAACACCAGTTTGCGGGGGCAGCAATCCCCCAGGTCCGACGCGACTACCGGTATTCCCTCCTGCCTCAGGTACTCCAGGGCGAAGGAGGCGTTGCTGGCGCCTATGTCGGTGGCCATAGCCATCACGCGCCCCGCCCCGAAGACCTTGGCGGCCAGCCGGCTCCGGTTGCTCCCCAACTGCTCCAGTTGCTGCAAAAGCTGCCTCATGGCGCAGCTGCCGTAGCGGGCGCAGCAGTTGCTGCTGCAGGCGCGGGAGCAGGGGGAGGCGCCTCTTCCCTGCAGAAGTTCCGGGAGCATGAAGTGGTTCATCCCTCCCACCCCGCGCTCTATGTCGTAGAGGCAGACCGAGACGCAGGAGCCGAGCACCGTGGTGATGGCGATGGGGTCGGCCGTGGTGAAGCACTCCCCGGCGACGATCTTGACGGCCACCGTGCCGAATTCCGGTTCGAAATAGCTACCCCTGCCGGATTGCCGCTCAGCTAGCAGCATCGCTTCTCCCTTCAGCCTCTAAGCGTGTAAGCCGTGGTGCCGCAGAGCTTGAACAGCTCCTGGGTGTGATGAAAGCTTTCCGAGTGCCCGACGAAGAGCAGCCCGTCGGGGTTCAGCACCCGCGCGATCCTCTTCAGGATGGCGTGCTGGGTCTCCCGGTCGAAGTAGATCATCACGTTGCGGCAGAAGACGAAGTCGAACTTGCCGTGGATGGGCCACTTCTCGTCCAGAAGGTTCAGGCGCCGGAAAGTGACCGGCTGCCGCAGCTCTTCCTTCACCCGGGCGAACCCGTCGTTTTTTCCCTCACCCCTCATAAAGAAGCGCTTGCGCAGGTGCAGCGGGACCTTGGCCAGCTGGTCGATGGGATAGATCCCCTGTCTCGCCTTGGCGAGCACTGCGGTGTCGATGTCGCTGGCCAGGATGTCGAGCCCCGACGGGTCGTCGAGCGCCTCCAGCGCCGTCATGGCGATGGAGTAGGGTTCCTCGCCGCTGGATGAGGCGCAACTCCAGATGGAGACCGGGCGGCCGCCGCGTTTTGCCAGGCGCTCCGCCAGCATCCGGAAGTGGTGCGGCTCCCGGAAAAACGAGGTCATGTTGGTGGTGAGGGCGTTGATGAACGCCTCCGACTCCTCCTCGTCCCCCAGCTCTACCAGCCTCAGGTACTGGGCGAAGGATTCCAGCCCCCGCACGCGCAGCCTGCGCGCCAGGCGGCTGTAGACCATGTCGAACTTCCCCGGCGCCAGGGATATTCCGGCCATGCGGTAGATGAGCCCGCGCACGCGCGCGAAGTCGTCGTCGGTAAGGGGGTAGTGGAACGCGTCCGGGAGGGAGGCGAACCCCCCTCCCGAAAAGCGCCGCTCCACGCTTTTTTCCTGCTGCGTTCTCAGAATTCCTTCCAATCGTCGTCAAGCTCGGCTACCTCGGCCGCAGCCGCAGCCGCCTTGACCGGCCGCTGTTCCCGCGGCTTTACCCCCGCCGCGGTGAGCGCCCTTCCTTTTTTCTCGGGGGCCTTCTGCCTGGCCGCAAGGCCGGCAGCGGCCTTGCGCTTCTCCGCGGGCGCCTGGGTCTTGGGCGAACTTTCCAGGGTGAAGCGGGCCACCACCTGCACCAGCTGCTGGGCCTGCTCTTCGAGCGACTCCGCGGCGGCCGCGGCCTCCTCGACCAGCGCCGCGTTCTGCTGGGTCACGTCGTCCATCTGGGTGATGGCCGTGTTCACCTGCTCGATGCCGCTGGACTGCTCCAGCGAGGCGGCGGAGATCTCAGCCATGATGTCGGTCACCCTCTTGATGCTGGTGACGATGTCCTGGGTGGTGCGCCCGGCCTCCTCGACCAGGCGGCTTCCGTCCTGGACCTTCCCCACCGAGTCCTCGATCAGGGCCTTGATCTCCTTGGCGGCAGCGGCGCTTCGCTGCGCCAGGCTCCTCACCTCGGCCGCGACCACGGCGAAGCCTCTCCCCTGTTCGCCTGCGCGCGCCGCCTCGACGGCGGCGTTCAAGGCCAGGATGTTGGTCTGGAAGGCGATGCCGTCGATGACCCCGATGATGTCGGAAATCTTCTTGGAGCTGTCCGTGATCGACTCCATGGTGGTGACCACCCGGTTGATCACCTCGCCCCCCTTGACCGCCACGCCGCTGGCGTTGATGGCGAGCTGGTTCGCGGCCTGGGCGTTGTCCGCGTTCTGCTTCACCGTGGAGGTGAGTTCTTCCATGCTGGAGGCGGTCTCCTCCAGGGCGCTTGCCTGCTCCTCGGTGCGCTGCGAGAGGTCGGCGTTGCCTGCCGCGATCTCCTCGGTGGCGGTGGCGATCGATTCGGCGCCGTTTCTCACCTCACCCACGATGCGGGCGAGCCCCTCGTTCATCTCGGCGAGCGAGCCGAGCAACTCGCCGGTCTCGTCCTTGCTCTTCACCTCGATGTGGGCGGTGAGGTCGCCCGAGGCGATCCGTTTCGAAGCCGCGATGGCCTGGTCCAGCGCCTCCTTGATCTTCCTCGCCACGAACCAGGCGAAGGCGAAGATGACGAGCGCCAGCCCGAAGGTCGCGCCGATGATCTGCCACTTCATCTTGTTCATCTCGACGGTGACGTTGTCTACGTAGATGCCGCTCCCCACGATCCAGCCCCATTCCTTCATCAGCATCACGTAGGAGATCTTCGGGACCGGGGCCGTGGAGCCGGGCTTGGCCCACATGTAGTCCACCACCCCTTCGCCCTTCTCCTTGCAGATGTTGACGAACTCGACGTAGAGCTTCTTGCCGTTGGGGTCCTTGTTGTCGTACTGGGTCTTGCCGATCAGCTCCGGCCTGATGGGGTGCATCAGCACCTTGGTGTCCATGTTGTTGACCCAGAAGTACTCGTTACCCTGGTAGCGCATCTCTCCGATCTGCTTCAGCGCGTCGGCCTGCGCCTGCTCCAGGGTCTTGGCCCCCGCCTTGTAGGCGTTGTAGTTGTTGGTGATGACGTCGTAGGCGACGTCCACCACGGCCTTGGTGGCGTCGACCTTCTCTGCCATCAGCTTGTTCTGCATGAACGGGAGCACGTAGAACATCACCCCCAGCGCCATCATCACGATGGTCGCTACGGAGATGCTGAGAATTTTGGTCAAGATCTTCCAGTCACTAAACGCGGTCGCTTTCATATGTTCACCACCTCTTTTTGAATGTTTTCCGTGCTATGGTCGACGACCTGCAGCTCCTCGCTGCCGATCAGCTTCTCGATATCCACCAGGATGAGCATCTCGTCGTTCAAGGTCCCGAGCCCCGTGATGTAGCGGGTGTCGAGGGCGGCGCCGAGCTCCGGCGGCGGCTTGATGCTCTGCGCCGGGAGCGCTACCACATCCGAGACTCCGTCCACCACGATCCCCACCACCTTCCCCAGTACGTTGATGATGATCACCACGGTGAACTCGTGGTAGGTGGCCTCCCCGACGCTGAACTTGATGCGCAGGTCCACGATCGGCACGATCACCCCGCGCAGGTTGATCACCCCCTTGATGAAGGCGGGGGTGTTGGCGATCCGGGTGACGCAGTCGTACCCCCTGATCTCCTGGACCTTCAGGATGTCGATCCCGTAGCTTTCGCTTCCCAGCGTGAAGGTGAGGTACTCCTCCGACCCTTCCAACCGTGTCTCTTGCTCGACGCTGCCGTGAGCTGTCTGCATAGTTTTTCTGCCTCCTTTCTCCCTTAAAGCTTCTTGTGCATCAGGAACAGCTCGGTCAGGTCGAGGATCAGCGCGACGCGCCCGTCCCCGAGGATGGTCGCTCCCGCGCTCCCCTCGACCCGCCGGTAGTTCGTCTCTATGCTCTTCACCACCACCTGCTGCTCGTCCAAAAGCGCGTCCACGAGGATGGCCCCGCGCTCCCCGTCCCCCTCCACCATCACCAGTATCCCTAGCTCGGGCTCGGTCACTTGGGACTCCAGGTTGAACATCCGGTGCAGCCTGATGATGGGGAGGTACTCTCCCCGCACCTGGACCACCTGCCTGCCGTTCACCGTTTTCAGCTGGTCCGGCTTGGGCTGCAGCGACTCGATCACCACGTTGATGGGGATGATGAATTTCTCCCCGCCGACGGCGACGGTGAGCCCCTCCAAGATGGCGAGGGTGAGCGGGAGGCTGATGGTGAAGCGCGAGCCCATCCCCGCTTCGGAGGCGATCTGGACCCTGCCGCCGATGGACTGCACGTTCTTCAGCACCACGTCCATCCCCACGCCGCGCCCGGAGACGTCGGTCACCTCCTCGGCGGTGGAGAACCCCGGGACGAAGATGAGCTGCCACACCTCGTCGTCGGTCATGGAGTCGGAGCAGGGGATGCCGCGCTCCTGCGCCTTGGCGAGGATGCGCCCGCGGTTGAGCCCCGCGCCGTCGTCGATCACGTCGATGACGATCCTCCCCCCCACCTGCGAAGCCCGAAGCTGCAGTGTCCCGGCAGGCTCCTTGCCGTGGGCAAAGCGCGCTTGCGGGGTCTCCAGCCCGTGGTCCAGGGCGTTTCTTACCAGGTGGGTGAGTGGGTCGGCGATCTTCTCGATGAGCCCCCGGTCCAGCTCGGTCCCCTCTCCGGTGGTCCTGAACTCCACCTGCTTGCCGAGCTTTCCGGCCAGTTCGCGCACCAGGCGGGGGAAGCGGCTGAAGACCATGCTGATGGGGACCAGCCGGATCGACATCACGCTTCCCTGCAGGTCGCGGGTGTTGCGCTCCAGCTGGGCCAGCCCCCGCTGCAGCGCCTGGTGCAGGATGGGATCTAGGCCCGCGGCTGTCTGCGCCAGCATGGCCTGGGTAATCAGGAGCTCCCCTACCTGGTTGACCAGCTGGTCCACCTTCCCCACGTTGACCCGGATGGAGGACTCGGCCTCCGCGCCGCGCCGCCCGAATGCGCCCGTCGCCAATTCGTTGCTGTCGTAAGCACGCCTGCCGGGGGGGGCGGCAGCGACGGCTTCGGGAGCGCCGTCATCCTGCGCGGCCTCTGCGCGCCGCTCCTGCCACGGCAGCTCCTCGATCTGCAGCTGTTCCTCCTCGGCGACGAACATGAACGCCTCGACGAGCTTTTCTCTGCCGGCCAGCGAGGCGAGGGTAAATTCCCAGCGCGTGACGCAGCGCAAGGGATCGAGATCTTCCAGCTCCGGCGTTTCGGCGAGGTACGCCCGACAGTGGAATTCCCCTTCAAGCGCAAGTTCGGAGAGCTCCGAGATGATGCTCTCGATGCGGATGCCGCGGTGGAAGATCTCCGGATCCGGGGAGAAGGTGAGCCGGCAGCGGACGGGGAGCGGGGAGGCATCCTGCCGCGGCAAAGCCTGCTCCGTTGCGGGTTGCAACGCGCCGCTGCCGTTTGCGCCTGGTTTCGCCAGTTGCTGCAGCTTGGCGCGCACCTGGCCGATAGCCTCCTGGCACACCGGCTTTCCTTCCCGGTGGCCGGCAAGCTGCATGGATATGGCGTCGCCCGCCTCCAGGAACAGGTCGATCATCTCCGGCCGGAAGGGGATCTCGTGGTTTCTCAAAAGGTCGAGCAGCGACTCCATGACATGGGTCACCACAGTCATGTCGTCAAAGCCGAAGATGCCTGCCCCCCCCTTGATGGAGTGGGCGGCGCGGAAGATGGCGTTCAACTGCTCGTGGTCCGGCTCGCACTCTCCAAGCGCTATGAGGATCTGCTCCATTTCGGCCAGGTTCTCGGCGCATTCCTCGAAGAAGACCTGGTTGAAGCGTTTGAGATCGATGCCGTCTTGTTCTCCATTGGGAGTGGTCATGCTTGATTCCTTAACTGCCTCGTTTTCTCGACCGGGAGTCCCCGGCGTTTCGTCAAAGGGGGGGCAATACGGAGAATGTTTCGGAAAAACCAAGAAGGGATATCTGGCCCGCTAGTTCCGGCCCCAGATGGCAGGCTGCGGCTGTGATGCCGTGTCGCCTGAGGTCTTCCAGGAAAAGGGCCAGCAATTGGCAGCCGCAGGCGTCGATCTGGTTCACCTGCCGGAGGTCCAACTCTGCCTGTTCCGCTTTCCGCTCCACAAGTTCGTTCAGCCGGCAAACCAGCGCGCGGTGGAGCTCCGCTGCCTCTTCACGGGAGCAACTCCCCTGGAATGTGATGCGGTTGTCATTAACAAATACTATTTCACTCAATTTGCCCGGTCTCCGCTGGAGTTACGGCTGCATGGCTTTTCTTGGCCGTTTTGTAAGTCATTAAAAGCAACCGTTGTTTTATGGCTTGTTCATCGGCAAAGGAGCCGGGAACTTTAATCCAATTTCGTTTTCTCCCAAATTCGTAACACCAACGTAACTATTGGAGATCTGCACGACTTAAATGAAGCCTCCCCCTCCCTTGGCGGGCCTGCGCGCCGAGGGGGCAGTGGGTGGGGGGACTTTTACCGCCGGATCTAAAAACGGGGGGGAGAAGGGAGGAACATTGACGGGCAAGAGTCAGTGAGACTACTTGGGAAAGGGAAGGGGCAGCCGGCTCAGGAGCGAAGCCCGGCGCCGGGTTGTGGCGGTCAGGAATTGAGGGACCGGGAGCGCAGCTTTTCAAGTTGAACCAGGGTGTCCTGCTGGCGGCCGACGCTGAGCCTGATCTTGACCAGATCGCCCAGCATCTGCAGCGAGTCCAGCGCGGGTTTCACTTTTGAGGCGGTGCAGTTTCTCCACTGGATCGGGACCTCGGCGACGCTGTAGTTCCAATTGACATTTGCAGGTGCCCCCATATACTTTATCAATTAGTAAATTTTAATAATTGCGGACGGGGGGAGCGGCTTGCGGAGCCGGGTTGATGGCAACTCGGTGGCCGATGATTTTCGCACCATTGCACTGAAACCTGGGCAAAAGATTCTGGTCTTCGAGGTGCTGTACCGGTACGACAGCCTCATCAAGTCGGGCGACGATGGGTTTGCGCCGGTGCTTCATTCAAAGACAATCTTCTGACAGGGGCGGGAAATGAAGATCCTTCAGGGGCAACCCAAGGGGCAGATACTGCTCGTCGCCGTGGCGATGATGCTCTTAGGCATCTTCCTCGCGGCCCTGGCGGTCGATGCCAGCAGGGCATACGGGGTAAAGGCGAAGCTCCATGCCGCGGTGGACGCCGCGAGTTATGAGGCGGCCAAGGCCCTGGCACAGGGGGAAGATGAGGACGACATGGAGGAAAAGGCGAGTGAGGCTGCGGTCAACTACTTCAGGGCGAACTTCCCCGCTGACTATTTCGGTGCGCAGTGCAGCGGACCGGAATTGAAGCTGAGCGAGCGGAAGTCTGAACAAAAGAGGCGCGCCCTCACCGTTTCCGCCACAGCGACGCTCCCCAACGCCTTTGCCGGGATCTTCGGCTGGGAAAGCATCGATCTTCCCGCCAGGTCTCGTGCGGTCAGGACGGATGCGGACGTGGTGCTGGTGCTGGTGCTGGAATCCTCGGACGCGCTTAGAGATTCTTGTCCGGAGGTGAAGCAGCGGGTGGGTAATTTCAGCGAACGCTTCAGCCAGCGCGATGACCGGATGTCGCTGTTGACCTTTGCCGTGGGAGCCGATCCGGTAATTTCCATCTGCGGCGTCTATAAACCCGCAAACAACCGTCCTGGAGCTGGGACCTTCAACTGCGGTACCGGGTATCAGAAAAGCGATTTCGCCAAGGCCTTTCTTGAACTGAACCTGCACCTAACCAGCGCCCCGGCGGCCCCCGAGGAGGCGATGAAGCAGGCGCAGGCCCAGTTGGACGCCCTGAGGAGCGACCTGCGGGCGGAGAAGAGGGCGATCGTACTTCTGGCAAGCGATGTAGCCGCAAGCAACATCAAAGACGAGACCGTCGCTGCGGCTCGCAAGGAGAAAGTATTCATCCATGCGGTGGAGATCGCGGGATCCCTGAAGGCAAGCACCCCGGCGGGGACCGGTAACGGCCGGAGCGGGAGCGAAAAACTGAAGCGGTTCGCCAACACCAAGGATTTGGGAGCCCACGAGAAGGGAGAACCGACCGGCTTGTACTGTGTAGCGGACGGCCTGCGGCAGTTGGAGCTCTGCCTGGAAAAGATCGCAAACGGCATGACCGTGAGCATCGCGCAGTAAGCTGGTGAGGAAGCAGGGTGCGGCTAGGCCGCACCGGCGGGAGGGCGTGTGCAACCAGAGGGCGAAAAAGGCATAGAGGAATCCGGCCGAACCAGGCTTTTGCGGGCGATCCCGCTCTTTTCTTGCCTGGACCCAGAGGAGTTCTCCGAGGTTCAGCGCAGGATAGTGGAGAAACGCTTTCACAAAAACCAGGTGGTGCTTCTCGAGGAGGACACCGCAAACTACATGTACATAGTTTATGGAGGGAAGGTCCGCGTGGTTCACCTGGGAAGCGAAGGGAGCGAGAGGATCCTGGCGGTCCACAAACGCGGCGATGTCTTCGGCGAGATGGCGCTGCTCGATGCCAAGACGGCCCCGGCAACGGTCATAGCCATGGAGGACGCCGAAATCGGGCTCCTTTCCAAGGAAACCTTCGACACCTTCTTCCTCGGCAATCATAAGGTGCTGTTGCAACTGGTCGCGATCCTTTGCCGCCGGCTCAGAGAGGCCCAACTAGTGCTCAAAGCGATCACCCTGCCCGATGCGGAACAAAGGCTGCGTTCGATTCTGAACCATTTGAGCCAGTTGCACGGGGTGCGGGATGCCCGAGGGACTGTGATCGCCTTGAGGCTTACTCACAAGGAACTCGCAGGGTACACCTCGGTTTCGCGGGAGACAGTGACTAGGCTTTTGCACCGGATGGTCCAGGAAGGCGATCTGGAGATGCTGCAGAATCGAACTATCCTACTCAAACCGGGATTCAGGCAGAAAGCGCAGCTGCTTTAGTAGGCGGAATACTGCCAGTTCGGTGACGGAAGTCACAACTGCTGTGCCTTGACATGAGCAGGGGGGTAACTATACTTTTGATTGTTAAAAAAAACTAAGACTGTTGCTATCTTAGTTCATCCATACGCCACCGGTCGCAACCCTGACAAAGCCGTTCAAAAAAGTAAAACAGACGAAGCGGACCGGCATTCAGATGACTGAGCGAGGCAAAGCATGGCTCGTAAAAGATGGATACAACAGGTGTGGTGGCGTTTCTTGCCATGGCGCAGAAAGGCAAGGGAAACGTTGCCCAAAGGGTTGCAACCGGAAACCCGCTTCCGGCAGAAGCTCATCCAGGAGCGGAAGCGGGCGGAGAGGGCAAACAAGCCGCTTTTGGTCATGCTCGTCAACCTTGGCTGTGTCGCAGCTCGTGGGGAAGCGGATTCAGTTGTCGGCTGCGTGGGGAGGGGGCTCCAAAGCTGCCTGCGCGAAACGGATATCTGTGGGGTGCTTAACAACGGAGCCTTGGTGGGGGTGATCCTGACGGAGATCTGGGCTGACGACCTGGACAAGGTGAAGAAAGCGGTGGCCACAAAGGCGCGCGAGAAGCTGAGCCAGCTATTCGAAGACGAGGTAGCGCGGCGCGTAACCATCAGTTTCCGCATCTATCCGGAAAGCGGTGGCAAAAGCGGAGCCTTCGACATGATCTTTTATCCCGAACAGGCTGAAAAGAGCCTCGAAGGGACGGCAGGTGAAATAGCCAAGCGTGGGCTGGACCTCCTTGGAGGCGTAACGGGGCTGGTGCTGCTCGCTCCCGCTTTTGCACTGATCGCATCGGCTATCAAATTCACCTCAGACGGGCCGGTCTTTTTCGAACAGCAACGGATCGGTCGCAACGGCAGGAAGTTCAAGCTTTTGAAGTTCCGCACAATGTATGTCGGCAATGACGATCAGATCCACCGTGACTACGTCAAGTTGCTGATCCAGGGTAAGGTCGCCGAGGAGCAGGGAGGGGTCTTCAAGATCATCGTGGACCCCAGGGTTACCCCGATCGGGAAGGTGTTGAGGAAGTACAGCCTGGATGAGCTGCCGCAGCTTCTCAACGTGCTGAAAGGGGAGATGGCCCTGGTGGGGCCGCGACCCCCGATCAGCTATGAACTGGAGCATTACAGCGGGTGGCAGCGCAACCGGCTGATCGGCAAAAGGCCCGGCATAACCGGTGCGTGGCAGGTGAGCGGTCGCAGCAGCACGACCTTTGACGAAATGGTCCGGCTCGACCTCAGGTATTTGAAGGGGTGGAGCATTGCGCTGGACTTCAAGATCCTGCTGCAGACACCGCTGGCCGTTCTCAAGTGTAAGGGCGCCTACTGAGTACCGGGCGCTAAGGTGAAATTATGATCAACGTCGGTATTGTCGGGTTCGGCTACTGGGGACCCAACGTCGCCAGAAACTTCCACACCACCCCCGGTGCCAGGGTGGTAGCCGTCAGTGATGCGGACGACCGGTCGCTCGCGCGCGCTGCCCAGAGCTACCCTGGGGTGAGGATGCTGAAGGACTTCCGGGAACTGCTGACCGCGCCGGATGTCGACGTGGTCGCCATCGTTACGCCGGTATCTTCGCATTTCGAGATCGCCCATATGGCGCTCTCCAACGGAAAGCACATCTTCATCGAGAAACCATTTACGGCGTCCACCTCCCAGGCGGAGCAACTGATCGAGCTGGCTGACCGCAAGAAGCTTAAGATCATGGTCGATCACACCTTCCTCTTCACCGGCGCAGTCAAGAAGATAAAGGAACTGATCGACGACGGGACGCTGGGGGACCTTTACTATTTCGACTCGATCAGGGTCAACCTAGGCTTGTTCCAAAAAGACGTGAACGTGGTTTGGGACCTGGCGCCGCACGATCTCTCCATCATGGACCATCTGCTGCGCCTGGAGCCTTCTGCAGTCATGGCAACGGGAGTGGCGCACTTCCAAAACCAGCTCGAGGACGTCGCCTACATCACTATTTATTTCCCCGGCAACGTCATCGCTCACCTGAATGTCAACTGGCTCTCTCCGGTCAAGATAAGGACCACCCTGATCGGAGGACAGAAAAAGATGCTGGTCTGGAACGACCTAGTAAGCGATGAAAAGATACGTGTCTACGACAAGGGGGTCGAGGGGCTGGACTGCCTGGGTACCGACCCCAAGGAAAAGGCATACGGACTGAGGTTGAGTTACCGTAGCGGGGACATGTGGGCCCCGAGGGTCAACCAGGTCGAGGCGCTTCAGGGGGAAACGGCCTACTTCATCGATTGCATCAACAACAACATCACCCCGAAAAACGACGGCAATGCGGGACTACGGGTGGTCAGGATGCTGGAGGCGATCAAGAAGTCTCTGGCCAAGGGGGGAGCACTGGTCCGCCTGAACTGAGAGGGAAAAAGGAGAAAGGAATGAACGAGAATTTTGCTGCTGTTGCCGACGACGTGAAGCTCGGGGCGAACGTAAAACTAGGAAAATTCATCAACCTGTACGGGTGCAGTATTGGTGACCACACCAAGATCGGCCCCTTCGTAGAGATCCAGAAGAATGCGGAAATCGGGAAGAACTGCAAGATTTCCAGTCACAGCTTCATCTGTGACGGTGTGGTGATCGAAGACAATGTCTTCGTTGGTCACAACGTGACCTTCATCAACGACCTGTATCCGAGGGCCACTACCTCCTCAGGCGAACTGCAGGTTGAGGCGGACTGGACCTGCATCAGGACCACCATAAAGAGAAATGCTTCCATAGGCTCCAGTTCCACCATCCTTTGCGGTGTCACCGTCGGCGAACACGCCATTGTGGGTGCTGGAAGCGTCGTTACCAAGGATGTTCAACCCTACAGCGTCGTGGCTGGCAATCCCGCAAGACTGCTGCGTACCATCCCCAAGGAGACTGATAATGAAAGTGCCATTTCTCAACCTCAAAGCACAATATGACTCCATAGCACACGAGGTGGAACAGTCGATCCGGGAGGTGCTCTCCACCTGTGCCTTTTCCGGCGGACCCTACGTGCAGAAGTTCGAGGAGGAGTTCGCTTCCTTTTGCGGATGTAAGTGGGCGGTCGGGGTAGGCAGCGGGACCGACGCGCTTTGGCTTGCCCTGCTGGGATTGGGGGTGCAACCTGGTGACGAAGTCATAACCGTCCCCAACAGCTTCATAGCGACAGCGGAGGCGATCTCCCTTTGCGGCGCGCAACCGGTCTTCATAGATGTCGCCGAGGATAGCTTCACCATGAACCCTGCCCTTCTGGAGCAGGCGATCTCACCGCGCACTCGGGCCATCATCCCGGTGCACCTCTACGGGCAGGCGGCGGACATGGATGACATTCTTGTGATCGCCAACAGGCACGGCATCCCTGTTGTGGAGGACGCCTGCCAGGCTCACGGAGCGGAGTACAAGGGGCGCAGGGCTGGCTCAATGGGGATTGCAGGGTGCTTCAGCTTTTACCCCGGCAAAAACCTGGGCGCCTACGGCGAAGCCGGCTGTGTGGTCACTAAGGACGACGAACTGGCTAAGAAACTAAGGATGCTGCGCGACCACGGGCAGTCCCAAAAGTACTATCACCAACTGGTGGGGATCAACGGTCGTATGGACGGTATCCAGGGCGCGGTCCTCAGCGCGAAGTTGAAATACCTCGATTCCTGGAATGCATTCCGGCGCACGCATGCCTCTTTCTATCAGGAGGCGCTGGCCGAAGTCCGGGCGCTAAGGATTCCTAAGGAGATGCCTTACGCCAAGCACGTCTACCATGTATTCGCGGTGCGTTCGCCGGACAGGGAGGGGCTGAAACAGGCGCTTAACGCCAGCGGCGTTGAGTGCGGGGTGCATTACCCCGTTCCGATCCACCTGCAGCAGGCTTATGCTGGCCGCGGCGAAGGCGAGGGAAGCTTTCCCGTGGCTGAGCGCGTCGCAAAGGAACTACTGTCTCTCCCAATGTTCCCGGAGCTAACAACGGAGCAGGTCAGTTACATTTGCGACCAAATCAAGCGGTTCCACTAGTTGATATGCCCAATCTCACAGTGAAGCTGATAGACCCCCTGAAGGATGCGGGGGTGAGCCACTGGCTGGAACGTTGCCGGGAGACGACGATCTTTCACAGTGCCAGCTGGGCCAGGCTTATGGTCGACAGCTATGGCTATCATCCCCTCTACTTTATGTTGTATGACTCGGGTACCTGCCGCGGCTGTCTCCCCGTGATGGAGGTCGACAGTGTGTTCACCGGCAAGCGCGGCGTCTGCCTTAGTTTTGCCGACTACTGTGGCGCCATTGTGGAGGGCGTGGACGATTTCGCGCTGCTGCTACAAGCGGTCCTGGATTACGGCCGCTCCAGGAGATGGCGCTACGCCGAGTTCAGGGGAGAGGCGCGCCTGGTAAACGAGAGGGCGAGCGAGGTGTATGCGCACCACCTGATCGAACTCTCGCAGGATGAGGAGCTGATGTTGTCGCGGCTGAGAAAAAGCACAGCGAGGAGCATTCACAAGGCGGTCAAAGAGGGGGTCACTGTCGCTATCGGAACTTCGCTCCAGGAAACTCTGGAATACTACCGGCTGCATTGCCTGACCCGCAGGCGCCAGGGGCTCCCGCCGCAGCCTAGGCGGTTCTTTGTTAACCTGCACCACCACCTTATCGGGAGGGGGCTCGGATTCACTGCTATTGCCCGGCAAGGAGACGCCACGGTGGCGGGTGTTGTCTGCCTCCACTTCGGTGTGAACGCCATCTATAAATACGGCGCCTCCGACATCGAGCAGCAGCAACTGCGCGCCAACAACCTGCTGTTTTGGGAGTTGATCAAGAAGTGCGGTCGCGACGGATTCCGTTTCCTGAGCCTAGGCAGGACCGACCCCAAGAACGAAGGGTTGTTGAACTTCAAAAACGGCTGGGGCGGGAACATGAGCGATCTCAATTACTACCGGTACGATTTCACTTCCGGCTCATTCGTAGCTGGTGAAGTGACAAACCTGGAGCCGTACCGGCAACTGCTCAGGAAGTTGCCCGTGCCACTGCTCCGGGCGCTCGGGGTGCTGGCTTACCGCCACCTTGGCTGAGAGCTGGCATGACTCATATGTTCGGAGAAAGAGGGGAGATACTAATGAAAGCGTTGATGATTGTCTTTCTTGCTGTCTTGACCATAACCACCGGCTGCGTTTCCCGAGTAGCGGCTCCTGCAGTGACCCCGCAGCCGCCTGCGTACGCCATGAGGGAATACCGTATTCAGCCAGGGGACCTGTTGGATGTGAAGTTTTTCTACAATCCAGAGCTCAACGAATCCCTGACCGTCCGCCCGGATGGCCGCATTACGCTTCAGTTGGTAAACGATGTCGTGGCTGCGGGGCTCACGCCTGCCGAACTCACGATGAACCTGACCAAAGCTTACGCCCCGGAACTCACCAGCCCGAGGATCGCGGTCATCGTGAAGACCTCTGTGCTGGAACGGGTTTTCGTTGACGGAGAAGTGTTCAAGGCGGGCCTAGTTAATTTGGTAGGCCCGACGACGGTGCTGCAGGCTATCTCCCAGGCCGGAGGTATGAAGGACTCGGCCAAGTCCGATGAGGTGCTTCTGGTCCGTAAGGCGGCAGATAACTCGACACAGGTGATGCGGCTTGACATCAAAAAGCTCCGGGAGGGAGTTGCGTCTCAGGACGTTCTGTTGCGCCCCAACGATATCGTGTATGTTCCCAAATCTACCATCGCCAACATCAACACCTGGATCGACATGTACATCAGGAAGAACGTCCCGCTGCCGGTTGGCATAGGGTACGACCTAAGCAGGTAACGCACAGAGAACATTCGGGTGACTGAACATGAGTCTGCTAGAGATATTGACACTGCTGTTCAAGCGGAAAAAGGCAATCATCGGGATTTTCCTGCTGCTTTTTGCCTCTGCCGCGGCTTATACGCTGGCCCAGGATCCGACCTATGAAGCCAAAGCCAGCATCCTGGTGAAGATGTTTCGTGAGGACCCTTCCAGACCTGGCATGGAAGCTGACTCGAACAACCTGCCTCGCATAGTGAGCCAAGACGAGGTGGTCAATGCGGAGATCCAGATCCTGACCGGTCGTGAATTGGCGGAAAAGGTGATAGCGACGCTGAAGATGGAGCGAATCTATCCCCACCTTGCCTCAGGGGAACTGCTGCCGGCCGCCCGTATGGACCAGGCCGTGCAGACCTTTGCCCAGAGCCTGCAAGTGCAGGGGGTCAGGAAATCCAACGTAATCGCAGTTTCCTTCCAGCACAATGACCCCGAAATGGCCGCCAAGGCTGTGAACCTTTTGATCGAGGCCTTTAAGGAGAAGCATCTTGCTGTGCACAGCGACCCGCAATCATCTTTCATTGCGAGCCAATTGGCCTCCTTCGAGGGGAAGCTCAAGGAATCGGAGAAGCAATTGCAGGATTACCAGCAACGTACTGGGGTCTATTCGATCGACGAGCAAAAAACCCTGCTGTTGAGGCAGCGCACCGAATTGGACTCAGCCTACCGGCAGGCCGTCACGAACGTTCGGGAAAACAAAGACAAGATCGCTTCCCTGAAGCTGCAGATGAAGTACATCACCGACAACAAGGACAGGTACACCCAAACCGAAAGGGACCGTATCATCATCGAGGCAAAATCAAAGTTATTGGAACTGCAGCTTAAGGAACAAGAACTCAAGATGAAGTACACCGACAAAAACAAGCTGCTTGCCGACACCAGAAAGGAGCTGGAGGTTGTCGGCAATTTCCTGAAGGACCAGGAAGAGATCATCTTAGGGAAGGTGAAGACGGCGAATCCGGTTTATCAGAGCATGGAGACGGACCTGTTCCGCGTGCAGGCTGACCTGAAGTCGCAAACGGCAAGGGCCGACGCGCTTAAGTCCCAGTTGAGGCAGCTTGATGGGGAAATAGCTAGACTGGATCGGAGCCAGAACCTGATTCAGGACCTGAAGCGGCAGATAGCGTTGAATGAAAAAAATTACATGGCTTACATGGAGAGAAACGAGGATGCACGCATCTCGGATGCGATGAACCGTCTGAAGTTGTCGAATATCAGCGTAATCCAGCAGGCAGTGGCACCGGCAAAGCCGATCAAGCCCAACAAATCTTTGACACTTGCCTTGGGTATGGTCTTCGGGATGGCCGCGGGACTCCTGTATGCCTATGCTGCGGAAAGGCTCAGCCAGACATTCACGGATCCCAAAGGTGTGGAGAAGTACCTCGAACTGCCGGTTCTCGTGACAGTACCGCTAAAAAAGGATTAAGCCATGTATCTCAACTTCTACAACCTCGATAAAGAACCTTTCCAGATAACTCCGGACCCCGCGTTCCTGTACCTGAGCAGCGTGCATAAGGAGGCGCTTGCTTCCATCATCTACGGAGTCGAAAAAAGAAAAGGGTTCATACTGATTACGGGTGCGGTAGGAGTGGGGAAGACAACTATCCTAAGAGCTTATCTGGAAAACGCCGAGGCCCAACATCTCAAGACCATCTACTTGTTTAACGCGAACATCTCCTACCTTAACCTGCTGAAGTACATTTTCGCAGAGCTCAACATGACGCCGCAATCCAACGAAGTTTCCGACTTAGTAAATCAACTGCACCAGAGGCTACTCTACCACTACCGTGAAGGGCGCAACATCCTGCTGGTCATAGACGAGGCCCAGAACATGCCCGTCGACACACTGGAAAACCTCCGCATGTTATCGAACTTCGAGACGGATACGGACAAGCTCATCCAGATCGTGTTTTGCGCGCAATCGGAATTCGAGAAGACTCTGAGTTTGGGCGAACTGAAGCAACTCAAGCAACGCATCGCGGTGAAGGCTACCATCTCCCCTCTAACCAGGGAAGAAGGTATCACCTACATTCATCATCGGTTGAAAACGGCTGGCGACAAGGATTGCATCATTTTCACAAACGGAGCTTTGAACCAGATCGTTCAGGCATCGCGCGGAATTCCCCGGGTCATCAACGTACTTTGCGACAACAGCCTGATTACCGCCTTCGGTTACGGCAAGAAGAGGGTGGGCTGCGGCATCGTGCGGGAGATTACCCGGGATTTCGGGCTAGAGAATCCTCTGTATGTCTGGTGTGGTGTCTTTTTGCTGATGCTGCTGCTCATGGCCGCAGCTTTCTTCGGTGTGCGGCAAATGACGTCCTTGATGGCTGCGAAAGCTCCGGTCGGTGCCCAAGCGACGGTGGCGGCTCCGCAGGCCCGGTTGTCGCCCATTTCTGAACGAACTGCCGGGGACAATAGGGCGCTCAGGAGGGTGGTACAACGGGGAGACACTTTGGCGAAGATGATAAAAGAGGTTTACGGCGAGGTCGACGCTGAGAAAATCAGGCGAGTTAAAGAAGCCAACCCGAGCATCGTGGATGAAAACGTAATCGTGGAAGGGGGAGTTATCTCGTTCCCGTACCGCAACCGCTGATCCACAGACTCGCGTGACAGGGGAGTGCCATGAGCAACATTCATGAAGCTTTGGAGCAGGCGCGCCGAGAGAAGAGCTGCTCCACAGTATCCTCGCAAGTAGCCCTAGAGGCCCAAGTGGTCCGCGGTTTCTCGTTAGCGGATGAAATGTCCAAGCTGCACCACCAGGTTGGACTCCTATTGGCTGACGGCTCCTATAAAGTGCTTCAGTTTGTTGGCTGCAGCCATCGTGCGGGTGTCTCCACTATAGTGCGCGAGTTTGCCTCGGCGGCCGTTAACCACTATGGTAAATCGGTGCTCATCCTTGATCCCTCATGCCAGGAACTGGAGCGGAGGATAAATTTCAACGTCACCTGCGAATTCGGCTGGTTCGATATGGACAAGGACGAACTCCCCGACAGGGCTTTTTTCCGGTTCGGCGACTCCAATCTCTACTTCGCGTCCATATCCGTCCATGCCTCGTTGGTGGCCCCCTCCAAAAACTTAGACAAGAACCTGGACCTTTGGGCGAAGCTTAGGGAGAGGTTCGATCTCATCCTGATCGATTCTTCCTCCGGTCCCAAAAGACAGGAGGCAGTAGATTCCTTTCACAATGTGGACGGGATCATCCTGGTCCTTGAGGCTGGCAAAACGCGCCGTGAAAGCGCCGAAAGTGTGAAGAAAAAGATACAGGCCGCCGGCGGTGTGATCCTGGGTGCAGTATTCAACAAGAGGCAGTACTACATTCCGGACTTCATCTACAAGAAGCTTTAACTACTCCGCTGGGCGGCAGGAGCTTCCTGTATGCCCACGTGCGAATTTCATAGGAAGAGGTCGCAATGCGAAAGGATAAAAAGACCATCTGGATAGACATGGATAACTCGCCGCATGTACCTTTCTTCAGGCCGATTATCGGCGAACTTGAGGCAAGGGGGTACGAGGTGATGTTGACGGCCCGGGATTGCTTCCAGGTCTGTAAATTGGCCGACTTATACAAGATGGATTACCGAAAAGTCGGAGTCCACTACGGCAAGAACAAGATCATGAAGGGGATTGGGCTGCTGCTGAGGTCGGCGCAGCTTGCTTCATACGTCTTAAAAAGGAGCCCGGACCTTGCACTTTCCCACGGTTCGCGCTCGCAGATGATCCTTTCCTCGGTGCTGCACATTCCCACCGTGATGATGACAGACTACGAATATGCCAAGAGTATTCCCTTTTTCCGCCCTGACTGGCTGATCATTCCGGAGATGATCCCGGACAGCAGCGTGTGCGACCGCCCCGGCAAAATCCTGCGCTACTCCGGGTTGAAGGAGGATGTCTACGTGCCGGGGTTCCAGCCCGAGCAGGGAGTCCTGGACCAACTGCGCCTTGACCCGACCAAAGTCATCGTTATTGTTCGTCCTCCTGCCACGGAGGCACATTATTTCAAGGAGGAAAGCCTGCGACTGTTCGAGGAGGCAATGTCCTGGCTCGGGACAGAGGAACAGGTGAGCGTCATCCTACTGCCACGCAACAGCGGGCAGGCGGATTTCGTTAAAAGTAAATGGCCGCAACTGCTGCAAAGCGAGAAGGTGAAAATCCCCGATCAGGTGATCCCCGGGCTCAACCTGATCTGGTACTCGGATCTGGTGATAAGCGGCGGGGGTACCATGAACCGTGAGGCGGCGGCGTTGGGGGTGCCGGTCTACAGTATCTTCCGAGGAGAAATAGGTTCCATCGACAGGCACCTATCCGATACTGGACGTTTAACGATGATCGGCAGCCCGGAGGAGCTTCGGACCAAGGTGGAACTCAAGAAAAGAGAGCGCACGCAGGCTTACCAACCGCCGAACCGCCCTGCGTTGAAACAGATTGTAGACATCCTGCACGTCATCCTGAACCAGGTTTAAAAGACGGCGCGCGTCCAGGAGACCACTGCTTGTACAGTAAGTCCGTGCGCCGAGGAAAGACGACACAAGCTGCACCAATCTTCTTCGCTGTCGCTGACCTGCCTCACTTCCTCGTTATTTCCGGTGGATAACTTTTGCAACAACCACATATCAGCTGCTGACTCCGGAAGAGAGGTTCTGCCTCACTGCCACCTGGAGCCGGAGGGAGTCATGATGGATGACACCAAGAAAGGCGCCGATCTGATGGCGATACTGAAGGGGCCCCTTGACGAGCTTTTCCACTACTGCAAGGAGAACGACTGGGCGGGGTTCGACCCCTACGATGGGCTTAACAGTCGTGTATACCTGGCTACGCCTCTTAAAAACAGCAAAATCTGCAGGATTGCGTTGATCCAGGCCCTGAAACGCCTGCCGGTGAACCTTAGACCACTCCTGATGGTGCCTCGCCTTCAGAATCCCAAGGCCCTTGCCCTTTTCCTGAGCGCGTTCGTGAAGTTGTCTAAGCTAGGCTTGCTGAAGGATGAAGGACTCATTCAGGCGATGACAGAACTGCTAGCGGTTCTGCGCTCGCCGGGAAACCGGTACTGGAACTGGGGATACAGCTTTCCTTGGCAGACGCGGGGAGAGTTGGTGCCGCAGGGGAGCGCCAATCTTGTCTGCACCGTGTTCGTCGCCAACGCACTTCTAGATGCCTTCGACTTGACCAGCGATACCCGCTGTATCGAGATGGCCGGCAGCGCGGCCGACTACCTTCTGGACGAACTGTATTGGACCCAAGGGGGGGAACTAGCCTGCTTCAGCTATCCCCTTCCCACTACGCACGTTCCCATCCACAACGCCAACTTTATGGGAGCTGCGTTGCTGTGCCGGTTGTTGAAATATGGTGGTGGCAAGAGATACCGCGATTCCGCCCTGAAGGTGGCGCGGTACTCGGCCGCCAGGCAGCAACCGGACGGGGCCTGGGGGTACGGCGAATCACCCGGCCAGCGCTGGGTCGACAATTTCCACACCGGGTACAATCTCTGCGCGCTTCGCACCCTCGGCCACTGCGCGGAAACCGGGGAGTTCCAGGGGGCACTGCGTCTAGGCTTTGATTTTTACCGGAAAAACTTCTTCAGGCAGGATGGTGCCCCGAAGTACTACCATAATAGGACCTATCCCATCGACATCCATAGCGTGGCGCAGAGCATAATCACCATGCTCGAATTGAAGGATCTGAGTGAGCATAACCTCCCCCAAGCCAGATCGGTCCTCACCTGGGCGCTGGACAATATGTGGGATGACAACGGGTACTTCTATTACCGAATTTACCCGTTGTTTAAAAACAAGATCTCTTACATGAGGTGGTCCCAGGCTTGGATGCTCTTGGCTCTTGCTACTTTTGCCGAGCACGTTCAAGAGTGGATAAAAAGAGGTATCTAATGAATCTGGACACTCAACTGCCGCTATCGGATACTCCGACGCCTAACAGTCGCTGCCGCTATGTTCTTATCACTCCTGCCCGCAATGAGGAGGATTACATTGAGCTGACCATCCAATCAATGGTTTGCCAGACTGTTAGGCCGATGAAATGGGTTATCGTGAGCGACGGATCCACCGACAGGACGGATGAAATAGTAGGAAAGTACCTGCCTGAGCACCCATGGATGGAACTGATACGAACACCGGAAAGGGAGAACCGTAATTTTGGAGGGAAGGTGCGGGCCTTTAATGCCGGCTATGAAAGCGTCAGGTCCCTTCCCTTTGAAATCGTCGGCAACCTAGACGCCGACATCTCCTTCGATGCCGACCATTTTGAGTTTCTGCTAGACAAGTTCGCGGCCAACCCGGATCTCGGTGTAGCGGGTACCGCCTTCACCGAGAAGGGTTCGATCACATACGACTACGACATCGTCAACGTCGAACATGTCTCCGGACAGTGCCAGATCTTCCGGCGCCGCTGCTATGATGCGATTGGCGGTTACCAGAGCATTAAAGGGGGGGGGGTTGACTGGACCGCGGTGACCACCGCGCGCATGATGGGTTGGCAGACAAGGACCTTCCCGGAAAAGAGCTTCGTGCACCACCGGATCATGGGGACCGGGAAAGGGAACGTGTTGGGGGCCCGCTTCCGGTTCGGAAAACAGGACTACTATCTGGGAGGGCACCCAGTCTGGGAAATTTTCAGGGGAGTGTACCAGATGAAAAAAGAGCCCTACCTGCTGGGGGGACTGCTCATGTTGTGCGGTTACACTTGGGGATGGTTAAGCCGCTTGGAGCGTCCCATCTCACAGCAACTGGTGGAATTCCGGCGTAAGGAACAGATGGAGCGACTGAAGAAAATTGCCCGCAACAAGCTGCTGTTCCTCCGGGTGCCGCAGGGCGAAAAGAGGCGGTAATCGGTATGGCCGGCATAGCCGACCCAGCTGTTGCAAGGAGAAGCGCATGACCCAGTCGCCCCTGCACATAACCGTCTGCATCTGTACCTTCAAGAGAGCGGAGCTACTGCAGCGCCTGCTGACAAAGCTGGCGGGACAGCGCACCGGCGGAGAATTCAGCTATGCTGCGGTCGTGGTTGACAACGACGCCGACCGGTCGGCACAGGCAACCGTCGCGCTCTTCCAGCAAACCCACACCCTGCCGGTGATGTATTTTGCCGAGCCTGAGCAGAACATCGCGCTAGCCAGGAACAAGGCCGTCGAGAACTCCTCGGGAGAATTCATCGCCTTCATCGACGACGACGAGTTTCCGGATGACGAGTGGCTACTGCAGATGCTGAGGACGTGGCGGATCTCTCAGGCCGCCGGGGTGCTCGGCCCGGTCCGGCCTCACTTCGAGCAAGGATGCCCCTGGTGGGTCATCAAGAGCGGCCTGTGCGACCGCAAGACCCATCCCACCGGTACGGTGATGCACTCGGCCGATACCCGCACCGGAAACGTCCTGTTCAAGCGGGAAGTCTTCGCGGATCCCACCCACCGTTTCGATCCCGCGTTCGGTAGAAGCGGCGGCTCCGATGTCCGCTTCTTCGAGTACATGATGCAGAAGGGGCATACCTTTGTCTGGAGCAACGAGGCCGTCGTCTACGAGACGGTGCTCCCGGACCGGTGGACCGTCGCGTTCTACGTAAGGCGGGCCGTGAGGAAAGGGGGCTTGAGCGGCTCCTGGATCAGGAAAAAGGGTTTTTCCGGCCGGCACCTGACCTTCGCGCTCACCGCCGCATGCGTCTACACCACCGCGTTGCCATTCGCCGCCTTGGCCGGTAAGCATTACGGCGTGAAATGCCTAGTGAAGAGCGCCTACCATCTGGCGTGGCTATCGGGGTTCTTCGGACACGTCCACATCGCTTTGCGAGACGACCACTAACCCGATTGCGGCTGGAGGAAAAAGGGAGGGCTCTATGTTCCCTATGCTTGCCTTGCTTGGCTGTCTCACTGTAATCGCCTGGCTCTTCCTTCGGGACAACAGGGTGCGCCCGATGCCGTCCCCAGAGTCGTGGCTTCCCCTGGCCTGGTTCTTCATCATCGGCACCAGGCCGCTCTCCGCCTGGTTCTCGACCCCCGAAGAGGATTCCGCCGACGCCTTCCTGGAAGGTAGCCCACTGGACCGATACTCCCTGCTGGCGTTAATTTTGTGCGCTTGCGTGGCCCTGCTGCGTAAGCGGCCGCAGTGGCGGGAGGTGCTTCGTTCCAACCTCTGGTTCACCGGCTTCATCGCCTACTGTGCCATCAGCGTCATCTGGTCCGATTACCCGTTCGTGAGCTTCAAGAGATGGGTGCGGGAGTTCGGTAACTTGGTGATGGTCGTGCTCATCCTCACTCAAGACGACCCTGCCAAGGCCTGCCGGGCCCTGCTGTCAAGGTTCGCTTACCTAGTTATCCCTCTTTCCGCAGTTCTCATACGCTACGTCCCCTCTCTTGGCACCTACTACAGCAGCGACCTTGCCGGCATCGCCTTTTGTGGGGTCGCCATCCACAAGAACATGCTGGGCAGCATCATGTTCATATCCGCGGTCTACCTCGCCTGGGAACTTCTCTACGTGCCGGACGCCAAGGAGACCAAGGCATGGGATCTGACCCTGCTCGCCGCGCTCTGGTTGATGGCGGTATGGCTCATGTTGGTGGCAAGCAGCTCCACCGCTCTCATCTGCCTGGCACTAGGCTCCGCCATGCTGCTTATGTTGAAGCTCTCCTTCGCCAGGAGGCAGGTCCGGCACCTGGGGGTCTACAGTCTGCTTGGGGCCAGCCTTCTCGTGGCGCTCTTCACCCTAGAAGGTGCGGTGGAGATGATCACGGGGGCGGTGGGGCGAGACCTGACCTTCACCGGGCGTACCGAACTGTGGGCTGACGTCCTCAGGGAGCCGATAAATCCGCTAGTAGGAACTGGCTATCAGAGCTTCTGGCTTGGTGCCCGCGCCGATGACCTGTGGGAGCGCTACCTTTTTCATCCGCGGCAATCCCACAACGGGTATTTGGAGACCTATCTGAACGGGGGAGTGCTCGGCCTGTTCCTGCTGCTGGCCGTGATCGCATCCATCGCGAAAAGGCTCAAGGGGGGACTTCTCTCAGGCAACAGTTTCGCCGCCCTGCTCTTTTCCTTTTGGGTTGGGGGGCTCTTTTACAATTTCACCGAAGCGCGCTTCGTCGGTCCAAACCTGATCTGGATCATGCTGAGCCTCGCCGCGCTGTACCAGCCCCGCAAAAACGAGGTGCTGCAGCCGGCGGACTAGGTTTAGGTCTTAAAGAGGAGAGGCCAGTGCTCTGGGACAAGATCAAGAAAAGCGAGCTTTCGCGGGACACGCTCTGGATGCTAATGGGACATGGGGCGCAGCTCCCGATCCGTGCTGTTTATTTCGTCCTGATCGCCCGGTGGCTCGGCGCAGAAGGTTACGGTGCCTTTATCGGCGTGACCGCGTTGGTCAGCGTGCTGGCTCCCTTTGCGAGCATGGGGGCCGGCAACATACTGATCAAACACGTGGCGCGCGACCGCTCCGAATTCTCCCGTTATTGGGGAAGGACCCTGTTCCTGACCTGGTTCAGCGGCATAGTGCTTACCCTGGCCACCGTCATCCTTGCCCATTTCATCCTGCCAAGGAGCATCTCGCTGATGTTGGTGATCACAGTCTCGATCGCCGACCTGCTTTTTCTCTCCTCACTTAACATCTGCGCGCAGGCATTCCAGGGGTTCGAGCGTCTGTCCATGACATCGTTCCTGCTGATCCTCCCCAACGCCACGCGCCTTTTGGCCCTGATTGTCCTGATACTGTTGAAGAAACCCACCCCACTGGACCTGGGGTATCTCTACCTGGTCAGCACGGGGGTGGCTTTCCTTGTCGGAGGATACCTGGTGACGCGGGAACTGGGGAGGCCGACTTACAACGGCAGGATATTGGACGGTGAGATTAGGGAGGGGGTATACTTCTCGGTCGCACTTTGTTCCTCCACCATCTTCAACGATATCGACAAGACCATGTTGACCCGCCTGGCGACCCTGCAGGCGGCTGGTATCTATGCCGCCGCCTATCGCTTGGTCGACGTCGCTTTCATACCGGTTCGCTCCCTAATCTCGGCCTCCTACGCGCGCTTTTTCCGCAGCGGCGCCCAAGGGATGAAGGGGACTCTCGCGCTGGTGGCAAAGCTCCTTCCTTTCGCCGCCGGCTACGGACTGGCCTCGTCATTAGTGCTATTTCTCTGCGCACCGCTGCTTCCCTATGTCTTTGGCCGGGAGTTTCAGGAGGCGACCGACGCCCTGCGCTGGCTGTCGTTGCTTCCTTTCCTGAAGGTGCTCCACTACTTCCCCGCCAACGCTCTCACCGGTGCTGGTTTCCAGGGGCTGAGGAGTGCCCTGCTTGTCGGAACCGCTTTCGTCAATATCTCCCTTAACCTCTGGCTTATACCGCTCTATTCGTGGCGTGGCTCGGCTTGGGCCAGCCTCCTTTCCGACAGTCTCTATGCGGTCATTATCTGGGCGGCGGCGGTCTGGAAGCTTCGCTCCAACCCGACTGCAGCACTGGCGAACCAGGTAAAGTAGCCAGAGCTTTCTCTTTTCGCAGCGCCAACACCGGTACCTCCGTTTGACAGAAAAAGCCCTGCACTTTTTAGTGCAGGGCTTTTTTCAGTTGCTGCGCTGCTGTTTGCGGCGCCTTATTTCACGGAAGTCAGGGAGGGGGAGGAGACTACCTTGACGGAGCCGTTAGCCCACGGAGTTCCTTTGCCGGCGCCGGGTGCCGCAGGATATTTTGGGGATACGTCCGGTCCGATGCAGGGCCACTGCAGCCCGCCCCACCAGGTCGGCTTTCCGGTGAGGTAGAGCGAGAGCGGGAGTGTCTGGTCGTCGCTGCGGTTCCAGGTGACGGCGTTACTGTAGGTATCCCAGTTGCCGTGCCGCACCACCGAATTGGCGACGTTGATATCGTTGCCGGTCGCACTGCCGTCGCCGTCGTTGTTGTAGCCAAGCCGGTAGATGGCAGATGTTTTCGCGTCCTGCGCTTCGAGGGTGTACAGGCTTTCCGTGCTTCTACCCAGGACGTTGCCGATGATGTTGTAGTAGCGGCTGTTGACCTGCAGGTCGATATCCCAGGCCCCGCCGGTCCGGTTCGGGGCCAAGGCGATCTTGTTGCGGAAGAAGGTGTTGTGGCTCTTGGTGCCCCATACCCAGTCGGAGGCGACCCTGCTGTCGATGTAGTTCCCCTCGATCAGGTTCATGAAGGCATGGCTGCCGTGGAACGAGATGGCGTACGGGTTGAAGTTGAGCACGTTCAGATACAACGAGGTGATGTAGTTGTAGGCGAAGACGTTGCCGGAAAAGGGACCGGCGGTGATCAGCCCTGTCGAGAGGTGGTAGATCTGGTTGTTCTCGATGAGGTTCGCCGAGGAGTACATCTGCGAGTTGATGCCATAGGCGCGGCTGGTTGCATAGGAAGTGGTGCCGTCTCCTGCTGTGGTCGGGAATCCTTCATGAAGCTTGTTGGCACGGATGGTGTTCCGGTAGGCACCGTAGTTCAGCAGCAATATCGCCTCGTAAGCGCCGATGACCTCCGTATCTTGTACCCAGCAGTTGGAGGTTCCAAGGAGCAACAGGGTCCCGCTGCTTTTCTGCGCGCTGCTGCCGCTCAGACTGTTGTCGACCGTGAGCTTCTCGATCCCTGCCTGGATGGTCACGCCGCTCAACTTCACCCCCTGCGGCGAGAGGGAGGTGTCGTAGCTCCAGTAGAGCGGAATTTCCAGGGTCGCCGTGGTGGGAGAGGGGACTGCAACCACCTTCGCCGTCTGCCCCAGGGACCTGGTTCCGGAGAGCCTGCCGCACCAGGAGCAGGTCCCGTTGTTGCCGACGTTGGTCACCGGCGGATCGTCGTTGACGTTGTTCAACTGGTCGATGACGATGATAGTGCCGGGGGTCCAGCCGTGGGCGGTTGCCGTGGTGATAGTGGTGGAACCCTTGTTGAGCCCGCCGGTCAGCGCTATTGCGGACCCGACGGTGGGGCGCGATCCGATACCGACCACAGAGGTCCCCGACATCCCGGACCTCCCCTTGATGATGGTGCTACCCATGCCGTTCCCCCTGAGGGTGACGTTGGATTTGACCACGATGGGACTGCTCACGTTGAAGGTGCCCGCGCTCAGTTGCACCACCTGCCCTGCGGGGCAGTTGGCTATGGCGCTCTTGATGGCAGCTGCATCGTCACCGCCCGAAGGCTTTAAGGTGGTGTAGATGGTGCTGCGCACCGGGATCTCGCCTTGAACGCCGGCGTTGCCCATCCAACTGATGGCACGGGTAGACGGGATGGCGTAGGTGGCATGTGCCACTTGTGTGAACCCGCCCAGAGCTAGTACTAGGGCTAGGCTGGTAACCAGGTTCTTGAAAAGGTTATGGGTAAGCTTTTCTTGCGTCATGTATGGTCCTCATTCCACAGCTTTCCGTAAACAATATAGCGTAACTACGCCCGGAAAGGCAGGTTGATTGCGCAGTCGGCACTCCGATCAAGGTAAGGCAGTGTCGGTTGCCGTGCTGTATTCGGGATCAGTCCGCGGGTCAGGTGCTTGGTGCGTCCGCGGCGTTACGGCCCCACCGGCTACAACCGGAGGATCCATGGTTACAGCAGTGACAGGTTCAGCACCTGGTGGCTTCCCGTGCCGGCGAAGAGGTTGATGTTGTTCAGAACCGTCACTGCCGCCTGCTCGGTCCTAAAGGCATAAGCTGCCGCGATCTGAGTCTCGGTTCCTCCCGCCGGCGTGACGTAGACGTCGTAGCGGTGGTAGGGGATGTTCATCACCATCCGCACCCGGTAGCTTTTTCCGGCGGCGTAGGGGACGGCCACCTTCGCGGCGTAGGTGCTTCCGTTTCGTACGTCGATGGTGCCGGTCGGGTTGAAGCGGACCAGCGCGGCCACGTCCTGATAGCCGGATGCGGCGAGCCCAGAGAAGCCGGTCACCGCGTTGATCTTGGCGGCGTTGGGTATGGTGTCGAAGGTTGCGGTGAAGGTTCCGGTTTTCGGCGCTATGGCCCGGTTCTGCCAGAGCGCGGAGCTCGTCATCGGGGCGCTGGCAGAGGTTACGGACAGGTTCTGCAGTTGCAGCGTCCCGGTGCTGGCGTAGCGGCTCAAGGTGTTAAGCGTCCTCACCGCCGCCTGTTCCGTCCTGAAGGCGTAGGCTGCTGCGATTTGCGTCTCGGTCCCGCCGGCGGGGGTGACGTAGACGTCATAGCGGTGATTCGGGACGTCGATCTGCATCCTGACCCGGTAGCTCTTTCCTGCGGAATAAGGGAGAGCCACTTTGGCCGCATAGCTGCTTCCGTTGCGCGCATCGATGGTGCCGGTTGGGTTGAAGCGGACCAGGGCGGCGACGTCGGTGTACCCTGCTGCCTGTACTCCGGAGAAGCCGGCGACCGCGTTGATGTTGACGAAACTCGGGGTGAGGTCGAAGACCGCCGAGAAAGTGCCTGTTTGAGCCGCGATGGACTGATTCTGCCAGGTTGCCGTGGTGGTGCCTGGTGTTGGTGCCGGTGCCGCGGCCGCGAAGCTGGCGGCAATTTTGTGGTTGGCGGCGACGTTATTGAAGGTGTAGCTGGCGGCGGCCCCGACCGAGACGCCGTCAACCGTCACCGCTGCGATCTGGTACCCGGTGGCAGGGGCGATCTTGAAGGTCTGGCTGGTTCCCTGGGATACGACGATGGAACCTGTGGGGCTGATGGTTCCCCCGGTGCTGGCAGAGGCCGTGAGGGTGTACAGTGCTGCCGGCGGCGGGGGCGCCGGCGTCGTGAAGGCGACTTCGTTGGAGGGGGCGCTGGCGTTACCTGCCGCATCGTTTGCCGATACGGAGAAGTAGTACTTGGTCGCATCGTTTAGGTTGTTCACCGTGTAGGAGGTCAGGTTGCCGACGGTGAAGTGTTGCGTGTAACTGCCGGAGGCGATCCCGGCGTGAACGGTGTAGCCGTTGAGGCCGGTCAGGCTGCTGCCGTCCGTGTAGGTGGTGGGGGCTGACCAAGTCAGAGTTGCCTGGGCTGCCTGGGCCGCGCTCGGTGCCAACTGCGCCGACGTCATGACGGTCATGACGAGCAGCGCGCCGAGCGCGATGCGGGTAAAAATGCTGCTACAGGGTCTTCTCTTCATAAAGCTTTGCTGCCTCCTTGATTTGGGCGCCATCTGCTGCCGCTTCCGGTTAACGTGTCGCTTCCGCGTTTCCTTCTTGCCGGCGCCATCTTGGTTGTTCTGCTCCCAAAGCCGTCAGCGCTTTCAGGAGCGTGCCTAGCCATGCGCTCATCCCGGCAGGACGCAAAAAAGCCGGGTCCGATATCGTTTTGGTTTCGATATTTCGGCGACCCGGCTGTCTTCGTGAGACCCAATAGGCTTTCCGTCACTTCCTCGCGAAAGTTTTAGTATTGTCGTGTATCGCTATTCGTTCTGTCTGGGAGACGGTAACACAGCGGTTGCGAAAGCTTTGTGACGTCCGTCACAGTAGCGGACGTTCCCGCCCTGCAGGGCACCGGGAGGGGCAGGATACCGCAGGGCGATAAATGCAGCGTCGGGTTGATTCTGAAATCTACATTGGTATAGTTTAACGTTCGTTTTTTCGGGAGGCGGAAGTTGCTGATATTCCTGGCAGGATTCGCCTGCTGTTCGCTGCTCCCGGCAGCATCGGAGGTCGAATTTGTGCGGTATCGCCGGAATAGTTGCTGGGGCGGGTAAAGCGGCACCGGACCTGGAGCGGATCGTCGCCATGATCTCGCCGTTGCGTTATCGCGGCCCGGACGAGTCGGGTGTCTACCTGGACCGCCGCGCCGCGCTGGGACACCTGCGCCTGAGCATTATCGGCATAGACGGGGGGGGGCAGCCCATCGGCAACGAAACGGGCAAGCTCTGGATCGTCTACAACGGCGAAGCATACAATTACCTGGAACTTCGGGAAGAGCTGGAGGCGAAAGGGCACCGCTTCACCACCCGGACCGATACCGAAGTGCTGCTGCACCTTTACGAAGAGTACGGCGCCGATTTCCTGTCCAGGATCAACGGCCAGTTCGCGCTCGCCATATGGGACAGCGGGAAAGAGGAACTCTTCCTCGCCAGGGACCGGGTCGGCATCAGGCCTCTTTACTACGGTTGGTCTCGCGAAGGGAGCTTCTTGTTCGCCTCCGAGGTGAAAGCCATTTTGGCGGTAGACGGTAGCCGGGAGCTGGACCTCGAGGCTCTTGGCCAGCTCTTCGTCTTCTGGACCACGCTGCCGGGAAGGACATTCTTCCGGGGGATTCAGGAAGTTCCCCCCGGGCATTACCTTGTCGTCGGCAAAGGTGAGTCGGTGCCGCGTCCCTATTGGCGCATCCCGTTCCATGCTCCCGAGGAGTGCTGCGCCTTCGGGCTTGCGGAGACGGCTGAAGCGCTGCGGGAGCTTCTCAGCGACGCGGTGTGCCTCAGGCTGCGTTCAGACGTCCCGGTGGGGGCGTATCTAAGCGGCGGGCTCGATTCTTCCGTGATCACAACGCTCATTCAGCGCCATTGCGACAGCCATCTGAAGACCTTCTCGCTTGCCTTCCAGGACGGCGTTTTTGACGAGAGCGCCGCGCAGCGGGAGATGGTGCGTTTCCTGGGGAGCGACAACCGGCAGGTGCTGGTGGAAAACGGCGACATCCGCCGCTTTTTTCCGGAGACGGTATGGCACTGTGAAAAGCCGATGCTGCGGACCTCGCCGGTGCCTATGTTTCTGCTGTCGAGGCTGGTGCGTGAGGAGGGTTACAAGGTGGTGCTCTCCGGCGAGGGGGCGGACGAGATACTCGGGGGGTACAACATCTTCAAGGAAGCGAAGATCCGACAGTACTGGGCGAAATGCCCGGACTCTTCCCGGCGCCCGTTGCTTTTGGAGAGGCTTTACCCTTACATCTTCAGGAACCCCGGGCGCGGCCGTAGCTTCCTGCAGGGGTTTTTCGCTGTGTCGCGGGAGCAGATGCACGACCCGTTTTTTTCCCATGCGGTGCGTTGGCATGCCGGTGAGCGCAACCTCGCGTTCTTGGCGCCGGACTGTCTGGCCGCCCTGTCGCAATACCGGCCCATGGAGGAACTGGGCCGGTGGCTCCCGGACAATTTCCTTCACCGTGACCTTTTGTCCCGGGCCCAGGTGCTGGAGATGGAGATCTTTCTCTCCAACTTCCTTCTCTCCTCGCAAGGAGACCGGGTCGCCATGGCCCATTCGGTCGAGATGCGTCACCCCTTTCTGGATTACCGGGTGGTGGATTTCGCTTTCCGTCTTCCGGCCAAATGGAAGGTGCGGGGCCTGAATGAGAAGTTCCTGCTAAGGCATGCCTTCCGGGGAATGTTGCCAGAGGGAATCGCCAGCAGGGCAAAGCACCCGTACCGGGCCCCGATCAGCGAGCTCTTCCAGGGCGAGGTTCCTCTCGATTACGTGGACGAGTTGCTGTCGCAGCAGAGCCTGAAGCAAAGCGGGTATTTCAATGCCGAAAAGATCGGCCGCCTCTACTTGAAGGTCAAGGGTGCGCAACCCGGCGCCATCGGCGAATTCGAGAACATGGCGCTCATCGGCGCACTTTCAACCGAGATACTGCACCGGCAGTTCATCGCCGGGTTTCCCTTGCGGCGGAGCTCCGTGCTGCAACCGGACTTGGTACGGTACGGGAGCCTCTGAAAAAGGAGTCTGGTATGGAGCCCGCGGTACACAACCTCTTAGAAAACAGCGCAAGAATTCGCCCCGACAAGGTCGCACTGGTGCAGGGGGACCTGCGCATCACCTACCGCCAGGCGAACATCCGTGCCAACCGAGTTGCCGGCTGGCTCATAGATGAAGGTGTACTTCCCGGCGAGCGAGTGGTGATGCTGCTTAAAAACGGCATCGAGTACCTGGCGGGTTATTACGGGATTCTCAAGGCAGGGGCAGTCGCGGTGCCGCTCAACTGCGATCTGCGGGTTGATGCGCTTCGTGAGCTCCTGGCCGACCTGCACCCCGTAGCCGTGATCTGCGGCAGTGAAGGCGAACAACTCTTGAATGGGATCGACAGCGACCTCTTCGGGATTCGCCTCCTGCTGATCAAGGACGCGAGCGGCTCCCGTACACCCCGAGGCGCCAGGGTGTTTGCCTGGGACGAGGTAGTGACCGACGCCGATCTTCCCGATCACGGCCTAGCCACCAACGCCTCCGCCCTCGCCGGGATCATCTACACCTCCGGGTCGACTGGCGCCCCGAAAGGGGTCATGCTCTCCCACCGCAACATCGTGAGCAACACCTGCTCCATCATCCAGTACCTCGGGTTGAACGAGAACGACGTCCAGATGGTGGTGCTCCCCTTTTTCTACGTGATGGGGAAATCGCTTCTGAACACGCACGTGGCGGTGGGCGGAACCGTGGTCGTCAACAACGAGTTCGCCTACAGCGCGCCGGTGATAAGGCAGATGGCGCAGGAGGGAGTCACCGGCTTTTCGGGGGTCCCTTCCACCTACGCTTACCTGTTGCACCGGTCGCCATTGGCGGCTTTCCGGGACAAGCTTCCGGCGCTGCGCTACTGCACCCAGGCCGGAGGGCACATGGCGCGTGAGATCAAGCAGAGGCTTATGGAGGTGCTCCCGCCGCACACAAGGCTCTACATCATGTACGGCGCCACCGAGGCGGCTGCCCGGCTCACCTATGTCGAGCCGGAAATGCTTGTCGAGAAAATTGATTCTATCGGCAGGGCTATTCCAGGAGTAACCGTTCGGGTTCTGGACGAGAAGGGGGAAGAAGTCGCCGAGGGGGAGATCGGCGAACTGGTGGCCTCCGGGGCGAACATCATGCTGGGGTACTGGAGGGACGAGATTGCCACCGGGAAGGTTCTTGACGCCAACGGCTACCACACCGGCGACATGGGGTACCGCGACGGGGACGGCTACCTCTACGTGACCGGCAGAAAGGACCATCTGCTCAAGGTGGGAGGGCACCGCCTCGACCCCCAGGAGATAGAGGACGCGCTGATGGCGACGGGGGAGCTCCTTGAGGTGGCGGTACTGGGTGTGGACGACCACCTGTTGGGGAAAAAACTCGTGGCGATCGCGGTGTCGCTCCAGGAAAACCCAAGCGACAAGGTGCTCCTCTCCCGCTGTCTGTCCAGGCTCCCACGGCACAAGATCCCTTCCGAGATCAGGTTCGTCGCAGCGCTCCCCAAATACGCCAGCGGCAAGATTGACCGCGCCGCCTGTTTAGAGGCGTCACCCCTGGCCGACCCAAGTTGTAACGGCCGCCAGGGAGACTGAAAAAGGGTGAAAAGGGTGACATATGAAAAGTGGGGAGTTTTCCAAAGAAGTGCTCCGTCTGGACCCGAAACGGGAAGTGGAGCGTATTTGCGGCAGGGTGAGAGAGCTGATGCTGACCCAGGTAAAGCGGCGCGGGTTGGTGGTGGCGCTTTCGGGAGGGATCGACAGCAGCGTTACTGCGGCCCTGGCGGTGCGGGCGATCGGTAAGGAGCGGGTGATCGGACTCGAGATGCCCGAGCGGTACTCGTCCGGCGAGAGCCAGAGGCTAAGCGGCAAGCTGGCCGCCTCCCTCGGCATCGAGACGGTCTTCGAGGAGATCTCTGCAGCCCTGGAAGCGGTGGGGTGCTATCGCAAGTACGATGAGGCGGTCAGGATGGTCGTCCCCGGCTATGGGGAGGGGTGGAAGTCCAAGATCGTTATCTCCAACAACATGGAGCATCCCGGCTTTACCTCCTTTTACCTGGTGGCCCAGGACGGGGCCCAGGGCACCACCCGGGTCCGCCTCCCCTTCAAGCCCTACTTGCAGATTGTTGCCGCCACCAATTTCAAACAGCGCATCCGCAAGATGCTGGAGTACTACCACGCCGATCGGCTCAACTTCGCCGTGGCCGGCACTCCCAACCGTTTGGAATACGACCAGGGCTTTTTCGTGAAACTGGGGGACGGCGCGGCCGACATCAAGCCGATCGCGCACCTGTACAAGTCGCAGGTGTACCAGTTGGCCGAATACCTGGGGGTGCCTGCGGAGATCCGCCGTAGAAAGCCCACCACGGACACCTATTCCCTGGCGCAAGGGCAGGATGAGTTCTACTTCTCGCTTCCCTACCCGGAGATGGATCTCTGCCTTTTCGCCAAAAACAATGGAGTCGCGCCTGAAAGCGTGGCGGCAGCCCTCGGGCTCACCCCAGAGCAGGTCCGGCTGGTATTCCAGGACATTGAAGTAAAAAGGAGCAGCACCCGGTACCTGCACCTGCCTCCCTTGCTGGTGGAGGCAGTCGACTGGCAGTGAGGCCGGCATATTGAGACCAAAAAGGAGACGCACATGAGCCTGCAAGAAGAAATCAGAAGCTTCATCGTCGACAATTTCCTCTTCGGGGACGCCGGAACGCTTAATAACGACAGCTCCTTCATCAAAGAAGGGATCGTGGATTCCACCGGCATACTGCAGCTGGTGGCGTTCATTCAGGAACAGTACAGGGTGGTTGTGGAGGACGAGGAACTTATCCCGGAGAATCTCGATTCGGTGAGCAAGGTGGCGGCTTTCATCGAGAACAAGATGAAGATGGCGGCTTTGGTGGGCGAGGAGCTCGAGGTGGCGGTAGGCGGCGCCGACGGCGCGGTCTGAGCGGGAGCGGACGATGGTCAGGAAAACGCTGCAAAGAATACTGGGCAAAATGGCCATGGTGGCCCCAGGGGGGTTCTCCCTGAGGCCATGGCTGCATAGAATGCGCGGCGTCCAGATCGGCAAAAACGTCTGGATCAGCCAGTTGGTTTACATCGACGAGATCCACCCCGAGCAGATAACCATCGGGGATAACGTCACCATCGGCCTTAGGTGCACCATTTTCGCTCATTTCTACCTGGGCGAGCGGTCGCTGGACACCGGGACGGGGAGGGTGGTGATCGAGCAAGACGCCTTTATCGGCCCCAACTGCACTATCCTCAACGGCGTCACCATCGGAGCTGGATCGGTGGTCGTAGCGGGGAGCGTGGTGACCAAGTCGGTCCCCCCGGGGGTCCTCTTCGGACACACCCCCGCGGCGCCGCTGGCGCGCATCACCCATCCTCTCACCAGCGACGGGCGGGTGGACTACGACCGGTTCGTCTTCGGCCTCAAAAAGCTCTAGTCCCGGAAGGTTCTCCTCAACAGGTAGGCCAGAAGCGCTATCGCCAGTAGGGCCGCTACGGCGACCCCCCCCATGACCCTCCGCCTTACCTGCTCTTCATCAATGAGCTGCAGTTCCCTGTCCAGTTTGGAAAGCTCCGCGTTGATCCTCCCCGATTCCGACTTCACCCGCGCCGTGTTCACTTCGTGAAAGAGGGAGTGGAAACTGTTGCGGACCGAGAAGAGCTCCTTGCCAAGCCTTTCGATGTCCACCCCGATGGAGCGGTATCCGCCGAGCCTAAGCTCGATACCCTGGATGTGCGCCTCGGTCTGTTGCATGGCCTCCCTGATGATCCTCGCCCTCTCGAAGCTGTGGCAGCGGCTGCAGCTCTTCTCGTTGATAAGCGTGAGCGAGGCCTTGAGCACTTCATGGTTGCCATGGCAGGTGACGCAGGTGGGACCTCCCTTGCCCAGAGCCCTGCCATGGGCGCTGGAGAGGTAATCCTTGAGCACGCCGGGATGGCAGCGACCGCAAAAGTCGGGGATGGCTCCCTCCTTCGGCGCTCCCAGGAAACCCTTGGCGGGGGTCATGGCTGTGGGGGCGTCCTTCGGATCGCCGCCGTGGCAGCTGTTGCAGGAAATGCCGTTTTGGGCATGGACGCTCTTTTGCCAGAGGTTCACCGGCGCGCCCAGCCGGTCCGGGAGGGAAGCGTGGCACTGCAGGCAGGCGCTCTCCGGCGCCTCCGCGCTCCAGGCGGAGGAGGCGAGGACGAGGGCCAGGGGAATCAGGATGAGGAGGCTTGTTAAATTTCGGGTCATGACAGGTGCCCCCATACGGAAAGAGCGATCCAGAGCAGGATTCCACCGGCCACCAGCGACAGGAAAAGCGGGCGCTTCAGGGGGTGCCGTTCCGGTGAGCGATCGGCAAAGGGGAGCAGGGCCAAAAAGGTCATGGCCGCTCCCTGCACGGTGAGCCCCAGAAGCTCGTTGGGGAAGATCTTCAGGGTCTGGTAGTTGGCCAGGAAGTACCACTCAGGCTTGATGTGCGCCGGAGTCTTGAAAGGGTCCGCCGGTACGAAGGCGTCCGGGGTGAACGGCATCGAGGGCCAGAAAAAGACAACGCCCAGGAAAATGGCCAGGTAGATGCAGATCGAGGTGGTGTCCTCCAGCATGTAGTTGGGGAAAAAGGGGATGCCGCCCGGGTGGCTTTGGTAGCGGTAGCGCTCGGCCTGCCAAGGCGTTTTGGTGTCGCTTCTGCCAAAGGGCGGGGCCGAGATGCCGGTGCGCTTCAGGAGGAAGATATGCACCACGATCACCACGCCGATCACCAGCGGCAGGAAGGCTACGTGCAGCGCGAAGAAACGCCCCAGGGTCGCGGGCCCGACCAGCTTCCCGCCGCGCAGGAATTCCACCATGCCGGGACCCGCCACCGGAAGAGCGCTCACCGAGTTGGTGGCGACGGTGGTGGCCCAGAAGGAGAGCTGGCTCCAGGGGGCGAGATAGCCGGTGAGTGAGATCCCCTGCACCAGGGAGAAGAGCAGGAAACCGCTGAGCCAGTTCAGTTCCCGGGGGCTCTTGTAGCTTCCCATCACCAGGGTGGAGAGCATGTGCAAGATGAGCGCGGCGATCATGGTGTTGGACCCGACCGCATGGCAGAGCCGGATCAGCCAGCCGAAGGGGACCTCGTTCATGATGAAATTGACGCTTTTGAAGGCCTTCTCCGCGTCCGGCACGTAGTAGACCAGGAGCAGCATCCCGGTCACCACCTGGATGGCGAAGGCGACCATGAGTACGCTTCCCAGGGAATACCAAGCGTTTATGTTGCGGGGGAGCAGGTAGCCCGTGAGCTCCTTATCCGCGATCTCGCCGATGCCTACCCGCAGGTCGACCCAACGGTACAGACGTTTAAACAAAGACATTGCACCTCCATGTGCGGCAAAGGACTACCCTATGGTGATGTTCCCGCCGCTGACCGTCACCGGGATTTTCGCCAGCGGCCTGGGAGGGGGGCCGCCGAGAACGGTTCCGTCGGTGGCGAACTGCCCGCCATGGCAGGGGCAGAGGAAGTGCTGCTGCTCCTTTACCCACTGCACGATGCAGCCTAGGTGGGTGCAGATCGCGGAAAGGGCGATCATTTCCCCCCCCTTGGTTTTTACCAGTACCGCGGAAGATCCGCCGTACTCGAAGAACTTTGCCTCACCCTCCTGCAGATCCGAGGCGGAGATGACCAGCTTCTGCAGCCCGGTCGCGCCGGACCTGGGAGCCAGAAACCGAAAGACCGGGTAGCCTGCGGCAACTGCTGCCGCCGCCGCTGTCCCGGCCAGACATACCCCGAGAAACTTCCTCCTGCCGTCACTATCCATGCACCCTCCCCCGGTCGGCCTTTTCTGGCCCGGCTCAAGTATAATGACTGCCCCTGCCATTTCAAGTGCGTAATGTTCATGAAAATGGCTTTTGCCACAGTCTCACCTCCGGCTTTGATCCCTTGAAGTCGCCCTACGCGCGGGTTACAGGGGATGGAAGGGCTCGATGTTCCTAATGAAAATGAATCGGATGCTTCTCGGTGGCAGGGGGAAGTGCGGGATTGTGCTTTACCGGGTGCCGGAATTTAGGTATTCTTTCGCGGCTCGCGCCGCCGGACGCCCGGTGTCGACAAGCGACGCGAAAGAAAAAGGAGAGAGCATGGAAACCTATTACGCCCCCAAGGATCTCGGGAATTTCGCCGAAATAGGAAAGGACGCGCCGGAACTGGCCGGGAAGTTCTTCGCCTACTACAACGAGGTCTTCGCCGAGGGGGAGCTGACCGAACGGGAGAAGGCGTTGATAGCGCTCGCCGTGGCCCACACCGTCCAGTGCCCTTACTGTATTGACGCCTACACCCGAGCCTGCCTGGAAAAGGGGTCCCATCTGGGCGAGATGACCGAGGCCGTCCATGTGGCGACCGCCATCAGGGGGGGAGCATCCCTGGTGCATGCGGTGCAGATGCGCAAGATCGCCGAGAAGCTCTCGCTGTAGAGGAGAGGGATGCCGATGGCTGCAAATCCGTTGGGAGGAGGAAGCTTTGGCGAGGCGCTGGCGAGGCACGGCCTGCAGTTGACCCGGGAGGAGACCCGCGTGCTGCAGGTGAACGTGGGGCTTGCCTGCGACCTGAGCTGCCGCCACTGCCATCTGGAGGCGGGGCCGCAGCGGGTCGAGATGATGGACCGAGACACCATGGACGCGGTGATCGACTGCGCCCGCCGCTTCCGGTTCCAAAGCATTGACCTGACCGGCGGAGCTCCTGAGCTGGTCCCGGACCTCGACCGCCTGGTCCGCTCGCTCGCCCCGCTTACCAACCGGCTCATGGTCCGGACCAACCTGGTGGCGCTGAACAGCGGAGAGGGATCAGCCTTGTGCGAGCTCTACCGCGAACTGGGGGTGGGATTGGTGGCTTCCCTGCCGGCCAGCAATGCCGCGCAGACCGAGGCGCAGCGCGGTGAGGGGGTATGGGGGCGGAGCGTCGAGGCCCTGAAGAGGCTGAACTCGCTGGGCTACGGGATGCCGGAGAGCCCTCTTAGGCTCGACCTGGTCTCGAACCCTTCCGGGGCCTTTCTTCCTCCCCCCCAGCAGCAGGCCGAGCAGAAGTTCAGAAGCGATCTCTCCCGCAGGCACGGCATCAGCTTCAACTCCCTGTACACCTTCGCCAACGTGCCGCTGGGGCGCTTCCGCTCTTTTCTTGAGCGTTCGGGGAACCTCGACGGATACCTGGCGCAGCTGACCGACGGTTTCAACCCGTGCAGCGTCGCCGGGCTCATGTGCCGCTACCAGCTCTCCGTTGACTGGCGCGGCAGGCTTTATGATTGCGATTTCCATCTGGCGCAGGGGGTGTGGTACGGGGGGGAGGAGACCCATATCTCGACGCTCGCCGAGCTGCCGGCGCCGGGGACTACGATTCCGACCGCCGACCACTGTTTCGCCTGCACCGTAGGCGCCGGCTTCACCTGAGGGGGGAGTATCGTGGCCTAGTTAGGCCGCTTCCCCGGCTCCTTGGATAATAGCGACGGCTTCCTGGCCGGCCGGAACCGTTTTCCCCGGTACTTTTCCCGCTCTTCCCAGTAGCGCCGGTACTCCTGGTTCCTGAGTTCCCTCATCGTGGCCAAGTCGTATTTCACCAGCTGCGCGGGAACCTCCCCCTTCCGGACCATTCCCCAGGGGCCGTCGTAGGAGCTGGAGCGGTACCAGCTCCCTTGGCGCCACAGGTAGTACCCCTGGGGGAGGTAGAACAGGTCCTGCGGCACCCCCACCGCGACCCCGACCCCCAGCCGCTCAGGAAACAGGAATTCCGGCGCGGGCTTTACCGCCGGCTTCACCGGCTGCGGCTGCTTTACCCCATTTGCATCCCTGCGGCCGTTTGCCTGCGGCTCCGGCTGGCGGGGCTCGGTGTAGCGCCTGTGGTATTCCTCGTACATCTGGTAAGGGTAGTAGGTATAGAAGGCCCCCCGGGACGGGCCGCTGCTGGAGAGAACCAGCAAGGCGGCGACTGTTGCCGCGCTTCCGTGTCTGTTCATAGGCACCCCCGCTCTTACGAAACCTCCTCAGGATGTGAGACATCCGAGGTTGACGCTCCTCTCTGCTTCCAACTAAATCCGGCGAACCATTTTTCACGATAAGTTAAAAAGCACTAATTGATTCTCTTGGGCCGGGGTTAAAAGTCAAGCGCGATTTTTCATTGGGAAGATGGCTGGCTTCTGATATATAGTGTCTGCTTCCTGCATTCAGGCGGAAGATCCTGCAGTAACAAGGGGTTGAAGGGGGACACGGTGGCAGGCAAACCATGGGTGGACAAGGATCAATGCATAAGCTGCGGTATCTGCATCGGCAACCTGCCGCAGGTATTCCGCTTCGACTCGCACGGCAAGTCTGAGTGCTACGACCCGGAAGGAGCCGACACCGAGACCATCCAGTCCCAGGCCGTGGAGCTCTGCCCGGTCTCCTGCATCGTGTGGCTGGAATGACGGGGAACACCATCAAGAGAACCGACCTTGCCCGGGGTACGGCGCTCGTTGCCTGCGTCATAGGCATCAGCCTTTTGCATTACCTCACCCCGCTGCGGCTTGCCATGCTGCACGATATCTTCCAGCGCCTCTACTACATCCCCATCATCCTCGCCGCCTACTGGTTCGGCTTTCGCGGCGGCATCGGCTGCGCCCTGCTGGTCACCTTCTGTTACGCCCCGCACATCCTGTTCCAGTGGGGGGGGCACATCGCCATGGAAATGGAGAAGTACCTCGAGGTGATCCTCTACAACGTGGTTGGGGGGATCACCGGGATGCTCTCGCAGCAGGAACGGGCCCGCAGGGAGCAGCTTGAGGAGACGGCGAAGGGGCTGGAAGATTCCTACCGGCAGTTGAGGACCCAGTCCGAACTCATCATCAGGATTGAGGAGCAGTTGCGCCGGGCGGAGCGCCTGTCGGCTCTTGGTGAGCTTTCCGCCATCCTGGCCCACGAGATACGCAACCCGCTGGCCTCGATACGCGGTACCGCCGAGATCCTCAGGGAGGATGGGGCGGCCGCCAACCGCGACGAGTTCCTGGGGATACTGGTGAAGGAATCTGACCGCCTGAACCACGTGGTGGAGGATTTCCTGCGCATGGCGCGCCCCGAGCCGGCGATCAAGAAAGAGTGCGACATCAACTACGAGCTTGCCAACATGGTCACGCTCCTCTCCGCCCAGGCCCGAGGCGAGGAGGTGGAACTGCGGTTTACCCCGGGGGAGGTCCCGACGCTTTCCGCCGATCCGGAAAAGCTGCGCCAAGCTTTCATGAACGTCATCCTCAACGGGATCCAGGCTTCCGCTCCGGGGGGGCGGGTCCTGGTGACGACGAGCTACGACCGCCAAAGCCGCAGCATTGAGATCCGCTTCAGCGACAACGGCCCCGGCATCGCCCCCGAGGCTATCGGGAAGATCTTCGAACCCTTCTTCACCACCAAGGGAAGCGGCACAGGCCTCGGGCTCTCCATCACCAAAAAGATACTGGAAGGACATGGCGGGACGCTGGAAGTGGAGAGCACGCCGGGCGAGGGGGCCTGCTTTCGGGCTAGGCTGCCGGCGGAAACCTGAGTGGCGGCTGTGGAAAATTCTACGGCAGTTGCCGGATATTCTACAGACTGCGCCGTCAGCTGCCGGCGCTCCCGCTACCGCCGCCAATGATACCTTGTAGTTGTCACCGCACCTAGGGGTGGCACGCTCCTTGTACTTGCCTTGACCGTTCACTGTGGTCACGCACCCTCTCGGGTGCCCGGGCAATGGAGCAATCGCATGAAAAACATAAAGTTCACTGCCGTCAACTGCTCGCTGGTTGTTGCCGTGGTGGTCATCCTCGTGGTCTCGGCCTTTTACGTGCGGGTTGGCGCAACTGCCGACCAGGTGGTGGTGCTGCGCACCTCCGGGATGACCTGCAGCAGTTGCGTCAGCAAGATAACCAAGGCGCTGCAGTCCCAGCGCGGAGTGGCCGCCACCGAGGTCGATTTGGCCGGCGGGGTGGTCCTTGCCGGTTATGATTCCAAGCAGGTGGCGCCCGACAGTTTGGCACGGACCGTCGCCGCAGCGGGGTTCAAATCCGAGGTCGCACAGGTGCTTACCCCTCAACAGTTCAAGTCGATTGTGGGGCGGGACCTGGGGGGGCAGGCCTCTGGAGGCTGCTGTGGCCGGCGCGGTTGCGGCAGCGCGCAGTGATCCGCCGGTAGCTACCTTTGGTAGAGCCTTGCTAGAGTGCTTCAGCCCAAAAGCCCCGGCTCGACGGGGCGAAAAGGAGTAATTCATGGTTTGTAAATGCAGAAAAGGCCTCAAGTCCCTCTTGCTCGTAACCCTGTTGCTGCTCATGGCGGCCACGGTTGCCTTCGCCTTCAACCTCCCCGGAATGGGGAAATACGACAAGGTGAAGCCGGTAAACGGCAGCGTAACCATCCCAGTGTCCAAGGTAAGCGACGGCAAGGCGCATTTTTTCAAGATCGTAGAAGGAGGGAAGGAGATCAACTTCTTCGTAGTGAAGGGGAGCGACGGAATACTCCACACAGCCTTTGACGCCTGCGACGTCTGCTATCGCGAGAAAAAAGGGTATGAGCAACTGGGGGACAAGATGGTCTGCAAGAACTGCGGCATGAAGTTCGCGTCCGCACGCATCGGCGCGGCCAGCAGCGGCGGTTGCAACCCATCCCACCTCCCGGCGAAGATCGACGCGGCCAACGTCAGCATCACGGTTGACGACCTCAAGGCCGGGGGGCGCTTCTTCTAAGCCTTCCACATGCTGGGCAATTGCCCCCCCCGCTGCGGCCACCGCCGGTCGGGGGGAGCAATTGCCTCCCCACCCGCCACCCTTTCCCCTCCTTTGCGCCGTCGGCACCAGTTCGAGGCATTTCTTGACACCCGTCCTTCCAGCGGTGTATTAAACATAGGCGAGCAGCATCAGGGGAGAATCGATGACCAAGGACAAAGACGAACGCAAGAGGTCTCACCTCAAGCTCGTAGTGAACAACCAGGAGATCCGGAGCGGCAGGCCTTCCGCTGCCGAGCAGGAATTCGTGCCGCTGGAGGAACTGATCGCCAACCGTGACCTGTTCCGGCCCGCTTTCTACCGCGGTATGGGGAGACTGCAGACCAAGGGATACCAGACACTGGAGCGTTTCTTGGCCGGAAGGGGTGCGCCCTACGGGATCGATCCCATCCACGGCAAGGTACTGGTGCTTCCCGCCGGCAACGTTTCCCCCGAATCGCTGGAGTTCGGTTCGCCGCAGGACGAACTGCTGCTCAGCATCTCAGAGGATGCAGGCGGATCCGGCCTTTGCTTTTCACTGGAAATGATCCTCCCTTACTTCAGTGAGGACGACGCGGTCATGGAAGAGGCGCTTTTGTTCGCGCCAGTCCTGCAGTACGGCGCGCTGTTCCTAGAGGAAAACCCCCACGACGGCATGCTGGACCTGATCTACCGGCTGGCCGTTCCGCTGTTCCCCCCCCTTCTCACCACTCGCCTCGCCGAGAGGATGTTCTCCATATTCTCCTTTGAACTGAAGGAAACCTTCCTGGCGCTTTCCGACTACCCGGAGGGATAACGCACAGCCCTCCTCGCCTCGCACGTCCATCCACACCCCTCGCCATGTTTCCGCCAGAACGGTGGAAGATCTCTTTCCGTATCCAGTCGGGGGGAGTACCTTCACCTTGCGTGTATGTTCTCCATCTTCTCCTTCTGACTTAAGGGCACCTTCCTCGCCCTTTCCTAATGGCCGGGGGAGTGATTTCACTTCGGCTGTTCTAGTTCTGCTCACCCCTCCTGTTCGAATTTTTACTTCGTTAAACCGGTGCTTTCCGTTGAATGTTCGGCCAAGTGTTCAATTATTGATGTACTGCCACTCACGGGGCTTGGCACGCCACCGACGGTAAATCAGGCGGTTATGCTGAGGCTTGTCTTGGCACGCCCGTTGCTGAACTTCAGAGCATGCCACACCAAGTGAAATTCGAGTTGGAGGTAACCATGAAAGGACTGTGCAGGCTCTTCCTAGCGATGTTTCTTGTATTGACTTCTATTCAACCGGTTGTGGCTGATTTCGATACTGCCTTGAACGCCTTCCGTCAGCAACGCTATGCCGAGGCAGCCGCAGAATTCAAAAAGTGTGATAGCGCGAAAGCCAACTTTTACCTTAGTCTTATGTACGGAATGGGGTGGGGGGTAGCACAAAATAAAGAAGAGTCGGTGGGCTTTTTACGCCGTGCAAAAAAGTTGGAACTGTTGGAGACGAACCAGTTAGCCTTAGTGGCTAGCGATAAATGAAAGGAAGGCTTCTTCGGTTATCGGGTCATCTATATGCCGCTCCGCGTTCGAGGGGCGGTTAAAGAGGCCGTTTGAGGGACTCGACCGGTGGCTGCACCGGAATGGGAAGATGGCGGGGGGGAATCCCGCCTCCTACCCGATCAGTATCCCAACGCAGTTCCTGCCCTGCCTGCATCCAGACTTCAACATCTTCCCTACGGAACCGTCCCTTTACCTCATCGGGACACTACGGATTCAGTAAGCTCTCATCATTAAAAACCCTAATAACAAACTCAGTAAATGGTTGCACTCTGTTAAGATATTTTATTGTTAATGTTTTAAAATTAATTTATAAAATTCCAAATGTTTTTTGACACCTAAGTGCGGCTATGGTATAGGCTGACTAGATTTTTTTATCTTGGGTGCATCAACGTTACAGTTAGTAAGTGACGTAGTGGTATAGTGGAACTCCTGTTTCAAGTATCCCGACAGGGTGAAACTGTTCGCCTAAAAATGAACAAATATCGATGATATGCAAAGGAGTGACATCATGTCCGTCAGGCGTCTTCACTTGGGGCTTGTTTTTGGCACTTTTGCTTTGCCTGTGCTAGTGGTCGCTGGATGCAACCAGGATACTACATCGTCTGCCGGACCGGCTGACGGTCAATCTGCAACCACGTTAGGCAAAGTGACCACCAGGGTGGCCACAAGCGCTGAAGTGAGCGCCCTCCCCGCCCGAGGAAAACAAAAGCTTTCCGCTCCTCCCGCCGTAGCTGTTTTCGGGATGATCTACATCGATGCCAACACAGGCAAGGAATACATCTTTGATGGCAATTCCTGGGTTCCACACGACAATACCGTGGATAGTTTCTATGCCGCGCGCAAGGCGGAAAGCGCTGCAAAGACTGGTGCGAAAACGGCGGCATCCATGGTCCAGTCTGACGTTTACACCGATGGAGACCCTGCCGCCACCCCTTCCGGTGCCCACGGAGGTCCCGGCTCGACTCCTGCTGGACATTACGCCTATGGGTGCGTGGTCTGCCACAAGGTTGGCGGGCGTGTATCCTTTTTAAAAACTGGTCCGGCATATGCGTCTGGGCTCGCGGCTCCAACCTACAACACTACCACTCAGACCTGCTCCAATGTGGCATGTCACGTCGTGAGCGGCTCATACAGTTACTATATCTACGACTGGGGGCTCGACACCACGGTCCTGACAACGGTTACCTACGGCAGTTCGACCCCCCGCCCCACGGCGTCGTGGTTCTCCACCGGGGCTGCCGGATGCACCGCCTGCCACGACGATCCGCCCCGCAACGGTTCCACCGGAAGCAACGTCTGGCATAGCGGTAACCATGGCGGCCAGGGGCCGACCGGTGAGCGCAACCAATGCCAGTTCTGCCACCCTGATGCTTCCAGCCCCGGAAACGGCATCGGTGATACCATTACCAACAAGGCTTTGCACGCAAACGGGACGGCCAATGTGTCTGCAGTCTTCACATCTGCCTGCTACGGCTGCCATTGAGATTGCTTTGATCACAACAACTGCCGTGGATCTGTAGTAGGACCTGCTTGGAGTGCAATGAGGGGCGATCCCTCGACGTGGCAGCCGTATCCTGCAGAATTCTCTGCAAAAGGAGGACTCATGTCTGGGAGATGTGTAAACCTAAAGAGCCTGGATTTTAGCCGGTATGCATTTGCGTTGGTGCTGTCACTGGTGTCCGGCTGCGGCGATGTCTCCACTGTTACCCAGGAGGCGCCCCAAACCGGCGCATCTGAAGGTAAACAGACGATATCTGCGGCCTCCACCGTGGATGTCAGTAAGCTTCCAGTGCAAGCGCGGCAGAGACTTTCTGCCCCCCCCCCGGTTGCTGTGTTCGGCATGACCTATTTCGATACCACCATCGGGAAGGAGTTCATCTACGACGGCAGGATGTGGGTGCCGCATGACAGCACCGTCGAAAGCTATTACGTGAAGAAAGGCACTACCCTGTCTAAGACTGCTGCCCTGATGACGCAGGATGAAGTCTGTGCGGACGGGGATCCTTCATGTACCCCAACCGGTGCCCACGGCGCGCCAGGCATGGCAGTAGCTGGTCATTACACATTTGACTGCTCTGTGTGCCACAAGGTCGGCGGCCGGCTTGTCTTCGATAAAAATGGGCCTGCCTATGCGGCGGGCAAGCCTGCTCCAACTTTTGACGCCAGCGCTAAGACCTGCCTCAACGTGGCATGCCACAACATATCCGGTACCTTCAGCTACTACACCTATGACTGGGCTATGGATGCTATGGTTCTCCGCACCTTGACCTACGGCGGCGGGGTGCCGCGAGCCACGCCCTCCTGGTACTCGATCGGTCCCGCCGGTTGCACAGCCTGCCACGACGATCCTCCTCGTAATGGCTCCAATGGGAGCAATGTCTGGCACAGCGGCAACCATGCCAACCAAGGGCCAACAGGAGAGGCTAACCAGTGCCAGTTCTGCCACCCGGACGCGTCCAGTCCGGGCAACGGTATCGGTGACACCATCACCAACCCCAGCCTCCATGCGAACGGTTCGGTCCAGGTGCAGGCAACCTTCAAATCGTGGTGCTTCGGCTGTCATTAGAAACTCACGCCGTCCCGTCTTGAAATAAAGAAGGGCAGCCTTTTCCGGGCTGCCCTTCTTAGGTTGTTAACCTACTAATCCAGAAAGTTGCTTGCTGGTGTCTTTTAGGTTGTACTGAAAAATTATGAAATGTGCTATTGGCAAGCGGCCCATGTGTACGGAGGAAGCTCCGCTGCTGGGGATGCTCCGTGAACTGGGGCCGGCACGTAAACACCTCATTTTTTGCTAGAGATTGAAATGAACAAAAGACTATCTAGTGCTCTGTTTATTAATTTAGTACCGGTTGTGGTCATTGTTATTGTGACTATGGGAGCCTATTGCAGTATTTTAAGTCATAGTTTCCAGATCTTCTGGGACGACGCAATGTACATAACGTTGAACGATGCCGCAAAAGGTCTTTCACTCGATCACCTTATAAAGGCATTCGCCACCAATTATGCTGGCAACTTTGCTCCTGTACACATAATATCTTACATGCTGGATTATACAATATGGGGAGCTGATCCAAAAGGATTCCTGCTGAGCAATATCATCCTACACACATTGAATGGAATTCTCCTATACCGTCTACTTTCAATTCTTGACTGGTCTAGGCCGGCGACCCTATTCTCAGTCATGATTTTTTTACTGCATCCGGTACAGGTAGAATCTGTTGCCTGGATCTCCGAACGGAAGAACCTGCTAGCAATGTTTTTCTCGCTGCTGTCCTTTATCAGTTATGTTATTCACATAAAGACAGGCTCAGGTGGAAGACAAAAATTTTATGTGGCTAGTTTTGTTTTTTTTACTTTAGCGCTACTTAGCAAGTCTGTGGCTGTTGTGGTCCCTTGTATTTTCATCCTGTATGATGTCTGTATGATTAAACGGGTGTCGTGGCGCCAACTTCTACTCGGCAAGGTTCCTTTTCTTGTTGCTGCTGCGGCGATGGCAATTATTACAATTGAGTTTCAGGCGCATGGCGATGTTCCTGGTGCGGGAGGGGGAAGAACAGCGTACCACGGAGGCTCCCCCTTAGCCACCGGCCTCACAATGCTCACCGTGCTGCCAAGATACCTGAAGCTGTTGTTTTGGCCGACCAACTTGAGTGCCATCTACGATCCAGCAATAAGAGTCCGATTAGATGCAGCGGTACTGCTAGGCGGAGTCCTTTGCGGGCTTCTTATAGTTTTAGGCGTCTTACTTTATATCCGCTCCCGCCAATATTTTTTCTGGTACGCTGTTTTCTTTGTCGGGCTCCTGCCCGTGTCCCAGATCGTCCCACTCGCTACTTTGATGAATGACAGGTATTTATACTTTCCAATGTTAGGCGCAGCGCCGCTGTTAGGCAATTTAATAATGTACAAATTGCCCAATAAAACCGCGGCTTCCATCGCACTAGCCATTACTACCATGCTGCTCTTGTTTACAACCTCGAGAACTGCAATTTGGCAAAATGACCTTACCCTGTGGTCAGATACAGTGAAAAAGGCTCCAAACCACCCTGTAGCACTGTACGGCGAGGCTCAGGCACATCAGAACATTGGCGACTTGGATGCCGCACTGCCACTATACCTGAAGGTGCTGGAAATAGCTCCACACCATGCTGACACCTTGCTCCACTTAGCTTCATTGTACAGGTTAAAGAACCTTCCTGCTCAAGGACGGCCCTATCTTCTCCAACTTACACTGTACTATCCAGACTTCGCGCAAGGATTCCTCGATCTAGGGGTAAACTATTACTTAACAGACGAACTGGGGGAATCAAAGAAAAACCTTGAAAGGACGCTTGTCTTGCAGCCAAACTCAGTCCAAGCGTTGAAACACCTTGGGATTATATCTTTAAGAACTAGGGAGCTAGATGCTGCGACACGGTATCTTAAGCTTGCATTGTCGCTAACTCCCAGCGATACCGATATAGCTTATAATCTAGCGTGCGTGGAGGCACAGTTGAATAACTCAGAAGAAGCTGTCCGCTATCTCAACTATGCTATTGCCAGTGGGTTTGCCAATCAAAATATCATAAAGACAGACAAGGACCTTGATCCTATACGCTCATCTCCAGGTTTCCAGCGACTGGTGACCTCGTTTAAGAAAGTGAACTAGTTGAGGCCACGCCAATTGCAAAGGAAAGTACTTAGGTTACTGACCTAACGGAACTTTTATTAGCGCGACTCGCGGGGAAGGATCCCCGCAACCTGCTCCATGTCCCTTCTAAGCCTTTGTGCCGCGTAAAACTCCCTACGCGTCATTTCCCTTGCCAAGGCATCCCTTACTTCGGCAGCCTTTTCCACGCCCTGCCGGGCCGCGAAATCCAGCCACACCCAGGCCTGCACCATGTCGCGGGAGGGCCCCTGACTGTTGTACCAAAGGCCTACATGCAACTGGGAGTTCGCATGGCCGTGCATGGCCGCGACGAGGTACCATTTCACCGCCTCGGAGCCTGTGGCGAACTTCGCGGCATGTTGCTCGTATAGTTGCGCTAGATCGTAAGCCGCCGCAATGTTACCGCTGTTCGCTGCAATGCGCAGCCACACGGCGATATCGATCGGGCGGCACGCGTTCCCGGGACCTTTGCCGCAGTGTAGCGCCACTTGGTAGGCCGCCTCGGCAGGGGGCAAGCCGGCAAGAGCGTGCCACTTCGTTGCTTGCCCGGAGTCCGGAGGACCATTTTCGGCGAGGTAGATCTGCGCGATTCCTTCCTGTGCCCCAATGTGCCATTTCTCCGCCGCGAGCCGGTACCATTTCAGTGCCTCGGCGATGTTTCGTGGTGCGCCGCACCCTTCACGATACATGTTTCCCAGGAAGTACTGGGATTGGGAGTCGCCTTGATCGGCCGCCTCCTTGAACCATGGCACTGCCTGTGCGTAATCACGTTTTCCGCCCAGACCGGATGCGTACATGACCCCCAGGTTGTACGCAGCCTCCAGTTGGGATTGCCGTGCCGAAATGGAGAAGCAGTTCAACGCTTCGGCAACGTTTCTCTCTATGTTGTTGCCTGTGGCGCGGTCGACACCGGTGTTGTTGGTGACGGCGGCGTTTCCGTCCCCGGCCAGCTCTGAGAAGAAACGGTCGTTTTGGGGTGTGCCGGCCGGATGGGCTTCGTCGACTATCTTTGATTTGCGCAGATCTGCCAACCCCATCCCCTCCAGGGATGAACAGGCCTTGTCCTGTGCGGCGGCGCCTACTGCCGATAGGGCCGTCAGGATGATAAGGGCTGGAGCTGCGTTGCGGTATTTCAAGGGTATCTCCGGTTACAAGGGCTTCGGTCAAGCTCCGCCGACGGCTCACATGTCATGACATCTGACGCAGTTTTCCCTGATGGTGAATGCCGTGTAGTCGTCGTGACATGCTCCGCATGACTTCCCACTTTCCATCTCATGCATGCTCACCCTCGGAGTGCTGTAGTCGAGAGGGAAGATCTTTTGATGGCAATCGGTACAGCGGTAGAGCTTGGTGTGATAGCCGTGGCTGAAGGTCACGGGGCCGGCGTTTACACACTTCATGAGTAGGTTTCCCGCCAAATGGCACCGGGAGCACTCCCTGAGAGCGAAGGCCTTTTTGCCGCGGTGGCATGCACCGCATGACTTTCCCTTTTCCATCTCGGCCATTGTGGCATGGGGGTTTCTGCCCGGGAAAAACAGTTTGTTGTGGCATTCGCCGCACGGGAACTTGTCGGTGTGCGGCTTATGGAGGAAGTTGACATTACCCACGTAGGGCACGGCGAAGGTAATGGTTCTGATACCGTGACACCGTCCGCAGGCTGAGAGAGGAAAGGCGATCCGTCCATGGCAGGCGCCGCAGGACTTTCCCTTCTCCATCTGCGCCATAGTGACTGGTTTCTTGCTCTTGGTCTTGTAGATTTTCTCGTGGCAGGTCGGACAGTTGTCTGCGATCTTGGGGTTGCTGGTGTGAATGTCGTGGCTGAAGACGATTTCGCCGCCGTAGCGCGGCTTGAACACGATATCGAACACATCGGAGGCTTGCGCGGCAGCCCAGAGCATTACCGCAGCAATAACCAGCATTGAAATCCGCATAAAAGACATAACAGGGTTCCCGATAACATGCCGCATGGCGAAAAGAATGGCTTAAATCTATAACCAACGAAACTTTCTTTGTCAAGAACATCGTTAGCTTTGTCCGATGGTTAGCTCATGCATAACCCTGCCGGGCCTGCCGCCTTCGCGCGCTAACTCGCAGTCGCCGCTCCATGACATCGGCATGGCGCATCCGGACCGCTGGAGATCGCAACTGTATAGAGAAACCAGGTGAGCCGATCATATTGGTGCCAGGCCATAAATTACTTGCTGAAGTTCATCCGAAATCGAGCGCGGAAGTGATACGAAGCCTACTTTTGCTTATCGCGTTTGCGACATTAAAAAGCCCCCTGCGGGGCAGGGGGCTGGGGGCAGCGGTGATGGGTGTTACTTGATGGTGGCGTTTTCGAGGATGACGGGGTAGAAGTACCCGCTGCCGAAGTCCTTGTCCTTCGCCACGGTACCGGTGACGGTAACGGTCTTACCCGTCGACGGCGCGTCCTGCGTTGTGGTCACGGTCAGGTCGTTGTCCTTGGCGGCTGCGTTGCCGCTGCCGTCTTGCAGGTGAATCCAGGTTTTGCCCATGATACCGGCGGAGATCTTGACGATCTTACCTTTCACGGTGACGGACTGCTTGTTCAACTGCGCCTTGTTCTTGAATACATCACTGACGCGATATACCTTGCCTGCGGCAGCTTTGTCGTTTGCTGCGCCTTTGTCGGCGCATTGGCCGACGGCTGGGAGTGAAAGGGCAAGGACCGCAACCAGAATTTTCACGTAAGCATTCATCCATTTCTCCTTCTGTTATGTTTGATCGCCCAAAAACCGGTCGGGCACTGGAGGGGGATACGTCAATCGCAGATCATCAGCTCTTTCTCGCAGTTGTTGATGCAGACGATGTTGCCGTCGCTGTCCGTGTAGCAGCGCTTTTGAATCAGGCCGCATTTCTTATTACAGAAAACCACCTTGGGTGCGGCCGGTACGCCTTCCTTTCCCGGCTCGGAAGCGAGCGTCACCGCCGTCTCGGAGGCACTCTCCTTCTTGTAACTGTTCGCAGTTTCTTTCGCGATGATCTCTCCTTTGTCGTTGACGATGTACTTCTTGTCGGAGCTGGGTTTGGCGCTTCCCCCCTGAAGCATGTCTACGATGGGCGGAATCTCTTTGTGGGGCTCCGCTGCCCAGGCGGTGAACGGGCCCAACAGGAAGCAGGTGATGAGAAAGAAGAACAGGTTTCGCGTCAAAGTGGTCATTGCAAACCCCTCGGTGGCATAAGGATAAAGTGTCGAGGTACTATAGCCTTGGCGCGCGGCTATTTCAACGATATTGTGGAGCCCCGGCGCGACTCGGAGCGGGGGAGGGGGCATGTCGATCTTTTTACTATGCATTCAATGGTTGTTCTTGCTATCATCGCCCGCAGTTTGCCACGGCTGGTCACACCAATGCTGACGAGGACCTGATATGTTAAATGGAAAAAAAATTGTAGTTGTGATGCCGGCGTACAACGCCGAAAAAACCCTCGAGATGACCTACAACGAGATCCCCTTCGAGATCGTGGACGAAGTGGTGCTCGTCGATGATGCAAGCCGCGACCGGACCTCGGACATAGCCAAGCGTCTCGGTATCCACACCATAGTCCACACCGACAACAAGGGGTACGGTGGGAACCAGAAGAGCTGTTACCGCGCGGCCCTCGGGCTCGGCGCCGACATCGTCATCATGGTCCATCCCGATTACCAGTACACCCCCAAGCTCATCCCCGCCATGGCCTCACTCATAGCCTATGACGAGTTCGACGCGGTCCTGGCCTCCCGCATTCTAGGGATCGGAGCGCTGAAGGGGGGCATGCCGCTGTACAAGTACGTCGCCAACCGTTTTCTCACCCTTTTTGAAAACTTGATGCTGGGGCACAAGCTCTCCGAGTACCACACCGGCTATCGTGCCTTCTCCAAGGACATCCTCGCGCAATTGCCGCTTGACCAAAACTCCGACGACTTCGTTTTCGACAACCAGATGCTGGCACAGATCATCTGGTACGGCTACCGTATCGGTGAACTGACCTGTCCCACCAAGTATTTCGAGGATGCGTCCTCAATCAATTTCCGCCGCAGCGTGACTTACGGCCTCGGCGTTCTGAAGACCTCGCTCCAGTTTCGGCTTCAGAAAATTGGGCTCGTGAAAAGCGGGATTTTCCCGTAACGCGGACGGAAAGGACAACGATGTGCCAACCGGCCGCTGAATGGGGTATCTCCCCAAGCGGCCAGGCCCGCTTCACCTCGTATCCCGGTTCATGCTGCTCTCCAGATTCCTCCTGGCATGGGCGTTTGCCGGATTGAGGCGCAGGGCCTCCTGGAACTCCTGAATCGCTGCGTCGCTTTGCCCGACTTTGTTGTAGGCGATGCCCAGGTTGTTGTGGAGATCGTCGTAATCCGGGATCAGTTTGAGACATGACTGGTACTGTTCAAGCGCCTCCTGATACCTTCCCCGTCCCAGGTAGGCGTTGCCGAGGTTGTAGCGCGCCATCGCATCGGCGGGTTCGAGCTGCAGTGCTCGCTCGTACTCCAGGATCGCGGCATCGAGGGCCCCCTGTTGCCGATAGACGATGCCCAGGTTGTTGTGCAGTTCGAAGTCGTCGGGTTTGATGGCGATCGCCTTCTGCAGTTCCTGTCTCGCTTCCTCCAACCGTCCAGCCTTCCCGTAATAGAGCGCCAGGTTTTGATGGGGTCTGAGCTTCGCCGGACTCTTTTTCACCGCGTCCCGCCATAATGAAATTTCGCTTTGCCACACGCTGTTGCGCAGGATGGTCAGCGTACCGAGCATCCCGATGACTGCAAGGGCAACCGCGAACCGGGCCCTTCTTCCCACCGACAGGCGCAGGCATGCCCGATCAGCGAGCCAACACAGCACGATGATGAACCCAAGGGAGGGGAGGTAAAGCCGGTACTCCGCGGACAACTCTCCGAGAGGGATGATGCTTGACTCGACCGATAAGGTCATGAAAAACCAGAGGATGCCGAAAGGGACCACCCTCGCTGCGGCGTCCCCGGCGCGCAGGGAACGGACGTACCCGATGGCAGCCCAGCCGAACAGGCATAGCAGCAGCAGAAGCGGGAGAAGGACGGCTGGAGCGGCAAGGCTGTGCTGCACCGCGATGTCGTGGTCGACGTTTTGCCCCAAAGGGAAGAGCAATAAGCGCAGGTAGCCTGCCACCACGTTGAACTGGGTTAGCAGGTAGTCGAGCCTTCCGATGCCGGACGAGTCCGCGGCGGTGAGGGTTCGCATGGTGCCGCTGAGGGCGGTGAATTGCCCTTTCTGGAGGAAGATGAGACCGGGGATGATGGGAAGGGCAAGCGCAACCGGCCAGACCTTCCGCAGATGGTCGCGAAAGGTGCCGGGGAAGAAGGAGAACTCGTAAAGCGCGATGACGAAGGGGAGGGTGAAGGTGAATTCCTTGGTCAGCATGCCCAGCGAGGCGGAGACGACGCAAAGGGCGAGGTAGAACTTCGCTCGGGAACCATTGTGGGCCTTGCGAAAGCCGAGGTAGGAGGTCAAGGCGAGCAATGAGAAGAATGAGGCCAGGAGGACGAAGCGCGACGTGACGTAGGTGACCGCGTGGGTCTGGATCGGATGGCAAAGAAACAGTATTGCCCCGATCAGTGGCAGTGGCAGTGGCCTTATCCCGGCGGACCCTTCTTCGAGCCCGTCCTTCCCCCTGACCCCGAACAGGTGCCCCAGCACCAGGTACACGAGCCATGCGTTAATGATATGCAGTGCAAGATTGACGATATGGTACCCGGCGACCTGCAGGCCGTGTATGTGGTAGTCGACTGCGAGCGAAAGGTAACCCACGATGCGCGTCATGAAAGCGACCCGCAGTGCAGGCGGGATGGCGGTCGGTGAGAGCTCTGCTCCTCCAGTGACGGCGCCCGGTGAAATGAAGGCGTTGAAATCCCTGATGGCGGGGTTGTTAACGATGTAGGCGTCGTCGTCGAACTGGAACGGGACGGAGAAGGTATTGCCGTAAGCGGCGAGGCCCACGAGGGCCAAAATCAGAAACACCAGGAGGTGCTTTTGGGTGGAGCGCGTGTACGTCATGCCGGTAGATACCTTTGTCGTGAGGAAGTGGTTATTGGCTGAGGCGAAATCAGTCAAGGGCGGATAGGGCGCCAAATGTACCATATAAAGTTTGAATTGTAAAAGTTCCGCTTATGGCGTAAGCTTTGGCGCCCGAACCCCTGCGGGGAAGCGTCGGTAAATAAAACGGGAGCTGCCAATGAAAAGACGATTACGGGCAATCATCATCGCATTATTGGTTTGCTGGAGCGGCTCGTGCTATGCGGATTTTCAGGAGGCCGAGAGGGCATTCGACAAGGGTGATTACCCCTCCGCTCTCGCCTTATACCGGGCCGATGAGACACCAGAGTCGTTTAACAAACTAGGCGTGCTTTACTACAATGGCCTCGGCGTCGGCAGGAACATGAGTGAGGCGCTGCATTGGTTTCGCCGGGCGGCGGATCTGGGGAGTGCGGAAGCGCAGGCCAATCTCGGCCAACTGTACGAAACCGGCGATGGCGTCACCAGGGACCTTGCGGAAGCCATGAAGTGGTACGGCAAAGCTGCCGCTGGCGGGGACCCCGACGCCCAGCACGATTTTGACCGCCTGCGCGCGGAGAGTGAGCCGAGAAGGATCCGCTGGTACCGCAAGGATGCCCAACTCGGTCATGTCACGGCCCAGTATAACCTTGCCGACGCCTACTATCATGGCGAAGAAGTGCCTCAGGACAAGCGCGAGGCGGCGAAGTGGTACCTAAAGGCTGCGGAGCAGGGGAACGTTCCGGCGCAGTACATGCTGGGGCTCATGCTGTTGCAAGGAGACGGCGTGCAAAACGCTCCGGCTGAAGGAGTCGCCTGGCTGCGAAAAGCCGCCTCCTCCGGTCATCGGGAAGCCCAATACCAGATGGGCCGATGCTTGCTGCAGGGTATTGGAGTGCGACGCGACAGTGAGGAGGCCGTCCTGTGGCTGCGAAAAGCCGCGGCACAGGGAGAGCCGACAGCGGTGGCTGAATTGAAAGAGGTGGGAAAATGAGAAGTGGGGGAGCCGCGTGGGGGCTGGTTCTGCCTGTGTGGTTCCTCTTTTTACTCACGTTCCCGCTTTATGGGGTGTCGCCGGCGGCGGCCGACTTTGAAGCAGGCGTGGCGGCGTACGTCAGGGGTGACTTCGAAGCGGCGCGGCGTGAGTTCGCCGCGGACGACAGCCCCGAGGCTTCCTTCTACCTCGGCCGTATCTTCGATCTGGGACAGGGGGTGCCACGGGACCCGGACCTGGCGGCTCGCTACTACGGCATCGCCAGGGGCGGGGGCTTTACCGGTTCCGCGAGCCAAGGGGTGAAGTTTCGGTGGTACCTATCCGCCGCTGAGCGGGGTGACGCATCGAGCCAAGCCCGGATTGCCGAAATGTACCTTGAGGGCGATGGAGTCAAAAAGGACGCCCAACAGGCGGAACAGTGGCTGCTGGAGGCTGCGCAGAACGATTATGCCCCAGCCCAGTGCGGTCTGTATGAGTTTTACTCCAACGGGATCGGGGGGAAGAAGGACCCTGGCCTGGCGCTGTCCTGGCTGCACCGGGCTGCCGACGGCGACGATGTGAAGGCCCTCACCACCCTTGCCCTCCTGAACTACAGGGGCGAAGGAGTCACTCAGGACAAGGCCGAGGCGGCAAGGCTTTATACAAGGGCTGCGGCGCAGGGAGACGTCAATGCCGCCTACAGTCTAGGCGTCATGTACTACCACGGCGACGGGGTCGGCCAGGATTACTGCAAAGCCGCGCGCTTGTTCGACTTCACGGCGCGGCGCGGAGATTCGGCCGCTCAAGGTTTGCTGGGCTTTCTTTACGACAACGGCTGGTGCGTTCCGCGTGACAAGTTCGCTGCCGCCATGTGGTATCTTGCCGCGGCTCGTGGCGGAAACGGCCAAGCACAGTACAACATCGCGGTCATGTACCTGAATGGGGAGTTAGGCCGCACCGATCGGAACATGGGGCTGGCGTTCATGGAAAAAGCCGCTGCCAACGGAGTTCCCGAGGCCCGCGAGGCTTTGGTGAAGCTGAGGTAATTTGACGGGGGAATAGATGAAGAGAGCATGGATCGTTGCGATTATAGCTGTTTGTTTTTCCTGCGGAGCAGTTTGGGCGTCGGCGGCGGGCCCTGCGTCGGCGGCGGAAGCCGCATCCGGGCTGGTTGATCTCAACTTGGCGAGCAAGGAGCAGTTGATGACCCTGCCTGGGATCGGCGAGGAGGAGGCCGGCAAGATCATCGAGGGGCGGCCTTACAGCGAGAAGACAGAGCTCTCGCGGAAAAAAATCCTCCCGTCCTCGTTGCTGTATCGCATCCTTGACAAGACCACAATCGATTTCAAGGCCTTCAACGAGACCGGCAAGGCAAAGGAAAAAGAGGCCTTCCTCGCGGAGATGCGCAGCAGCAAGACGATCAGGACGGTCAAGACCGCTTCGGGCCTTTCCTACCAGGATCTGAAGGCGGGGCACGGGGCGAAGGTCGTAAACGGCAAAAAGGTCCTGGTGCAGTATACCGGGTGGCTTCAGGACGGCACCAAGTTCGACAGTTCCCTGGACCGCAACAAACCCATCACCTTCACGCTCGGCAAGGGGGAAGTGATCCGCGGCTGGGATGAGGGCATACAGACGATGAGGGCGGGCGGCAAGCGCAGGCTCATCATCCCCCCGCTGCTCGCCTACGGAGACAAGGGGAGCGGCAGCAAGATCCCACCAAAAGCCACATTGGTCTTTGACGTCGAAGTCCTGGACGTCGAACCCTGAGCCAAGAGATTTGCAACCGATGCGTGCGACGAGGCGCCTTTGGCTCAGCTTAAAAGGGGGGGGAGGCGGTTCGCATCCCGAAGTGAGGTTGGGGGGAGCGCTCTTTGTTTGCGGATTGGCAGCTATGTTCGCGCTGCTTTTTCGGGAATGGCGCAGCGGTCGGAGCAGGCTAACGTGAGCCGTTAGCGCAGCAGGTTGTATTTCAGGATGCACTTGAGCGCGGCAACCCCATCCTTCCAACCGATTTTCTTCCCTTCCTTGTAGGTCCTTCCGGAGTAGGAGATGCCGACTTCGTAGATGCGCACGTTCATCTTGGCGATCTTCGCAGTGATCTCGGGCTCAAAGCCGAAACGGTTTTCCTCGATGATGATGTTTTCCAAGACCTCTCGCCGGAACACCTTGTAGCAGGTTTCCATGTCGGTGAGGTTCATATTGGTCATCATGTTGGAGAGAAGGGTGAGGAACTTGTTGCCCAGCATGTGCCAGAAGAACAGGACTCTGCGGTACTCGCCAGTGACAAACCTGGAACCGTACACGACATCGGCCTTCCCCTCCAGTATCGGCCGTGTCAGCTTGGCGTATTCCTGGGGGTCGTATTCCAGGTCCGCATCCTGGATTATTACGATGTCTCCGAGGACATTCTGGAATCCGGTTCTGAGCGCGGCTCCCTTCCCCATATTCCGCTCGTGCAGCAGCACCCGGGTGGAAGGGCCGGCGAGTTCGTTCAGGATTTCGCGGGTGCCGTCGGTTGAATAGTCGTCTACAAGGATGATCTCCTTGTCCATAGGCACAGCCTGTACGGCGGCATGAATGGCTCTGATGGTTTCCTTTTCGTTGTAAATCGGAATGACGACCGACAGTTTCATGCGAAGGGCTCCTTGCTGGTTGATGTCCGGTTGCGCCTCGCGGATGCGGGTTTGGAAGCGTCTAATAGCTGGCGTGGCCGGCGCGGGAAGCATCATACTGTATAAGCGCCCAGCAAGGGAAGAATTTTTCATTGGAGCCCTGGCTGGTTCCAGAGGCGGTAAACACTTGCCTGTTTCTGGCGTCTTGAGGTACATTGCGAGATGTTTCTGCCCCTCTAGTGAGCGCTGCCGCCGATGAGATGATTTTCTTTATGAAAAGTGAGATGAACATGCCGGACACATGTAATGCCTGCGGCGAAACTCTGCATCCCCTGATGCCCCAAGTGCCGGATCCGATGACCGGTGAACGGTTTGCCATCGCGACCTGTCCCCGCTGCGAACTGGGGCATACCCTGCCGCAACCCCAGGACTTGGCTCCCTATTACACGGCGCAGTATTACGGCAAACGGCACGGGGCTACCGGCGGCTATTGCACGGCGCGCCGTCTGAGGCTCGTACGGCAAGCCCTTCCCGGCAGCCCTGGCAGACTGCTGGATATCGGCTGCGGCGACGGCTCTTTTCTGGTGGCGGCCCGTGCCGTCGGCTGGCAGGTGGCCGGTACCGAGCTCAACCCGGCTCCCGCCCGCGCCGCCGGGCTCGATGTGCGCGAAGCGGTTGAGGAGTACGGCGGGGCCGCGCAGTTTGACTGCATAACCATGTGGCACACGCTGGAGCATATGCGCGACATTCCCTCCATGCTGGCGCAGGTGGCGGGACTGCTCAAACCCGAGGGACGACTGATCGTTGCGGTTCCCGATTTCGGGGGACTGCAGGCCCGGCTCTTCGGTCCTGCCTGGCTCCATGCCGACGTTCCGAGGCACCTCTACCATTTCAACCGAAAGGCGCTGGAGTACAGCCTTGCCGTCGCCGGCCTGACTCCGCACGTCTGGCGTCACCAGGAGTTTGAGTACGACCTGCTCGGATGGTCGCAGAGCGCGCTGAACCGGCTACAGAAACATCCAAACCTCTTCTTTTACCTGCTCACCGGTAAGCGGTGCGATGCGGGGCCGGCGAGCCGCTTCTTTGCCATGGCCGCCGGCACCGTCCTCACCTTCTTGTCTCTTCCGGCTCTTGCCGTTAGCACAATGCTTGGGCGCGGCGGCACCCTGATCGTAGTCGCCGGCGGGACCCAATCGCCACAGGACCAGACAAAATGACCGAGGCAACTATCGGCACCCGCCGCCCCAACAGGCGGTTTTGGCTCCCTCTCCTGGTACTGGCCGCGGCGACGCTGCTGGTCTACTCAGTCAGCTTTTTCAACGGTTTCGTTCTCGACGACGAGATGATCATCGTAAACAACCCGCAGACGCTCAGCCTGAGCAATGTGCCCGACGTGCTGTTCGCGCCCGACCTGATCAAGCCCTACTATCGTCCGCTGAACCGGGCCACCTACCTGTTCGACTACCAGGTCGCCGGGTTGAACCCCGCCTGGTATCACGGCGTGAACATCGTCATACACCTCGGCAACGCGCTGCTTCTTTATCTGGTCTGCCGGCGCCTTTTGTCGGACCGATGGGCCGCTCTTGCCGTGGGGCTGCTCTTCGCGGTGCACCCCGCCAACAGCGAGGCGGTGAACTGGGTCTCCGCACGCAACACCCTCATGGCGCTCTTCTTCAGCCTCGCTTCCCTCTTGGCCTACCTGGAGGGGAGGATGAAGGGGAATACGCTGCTGGTCGTCTCCCCTTTGCTTTACTTCTGCGGTCTGCTCAGCAAGGAGACGGGGCTCATGATGTCCGCCGTGTTCTTCGTGCTCACCTTTTTCCCCATGCAGGAGGGGGAGGCGCGGCTTTCCTGGAAGGACCGGATCATCCTGCTTTCCCCGTACTTCATCCTCACCTTGGTGTACTTCGGGATGCGCTTCTATTCGCTGCAGGGGGTCGTAGGCACCCCGGTCCCAGCTTCGGGGTTGCTGGAGAGAGTGGCCCAGAATTACCACATCATCCCGCAGTACCTGGCCCTGCTTCTCTACCCGGCGGATCTCACCCTGTTCCACAAGGTGCCGCAGGGCGGGCTTTTCTCCCCTCCCTGGCACCTCGCCGCGCTGCTTTTCCTGACCTGGATGGTCTGGCTCGCGCTTAGCAGCCGCAACCGGGTTGCGCTTTTCGGACTTGTCTGGTTCGTGATCAACTACGCTCCCATTTCCAATATCGTACCCATACCGAGCGACCAGATCACCGAGCGGTATCTCTATATGCCCGCCGTCGGATTTTTCTTCGGTCTCGGCGCCGTGCTCTCCTGGATTTCGGCGCGGGCAAACCTGCGCTTTGCCAAGGCTGCGGTCGTGGTTCTCCTCGTCGCCGCCTCGGCGGTCACCGTGCACCGCAATCTCGACTGGCGCAACGCCCTGTCGCTTTTCACCAGCGGCGTGCGCAACGATCCCGAGTCCCCTGGCGCCCACTACAACCTTGGGACCGCCCACATGGAGAACGGCGACTTGGCCGCCGCCCGGCGCGAATGGGAGCGGACCCTGACGCTCAACGCCAGGCATGGCGAGGCGATGATGCAGATGGGGACGCTGGCTGCCATAGGCGGGGACCTCCGCACCGCCGAGGCCTACTACCGGGCCGCCCTGCAGACGCCTCCAGGCCAGACCGACCCGAACAAATCCATGGCCCACCTGAATCTGGGCAAGATCTGCGAGAAACGGGGAGACCTGAAGCAGGCGCTGCAGCACTACCGTCTGTTCATGAAGACGGTTCCCGTTACCTACATGGAGTATAAGGGCGATACCGAACGCAGGATCAAGCTTCTGGAGCAAAGCTAATCGCGGCGGGCGCCACCGGTCCTAGACCACCGGGGTCGGCGGTCGGCCTTCCCGACATCGAATCTCTATAAGCAGCAGGGTGGAGCACATGAAGCGTGCAGCGATCCTCACAGCATCATTGGCGGCGCTGGCCGTCATTTGGCCGGGTGCCTGCCACGCCATAGTGGGGGGGACTCTCGTCGGCAGCGACGAGCCCTTCCGGAAAAGCATGGTCGGCATCGTGAATCCGGCCGCCGATGGGGTCTGTACCGGCATACTCGTGCGCCAGGATGCGGTCCTCACCGCCGCCCACTGCTTCGACGGTTCCCGTAACCCCGAAAAGTACCTTGCGGTTTTCGGCACAAACCTGCTGCCCGGACACGGCGACCGCGTCTTGCACATTTCCTCAATCAAGATTCCTGAGCAGTACGTCCCCGAGCAGAACCGGGAGCGGAGTAGCTTCGACATTGCCATCGTGCGGCTCGCGGAACCCGCCCCTCCGGGTTACCTTCCCGCGGAGTTCGCAGAAGACAGTGACTACGCCATCACCGAGGGGGACAGCTTCCTAGCCGCGGGCTACGGGGTCTCGAAGTTTCTTCGCAACGACCCGGGGGTGCTGCGCAAACTGGTGCTGCCCTGGGCGAAACTCGTCATGAAGGAAGGCGGGCGGGTGATTGAGATGCAGCACCTGGGGGCTGGCCCCTGCAGCGGCGATTCGGGGAGCCCACTCTTCAAGACCACGCCGGACGCTTCCGGCAAAGAGCGCTACCAGGTCATGGGCGTTCAGTCCCAGGCGGTCCAGCGTGCAGCCGACGGTCGATTCGAATACGGCATCTGCGAGGATATCGGCCTTTACACGAGTCTTAAACCCTACCGCACATGGATCGAGCGGACTCTCGCTCCCTGATGGAGACGCACCTATGCTGAAAAACGATGCGAACAAAAAGATCCTTCTTGCAGTTATCCTCGTCGTCGTCACCTTCGCGGTCTTCGCCAAGACCGCCGGCAACGATTTCATAAACTTCGACGACCCGGGCTACGTCACCAAGAACCCTGTGGTCCAGCAAGGGCTCAGCGCCGCCGGCATCTCCTGGGCGTTCACCGCAACCGCCATGTCGAACTGGCACCCTTTGACCTGGCTGTCCCACATGCTCGACGTGCAACTTTTCGGCTTGCACCCCGCCGGGCATCACCTGATGAACGTCGTACTCCATGCCGCGGCGGCGCTCCTTTTGTTCCTGTTCCTGGTCCGGGCCGTCGGAGGGGTCTGGATCGGCTTCTCCGTTGCCGCGCTCTTCGCCCTTCATCCGCTTCACGTGGAGTCGGTCGCATGGGTAGCCGAGCGCAAGGAAGTGCTGAGCTGCCTTCTCATGCTGGTGTCGCTTCATTTTTGGGTGAGCTACGTGAAAAGACCGGCCCCGCGTCCGTACCTCGGCGCCCTGCTCGCCTTCGTGGCGGGGCTGATGGCGAAGCCGATGCTGGTGACCCTTCCCGTGGTACTCCTTCTGCTCGATTACTGGCCCTTTCGCCGCCTCTTCTCCGAGGTGGAAACGGGCGGGGCGGGCGTCGGGAGCGCAAGGGTGACCCCGCTCGCCGTGCTGGTGAAGGAGAAGATCCCCTTTTTCCTTTTCTCCGCGCTCTCCTCCATCATCACCATCTACGGACAGCAACATGGCGGGGCTATGGCGACCCTGGCCAAGGCGCCCATTTACCTGCGCGTGGAAAATTCGCTGGTCGCCTACGTGAAATACCTGGGTCTCATGGTCTGGCCCCGGGGGTTGGCCATCCTGTACCCCTTCCCGCAGTCGGTACCATTGTGGCAGCCGGCCGCCGCGCTACTCATCCTTGCGGTGCTCACCGCGGCCGTTTTCATCTTGCGCCGTAGCTACCCCTATCTGGTTACTGGCTGGCTGTGGTACTTGGTGACCCTGCTCCCCGTGATCGGCCTGATCCAGGTCGGTGGACAGTCCACGGCGGACCGGTACACCTACATCCCACTGATCGGGATTTTCCTCGCCATCTGCTGTCTCGTCGCCGACCTGACTAAAGGGTGGCATGCGCAGCGAGCGTTTCTTTTCGCCGCTGGAGCTGTGTCCCTTACCGCGCTGACCACGGTGACCATCCGGCAACTGGACTACTGGAAGGACAGCATTGCCATCTGCCGACATGCCCTCGCGGTCACCCATGACAACTACCTCATCGCCAACAACTACGGCATAGCACTCGACGCGAAGGGGGATCTCGCCGGGGCCTACCGGCAGTTCCAGGAAACCCTGCGCATCAATCCCCGCTCGGCGATGGCCTACAGCAACCTGGGTGCGCTCAGCGTCCGCTGGGGGAAGTACCAGGACGGACTGATGTATTACGACAAAGCCCTGGACATCGCGCCCAATAGCGCCGTCGCCCTGCAAGGGATGGGGAAGGCCCTGGCGGGGCTTGGCCGTAGTGAAGAGGCCATTGCCAAGTTCCGGCAGGCCCTTGTCGTCGACCCGAGGCTTCCCGAGGTCCACCTGGCGCTCGCCGCCGAGCTTGCCAAGGCCGGCAGGCCGGAGGAGGCGCTGGAGCACGAGGAGGCTGCCCGGCAGTTGCAGCCCATTTCGCCCCAGACGGCGATCAACCTGGGAGTGGCGCTCGCGAAACAGGGACGCCTGGCGGAGGCACTCGATTCATTCACCCGTGCCGTCGCCATCGATCCGGCCTCGATGGAGGCCCATTTCAACAGGGGGGTCGCCCTGGCGGGGTTGGGCCGTCCTGACGAGGCTGCCCTGGAATTCAAAAGGGTTCTCGCCATCCGCCCCGAGACAGTAGCGGCCCGCAACTGGCTGGAGAGGATCGGCAGGAAGTAACGGCTGGGCTAAAACAGCTCTGTGGTTGACACAGGGAAGGATGTCGGCTTAGACTCCGCATCGGTGCGCGGAGATTTCACCTGAAAAGGGAACGGTTATGGACTACACACTATCTCGTTTAGCACGGTCCTTCAGGACGGCGGTGTCGCTGCTGTTACTTGGCGCGGCGCCTTCTCTGGCTGCGGACGTCAATGCCGCCTATCTCTTCAACCTGTCGGACTTCGATGGGGTTATCCCATACAACGCCGCCAGGACTTTCGTGGATGAGGTGCGCGGCGAGATCTACGTCTCCACCAGTGGAGGACTGGACATCTACAATCCCAGCGGGATGCTGACCTTTCATGTCGACTATGACCGCGAACTGGGGGGGGTGTACGACGCCGCCATGACCGAAAGTGGCAACATAATGCTCCTTACCTTCAAGAACGGAACCTATGGCATCGTGACCTGCAACTACCGCGGTGAGCCCATTTCTTCCGTACCGTTGCGACATGTCCCCCCTGATTTCGCTGACGCCCGCCCCGGCCGTATGGTTGCGCGCAAAGGCGAGATCTTCCTCGTGGATCAGGGAGGGATGTACGTCATCGTAGTTGATGCGGATGGTGAATTCGTCAGGGGCTACGATCTCGGGGCATCGATGCGTGTGTCCGATGATCACCGTCCCGACGCAGGGATGGAGGGCTTCACCGTTGACCGCGACGGACACATGCTCTTCGTTACGTCCACTTACGGCAAGGCATGCCGAGGTACCCTCGATGGCGAACTGGATGTTTTCGGCAGGAGGGGGAGCTCCGCGGGCAAGTTCGGCGTCCCCGGGGGGATCGCCTCGGACCGCAACGGCAATCTGCTCGTTACCGACAAGCTGCGCGCCGTGATCATGATCTTTAACAAGGAGTTCCAATTCGTTAAAGAGTTCGGTTTCCGCGGCACCCAACCCGGTAATGTGATCGTGCCCAGCGAGATCACGGTGGACCCCGTGAGCAACAGGGTTTACGTCAGCCAGATGAGGCGTCGAGGCGTGAATATCTATCAGTTGAGCTACAGCGACTGATATCACGGACTTCTCGCCGTTTCAACACTGAAAAGCCCCGCCCCAAAAGGCGGGGCTTTTCCTGTTTGGGGATGCAGCGGCCCTCGGTAGGCTGGGTCCCGGAGGTGTGGGGCACTGCCTGGGAGCGGTGGTACGGCTGGGGTCGGCGAAATAGCCGGTGACTTCCGGCCAAAGCACGGGTAAAACGCGGGGCTGCCCGGGGAGGTGGAATGTCGCTTCGTGCTAAGTGCATGAAAATACGTGAAATATGATTTTTTTTCACGCTTGGCATGTGACGTGCTATATGGATGGCAAGAACAGTCGAGCAGCAAAGTTTCGAGTAGCATCATGTAATGCAGTTCCAATCCACTGGCAGTACAAACTAAAAAAGGAGAGAAAGATGAAACTGACCAAGATCCTCGCAACAACCGCAGTCCTCTGTCTTGCTACCGCTGGTAGCGCCCTTGCTTTCCACTCCGGCGGCGTCGCCGAGTGCGAAGGTTGCCACTCCATGCACAACTCGTTTGAAGGTTCCGCCAACGTAACCGGCATGGCGCAATACGCGTCCGGCCCGTACCTCCTGAAAGCTCAGGATCAGTCCGGCGCCTGCCTGAACTGCCACCAGTCTGCCGACACCGCTCCTACCGGCTACCACATCTCCACTGCTGGCGTAAACCCGGTAGACAGCACCACCCCGGTCGAGATGACCCCGGGCGGCGACTTCGCCTGGCTGAAGAAGACCATGAGCGGCTCCATCCGCGGCAAAGCGGTTGGCTTTGAAGGCGACCGCCACGGTCACAACGTCATCGCAACCGACTACGGCTTCACTGCGGACAAAACTCTGACCGCGGCTCCTGGCGGCTCCTACCCGGCAGCCAGCCTGGCCTGCTCCTCCTGCCATGATCCCCACGGCAAGTACCGTCGTCTTGCTGACGGCACCCAGGCTACGACCGGCCTGCCGATCTTCAACTCCGGCTCTTACGCAACCAGCAAAGATCCGATCGCCGGCGTTTCCGCAGTCGGCGTATACCGCCTCCTCGCAGGTGTCGGCTACCAGCCGAAATCGCTTGCCGGCACCTTCGGCTTCGCCAACCCGGCCCCGGATGCAGTCGCTCCGGGCAGCTACAACGGCGTCAACACCACCATCGCTGGTACGTTTGACCGCGTCGCATACGGTCAGGGCATGTCCGAGTGGTGCGCTAACTGCCACGCCAAAATGCACAACGGCGCCTATGTCTCCGGCGCTAAGGGCTCGGTTCACCCGGCTGGCAACACCGCTAAGCTGACCGCAGCCATCGCTGCCAACTACAACGCCTACCTTTCTTCCGGCGTCACCACCATAACGCCGGTCGACGGCGGCTACAGCGCCCTGGCTCCGTTCGAAGTAGGCATGACCGACAGGACCCCGGCTTCCTACACGGCCCTCAAGGCGTTCCAGACTGCTCCGGCCGCCGCTGGTACCACCAACAACGTGCTCTGCCTCTCCTGCCACCGCGCTCATGCTTCCGGCTTCGAGAGCATGGCCCGCTACTACCTGGGCAACGAGTTCATGACCGTTGCTGACGCAGCCAACGCCGCTGTCTACGACAGCAGCACCACCGAGAACAAGATCAACACCGGCTACTCCATCACACAGCAGACCAACGCTTACAACGGCCGTCCGGCAACCCTCTTCGGACCCTACGCACGCGACTACTGCAACAAGTGCCACGCTAAAGACTAGTACTTCAGTCTGACGCTCTGTCATGCCATGAAGGGCCGGCTCAATGCCGGCCCTTTTTTTGCTTTTTCTTTACCATAATCCTTTGACTTTGTGGCGTGTTGCCGCTAACATGGCGTCCCTGCTCACCTGTGGCCCGTCGTCTTCGGCGAAGTCGAGCCGCTTGCTCTGGCGGAATGCAAATTGCAAAACCCAGATGTCGCCGCTCCAATACCGGCCTCCATTCATTCCCGGTGGAGCCGGCGCAGATTTCCTTCTCGGCGCCGGTTTCCGCAACAAACAGAAAAACAACGCTTTTCATGTCGCGGTAAAGGCCGCCGAAGCGGCTGGACCGAGCTCCCTTCATTCTGTCCCTTCATACGGACATGGTCTTATGGCGGATGCTGCGGCGCAATACCCAGCCAAAAGACTTAGCCAGGCGCGCGTGGGAGGCTAGTGGTTATGCTTTTCAACCTGAGGTCGCCATTGAGGACATCGAAACTTCCAGCCCTGCTGCTGATCTTTGCCGTATGTGGCAGCTTTGTGTACTCCCGACCGGTACTGGGCTTTCACTCTGGTGGGGTGGGGGAGTGCGAAGGGTGCCATTCCGTTCATAACTCAAAGGAGGGGGCGGTTGTCGGGATAGGCGGCTCGTCGCTGCTCAAGGGAAGCGACCCGACCTCTACCTGTCTATTGTGCCACCAGGTCAATAACGCCACCGGCCCGAGCACCTACTATGTAAGCACTCCCGATGGCGAAATTCCGGCCGGTATCCCCCCAAAGCAGCTAAGCCCCGGAGGTGACTTCGCCTGGCTCAAGAAAACCTTCACCTGGTATCCGGACATGGTGTCACCGCTCAACACCAGCCCCGGCGAACGCCACGGCCACAACGTGGTTTCGCTGGATTTCGGATACCAACCGGACGGTACCAACCTCACCGCTCCGGGCGGGGGGTACCCATCACAGTCGTTCTCCTGCATCAGTTGCCACGATCCGCATGGCAAGTACCGCCGTAACCTGGATGGGACAGTCACCACAGGAGGACGCCCCATCAAGTCCTCGGGATCGTTTGATGTCAGTCCCGCACCGGACGGCCAGACTTCGGTCGGTTCCTATCGCATGCTGGCCGGTTCAGGCTACGCCCCCAAGGGGATCGGGGGCTCCCTGGCATTTATCTACCCTCCGCCGGTCACGTTGGCGCCATTGATCGCCAATCGTTCCGAGGCGACTTCCCAAACCCGCGTGGCCTACGGTTCCGGGATGTCGGACTGGTGCCGAAACTGCCACACCGGCAACATCCACAACGGCGTCGTTGGTTTTAAGCATCCCACATCGGGATCCGCCTCCGGGACTTCCACCGGCACGCTCGACTCGGTAATGAGCGCCTACTACAACAGCTATGTCAAGACCGGCGACTTGACGGGAATTCAAGCCACAGCCTACCTGTCACTGGTTCCCTTCGAGATCGGTACCAGCAGCTATTTCGTGTTAGCGAGCATCCTGGGGAATGCCCCGACCAAGGGGCCGGACAGCGCCGACGGCACACCTTCGGTCATGTGTCTTTCCTGCCACCGCGCTCATGCGAGCGGCTGGGACAGGAGCGCCAGGTGGAATACGAAAACGACGCAAATCGAACGTAATGGCAAGTATTCCGAGGAGGGGGCGCTTTACCAGCCTTACGGGCAGGGACGTTCCGAGGCGGAGGCGCTGCAGGGATACTACCAGTTGCCCGAAACGAAGTTCGACCCCAACCAGCAGAAGCTTTGCTACAAGTGTCATTCGACGCTTCCGCAATGATCGGTGCACGTCCGGAAAAGCCCTTTCGCCGGTGTGGAGAGAGATGAGAATGCCTATCAAGACGTTTGCGATACTTCTGGTCCTTATGCTCTGCAGCGCGTGCACATCGCAGGTGACCAGGCTCAAGCCGGTGTCGACCGAAGACGGTGAAGTCTACCTGTACGCGCAGCCGCTGCCGCAAGAGGCGACAGGCCTGCGTTTCCGCCTCAAACAGGTGGTCGCGGTAAAAGGAGACGGCACCGAGGTGCCGCTCTCCGTGACGCTTGCGGACGTGAGGCCCGGGACTTCGGACCGGCAGCGGCTGCTGGCTCACGGCTTTCTGCCTCCGGGCTCCTACCAGGGGTTTTACTTCCAGGCGGAACAGGCGTTTCTGGCTGGGGAAAAGGGCGAGAATGAGTTGACCATCGACGAGAAGCGGGAGATGCAGGTATTCCCTTTCACCGTGAAACGTAGACAGGCGGAGCTTTTTTCCCTGTCCTTCAAGGTGGGGGAATCACTGCGGAGAGTCCCGGGGTTCATCCCTGTCTTCGTCCTCGGCGCCTTGCCCAAACCGTTGACGAACCTGACCGGCTATGTCACCAATTATGCCTCCGGCAATATCACCGTTTTCGATAAGAGATCGGGCGACGCTCTCGAAGTTATAGCAACGGGGCGTGCCCCTAGGACGGTTGTTTTCGACAAGGAGCAGTTGCGCGCCTACGTTGTGGCCTCGGCAGACGATGCCGTTGAGGTCATTGACATCCGGTCCGGTCGGCCCGTCAACACCATACGCCTCAACAACGGCGACCAGCCTAGCGACGCGCTCCTCACCCCCGACGGGACCACTCTGGTGGTGGTCAACCAGGGCACCAACTCGGTGAGCTTCATCGACCCCAACTCCAATTTCGAGTCGACCCGGGTCAAGGTCGGCAACAGCCCCGCTAGCATAATCCTCGACCCCCAAGGGAAAAGGGCCTACGTCTTCAACACCCTTTCCAGCAATTTTTCCGTGCTGGACGTAAATGCGCGGGTGGTCCTTGCCACCGTGTCGACCGAATCGGTGCCGGTCCGGGGCGATTTCAACAGACAGGGCGACAAGCTCTACGTCTTTCACCAATGGTCTCCCACCTTGCTGGTTTACGATACCGCGTCCTTCGCGGTGCTGAAGAGGATTTACACGGGACTGGGGGTGAGCGCCGTCAAGGTGGACCGCGCTACAGATCGCCTGTACGTAGCCAAGAAAGACAGCGCCATCATCGAGGTCTATGATCCTTTTTCCCTAATACCGATCGATTTCCTTGAAGCGGGAGGGTGGGCGTCCTACATGCTCATAGACGCGGATGAAAACAACCTTTTGTTGGTGCTGCCGGAGAGGAACGCCCTTCAGAGCATCAACCTGATTAGCAAGAGAAACCGTTTTCTCATGGACACCGGCAGCGCACCCTACTGGTCTGCCATAATGGGCGCGAGGTAACCGGGAGTGCTGATTCGGTGTCATAAAGTGACGGCGATGCCCCCTGTGGTGAAGAACGGCGTGCCCTTGGCGTTTGTCTTGATGCTGTTGGGCGCGCCCCGCGCCGCGCTGGCCGATGGCCTCAGCGGCTTCCTGGAGTACGGCTTCGGCAGTGGCACCAACAAGGTCCGAGACATATCTGGGGCAACCTCTAACAGCAGTAGCAGCAACTTCCTGCAACGCTACAACTTGGCTTTCGACCGGTCACTGTACCCGTCTTTGCTGCTCAAGGGGGGGGGGCTTTTTGAAGGAACCACCCAGCATGGCAGCTTCGAGGGGCGGGACAGCAGGTCCACAGCTGAGCGCCTCAGCCCATATCTGGAACTGAGTCTTAGAACCCCTTTTGTCGGTTCAGGCATCGGCTACCGGCGCAGGGAGGACATGTCCAGCGCCAATGGCGTCTCCGCTCCCAAGGAAATTCAGGATCTCTACACCTTCGACTTCAGCCTGAACCCGTCGGACCTGCCCACACTGTCCTTCAATTACGGGCACAGGGATCTGTACGATGAAAACCGCACCATGCGGAATATCGCGCTCGACGACTTCACCTGGTCCAGCAACTACAGATCGACGCAGGGACTCGAACTTAACTACGGCGGCGGCTACAGCTTGATGCAAGACCGTCTGCTCCAGTCGGAGAACACCTCGCTCAGCAATGCCGTACGTGCCGCCTACTCGGGTAAGATCCCGTGGCGAAGTGTCACCTATCAGACCAGCTACAACTTCAATATCCAGAATTCGCAGGTCTCCTCGGGGAGCGCGTACGTGTCCCAGGTTGGACAGCAGTTGGCCCTGATCACCGGCAACGTCAGTCCGACTGTTACCGAGGGACAGTTGGGAACCTTCCAGCCTCTCAACCTGGTAAGGCCCCAGAGCGAGCTTCCTCCCGCTGTTCCCAAGCAGAACAACATCGGGATGTCGTTCGCGGTGGACACAGAGGTGAACACGCTGTTCCTCGCCGTGACATCTGCGACGCTTGGTGGTACGCACCCGAGCGTCACTAGTCTTAAGAATTACGAGCGCCTGTTCACCTGGCAGATCTACACCAGCAAAGATGGAGTGAACTGGTCGATCCTCCCGGCAGGGATGGAACCGACGGTCGCGGTAGGCAGCAACCCCGCAACTGTAGGCGACCAGACAGGTTTCGTTTTCGACTTCAAACCTGGGGTGCGAACCAGGTACATCAAGATCGTCGAGACACCGGTCCCGTTGACGGCGCCGTTTCCCGCGGACATCAACCCGGACAGTATCGTGGCTGTGAGTCTGCAGGCGTCCACTGTCCTGCAGGCTGCCCCGGGGAAATCCGCTTCTTCCAGCAGTTCCGCCGGTGTTTTCAACTTCAACGCCAGGGCGCAGCTTTCGCCCAACGTCTCCTATGACCTCGGGCTGGTCTTTACCCACAGCAAGACAGATCAGGCGTCACTCAGCACGACCACGCTGGTCAACAACGGGCTTTCCCTGGTCTACCGCGTCAGCGACGCCGCCTCCCTGAACGGCCGTCTGACCGAGGAGTTCAGCCTCGACCCTGAGGGCGAAGTCCGGAACATGCTGACGTACAATGCAGCCTTTTCGTTGATGTCGCTGCCGACCCTGACGCACTCGCTGGTCTATGGCGGCAGGACCGAATTCGCGCCCGAGGGGACGGTAATCAGCAACTCGATTTTTCTGAATAACTCGGCCCAACTCTACCAGGGGCTCTCATCCGTCCTTGCCGCAGGGTTCAGCACCACCAGCCGGTCCACAGGTGAGGTGTCGGACTCGGTCTCCTTCACCTTCGGCGCCGATATCGTGCCGAACAGGTACGTGACCATGACCCTCAGCTACCAGGACCAGACCGGGCAGCAGAGCGGTGGCGGGAAGCCCGAAAGCAAAACGTATACGCGAACCGCAGCCGCGAACGTGACCTATCGACCCTTCGATGCTCTCTATCTTACCGGCGGGTACGGCCTGACGATGCAAGACAACAGGTCTGACGTCACACTGCAAAATTACAGCATCGGCTGGGCCCCCTTCCGGGGCGGCGACTTGCAGTTCGCATTCGGGTATAACGAAGCTCTCGACTCCACAGGCAACCAGAAGACGAAAAGCATGTTGCCCAGCCTCAGGTGGAATATCCGCCCGGGCGCCACCCTGGATATATCCTACAGCGTACAGCAGACGACCAGCGATTTGTCCGGCTCAACCGATTCCAGAGCCCTCAGCGCCCATTTGCGGATAGCACTCTAGCCTTATAGGAGCTCCACAATATGACAAACCCTAGAAAGACGACCGCCTGGAACCTCGTACTTTGCATGCTGCTGGCAGTGTCGGCACTGCTGCTCCCCGGCTGCGGCGGCAAAACCGGTGTTTACCTGGACTCCGCCATGGACTTCGGTGCGGTGCGCTCCGTGGCCGTCATGCCGCTTGCCAACCTCACCAGGGAGCAACAGGCTGCCGACAGGATCCGTGACGTCTTCAGCACCGCGCTCATGGCCAAGAGCGGCATCTATGTGATCCCCCCCGGCGAAGTCATGCGAGGTATCGTCAATTCCGGCATCGCCAACCCCAGCAGCCCCACGGCTGACGAGGTGGTCAAGTTCTGCAAGGCGACCAAGACCGATGCCGTTTTTACCGGGGTGATCCGTGAATATGGCGACCTGCGGTCGGGGACAGCCACCGCCAATGTTCTTTCGATGAGCATGCAGATGATCGAAGGGCAGACAGGTAAGGTCATCTGGTCGGGGGACACAACCCAGGGGGGGATCAGCATGACTGACCGCCTGTTCGGAGGCGGCGGCCAGCCGCTCAACGTCATAACGGAAAAGGCGGTTTATGATCTCCTGGGCAAACTTTTTTAGAAAGATCGCCATCCTGGCGTCGGCGGCCCTGATCTGCCTGCCAGGGTGCGCCGCCCACCAGGCCGTACAACCGGCGGGTTCCGCGACCGCTCCCGGGTTTAAGTTTGTCGTATTTCCTGTCGACAACCTGACCGGAGCCTATGCCCCGACCAGGGAATTCGGCAAGGCGTGGCTTAGGAAGCTTCAGGAGTTCGAGATTTCTTTCATCGCCGATACGACGCGGGAAAAGATCCTGACTGAGCACCGACTGCGCTCGATCTCTGGCGTTGATTCCGTCTCCGCGAAAGCCTTTCGGGAGGAGGCCGGTGCCGGTGCCATATTCATCACCTCTCTCGAATATTATCGCGACATGTATCCGCCCAAGCTTGCCGTGTTCGCGAGGCTGGTCTCGACCGAGGACACGCCTAGGATCCTCTGGATGGACAGCGTCGGGATGGCAGGCGACGATACGCCGGGCCTGCTCGACCTCGGCCTCGTCAGGGATTACGAGACGCTGCAGGAGCTGGCTTTGGAGCGTTTGGCCGATTCCTTCGGCAATTGGCTTGACGAGCAGCGGCGTCACGTCGCTGTCGACGGTGTTGAGGGGCGCTTTAGCCCCAAACTGATGTACAACGAATCACCTATGCGGGAGGCGGAAAAAGCGACGGTTGCCGTCGTCCCCCTGTACAACGCCAGCCAAAGAAAACGCTCCGGCGAGATAATGCAGCTCCATTTCATCGGCCAGTTGCTGGCGACGGGGAGCGTCGAACCCATCGAGCCCGGCGTGGTTCGAGAGAAGATGCTCAATTCCCGCATGATAATGCGCGAAGGCATCTCGGCGAGGGATGTTGACATCCTTACCTATATCCTTGGGGCTGAGTACGTGCTTTCGGGGACGGTGTTCGACTACTACGATCCGCAAGGCGGCAGTGGAACCCCTGTGGTCGACTTCACCACCTTGCTGATGCGGAAGTCGGACCGCAAGGTCGTCTTCAAATCCAAGAGTTCGAATAAGGGGACAGACGGTGTTTACTTTTTCGACCACGGCAAACAGAACAATGCCAATGTCATGGCTGAGGGGATGGCGCGTAGCGTGGTGCGGAACGTGGTGCGGGCGAAATAGGTCCCACGGCTTTCCGCTGGAAGTAGAGGGCCATTTTTGAGGTTGATATTCGTACCGAATTTATCTAGGATTCATCGTCCGTTTTGGAGTCATAAGTTACTCAACTAATGTTGAAAGTGAGGAGCAATGAAAGCTAAGTTACTTACTACTGGAACCGTTGCAGTTATGGCCGGCATGGTATTGTGCATGGAGGTCTCGGGCTTCGCCTCGGAGCAGCCCGCACCTCAGGCAGTTGTGCAGCCGGTTCAGGTACCTGAAGCGAAAGGCGTAACGCCGGAAGCTGGCAAGGCTGGTACGGCTAAAACGGAAGCGGCCGCAGTCAGCCAGCCGGTTAACGACCAGACCAGGGCCGAGGGGGTCTACATTCACCTGAAGGCGCCGTTTTACTCCCCGCTTTTCTTCGATGTGCCTCTTGCCTCGGTGAATGACGAGAAAATCACTCTTGGGGATCTGCAAAAAGCACTGATGTCTTTGCATGAAAAGATTACCGAGGAGAAGGAGGTCTCGGCGAAGAAAAATTTCATGGAGCCGCTGGAGCGCCTGATCAACGTCAAACTTGTGGTGCAAGAAGCGAAAAACATGGAACTCGACAAGCAGGATGAAATAAAGAGTAACCTCCAAAAGTTCGCAGATCAGCAGCTGAGGCAGGTTCTTTTCCTTGAAAGGGTGAAGGACATCAAGCCTGACGAGAAGAAGGTCCAAAAGGAATACCGCGACGCGATTAAGGAAACAAAGCTGAAAAGCGTAATGTTTCTGAAAGAGAAGGACGCCAAGACCTTCCTCGATGAACTTAAGCACGGCAAGAAGTTCGACGAGCTGCGCGACAAGGTCCTGAAGGAAGGAAGGGCGGAAGCGGTAGGGCAGGACGAGCGGCAGTTCGCCACCAACGCAGCCCTTGGGCCCGTCGTCAGCGCCGGGCTCGCCGACGTCAAGGCCGGGGGCATCAGCCCCATCATCGAGATCACGAACGGCTTCATCATCGCCAAGGTCGAAGAGATCCGCTATGTCGACAATCCTGAAGCCGTGGAGCAGGCGCGCAGCAAGGTACTTAGCCAGATGAAGCTCGATAGCCTGAAGGGATATAAGGCCGAACTAATCAAGAAATACGCCAAGGAAGACACCAAGCTGGTGAAGTCCCTTGACTTCGAGGCCAAAAAACCGGGGTTCGAGAAACTCCTCACCGATAAGCGGGTGGTGATGTCCATCAAGGGGGAGGAACCGATTCGCGTCAGCGACCTGGCCGATGCTATGAACTCCAAGTTTTTTCACGGTATCGAGAATGCGGTCAAGGAGAAGAAGCTCAACCGGGAGAAACTGCTGGCGCTCGACGAACTCGAGTCGGTGCGGGTCTTCAAGAAGGCGGCCCTGGATAAAGGATTGGACAAGTCTGAAGAGTATCTGAAGAGGATCGAGGACCATATGACTTCGGTGCTGTTCGGGGCGTTTATAGAAAAGGTCATCAAGCCTGACGTGACCTTCACGGTGGCCGAGGTCAAGGATTATTACGAGAAGCATCTGTCCGATTACGTCGGGCCGGAAACTTTGCAGATCGCCGGCATCGCTTTCACGAAGAAGGATGATGCACAGAAAGCGATCGACAAGTTGAGGGAAGGGGTGGATTTCGCCTGGCTAAAAAATAACGCGGACGGCCAGGTGGCCAAGAACGCACGCGGCCTGCTCCAGTTTAACGAGGAGTCACTGACGCTGCAGAGCATGCCGGAACCGATGCAGAAGGTTGTGAAAGATGCCCGCAAAGGAGACTACAGGCTGTATGAAAGTCCGGAAGGGTACGCCTATGCCCTGTTTATCAAAGAGAAAGTAGAGGCGAAAGCGCGTCCTTTGGAAGAGGTGAAAGATGAAGTCGGCCAGAAAGTCGCCTGGCTGAACCTGACGCAGGACATAGAAAAATGGTTCAAGAAGCTGAGGGAAGCCTATCCCGTGAAGATTTATCTTGAGTCGCGGTAATGCCGGATTGGTTAAAATGCCAAAATTAGGCCAAGGGGATGGTATGAAAATGCACGATATGCGTAAGGGCAGGAGATTATTGGTTTTTATGCTGACGGCGCTGCTGACGGTGATGATTTCGTTCACCGGTAGCAGGACAGCCCTCGCCGCAAAGGCGTTTGTCCGTAAGGATTGTTCAGACTGTCACAAAAAATTCGACGACAAATTTTCCTCAGTGAAGTATGTGCACCCGATGGTGCACGACAAGAAGTGTGAGGACTGCCACCTGCGTCACGGCATTATCCCCAAACTGCTTCTCAAGCACGATGGTAACCAACTCTGCCTGAACTGCCATCCCGCCAACAAGATAGGTTTGAACAAGCCCAAGGTGCATACCCCCATTGTGAAGGGTAAATGTACGACCTGTCACAACCCCCATGGGTCTGATTTCCGTTATTTCATGAAGTCCGCCGGGAACGAAGCCTGCTTCCAGTGCCACAAGAAATCGGTGTTTGAGAAGAAGATTGTGCACAAGGTGCTCGTCGACAAAGGCTGCAGTGCCTGTCATGTGGCCCATAGCTCGGATTACAACAACCTGCTCTCCTCCGAGGTGCCGAAACTTTGCCTGAACTGCCACGACAAGGGTAGCGCGTCCTTCAAGAAGGCGCACGGCAACTACCCAGTCGACCAGAAAAACTGCACTGTATGCCACAACCCGCACTCCTCGGATCAACCCAAGCTGCTCAAAGGCAGCGTGCACAACCCTGTTGCCTCCGCCGGATGCGACGGCTGTCACAACCCTCCCAATTCGGCCAATCCCTTCGGTGTTTCTCTGAAGAAGGGGGAGCTGTGCGCCCAGTGCCACGAAAGCGCCTCCCTCAAAGGGGGCGGTACCGTCGAGCATATGCCATTCAAGGAAGGTGACTGTCTGTTGTGCCATAACCCGCACGCTTCTGAGCAGACAAAGCTGTTGGTGCAGGAAGGCAACGATCTCTGCAAGGTCTGTCATGCATCGGAAACGGCATCGCACCTTTTCAAGCACAAGGCTGTGACCGATGGCAAGGGGTGCCTGTCCTGCCACAAACCGCACGCTGCCACCAAGAAGAAGCTTCTAGTCGCTGAGGGTGCCGACCTTTGCTACACCTGCCATGCGAAGACCAAGGAGGCGCTGAAAGGTAAGGACGTGCACGAGCCCTTCTCCGGCGGGGAGTGCAGCAGTTGCCACGATGCACACGGCTCCAACTTCACCGGCATGATGAAGGACCGCATGGATACCGTCTGCTTCAATTGCCACAGCGACGCGGAAACCCGGTTCAAGAAGAATTACACCCACAAGCCGGTCCAGGATTCCAACTGTGCTGCCTGTCACAAGCCGCACTCCTCCGATCAGAAGAAGCTCCTGAAGGGTGTGGGTGCACAGTTGTGCTCGTCATGCCACGCCGAACTCATGAAGCCTATAAGCCAAGGGATCAACCACCAGCCCTTCACCGATGGGGACTGCCTTGGCTGCCATGATCCCCATGCCAGCAACATCCAGGGGATGATCACCAGCAACCAAAGCGAACTGTGCGTTAACTGCCACAGCGATCTCAACAAAAACGCGAAGGATGCCAAGAGCAACCATGCTCCCTTCACCAAGGGGGACTGCACCAAGTGCCACAGCCCGCACAAGGCGAAACTCAACAAGCTGCTTCTTGCGCAGAGTCCCGACCTCTGCGTCAACTGCCATAAGGACATCAAGGATAAGATCGCCCGGCAAAGGCCCCACCCCCCCGCGCAGAAAGATTGCTCGACTTGCCACCTGCCGCATCTCTCCAAGCAGAAGTCTCTTCTGGTCGAGCCGTTGCAGACGATGTGCGCGGAATGCCATGAAGTCGAAAAGCCTGCTTTCGTCAAAGCTCATATAGGCATCAAGGCCGCCGACATGGATTGCATCAGCTGCCACAGCCCGCATGCTTCGAACGATCCCAAGTTTTTCAAGGACGTCGTGCATCCTCCGTTTGCCGGCAGAACGTGCGATGACTGCCACATAAAACAATAGCCATTTGAGGAGCTTTACTATGATAAATAGACATAAGGTAT
>NZ_AUGE01000014.1 GCF_000426865.1 Citrifermentans bremense R1
AACAGAAGCCGGTTGCACTCACGAGAAGCACATAATCAGAAAAGGCTCCACGAAGAGCCAGAAGATGGAATGTTTCACCTGGGTTAACACCATCCTCGGCAACCTCAAGAATGCCATCGTGGGGACCTACCATGCCTTCGACTTCTCGAAGTACCCACACAGGTATCTCGGCGAATATCAGTATCGTTTCAACCGGCGCTTTGATCTGGCTGCGATGTTGCCCCGTCTTGTAACAGCTGCTGCCCGTACCGGCAGGCGATCAGAGACATGGTTACGTCTAGCGGAAGATTGGCGCTAATCAGGAAAAGGTTTATCTGCCATTATCCGTTGTTTCCGTCAAATCCGCGTGCTACGCCTTTGCCTTTGCCTTTACCTCTCCTTCAGGATCTGCAGCATGCGGCGCAGCGGCTCGGCGGCGCCCCAAAGGAGCTGATCGCCGCAGGTGAAGGCGGAGAGGTACTGCGGCCCCATCTTCATCTTCCTCACGCGCCCCACCGGCACGGTGAGCGAACCGGAAACGGCTGCCGGGGTGCACTGGGCCAAAGTTTCCGCCTTGGTGTTGGGAACGAACTTGACCCACTGGTTGTCGTTCTTGATCATCTCCTCGATCTCGCCGATGGGGATGTCCTTGTTCAGCTTGATGGTCAGCGCCTGGCTGTGGCAGCGCATGGCGCCCACGCGGACGCAGATGCCGTCGACCGGGATCGGGTTCGCGGTGCCGAGGATCTTGTTGGTCTCGGCATACCCTTTCCATTCCTCGCGGCTCTGCCCGTCCTCGACCTCGCGGTCGATCCAGGGAAGGACGCTACCCGCGAGCGGAAAGCCGAACTCCTTGGTGGGGAGATCGCCCCCCCTCAGGGTCTGGGTCACCTTGCGGTCGATCTCCAGGATGGCGGAGCCCGGTGTGGCCAAGAGATCGGCTACCGAGCCCTGCAATACGCCCATCTGGGAGAGGAGTTCGCGCATGTTGGGAGCGCCCGCGCCGGAGGCTGCCTGGTAGGTCATGGAGGTGATCCACTCGACCGCGCCGGACTTGAAGAGCCCGCCCAGTCCCATGAGCATGAGGCTCACGGTGCAGTTGCCGCCGATGTAGTCCTTGACCCCTTTGGCAAGGGCAGCGTCGATGACGTTGCGGTTGATCGGGTCGAGGATGATGACGGCGTCCTTCTCCATGCGGAGCGTGCTGGCCGCGTCGATCCAGTACCCTTTCCATCCCGCCTTGTTCAGCTCGGGGCGCACCGCCTTGGTGTAGTCGCCACCCTGGCAGGTGATGATCACGTCCAGCTTCTTAAGCTCGTTGATGTCAGAGGCATCCTTGAGCGTCCCCGCGTTCATGGGGGCAGGCTGCCCCACCTGCGAGGTTGTAAAGAAAACCGGCTCTATTCCCTGGAAATCGTTTTCCTCCTGCATGCGCTGGAGAAGAACGGAGCCTACCATGCCACGCCAACCAACCAGTCCGACTTTCATAGGCGACCTTCCTTTTTTAGTCTGTATTTAATATACGCACCGGCGGGGAGGTTCCCGCCTCTACCGTGTTGCGCGTCTAGGGGACTGGCTCCGCTAGGTGCCTGTCCCCCTGAATCTGTCCCCTTGAATCAGAGGTTCGCGATGATGGCGTCGCCGATCTCCTTGGTGTTCACCAGCTTCTCGCCTGCCTTCTCCTGATAGATGTCCCTGGTGCGGTACCCGCCGTCCAGCACCTTGGCGACCGCCTTGTCGATGGCGTCGGCCGCCTCGATCATGCCGAAAGAGTAACGGAGCATCATCCCCGCGGAGAGGATCTGGGCGATGGGGTTGGCGATCCCCTGCCCTGCGATGTCCGGGGCGCTCCCGCCGGAAGGCTCGTACATGCCGAAGGTCCCTTCGGCCAGCGAGGCGGAGGGAAGCATCCCCAAAGAGCCGGTCAGCATGGCAGCTTCGTCGGAGAGGATGTCGCCGAACATGTTCTCGCAAAGGATCACGTCGAACTGCTTGGGCCACTTCACGAGCTGCATCGCGGCGTTATCCACGTACATGTGGGCGAGCTCGACGTCCGGGTATTCCTTGGCGATGTTGATCACGATCTCGCGCCAGAGGACCGAGCTGGAAAGGACGTTGGCCTTGTCGATGGAGCAGACCTTCTTGCCGCGCTTTCTCGCCGCCTGGAATGCCACGTGCGCGATGCGCTCGATCTCCGGGACGCTGTAGCGCATGGTGTCGACGCCGACGCGGTTACGCCCCTCGCCTTCGATCCCTTTGGGCTGGGAGAAGTAGATGCCGCCGGTCAGCTCGCGGATCACCAGGATGTCGAAGCCTCCTGCGATGACCTCTTCCTTCAGCGAGGAGGCGCTGGTGAGCGACGGGAAGATGATGGCCGGACGCAGGTTGGCGTAAAGGCCGAAGATCTTCCGAAGCGGCAGCAGGGCGCCGCGCTCGGGCTGCTCGTCCGGGGGAAGTGTTTCCCACTTGGGTCCGCCGACGGAGCCGAAAAGGATGGCGTCCGAAGCCTTGCATATGTTTACGGTGGTCTCGGGAAGCGCACGACCTTCCTGGTCGATTCCCGCCCCGCCTACGTTGGCGTGGGTCCGCTCGAAAGTGACATCGTAACGTTTCTCGACTGCATCGAGCACCCTCAGTGCTTCAGCCATAACCTCGGGACCTATGCCGTCTCCTGGCAATACCGCCACTTTAAAAAGCTTTCCCATCACATGACCTCCCAGATGTATTAAATTAGCGATTCTATTTGCGACCGGCCGCTATTGTCAACATAAAAAAGCCCGTCAAACATACGTTTAGCGACCCAAACCAAGAGAGGGGAACGGCTCAGTCATAGAGAGCGGATGCCAGATGATGCAAACAGTCACCACTGACTGCGTCGCTCAACCTCCTCGACAGAAGTAGGATATAGCTCAGTGCGGTGAAGTAATAGTCCTATATACCTTTTACCCGTTCCTGCGCTTATGCTTTTTAGTTCCTATTCATGAAAAGTTATGATATATCCTTCCAATCTTGATACAGTGACCTCAGCGCGGGCCTCCAAAGGTCGACCAGCTATGTCAGGACCCATTTTTCCCGGCGCGGGCAAAACGGTCTAGACAAGCTCATTAAAGAAGGTATGATACCCCTTTAACCCATAAGGGGCGACTAAGCCGCCGCCAGCCGTTGCCGGCAGGACGGCCGTTTCCGGACGACTCTCCGGCCCGCCGACAGGAGGTTTCCTTGCCCGACTATAAAAGGCCCGTTGGGCCGTCACGCTATCAGGAGGCACCATGCTTTCCCACTTCCGGCACCTCGCTGCCGCCCTCTCGCTCTTTGCCATGACCGGTTGCTGCACGACTTCAGGAAAACAGGTCATCGGCAACCCCGAGGTGCCCTATCCGCTTCCGTCTGCGCCCAAGGTGGGGGACATCGTCCACCTCCCCACCGGCACCTTGGTGACTCCGGAACAGATGAAGAGGATTGCCACCGACGCGCGGGTGGTCTACGTGGGGGAGACGCATGACAACCCCGCCTCGCACCGCCTGGAGCTGGACATGCTGAAGGCCCTGGAAGGGCGCTACCCGGGGAAGGTCGCCCTCGGAATGGAGATGTTCACCAAGTCCCAGCAGCCCGTCCTGGACCGCTGGAGCGCAGGCGAGCTGGACGAAAAAACCTTCGTCAAGGATTCACACTGGTTCGATACCTGGAAGATGGATTTCGACTACTACCGCGACCTGCTGCTCTACGCCAAGGAAAAGCGGATCCCCGTCATCGGGCTCAACGCGGAGAAAAGCCTGGTGCAGGCGGTGCAGAGCAAGCCCCTGGAGGACCTAAGCGCCGCGGAAAAGGCGCAGCTCCCCGAGCTCGACCTCTCCGACCCGTACCAGCGGGCGCAGACCGAGAGCATCTTCGCCGGGCACAGCCACGGCAAGATGGCGGCCGAGGGTTTTCTGCGCGCGCAGACGCTTTGGGACGACACCATGGCCGAGACGGCGGCACGTTTCCTGGAGAGTCCGCAGGGGCAGGACCGTCACCTCCTGGTGGTGGCCGGCGGCAACCACGTAAGCTACGGCTTCGGGATTCCCCGCCGCGTCTTTCGCCGCGTGCCGAGTTCCTATGTGACCATTGGAGGGCACGAGGTGGTCGTCACCAGGCAAGTGCAGCCTGAAACCATGGATGTTGAGCTCCCGGGGTTTCCCATGGCGGCCTTCGACTTCCTGGTCCATACCGCCTACGAGGAACTCCCGAAGAACGACGTGCTTTTGGGCGTAGCCTTCGATCCGGCCCCGGACAAGCGGGGGCTGCTGGTAAAGGAGGTGATACCCGAATCGAACGCCGCGCGGGCCGGAATAAAGGAGGCGGACCTGCTTCTCACCTTGGACGGCCAAGCGCTCGCGGAGGCCTTCGACCTGATCTACGCGGTAAAGCAGAAACACGTGGGCGACCGGGGCACGCTGAAGCTTGAGCGAAACGGGGAACAGATGACCGTCGAGGTCGAATTCAAGCAGAGCAAGCCTTACCAGCACAGCGAGCAGAAAAATGCGCCCCCCCAAAAGGCGCCATGACACCGAAATCCTTTGGAGGATAGGATATGTATGCCATGAGTAATGTCGGAAACACGATTGCAATGGTGCTGGCAGGCGGCAAAGGGGAAAGGCTCAGCCCGCTGACGACGCGCAGGGCCAAACCGAGCGTCATGTTCGGCGGCAAGTACAAGATCATTGACTTCGTGCTGAGCAACCTTTTCAACTCAGGGATCAAGAAGGTCTACATCCTGACCCAGTACCGCGCCTACTCGCTCACCAAGCACATCCGGGAGTCCTGGGGCAAGTGGACCGGGCTCGGGGAGTTCTTCGTCTCCATCTCACCCGAGACCAGCTCCGAGAGCGAGGAGTGGTTCAAGGGAACGGCCGACGCGATCCTGCAGTACCTGAGGTTCGTCGAATCCTCCGACGCGGACTACGTCGCCATCTTCGGCGGCGACCACATCTACAAGATGGATGTGAGCCAGATGATCGACTACCACCGCAGGAACCGGGCCGACCTTACCGTCGCCGCGCTGGAGGTCCCGGTCGAGGAAGCCAGCCGCTTCGGCGTCTTCTCGGTGGACGAGGATTACCACATCACCGCCTTCGCCGAGAAGCCGGCACATCCTGAGTGCATCCCGGGGCGGAGCACCTGCTTCGCCTCGATGGGGAACTACATCTTCTCCACCAAGAAGCTGATCGAGTTGCTGCAGGAGGGGAAGAAGCGTTACGAGGATCTGGATTTCGGCAAGCACGTCATCCCGATGATGCTGGCAAACCGGGACAAGGTGTTCGCCTACAACTTCAACGACAACATCATCCCCGGGATGAAGGCGGAGGAGAAAGGGTACTGGAAGGACGTAGGAACCCTCGACTCATACTACGAGGCCAACATGGACCTCATCAACGTCTCGCCGCAGCTGAACCTGTACAACTACAAGTGGCCCATCCTCACCAACCAGGGGAACCTCCCCCCCGCGAAGACCGTCTTCGACGAAGAGGGAAGGCGCGGCATGAACATAGACTCCTACGTCTGCGCCGGGTGCATAACCAGCGGGGCCACGGTGAGAAGGACCATTCTCGGCCCGCGCTGCAAGGTGAACAGCTTCAGCCTGGTGGAGGATTCCATCCTGTTCGAAAACGTGACCGTGGGGCGCAACGTCACCATCAAGAAGGCGATCATCGACAAGAACATAGTCATCCCCGACGGCACGGAAATCGGCCTCGACCATGACCAGGACCGGCTCAAAGGGTACCGGGTGACCGAATCGGGGATCGTCGTGGTGTCTAACCCGGAAGCGAGGTAACCCGGACCAAACGTGACGTTGCAATTCGCAGGCGACCGGAGCGCTGACGCGAAGCGAATCCAAAAAGAAAGGGACACGGTGGGTGAATCGGGAGCAGGCGCTGCAAAAAAGGGTAGCCGCGCCTGCCCGACCTGTCTGAGGGGACTGGCTCCGCAAGGTGCCTGTCCCCTCAGACTGTCCGACCGGTCCGGCCAGCGCCCTACCCGGTGACCGCGATAACCTCTTCGTAAGTGGAGATTCCCTCCAGCATCTTGCGGACGGCCTGCTCCCTGAGCGTGACCAGGCCATCGCGGCGGGCGACCGCCTGCAACTCGGCAAGGTCGAGCCGCTCCGAAATAACCCCCTTCACCGCTTCGTTCACATCCAGCACCTCGAAGATCCCGGTCCTCCCCTTGTAGCCGGTGCCGCGGCACTCTGCGCACCCCTCGCCCGACCAGACGGTTCCGGCGCGCTTGAGCCCCAGGTATTCGAGCTCGTCGGGGGCAAGCCGGCGCTCCTTCTTGCACGCCGGACAGATCTTGCGCAAAAGCCTTTGCGCGATGATCCCGACCACGGTGGAAGAGATGAGAAAGGGGGGAACACCCAGGTCGATGAGCCTCGTCACCGAAGAGGGAGCGTCGTTCGTGTGCAGGGTGGATAGCACCAGATGCCCGGTGAGCGCCGCCTGCACCGCGTTCTCGGCCGTCTCCTTGTCACGGATCTCCCCGATCATGATGATGTCCGGGTCCTGCCTCAGCACGTTTCTCAACACCTTGTCGAAGGTCACCCCGATCCCGGACTGGACCCCCACCTGGTTGAACTCCTCCATCACCATCTCGATGGGGTCTTCCACGGTGACGATGTTGACCTCGGGCGAGGAGAGGGTGCGCAGGGACGAGTAGAGCGTCGTGGTCTTGCCGCTGCCGGTAGGGCCGGTGACCAGGATGATGCCGTTGGGCCTGCGCAAAAACGAGCTGTAGAGCTGGTACTCGCGGGGGTAGAACCCTATCTGGTCGAGCTCCTGCATCAGCACGTCGGGGTCGAAGATCCTGATTACCACCTTCTCGCCGAAGGCGACAGGGAGCGTGGAGACGCGCAGCTCGACCTCTTTTTCCTGGTGGTTGGTCTTGATCCGGCCGTCCTGGGGGCGCCTCTTTTCGGCGAGGTCCATGCGGGAGAGCATCTTGATGCGGGAGACGATGGGGGGGTGCAGCTGCTTGGGAACCACGTGGACGTTGTGCAACACCCCGTCCACCCTGAGCCGCACCAGGGATTTCTCCCTTTTGGGCTCGATGTGGATGTCGCTGGCGCGCTGGTCGAAGGCGTACTGCAAGAGGAAATCCACGGCGGAGATGATGTTGCGGTCCGTCCCCTCGATCTCGTGCCCGGTCTTCATGCGCACGAACTGCTCGAGGTTGCCGAGGTCCACCCCCGCCGTGACCTCGCTCTCGGCGGCCTGCACCGAGGCGCGGAAGCCGAAGAACTCCCTGAGTATCTTGAGGATGTCGTTTCTGGAGGCCAAGACCCGGCGAAACTCCATCCGCTTGATGGATCTGAGCTCCTCGACGACCTCCTCGTTGAAGGGGTCGGCTACCGCCAGCACCACCACCCCTTCCTCGTATCCCACCGGGACGATCAGGTGCTTCAAGGCGAAGGGGCGGGAGATGTGCGCCGTGACCAGATCGAGATTGAGCTTCATCGGGTTGATCTTGAGATAAGGAAGCCCGACAGCCTGCGCCAGCACCTCCGTGATGGCGTCCTCGGTCAGAAGCTTCCCCCCCGCCCCGGGAATCTCCAGGTTCAAGGAGGCGATCACCTCGGCAGGAGAGGCCTTTTCCGGCGCATGCAGCACCCGGCGGGAATAGCCGGCCTGCTGCGCGCCGGCCAGCCGCAGGGCCTGCGCCTCCCCTTGGGCGAGCAGCACCTGGAACTGCTCCTCGCTGATCATCTGGCGCTGCAGGAGTATCTGTCCCACATTCTTAATGGTGAACATCTTCTTCCTGTGCATGCGTGCGGTTCCTCTCTCATTATTTTAAAGCAGCGAGTATCAGCGAGAACCTGAGTAATGTCAAGGGTGTCCAAGTTTGACAATGGACGGCCGACCGATATCATTAGATTGTGCCTAATAACCGGCGCGAATTCAGATGCCCAAGGAGGGGTACCATGTTTGAACTTTTCGAGAAGGTAATGCTCACGGCGCTCGGCGCGGCGGCGATCACCCAGAAAAAAGGGGAGGAGCTGGTCCAGGAGATGAAGTCCCGCTACAAGATCAGCGAGGAGGAAGGAAGGGCGTTCCTGGACCGGATCCAGGAGATGGTCAAGACGGGGCAGCAGCGCTCCGCGGAGATGGCGGAGACCGAGGTGAAGAAAGCCCTCGACCGGATGGGAATGGTGTCCCGCGAAGAGTACGACCGCCTGGAGCGGCGCGTGCGGGCGCTTGAGGCGCTCCAGGTGCAAAACCTGAGCGTCGAGGCGGAGGAAGAGTGTATAGAATCCTGAACATCAACCGCAACGTCCGGAGCATCCGGCGTTACCGGCAGATCATCACCGTAATGGGCGGGTATGGCCTCGGTCAGTTGCTGGAGTACCTGAACCTGGGGCACGTCGTGGCCCTGTCGCGCCGCATGCTGCGCCGCCCCAACAAGGCGGCTCACCTCTCGGCGCCCGAGCGCCTGCGCCTGGCCCTGGAAGAACTGGGGCCGACCTTCATCAAGCTGGGGCAGCTCCTCTCCACCCGCGCCGACATCATCCCCCCCGCGTTCGTGCAGGAACTGACGCGCCTGCAGGACGAGATCCCCTGCATCGACTTCGAGGAGATAAAGGTACATATCGAGCACGAACTGGGGGTCCCGCTGGAAAGCCGGTTTCTCCACGTGGAGCCGGTGGCGATCGCCGGGGCGTCGATTGCGCAGGTGCACCGGGCCACGCTCATCACCGGCGAGGACGTGGTGGTGAAGGTGCGCCGCCCGGGCGTGACGGAGGCGGTCGAGACCGACATCGACATCCTGATGGGAGTGGCGCTGCTTTTGGAGCGCCACATGGCCAGAAGCGACATCTACGACCCGGTTGGGGTGGTGCGGGAATTCTCCTACACCATACGGCGCGAGATGGACCTCTCCCGCGAGGGGCACGCCATCGAGCGCATCCGCGACAACTTCAAGGGGGGCCCCGACCTTCATTTCCCGCAGGTCTACTGGGAGGCGACCGCCAAGGGTGTGCTCACCACCGAGTACGTGGACGGCATCAAGGTGAGCGACATCTGCGCCATCGAGAAGGCGGGGCTGGATCGGCGCGAGATCGCGCGGCGCGGCGCGACGGCGTTTCTGAAGATGGTGCTGGAGCACGGTTTCTTCCACGGCGACCCACACCCGGGCAACGTGTTGATCCTCCCCAACAACGTGATCTGCCTGCTCGACTACGGCATGGTGGGAAGGCTCGACCCCGCGGTGAAGCGCTACCTGACCGACGTCCTCGGCGCGGTCATAGACCGGGACGTCGAAGGGCTCGCCTACATCGTGGCGGAGGCCGGCGACGCGGGTGAGAACGTCAACATGCACGCGCTGAAAAAGGGGCTCGCCGAGTTCATCGACAGCTACTTCGAGATCCCGCTCAAGGAGATCGTGGTGGGGCGCATGCTCCTTGAGTTCATCGACCTGGTCTCCACGCATCGCATCAAAGTGCACCCGGACCTCACCATGCTGGTCAAGGTGCTGGTGGTGGTGGAGGGGATGGGGAGAAAGCTCGATCCCGATTTCGACATGGTCGGGCACCTGCGGCCGTTCCTGGAGAAGGAGTACAGGCAGCAGCACTCGCCGGGACGCCTTTTGCACGAGATAGAGCAGGGGCTGGAGGGATACCTCACCCTGGCCCGCAACCTGCCGCGGGAGCTGAAGGAGATCCTGAACAAGATCAACCGGAACAAGTTCCGCATCGACCTGGAACACCGGGGGCTGGACCGCTTCAGCCGTGAGCTCGACCGCTCCGCGAACCGGGTCTGCCTGAGCCTCATCATAGCGGCGCTCCTGATCGGCTCCTCCATCGCCATGCAGACCAACCGCGGCCCGATGCTCTGGGGGCTCCCTGTATTCGCCTTTTTCGGCTACAGCTGCGCCGGAGTAGTCGGCATCTGGTGGATGATCGCCATTCTCCGCTCCGGCAGACTGTAGCAAAAAAGCCACACCTGCCGTTGCTTTTCCACCACACGGGCATTTTTCGCCACAGTTCCCGCGAGTCACCCGTCCCTGCCCTGCCCCTCTATGCCTCCGGAATGCCTACGGTTTTGATTCTCATGAACAAGACCCGCACTTTGGCGCGCTCCTTGCTTGATAGTCCGCATACTGATTATCAGGGAGCAAGCAGATGATATTCCAGCAGACCTTGAGAAACAAAGCAACGTTCAGCGGCATCGGACTGCACACGGGTAAGACTATTACCCTGACGCTGCGCCCGGCCGAGGCCGGGACCGGCATCGTCTTCCACAGGATTGACCTCGCCCCCGCCGTCTCGATCGAGGCCCACGCCTCCAACGTCGTCAACACCAGGCTCTCCACCACCATCGGCCGCGGCGACGCGAGCGTTTCGACTATAGAACACCTGATGGCAGCCCTCTACGGCTGCGGCATCGACAACGCCCACGTCGACATCGACGGCCCGGAAGTCCCGATCATGGACGGCTCCGCCGCCCCCTTTGTGGCCGCGATCGCCAAGGCCGGGGTGAAGGTTTCCGGCAAGGCGCGCAAGTACCTCGTGGTTAAAAAGCCGGTGACCGTCGTGGAAGGGGACAAAAAAGCGACCATCATCCCCTCGCGTCACTACAAGATCTCCTTCGACATGCAGTTCGCCCACCCGGCGGTAAAAAGCCAGTTCCGCTCCCTGGAATTCAGCCAGGAAAGCTTCATCGGCGACTTCGCCGCGGCAAGGACCTTCGGCTTTCTGGCCGAGGTGGAGATGATGAAGTCCCACGGGCTGGCGCTGGGGGGTTCCTTGGAGAACGCCGTGGTAATCGGCGACAACGGCGTCATCAACCCCGAAGGGCTCAGGTTCCAGGACGAGTTCGTGCGCCACAAGATCCTCGACTCGGTAGGGGACCTCTCCCTCGCCGGCCACCGCCTCATCGGCCACGTGAAGGCGACCAAGTCGGGACACGACCTAAACCACAAGCTGGTCACCGAGCTTTTGAAGCGCCCGGATTGCTACACACTGATCGAGTTCACCCCCCAGGCCTTCAACGCTCCGTTCAACATCGGCATACCGGAGCTCTCCTGGCTGGAGGCTTAAAGGCAGATTAAGGTATAGATTAAGATTGAGTTTGAGACTAAGACAAAGATTAAGCGAATCGGAGCAGCCACCAGACGGGGCTGCTCTTTTCGTTTACAGCTCCTTTTGCACTACTTGAAATCCCGCAACCTTTCGTATAGAGTGCCCGAATGCCGATTTCAGCCGAAAAAGGGGGAACGCCCCCGCAATACCAGGGGCCGGAACTTTCCGCCGGTGAAGTGAGGAAAAGAAAGCGCGAGGCCATAATCGTCTGTATCTCGCTTTTAACCATCTGCCTCCTCACCTACCTGGAGATCCACCTCTCCCGCTTGAGCGAGCAGGTGCCGATGGGAAGCAACATCGCCATCTTCGGCATGGTCAACCTGATCATCCTCCTCATCATCCTGCTGGTCTACCTGGTCTTCAGAAACATAGCCAAGCTGGTTCTGGAGCGGCGCAAGAATACGCCGGGGGCGAAGCTGCGCACCAAGCTGGTGCTTGCCTTCGTCACCCTCTCGCTGGTCCCGACCATGCTGCTGTTCTTCGTCTCCGCCGGCTTCATCAAGAACAGCATCTCGAACTGGTTCAACAAGCAGGTCGAGACCTCGCTCAACGAGTCGATGGAGGTGGCCCAGGTCTATTACAAGACCTCCGCGGCCAACGCCCTCTACTACGGCGAGCAGATCAGTACCGCCATCAAGGAACGCAAGCTTCTGAACGAGGAGAACCTCCCCGAGCTTAAGGCCCTGGTGCGCCAGAAACAGACCGAGTACAACCTGGGGGTGGTCGAGGTCTTCTCGGCACAGCGCGAGGAGCTGTTCCGGGCCGGCAACGCCAAGCTGCCGCTGGGTGAATTCACCAACCCCTCGTCCGAGGATATCCAACGCGTCCTCTCCGGGGCCAGGCTTACCCGCGTCAACGCCATCGGCAAGGCCGACCTCATCCGCGGCATAGTCCCCATCCACAGCAACTTCAACGAGAACGACGTGGTCGGGGTGGTGGTGGTCAACTATTACGTCCCCTACTCGCTGGTGTCCAAGATGCGGGAGATCTCCTCCTCCTACCAGGAGTTCCGCCAGCTGAAGATCCTGAAAAACCCGATCAGGACCGGATACATACTCACCCTGTTCCTGATCACCATGGTGATCCTATTCCTGGCCGTGTGGTTCGGGATGTACCTCGCCCGAAGCCTCACCATTCCGATTCAGGAACTGGCGGAGGCGACCCGGCAGGTGGCCGAGGGGAACCTGGACGTACACCTGGGCCAAAGTGGGGGGGACGAGATAGGGATGCTGATCTCCTCCTTCAACCGGATGACCGAGGACCTCCGGGCGAACCAGCTCGCGCTGCAGCACACCAACGAGGAACTGCAAAAGAGCAACCTCGAGCTGGAGCAGCGCCGCCGCTACATGGAGGCGGTGCTCGCCAACGTCACGGCTGGCATCATCTCGGTGGACAAGAACGGCCTGCTCACCACGGTGAACAAATCGGCGGAAAAGCTGCTCTTTATCAACACGGACCAGGTCACCGGGCAGAACTTCCGCGAGGTGCTGCGCCCGGAGCACCTGGACATCGTCAAGGGGCTCCTGCGGGACATGGTGCTTGCCAAGCACGACTCCATCGTACGGCAGGTGGTAATCCCGATGCGCGACGCGGAGCTCACCCTGCTCACCAACCTCACCGTCCTTAAGGACGAAAATGACGCCTTCATGGGGATGGTGGTGGTGCTGGACGACATGACCTCGCTGATCAAGGCGCAGCGCATGGCCGCCTGGCGCGAGGTGGCCAGAAGGATCGCCCACGAGATCAAGAACCCGCTCACCCCGATCCAGCTCTCCGCCCAGCGGCTGAGGAAGCGCTACCTCACCCGGTTCGAGGGGGAGGAGGAGGTGTTCGACCAGTGCACCGCCATGATCATCAAGTCCGTGGACGAGCTGAAGGGGCTGGTGAACGAGTTCTCCAATTTCGCCCGGATGCCGGCCGCGGTGCTGAAGCCAAACGACCTGAACGGGATACTCAAGGAGGCGCTCACCCTCTACGACGAGGCGCACCGGCACATACGCTTCGTGCTGAACGCCGACGAGGCAATCCCCCCGATCCTTTTGGACCGCGACCAGATCAAGCGGGTAGTGATCAACCTCTTGGACAACGCCGTCGCCGCCATAGAGGGGGACGGCGAGGGAGTGGTCGAACTCAGCACCAGCTACGACAGCCAGTTGAAGATGGTCACGTTCACCGTTTCCGACACCGGCCACGGCATATCCGCCGAGGACCGTCCGCGGCTCTTCGAGCCGTACTTCTCCCGCAAGAAGAGCGGCACGGGGCTCGGGCTTGCCATCGTCAACACCATCATCACCGACCACCACGGCTTCATCAGGGCCAAGGAAAACTACCCCAAGGGGAGCAGGTTCGTCATCGAGCTCCCCGCTGACACGGCGTAGGAGAAGCAGACTGAGAAGCAGATTGAGATTAAGATTGAGGAAAACCCTGGGATTCCTTAATCTTAATCTCAATCTTAATCTTAATCTGCCTCTCAGCCGTTCCCGGGACACCCATGTTGCTGAAAAAAATACGAAGCTGGCTCTTGCCCGCTCTGGCCACCATACTCACCGTGACAGTTCTCGCCGCAGCGCTCCTGCCCAGGCTCCTGGACCTCGATACCTATAAGCAGGAGATCCTGGCGCAGGTGAAGAGCGCCCTGAAACGGGACCTGCAGTACCAGACGGGTGAATTCTCCCTCCGCCTCACCCCCGCCTTCACCTTCACCGGCGTCACCGTGAAGGAAAAGGACGGATCCAGCGACTTCATCACCGCGGACCGGCTCACGGTGCGCATCGCGATCCTCCCGCTTTTGCGCAAGGAGCTCGTTGTGTCGCGCCTCCAACTGGAGCGCCCGGTGCTGAAAATCGTGCGCGACCGCCAGGGGGCGTTCAACATCGCCGACCTCCTCACCCCCTCTGCCGGCGGGGAAGCGCCCGGGATCAGGGGGCTGGAGCTGAAGAAGGGGCAGATCCGCTTCACCGATTTCGCCTTCTCCGACAAGCCCGTAGTCACCGAACTCTCCGATGCCGACCTCTTCCTCAGCCGCCTGGTGCGCGGGAAGAGCTGCGATTTCAAGCTGGCCGCAGCGCTTGGCTTGCCCAAGGGGCCGGTCCCGGTCTCCGTCTCCGGTTCCGCGAAGATCCCCGAGGCGGGGACGCCCTTCTCCGACATGGAGGTGAACGGCAAGGTCGCTACCGGCCCGCTGGACGCCGGGCACTTCTGGCCTTACTACAGCAAATGGGTCCCCTTCAAAAGCCTCGCCGGCGAACTGGCGCTCGACGCCTCCTTCAAGGGACGGCTGAACGCCTTCAAGAGCAAGGCGGAGTTCCGGATCACCCGGCTCAACCTCGACTACCCGCAGGTGTTCCACGCAAGGCTTACCCCGAGGCTTTTGAAGGGCTCCTGCGCGCTCACCCTGACCGCCAACCAGCTCGACATCGAACACGTAAAGGTCGACCTGGACGGGTTCAAGGTAAACGGCGGGGTGCGCCTTTCCGACATCCACTCGGGGGACCTGCGCATCACCGCCAACGCGTCCAGCAACAGCTTCAACCTGCGCGACTTCCGCCAGTACATCCCCTACGGCATCATCGTCGACGACACCTCGCTCTTCATCGAGCAGAAGATCAAGGGGGGGGTATACCGGCTGGAGCAGGGGCACCTGGACGGCCGGGTGAGCCAGATCCTGCACATGGAGCGGGGACAGAACTACAACGTGCTCGCGATAAAGGCTCATGTGCAGGAAGGGGTGGTGGATTACGGCTCCGGCATCCCCGTATTCAGCGGGATCCGCGGCGAGTTGCAGCTGGCCGGCAAGGACTTCCATCTGAAGGGGATGAGCGGTAATTTCGGGAGCTCGCCGCTTCTCCTGGAAGGGCGCATCACCGACTACCCCCTGACGGTCCCCTGCCAGTACCTCTTCAACGCCAAGGTCCAGCCCAAAAAGGCCGAGGCCGTATGGCTTTTGGGAAAAGGGCTCACCTCCTTCTCCGACGGTTCCACCTTGAGTCTCAAGGGAGAAGGAACCACCGCCCTCTATAAGCTCTCCGGAGACGCGAACCTAACCGCTGCCACCTACGCCTTCCACGACATAGTGGCCAAGCCCGTGTCGCGCCCGAACGCCCTCTCTTTCGCCATGAACTTCGACAAGGAGCAGTTCCGGATCACCGCGCTCAACTACCAGCTCGCCCCGGCAGCCCTCTCGGCGACCGCCGTCAGCCGCTACGACGGCCCGGTCAGCTTCGACATCAGGAGCAACCAGTTCCAGTCCGGGGAGGTCGGCTACATGGTGCCGATGGTGCGCGACTACCGCCCGGCGGGCCTGGTGCAGCTGCAGTTGCACGCGGCCGGCCCGGACATGGAGCGGCTTTTCTGGAGCGGCAACGCGGCGCTTGCCAACGTCTCGGTGAAGGCAGGCGACAAGGTGCGGCCAGTCTCCGGGGTTAACGGGAACGTCCGGATCAACGGCGAGAGTTTCGAGAGTGCGCAACTCTCGCTCAGGGTCGGCGGGTCGAGCATCAGCGGCAAAGGGACCGTGACGGGGCTGGACCATCCGAGCTTCCTCATCTCCTTCAGCTCCTCCTCTCTGGATCTGTCCGACCTGGGGCTGGTCCCCGCAAAGAACCCGGTGCGGGTGGAGCGCGTGCAGGGGACCCTCGCCTACCAAAACGACAACCTCCAGATCGCCGCCCTATCCGGGACCCTCGGCAAGAGCCCTATTTCGCTGAAAGGAAGCGTGAAGGAACTCAAGAACCCGGTAGCGGACCTGTCGGTTAGCTCGCAGCACCTCGAGGTCGAGGACCTGTTCCCGCTCTTTGGCGGCTCGGGCGAAGGCGAGAGCCGAGTCACGCTCAAGGCGCACGTAACCGCGAGCGAAGGGAAATTCAGCGACCTCCCCTTCCAGCACCTGCGCTGCAGCGTGCTGCTGGAAAATAAGGTGCTGCACCTGCAGCCCTTCGACTTCGCCGCTTTCGAGGGGGAGGTGTCCGGGAGGCTCAAGAGCGACTTCAACCAGCTGCCGGTGCGCCACACGCTTAGCTACAACGTGCAGAAGGTCTCCGCGGACCGGCTGATGCGGAGCATGGGGGTGAAAAAACAGGAGATTACCGGGGCGATGACGCTCTCGGGTGAGCTCGCCGGGAGGGGCGACACCTCCGCCGAATGGAAGAGGAGCGCGCAGGGGAACCTGAAGCTCAAGGTGGAGCGCGGCAGCATCAGGAAGTTTTCGACCCTCTCCAAGGTCTTCTCCATCCTGAACGTCTCGCAGCTCTTCAAGTTCCATTTGCCCGACATGGTGTCGGGCGGAATGCCCTTTAACAAGATAACCGGCGACTTCACCTTTAAGGATGGCATCGCCTCTACGGAAAACCTCTTCCTGGACAGCAACGCCATGAACATCTCGGCGGTGGGAAGGCTGAACCTGGTCAAAAACGAGCTGGATCTGAACATCGGGGTGCAGCCGCTGCAGACTGTGGACAAGGTAGTGAGCAAGATACCGATCGTGGGGTGGGTGCTGACCGGCAAGGACAAGTCGCTGATCACCACCTACTTCGAGGCCAAAGGGCGCATCGACGACCCCCAGGTTACCGCGGTTCCGGTAAAGTCGCTGGCCAAGGGGGTATTCAACATCTTCAAGAGGGTTTTCGAACTCCCGGCCCGGCTCATCACGGACACCGGAGAGGTGGTGATAGGAAGATAGCCTGCTCAAGCCCCTCGACCGTCTACACCTTTTTTAGTTGTAATATCGGCTAAGGTTGTGCTATTTTGCCTCGTCGTTCGGAAGCTTAATATAATCCAACACGGAGGAAGACTGTGAAGAAGACTTTGGTACTGTTGGCAATCGTTGCTGTGGCAGCAGTCGGCTGCAAGAAGAAAGAAGAAGCACCCCAGACCACCGCTCCCGCGGCAGCACCCGCAGGCCAGATGCCCGCAGCAGCACCTGGCGGCGATCCCCACGCAGGCCTTAAGCCCCAGGAAATAAAGCCGGGCGCAGGGCACAAAGGGAAGGTCCTCGAGACCATGGACTCCGGCGGGTACACCTACGTGCAGATCGAAGAAAACGGCCAGAAACTGTGGGTTGCCGCAATGCAGACCCCGGTGAAAGTCGGCGACACCGTTGAGTTCCCGGACTCCCCGCCGATGATCAACTTCCAGAGCAAGACTCTGAAGCGCACCTTCGACAAAATCATCTTCGCGCCGGGCCTCGCCGTCAACAAGTAGGCTTCCCAGCAGCAGTGATAAAAAAAGGCGCCCTCCTAAGAGGAAGGCGCCTTTTTTATTTCCCGCGCTTGCCCTTTTACTCCCTGCCTGCGCCGGCTGCGGCCGCGCCTTCCAGCGCGGCGGGGTCGGCGGGGTCGAGCTTGAGCGCTTCGGCGAAGTGACGGGCAGCCCCGGGGCGATCCCCCTGCGCCAGGGCCAGTTCTCCCAACGCCTGCAACGCTGGGAGGTGCCGCGGCACCAGTTGCAAGGCCTTTTGGTAGGAGCGGGACGCCCCCTTCAGATCCCCCATCCGCGCCTGCAACTCCCCGAGGTGGAGCAACCCCCAGGGGTTGTCGGGCTCGGCCTTCACCATGCCGCGGTATAACCTGAGCGCCCCGTCCCAGTCCCCCTGCTGCTCCAGGGATTCGGCACAAAGCATCTCGGTCACGAAGCAGTACCCCAAAAGGGCTCGCTGCGCCGCATACGAAGCCTGTGTGAACACGGCTTTGCGTCCCGCCTTCTCCAGCGCCTTCAGCATCGCCTGGCGCGACCGCTCCACGAACGGGTCCCGGCGCACCAGGAACCCCTCGCCACGCTCCTCCTCGAAGAGGTCGGACGGCACCCCCTCTTCCCGCACCGCGCGGGCCAAAAGCTCGGTACCCGGGTAGTACACCAGCGGCGAGACCTGCCCGTCGTGCGGGCGGATGCTCTCGATAAGCCGCACGGTCTGCCGCAGGTCCTCCTCCCCTTCCCCAGGAATCCCCGTGATCAGGTAGACCGACAGGTTGATGCCCGCGCGCCGCACCGCCGCCGCTGCACGCTCCACTTCAGGGGGAAGGATCCTCTTGCCGAGTGCCTTCAGCATCTGCGGCGATCCCGACTCCACGCCGAACTGGATGCACTCGCAGCCCGCTTGCTTCATGGCGATGAGCATCTCCTCGTCCACCGCGTTCACCCGGGACTGGCAGTTCCACATGACGTGGAGCCGCTCCTGCCGGAGCAGGCGGCAGATCTCCAGCACCCGCCCCCGGTTGGCCGTGAAGGTATCGTCGCGGAAGGAGAAGTAGATCAGCCCGTAGCGCTCCTTGAGGGAGCGGATCTCACGCACCACCGACTCGGGAGAGCGGAAGCGGACGCCGCGCCCCCAAAAGAGCGGCGAGGAGCAGAAGAGGCAACTGGCGGGGCAGCCGCGGGAGGTGATGACGAACTCCAGCTGGCGCCGGAAATCGACCCCTATGCTTTCCCCTTCGGCTTCTCCAGGCAGAGGAAGAAGGTCCAGGTCGGCAATGGGCGCCCGCGGCGCGCTGAGGCTTGCTTTTCCTGCGGCGCGAAAAGCGAGCCCGGCGACCTTATCCCAGGGGGTGCCGAGGGCCTTCGCCTCAACCAGTTCGCAAACAGTCGCCTCCCCCTCGCCGAGAACCACCAGGTCGACCTCGGGGTGCCCCTCCAGGAGCTCGCGCCAGCAATGGGTCGCGTGCGGTCCCCCGAGCGCCACCAGGCAGCGCGGGTCGAGCTCCTTGGCAAGTGAGGCCAGGCGCAGCGACTCCACCCGGTTGTGGGTGAACTGCGACACCCCCAGGACCTCGGGGCGCAGCCGCTTGAAAAGCGCCCGGACCTCGCGCCAGCTGAAGCCGGAGAGGTTGGCCAGGGTGACCTGGTGCCCAGCCCGAAGCAGCACGGCATGCAGGGAGAGAAGCCCTGCCGGCAACAGAGAGGTGAAAGGATCTTCAGCGCCTTCGGGATGGCATTTGTACGCAAGGAGGATCTTCAAGCTGCACCCATAAAAAAATCCGGCCCTAAGGGCCGGATTCGGAAGTTCTGTGGTTTCTGTTTAGCCTAGTTGCTGCTCGTCAACCCGAGCGAGTCGTTTTCCAGCATCTCCTCCGGGCTCTCCTCCTCGACCCCCAGGATCAGGTCGTCCAGTTGGAATACTTCCGGATTCACCTTGGCGATCCTTTTGGCACCCAGAAAGCGGGAACGGTAGTAGGAGGTATTGAGCGAGGAAATGACCACCCTGCGGTCGCGCGAGGAGGCATGGATCATCTTGTTGTTGCCCAGGTAGATCCCTACGTGGGACGGGTAGGAGGCGTAGGTGGCGAAGAAGATCAGGTCCCCCTTCTGCAGGTCGCCCGGCGCCACTGCATTCCCCACCTCGAACTGCTCGCGAGCGGTGCGCGGCAGGGAGACCTCGAGGTCGCGGAACACGTGCTGCACGAAACTGGAACAGTCGATGCCGGAGCGGGAACTCCCGCCGAAGCGGTAGCGGGTCCCCAGGAAGCCGTAGGCGGATTTCTTCAGTTCCTTGAGGTTGTCCACCTTGAGTTCGGCATTCTTGGCAAGATCCACCTGCTGCTCAGGTTCGAGAGCGGTCAATTCCTGAAGGCTCTGCTCGTAATCTTTCTCGTTGAAAAGGTCGCCATGGCGCAGTTGCAGCTTTTTGACCACCTTGACCTTCGGCTCGTCGGCAGGAGCTCTCTCCTTGAGAACCAGCACCTTCCCGGCCTTGACCCGGCTGCTGCTGAGTCCGTTCAGGCGCTTCAGCTCCGCCACGGAAATGCCGGTCTTCTTCGAGATACGGGAGAGGCTTTCGCTTTTCTTCACCTTGTACGTCGCATCGCTCGACGCCGCCTCGTTTCTTCCCTCGGAAACGGAGCGGGCGGGGATAACCAGGACTACGCGCGGCTTCACGCTGTTGCCGACCAGGTTGTTCGCAGCCTTCAGTTCTTCAACGGTGACATGATACTTTTTTGCGAGGGAATATAGGGTTTCGTGCTTTTTAACGCGATGGGTCTTGGCAGCGAAGGCGAGCGAAGGGACGGAGAGCATGAGAAGGCATAAGGCTATTAGCTTGACGCATTTTATCATGAATCCTCCTTCATCGTTTTAGAAAATACCGCAAGGCCTCAAATTTATATAACAAATGTTGCGTCCTGTCAACCTAATGATCGTATTGCTAGGAAATATTTTTCAAAGCGTCAGTGAATACGGCTATTTAACGACGGCGCTTTTCCTCCCTCAAGGGCTTGCGCTCGGCCGTAACGCGGATCAGGGAGCGGTCCATGTTGACCACCACGACCCCCGGCGGAAGCTTGATCAGCTCCTTGCTGATCTGGATGTTGTTGTTCCCTTCCTTGACCTTGGAAAGGTCGAGATCCACCACGATGTCGAGCTGTTTCGGGGAGACGAGGTTCGAAAACGACTTGAGCTGCAGATCGACCTGGTCCGGATAGCTGCGAGTCAAAGTGAGCGCATCGGGGAGGTTGTGGAAGGTGACCGGCGCCGTTATGGTCAGGATCTCCCCCTGTCGGAAGGTGATCAGCAGCCAGCAGACAACCACCATGCAGAGGATGGCCACCTTGGGCCAGAGGTTGGCGAAGAGCCGGGACTTGAGTCCCACCCTCTGTTCCTCAGGGGAGAGGGGCTGCAGCAGCGAGGTCAGTTTTTCGTGGAGCTGCGCGGCGGAGGCCATCGGCTGCAGTTCGCCCGCAAGGGAAAGGGAGACCTCCCCCCGCTCCTCGGAAACCACGACGATCGCGGCGTCGGAGCGTTCCGACAGCCCGAGTGCGGCCCGATGCCTGGTTCCCAGGTGCTGCGGCACGTCCGCGCTCACCGACAGCGGCAGGTGGCAGGAGGCGAGCGAGACCCTGCCGTCCTTGATCAGCACTGCGCCGTCATGCAGCGGCGAGGAGGGTATGAAGATGCTGGTCATCAGCGAACCGCTCACCAGGGAGTCCAAGGGGACACCGTGCAGGATATGGTCGTCCAGCAGTTCCTCGCGCTGGAAAACGATCAGCGCTCCGATGCGCTGCGAGGCCAGGGAGAAGACGGTGGCCGAGAACTCCAGGAGGTCGATGCGCAAGGCGCTCTCCTCGCGGTCGAAGAAGTTGCGCAACAGGCTCAGCCGGTAAAGGGCCTGACGGATCTCCGCCTGGAACACCACGATCAAGAGTACCAGCAGCACGGTTCCCAGTTCCTGCAGGATCCAGCTAGTCATGAAGAGCCCGAGGTTCTTGGTGATGAAGTAGATCACCCCTAAAAACAGCAGCCCCAATACGACCTGGAGCGCCTTCGAGTTCTTGAACCAGCTGTAAAGCTGGTAGACCAGGAAGGTCATGATGAGGATGTCTGCGATGTCCTGGGGCCGAAAATGCGGGAGCAACAGTTTCCTCCTTGAGGAGATGACGCCGGGGAGTGAGCTGCCCTGCTGGGGCAGGCGGCGTGCCGGCTCTGTCCGGAAACCGCATTTGCAGAGAATCCGTGGAAGAGGGAGGCCGCTTTTTACTGGCAAGAGGGGGCGCTTTATGTTAAAAATCAAAGCTCGCTAACCCTGTCCGCTAGGGGAAGGGGCTAAAATTTATAGCATTTCACGCGCTAAAAAGGTAGGAAAATATGTACGCATTGTCGGAAAAGGGTGAACGTATACGCGCCATGTTCGGGAGCATCGCCCCGCGCTACGATCTTTTGAACAGGCTTCTTTCCCTGGGTATCGACCGCCGCTGGCGCCGCTTCGCCGTGAAGAAGATCGGGCTTAACGGGTCCGGGCGCGTGCTCGACGTCGCCACCGGCACCGGGGACGTGGCGCTGGAGATCGCTTCGCAGACCCCCGCCTCGGTCAGCATCGTCGGCATCGACTTCACCCCCGAGATGATCGAACTGGGAAGCGTGAAGGTAAAGGATTCGCGCCATTCCGACCGCATTACGCTGCAGGTGGCACCCTGCGAAGAGATCCCCTTCGACGACGGGAGCTTCGACGCAGCCACCATATCCTTCGGGATCAGAAACGTGGTGGACCGGATCAAGGGACTCGCCGAGATGCACCGGGTGCTGAAAAACGACGGCAAGATCGTCATCCTGGAGTTCTCCACCCCCACCCTCCCCGTGTTCAAGGATCTTTACCACTTCTACTTCCTGAAGGTGCTTCCGAAGATCGGCGGCGCCTTCTCCAGGTTCAGCGCCTACCAATACCTGCCTGATTCCGTCCTGGAGTTCCCCTCCAGGGAGGTGTTCAAAGGGATGATGACTCAGGTGGGGTTCAAGGACGTGCGGCACTTCGACCTGACCGGCGGCATCGCCACCGTCTACGTCGGCACGAAGTAGATAATAGTTAACTAGATAATCGTTCCATGGGTTGAGATCGGGAGCAGCATGCTCCCCCTCAACCCTTTTTTACAGCCGTTTTTGAAACAGCACCCGCGCCACGGGGGTCTCCTCAGCGCCGTCCTCTTCCAGAAGCAGCACCTTCCCGTCGAATGCCTCGAAGATGTTCCCCAACTCCCCCGGTTGCAGCAGGTAATCCCTCCGGTGCTCCCCTTGCAGGCCCGGCGCGTCCAGGATGGTCTCCATCAGCACTACCCCGCCCGGCGAGAGCGCCTCGATCAAAGCCGGGATCAGGTCGCGCATCAGGAAGTTGAAGTTGAGGATCAGGTCGTAGCTTTCCTGCGGGCGCCATTGATCCAGGTCGGCCTCGATGAACTCCACCGGGACGCCCAGTTCCGCCGCCCTCCTCTTCCCCCGTTCAAGCCCCACCGGCGAAATGTCCACGCCGCTCACCTCGAAGCCTTGCTGCGCCAGATAGATGCTGTTGCGCCCTTCGCCGCAGGCAAGGTCCAGCGCCCTCCTCCCCCGGACCAGGGAAAATACCCGCGCCAGTGAATCGGCGAGAAACCTCGACGGACCGAGGGAAAAGAAGCGCTCGACGTCGCGGTAACGCTGGTCCCATTTAATGCGATCTCCGTCCATACCCCACCCCCTCCGCGTTGTTCAAGGACATAGGCGTACAATCCGGGCGCGCAATTGTCAAGATTTTCTCCTCCCCCAGCGGGGGTCAGGGAATAGGGGTAGCCTCTTCCAAGACGTGCGACGTTATCTGTCACCACCTCATGGTTTGATATAGAAAAACGAGGAGGTGCACCATGATCTACCTTACCAATGACGCGCTGGACCAGGCTGTGTATTTCGAGATGAGAGGGAAAGAGGCATTCCGGAGCCGCAACGGACTGGACCAGGTCTACTACGGGCTCCTCGGCAACGGTGTCCACGAGGTGGACGTCACCCTGAAAAAAAGACGCGGGTGCGTCGAGGTCGCCTTCGGCAGGAGCGACCTGTTCAGCTTCGTCGAGGAAGACGAACTGCGCCAGATGCTCGGCCGCATGGTCCGGGAGAAGACGGTGCACTGATCTACAACTTACCATGAGCCGAGTCAGGCGGTGGCTTTAGGCACTCCGCGGGCACCGGCGTCTCTCTTGACTTCACCACAGGCGGCTGTAGCATTGGCAAATGCTAATTATTATCGACAGCCGGTGCTTCACATGTAATTCCCCCTGCTGAGAACTGCACCATGCCTCATGTGCAACTGGGCTTTATTGTTCCACTTTCCCGAAGCAGCGATGTGGGCTCCGTCATGTGGTCGTCAAGGAGAATCTAATGATAAGATCTGTGTGCTATGCGGGCGCGGCCTGCGCCTTATTGGGGGCGGCCGGCATCTGCCATGCGGCAGGGTTCAAGGTGAGCGAGCAGGGGGCCAAGGCGATGGCGATGGGAAACGCCTTCGCGGCGCAGGCGGACGACCCGAGCGCGCTGTACTTCAACCCGGCAGGGATCTCGTTTCAGCGCGGCGCGCAGGCGAACTTGGGCTCGCTGGTGATACTGGTGCCCCAGACCGAGTTTCACGGCACCACGCCACTAAGCGGCACACCTCCACTGGACACAGGGACTACCCACGTGACGGAGAAGTCCAGAAGGGATATCGTCGTGGCGCCGACCCTCTACGCCACCTACAGCATGGATCGCTTGCCGCTTTCTTTCGGCCTGGGCATCAACGCCATGTACCCCCTAGCGAAGAGCTGGGACGACTCCAGCGTCTTCAGGAATCAGGTGCAGACTGCCTCAATCAAACCGATCAACTTTCAGCCAACGGTTGCGTACCGCTTCGACGACCTGAAGCTGGCCGTCGCCGGTGCTCTCGACGTCACCTACGCTGTAGTGTCGCTGCAGAAGATGACCTATGCCCCGGCGATTGATCCGACCGCGCCGGCTCCTCCCTTTGGCGCCTACGAGCTCGGCTCGCTGGGGCTCGACGGGACAGCGACCGGCGTCGGGTACAACCTCGGGATCCTCTGGAAACCGCGGCCGCAGTACAGCTTCGGCGTCGCCTACCGGAGCCGGATCACCCTCGACGTAAACGGCGACGCCAACTTCCTCGCCACCACCCCTACGGGGCTTGGTGCCATAGGCTTAACGGCGGCCGCCCCCTTCCCCTACACCAGGGCCCGCGCCATCAGCGCCGCCTCGACGCGGATCGTCCTCCCCGACACCCTGGACCTCGGCATCGCTTGGCGCCCCACGGAAAAACTCACCCTCGAGTTCGACGCCACCCGGACCGGCTGGAGCAGCTTCGACCAATTGCTGATCGAATTCGACTCGCCCGAATTTGCCGCCTTCAACAACCGCCCGGACCCGAGAGACTGGCGCGACGTCTGGGCCTACAAGTTCGGCGGGCAATACTCCTTGAACAACGTCCTCGACCTGCGCGCCGGCTACTCCTTCGACAACACCCCCGTTCCCAACGCCACCCTCGACCCGCTGCTCCCCGACGCCGACCGCCACAGCTTCGCCGTCGGTGCCGGCATTCATCACAGCATGGGCACCCTCGACCTGGCTTACATGTGGGTGCACTTCGTGGACCGCACGGTCAACAACCAGGACATGGCGGCACTGCGCGGGTCCAACGGCACCTTCAAAAGCGACGCCTACCTGCTGGCGGCAAACCTTAACTTCAAGTTCTGACGCCAGACGAGGAGGTCATATGACCAGGCAGACGCAACGCGTGCTTTGCTGCATCATCCTGCTCCTGGCGCTCGCCGGGTGCGGTTACGACGGCGCGGTCTCCCAGGAGGCGAGCCCCAACACCGCCCTCTTCGACCCCGCCAGCGGCACTATCCCGCTCCCCAACGTCCTCGCCACCGCGAACGCCAAGGACCCCCTCACCCAGTACACGGACCCGGTTACCGGCAACGTCGGGCTGCGCCCCCCCAACACGCCCATGAGTCCGCTGGAGGCGCTGGCCTACGTCAACATCTACGAAGTCGGCGGCAGCGGGGCCGTCGCCGGCGTCAACGCCCCGATCTACATCCGGTTCGCCAGTCCCCTGGTCCCAGCCAGCGTCACCGGCGACAACATCAAGGTGTTCCGGATCCAAGCCGACACCCCCGCACCCGATGCGACGGAGAACCAGCCGTTGCGCTTCGCCGATGTCACCGGCAACTTCAGCCTGAGCTACACCCCCGGCAGCAGCGACGTCTCTTTATTCCCGAGGTCCCCCCTGCTTCCGGCCACCCGCTACCTCTACCTGGTCTCCGACCGGGTGCGGGACGCCTCGACCGGCGGCGCGGTGAGCAGTTCGGTCTACTTCGCAGCCCTCAAGTCCTCCCTTCCGCTGGCAGGGCCGTTCCAGCCGCTGGAGGCGATCCGCGCCAACCGCACCGACCAGGCCGGAAACGTCGTCTTCTCCGGATATCGGAAGGTCCTTGACGATCTCACCGCCGCCCCGGCTCAAACGAGTGTGTCGAGCCGGGACCAGGTCGCGCTGATCGGGCGCTTCAATACCACCGCCGCGCAGTTCATCGCCACGGACCCGGCAGCGCCGTTGGCAAGCATCGTCCCGGTGGAGAGCGCCTTGCGCGCCTTCGCCGCGGGGAGCGGGGTGCCCGCAGGGCTTCCCGGCAAGAGCTGGATCGGCGCCGGCCTAAACTCGGTCACCGTGACCACCCCAGCCGGCCTTACCCCGCAGGGTTACTGGTCAGCTGTGCTGGCGGGGACAGGTCTCAGCGCCTCCCCCCCGGCGAGCGTCGGCGCCGTCGCGACCGGCAGCTTCACCAGCGCCGATATCTCGGTGAGCCCTACGGTCGCGCGCAGGAGTACCACCATGAACCTCAACCTCCCCTTCGGGCGCTACAGCGCGGCCAGCGCCGTGCTGCAGCCGTTCAGGGATCCGGCGACGCACAGGCTCACCGGCTTCTACCATTCAGAGCGCCAGATCCCCTTCGTGTACATAGCACCGGCCGGCGCTCCCCCCGCAGGGGGATGGCCGCTCGCCATCTACCAGCCAGGCATCAACCGTCACAAGGAGGACGTCATCGCCCTGGCCGGGAGCCTCACCGGGGCGGGTTTCGCCGTGGTCGCCATCGACCTCCCGCTGCATGGCGCACTCGCCCTTCCGGGGCACACGACCGGCACAGCATGGGGGGAGGACTTCATAGCGCTCGGCGCGCCGCTTGCCACCCGTACCAACATACAGCAGGCGGCCTTGAACCTGCACCGGTTAGAACTGGTGGCTGCCACCCCCTCCTTCGACCCGGCGCTCGCCTCGCAGGGGTTCGCGGCGCTCGGTGCCAATGCCCCCAACCCGCTCGTGAAACCTAAGTTCGTCGGCATGAGCCTGGGCGCCATCGTCGGCGCCTACTACCTCGCCGGGAACACCACCTTGCCGGCAGCGCCAGGCACCCCTCCCTACACCCAGGCGACGCTCGACGCCGACATGAAGGGGCTCCTGAACGGCCCCGGCGGCCGCGTCGCCTACCTCTTGAGGGACAGCCCCTACTTCGGCCCGGGAATCGTCGCCGGGCTCGCGGCTCACGGCATCGAGCCGGGGACGCCGCTCTACCACCAGTTCTTCCAGCTCACCCAGTCGGTTGTCGACCCGGCCGACCCGGCCACCATGACCACGCCGCTTCCCAACCTAGCGACGGGGACTCCGCTGCCGTCGCGCCTCTCCGGAAGGGTCCTGATGCAGGAGGCGACCAGCACGAGCTTCGACGCCTCAGGCCGCCCTACTAACGGCGACATAGTCATCCCCAACTCCAGCACGCGCTATCTCGGCAACGCGCTTGGGGGGCGCGAGGTGCTGGGAACCCCGGAGGCGCGGGCGACGGCACCGGGCTTCGACCAGTTGAGCTACCTCTCCGGGCGGGTCCCCGCCCCCTTCATGATAACCCTCGCCGGCGGCCTGCCGGTCCCCAAGGTAGCGCCTGCCGCCGGGAGCGCGACGGCGACCGCCCCCCGCGAAGGGTACTTCCAGTTCGACCAGCCGGACGCCAAGCACGGCTCCTTCATCGACCTCGCCGGCTCACCGGAGACGCTCAGGCACATGCAGAGGCAGATGGTGTATTTCGTCCTGAACGGGATCGCCGTCGACCCGACCGTGGTCTCGCCTGCCCTCCCCAAGGTCCCGGTCGGGACCGGAGGGAGGATTGAGTACCGCATCACCCCGCCCCGTACCATGAAGGTGTTCGGCTCTCCCAAGTAGACGGAGAGCTCCGCCTCCCGCCGCAGTTCATGAAAGCCCCCCTCCGCCCGGCAGGGGGGCTTTTCTGTTCCAGGGGCGCGCTTGGCTTCAATTCCCTCTCGACAAAGTGAGCCTTTTGCAATATATTCCGGGATACTGTATACAAATTTTTCCTGCCTTCAGTCCCGGCAGGAGCCGATAGAGCAGACTGTCACCATCATCCCAGCAAAAGGAGAAGAGAATCGATGGCAACTCCAGAGTTCAAGTACCAGGAAGCCTTCCCGCTAGGGCCGGACAGCACCAAGTACCGCCTGATCCCGGATTCCAAGCAGTACGTGTCGGTGTCCAACTTCGAGGGGCAAGAGATCCTCAAGGTGGCGCCCGAGGCGCTTACCATCGCGGCCAACGCCGCCATGAAGGACCTCTCCTTCATGCTGCGCCCGGAGCACAATGAGCAGGTAGCCAAGATCCTCGCCGACCCGGAAGCCTCCCAAAACGACAAGGGTGTCGCCCTCGCCTTCCTGAGAAACGCAGAGGTCGCAGCGCAGCTCGAACTCCCCATCTGCCAGGACACCGGCACCGCCATCGTCATGGGCAAAAAAGGGCAGCAGGTCTGGACCGGCGCCAACGACGAGGAGTACCTCTCCAAGGGGGTCTACAAGACCTACACCGAGGAGAACCTGCGCTACTCCCAGACCGTGGCTCTGGACATGTACAAGGAGATCAACACCGGCACCAACCTCCCGGCCCAGATCGACGTCTACGCGACCAAAGGGGCCGAGTACAAGTTCCTTTTCATGGCCAAGGGGGGTGGCTCCGCCAACAAGACCTATCTCTACCAGGAGACCAAGGCGCTCCTTAACCCGGACAGCCTGATCAAGTTTCTGGTCGCCAAGATGAAGACCCTCGGGACCGCGGCCTGCCCGCCGTACCACCTGGCCTTCGCCATCGGCGGCACCTCCGCCGAGGCGTGCCTGAAGACCGTGAAGCTCGCCAGCGCCAAATACCTGGACGCCCTCCCCACCTCCGGCAACGACGGCGGCCAGGCGTTCCGCGACGTCGATCTCGAGCAGCAGCTCCTCAAGGCGGCCCAGGAATCCGGCATCGGCGCGCAGTTCGGCGGCAAATACTTCGCCCACGACGTGCGCATCGTCCGCCTGCCCCGCCACGGCGCCTCCTGCCCGGTCGGCATGGGGGTCTCCTGCTCCGCTGACCGCAACATCAAGGCGAAGATCAACAAGGAAGGGATCTGGGTCGAGCAGATGGACGACAACCCGGGCCGCCTGATCCCCGAGCGTTTCCGCGGCAAGCACGAGCACGGCGTCAGGATCAACCTGAACCAGCCGCTCAAGGACGTCCTTGCCGAGTTGACCAAGCACCCGGTCTCCACCCCGCTGCTCCTCTCCGGAACCATCGTGGTCGGCCGCGACATCGCCCACGCCAAGTTCAAGGAGATACTCGACTCCGGCAAGCCGCTTCCCGAGTATCTGAAGAACCACCCGATCTACTACGCAGGCCCGGCAAAGACCCCGAAAGGGAAGCCCTCCGGCTCCTTCGGCCCCACCACCGCCGGCCGCATGGACTCCTACGTCGACCTCCTGCAGGAAAACGGCGGCTCCATGATCATGATCGCCAAGGGGAACCGCTCCCAGCAGGTCACCGACGCCTGCAAGAAGCACGGCGGCTTCTACCTGGGCTCCATCGGCGGCCCGGCTGCCATCCTGGCCGAAGAGAACATCAAGAAGGTCGAGTGCATCGACTTCCCCGAACTCGGAATGGAGGCGGTCTGGAAGATAGAGGTTGAGGACTTCCCGGCGTTCATCCTGGTGGACGACAAGGGGAACGACTTCTTCAAGCAGCTGGGCATCTAGGCGCCTTCGCGCCTAGGCTACGGCCCCAAGCTGTAACAGCGAAAAGAAAAAAGCCCCCGTTGCCGTCAAGGCAGCGGGGGCTTTTTCCGTTGGAGGAGTAGCGGAGGAGCCGTATAAATAGGAACCGGTGGCCGTATGGTTTTTCCACCCCCTAGCCCCCAGCCCCTGCCTTTACATGTAGACCATGACCCGGAAGGTGAGCCTGCCGTCCATGGTGGTGAAGGGGATGGTTACCCCCTTGCATTGAACCACCATGCTCCCGTCGCTAGCCGCCTGCTCGGGAGGGTCGGTGATCGGCCTCAGGCGGCCGGAGAGTACGAGGGGAAGTCCCAGCGCCACGCTGCCGTACTGCTCGTGGTACTTGGTCTTGAACACGCCGGCGATGTTGTTGACCACCTCGCCCACCGCGTCGTTGATCGATTCGTCGTCCGCCTCGTCCATCATCATGAGTTCCTTCGCTATCTGCTCGGCGGGCCCTTTCTCGGTGGCGAAGAGGATGTAGCCGACCCGGTCTCCGGCGACCCCGACGATGCCGACCACGTCGCTGTGCAGCGGGTTTATCTTCTTTTCCACCTTCCCCGCGAAGATGTCGGTGTTCATGTAGCTCTTGAAGGTATCCTGCGTGGCGGACATGATGGTGAACATGATCTCTTCGAACGTGATACTGCTCAAGGCAACCTCCTGAGGTTCAATTGGCAATTGACGGTTCGCAATTGACAATTGATGCTGGTATTCGTCTTAAACCAATTGACAATTGACAATTGATAATTGACAACTAAATGCGCTGGTACAGAACTAGAGCAAGGTCCTTCCCTTTTTTTTCAGCACCTCAACTCCTAAATCAGACTGGATACTGCTCGCTGTGTCTTTGGTGTGTCTTCGTTGTCAATTGTCCATTGTCAATTGTCAATTGGTTCACAAGAACTGCGCCGGGTTTTCGGTGCAGACGATCCCTTCCAGTACATCGAGCAACCGCTCGTTGAACGATCCCTTCATCTCCTGCTTCATGATGGAGACGGCAATGGCGGAACTGAGGGCCTTGCGGCAGGCACGGTCGATGGTTAAGGTGCAGTAGACGTCGCAGATGGCGGCGACTTGCGCGCTGCGGGAGATGGCCGGCCCTTTCAGCCCCTGGGGATACCCGTTGCCGTTGTTGCGCTCGTGATGAGAGCGCACGACTCCGAGCGAGATCTCGGAAAGCCTGGTGTTTTTCTTGAGGTACTGGTATCCCTCTTCCGGATGCTTGCGGTATTCCTCGACCTCGGCCTTGGAGAGCTTCCCTTCGTTGTTCAGGATCGCTGGCGCAACGAATACTTTGCCGAAATCGTGCAGGAGAGTCCCGATACCGACGTCGAGCATCTCGTCGTGGGACAGAAGGTAGGCCTCCGCATGCAGCAGCACCGACAGCGCTGTCACCTGCAGGCTGTGCACGAAGGTGTAGTAGTTGTGGGCCATCACGCTTTCCAGGGAATTGAAGGAATCGCGGTCGCTGGCCAGATACTGCAGCAGGTTTTCCACCAGTCGCTTGCTACGGGAAAAATCGGAGACCTTCTCTGGGTGTTCGAAGATGTCCCCCACGAAGTTGATGGAGGTCTGGTAGATGATCTTTCCTTTGGTCTTAGCCTGCAGCGTGTCGTCCTTCAACACGCGCTCGGCATTGTTCTCCATGAAGGTCGTGATCACCTCCAGGTCGGCCGGACTCACGAAGAGGAACTCCACCTTGTTTTCCATGAGCCGTTCCTGGTCACTGGCGGTGAAATTGCGGCCATGGCTCTTATAAAGGATGTATTTTTCGCCACTTCTGATGTAAAGGGCCACATCCGGGAAGAGATCGGCCTGGATGCTTTCTATGCTGACGGGTACGTACATCTCCCCCATGACGCCACCTCCGTTGTTACCTTTGCCCCCCTGCGTTGGTGGGCACAGGAACTATATCGGCAGCACGCCCATGAGCTTAAGGGCCAGCAGGGCTTTTTCCATTTTTAATGGCTATATCCCGGTCAGTTCCTCGATCTTCAGTTCCAAGTCGTCCCCGTTTACCCGGACCACCCCGTTTTCCTCCTCGGTCCGGATCACCCCCTCGTCGATCCACACCCTGAGCCGATCCTCTTCCACCCCGAATTTCTGGGCCGCTTCCGAGATGGTGTACCAGGTCTTCGTTATCAGCATGGTCTCCCCCTTTGCCAGGTCTTCCCGAAGATCGAGAAATTAAGAAAACAAATTCGGCGTCGTTTTAATTACAACTCCCCGATGCATGGTACCGCTCTTGCCTAGCGTGTCAAGCGGCGCCAAGCGCAGCTTCCCGCTGAAGTATCGCCGAGTTCGCCAGCCTCAAAATTTTTTCCTTTTCTCATGGGAACTTCTGCCGATAAGTACCAGGCACACTGCTTAATGAACTGTGCCTGCCGGAGATGAACCAATGCCCAACAAACAAGAACGCGAAACCATCCTTTTCGTCGATGACGAGAGAAGCTACCTGGCCTACACCAGAGGGGTCTTCGAGAACAGGGGGCTCAACGTACTGACTGCCGCGTCCGCACTGGAAGCGCTGAAGATCGTCGAGGAGCAGAATGTCGCCGTAGTCATTTCGGACAACGAGATGCCCGGGATGCGAGGCATAGAACTGCTGTCAAAGATCAAGGAGGTCTCGCCGCACACGGTGAAGATCATGATGACCGGAAGCGCCGACCTCTCCACCACGCTGGCCGCCATCAACAGCGGCGAAGTCTTCCGTTTCGTGCTCAAGCCGTGGAAGAAGGCGGATATGCTGCGTGCGGTGAAAGACGGCATCCGCAGGTACCGCGTGCTGCAGTCGCTCAAGCGCGAGGACGAGTTCATCCTGTTCTCGCTGGCACAGACCATCGAGCTGAAGGATGCCTCCACCAAGGGGCACTGCGACCGCGTGGCAACGCTGGCCAACAAGATCGCAGAACGGCTGGGGGTGTCCGAGGAGATAAAGCAGGAGATCAGGTACGGCAGTTGGTTGCACGACTGCGGCAAGATCGGGGTGCCTGAGGCGATACTGAACGCGGAGCGCGGCCTGACCGACGAGGAGTTCCAGGTCGTGATGAAGCACCCGGAATGGGGATGCGAGGTGGTGCGCAAGGCGAACCTATCGAAGACGGTGCAGAACATCGTCCTTTACCACCACGAACGTTACGACGGCAGGGGGTACCCACAGAAGCTGGACGGAGACCGGATACCGATCGAGGCGCAGATAGTGGCCACCGCCGACATCTGCGACGCCCTGACCATGGACCGCCCCTACCGCAGGGGATTCACCCGTGACGAGACGATCCGGACCATGAACGAGATGAAGGGAAACCACCTGGCGCCGCGCCTGGTGGAGGTCCTTCTGGAGGTTCTGGCCGAAGAGGCCGAAGTGCAGGGATAAAAAAAGGGAGCGCATTCGCGCCCCCCTTCGTGTGCCTATCATGCTGCCCGCCAGGTTACTTCTTCCGGTATTGATCCAAGGCCTTTCGCACCCGCCCCTCGTCGAATCCCTTCAGCACCTGGGCATCATCCCCAATCACGATGACCGGCACTCCCTGGCTTTTGTACTTCCCGGTCAAAAGTTCCATCGCATCGCTGTCGAGTTCGACGTCGCGGTTGATGAAGGGGATGTCGTTACGGGTGAAAAATTCCTTCGCGGCCTTGCAGTGCGGACACCACGAGGTCGAGAACAGTACTACCTTGGGATACTTCTGCGCCGGAGCGTGCTGGCCCAGCGGGCTCTGCGGCATCTGCCCCGCGGCCAGGCCCGAAAGCGGAAGTAGAAGGAAAAACGCCGTTGCTGCTGTCATGAATCTACGCATGTCACTCCCCCTTTTGGGCGCCCTTTTTACCGGACCCATCGAGCTTCAACTGCCGCCGCACCATGTTGAAACTGAGCGTCTTCGGATTCCCCGGCCGCCGCACCAGGATGAGCACGGCGCTTCCGGCCCGCCCGCGCAGCCTGCGTTCGACGATGAACTTGAAGTCGCTCCCGAGGGTCGGCGTCCCGTCCACCTGGGTTATCACGTCCCCCGCCTTGATTCCGGCCAGATGCGCCGGCCCGCCAGCCACCAGCTGCCTCACCACGATGGTGCCGTCGGCCCTGGGGACGCCGTCGATACCGACGCCACCGAAACCGGGCTCTTTGCCGGAAGCGGCCGGCGCCATCAGGAACAGGCAGAGCAATAGGGCGAAAATACTCTTCATCATAGGGAGCAAACCTATACGAACCCCGGGTGGATTGTCAACTATGCTTTTGCTGTGGCCCGACCTGTATGCTATAAATGGTCATTAATATCTACCAGCGGAGCGGCTCACATGACAGCGAGAACCAGGGTAAAACAGGCACTGAGCGAGGGACGGCCGGGCGAGGCTTTACTGCTCAAGGGGTGGGCGAGGACGGTGCGGACCGGCAAGGGGGTGACCTTCATCTCCCTGAACGACGGATCGACACTGGCGGGGATACAGGTGGTGGCCGAGCCGGAGCTTGCCAACTATGCGGAGGTTGCCGCGCTAGGCACCGGAAGCGCGCTCACCGTGACCGGCGTGCTGCAGGAGTCGCCGGCAGCGGGGCAGGAACTGGAGCTCAAGGCGCTCTCGGTGGAAGTTGTGGGTGCGGCGGACCAGGAATACCCGATGCAGAAAAAAAGGCACAGCTTCGAATACCTGCGCACCATAGCCCACATGAGGATGCGCAGCAACACCTTCGGCGCCGTGTTCCGCGTCCGCTCGGCGCTGGCCCAGGAGGTGCACCGCTTCTTCGCCGAGCGCGGCTTTCTCTACGTGCACACCCCCATCATCACCGCCAACGACTGCGAGGGGGCGGGAGAGCTCTTCCGCGTGACCACGCTGGACCTGGACAACCCGCCCCGGCTCGAGGGTGAGATCGACTTCGCGCAGGACTTCTTCGCTAAAGCCACCGGCCTTACCGTGAGCGGGCAACTGGAGGGGGAACTCTTCGCCCAGGCCTTCTCCGACATCTACACCTTCGGCCCCACCTTCCGCGCGGAAAACTCCAACACGGCGCGGCACGCGGCCGAGTTCTGGATGATCGAGCCGGAGATGGCCTTCGCCGACCTCTCCGACGACGCGGACCTCGCCGAAGCCTTTCTGAAAAGGCTCTGCCGCTTCGCGCTGGACAACTGCGACGAGGACATGCGGTTCTTCAACGCGCAGATCGACAAGGGGCTCGTCGAGCGGATAGAGGGGGTGGCGCAGGCCTCCTTCGCCAGGATGGACTACGGCGAGGCGATCGAGCGGCTCAAGAAGGCGCCGGTCTCCTTCCAGTTCCCCGTGGAGTGGGGGCTCGACCTGCAGTCCGAACACGAGCGCTACCTGACCGAGCAGGTGGTCGGCGGCCCGGTCTTCATAATGAACTACCCCAAGGACATCAAGGCGTTTTACATGAGGCTCAACGACGACGGCAGGACCGTCGCCGCCATGGACCTCCTGGTCCCCAAGGTGGGAGAGATCATCGGGGGGAGCCAGCGCGAGGAGCGGTTAGAGCCGCTGATAGGGCGGATGAGGGAGGTGGGGATCGAGCCGGATTCGCTTTCCTGGTACCTCGACACCAGGCGCTGGGGCTCGACCCCGCACGCAGGCTTCGGCCTCGGCTTCGAAAGGCTGATCATGTACCTGACCGGGATGGAGAACATCAGGGACGTGATCCCTTTCCCCAGGACGCCGAGACACGCGGAGTTCTAGGAAACCAATTGACAATTGACGATTGACAATTGACAACGAAAACCAGCCCCTTTGGAGGGGCGCTCTACCGAAGGCCCAAACGGAAAGGGGCCGGCGGGTCAGCTTTTAGCTGCCTTGCCGGCCCCTTCTTTTTGTCAGTCGCGGAATGTGGTTAGCGCGCCTAGTTGCTGGCGGTGCGGTCGCCGTTGGCGGGCCAGTAACTGCCGCCGGAAATGGTGGCGGTGATTTTGCCGATCTTCACCTTGGTGGTCATCTTCACCGGGATGCGCAGGGAATCGTCGGTAAGCCAGACGGTGACGTCGCCGGTACGGGAAAAATAACCTTCGGCCTTCATAATCGGCTTCACCACGATGGTCTTGAACCTGCCCAGCGGGGTGCTGATTTCCTCGCGCCTCAGCACCTTCACTTCGGTATTCCAGAGCGTGTTGAAGTCGTAAATGTCGACGTAGACGGACCTCCCGGGGACCAGCTCCAGGGTCCTGACGTAGTAGACGCAGGAAAGGGAATCAAAGGTATTGGCGCTGATCTTGTCCACATGCTTGGACTTCTCCAAAAGGTTGCGCGACTCCACCTTTAACTCCTGCGGGTCGAAGTAGGCCTCTTTCAACCTGCGGTGGCTCCCCTCCTGGATCTTGTTGCGGGAGTACTTCGGGGTCCCGAAGCGGTCGCCGCTGCCGCGGATGATCACGGATTCGGCGCGGTCGTCGACCTTGAAGAAGGTGTCGATCCAGGAGTTCGAGCGCGTGGTGGAAACGATGTGCATCTCGTTTCCTTTGGTGGAAACCTCGTGTACGGAGGTGGCGGCCTTCAAGCCGGTCCAACTTACGTCGTAGACCAGCTTCTCGTTGTTGCTGAAGGCTGAGGCGGGAAAAGCATGCAGGGGAATGAGTAAAGCGGCCAGTATAATGAGGACGAAAATTTTCATGACTACAGCTTATATCCACTTGGAATTATTTTTCAAGGGAAAAAGCCTAGGTTTTATCTAATGTTACACAGCTGCCCACGGCCGGCGCTTCTTCTATGACCGTCTTAAAAGAAGATTAGGCGCCGGAACTCTTGGTTATCATTATAACGCCGACCGCCACCAGGATGGTCCCGGCCCAGCGCATGGGGCTCACTATCTCGTGCAGGAAGTACTGAGACAAAAAGGCCACCAGTATGTAGTTCAAGGCCTGCATCGGCAGCGCCACGGATAGGTCTTCCCAGGAGAGGACCGCGAGCCACAGAAAGAAGAAGATGGCGAGCATCGCGGTTCCCAGCACCAGTTTCGGCGTGGTCAGCGCCTGCTGGGAGACTTTCAGTATCCCCCTGAAATTCATAGTGGAGAGATCGCCCAGCTCTTTCATGCCGCTGGCGAGCAGCACGTCCCCGATGGTTCCGGCGGTGACCGCCATCAGCATGACCACAACGGTCTTAAGCATACGTCTTTTCCTCTCCGCGGTAATTTCTGAGCCGTATCCCCAACTGGGCCAGCTTCTGCGCCGTTTTCGGGCTGGTCAAAGCGGCCAGTTCCTGGTCGTGCAGGTAATCCGGCATCCGGCGCTCCAGCGTCTCGCAGGGACGGCGGCCGGGATGGAAGTAGATCTCGGTGAGACCGTCCCCCACGCCCTCCAGCGCCCGCAGCAGGTACTGTTCCGTCATCCGCCCCGAATTAAGCAGCCCCTTCACCTCGGCGGCGTACCGGATACCGAGCCGGTCGAGCATCGGGCGGCAGCGCTTGGCGAGCGAGGCGAAGATGAAGGCGTCGGCGCATTTCCCGACGATCCTCTTTCGGTCCTGGGCGAGGTTCGCAGCCAAGTTCTCGCGGGTGAGCCGGAAGCTTTTGATGCCATAGCGCGGCATCAGCTCGCAAAGGATGTCGAACACCACCGGGTGCATGTGGATGTTCAGGTGCCCGTCGATGTGGGAGAGCTCAAGCCCGGCATCGAGGCACTTCCGGATCTGCGCCTCGATCTCCTGGTGCAGCTTCTTTCTCAAGGGCTTCAGGAAGAAAAAACGCATCCCCGCCAGCACCGGGTCGTCTCCGAAGTAGCCGCTTGCGTCGGTCAACGGCGGCAGTCCGTGTTGCGTCAGCACGCCGCTTCCCTGCACCAGGGTCAGGTGCAGCCCGACCTGCAGAAGGGGATTGGCGCGCGCGTACGCCACAGCCTCCTCGAAGGCGTCCCCCCCGACCATGAGCGAGGCGCTGGTCAGTACCCCGTCCTCCCAACCCCGGAATACGCCGTGGTTGGCGCCCCTGGAAAGGCCGAAGTCGTCGGCGTTGATCACTAGCTCTTTCATCGACTCCCTAGGCGCAGGTCTGCTTGCGCTTTCTCATGTAGCTTAGGTACTGCGCCCCCTCCTTGAGAAGCTTCTTGCGCTGGGCGGAGTCAACCAGCATGCTGAAGAGGCTGCGCGCGATGTAACGGGGGCGGAAATAGAACTTGTTGTAGAAGAGTTCGACGGCGTCGAAGATCTCCTTATTGGAGAGGTCGGGGTAGTTGATGACGCATTTCTGGTGCCCGCTGGCATCCAGGAAGCTGTCCGAGGCGATCCACCCCTCCTTGAGCGCCATATCGTAGAACTCGGTACCGGGATAGGGGGAGGCGAGCGAGACCTGGATCGAGGTGAGGTTGAGATCTATGGCGTAGGCGATGGTCTCCTTGATGGTCTCCCTGGTCTCCCCGGGAAGCCCCAGCACGAAAGCGCCATGTATGGTAAGGCCGAGCTTGTGGCAGTTCCGGGTGAACTCGATGGCCTGCGCCTTGGTGACCCCTTTCTTGATGTTCTTCAGGATCTGCTCGTTCCCCGTCTCGTAGCCGACCACCACGTGGTGCATCCCGGCGTCGCGCAACTCCTTGAGCGTCTCGTAGTCGCAGTTGGCCCGGGCGTTGATCACCCAGGAGACGTTGAGCGGCTTGATGGCCCGGGCGATCGCCTTTGCGTGCTCGCGATCGGCGGTGAAGGTGTCGTCGTCGAAGGAGATCTCCTTCACCTGGGGGAGGTTCTCCTTGATCCAGCACACCTCTTCGTACACGTTCTGCGGGCTCCTCTTCCTCAGGGTCCGCCCGGAGAAGGTCTGGGGCCACAGGCAGTAGATGCAGCGCGAGGGGCAGCCGCGGGAGGCGTAGATGGAGACGTACGGGTGCCGGAAATGCGGGATGACGTACTCCTCGATGGGAAGGTCGCGATGGTAGACCTGGCTTGCGAAGGGGAGGCTGTCGAGATCGGCGATGGGGGGGCGGTCCTTGGTGTGCACCACCTTGCCGTCCTGCAGAAAGCTGATGCCCTCCACCTCCAACCAAGGCTTTCCTTCGCAGAGCTCCTTGGTGGAGTAGTCGAACTCGCCGCGGCAGACTATGTCGACGGCGCCGGCGGCGAAGCGAAGCGACTCCTCGGGGAGGACGCTCACGTGGGGGCCGGTCAGCACGGTGACGGTGGCTGGGTTCTGGGCCTTGACGCGGCGGGCGGTTTCTACGTCGATGGCGAGCGTCGGGGTGGAGGTGTACATCACCACCATGTCGAACTCTTTGGCGATCTTCAGGCAGGCATCGAGATCGAGCCGCTGCACCGGGGCATCCACGACCCGGGCTCCGGGGATCATCCCTGCGGGATAGGTAAGCCAGCCGGGAAACCAGAAGGAGGTAACCTCGCGGGAGGCTTGGTAACGCGCACCGGCCCCCCCGTCGAAGTCCTCGAAGGTCGGCGGGTTAAGAAATAGCGGCTTCATGATTCGCCCTCCAGATTAGCAGTGTCACACAAAAATTAGAGGCCTGACTATATGTCGGCGCATCCAGTTTGTCAAGTTAACCCTCTTTGACATTGCGGCAAAAGCCCCGCTCTGTTAAAGTGCGCGAACCAAACTACAGGAGCGCCTGGCCATGAAGATAGAGTGCCTCGGGGCGGTGGCCGCCATGCCCCAGGAGATAGCCCCGCTTTTGCGACGGGTGCGGCGGTTCCAGAAGGAAAAGATCTCCGGGTTCAACCTGTACCGCTTCGACTGCGGCAGTACCCGCGTCGCCCTGATCGAATCCGGGATGGGGCCCGACCACGCGGCTCTTGCCACGGCAGCCCTGATCCGGAGCGCCTCGCCGCATGTGATCCTCAACTTCGGGTTCTGCGGCGGCGTGCTCCCCGGCCTAACCGTAGGCGACCTAGTGCTGGCCGAGCGGGTCTTCGCGCTTGCCGGGGGGAGACTGAGCGAGGCGCTCACACCTCCTCTGCCGTTGACCTCCCCGATCCTGGAAAGCTGCCGCAAACGCGGGCTCTCTTCCCGGCGCGGCTCCTTCATCACCGCCACCGGTGTGGTGAACAAGCGCGCGCTCGCGCAGACGCTGGAGGGATCGATTCACGAACCGGTGCTGGAAATGGAGAGTGCTGCGGTGTTCCGGGAAGCCGGGAAAGCCGGAATCGAAGCAGTGGCGCTCAGAGGGGTGAGCGACCCGGCAGAGGAAGAACTTGGCTTCGACATCGCCGAGATCTGCGACTCCGAGCTGAACCTGAGCCCGTGGCGGCTCGTGCTCACCCTGGCCAAGAGACCTTTGCTGGTCCCGCAGTTGATCCGGCTGGCGCGCAACTCCAAGGTAGCGGGGGCAAACCTGGCGCTCGGGGTGGAGCTTGCGCTTTTGGCGCTTAGCGAAACCCAGTAAAAAGGGGTCAGTCGAAGCTCTCGGAGAAGCGTGCCGCTATCTCTCCCTTCAAGTAGGCGTCCGCTTCGGCCGCGGTCGAAAAGGAAAGGGCGCGCGAGGCGACCTGGCGGGCCTCCTCCATGCTGCAGCGGCGCAGGATCTTCTTGACCCGCGGTATGGAGACCGCGTTCATGGAAAGCTCGTCGAAGCCGAGACCGAGAAGGACAGGGAGGTACTCCGGCTCGCCCGCCATCTCGCCGCAGATGCAGGCGTCAATTCCCGCGCCATGGGCCGCGTCCACCACCATCTTCAGGGAACGGAGCACCGCCGGGTGCAACGGCTCGTAAAGCGAGGATAGATGTTCGTTGGTGCGGTCGATGGCAAGGGTGTACTGGATGAGATCGTTGGTGCCGACGCTGAAGAAGTCGACCTCCGCGGCCAAGAGGTCGGCGATGACCACGGCCGACGGGATCTCGATCATGATGCCGACCTGGACCTCTTCGTCGAACGGATGGCGCCCGCGCAGCTCGGCTTTTGCTTCCTCCAGGAGCGCCTTGGCGGCGCGTACCTCTGCCACCCCGGAGACCATGGGGAAGAAGAGGCGGACTTCGCCGAAGGCACTGGCCCGGAGGATGGCCCGGAGCTGGGCCTTGAAGGCCTCGGGCTGGCGCAGCGAGAAGCGGATCGCCCTTACCCCCAGGGCCGGGTTCATCTCGTCGGTAAGTTCCGGATCGGTGAGGCACTTGTCGCCGCCTATGTCCAGCGTCCTGATGGTCACCGGTTGCGGGGCCATCTTCTTCACCAGCGCCGCGTAGGCCTCGAACTGCTCCTCCTCGCCGGGAAGCGTGCTCCGGTTCAAGAAGAGCATCTCGGTGCGGTACAGGCCGATCCCCTCGCCGCCGTGCCGGTGGATGCCGGCCACTTCCTCGATGAACTCGACGTTCCCCTTAAGCCGCATCCGGTAGCCGTCCAGAGTCACGGCCGGCAGGTCCCGCAGCTTCAGCAGTTCCCTTTCCACGTACTCGTAGCGCTGCTTTTTCTGCAGGTAGTCCCTGAACTGCTCGACGCCCGGGTTGACTATGACCACGCCGGCGGCGCCGTCGACAATCAGGGTATCGCCCTCCCCCACCTCGAGCGTGGCCCGCTCCAGACCCACCACGGCCGGGATCTCGAAGGCGCGCGCCAGGATGCAGGAGTGGGAGGTCTTCCCCCCCAGGTCGGTGATGAAGCCGATCACCTTCTCCTTGTCGATCTGCAGGATGTCCGCCGGGGAGAGGTCGTGGGCCACCACGATCGCCTTCCCTTCGATCTTGGCGATGGACTCCTGCTTCTGCCCTACCATGTTCCTGAGCACCCGCTCGACCACCGTCTCCACGTCGTTGCCGCGCTCGCGCAGGTAGTCGTCCTCCACGCCGTCGAAGAAGGACTTGAAGCGCGTCAGGGTCCTTTTGAGCGCCCCTTCGGCGTTGATGCCGAGCCGTTCTATGTACTGGGTGGTCTCGCCCACCAGCATGGTATCGTCCAAAAGCATCAGGTGCGCGTCGATGACGCAGAGGTGTTCCGGGCCGTGGGTGCTGGAGAGCTGGTCCTTGAGGGCGCAGAGCTCCCCCTTGGCCCGCTCGATCGCCTTGGCGAAGCGCGCCACCTCTCCCGGGATCTCCTCGTGCGCCACCACCACCTCGGTCACCGGCACCCGGCGCCGGTCCGTGATGCGGACCTCGCCGATGGCGATCCCGGCGGAGGCGCCGATCCCCTTCAGCTCTTTGGAATCACTCCTCTCCAAACCCATTGCGGATCAGCTCCCCGATAGCCGCGAACGCCTCGGCGTCGTCCGGCCCCTCGACCTTGAGCACGACGGTGCTCCCCTTCCCCGCGGCCAGCATCATGATCCCCATGATGCTCTTGCCGTTCACCTCGATCCCCTCGCGCTCAATCCTGATCTCGGAGGCGAAGCGGCTCGCCGTCTTGACCAGCAGCGCGGAGGCCCTGGCGTGCAGTCCCAGCTTGTTAGGTATGACGAATTCACCCTGAATCATAGTTGACCTTTTATTTCTTCAGGTAGTCACCGGCTACGGTGATCCCCTCGACGGCGCTCTCTTTGAGCTTGAGACCCAGTTCCCCCACGGTGCAGCGTCCGCGCTCCTGGGTGAAGCGGATCAGCATGGGGAGGTTCACGCCGGTAAGCACCTCGACGCGCCCCTCCTCGAGAAAGGAGATGCTCATGTTGGAAGGGGTCCCCCCGAACATGTCGGTCATGATGATGGCGCCCCCCTCCGAGACCCGGGCCACAGCGTCCTTGATGGCGGCCATCACGTCCGTTGCGGAAGCGTCCGGGGTCACCCCCACCGCCTCGGCGAGTTCCAGCTTGCCTACTATCATCTCCGCCGCGGCCAAGAGCTCGCTGGCCACCCCGGCATGCGCTACCAAAAGCAATCCTATCATCCCAACCCCTTATCTATGTCCCTGTGTGTAATCTTGATGTTCACGTTTCTCTGGCGGAAGTAGCTGTAAAGCTCCTCCGCGATGGCGACCGAGCGGTGCCTGCCGCCGGTGCAGCCGATGGAGACCGAGAGGTACGACTTCCCCTCCCTGCGGTAACTGGGGAGCAGGAGTTCCAGCATGTCCCTGAAGTGCTCCAAAAAGACCACCGTCTCCTTGTGCCCCATGACGTACTCCCGCACTCCCTGGTCCAGCCCCGAGAAAGGGCGCAGCGTGGCCACGAAGTAGGGGTTCGGGAGAAAGCGGACGTCCATGACCAGGTCGCTCTCCAGCGGCAGGCCGTAGCGGAAGCCGAAGGACTGCAGGTTCACCTGCATCTCCAGCACCCCCTCCCCCCCCTTTACCAGCCCGATCACCAGCTCTTTCAGGCGGTGCACGTTCATCTCCGAGGTGTCGATGATCGCCGTGGCGATGCGCCTTAGGCCCGCGAGCTGGTCGCGCTCGAAGCGGATACCCTCGGGAACCGTCGCCCCCTCAAGCGCCGGGTGCCGGCGCCGGGTCTCGGAGAAGCGGCGGATCAGCACCTCGTCGGTGGCGTCGAAGTAGAAGATCTTGACGCTGTGCCCGGCGGAGGCGATGGCCTGGAAGACCTCGTCGTACCCCTTGATGAAGTCGCGGGAGCGGATGTCCATCACGAGGGCTACGTCTTTTATGTCCTCGCGTGAGTGCTCTACCAGTTCGATGAAGGTGGTAACGAGGGAGACCGGGAGGTTGTCCAGGCAGAAGAACCCCTCGTCCTCCAAGGCGCGCACGGCGGTGGATTTTCCCGAGCCCGAGAGCCCGGTTATGATGACGATGCGCATGCTATTCCACCTCGTTGCCCAGCGGCCGGAATTCCAGGCGGGCCAGGAGCTTTTCGTGGAATTCCCGCGCGGAGTGGTACCCCATCCCCTTCAGGAGGAAGTTCCTGGCGGCCACCTCGATGATGGAGGTGAGGTTCCTGCCCGGGCGTACCGGGATCTTCAGATGCGGCAGGTCCACGCCCAGGATGGTCTTCATCGGCTCGTCGATCCCCAGGCGCTCGTACTCCTGGCTTGCGTCCCACTCCATGAGCTCCAGGACCATGTCTATGATCTTCTTTTCCCGGATGGAGGAGACCCCGTAGAGGTCCTTGACGTTGATGATCCCTAAGCCCCTGATCTCCATGTGGTACTGGATCGACTCTCCCGCCTGCCCGACCAGGGCCGCGGGCATCTTCTTCTTGATGTGGATCACGTCGTCGGCAACCAGCCGGTGTCCGCGGATCACCAGGTCGAGGGCGCACTCGCTCTTGCCTATGCCGCTCTTGCCTAAAAGCAGCACCCCCACGCCCAGGACGTCTACCAGCACGCCGTGGATGTGGGTCGAGGGGAGCAGGCTCTCCTCCAGGAACTTGGTGATGAGGGAGATGAAGGTGGAGGACTGGTGGTGCGTGCCCAGAAGCGGGATTCCGGCATCATGGGCGCTCTTCTTAAGGAATTCGGGGGGATCGAGCCCCTTGGTGACGATGAAGCAGGCGATGGGGTAGCTGCAAAGCTTCTCGATGTGCCGGCTCCCCACTTCCTCGGGGATCTGGCTCAGGTAGGAGATCTCGGTGTTGCCCAGTACCTGGACCCGGTCCGGGTGCAGGTGCTCCGTGTACCCGGTGAGCGCGAGCCCCGGTTTCTGGATGCGGGAACTGTAGAGACGGTTGGCCAGTCCCGCTTCGCCGCCGAGCAGCTGCAGGTCCAGGCCGTAGGCCTTGTCTTCCAGAAGATCCTTGATGCTGAGGCTCATGCTTGTCAATTGCGTCGACCTTTCCCCCGTGCAAGCGAAAAGCCCCAAAAGGGGCCATAGATGGTGGGAGGCGCCACGGGGGGCGCCTCCCTATCCTTTACCGGGAGCTAAAAGCTCCCTTTTTCAGCATGGCTGCCGGTGTGCCGCCGATCAGGCGATCTCCGGGGAGATCAGGCCGTAGTTGCCGTCTTTCCTGCGGTACACCACGTTGATCTTCTCGGTGGAGGACTCGGTGTAGACCAGGAAATCCTTGTGCAAAAGTTCCATCTGCATCACGGCTTCCTCGACGGACATGGGCTTCATGGAGAAGCTCTTGGTCTTGATGATGACCGGGGCCTGTGCCCCCTCTTCGATGCTCTGAGCCTCGACGATGCTCTTTTGCACCTGGCGCTCGCGGGCGTCGGGGGCGGGCTTGTGGGCCTTGATGCGCTCCTTGAAGCGGCGCAGCTGGCGCTCGATCTTGTCCGAGACGGCGTCGATGGAGGCGTACATGTCGTTGGTTTCTTCTGCGGCCTTGATGGTGATCCCCTTGGCGGTGATGGTTACCTCGGCCATGTGACGGATCTTCTCAACGGTCAAAAATACCTGGACGACGATCGGCTCGTCTATATATTTCTTAACCCGCTCCAGTTTCTCTTCTGCGTAGCTCTTGAGAGCGTCGCTCGGCTCCATGTGTCTGAACGTCACGGTTGTTTGCATAATAAGTACCTCCCTTTATTGTCAATACACGCGGCTCACGCGCCGGCCGACGGCGGCGCCCGCGTTTAGAAATGCTTCTTGCGCTCCGAAGACGAGCCGATCCTAAGCATCTCGCGATACTTGGTAACGGTGCGGCGGGCGATGACGATGTTGTGGTCCGAGAGGAGTTCCGCCAGGCGCTGGTCGCTGTAGGGGCGCTTTGAGTCCTCGTTGTCCACCAGTTCCTTGATCTTGCTCTTCACGCTCTCGGAGGCGATGAAGTCCCCCTCCCCGGTCGAGATGCCGGAGTTGAAGAAGTACTTCAGCTCGAAGAGCCCCTGCGGGGTCTGCATGTACTTGTTGGTGGTGACGCGGCTGATGGTGGACTCGTGCATGCCGATGTCCTCGGCGATGTCTCTGAGGACCAGCGGGCGCAGGTGCTCGATGCCGCGGTCCAGAAAGTCGCGCTGGAACTTGACGATGCTCTTGGCCACCTTGAAGATGGTGCGCTGGCGCTGCTGGATGCTCTTGATGAGCCACAGGGCGGAGCGCATCTTCTCGCCGATGTAATCCTCGGCCACCTTGTCCACCGGCCGGCTGCTCTTGGCGTCGGGGGCGTAGATGGGGTTGATCCTCAAGTTGGGCATCCCCTCGTCGTTCAGCATCACCACATACTCTTCACCCACCTTGTGCACGAAGATGTCGGCCGAGATGTACTGCACGTCGTCGCTGCCAAAGACCCGCCCCGGCTTCGGATCGAGTTCCGCGATGATCCTCGTGGCGGCGAGGATGTCGTTCACCTCCACCCCCAGCACTTTGGCGGCCTGCTTGTACTTGTGGCTCTCCAGGTCCTTCAGGTGGTCGCGCAACAGCGACTCCACGAGGCTCCCCCCCATGCCGAGGCTGCCGACCTGGATCAGGAGGCACTCGCGCAGGTCGCGGGCTCCGACGCCGACCGGGTCGAACTCGTGGATCCGCTTCAACACCGAATCGACCAGCGGCACCAGCACGGTAGCGGAGAAACCGCCCGCAGCATCGGCGATCTCTTCCTCGCAGGCGTCGGCGCAAAGCCCCGACCACTCGAGCATCTCCTCCTGGAACGGGGCTACCTGCACGCAGGCGGAAGCGACGTCCTCGAGGGAGGCGCGGAGGTAGCCGTCCTCGTCGATGTTGCCGATGATCTCGGCTCCTACCGCCATCTCGCGCTCGGTGAGGCGGGTTAAGCTCAGCTGCCACATCAGGTGGTCGAACAGGGTGGATTTCTTGGTGAGGAGGTTCTCGAAGGAGGGACGGTCCTCGTCGTCGTAGTACTGCTCGCCGGAGCTGTAGTTGTAGCCGTCTATGTAGGAATCCCAGTCCGCTTCGCGCGTCTCTTCGCCGGCCCGCACTTCCTGGAAATCGCTCGCTGCGGCCTCCGGCTCGGCTTCCTTCTCGCGCAACTCGATCTGCTCGGGTTCCCGGATCTCCTCCTGCTCGATCGCCTCGTCGAGTATGGGGTTTTCCTCCAGCTCCTGACGTACTACGTCCTGCAACTCCAGCCGGGAAAGCTGGAGGAGCTTGATGGCCTGCTGCAACTGGGGCGTCATCACCAGTTGCTGACTCATTTTCATCTGCTGGCGCATCTCTATTGCCATAAGTCCTCGCTGAATCCGTGTACTGCTACGACAGTTCCTTTCTAAGCGGATAAAGTTCTACGTGCTGATTATGCGTTGTTAGTCGCCGGTTTAACAGTTACAAGCTGCCCGTTCTACGTTTGCTGTCCTTTATTCGGCTGCCGTCTGCCTCAGCTATGACTTGCGCCTATGCTCATTATAACCGCGGAAAGGCATTTGGAAAACCGGGAAAGCATTATTTTTTTAAAACGAAGGAATTGAAAACAGAACAAAGAACGTCGCCGCCGTCAAAGCCTGAATTTATCGCCCAGATAGATCTCGCGGGCCTTCTTGCTCTGGGATATCTGGACCGGGTCCCCGCATTCCAGCACCTCTCCGGCGCTCATGATGTAGGCCTTGTCGCAGACGCCGAGGGTCTCCCGCACGTTGTGGTCCGAGATCAGCACCCCGAGCCCCTTTTCCTTCAGGGTGGTGATGATGCTCTGTATGTCGATCACCGCGATCGGGTCGATGCCGGCAAACGGCTCGTCCAGGAGGATGAAGGCCGGATCGGTCGCGAGCGCCCGGGCTATCTCGACCCGGCGCCTCTCGCCGCCCGAAAGCGCGTACCCCTTGCTCCCGGCGATGTGCTCGATGCGGAATTCCCCCAAAAGCTCCTCGACCCGCTCCCGGCGCCTCACCTCTTCAAGGTCCATGGTCTCCAGTACCGCCATCAGGTTGTCCCTCACGCTCAGGCGCCTGAAGACGGACGGCTCCTGGGGGAGATAGCTGATGCCGCGCCTGGCGCGCTGGTACATGGGAAGCGCCGTGATCGGCTCGCCGTCCAGGATGACTTCCCCCTGGTCCGGGCGGCACAGCCCCACGACCATGTAGAAGGTGGTCGTCTTGCCGGCCCCGTTGGGACCCAAAAGCCCAACCACCTCACCCGACGAGACCTCGAGGTCCACGCCGCGCACTACCATGCGCTTGTTGAACCCCTTCTCAAGCCCCCTGGTGCAGAGGGTGCTACGGTTTTGCGCCGACATTTTTCCCTCCGGGGTGAATGACCGCTTCCACCCGCTCCTTCGGGCCGCCGGTTACAATGCTTCTCTGCTCGTTGATGAAGTAGGTGATCACCTTCCCGGTCACCACGTCATCCCCTACCACGACCCTGGGGTTGCCGTCCAACAAAATCACCCCCCGCTTCGGGTCGTAGACCGCGTGCCCCCCGGTAGCCTGCCGAATCCCCTGCAGAATCCTGACGTTGCCGAATGCCTCCACCTTGGAGAGCTCGTTGCCGTCGCCGGCGGAACTCACCACCAGCCGGTCCGTGTACAGGGTCAGCTCGCCCTGGTGGGCAACCACCTTCCCCTCGAAGGTCGCCGTCTTCTTCTCGTTATCGGCAGTTAAGTTGTCGGACTTAACCTTCAGGGGCTCATTTCCGCTTATCGGCGCGGCAATAGCCCCAGAAACGAGCAGCAGCAACAGTATTAACTGGCAAAAGACGCTCCGCATCACCTGGCCTCCTGCTGCCGAAATACGGCGCTCACGTCCTTTTTCAACTTGAACCTCCGTGTCTGCGTCTGAAACTCCATCCCTACCCCTTCCAGCTCGTTCCCCCCGTCGCTGAAGCGGACCCTTTCCTCGCTCACCAGCAGGGAGCGAGACGCCAAGTAGCTCAGGTTGGAGGCGGAGAACCGAAGCCCCTTGCTGCTCACCCCTGTTACGTTGCCGGACAGGACCACGTCCCGGGTCCCGTTATGGTACAGCGCACGGTCCGCAGTGATCACCAGGTCTCCGAACTTCGCTGCACCTGCCACCGTAAGCCGTACCGTCGCCAGGGAGGTCAGGTCCTTTTTCTTGTTGTACTCGGCTTTCTCGGCCGCAAGGTCCCACCGCTTCACCCCCTGTTTGGTTTCCGTGTAGTGGAACTTCTGCAACGAGATGTCCACCTGCAGCGGAAGCTTCCTTACCGGCAGCTTCGGCACCATACCGTGATCCATTCGCAACAGAATTGTTCCTACCACCAAAAGGGATGCTACGATGGCCACCAGACCGAGAAATCGCTTGATATTATTGAAGTTATTCATAATTCCGCTGCAAAGTATAGCATCATAAAATTTCACTGTAAAGCCAATTTTGGCCAAACCGTTACTTTTGGCACAAAGTTTGAAAAAGGATGCAAAACAGTGGTTGCAGCCGGTCAGCAGAGGTTAGCGAGGTACCAGGCGTAGGTGTCACGGAGCCCCTGCATGAGCTCGATGCCGTGCCTCCAGCCAAGCTGGTGGATGCGGCTTACGTCGCTGAGTTTTCGGGGAGTGCCGTCCGGTTTGGAGCTGTCGAAGACGATCTCCCCGGTGAAGCCGACCACCTCCCGGATCTTTTCGGCCAGCTCCCGAATCGTCAGTTCCTGCCCGCTCCCTATGTTCACCGGCTCCCATCCCTCGTAGCGCTCCATGAGAAAGAGCGACGCCCGCGCCACGTCGTCCACGTGGACGAACTCGCGGTAAGGGGTGCCGCTCCCCCAGACGGTGACGCTCGGGCTGCCGGAGACCTTCGCCTCGTGGAACTTCCTCATCAGCGCCGGGAGCACGTGCGACGAGTCGAGGTCGAAGTTGTCGTTGGGGCCGTAGAGGTTCGTCGGCATGGCGCTGATGAAGCGGGTGCCGTACTGGCGGTTGTAGGACTGGCACAGCTTGATTCCCGCTATCTTGGCGATGGCGTAAGGCTCGTTGGTCGGCTCCAGCGGACCGGTCAGAAGCGCCTCCTCCCGAATCGGCTGCGGCGCGAGCCTCGGATAGATGCAGGTGGAGCCCAAAAGCAAAAGCTTGGCGACCCCGTTCAGGTAGGCGGAGTGGATCACGTTGTTCTGGATCATCAGATTGTCGTAGATGAAGTCGGCCGGGAAGCTGTTGTTGGCCGCGATCCCGCCCACCTTGGCCGCGGCGAGAAAAACGTATTCCGGGCGCTCCGCCTGGAACAAGGCCAGCGTATCAGCCTGGTTGCGCAGGTCGAGCTCGCGGCTTTCGCGCAGCAACAGGTTTCCGTAGCCAAGGCGAGCGAGTTCCCGCACCAGAGCGGAGCCGACCAGGCCGCGGTGGCCGGCGACGTAGATTTTCGCGTCTTTATCCATCGCTTCTATCCCCCTCCCCCCACTCTCAATACGAGGAAAGGATCTTCTCGATGATGCGGCTCGTGGACCTGCCGTCGACAAACTGGATCAGCTCCACGCGTCCCCCGCGGGCCTCCACCACCTCGCGCCCGACCACCCCTTCGATGCTGTAGTCGCCGCCTTTCACCAGGATGTCCGGCGCAAGCGTCTCGATTACCTTCAAGGGGGTGTCCTCGTCGAAGAGCACCACGTAGTCGATGCAGTCCAGCGCCGCCAGGATGTGGGCCCGCTCCGTCTCCTCGATGAGGGGGCGCTTCTCCCCCTTGAGGCGGCGGACCGAGGCGTCGGTATTTAGCCCCACCACCAGGATGTCCCCGAGCCCTCTCGCCTTTTGCAGGTACTTCACGTGCCCGACATGCAAAAGGTCGAAACAGCCGTTGGTAAAGACCACCTTCTTGCCGCGCGAGTGTTCGCGGGCTATGGCGTGCGCCAGGACGTCCAGGTTCTTGATCTTGGAGTCGCTGTCCTTAGCACCGTGCCCCACCTCCGCGACGATCTCCTGCGGGGCGACCGTCGAGGTACCGAGTTTGCCGACCGCGATCCCAGCCGCCACGTTGGCGATCCAGGCGGCGTCCGCCATGGCGAGGCCGCAGGCAAGCCCCAGCGAAAGGACCGAGATCACCGTGTCCCCGGCGCCGGTCACGTCGAACACCTCGCGGGCCACGGTCGGGATATGAACCGCCCCCCCGGCCGCCGGGAAGAGCGACATCCCGGCCTCGCTGCGCGTGATGAGAAGCGCGTCCAGCTCCAGGCAGGACAAAAGCCCGCTCGCTGCGCACTGCAGCGACTCCTGGTCCGTGATGGCTACCCCCGAGGCGATTTCCGCCTCCTTGCGGTTCGGGGTCAGTATGGTGGCGCCGCGGTACTTGCCGTAGTCGTTTCCCTTGGGGTCGACCACCACCGGGATCCCCAGTTCCCTGCCGCTGCGGCAGACCGCCGAAAGGACCGCCGGGGTCAGGACACCTTTCAGGTAATCCGAGACCACGATCACGTCGAAGTCGCCGCTTCGGGCGGCCAGGTAGTCGATAATCCCCTGTTCGCTGGCGGCTGCTATGGACGACTTCGTCTCCCGGTCTATCCTGACGATCTGCTGGTTCGCCGCGAGCACGCGCGTCTTCTTGCTGGTCCTTCTCTCGCCTTCCTCGAAGAGCCCTTCCAGTCCCGCCCCTTTCTCCTCCAGGGCGCGGCGCAGGAGCGCTCCGTTCTCGTCGCTCCCTATCACCGAGCAGACGCTGACCTGGCATCCCAGGGCGGCGAGGTTATTCACCACGTTGCCGGCGCCGCCGAGACGGAGGTCTTCTCTGGCCACCTCCACCACCTGCACCGGGGCCTCCGGCGAGATCCGTTCCGCCCGTCCCCAGAGGTACTCGTCCAGCATCAGGTCGCCGACAACCAGGGCCCGGATCGAAGCGGCCCGCTCGAAAAAGGATTCTACTTCCCTACGTTCCACAAAACCTCCAGAAACCCGTTCAAGGTTCAATGTTCAATGTTCGACAGACAGGTAAGGCTAAAGGTCATATCTGTCTTACTATCTGACTTTGTCCTGAAAACCGCTCAAGGTTCAACTTCAATGTTTGACGAATGACTTAGGCTAAAAGCCATTGTGTGCCCTTACGATCCGACTTCGTCCGCAACTTAGGTTACAGAGGGTTATGCCTTACGTTCCGATGCCTTCAGGAACCTTATGAACCCGTTTAAGATGTTGCTGATCTTGTTACAACGCGCGATTACCGCCTCAAAGGCGGCATGATCGAAATATCCGATGTCGAGAGCTGCATAGGTCAGGCTTTTCACCTCGGAGAGGGAACCGCGAGAGACTACAAGGTACTGCACGAACTCCCTGTTGCTGCCTCGGTCGGAACCTTCTGCAATGTTCGACATGACCGAAACCGTGGCACGCTGGATCTGGTCTTTAAACCCATAATCCCTGCAATTGTCGAGTAGTTTATATACCTCACTCACCAACAAACGAGCTTCTTTCCAAGAGTCAACGTCCTCAAAGCGCTCGATTTTCACGTCACCCCCCCGGAACAATAAAAGCACACAGAAGCTGAACGTAGAACATTGGAACAGGTTTGCTTCAGATTCTCCCGTCACGCATCATGCGACAATATAAAGGAGGAACAATCTGAACGTTGAACCTTGAACGGGTTCTAGATCCTATCCAGTATCCCCGCAGCCAGAAGGGGGATCATGATCTCGTGGTGGCCGGTGACGGTGTAGCCGCGGCTCTCACCGGAGGTGGGACGCTTCACCACGTTGGTGAGAGGACGGTAGTGCTGCTGCATGTCGAAATTCGCGGTGGTGAAGTGATCGACGTGATGCCCCAGGTTCTGCGCTATGGAGAGCGCCTTCAAAAACACCTCGGGAAGGAGCACCGCGCTCCCGATGTTCAGATAGACCCCGCCGTCGCCAAGCTCGGAAACGACGGAGGCGAAGGTGCGGAAATCGGTGAAGCTGGCCGCCCCCAGCACCGCCCCGTCGGCGGAGGGGTGCTGGTGCGTGATGTCGGTGCCGATGGCGACGTGCACGGTGACGGGGATGCCGTTCTTGACGCAGGCGGCCATGAGGCTCTGCTCGCGGTAGGGGAGCTCGCGCTCCAGGATCATCCTTCCTAGCGACTCCCCGTGCCCCAGCCCCTGGGCCACCCCCTCTTTGAGCGCCTCGTTGATCTGACTCCCGGTCTCCTCGGCCATGCCGAAATTCCCCGCGTGGAGCACGGCCCCCACGTCCTCGCTGGTGGCGCCGATGAGCGCGATCTCGAAGTCGTGGATGGAACCGGCACCGTTGAGGGCCACGGCGGTAACGACGCCCGCCTCGATCAACGATTTGAGCACCGGTTGCAGTCCGCACTTGATGACGTGCCCCCCCATCGCCATCACCACCGGCTTTCCCTTCTTGCGCGCAGCAACCACCGCATCGATGACGCGATTGAGGGACAGGGAGCCCAACTGGTTCGGCATGGCCGCCAAGAGGTCGGCTACGGTCATCCCCGGCCGCACCGGCAGGGCGAAGTCGTCCTTGACGTTCATCTTGTTCTTCCGCGTGGCGAGGGGGTAGGTGCTGACACCTGAGAAATCGAGCGGGCGGTATTTCTTCACGAGCTATCCTTTTCGCATTTTAGCGCCGGCTGCCAACTCCGGAACTTCGGCTGGCCATCGAACGCGCCCCTGGGAGAATGCCCCTTCTAGACCTTGTAGAAATCCCGGTACCAGGCGACGAAGCGGGCTATGCCGTCCTCGATGGAGGTGGCCGGCTTGAAGCCGACGTCCCGCATCAGGTCGTCCACGTCGGCGTAGGTCGCCGGGACGTCGCCGGCCTGGATCGGGAGCAGGTTCTTCTGCGCCTCTTTCCCCAGCGCCTTTTCCAGCACCTCGATGAAGCGCAAGAGCTCCACCGGGTTGTTGTTCCCGATGTTGTAGATCTTGTAAGGGGCGTAGCTCGTCCCCGGATCCGGGTTCGCCCCGCTCCAGCCGGCTTCGCCGGGAGGAACGCTGTCGATCACGCGGCTTACGCCTTCCACGATGTCGTCGATGAAGGTGAAGTCGCGCTGCATCTTCCCGTAGTTGAAGACGTCGATCGGCTTCCCCTCCAGGATCGCCTTGGTGAAGAGGAACAGCGCCATGTCGGGACGCCCCCACGGTCCATAGACGGTGAAAAAGCGCAGCCCCGTGGTGGGGAGCCCGTACAGGCTGGAATAGGTGTGTGCCATCAGTTCGTTCGCCTTCTTGGTGGCGGCGTAGAGCGAGACCGGATGGTCCACGTTGTGGTGCACCGAGAAGGGCATCGTGGCGTTGGCGCCGTAGACCGAGGAGGACGAGGCGTAGACCAGGTGCTTCACCTTGTTGTGGCGGCATCCCTCCAGGATGTTGATGAAGCCTGAGATGTTGCTGTCGATGTAGGCGTAGGGGTTCTGGATCGAGTAACGTACCCCGGCCTGGGCGGCGAGGTTCACCACGGAATCGAACTTCTCTGCGGCGAAGAGGCGGGCTATCCCCTCCCGGTCCTCAAGGTTCATCCGCACGAAGCGGAAGCCAGGCTTTCCTTCCAGCCGCGCCAGCCTCCCCTCTTTCAGGCTCACTTCATAATAGTCGTTCAGGTTGTCGAGGCCGACCACCTCGCATCCCTTGGCGAGGAGCCTGTGGGAAAGGTGCGAGCCTATGAAACCCGCTGCGCCGGTAACAAGTATCTTTGTCATCTGACCTCCCAGGATTCTAAAAAAGATATCTTAAGCGGAGTCGCCACTTTGCAACATTTCCTTCACTGCCGACAGCACCTCTTCCGGAGTTATCCCCTCCATGCACGCCAGGTACCTGCCGTTATCGCATTTGCGGCTGCGGCATGGGACACAATCCACATCATGCGCCTGCATCACCCTGTGTCCGCTGCCAACCGGCCCCGTCCTGAGTGGGTCGGCAGCGCCGAAAAGCGCCAGCACCTTGGTGCCTACCGCGGTGCTCACGTGCATCGGTCCTGTGTCCCCCGTCACCAGCAAATCGCACTTTTGCAGCACGGCGCCCAGTTGCAGCAGGGTGGTGGTTCCGGTCAGCACGACAGGCTCGGAGCCAGCTCCCGCCAGGATCGCTTGGGCCAAAGGTGTGTCTTCGCTTCCGCCAATGATCAGCACCTTCGCCCCCAGCTCCCCGGCCAGCAGATCGCACAGCCTTGCGAAGTTCGTCGTGCTCCAACGGTTCACCGGATGGCTTGCGCCCGGGTTGATCGCTATCACCGGTTGCTTCTGCGCGCCCAAGGAGGCAAGGAGTTCTTCGGCGTAGCGCTTGTCGTCCGTTCCCGTGTAGAGCTCCAAAGTGGTGTCGCAGGCAAGGGGGTCGATTCCCAACGGACGCAGAACCTCCAGGTGGTTGACCACGGCATGCTGCGCGTTTTTCTTGTGGTAGATCAGGACGCGGCAGGGGAACGCCGCGGAAGCCAGCACCCAGGCCTTCAGGTTGCTCCGCTGGTAGTTCAGCACCAGGTCGTACTTCTCCTCCCTGAGCCGGCTCCAGAGCCTGAGTACCCCGCCCCAACTGCGCTGTTCCCCCCTCTTGTCAAAGATGACCGTGTCGTACACCATCGGGTTGTGCGCGAAGAGCGAGGCGGTGAACCGGGAGCTGACTAAAACGGTGATCCTGGCCTGCGGGTAACGCCTGTGCAGCGCCCGCAGTACAGGTGTTAGTTGCAAAAGGTCGCCGATGGCGCCCGGCTTGATGAGGAGTATTCTCATGGCTTCCCGTTCCCTTCGTTGCCGGTGCGTAGGTTTCCACCGTGCGCTCCCCCGCGAATGACCGTCTTCCAAAGCAGCTTGGTCAGAACCCGCCGGTACAGCTTCAGGTAGAGTGGGGCTGCCTCCAGAGCCCTGGCAACCTGCTTTAACGCCCCCTTGGCATCGCCGCTCTCGGCCATGGCGTACGCCAACTCGTACTCCAGCATGGCGATCTTCCTTCCCATCGACTTGCCGTGTCTGAACCCGAGTTCCCTGTTGACCACCGTCATGGCAAGCACCGTCTGGCGCATGTTGTCGTGCGTTTTCCTTTGGGACCAGACCCCGCCCTGGTGCACTCGGTACGAAGCCAGTATCTCGTCCAGGTAGGCGTAAAGGCCGTGCTCCGCGTTCAACACGTGCAGGGGCCAGTCCCCCATGGGGAGGTCGTAGAACCATTTTGGGAAGTCGCCGAACAGGCCGTTTCGAAACACTGTCGAGCAGGTCGGGATGAAAAAGTCGGAGGCTATGTCGCGTTGATCAAAAAGCATCTTGAGGGGCTTGCGGTGAAAAAGGTGCGGCTCGCGCCCGTCGCCGTAGACCACCTCAACGTTGTGAAAGCAGGCGGCGCATTCCGGATTGGCGTCCAGAAAATCGACCTGCCTTTGCAGCTTATTGCGCGACGTCCAGAAGTCGTCCCCCTCCAGGATGGCGACGTACTCGCCGCGGCACTCCTTGCAGGTGGCTGCGAAGTTCCTGATCATCCCCAGGTTCTTCTCGGGCAAAAGCAGGCGTATCCGGTCTGGGTGCCTTTCCTGGTACTCCATGAGGATGTCACGCGTCTCGTCTGTCGAGCAGTCCTCACCGACGACGATCTCGTAGTCGAATCCCACCTGTTGCATAAGCACGCTCTCCAGGGCCTGCGCAATGAAGGGGGCGTGGTTGTAGGTGATCATGAGGACGCTTAGTTTCATCGGTTATCCCTGCACCTGCAGCATGTGGCGGAGTTTCTTGCCGTTTGTCACCGCTAGCCTGATCACGCCGCAGATGGCGTCGATCGCTGCCGGCCCCACAGAGGTGCCATTGGGAAGCGACATCACCCGGTCGGCAAGCCTTTCCGTGTTGGGAAGTAGCAGCCCCGCATGGGGGAAATAGGAGCAGTAAGGCTCCATCTGGTGGCAGCCCGGGTAGAAGTAGCGCCGCGCCAGAACGTTCTCCTTGTGCAGCACGTCCACCAGCTGGTCCCGGCTCACCCCCGCTAGGTCCTCGTCAATCTCCGCCACTATGTACTGGTAGTTGCATTTCTCGGCGCCGTCGTAGTCGATCAGACGCACGCCCCTAAGGCCGGCGAGCCTCTCACGGTAAAGCTCGTAATTGCGACGGTTCACGTCGATGAAACCCTCCAGCCCTTCCAGCGAGGTGAGCCCCATGGCGGCAGACATCTCACTCATCTTGCCGTTGGTCCCGATGTAGTCCACGTTATCATAGCCGGCGAATCCGAAGTTTTTCATGCGGCGGATCTTGACCGCGAGGTCGTCGTCGTTGGTGGCCACTGCTCCGCCCTCGAAGGTATTGAAGAACTTGGTGGCGTGAAAACTGAAGACTTCGGCGTCGCCGAAGCTACCGATCATCTGACCTTTGTGGGAACAGGCGAAGGCATGGGCGGCGTCGAAGATAAGCTTCAGGCCGCGCCGGTTTGCTATCGCCGTCAGCTCCTCGATCGCGCACGGCCTTCCCCAAACGTGGACCGCGAGGATCCCGGTGGTGCGTGGGGTGATCATTTTTTCCACGCAGAGGGGATCGAGGTTGTGCGTAGTCGGGTCTATGTCGCAAAAGACCGGGGTGATCTGCTGCCACTGCAGGGAGTGCGGTGTGGCAACGAAGGTGAAAGAGGGAACTATCACCTCGCCCGTCATCCCCACCCCGCGGATCGCTATCTCCAAGGCGACGGTTGCGTTGCACATGGCGATGCAGTGCTTGACGCCGATGTATTCCGCCATCCTTTTCTCGAACTCCTGGACGTACTTGCCGTTGTTGGTGAACCAGCGCCTCTCCAGGATGTCGTTGACCCGCGCCAGGAAGTCCTCGCTATTGCCGACGTTGGGACGGCCGACCACCTGCGCTTCGTTGAAAATAGGCTTGCCGGTGAATATCCCCAGCTCGTCTACAGTGTTCTTAGCTTTCATCCGTCAACCTCTTCATCACCCGGGCCGGCACGCCGTAGGCAAGCACGCCGCCAGGAACATCTTCAACCACGACGGAACCTGCACCGATCATGGAGCCCGCGCCGATCGTCAGGCCATCCGCAACACTCGATCCGATCCCCACCCATGTCCCCCTGCCGACGCGGACCCTCCCGGCCAGGCGCACGCCCGGGCAGATGTGCGCGCCGTCGGCGATCAAGCACTCGTGGTCCACGCTGGCACAGGTGTTGACTATCACGTTTTCGCCGATAACCGCACCGGGATTGATCACCGCCCCGGCGACGACGACCGTCCCTGCGCCTACCAGGGCGTCAGCGGCGACCGTGGCGCTCGGGTGTATCGCCTTCCCCAGCGCATACCCATAGCCGCGAGCCACCTCCGCCAGCCTAAGCCGCGCCTCGCAATTGCCGAAACCGAAAACCAGGTGCTCCACCCCTTCGCGCCTCAACTCCAGGAGAACCTCACGTCTTCCAAAAACCGGGAATCCGCAAAACGTCCTTCCAGGCAGTTCCGGGTTATAGTCGTCCAGGAAGCCGACTATTTCGTACTCCCTGCCGAGCGTCAGGGCATCGGCTACGACCATGGCGTGGCCAGAGGCTCCCCAAATGATGATTTTTTTCATAGCGGTCCACTTCCTGCCGTTTTTCCATCCTGTGAGAGCCACTGAGATTATCGTTTTCTCAAGACGTGCCTTTTTCTACCTCAGCCCTCGAATGCGCGCGCGGCAAGAAAACTTCCAAAACGGGTTCAGCAGCTTGTACAGGGGGATCTGCAAAAAGAACTTCCCCTGCGGCAGGCGGCGCGAGATCCTCGCCAGAGCAGCTTCCCTGCTGATGAGCCTGCTTTTGTACCCCTTCCATATGCGGTACAGCTGGTTGTACGCCAGGAACCGTCCCGCCGGTGTACTCGCAGATAGCTGCGCCTGCGGGCCATATTCGTCCAGCAGGGCGAGCATCTCCTCGACGTGCACCAAGTTCCGCACGTTCTTCCGCGTCTGCTGCTCGCCGTGCACCCGGAAGGAAGCCAAAGGCTCGTCCAGATAGGCGAGGCTCCCCTGGGCCAGCAGGTGGAACCACATCTCCAGGTCCACCAGTTGGTTGTACCTGCTGTTGAACCCCCGCGCCCCCTGGCTTTTCCTGAACATTGCCACGGAGGGCTCACCAATCAGGTTCTTCTGGGTGTACAGGCAAAGGTTCATCATCTCGGTGCCGCTTAGCTCCAGATGCGCCGGCAGGGAACTGAGCACCTTGATCACCTGGGAGTGCTCGTCGATGATGTTCCGTGCGCTCGCCACCAGCGACACGGCGGGGTGACGGTCTAGGACCTGCACCATCTTATGCAACGCTTCGGGCGAACAGTGGAGGTCGTCGCAGAGCAGGAACTTGATGTAATCCCCGCGCGCAGCATTCAGGCAGGTGTTCCAGTTCTGCACCATGCCGAGATTTTCCTGGTGCACCCAGGTGATGATGCGCGCATCCTGTGCCGCGTACTGCGCTGCAATCCGGCTGCTTTGGTCGCTGGAGCAGTCGTCGAGGATCAGGAGCTCGTAGTCGGTGAAGCTCTGTGCCAGCACGGACTCGATCGCTTCGGCCAGAAAGGCCGCGCAATTGTAGGACGGTATACAGACGGTGACCCGCGGCGGACTCATGAGCCGGCTCTTCCCGTCCTGCTCACAATCTCGGCATCTCCAATTTTCAGGTGGCCGACCACCTCTTTTCGCAGCCTGCGCACCTCGCCCAGCAGCTGCAGTGCCCGGTAGAAGGCCTTGTAGTAGGTGAAATCGAGCCAGAGAAAGCTCACCGCCAGCCGCAGCAGGACGTGCAGGCAGTGCCTGAAGAGAAAGGGGCCATCGGTCAGGTTTATCCAGTGAAAGAGAAAGCGGTTACGGAAGTACACGGTCCTTTTCACGTTTTTCTTGGTTTTGCCGATGGTAGCGCTCGAATAGTGCCAGACGGTGGTTGCAGGATCGTAGAGACTTTTCCACCCCCGCTTCCAGGCCCGGTAGGAGAGGTCCACGTCCTCGAAAAGGTACGGGGAGTAGATCTCGGCGTAACCTCCCAGCGTCCGGAACATCTCCATGCGGTACGCGACGCAGGCCCCCACCGCGTACATGTTCTCCCGGACGGGGTGGGTTTCCCCTATCGGCGCGAAGCCCCCTTTGAGGAAACCCTTGCCGTACAGGCCGACGACCACCCCCTGGTTCCGCCCTTCGCGCTCGGCCAATATCGTGGGAGTGACGGCAAAAACATCGGCGTCGTCGAAGTGCTTCAGCAAGGGGGCGATGAAGTCGACACTCACCTCGACATCGCTGTTTATGCAAAATGCCACGGGATGCCTGACGGCGGCCATGCCGACGTTGCAGGTCTTGGAAAAACCGGCGTTGACGGCATTGACGATCAGTTTCGCCATCGGGAATGCGTCGCGTATAAATGCGCAACTGCCGTCCGTGCTGCAATCGTCGACGATGATCAACTCGGACTCCCCCCCCCAATGCTCCATTGCTGCCACGATGGAGGGGAGGTTGGCCCGTAGCAGGCTTTCACCGTTGTAATTCGGGATTACTATGCTGATCGCTGAAACCATGTTTTCCTTAACGGGTGACTAAAAAGGATTTGGGCATGCTTTCGCTGCACCGAAAGATGAGCGCTCAGGCCGTGGCAACGGCTGCTCTCCTGCCGATGCAGTCGGCTTCGTCAGGAGAGCAGCCTGACGATCCCGGCAAGCACCGCCTCCACCTTGATGGAATCGCTGCACTGGGTGTCCTTGTCGCACTTGGTCCGGAAACATTTGGTGCAGTGCATGGGCGACTGCAGCACCACGTGCCGCTCCCCGAGAGGGCCGCTTCTTTTGCCGTCGCTCGCCCGGTAAAAGGAGACGGTGGGGGTCCCTACTGCGGCCGCCAGGTGCACCGGTCCGGTATCGCCCCCGACCACCAGGTCGACCTTCTTCAAGAGAGCGGTGAGCCCCTTAAGCGAGTAGCGGTCGAGAACCCTGCTCCCGGCCCCTATTTCCGCGGCGATCCCGGCCACAGCGGCGCGCTCCCCTTCATTGCCCCAGGGGAACAGAATGGAGGCGTCCGGGAACTGCTCCAATACCTCCCGCCCGAGGGCTACCCAGCTCTTCTTGCTCCAGAACTTGGTCTGCCAGGTGGTGCCGTACTGGAACAGGAACACCAGCCCGTCGGAGAGGGTCGCCAGGAGCGCTTCAGCGTTGGCGTCGTCCTCGGCCGAGGTGGCGATGCTCGACCGGAGCGTCATCTGGCTGAAATCCTTGCCGAAAGGGACGGAGACCAGGCGCAGGCATTTCTGGGTGACGTGGTAGTCCTGACGCCGCATCGGTATTCTGCGGGTGGTAAAGAGGGAATTCACCGACTCCTGCAGTTCGGGTGAATCGAACCCGATCCGGTCAGCCGCCCCAGAGAGCCAGCAGATCAGGCCGCTCTTCAGGTTCCCCTGGATGTCGAAGACGAAGGCGTATTCGCGCTCCCGCAGTGCCTCCTTCAACCGGGCCACCTCGCTCCAGTGGGCGGGGAGAAAGGGGCGCTTGCGCCACGCCTTGGTCCGCACCGTGTGCAGCTGGGCTATGAGCGGGTTTCCTTCCAAAAGTTCCCGGAACGGCTCTTCCACCACCCAGTCGATCTCGATGCCGGGGGAGGCCTGCCTCAGGTAGTCAAGAACCGGCAGGGCGCTGATGATGTCGCCAAGCGCCGACGCCTTGATGATCAGTACACGCATAAACTCTTCTCTTTCTCTTCAGGTTACTCGGTTATCCCGCCTGTCCGCCGAGCCCGCCGCGGCTTTTGCGCTGGATTTCGTAAAGCTTCATGTACTTCATGAAGGTCCCCAGCGCGCCCATGGCCGAGATGACGAACCCATGCACCCCCTCGAGGAACCCCAGCCGTATCAGGTAACGGGTCAGGAAGGTCGCCACGGGGCGGACGGTCACGTGATGCCAGCTGGTTCTTCTGCCGCGGGCGAAGTAATCGGCTGCCGAAAGGTCGGAGTAGCGCGCGGTGCGCAGGAAGTAGGTGTAGAGGTCCAGGTCCTGCTCGTGCAGTATCTCGCCGGCGAGCTTGCCGGTCGCGCCTTGCGTGATGAACCGCTCGTGCACGTTGCCGTCGCTCCATCTCCCGTTGACCCGGCAGTAAAGCCTCGGCTTGTAGTCCGGGTAGAGGGAGGCGTGCTTGATCCACTTCCCCCAAAAGCGCGTCTTGCGCTTGAACTCGAAACAGCCGTAGCGGGCCAGGTCCTCTTCTTTCAGGGCCAGTATCGCGTCCCGCATCTGGTCCGAAACCCTCTCGTCGGCGTCGAGTTCCAGCACCCAGTCGTTTCGCACCAGCGACATGGCGTAGCTCTTCTGGTCCTTGAATCCCGTGAAGCGGTGCTGATGCAACGTTACGCCATGGGAGCGGCAGATATCGGGGGTGCTGTCCGTGCTGAAATCGTCGACGACCACTATCTCGTCCAGAAAGGAAAGCGAGGCAAGGCAGGCCCCAATTTTCGCCTCCTCGTTTTTGGTGATGACGAAGGCAGAGATGGGGACCCTTTTGCCGGACTGGACCATAGCGTTACCTGATGACACTGAAATACCTCGTAGATGTTTCCCGCAAGAGCGAGCTCTCAGCGCCCGCTAGCGCCCTTCCCACAAAACAGCGACCTCGCCCATCACTTCATCGACGGTGATCGCCTCTACGCACTCCGGCTTCATCCTTGCCGAGGGCTTGCATTCTTCGAAGAACTTCTGCCGGCAAGGGCTGCAGGGGTACTTGCGGTAGATCACCCTGCAACGGGCTCCCCAGGGGCCGAACTTCACCGGCGACTGGGGCCCGAAAAGCGCCACCAGCGGCACCTGGAGCGACGCCCCCAGGTGCATGATGCCGCTGTCGTTGCACACAAGCATGTTGCAGCGCGACAAGATGGCCATGGTTTGGCGCAGCGTAGTGGCGCCTACGGCCTCCAGCGGCGTTACCGGGAGCGCCGCCCGGATCGGGACCAGCGCCTCGCGGTCTCTTGGCCCCCCAAGAAAAAGTATGCGGGCGCCGTAACGCTCCTGGAGGAGCCGCGCCAGTTCGATGAAGTTGTCGAGATGCCATCCGCGGGTCTCGTTGGCGGCAAAGGGGTGTATGGCGATAACCTTCTCGCCCGGGTCGACACCTCTCTCCTTGAAGAAGCCGTCGGCGAACGCCTGCTCCTCGTGGGAGAGCCAGGCTTCCAGGTAGTCGTCGGTTACCGGCACCCCGTCCGCGCGAAGAACGTCGAGAAAGTTTTGCACCTCATGCTGGCCGTGGTTGTACGGCACCCCCTTGGTGAGCAAGAAGCGGCGCCCCTCGGTAGAGAAACCCACCCTGGAGCGCGCGCCGGAAAGAAGCCCGATCACCGCGCTGCCGAACGAGCGTTTCAGCACGTAGACCTTGTCAAAACGACGGGACCGCAGTTGCCGGATAAAACCCAGCTTGTCCCCCATGGTCTTGTGGGTGGAGCGGCTGTCCGCATGTATGGTCGGGGGATCCCAGAAGATCAATTCGTCGACGTACGGTATCCCGTCGGCCACCTCGGCCGACCCCGGGGCCAGCACCCAGGCGATATGGGCGTCCGGCTCCGCCTTTCTGAGATTCCTCAGGAAAGGTATGGTGAGGATGGTGTCCCCGATGAACCGGTAGCGCAGCACCAAGATCCTTTTGCCGCCGCGCCTTTCACTCTGTGAGGCAAACATCAACGCTCCTTATCCACCGCGCACGCCTCGCCGCTGCCGGCGGGTGCCCCGTTGTCTTCTTCATCGATAGCTCCGGCAGGTCGGCAGGCTGGGCAGATCACGATCCGCAGCCAATCGCAGCTAAGCGGCACAGATCCTCTCCAGCATCTCTTGCAAAAGCGTTGCATCGAGAAGCTCCAGATCGAGCCGCGCGACGTAGACGGTCCCCAGTTGGTCCATGAAGGGGGCGAGCTTCACCGCGTCCTTCTCCGTCGTCACCATGAAAGCCGACCTCGACGCCTTCTTCAGGCGCAAAACGGCCGCAATTTCGGCGTCACCATAGCAGATGTGGTCCGAAAAAGCGAGGGTGGTCACCAGTTGCACCCCCTCCTTTTCCAGGCTGTCGAAGAACCCTGCCGGGTCGGCAATGCCGGCAAAGGCCATGCAGCGCTCCCCCTTCAGAGCGGAGAAAGCCAGCGGCTCCCCCCCTTGCAGAGGAGCGCAGCCGTTCAGCCGGTGCAGCGAGCGGCAAGAAGGCGTGGCGAGGTTCGCGAGCTGCGGGGCGCTCTCGGGCTGGCAGCGGGTAAAGAGGACCAGGTCGGCGCGCCCGATGGCACTCTTGGGTTCCCGCAGGTACCCGGCCGGAAGCACCCGGTCGTTGCCGAAGGGTCGCCTGCAGTCGAGAAGCAGCAGGTTCAGGTCGCGCTTGAGCTTCAGGTGCTGGAAGCCGTCGTCCAGGATGAAGACGTCCGGGTTCAGCTCCTTGAGCGCCAGAAGCCCCGCCCGGTAGCGGTCCGCCCCGGTCACCACCATGAGCCCCGGCACCTTGCGCGCCAAAAGGCAGGGCTCGTCCCCCGCCTCGATCGGCCCCACGAGGAGGTTATTGCCGTCGCTTACGATGCGCAGCTCTCCTTCCGCGCTCCCGCCGTAACCGCGCGAGAGAACGGCGACCCTCTTGCCGCGCCCGATGAGGTAGGAGGCGAGCCAGGCGACGGTCGGGGTCTTGCCGGTCCCCCCCAGGGTGACGTTCCCCACCGAGATGACCGGGCGCGGGAGCCGGTGCGACGGGATGAGGCCGGCCGCGTAGCCGAGCGCGCGGAGCCTCAACGCCAGGGCGTAGGGGAGCGAGGCCAAGCGCAGCCCGGCGAGAGCGAGCCGGTCCTTCCACCCGGCGCGCTTGCCGTCCATCAATTCCTTGAAATAGGATTCCAGATCAGCCACGGCTTCCCCCAAGGCTTGCCGCCATCGCGTCGAGGTGACGCGTGGTGGAGCCGGCGCTTTCGGCGAGGATCCCCGCGCCGTTGCGCCCCATCGTGTCCCGGCCGGCTGCGTCCCCGGAAAGAGATACCAGCTTCTCCCCCAGCTCGGCCGCTCCGGCGAGCTGAATGCCCGCTTCCTTGGCGAGGAAGGTGGCCGCAATCTCGCGGAAGTTCTCCATGTGCGGCCCGAAGAGGACCGGGATGCCGCAGGCCGCGGGCTCCAGCGGGTTGTGCCCTCCGGTAGGGACCAGCGAGCCCCCGACGAAAACGAGGTCCGAGGCGCCGTAAAGTCCCGCGAGTTCGCCGACCGTGTCCAGGATGAACACCTCCCCCGGCTGCTGGGGCGCGGGTTCCGCCTCCAGCTGCGAGCGGCGCCGGAAGCTGAAGCCGCTCTTTTTCACCTGTTCGGCGACGCCGGCGGCGCGCTCCGGGTGGCGCGGGGCGAGGACGAGGAAACTCTCCGGCCGCGCCGACAAGAGCATGCGGTACGCCTCCAGGACCAAGCCCTCCTCCCCCTCGTGGGTGCTGGCGGCGGTGAAGACGAAAGCCCCTTCGGGGATGCCGTACTTCGCCTTGATCCAGGACACCTCTCCCGGGTGCTTCGGCCGCAGCGGGATGTCGTACTTCAGGTTCCCCGCGACGTGGACCGTCTCAGGCCTCGCCCCTATGGCCTCGATGCGGCTTGCGTCCTCGGCGCTTTGCATGCAGAGGGCGGATAGCCTTTGCAGCACGGGGCGGAAGAACCATGAGAAACGGAGGTAGCGCGAAAGGGAGCGGTCGGAGATGCGGCCGTTGGCGAGGAGCACCGGGATGCCGAGCTTCCCTGCCTCCTTGATGAAGTTGGGCCAGATCTCGGTCTCCATGATGACTACGAGGTCGGGGCTCACCTTTTTCAGGACAGCGCGGACGGCGAAGGGGTAATCGAAGGGGAAATAGATGCAGAGATCGGCGGAGTTGCTTTTGAGGGCGACGCCGCGGCCGGTCTCGGTGACGTTGGTGATCACGACCCGGTGCTCCGGGAAGCGCGAGCGGATCCCCTTGAGGAGCGGTTGGGCGGCGAGGGTCTCCCCCACCGAGACGGCGTGGACCAGGATGGTCCTCTTGCCTTTGAGCGGCTCCAGCTCGGCTTCGGGGATGACCCCGAAGCGCTCCATGAAGGCGGTGCGCCTCCCCCGGCTCAAGGAGCGGTAGGCATGGTAGGGGACCAGCAAAGGCAGAAGCAGCCAGAGCAGCAGGTTGTAAATGAAGTCGATCATTGCAGCGAAACACCCTCTGGCATGCGGAGTTTTCTCCGCGCCTCAAAGCCTTGGCATCAAATTACAGTTCTATCCAGCGTCCCCTCCCACCCGCCCCAGAGGGCGAGGGGAGAAGTTTGCTATTTCCCGGCAACCCGATCCGCCGCGGCGGGGGAATTCTTCCAGCGCTTGTGCACCCAGTACCATTGCGTGGGGTGCTGTATCACGTACTCCTCGATGAACCGCGTCAGCCCCCGCGCGTCCTCAGCCGCAGCCTCCTCCGGGTCCTCCAGGGTGGAAACGGGGTACTCCGGATAGAGGGTGATGATGTTCCTGGTCCCCTCGCGATGGATGAAACCGGGCACGAGCGGTGCGCCGCTCTTGCGCCCTATGAGCGCCGGGAGCCGGATGGCCCACGCCGGACGCCCCAGGAAGTCGACCAGTATCCCGCCGTCCGGGTGCACCGCCTGATCGATCAGAATCCCCACGATCTCCTTCTTCTTGAGCGCTGCGAACATGGAGCGGAGCGCCCCGTCCTTATAGATGACGCCGTTGCCGTACGCCTTGCGGATCTTTTCTATCATCGCGTTCAGGTACGGGTTGTCCTGGCGCCGGGCGACTACGGAGATGTCGTGGTAGCGCTGGCCGAAGGAAAGGGCCAGAAGTTCCCAGTTGCCGCAGTGGGCGGTGATGAAGGCCACCCCCTTCCCCTTGGCGGCCGCAGCCTCGTAGTGCTCCAGCCCCCGGAACTCGACCGAGTCGATGAGCCCCTGTCCCTTGCCGCGGTAGAGCTTGCAGACCTCGACCACGCAGCAGCCCAGGTTCTCGAAGGTTTCCCGCGCCAGCTGCTCGGCCGTCCCGCCGCGCCAGCCGGGCTGGCTTTCCAGAAAAGGGAGGCTCGCCGCGATGTTTTCGATGGCTATCCGCCGCCGCCCTTGCACCAGGGCAAAGAAGAGCCGGCCGATTCCCCGTCCTGCGGCCAGCGCCAGCCGGTCCGGCAGGAGCGCCACCGCAAAGGAGACCGCAACGAACAGCGCGGTCTCCAGGTACCATCTGATCTGTTTCAACATCGAAAAGCCTCTCAAACTAAATCCCCTCGTTGCAGAAAGGTTCTTCCGGCACTGCAAGGGAGTGCTCGCGTTACTTTTTAGCGCCCCTCCCTCTGGGAAGAGGAGAGCCGTCCATCCCCTCGCCCTCTGGGAGAAGGGCGGGGGTGAGGGGAAAGGAGGCCTTGATCCCTTCCTACTATGCCTTGAACTGCATCCCGTGCAGACGGCTGTAGAGGCCGTCGTTATCCAGGAGCGCCTGGTGGTTCCCCATCTCGACAACCATCCCCTTCTCAAGCACGACGATGCGGTCGGCGTGGGTGATGGTGGAAAGACGGTGGGCGATGACGAAAGTAGTGCGGTTGTGCATCAGGTTGTTGAGCGCCTGCTGCACCATCTGCTCGCTCTCGGTATCCAGGGCGCTGGTCGCCTCGTCCAGAATCAATATCGGGGCGTCCTTGAGGATCGCCCTGGCGATGCAGAGCCTCTGCCGCTGCCCCCCGGAGAGACGGACCCCGCGGTCGCCGATGTTGGTCTCATACCCTTCGGGGAGTTCGAGAATGAAGTCGTGCGCGAAGGCGGCGCGGGCCGCAGCCTCGACCTCGGCGTCGGTGGCGTCGATCTTGCCGTAGCGGATGTTGTTGGCGATGGTGTCGTTGAAGAGGATGGTCTCCTGGTCCACCAGCGCGATCTGCTCCAGGAGGTTCTTCACGGTCCGCTGCCGGATATCCGCCCCGTCCATGAGGACACCCCCCTGGGTCGGGTCGTAGAATCTGGTGATGAGCGAGACCAGCGTGGTCTTGCCGCCGCCGGAAGGGCCGACCAGGGCGATAACTTCACCCCTTTTAGCCACGAGGTTTACCCCCTGCAGGACGTAGTCGTTGTCGTACTTGAAGTGGACGTCGCGGAATTCCACCTCGCCGCGCGCGCGCCCCAGGTCGCGGGCATCCGGCGCGTCGACGATCTCGGGCTTTTCGTCCATGACCTCGAAAACCCGCTCCGCCGCACCAATGGAGCGCTGCATGTTGTTGTAGGTCTGCAGGAGCTTCTTGATGGGGTTGAACACCAGCACCATGGCGGTGATGAAGGAGAAGAATTCCGAGGCGCTGCGCGTCCCGTGCATGACGTTGCTCCCCCCCACGTAGATCACGCCGGCGATGCCGAAGGAGGTGATGAACTCCATGATGGGAGTGGAGAGTCCTTCGTACTTGATGTTTTTGCGCGTGAAGAAGTAGAACTCGAGGTTTCTCTTCCTGAAGCGGTCGATCTCACGCTGCTCCAGCCCGAACGCCTTGATCACCTTGATCCCGGAGAAGGTCTCCTGGAGTATGTTGGCCAGATCCCCCATCTTTTCCTGCCCCTGCCGAGCCAGCCTCTTGATGCGCTTGCCTATCTCCTGGGCAGGGAGGACGGTGAGCGGGATCACGATGAAGGAGATCAGCGCGAGCCGCCAGTCCCGGTAAAAGATCACGCACAGAAGCGACAGGGCCGAGATGCCGTCCCGGAAGAGCCCGGTGATGACACTGCCGACCCCTTCCTGCATCAGGCTCACGTCGCTCAACACGCGGGACATGAGGGTGCCGGTCTCGTGGCGGCTGAAGTAGCCAAGCCCCAGTCTCATGTTGCTTTCGTACAGGTCGTTCCTCACGTCCTGGACCGCTAGTTGCCCCGCACTTCTCATGAAGTAGTCGTTGGTGTAGCGGCACAGGCCGCGCAAGGCGAAAAGCGTGATGATGCCGAAGGGAAGCAGCACGAATATGCCGGTGTCCTTTCCGGAGAAGATCTTCCTGAGCACCGGCTCCACCAGGTACGCGAAGGCGCCGTCCATCCCCCCGACCCCGAGCGATCCGATGGCGGCAATGACGATGCGCCACCAGTACGGACGGCTGTACCTGATTAACCGCTTGAAAACGGCAATTCCTTTTTCATCTACTGCACTCATCCCATCATCTCCATGGCCAGCCGGGCCACCCTCCCCAGGGCGCCTCCGCTGCCTAACTTGACTCTCATCGCGGCGAAACCTTCCCGCATCTCTGTTGCATACGCCGCGTCGTTCAAAAGCGCGTCTACTTCGTCCGCGATGGCGACGGGCTCCGCCTCGTGCTGGACCAGTTCCCGCACCATCCTTTTTTCGGCCACGATGTTGCTGATCCCTATGTGCGGCACGTTGATCACCCTTTTGCCGACCTCGTAGGTGAAGGTGGACATCTTGTAGATGATCACGTGCGGGGTCCCGACCAGCGCCATCTCCATCACCACGGTCCCGGAGGCGCAAACGGCGGCGTCGCAGGCGGTCATCACGTCGTGGTTGCGGCCGGAGACCACCTTTACCTCGACCTTGGAGCCGGAGAGGTACGGGGCGAGATCCTCCCGGCGCAGCGACGAGGCGAGCGGTAGCACAAACTGCAGCTCCGGCATCCTCTCTTTCAGGATCCCGGCAGCCTCAAGGATGATCCCCAGAAGCTTCCCGATCTCGGACTTCCGGCTCCCCGGGAAAAGGCCTACGCAGCGCCGCTGCGGGTCGAGCCCCAGGGAGGAAAGCGCCTCGTCCCTTTTCATGGTGGGGCGTACCAGGTCGAGCAGCGGATGCCCGACGAAGGTCACCGGCACGCCGGCGCTTTGGTAAAAGGGGACCTCGAACGGGAAAAGGACGGCCATCATGTCGACCACACGGCCGATACCCTTGACGCGTCCGCTTCTCCAGGCCCACACCTGCGGGGAGATGAAGTAGAGCACCTTGACGCCGGCTTTCTTCGCCACCTTGGCGAGCCTCAGGTTGAAGTCGGGGTAATCGATCAGGATCAACAGGTCGGGAAGATCGCTGCGGAGTTTGTTCTTGAGGGTGTTGAAGCCGTTGACGATCACCGGAAGGTGTGCGACCACCTCGACCAGCCCCATCACGGCCATGGTGTCCGCGTCGACCAGCGTCTCCACGCCGGCCTTGCGCATGTTGCCCCCCCCCATTCCGAAGAACCTGGTCTCCGGGGCGAGGGCACGTATCTCGGTCGCGATGCTCGCGCCGTACATCTCGCCGGAAGCCTCACCGGCGACGATCATCACGGACTTTGGTTTTTTTTGCAAACAAACCTCGGTGAAACTAGATAAAGATAAAGATAAAGATTGAGTAAAAGCCAATTCTCAACCTTAACCTTCTTAATACCTCAATGTCTCAACCTTCATCTTTATCTTTGTCTTAATCTGCTTCTATCTTTATCTTTATCTTTATCTGCTTCTTCTACCTAGTGACCCCGCGCTTGGCGGACTCTATGAAGGAGATGAAGTGCTCCAGCTCGGGACAGGTGGGTATGTCGCTTTTCATCTTCTCCACCGCATCGGTCAGCTTCATGCCGGAAAGCGACAGGATCTTGTACGCCTTCTTCAGGCTGGAGACGGTCTGCTCGGAGAAGCCGCGCCTTTTCAGCCCGACCAGGTTCAGTCCCCTTAGCCTCGACTCGCTGCGGTCGCCGGTGACGATGGTGTAGGGGGGGACATCCAGGGTGATCGAGGTCATGCCGCCGACCATCACGTGCGCGCCGATCCGGGTGAACTGCAGCACGGCGGAGAGACCGCCCATGATGGCGTAGTCTTCGACGGTGACGTGCCCGGCGAGGGTGGCCGAGTTGGCCATGATGACATGGTTGCCGATGTGGCAGTCGTGGGCCACGTGCGAGTAGGCCATGAAGAGGTTCCCGTCGCCGACGGTGGTCTCGCCGTCGCCGGTCACGGTTCCCAGGTGCAGGCTGGCGAACTCCCTGATGGTGTTGCCGTTTCCGATCTTGAGCCAGGTTTTCTCCCCTTTGTACTTCAGGTCCTGGGGGACGGCTCCCACTGAGGCCATGTGGAAGATGTTGTTGTCCTCGCCTACCTCGGTCCAGCCGTCGATCACGGTGTGCGGGCCGATCTTGGTCCCCTTGCCGATGCTTACGTTTTCGCCGATGACGACGTACGGGCCGATCTCGACCCCGTCGGCGATCTTGGCGCCGGGGTGGATTATTGCGGTGCTGTGAATCATCTCTTTCTCCTGAATCCCCCGCTGAAGAGGGCTTACTTGCTCCCGAGGGTCGCCTTAAGCTCGGCTTCGGTCATCAGGGTCTCGCCGACGTAGGCCTTGGCCGCTACGCTCCAGACGCCGCGCTTGCAGAACAGGGTCTCCACCTCGATTCTCAGGGTGTCGCCCGGCTTTACCGGCTTTCTGAAACGGGCGTTGTCGATGGCCATGAAGTAGCTGACCTTATCCTTCGCGTCTCCTTCCGCGGCCTTGTAGGCCAGGATGGCGGCGACCTGCGCCATCGCTTCGATGATCAGGACCCCCGGCATGACCGGGAATCCGGGGAAGTGCCCCTGGAAAAAGGGCTCGTTCATGGTGACGTTCTTGATGCCGACGATCCGCTTTCCCGGCTCCATCTCGACGATCTTGTCGACCAGGAGGAAAGGGTAGCGATGCGGAAGAAGTTCCATAATCTGCACTATATCAAGCATTAAAATCTCTCCTTGAACCGGCTCCGTCCGAGGGAGCCGAGGTAATTACTCCCCTTTGGCCAGTTTCGCTTCCAGCTCCGCCACCCGCTTCTCCAGCGCCGAGAGCGTCTTCTTCATCTCGGGAAGCTTGGGCGCTATGCCGGACGACCTGAGCCAGTCGCGGTGCGGCATCACCGGGATGCCGGAAAGCACCTGGTTCGGCTCCACGTTCCCAGCTACGCCGGACTTGGCGCCGATCATGACGTTGTCGCCTATCTTGATGTGGCCGGCGACACCGACCTGCCCCCCGAGCGTTACGTGGTTCCCCAACTGGGTGCTGCCGGAGATGCCGACCTGGGAAACGATGACGCAGTCCTCGCCGATGACGACGTTGTGCGCGATCTGCACCAGGTTGTCGATCTTCGTGCCGCGGCGGATCCGGGTGGCCTCAAGCGCCGCGCGGTCGATGACGCAGTTGGAGCCGATCTCGACGTCGTCCTCGACGATGACGATGCCGATCTGCGGGATCTTGTAGTAGGAGGCGCCGTCGGGGGCGTAGCCGAAGCCGTCGGAGCCGATCACGGTCCCGTCGTGGATGGTGACGCGGTTGCCGATGCGGCACCGCTCGCGGACGCTCACGTTGGCGTGCAGCGTCACGTCGTTGCCGACCACAACGCCCGGGTAAAGCACGACCCCCGGGTGCAGGACCACCCGGTCGCCGATCGCGGCGCCGGCGCCTATGTAGGCGCCCGGGTACACCGAGACGTCCGCACCGAGCTTCACCCCGTCGGCTACGAAGGCGCCCGGCAGCACGCCGACCGGCTTTGCCGGTGCCGTGTAAAACAGGGTGAGCAGCTTGGCGAAGGCAAGGTAGGGATTGGGGTGGAAGATGGCGTTCTTGCCGTGGGTGTTCCCACCGGTCCCCATCAGCACGGCCGAGGCCTTGGTGGTGGCGACCTTGGCGGCGTACTTCGGGTTGGCGAGAAAAGTAAGCGTCCCCTCCCCCGCGTCGTCCAGGGTCGCGAGCCCGCCGATCAGGACTTCGCCGTCGCCGGAAACCGTCCCTCCCAAGTACTGCGCTATTTCATTAAGCGATTTCTTCATCAAAAACCTCGGCAGGTTCGACGTTCGCCGTTAGAGGTTCCAGGTCAAAAACGACAAGTCCCCCTTGGCCTGATGAGAGGCTTGGCCAAGGGGGGAACCAGGTCCGGTCGTTAACGTGGAACTCAGAGCACGGAAACGTGGAACGCTTCTGTTTATTTCTTCCTGGCGGCGTTGAACGCCTTCAGTACTTCGTCGGTCACGTCCGCGGACGGGTCGAGATAGATCATGGTCTCGTTGCGGACCAGGATGAAGGTGTAGCCGTTCTTGCGCCCGAAATCCTGCGCCACCTTGACGATCTCGTCCACGATCTTGCCGGTGAACTCATCGTTTTTGGCCTGCAGGTCGTCCTGGGCGTCCTTCAGAAAACGCTGGTACTCCTTGAGACGCTGCTGGTAATCGCGCTCTTTGGCGCCGCGGGCGGACTCGTTAAGCACCACCCCCTGGCTTTCCAGCTCGCCCTTGAGCTTCTTCAGCTCGCCTTCCTTCGAGTTCTTCTCCCCCTCGTACTTGGCCGCCTTCTGGCCCAGCTGTTCCTTCGCCTCTTTGCCCGCGTCCGACATCAGCAGCACCTTCTGGATGTCGACGGAGCCGAACTTGCCGCCGTCGGCGGCGAACGCGGAGAGGGGAAGGGAAAACACCACTAATAATGCGATGATAAGACGTTTCATGACTTGCTCCTTGCAATGCATGGTTTTAGAAAATACTCCCTATGGAGAACTCGAACTTGCCGCCTGAGTCTATTCCTTGTCTGGGGTTGAGGGGTATGCCGTACTCGAGTCTCAGCGGCCCTATCGGGGAGAACCACCTGATGCCGGCGCCGTAGCTGGTCAGGATGTTGCCGAAGGTGTCGTTCAGACTGTTGGCCGAGTTCCCCGCGTCGAAGAAGAGGACGGCTTTAAGGCCCGCCTCTTTCAACAGAGGGAAGGTGTACTCGACGTTCGCCACAGCCTCCATCTCGCCCCCCAGGTAGACGCGGCTTATGGTAGTCCCCCCCGGTACAAGACCGGTACCATCTATGGTAGGGACCTCGGAGGTCTTGAACGGGCTTACGGTACGCGAGGAGTAGCCGCGCAGCGAGCTGATGCCCCCAAGATAAAACCTCTCGTCGATCGGTATTTCCTTGCCGCCGAACCCCTGCACGTACCCGAGCGTTCCCCGCACCGACCCCACCCCGAAGAGCAGGGGATGGAACAGCGTATGCTCGGTGATGGTCTTGAGGTAGCGGTTGGTGCCGCCAAAACCTGCGACCTCGACGGAGAGCGTGTTCATCATCCCGGTGGTGGGGTCGAGCCGGTAATCGGTGGTGTTGCTGGTGATGCTGGCGACGATGGCGCTGGTGGTCGAGGTCTTGTCCGGGGCCAGGATGGTCCCCTTGTTGATGTTGACTTGCAGCTCGGGCGACTCGTCGAATATCTCCTTCTGCTCGTACTTGTAGAGCCAGAAGGTGCTCAAGGTATCCGAGAGGGGATACCCCGCCTTGACGTCGCCGCCGGTCGCGCGGCGGGTGTAGTCGAGGTACTGCCGCTCGTTGCGGTAGATATCCCCCCCGATGGTCCACTTGCTGTCCATGAAATACGGATCGGTGAGCCCGAGGTTGTAGGTCTGGGACTTGGCGCCGAAGGAGGCGGCGGCGGTCATCTTGAGCCCGAGGCCGAGGAAGTTGGCCTGCTGCACCGACCCTTGGCCGATGATGCCGTCCAGCGAGCTGTACCCCGCGCCGATGCTGAAGGTGCCGGTCGGCTTCTCTTTCACGTCGACGTTCAGGTCGAGCTTGTTGGAAGCGCTCCCCTTTGCCGTCACCAGGTTGGCCTCCTCGAAGAAGCCGGTGTTCATCAGGTTCTGCTTGCTGCGCTTGAGCGCGGTGGAGCTGTAGAGTTCCCCCTCGGCCAGCCTCAGCTCGCGCCGCACCACCTTGTCGCGGGACTTGGTGTTGCCGGCGATGTTGATCCGGTCGATGCTCACCTTCTCCCCCTTCTCGAGGTCGAAGCTGATGTCGATGATGCGCTGCTCGCGGTTCAGGTTGGTGATCGGGGCGACGTTGGCGAAGGCGTATCCCTTGTCCGCGTAGAAGTCGGTAAGGGTGAAGATGTCGGCCCGCAAGCTGCTGCGGTTGAAGATTTCCCCGCTTTTTTCCTTCAGCTTGCCGAAGAGCACGTCCCGGTGCTCCAGCAGGTCTCCCTTGAAGTCGAGCTTCCCGATGCGGTACTGCTCCCCTTCCGTGATCCCGATGGTGACCTGGAGCGCCTTGCGGTCCGGGGTAAGCTCCACCTTCGGCTCGCCGATCTTCACGTTGATGTACCCGTCGTTCATGTACAGCTCGGTGAGAAGCGCCATGTCGTTTTTGAGCGTTTCTTCCTTGTAGGTGCCGGCGCCGGTGAGCCAGGAGAACATCCACTTCTCCGAGGTCTCCATCGCCTTTTTCAGCTTTTTCGCCTTGAAGGCCTGGTTCCCCTCGAAGCGGATCTCCTTGATGAGGACCTTGTCCCCTTCCTTGACGCGGAAGATGACGTTCAGCTCGGTGTCCGAGCGCATGCTGATGTCCCCGGTCACCTCGGCCAGGTAGTATCCCTCGTCAGCGTAGAGCTTTTTCACCTTCTTGACGCTTTTTTGCAGGTCCTTCTGGGAGAAGATGGCGTTGGGCTTGATCTCCACCGCCTCGCGCACCTTCTCGGGGCTCAGTTCCTTCGCCCCCTCGACCTTCACCTCGCGCACGATCGGCTTTTCCTGCACGACGTACTCGAGGACCACGCCCCCGTCCGCGGCTTCGGTCTGTACCTTCACGTCCTTGAAGTACCCCAGCTGGTAGATCGCCTTCAGGTCCGCATCGACCTTCGCCGGGTCCAGCACCTCGCCGGCCTTGGCCCGCAGCGCCGGCATGATGGCGGCGGTCTCGATGCGCCGGTTGCCGCTGATCTTGACCGCGGTGATTTTCTCGGCGCCGGGCTGGGGAGCAGCCGCCGGTTGCGTCGGTGCCGGTGCCGGTTGCGTCGGTGCCGGTTGCGTCGGTGCCGGTGCCGGTTGCGTCGGTGCCGGTGCCGGTTGCGTCGGTGCCGGTGCCGGTGCCGGTTGCGCCGGTGCCGGTGCCGGTGCCGGTTGCGCCGGTGCCGGTTGCGCCGGGGCCGGGGCCGGGGCCGCAGGCGCGGCGGCAGGCTGAGCGGGCTGGGTTGACGGAGCCGGCGCGGCGGACGGACCGTGGTGCTCGCCTTGGGCAAACGACAGCGTCGGGCAAACCAGGAGCTGAACGGCAAGCATGGCTGAAATCGATGTACGCAAAGTACGCAGCAAAGGGCCCCCAGAAATACAGTCAATAATTAAGCTAACTAAGAACGACCGCCTTGCGGCAGCGACAACTCCGGAATGGCGCCCCTGTCTCTTTAGGGGGAAGCTCCGGCTATTCCACGATCCTGCCGTCCACCACGCGGATGGTGCGGTTCATCCCCGCCGCCAGCTGCTCGTTGTGGGTGACGATCACCAGCGTGATGCCGGTACTGCGCTGTATCGAGTAGAGCAGTTCGTGCACCTCGTGGCTGGTCTTCATGTCTAGGTTCCCGGTGGGCTCGTCCGCCAGGAGGAGCCTGGGCTGCCGCACCAGCGCCCGCGCGATGGCGACGCGCTGCTGCTCGCCCCCGGAAAGCTCGCCCGGCCGGTGGGTCACCCTGTGCGCCAGCCCCACGTCGTGCAAAAGCTGGCGGGCGCGCCCTTCGACCTTGGACCTCTTCTCGCCGCCTATCAAAAGCGGCATCATCACGTTCTCCAGCGCCGTGAACTCGGGGAGCAGATGATGGAACTGGAACACGAAGCCGATGGAGCGGTTCCGGAAGGAGGCCAGCGGCTGGTCCCCGAGCGCGAAGATGGACTCCCCGTCGAAGAGCACCTCGCCGCTTGTGGGGCGGTCGATGGTCCCCATGATGTGCAAGAGCGTGCTCTTGCCGGCGCCGGAAGGGCCCACCATGGCTATGGTGTCCCCCGGCTCCACGGTGAGATCGATTCCCTTCAGCACCTCGACCTTGGCGAGAGCCTCGCCGTAGGACTTGTATAGGTTCTTCACCTCGAGAAGGCTACTCATAACGGAGCGCCTCCGCGGGGGCCATGCGCGAGGCGGCCCAGGAAGGATAGAGCGTCGCGGCAAAGGAGATCAGCACCGCCGTGATGCTGATCAGCACCACGTCGGACGGTATCACCTGGGAGGGGAAGTGGTCCAGATAATAGATGTCCTTGCTGAAAAGCTCGAAGCCGGTCACCTTCTGCACCGCGGTCACGATCGATTCCATGTTGAGCGCTACCAGCAATCCGCCCAGCACGCCGATTGCGGTGCCCAAGACGCCGATGATGACCCCCTCGAAGACGAAGATGCGCATGATGCTGCGGCTGGTCGCCCCCATCGACTTCAGGATGGCTATGTCGCGGGTCTTCTCCATGACCACCATGAAGAGCGTCGAGGCGATGCCGAAGGCGGCCACCAGCACGATCAGGGTCAGGATGATGAACATCACGCTTTTTTCGGTCTTAAGCGCGAAGAGGATGTTCTTGTTCATCTGCATCCAGTCGCGGGCGTGGTAGGGAGGGCCTAGCTCCTGGTTGATCTTTTGCGCCAGCTGGTCCGACTTGTAGACGTCCCGCACCTTGAGCTGCACCCCGGTCACCACGTCGCCCAGATCGAGGAACTGCTGGGCCTCCTTGAGCGAAACGTAGGCGAGCGTCGAGTCGTACTCGAACATGCCGGTGTTGAAGATGCCGGTGATGCGGAAGCGGTTCAGCTTGGGCATCATGCCAAGGGGCGTGATGTTGCCCATGGGGGAGATCACGTCCACCGTGTCGCCCAGGAAAAGCCCCAGGTTCTTTGCCAGCTCCTTGCCGACCACCAGTCCCGGCGTCTTCCCGACCTCGCTCTCCAGGGTGTAGAGCTTCCCCTCTACCATGGACTTCTGGAGGTTGGTGACCTTGGCGTCGCTTTTCACGTCGATGCCGCGCAGCACCACGCCGGAGACGTTCTTGCCGGTGGAGAGCATGACCTGGTTGTAGATGAACGGGGTGGCGGCTACCACGCCGTCCATCCCTTCCAGTTTCTTGATGACCTGGGGGTACTCATGCACCGCCCCGAGGCTGCTGAGGACCACGATGTGCGCGTTGGTCCCCAGGATCTTCTCCTTGAGCTGCTCCTCGAACCCCGTCATCACGGCGAGGACGATGATGAGCGCCATGACGCCCAAGGCGACCCCGGCCACGGAGATCAGGGTGATCAGAGAGATGAAGGTCGATTTGCGCTTGGCCTTGAGGTAGCGCAGCCCTATGAAGAGCTCGAAGGGCATCTATTTCGCCTCTTTCCTTAACTGCGGGAACAGGATGACGTCGCGGATGGACGGGGAGTCGGTCAAGAGCATGACCAGGCGGTCGATGCCGATCCCCTCGCCGGCGGTGGGAGGAAGCCCGTACTCCAGGGCGCGGATGTAGTCCTCGTCCATGTAGTGCGCCTCCTCGTCCCCCTTGTCCTTGGCGGCCACCTGGGCCAGGAAGCGCTCCTTCTGGTCGCGCGGGTCGTTCAGCTCGGAGAAGGCGTTGGCCATCTCGCGCCCGGCGCAGAAGAACTCGAAGCGGTCCACGTACTCAGGGTCCTGGTCGCTCTTTCTGGAAAGGGGCGAGACCTCGGTCGGGTAGTTGGTGATGAAGGTCGGCTGGATCAGCTTGATCTCGGCGACCTCCTCGAAGATCTCGGTGATGAGCTTGCCGTACCCGACGTCCTCGGGGAGTTCCAGCCCGATCTTTTGCGCGTAGGCGTAGGCTAAGTCGCGGTCCTCAAGGCTCTTCGCGTCGATGTCACCGTACTCGAGGATCGCCTCCTTCACGGTGAAGCGGCGCCAGGGGCGCTGGAAGCTGATCGGCTCGCCGCCGTAGCTGAAGTCGAGGGTGCCGAGAAGTTCCTGGGCCACGTGGCAGAGGAGTTCCTCGGTGTAGTTCATCAGGTCCTCGAAGGTGGCGTAGGCCTGGTAGAACTCCATCATGGTGAACTCGGGGTTGTGGCGCACCGAGATCCCTTCGTTTCTGAAGTTGCGGTTGATCTCGAAGACGCGCTCGAAGCCGCCGACCACGAGCCTTTTCAGGTAGAGCTCGGGGGCGATGCGCAGGAAGAGCTCCATGTCCAGCGCGTTATGGTGCGTCGCGAACGGCTTTGCCGTGGCGCCGCCGGGGATGGGATGCATCATCGGGGTTTCCACTTCCAGGAAGTCGTTCTTGGTCATGAAGTCGCGGATGAGCTGGATGACGCGGGAGCGCTTGTAGAACACCTCGCGCACGTCGGGGGAGACGATCAGGTCGACGTAGCGCTGGCGGTAACGGGTCTCTACGTCGGTAAGGCCGTGGAACTTCTCGGGAAGCGGCAAGAGCGACTTGGTCAGAAGGCGCAGTTCGCTGACGGCTAAGGAAAGCTCGCCGGTCTTGGTGCGGAAAGGGGTGCCGGTGGCGCCGATGATGTCGCCTATGTCGTAGTTTTCGAACTCGGCGAAGAGCTCCTCGCCCAGGGTGTCCTTCTTCATGTAGAGCTGCATGCGCCCTTTGCGGTCCTGCACCTGTACGAAGGCGGCCTTGCCGAAGGAGCGGCGCATCAATATGCGGCCGGCCACCACGAAGCTCTGCGGCTCTTCCTCGATGACTTCCTTGTCGCCGTAAGCGGCGCGGACGTCGGCCGAGGTGTGTTGCGGCCGGTAATCGTTCGGGTACGGGTTGATACCCGCCTCCCACAATGCATCTACCTTGCGTCTTCTCTGCAGCAGCAGTTCGCTCAACTCTTCCATGTAATCTGCAACCTTTCTTGTTGGCCTTGGGGGGTGAAAACAATCCGTCAAACTAAACTAATTGGCAACTCTAAGTCAAGGGAAAACAGGGAAATAGGACGCTCCCGCAAAAGGAGTTCCGCCCCTTTCCCGCCCCTGGTTTCTTATTCCTACTGCCCCTGCACCAGCACCGGAATCTTCAGGTTTCCGGCGGAGGAGGTGGAAGCGGGGTTGCCCAACTGCCCCATGTCGTTGTTCCCCCAGCCGTACCAGACGCCTCCCACCTTGGCGAGGGAATGCTGCCCGAATGCCGCGATGTCGGTGACGCCGGTAAGGTTGCCGGTTCCGCCGATGCCGATCGTATGTACGAACATGAAGCTGCTGATTTCGGTGCTCGTGCCGCCCAGCCCCATGTTGTCCCCGAGCTGCCCGAAGTAGTTGTACCCCACCGCCTCGACAGTCCAGGATCCGTCGCTGGCGTTGCTGTCGCGGGCTCCCAGAAGCAGCAGGATATGGTCGGTGCCGGCGACGAACTTCTTGATCACGATAGTAGTCGCATCGGCGGTGGGAATGCTGCGAACAGCGACAGGTGTACGGGTATAGGCCGTATCGTTCTTCCCTGCCTGCCGCTTAGGAAGCGTGGCCGACGCCGGATCGATACCGAGCTGCCCGACGCCATCGAAGCCCCATCCCCACAGGGTCTGACCGATGATTTTGTCGAAGGCATCCCTCACCACCTCGAGCGCGAGGGTGAACTTCCCTCCGGCTGCTATCGCCTCCACCTGCCCCGCCGTCACGGGGACCGGGACCTTCACCGGAATGTTGCTCTTGGCTGTACTGTTCGGGCTGAAGGCGAGCTGACCGTAGCTGTTGTCTCCCCAGGCGTAGACGATCCCGTTGGTCAAAAGCGCTGCGGAGTGGTACCCGCCTGCAGCGACGGACTTTGCGATGTTAAGCGAGGCCCCGGTGTAGTTGGTGAGTTTCACCGGCTTGTTCTGATTGGTGGTGTTCCCGTTGCCTACCTGGCCGTAGCCGTTGTAGCCCCAGGCGTAGATGGAGCCGTTGGCTACCGCCAGCGAATGGAAGCTCCCCGCGGCGACGCCGGTAACCGGGCGCTCCAACTGCACCTTAACCGGCGTCGAGCTGAAAGCAGTATTGACGGAGGTCGAGATGGCCGGATCGCCCAGTTGGCCGTAAGCGTTGTAACCCCAAGCCATGACCACGCTGGTGTGGTTGCTGAAGGCGAGCGTATGTTCGGCGCCGGCAGCCCCGCCGGTCATGTGGCCCAGCCCGAAGACCTTGGTGGCCACGGCACGATTTTCCAGGGAGTTGTCGCCGAGCTGCCCGAACGCGTTGTACCCCATGGTCATCGCCGTGTTGTTTCTGAAGATAAGGCTGTGGGAGTTGAAGATGGCTACCGTGGTGGGAATGGTCTCATTCTTCTTCGATCCGCCGCAGCCTGAAACGGCCGCAGCTGTCAAAAGTCCGGCGCAGATATAGGACATGAAACGCCTGCAGGTATGCATATAGAGACCCCTCGTTAGGTTAATCGATCCGGCGGATTTAACTATACAAAGAAAAGAATGTCAAGGACCGACTCTGGGGAATCGGAGTTGACACAGCGCCCCCGTTGCATGTAAGAATGGCAAGATTAACCAAGTCATTACCCTGACTCACGAAAACAAAGAGATCGCAACGTAAGTCATAATAAAACGGAGGAACGACAGAGATGGCGCTAGACCCGAATAAGGTCATTTACTCCATGATCGGAGTGAGCAAGTTTTACGATAAGAAACCGGTGCTGAAGGACATCTACCTCTCCTACTTCTATGGCGCGAAGATCGGCGTCCTGGGTCTGAACGGCTCGGGCAAGAGTTCGCTCTTGAAGATCCTCGCCGGAGTGGACAAGGAGTTCAACGGCAAGACCATCCTCTCCCCGGGTCACACCGTGGGCTATCTCGCACAGGAACCGCAGCTCGACCCGAATAAGACGGTGCGCCAGTGCGTCGAGGAAGGGGTGCAGGAAATCGTCGACCTGATGAACGAGTTCAACGAGATCAACATGAAATTCGGCGAGGAGATGAGCGACGCCGACATGGAGAAGCTTTGCGACCGCCAGGCCAAGGTGCAGGAGAAGCTGGACCACTTCGACGCCTGGGACCTGGACAGCCGTCTTGAGCTCGCCATGGACGCGCTGCGCTGCCCTCCCCCCGAGACCAACGTGGCGAACCTATCCGGCGGCGAGAAAAGGCGCGTGGCGCTTTGCCGGCTCCTTTTGCAGAAGCCGGACATCCTCCTCTTGGACGAGCCGACCAACCACCTGGACGCCGAATCCGTCGCCTGGCTGGAGCAGCACCTGCAGCGCTACGCCGGCACCATCATCGCCGTCACCCACGACCGCTACTTCCTGGACAACGTGGCCGGCTGGATCCTGGAGTTGGACCGCGGCCAGGGGATCCCGTGGCAGGGGAACTACTCCTCCTGGCTGGAGCAGAAGGAGAAGCGCCTGGCGCAGGAAGAGAAGACCGAGAGCGAGCGCCAGAAGACCTTGAAGCGCGAACTGGAGTGGATCAGGATGTCCCCGAAGGGGCGCCACGCGAAGGGTAAGGCGCGCATCAACTCCTACGAGGACATGCTGAACACCGAGAGCGAAAAACGCGGGCGCGACCTGGAGATCTACATTCCGCCGGGGCCGCGCCTGGGCGGAGTCGTGGTCGAGGCAGAGAACGTAGCCAAGGGGTACGGCGAAAAGCTCCTGGTCGAGGGGATGGAGTTCCGCCTCCCGCCCGGCGGCATCGTCGGCGTGATCGGCCCGAACGGCGCCGGCAAGACCACGCTTTTCCGCATGATCACCGGCGAGGAGAAGCCGGACTCGGGGAACTTCAAGATCGGCGAGACGGTGAAGCTCGCCTACGTCGACCAGAGCAGGGACGCGCTCGACCCGGAGCAGACCATCTGGGAGGCGATCTCGGGCGGGCAGGAGCAGCTTCAGCTGGGCAAGCAGCTGGTCAATTCCCGCGCCTACGTGGCAAGGTTCAACTTCTCCGGCGCCGACCAGCAGAAGAAGCTCGCCATGCTCTCCGGCGGCGAGAGGAATCGCGTTCACCTGGCGAAGATGCTCAAGGAGGGGGGGAACGTCATCCTGCTCGACGAACCGACCAACGACCTGGACGTGAACACCATGCGGGCGCTGGAGGAGGCGCTGGAGAACTTCGCCGGTTGCGCCGTGGTCATCTCCCACGACCGCTGGTTCCTGGACCGCATCGCCACCCACATCCTCGCCTTCGAGGGGGACAGCAAGGTGGTCTGGTTCGAGGGTAACTACTCCGAGTACGAGGAAGACCGCCACGCCCGCCTTGGGACCGCGGCCGACCAGCCGCACCGGATCATGTACCGGCAGCTGACCAGGGTGTAGCCGGGGGCCGGCAAGTTGAAACGACAAAGGGGGCGTCCATTGAATGGGCGCCCCCTTTGTCGTTTTCCTGGTTACCAAGCTCCAGCTTTGCATCCTACCAGACATACCCTCTCCCTCTGGGAGAGGGAGCAGGAACCGCCCTCCCACGGCGAGGAGGAGTGGAAAAGGGTGCTACTTTGCTTTGCAGGCCACGCCGTAAATGACCTCGTAGGTAGCGGGAATGCCGTCCTCCCGCCCGAACTCCCTTTGATAGGTTGCCATCATGTCCAGCATGATCCGCCGTTCCGAGAGCCCGCCAGCTGCGACCGGCGCGGTGGTCCCGGCCCCGATCCGCTTGAGCGAGCGGAGCAGCTCCGCTACGTCGGGGTGCATCTCCACTTCCAGTTCCGAAGTAACCGTGGCGCCAGCAAAGCCGACCCTCTCCATGGCCTCCTCGACTTCAGAGCTGGAAAAGAAGCTGTGGCTGCGGTCAGAGGCACCGCTTAAGGCGCTCCGGTAGGAATCGCGCAGCTCGAACAGGGTCCTCTCGCCGAAGAGCGCGAAGCAAAAAAGCCCGCCCGGCACGAGCACGCGACTCGCCTCGGAGAAGGCCTGGTCGAGCGAGCTGAGCCACTGGTAGGTCGAGGTGGAGAGTACCAGGTCGAAACTTGCCGGGGGAAAGGGGAGATTTTCGGCGTCGGCGTTCACCATCTCCACCCGTTTCCCGGCGAGGTTTTCGGCAGCCGCGCGGCACATCCCCGGGGCGAGGTCCGCGCCGACTGCGCTGGCTTCGGGGTAGAGCTCCGTCACCCTCCCCAGCAGGCGGCCGGTCCCGGCCCCTATGTCCAAAAGCCGCGCAGGGGTAAGCTGCTGCGCTTGCAGCATCCCCACCACTTTTTCCACCACCCGGCACTGCACCACCGCGTGGCAGTCGTAGTCGTTCGCCTGCCGGTGAAAGGAATCCTGTACCTTCTGCCTGTCTATCTTTGCCGCCATCTATAAACCGCCCGCATTATCTGAATAACCCGTCTATGAAACTCCTGACCAGCGCGTTGAACCCTTCCGGCCGCGTCATGAAAGGCGCGTGCCCGCAGCCGGGGACCAGCTCCAGCCTCGCCTTCGGCATCCGCTTTGCCATGTAGGCCGACGCCGCGGCGGGGCAGATGGTATCCTGCTCGCCGTGCACCAGCAGTACCGGGCGGTCCACCTGGGCCAGCCGGTCCCTCTGGTCCACCGTCGCCAGGATGTTCAGCGACTCCTTCGCCGCCTCGGTGTCGGGGGAGCGGCCGCCCATCACGATCTCGTGCACGATCCGCTGGTACTGCGCCTGGTCCATCTCCCCTTCCGCGAACATCCCCTTGAAGAAGTCCCCCATGGTCTTCTGGTAGTCGCGCCGCAGCTTGAGGCTCAGCCCCTTCACGTCGACCGGCGGTTTCCCGTGCGGGTAGTCGTCCGCCGTGGTGAAACGAGCCGTCCCCCCCACCAGCACCAGCCCGGCGAGCCGCTCCCTGACAGATGGAAAGGCCTGCAACGCCACCTGCACCCCTAGGGACCAGCCGATGAGGACGGCATCTTCCAGAGCGAGCCGGCTAAAGAGCGCCGCGACGTCCCCCGCGTAATCGTCGATGGTATAGCCGTCGGCGGCAGCCGACTGTCCGTGGCCGCGCTGGTCGAAGAAGAGGAGCCGATAGGCGTCGTCCAGAGGATGCTGGAAGCGCCAGACGCGCCCCGACATGGCCCAGCCGTGCAGGAATACCACCGGGCGTCCGGCTCCTGTTTCCTGGTAGTGAAGGGCGAGTCCTGACGATGTTTCGATGAAGGGCATAGCTTGTCCACTTTAAATTCAAAACCAAAAGGCGGAACACAGAGGTCGCGGAGGTCCACGGAGGTCACTGAGGGTTTTCCCGTCGTTCAGGTTTCCCCTGAAGTTGTGCTTTCCTCTGTGTCCGCTTTGTCTTTTCCTCTGTGAACCTCTGTGGTGAGCTTTGGTTTAGTGAAGTTTTGTTTAAACCACCCCGAGCTTCTGCCCCACCTGCGCGATGATACCCGCGGCTTCTTCCAGCTCGGCCGCTTCGTGCGTTGCCATGATGGTACAGCGCAGCCGGCAACTCCCCGACGGGACCGTGGGCGGCCTGATCCCTTGTACGAAGATCCCCTGCTCCAGGAGTTCCTTGCTGAATTCCATAGTGGCGTCGGCCGGTCCCACAAAGATGGGGACTATCTGGGTCTCGCTCCCCATGGTGTCGAAACCCGCCTGCGCCAGCTTCTCCTTGAAAAGCGCGACGTTCGCCGCAAGCTTCTCCCTCAGCTCTTTTCCTTCCGGCGAATCCACCAGTTCGATGGCCGCAATGGAGGCGGCCAGCACGGCCGGGGGGAGCGAGGTAGAGAAGATGAAGCTGCGCGCCTTGTTCACCAGGTAATCGCAGATGGTTGCGGACGCAGCCGCGTAGGCGCCGAAGCTTCCGAGCCCCTTGCCAAGGGTCCCCATGTGGATGTCGATCCCGTCCATGACGCCCAGCAGTTCGCCGCTGCCGCGCCCGGTCGGGCCGAGTACGCCTGTGCCGTGTGCGTCGTCGACCATGAGCAGGGCGCCGTACTTCTTGGCCAGCCGCACGAGGTCCTGCAACGGGGCGATGTCGCCGTCCATGCTGAACACCCCGTCGGTGACGATGAGGCGCCGCCCGTTGCCGCCTTTGTCCTGCAGCAGCCGCTCCAGGGCCGCCATGTCACGGTGCGGGTAGCGGTGCAAATCGGCCCGGGAGAGAAGAGCGCCGTCGATGATGCTGGCGTGATTGAGCCGGTCCGAGAAGATGGCGTCGCCACGCCCGACGAGGGCGGAAACGATACCGGTATTGGCGGCGTAGCCGGAGTTGAACAACAGGGCCCTCTCGGTCCCCTTGAAGGCGGCGATCCGCTCCTCAAGCTTTTCGTGCAGCTCCATGGTGCCGGAAACCAGCCGCGAGGCGCCGCTGCCGACACCGAAGGCCACACCGAATACAGCGGCGCTTCTCAGCTCGGGGTGATCGGCAAGCCCCAGGTAGTTGTTGGAGCAGAGCATGAGAACCTGCTTCCCGTCAAGCTCCACCCGGCTTCCCTGTGCGCCTTTGATGACCCTCATGCTGCGGTACAGTCCCTCCGCGCGCAGGGCTTCAAGCTCTTCAGCAAATGTCTGCACAGCCTCTCCCTCCTATGACAGATTCCCCGGTTCCCAGCCGACCATTGTTATTAGCACAGGAACTCCGGATTCGTCAACCTGACAACCAACCCAGGTTGACAATCCTCCTCCGGCCGGGGGCGGAAGAGAACAGGCCCCGACCTGCTCTTTCAGTCGCAGAGACACAATGGTCGCAGTGCTGTCGTCAACAATGATTGCAGGCATCCGAATGGAGGTTATACTCTTAAAGTTTTTTAATTGCAGCATCTGTTTCCGGCCCGTAAGTACCTGCCGTAGGCAGCATACTCTCACCATCGATGCTTATTGTCACAAACTTCCGCGGCTGCGGAGTTCTGTGTTCACTCCTGCAGCAACCGCGTCATCGGAGAGCGTCTATGCCGCACCTAAACCGTCACAAAGCGTACAGCTCACTGATGGAGCGCCTGAACCGATTCCCTCAAGGCGCTCCACCCTCCGAATTGCTCACCAAGATCCTCGCCCTGCTCTTTACTGAGAAAGAGGCGAAACTGGTGGGGCTGCTCCCCATGCATCCGTTCTCCCCCGCCAAGGCGGCGGAGATCTGGAGGGTGAGGGAAGTCGAGGCATTCCGCACGCTCGAAGAGCTGGCGAAACGAGCGCTGCTACTGGATGCCGAGCACGACGGCGAGAAGCTCTACGTGCTCCCCCCGCCGATGGCGGGCTTCTTCGAGTTTTCTCTGATGCGGGTCAGGGCGGATATCGACCAGGCGGCGCTGAGCCTGCTCCTGTACCAGTACCTGAACCAGGAGCAGGAGTTCATCAGCGGGCTGTTCATGGAGGGGAGAACCAGGATCGGCAGGATCATGGTCGGCGAGAACGAGGTCCCCCCCGCGCACATCACCCGGGTCTACAACTACGAGCGTGCCAGCGAGGTGATCAAGGAGGCGAAGAAGATCGGTGTGGGCACCTGCTACTGCCGCCATAAGATGCAGCACCTCGGGCGCGCCTGTGCCGCGCCGATGGAGACCTGCATGGTTTTCGGGCCGGTTGCGGACTCGCTGATCAGGCACGGCCACGCCCGCGCCATCGACAGCGCCAATTGCCTGGACCTGCTGCAGCAGGCGCGGGAGCATAACCTGGTCCAGTTCGGGGAGAACGTGCAGGGAGGTCTTTCCTTCATCTGCAACTGCTGCAGCTGCTGCTGCGAAGCGCTGATAGCAGCACGCAAATTCTGCAACGTGCAGCCCGTGCACAGCACCAACTTCATAGCGGAATTAACCGCCACCCAATGCAGCGGCTGCGGCCGGTGCATCGATGCCTGCCCCGCTGAAGCGGTGCGGCTCATATCTGCCAACGACCCGCAGCACCCGTGGCTTAGGAGATGCGTGCAGGACAGCGAACGCTGCCTGGGATGCGGAGTCTGCGTCAGGGTCTGCCGCAGCGCGGCGATCACGTTGAAACCAAGGGCTGAGCGGGTCATTACCCCGGTCGACAGCGCCCACCGTATCGTGCTGATGGCGCTTGAGCAGGGCAAGCTGCAGCATCTCATCTGGGACAACCGCGCGCTCTTCAGCCACCGCGCCATGGCCGCCATCGTGGGCGCCATCCTGAAACTTCCTCCGGTGAAACAGGCCCTGGTCCGCAGCCAGCTCGGTTCGCACTACCTGCAAGGGGTAATCGAAAGGCACGCAGAGCGATCCAGCAAGACCTGTTACAGATACTGATTAACGCTTTACTCCTTAGGCTTTCTCAGAAGTCCTCAGACGTTCTCCTTGCCAATTGTTTTAAATGGCGGCGCCGTCATATTCTGCGGCGCCACTTTTTTGCAGCACTTAGCCCACCGATGTGTTACCTTCTCCCCTGTTTTCGACTCATTTTTCCTTTAGAAGAGAAGTACATGCACGGACTGAAATACCTCGCCGGCTATTCCGAGAGCGTCACCAGCAAAGTGGAGCGGTTGATAGCCGACAACAAGTTGGGGAGCGTGCTGCTCGCCAAGTACCCCACCCCGCACCAGATCCGGACCGACCGGGCCCTTTACGACTTCGCCGTCGCCTTAAAGAACGAGTTCCTCCGCAAGTCGCAACCGCTCAGCAAGGTAAGCTACGACCCGAAGATCAGCGTCATGAACCACGCCCTCGGACTGCACGCCTTCGTGTCGCGGGTGCAGGGGGCGAAGCTCACGGCAAAGCACGAGATAAAGATCGCCGCGCTCTTCAAGCTCGCCCCGATAGAGTTCCTGAGGATGATCGTAGTCCACGAACTGGCCCACCTGAAGGAGAAGGAGCACAACAAGGCCTTTTACCAGCTCTGCGAATACATGGAGCCGTCCTACCACCAGTTTGAGTTCGACACGAGACTGTACCTGATCCACCTTGATTCAGAAGGCCCGCTTTACCAAGCCTTCTGACCGCACCCGTAACCCTCCTCCTTCATCTGGCAACCCCGGCAGAGATTGACATCCCCACCTGGCCCGATAGATTTAAACCTGCCCTTCAAATTAACTAACACTAACCACAGCCAACCAGTAACCATGCCGCGGCTCCCCCGGCACCTCCCCAAAAGCGGCATCCGTAAAGGAGGATCCCCATGTCATTCGCACTTTATGTCGCCGGGTTCATGCTCGTCATCGGAGGCATCGCCTGGGCCCTGGTCGAGGCTGGACTGGCCATGTTCAAGATAGCCATCGTCTGCATCATCCTCCTGGGGATAGCGATACTGACAGGGGTGGTGAAGACCCGTCCCAAGGATCCGCCCAGGGGGCCGCTGGCGTGACTGCGCCATCGGTTACGGATAAACGAAGAGACCCGGGGCGAAGCTCGACCCGGGTCTCTTTTTTTGTTTCCTCTTGGGGCAACCGTCACGGCGCCAGCGCGGTCCTCGGCACAGGCAGCAGCCGCCCTTCCGGAGCAATGGCCTTGATCTCGGGTTGGAACGGCATGGCCAAAACTTTCCCCAGGGTCAGCTGCGCCGGGTCCTGATAGCCGACCACACCTATGTCTATGCCGTCCTGCAGGACGTTCAGCCGCACGGTCCCTTGCAGGTAGTCGGGCCAGGAAAAAATGGTGCCCCAGTTGGAATCGGTTTCTCCGCGAACCACCGAATGATGGATCCCGTGCATGCGGGGGGTGAAAGGAAGCCCGCCCCAGCGCCCAAGAAGCGGAAAGCGCTTCCTCAGGCCGCCATGGATCAAGCCCCACCCGACCCCGTAGGCCACCCCGAATGCTAAGTTGGCGCGCCGTTTCTCCTGCGGGTCGAGCCGCCGGCCCAGGAGTTTCGAGGCGAAGCGGGGCCCGGCGACCTGGTGGGCGGAACCTTCCCGCACCTTCCTGTCGCGCCTTTTCTGCTTTTTGCTCACCAACCGGTCCAGCAACTTTTCACTTGCACCGGCGACGGCGCCGGCAACAAGACCCGCTGCCATGCCGGTCAGAATCGGGTGCCGTCTTTCCAACGGTGAAACCTGATTCCCTGTGAACATAACGACCTCCTCCGGTTCAAGATGCGCCTCAAGCCGAACAACTGCCCCATTGTAACTGCGGCCAGGGGGGTGTCAACGAGCCTACGGAGCGGCTGCGGGCGCTCTCAACGTGGGAAGCGCCCCCCCTTGACCGGGCTTTGCCGGGCTCTATAATAAGTAGTCGCAAAAAAGGGAAGCTATCAGGGGCAGCAACGACACTATCAGGAGGCTCTCATGCTAGTCAGAACTTTGCAGGTTGTTGTTCATTGTGAGCACAAAACCCTCTGGAACATGCTCATCGACAGACTGCAGCACCCTGAGCGTTATCTGGTCGGCATCACGGAGGCGCGCGTCACAGAGGAGGGCGAGGACATCTTCATCTCCGAGATGCTGCTGCACGGTGAGCCGGTAAAAGAACGGGTGCTGGTGCGTCCCTATGACGGTGAACTGAGGCACGAGTTACTGGAGCACCCGCAGTTCACCGGCTTCATAGCGAGAAAGATAGTGAAGACGGCGAGACAAAGTCCAGTGGCGCCGCTCTACCTTGAGTACGACCTGGATCTGCTGCGGAAATCGTTGAAGGTGCAGAGGGTGGTTAGGGGTGAAGACGAGATACTGACCGACCTGGGATCCGAGATGCAGAAGATAAGGGTACGGGCAGAGGAGATGGACTCCCGGCGTTAAGGGGAGACTCGCGGCTACAGGAGGTGACAAGATGCGGCTACCACTTATATTCTTTTCGCTGCTGGCGCTGATCTTCGCTTCTTGGGCGGTGGCCGCCGACACCGACTGGGTCCTGGTCGACGAGAACCAGGATTCGGCCTTCTTCTATGACAGAAACGGCACTACCCCCGCAAGAGACGGCATGATTCAGGTAAGGACACGTGTGGTCTATACGGACCAGGGGAAGAAGGAGGCGCTCAAGGTGCTGCACGGGTTGCCGGAGCCTTCCCGGCTGTACGAGTCGCGCTACATGTATCGGATCGACTGCGCCGAGAAGGAGGGTCGCTTGGTCGGCGTTACCCACTTCGACAAAAACGGCGCCATCCTTAGGTCATCCGATTTGGGCGAGACCACTGTGCTGGAGTATCTCCCTCCCGGCTCCCGCATGGCCATCGTGGCCGAGGACAACTGCAGGCCCTAAACCCCGCGCTACTTGCTGCGGTACTCCTGCCGCAGCACCAGGTCCATCAGGACCAGTGCCGCCATCGATTCCACGATGGGGACCGCCCTGGGGACGACGCAGGGGTCATGGCGCCCCTTCGCTTCCAGCACGGTCTCGGTGCCGTCGAAGGCGGCCGTTTTCTGAGGCAGGGAAACGGTCGCCGGCGGCTTGAAAGCAACCCGGAAATGAACCGGCTCGCCGTTGGAAATTCCCCCCTGCACCCCTCCCGAATAGTTGGTCGAGGTACCCAGGCGTCCCTCTTTCTGCACGAAGGGATCGTTATGGGCGCTCCCCAGCATCCGGCTCCCGCCGAACCCGGAGCCGACCTCGAAACCCTTGGCTGCCGGAAGCGAGAGCATGGCATGGGCGAGGAGGGCGTCCAGCTTGTCGAACACCGGCTCCCCCAGCCCTGCGGGAAGGTTCCGGCAGACACAGCGAACCACGCCGCCGACCGAGTCTTTGCTGTCCCGCACCGATCCGATCAGCTGCATCATAGCCGCCGCAGCCTCACCGTTGGGGCAGCGGACGGCTGTGGCATCCACCTGTCCCCGGGTGATCCCCTCCAGATCGACCATGCCCCCCTCCAACTCCCCTACCCCGTCCACCCAGGCCACGATCTCCAATCCGAAACGCTCCGCCAGGTACTTCTCCGCTATGGCGCCGGCCGCCACCCGCCCTATGGTTTCCCGGGCGGAGGAGCGCCCGCCGCCGCTTGAGGCGCGGATGCCGTATTTCATCTGGTAGCTGTAGTCGGCATGAGAGGGGCGGGGGACCGCCTCCATCTCCCGGTAGTCGCCGGGGCGCTGGTCGCGGTTATGCACCAGGAGGCAGATGGGGGTGCCCAGGGTGAGCCCCCGCTCCACGCCGGAGAGGATGCTCACCAGGTCCTTTTCCTCGCGCGGGGTGGAGAGTTCGCTCTGCCCCGGGCGGCGCCGGTCCAGCTGCGGCTGGATGTCGCTCTCGCGCAGTTGCATCCCGGCCGGGACGCCGTCGACCACGGCGCCGACCGCGGCGCAGTGGCTTTCGCCAAAGGTGGATACCCTGAAGAGGGTGCCAAAGGTGGAGGACATGCTGATCTCCTTGCAGGTAACGGCAAGCGGATGGGGACAAGGGGGTGAACTCAGTCGGGAGCGGAGCGCCCTTTGGCCTTGCGCGCCTTGGCGATGAGCACCACGAGGCTGCGCGGGGGGAGCTGGTAGCTTCCCGAGGCATGCGCGGGGGTAAGGTCCCAGGGAACGATGTCGTCGGGCGAAGGAAGAGAGGTGTCGATCCAGCGGTACCAGGTGCCTCCCGGCAGCCTGCGCGGGGGGGGAAGCGTGAAGGTGAGCGGTTCCCAGTACGCGTTGACCAGGTAATGGAACACCACGTGGCGGGAGCGGCTCCAGACCGTCAGGGCAATGCTGTGCGACTCGTGGCTCCAGTCGGGGGTCCCGAGGTTGACCCCGTGCCATTCCAGGCGCGCCTGCCCCAGCAACTGAGTCAGGGTCCGCGCGTCCTCCAGTGTGCCGGTCTGCATCAGCCTTGCCTTGATCATCTCCTTGGTGAAGCGGTAAATGTCGGCGTGGCGCTCGTGGAGGCTCCAATCGAACCAGCCGATGCGGTTGTCCTGGCAGTAGGCGTTGTTGTTACCCTGCTGGCTGCGCCGCATCTCGTCCCCCATCAGGATCATCGGGGTACCGAGGGCTAAAAGCGTCACCGCCATGAAGTTCTTGACCTGCCGGTTGCGCAGCTCCTCGACCGCCGGGTCGCCGGCGGGACCTTCAACGCCGCAGTTCCAGCTCAGGTTGGCGTCGGAGCCGTCCCTGTTGGACTCGCCGTTGGCCTCGTTGTGCTTTTTGTTGTAGGAGACCAGGTCGTTCAGGGTAAAGCCGTCGTGACAGGTAACAAAGTTGATGCTCTGCTCCGGTTCGCGCTCCTGGTGCCCGTAGATGTCCGGGCTCGCCAGCATCCTTGCCGCGAAACGGGATACCACCCCTTCGTCCCCTTTGAGGAAGCGGCGCACGTCGTCGCGGAACTCCCCGTTCCACTCCTTCCAGCTGTCGCCGATGAAGCTCCCCACCTGGTAGAGCCCGCCTGCGTCCCACGCCTCGGCGATCAGCTTGATACCCGCCAGCGCCGGGTCCGACTCGATGTCCCAGAGGATGGGGGGGTTCTTGAGCGGGCGCCCCTGGCCGTCGCGGGAGAGGATGGAGGCAAGGTCGAAACGGAAGCCGTCGACGTGCATCTCCTTGACCCAGTAGTGCAGGCTGTCGATGATAAGCCGGCGCACCACGTGGTGGTTCGCGTTCATGGTGTTGCCGCAGCCGGTGTGGTTGATGTAGCTCCCGTCGGGGGCGAGCGAATAGTAGACGTCGTTGGCGAAGCCGCGGTAGCAGAAGGTAGGTCCCTTGTGGTCACCCTCGGAGGTGTGGTTGTAAACCACGTCGAGGATCACCTCTATTCCCGCCTTGTGCAGCGCCTTCACCATGTCGCGGAACTCGTCCAGAGGTCCCAGCGGCTCGGTGCGCGAACTGAAGCCGGCATGGGGGGCGAAGAAGGAGATGGGGCTGTACCCCCAGTAATTGACCAGCCCGAAGGGGGCGTCGTGGGGGTCGAACTGGAACACCGGCAGCAGCTCCACCGCGGTGACCCCCAGGTCCTTCAAGTAGGGGATCTTCTCCACGAGCCCGGCGTAGGTGCCGCGCTTGTCTGCCGAGACCCCGGAGGAAGGGTCCTTGGTGAAACCGGCCACGTGCATCTCGTAGATGACGGTGTTGGAGTAAGGGCGCTTGAGGGGAAGGTCCCCCTCCCAGTCGTAGTCGCGCGGGTCGGCAACGACGCTCTTCATGGCGGTCGCGGCGTTGTCCCCGGGGAGGCAGGCGTCGCCCCTGCAGTACCCCTTGGGGACTGCGACGGCGCGGCCGTAGGGATCGATCAGGACCTTGCCGGGATCGAACCTGCGTCCGCGCTGCGGTTCGAAGGGGCCGGCCACCCGGTAGCCGTAAAGCTGCCCTTCTCCTATGCCGGGGACAAAGACGTGCCAGTAATGGTAGGTGCGGTTTTGCTGCGGATCGAGGGTGATGACGCGGGACGGAATGGCGTCGTCGGCAGCATCGAAGAGCAGGAGTTCCACTCCGGTGCAGTCCCTGGCGAAGACGCTGAAGTTAACGCCTCCGTGCGACACGGTGGCGCCGAGCGGCGAGGTGTTCCCCTTGGGGTACGCCGGAGCGTTTTTCTTGCCTGTTTTTGCCGTAACTTTCACCGTAGATCCTTCTTTCGAGCTCTCAGGGGCGGCCGGTGCAGTCACAGTCGCCACCGCACTTGAATTGACGATGCCTTTTTTACCTTGTGACACTATAGTCCATTATGTTTTTCAGTCAAACGCAGGGTTTACCCTTTTTCAGCTTCTCTCTGGCGACGCATCGAGACATAAGCCGACGTTATCGCTGACGCAGTGAGTAAGGCACAGAGCCAGCCGATCCAGTCTCCGGCCACCGAATACGGGGTGCCCCCCCCCTGTAACAGCGGGATCTTGTCCACCAGAACCTCCTTGGTCCATATCCCGGTACTCTTGACGATGCGCCCGGCAGGATCCACGAATGCCGATATGCCGGTATTGGTGACGCGTACCAGGGAGCGGCGGTTCTCTATGGAGCGGAAGCTGGCCAGCGCCAGGTGCTGCACCGGTTCGGTCGAGTTGCCGTACCATGAGTCGTTGGTGAGGTTGAACATCGCCTCGGGGACGCGTCTCTCCTTTCCGCCGGCCATGAGTTTTCTGATGTGCAGCGGGAAGATGTCTTCATAGCAGATGCTGAGCGAGAGCACGCGATTTCCCAGTCGGAGCGGCTCCTCGCTCTGGCCGCGCCAGAAGCGGCTCGAGTAGGGGGACCAGGAGTAGAGGCTCGGGAAGGTGTCACCAAAAGGTATGTACTCTCCGAAAGGAACCAGCACCGTCTTGTCGTAGCTCCCCAGGATGCGCCCTGAGGCGTCGACCAGAAAGGCGCTGTTGCAGATCCCGCCGGCTACCCGCAGGCAGGCGCCGAAGAGAAGCGGGGTGCCCAGGTCCCCGAGTGCCGCGATGGGGAGCACCCCTTCCCGGAAGGAAAGGCTCACCGGCACCCCTTCCGGCCAGACCACCAGGTCCGGCCTTTGCTTTTCCACCAGGGTCCGCGACATCTCCCGGTGCTCCTGCAACACGGTGTCGGAGTCGATGTGCAGGTCCGCCGCACCACGGTTGGTCTGTACCAGCCCGACCTTGAGGGTCTGCGCCGTAGCTACCTGCCGCGCCACCTCCTTAAGCCGCACCTCCCCGTACCCCAGCACGAACAGAAGCGATAGCGCCAAGGCCGACAGCGCACGCCAGGGGAGACGCCTGTCCTCGAACCAGCAGGCGGTCACCCAGTAAAGCGTTGCGTTGATGTAGACCACGAGGAAGCTCACCCCGAGGATCCCGGCGAAGTCCGCTATCTGCGTCAGATGCGACAGCCGGTACTGGCTCGCCCCGAGGTAGTTAGGGAAAACCTCGGGCCAGAATTTCTCCATCGCCGTCCAGACCACCGGGGCGACCCAGATAACCTGCCAGCCGCGGGCGGCGATGACCCTTATTCCCCAGGCCCAGGCGGCAACCACGATGCCGTTTGCCGCGGCCAGAAGCGCCAGCCCTACTAGGGCAAAGGGGAGAGGGGCTCCGGCGAACTGCTTGAACATATCGATGACCCAGTAAAAGCCGCCTCCGTGCCCGACGATACCGGCAACCCAGCCGATGAGAAAGGCGCGCCCGGGGCGCGCGTCGCGCAGGGCCCAGAAAAGCGGCACCAGGAAGATCCACTCCAGGTAGAACTGGTCGAAGCCGGCATAGCCCAGGAAAAGGAGGATGCCGCTGGCAACTGCTGCGATCCACGGGAAAAGGGGGTGACTGGTAATGCTGTTCAGCAAGGTGACCTCGGTATCAACGGGGATTATGGATGCTGGAGGCGGTGCGGCCTGCCAAGATAGCACAAGCGTTTAATCATCACAATCTCACAAACAGCAGAAAGGGCGCCTCGCGGCGCCCTTCTCTCTAACGGGCAGGGTAGTAATCGGGAGGGACCGAGTACATGTCGGGCGGGGGCGGAGGAGCAACTGTCCTCACCCGGCGCACCTTGCGCACCGAGCCGGGGATCTGGTTCCCCTTCGAGTACATGCACTGAACATACGTGTTGTCGTAAAGCCGCTGCGCCTCGTAACCGTAGGCCCGGCCGGATTCCGAGCCGCTGGCCGCCCCGAACAGGAGTCCCGTGCCTCCTCCTATGGCCGCTCCGGTCCCCGCGTTGCCGCCGGCTGCGCCCAGCAGCGCACCGACCCCGGCACCTACGGCAGTACCGACCACTGCGCTGGTTGCGGTGTTCTGGTTGACGGTGTCCTGGCGGCCCAGGCCCAGTTGCTGCTCGGACCAGCGCCTGCAGACCGCGTCCTCGGCCATGAACTGTTCGAATGACTTACCGGGAGCCGGCAGCACCCTGACGCTGGGGCCGGTGGGAACGGTTGCGCACCCGCTCACCCCCAAGAGGGCCAGCAGCAACCAGGCCGCTGTTCTGGAATGTTTTTTCATGTCACTTCTCCTTGTCCTGCTGCTCTTCCCCAGGGGGTACGGTGTCGGGAACCACTTTCATCCAGCCGCTTGGGCAGCGCTCAACGTAAGGGTAGTACCCCTGCGGGTTCCGGCAATAATACCAGTATCCCGTCTCCTGCTGGCTTTCGGGGAGAACGTACTCCTGCGGCTCCTGCGGAACCACCACTGTTGGAGGAGCGTAGTAACGGTAACTGGGATACGGGTAATAGGGGTAATACCAAGGATCCCAGAACCCGAAGCCGGGGCCTATCCAGACGCTGCCGGAGAAATGGCTGTAGCTGTGGCTGGGTCCCAGGTATCTGGTACCGTAGCCGCCCCCGGAGTAGCCGCCGCGTCCGGTGTATCCACCGCGGCCGACATAGCCGCCGCGGCCGCCGTAACTGGTACCTCCGCTACGTCCGGCGGCGCGCGCCACCTGCTCGCCCCCCCCGCCGCCACCTCTGTCCGCATAGCTCACCTCTGCGGCCGATAGCACCGACCAGGCTGCGACTAACATCGGTATGATGAGCGCTCTCATCTTAATGACTTTCATAGCTCCCCTCCTTTAATGACGGGACTTTGACCAGTCCAGTATACAACTTGCCGGCAACATCTGCAAAAACTAACAAAGCTGTTCCACCGCCTCTGGAGCGGTACCGCGCGAGCTTCGCCCCTCACTGCAAGTAGTGAGGCTGTGGACTCACCCTCATCGACTTGGCGTTGACTTCCAAAGGAGCTGTGCAAAAATTAGCGGGTTCAAATATTCCAACCAATAAAAGGGAGCTAAACATGAGAAAAGACGCCGCGCTCGTTTCGTCACTCTTTCTTGCAGCAGCCCTGATCATTCCGGCTACCAGATCCTGGACTCAGCCCCAGGAAACGGCCGCCAGGAAGGCGCCCTACGACGCGGTCCAGGATGCGCAGACCCCCAGGGAGGTGGCAAGGCCCCGCCCCGAACAGCAAAAGGACCAGCACGACAACTCGGATCTGTTCACGGCAACGAAGGCGGAACCCGCCTCGACGGCTTTCAAGAACCAGCCCGACGAGGGGAAGATTCTCGGTTTCGACTTCTACCGCGACCCCCTCGATGCCAAGAAGCCGATGACCACCTTCCAGGAGGTGTACCAGAAGGACGTGGCCGAGAAGCCTAGGGTGATGGCGACTCAGAGGCGCCTTCTGGAAATGAGGTACAACCTGAAGCCGAATCTCTCCCCTGACGTGAAGATGTCGCGCGGCAAGCCCATTGCAGTAGGGCCGACTGCGCTGCTTGCCCAAGGAACTACCTGGGAGAAGCTGGCGGCGATGTCCCCCGAGCAGATCAGGTCCGGCAACCTCTTCCCTTACCCGCCGCTGCCTCATCCCAAGCAGGTCAACGGCGGGCAGGTCTTCCCCCAGATCCAGATCGACATGTTCCCGAGGCTGCAGCGCTTCGATGTCGATTTCGACCTACCCGATGCCTTCCTCCCCGAGTTCCCACCCGCCATCTTCCTGCAGAACCGCCCGGAACTGGGTGACGTCTCCCGCGGCGAGGTGGTCAGCATCAACAACTTCTACCGCCTCTTCAAGGACCTCCTCACCCCGGTGCAGTTGGACGGCTTGCGGATGCTGGTGACCCCCTTCCCGCAGGAGGAGTTCAACCCCACCGACGACCGCAAATCCTCCCAGGCCAGCCTCGGGGTCGCCTGCCTCGACTGCCACGTCAACGGGCACACCACCGCCCAGTTCCACCTAAGCCCCGACATCCGTCCCCAGGAGCGCCGCTTCCGGCTCGACACGGTGAGCCTCAGGGGGCTCTTCAACCAGCAGATCCACTCGTCCAAGCGCAGCCTGCGCTCGGTCGAGGATTTTACCGAATTCGAGCAGCGCACCGCCTACTTCAACGGCGACGAAATCCACGCCGCCAAAAAAGGGATGAACATCCTGAGCCGGGTCCAGGTCAGCCACATGGCCCAGATGCAGAACATGTTCGACGTACCTCCAGCCCCCAAACTCGACCCTGCCGGTTACCTGGCCCCCATGAAAGCTACCCCGGCGGAAATATCCGGCCAGAAGATCTTCTTCGGGAAGGGTAGATGCGGCAGCTGCCACCCTGCCCCGTTCTACCTGGACCACCAGATGCACGACCTGCAGATGGAGCACTTCACCCGCGAGCCGGGCGATGGCCCCATCAAAACCTTCACCCTGAGGGGGATCAAGGAAAGCCCGCCGTACATGCATGACGGTCGTTGCCTCACCCTGGAGGACACGGTGAAGTTCTTCAACCTGGTGCTCGGGCTCAAGCTTTCCGCTGAGGAGGAGACGAATCTGGTCGCCTTCCTGCGGGTGCTCTAGCCTCCGGTTAGGGGAGCACCGTCAGTGACGCCGGAATCATCCACAAAGCCTCACCTGTTCCACGCAGGTGGGGCTTTTCTACGGGAGGATTTATGAAAAAGCGCGGTAGCGGGATTCTCTGTCACATCACTTCCCTCCCCTCCCCATTCGGCATAGGAGACTTTGGCGCCGGCGCCTACGGGTTCGCCGATTTCCTGTGCGAGGCAAAACAGAGCTACTGGCAGATCCTGCCGCTCAACCCCACCAACAAGAGGTATTTCGACTCCCCCTTCAGCTCCCTCTCCTCCTGCGCCGGTAATACCGCCCTGATCAGCCCTGAGTTGCTGGCGGCGGAGGGGCTCCTGACGCAGCAGGAGGTGGAGGACCGTCCCCGCTTCCCGGAACACCGGGTGGATTACCAGGCCGCTTCGCGTTTCAAGCGGCAGCTTTTCCAGCGGGCGCACACCCGCTTCCAGAAGGGGGGGGTGCCTGAGGACTACGCCAGGTTCTGCCGGGGCAACTCGATGTGGCTTGAGGACCATGCCCTCTTTACCGCGCTCAGCGATCATCTCGGCAATGCCCCGCTGACCGAATGGCCGCAGGAACTCATCAACCGCAACAGCGAGAAGGTGCAGCTGCTGCGCGAAGAGCTCTGGGACGAGGTAGAGCTGGAGAAGTTCCTGCAGTACCTCTTCTTCAAGCAGTGGCACCTGCTGAAGAACTACTGCAACGGCAAGGGGATCCGGATCATCGGCGACTTCCCCATGTTCATGAACTACGATGCCGTGGACATCTGGACCAATCCGGAACTGTTCAAGGTCGATGAGCGGAAAAAGCCGTACGTGCTCGCCGGGAGCCCCCCCGATGCCTTCAGCGCCGAAGGGCAGCTCTTCAACTGCGCGGTCTACGACTGGGACGGGCTGAAGCGTAACGGTTTCAACTGGTGGATCAGGCGCTTTCACTACCTGTTCAGGCAGTACGACTTTGTGAGGATCGACCATTTCCGCGGCCTGATCTCCTATTGGGAGGTCCCGGCAGGGGAGCAAAACGGGCTCAGGGGGAGCTGGCAGCAAACCCCGACGCAGGAATTTTTCAACGCCATGCTGCAGCACTATCCCCTCTTCCCGGTAATCGCCGAAGACCTGGGGACCATCGGCGCCGAGGTCAGGGAGACCATGGCACGGCACGCCATCCCCGGGATGAAGGTGCTCCTCTTGGGGTTCCAGAAGGAGGCGCAGGAAAAGAGCAACCTGCCGCACCTCCACCCCCGCAACAGCGTGGCCTACACCGGCACCCACGACACCGCCACCGTCACCGGGTGGTACCATGGCGCCGACGATAAGGAGCGGCAAGAACTCTTCCGCTATCTGGGGCGGCAGGCTGAGAACGGAGTGAACTGGGAACTGATCAGGCTGGCGCTGAGGTCGGTGGCGCACACGGCGGTGATCCAGATGCAGGACGTCTTGGGAGCAGGCGGGGAATCGAGGATGAATACGCCGGGGAAAGCTGAAGGGAATTGGGAGTGGAGGATCCCGCCAGCCGATCTTGGAGAGGTCGCCTCCCGTCTCGCCGAGATGACGATCTGCTACGGACGGACGCAGGATTGATAATCGCCGGGCGCAAAAATGGGGCTTCGGGTTTTCCCGAAGCCCCATCGCTGTTCTTGCAGCTGCTGGAGGCGCCGTTATTTCTCGACCCCGAGCTTCTTGGCCATGTCCTTTGCGTGCTGCAGGTGCTGTTCGAGGACCGGCAAGGTCTTGTCCACCCACCCTTTCAGTTCTGGATCCTTCACCCTTGTGCTCGCCTTTTTGAACTTCGCCACGTCCTTCTCATGGTCCTTGACCATTTCCTTGGCGTATTTCTTGTCGAACTCGGCGCCGGACAGGGCGTTTAGCTGGTCGACCATCTTCTTGTGCTTGGCGTCCATCTTGGCCGGCTTTTTCAGTTGCTTCTTGGAAATGATGCTATCCAATTCATCGTTGGCCTTGCCGTGGTCGGTGACCATCATCTGACCGAAGTCCTTGATCTCCTGGGAAGCCCCCTTCTGCTGGGCCAGGCGTCCCGCCTCGACCTCCATCATCCCGCCGCTGGCTGCATCCTTCACGAACGCCTTGTCGGACTTGGACACCTTCTCCGCCGCGAGTGCGGGGATTGCCATGCTCAACGCAAACAGAGAAACGACCGCCATCCACAGAAACTTTTTCATGTTTTTTCTCCCCTTTTTGGCCGTAGCCGGTGGTTTTGATGCAACATTAGCAAAAACTAACTGTCTAAAAGTATCCGGCTTTCTCTTGTTGTCAACGCAGAGGATCCGGAAAGTTGAATCCAATCCATCACGGAAAACAGACGCGAAAGTTCTGCTCGGCAAAGAGCGAGGGTATCGGTCCGGCAGGTGCAGGCGAAGGAATACGGGAAAGGATTAGCTGAGCCAGGCGGCGGGCAAAAGAGGATAAAGGGGCGGCTATGCAGCGTTCGGGGGCGGCGGGGATACCCCGCGCCCCTTGGGTTCTTATCTGTAGAGCTGCTGTTCGTCGGTGTAGTAGGTCTGCTTAGAGGAGATGTTCTCCTTGATGACGGACGCCCCCGTGGGGGATTGCTTCAGGCCGGGGCGGTGCACCTTGAGAAACTCTCGGTACTCGCCGGCGACCATGTCCGGGTGGCGTTTGCGGAGTTCCGCTATGGCGTCCTTGAGAACGGCGGGAATGGCCCGCGCCAGCGCCAAGACCGCCTCGGGGGGAAGCTTTCCTGCCGCCGATTTGGGGGAGATGCGCGCCTCCCACAGGATCTCGTCCGCGTAGGCGTTGCCGATGCCGCCGATGAACGACTGGTCCAGGAGCAGAGCCTTGATCAGCGCCTTCGGCTTCTTCGCGCACAGCTGCTGCAACTGATCGGCGCGGAGGTCCAACGCGTCCGGCGCCTCCCGCTCAGGCTGCGGGTTCAATGTCAGCGTCGCCCACCCCTTGGGATCCGAAACCGCGAGCGCGGAACCGTCGCTGAAGGTGACGGTCACCACCGGCGCCTCCAGGCAGTCCAGCTGCTCAGCCTTGGTCAGCACGAAGCCGCCGGTCAGCATGAGGTGAACCCGCAGCATGGCGCCGTTGTCGACCTGGAAAGAAACCTGCTTTCCCGTCCTGCGCACGGCAGTGAGCTTTGCACCTGTGAGCGCGGCGGAGAGTTCATCGGGAGCGACGTTCAGACGCCCCCTGCCGTGGAAGGAAACCGTCGCGATTTTCTTCCCGGTCAGCTTCCGGGCCAGGTTTTCCGCGTAGATGGTGAGATCCGGCAGTTCGGGCATGCCCCCTCCTTAAAAAGTCGAGATGAAATACCTGCGCGAGGGTATCCGAGAATGTAGCGAAGTCAACAAAAGAGACCTGCGGCGCATCCTGCCTAGTCGGCAGCTGCGCCTTCGGCGCGGTAGTCGATCCCCAGGTGCCGCTCACGCAGGCGTTTGATCGAAAGGGGAAGGACGACGGAGGCAAAGATGAGGGAGCAGCCGAGCCACTCCCCCGCGGTCAGCCGCTCCCCCAGGATCAGCGTCCCCCCCAGCATGCTCCAGACCGGGTCCATGGTGTAGATGAGCCCAGCCTTGGTGGGGGTGGTGTAGCGCTGATAGGTGTTTTGCAGGGTGAAACAGATCACGGTCGGGAAGATGGCGCAGTAAACGAGCGACCCGCCCGAGACCGGGCCGATAGCAAAAGGAGGCGCCGGGAGCACCAGGAACAGCAGGCCCCCTACCGCCGTGACCGTGGCGAATTGCACCAGGCTCAACAGGTAGACGTCTTCGTCCCGCAAAAGCTTCGACACCGAAATGATGTGCAAGGCGATGAAGAGCGCGCACAGGGTGGAGAGCAGGTCCCCCTTGTTGAATCCTTCCACCCCGCCCTGGGCCAGCTGCCACAGGCCGGCAAGAGCCAGGAAGAGCCCGGTCGCGGTCCAGCGGTCGAAGCGCTCGCGCCAGAAGGCGAAGCAAAGCAAGGGGATGATGAGCACGAACAGGTTGTTAAGAAATCCCGCGCGCGAGACGCTGGTGCCGCTCACCCCGAGGACGAAGGAGAGGTTGGTGGCGGCGAGAGCGGCTCCGACTATGAGCCCCTTTGTCAGGACATTACGGTTGAAGCGCTTCAGGCGCGGCAGGCAGATCGCCGCCATGAGCAGCGTGGCCAGGGCGAAGCGGAAGAACAAAAAGGTGACCGGCGGGATCTCCCGGAAGCCGATCTTGTTGAAGATGAAACTGCCCCCCCAGAAGAAGGTGGTCAGTATCAGCCAGAAAGTGGCTTTCGAGGAACGAGGATCTTCATGAGTGAGTTTGGACATCGCCTATTAAAGACCGGGGTTGGGGTCCATGTCAACCCCATAGCGCCCTATCCCACGAGTTCCTCGCCGGGGCCAGGGGCGGCGGTGCCGGACCCGCTTTTTTGCCGCCTTCCTGCCGGAAGGTGGTCCGGGAACTAAAGAAACCGCAACAAGCACCGATACGCAAGTAGCAGCTCAATTCATGAGAACGCGCCCCCCCGCGAGCAGGTGCAACAAAGGAGGTCTTCTTGGCAGTTGTCCACATCGACAACCTGGCCCCCGGCATGGTTTTAAGCCGCAACGTCTGCGACCGCAGCGGCAGGATGCTGCTTCCGACCGGAGCGGAGCTTACCGACAAGCATTTCTCGATCTTCAGGATGTGGGGGGTGCTCGAGGTCGAGATCGTAGGCGAAGGGATCGCCGAGGACGCCGAGGTGCCTCAGCACGAGGAGGTGGACCCCGAGCTTTTACGCCAGGCGCGAGCCGAGGTGGAGAGGCTGTTCGTACACAACGACCCGGAGCATCCCGCGGTGAAGGAGCTGCTGCGTCTTTGCACCGAAAGGAGGGCTGCCAGTGCATCGTAAGCCGCATTCCTCGGTGGAGCACATGGTGGAGGACGTTTCCACCATACATTCCCTTCCCATGTTTTACTCGCAACTATCGGAGGCGATCGACCACCCCCGCAGTTCCATCGGGGACATCGCCAAGATCATCTCCGAGGACCAGGGGCTTACCGCCAGGATACTCAAGCTCGCCAACAGCCCCCTGTTCGGCTACTTCTCTAAGATAGACACCATCACCCAGGCAGTCACCATCATCGGGGTGCTTCAGGTGCGCGACCTGGCGCTGGCCCTCTCGGTCATGGACGTCTTCAAGGGGATCCCCGAGGACCTGGTCAACATGGAGCAGTTCTGGAAGCACAGCATCGCCACCGGGCTCGCGGCGCGTATTCTTGCCACCAGCCAGCGCGAGGCTAACCTGGAGCGCTTCTTCGTCGCCGGTATCCTCCACGATATCGGCCGGCTGGTGATGTACGTCCGGGTGCCGGGGATCTGCCTGCAGCTCATGGAACAGTGCCGGGCGACGGAGGCCCTCTTGCACCGCGCGGAGCGCGAGAAGTTCGGCTTCGACCACGCCGACGTCGGGGGGGCCCTGCTGAAAAAATGGAAGATCCCCCCCCGGGTGGCCGAACCGGTCGGCGCCCATCACGACTGCCGCCTGGGCGATCAATACCCGCGCGAAAGCTCCATACTCCACATAGCCGACATCATCGCCCACGCCCTGCAGCTTGGCAACAGCGGCGAGATCTTCGTGCCCGAACTGGACCATGGGGTGTGGGACCGGCTGCAGATCTCCTGCTACTTCCTTCCCACACTGGTTAAACAGGTGGACAGCACCTATGAACAGACCGTATCGGTGCTGTTCGGGAGTGAAGATGCATCGCAATGAGAGCGCACAGACGCAGGTCCGTAAGCTTCAGGAGAGGGTGAACTTCCTCGAGGAAACCAACCTGAACTACCTGAAGACGCTCGACGTGCTCACCGCATGCAGCGACTTCCAGTCGGACATCTACCGTCAGAAGGAACCCTCCTTCGTGATCAAGGCGGTCTTCGGCCAGTTGAAGCGGCTGATACCTTTCACCGCTCTCGGCATGCTCGGCATCGAAGCGGACGCTTCCTTCAGCCTCACCGTCTGCGACCCCGAATTCTCCTGTGGCGAGGTCATGAACGAGGTCGATGCGCGGGTGCAGGACGGCACCTTCGCCTGGGCCGTCAACCAAAACCACCCCGTGGTGGTGCCGACGCTCACCGGCACCGATACGCTCGTGCTGCACGTTCTCGCCACCAACAGCCGCATCAGGGGGATGTTCGTGGGGATACTTCCCGGCAGCCACCTAAGCGCCGAGGTCTCCACCCTCAACGCCCTGAGCAGCATATTGATCAACACGGCTTATGCGGTGGAAAACTCCGAGCTCTACGACATGCTCCAGGAACACATGCAGAATCTGGAAATGAAGGTCGCCCAGCGCACTACCGAACTTGAAGAAGCGCTGGTCAAGGCCGAGGCCGCCACCGCGGCAAAGAGCGTCTTTTTGGCCAACATGAGCCACGAGATCAGGACGCCGATGAACGGGGTGATCGGCCTAGCCAAGCTGCTGATGGAGACGCCGCTCGACCAGGTGCAGCAAGGCTACATGGAGTCCCTTTCCGATTGTGCAGAAAACCTCCTCACCATCATCAATGAGATCCTCGACGTCTCCAAGGTCGAAGCCGGCATGATAACGCTGGAGGCCATCGTCTTCGACCTGAGGCGCTTTTTGGACCGCTCGCTGCAACCGTTCGTGCTCCGCGGCCAGGAAAAAGGAGTCCGGGTCCAGTTGGAGGCGGACCCGGGGCTTCCTGAACTGGTGCTGGGGGACCCGGTTCGACTCCGGCAGGTACTTGCGAACCTCCTGGGAAACGCTCTCAAATTCACCCAGAAAGGGAGCATCACCCTGTCTGCCGCCTTGGCGGGGAGCCGAGAAAACGGCGTCGCTTTGAAGTTCTCCGTCGCCGACACCGGTATCGGCATAGCCCCGGAAGCTATGGAAGTCATCTTCGAGAAATTCTCCCAGGCCGACAGCTCCACCACCCGCCTCTACGGCGGGACCGGGTTGGGGCTTTCCATCAGCAAAAGCCTGGTCGAGCTGATGGGGGGGGAGCTGAGCGTGCAAAGCGCGCTGGGAAAAGGGAGCGTTTTCAGCTTCAGTATCGAGATGAATCAGCCGAAAGCCGGCGAGCGTCCCGCCGAGGAAGAGGGCGAAGCGCCGGGCGAGAAGGTCGAGCGTGAGTTGAAGATCCTCGTGGTGGACGACGTACCGCTCAACCAGCTGATCTCCGCGAAGCTCATCGCCAAAACAGGCAACCACCAGATCTCCACCGCGCAAAACGGACAAGAGGCCGTAGAAAAGTGGGAACAGGAGAGCTTCGACCTCATCTTCATGGATGTTCAGATGCCGGTCATGGACGGGCTGGAAGCGACCCGGATCATCAGGAGCCGCGAGCAAGGGACCGGGTGGCGGGTCCACATCTGCGCTATGACCGCCAATGCGATGAAGGAGGACATCACCATCTGTACCGGTGCCGGCATGGACAGCTATCTGTCGAAGCCGGTACGGGAACGGGAAATCGCCTCCATGATCCGGAAGGTGGCCACCTCCGACGCTCTCCACTCCTCCGGGTCCGCAGCCACTCCCTCACCGGTGCCCGAAGCAGCACCTATGCCGGCCTTCGACCGGGCCGACCTCCTGGAGCGCCTGGGGGGGGAAGAGGAAGCGGTGGGGATGTTCGTGGTGAAATTCATCACGGCGGCAACCGAGCACCTGGATCAACTGAAGGAGGCGGTCTCGGACCGGGATCTTGCCGCAGTCTATTACCGTGCCCACACCATAGCCGGAACATCCGCCAACATGGGAGCGCCCGTGATGCGCGAACTCGCCGCGAGGATGGAGTCCGCAGCCAAGGCAGAGGATGCTGAGCCTCTTGAAGCCCTTTTCCTTCAGTTGCTGCAGGCCTTTTCCGCTTTCAAGTCCGAAGCGCAGACCGCGCCGTAACTCCCCCGATCCCTAAAAAAAAAGATGGAGGCCGGCGGCCCCCATCTCTTGTCATGCAACTTCCGGCACTCTCTTTCAGGCGCCGTTACTGATCAGCATCTCCAGCGTACGCGTTGCGTCTTGCAGCTGGGAATTTAGACGCTTCAGCTCGTCCCGGTTGTAGACACTGGTCCCCTTGCCGATCTCTTTGCTGAGCCTGTCTATCCTCTGTTGAATAGTGTCAACGCTGTCACGGCATGTCTGGGCCACCAGCAGGCATTCATCCTTCTGAAAGTTGTCTCCTGAACTCATCCCCATACCGTTTTCACCGGCAAGTACCGGGAGCGCCGATATGAGAGTAACGGCCGTGAACACGGCCAATTTAGTAGCTAAAGCTTTCATAGCCAACCTCCTTTTTGTAAGTGTGGCTCCCTTTTCTAAGAGTATAGCTAATCGCCTGAGACAACTGCAAGTGAATTTCTTTATCGGCTATGACAGTAATTCTTCTTGCTGCTTCAGTGGGAGGAAGTCCGTCCTTGGCCGCGGTCTTACCACTTCACCTCTCCGCTGAAGAATGCAGTGATTGTGTATACATCGACCCGTATACTTTTTCTAAAGATTGCTCCGCTATCCCCGATAGGTCTTTTCGAAGCTTCCGTTGTCACCATCACAAACACGCGCAACAAAGGGACCAGCATGAACATAAGCAAGAAGATTCTGATCAGCAACGTGGGCATGGTGCTCATCGCGACCATCACCACTTCGGCTATTTCTCTCTACGTCACCAGGAAGGAGATCACGCGCCAGGTCAACGTTTCACTAGCCTCGAGGATCATGGCTTTCCGCGAACTTATCGGCAAAAGCGATGGCAGCATAGTCTTGGTGGACGGCAAGCTGCAGGCAAACGGTGTGACGCTGGACGGCGACAACGCCCTGACCGACAGGATGAAAGAGATCTTCGGGGGGGAGGCGACCATCTTCAGGGACGACGTCCGGGTCGCGACCACGATCAAGAAGGAGGACGGCTCCCGCGCGGTCGGCACCAGGCTCCAGGGACCTGCGCGCGAGGCAGTCGTCGATCGCGCGGCTACCTACCAGGGGGAGGCAAGCATCCTGGGGGTTCCGCACTTCGCCTCCTATCTCCCCCTCAAAGACGGCGGCGGCAAGGTGATCGGCGCTCTTTTCGTGGGCGAGAAAAAGTCCGAGTACCTGGCAGTATTCGAGAGACTGAAATACCTGATCCTCGCGCTGTCCGCACTGCTCGGCGGCGCCCTGGCGCTGGCGGGCTACCTGGCCCTGCACAAGGCACTGATGCCGCTGCGAGAGTTGATCAGGACTCTGCAGAATGTAGCGGAAGGGGACGGTGACCTCACCCATCGCCTTAACGAATCCGGCGATGAGATAGGTGCCGCCAGCCGCTATTTCAACCGGTTCATCGACCGGGTCCACACCATCGTGCAGACGGTGGCCGACAACGCGAACTCCGTGGCGAGCGCGAGTTCCGAGCTGCACTCCAGCACAGAGAGGCTTGCCGACACCACCGAGGCAGTAGCCGTGCAGACAGAAACCGTATCGACCGCCGGCGAGGAGATGGCTGCCACTTCCGCGGACATCTCCAAGAACTGCCTGAGCGCTGTCGACAGCGCCCAGCGAGCCTGCGAGATGGCGCGCTATGGCTCCGCCGACGTCGAGCGCACCATCGACGGAATGAAGCTCATCAACGAGAAGGTGCGAGCCACCTCTGAGAGCGTCGGCAATCTAGGGGTAAAGTCGGAACAGATCGGCGACATCATCGGCACCATCCAGGACATTGCGGACCAGACCAACCTCCTGGCCTTGAACGCGGCGATAGAGGCGGCTCGCGCCGGTGAGCAGGGGCGCGGCTTTGCGGTTGTGGCCGACGAGGTGCGCCGCTTAGCCGAAAGGACCACCAGCGCCACCAAGGAGATCGAGGTCAACATAAGGTCGATTCAAGAAGAGACCGCCCGGGCAGTGCAAGTAATGCACGAAAGCGCACGGGAAGCTGCAAAGGGGGCCGAAGATTCTGTCAAGTCGGGGGAGAGCCTGGCGGAAATTCTGAAACAGGTCAACGAGGTGACGCTGCAGATTGGGCAGATAGCAACGGCCGCCGAAGAGCAGAGCGCGACCAGCCGCGAGATCAGCAATAACGTGCACCAGATTACCGGGATCATCCAGGGCGCAGCCAGGGAAAACCGTGCATCCATGTCGACTGCGGACGAGTTGAACCGGCTCTCGGAGAGTCTGAGGCTGCAGATCTGCAGATTCAGGTATTAAGCCCCCCTCCCCTTCCGGGCAGGGGGAGATGGCGCGCAGCCGCTAGGCGGGGAGACGCCAATCTATAGGATCCATCCCGTGCCGTGCCAGGTAGGCGTTGGCCTGGGAGAAATGCCGGCAACCGAGGAAACCGCGGTGAGCGGACAGGGGCGACGGATGCGGCGCCCTCAGGACGAGGTGCCTCTTCTCGTCGATTACGCCCCCTTTTCTCTGGGCGTAGGCTCCCCAAAGCATGAAAACTAGGTGATACTTCTTCTCGTTGAGTATGGAGACGGCGCGGTCGGTGAAGATTTCCCACCCCTTCGCCTGATGTGAAGCGGCGCGTCCAGCCTCGACCGTCAGCACGCTGTTCAGGAGCAAAACGCCCTGGTCAGCCCAGGACTTCAGGTAGCCGTGCCTGAAGTCCTCCTGCGGGAGCCCGAGATCCGTCTGGATCTCCTTGAAGATGTTCACCAGCGAAGGCGGAATATCTACCCCGCGCGCAACGGAGAAGCTAAGTCCATGGGCTTGGCCCGGTCCGTGATAGGGATCTTGCCCGAGCACCACCACCTTTACTTTGTCAAAGGAGGTGGAGTTGAAGGCGTTGAAGTATTCGCTCCCCTTGGGGTAGATGGTCTTCTTGCGCGCAATCTCAAGGCGCAAGAACTCCTTCAACTCAGCCATGTAAAGCTTCTGGAACTCCTCCAGCAGGTGTAATTTCCAGCCAGCTTCCAGTTGAATCTGTCTTTCCGTCGTCATATCCAATCACCCCGCCACCTTTTGTTGCTGCTCGCACAAAAAGAAATATCACACACCACCGGCACCAGCCAAGCTTTCTCATAAAGTGCAGGCAATGAGCATCGCGACAGCGCTTTTCCCATGGCCCCATGACACTGCTCCAGCTATCTCGCGCCGCCTGCTACAGCATTATCGGGAGTAGATCGTTCATCGTAAAGATGAGGTGCAGCGTGCCCACCATAAAGCCTATTTTAAAATTGGAACATTGACAGTTTTTAACCTTGTTATAGACTGGTGTGCGTTCGTGCGCATTTTCAAGCCTTTTCAGCTCGCTATACTGAAAAGTAGATACTGCAGCAGGCAAGGAGGAACCACATGCAACTGCAATGTTCCGTGCTGGGCAAGGATGTCGAGATCACAGATACCTCAACGCCGGTGATATCGCCCTACTGGCGGCTAAAACGAAACGGCGACTGGACTTTACTCAGCAGATATGCAGCTGAACAAAGCGATTATTCCCTGGTTTCACCGGCGGTGGGAGCGACGCTTTCCCTCATGGATGGGCGCCTCGCCTTCAGGCACCTGTGCCTGATCGTCCAGTACGCCCACGGATTTGAGAATCTCGAAGCTGCTAAAGAATTCGTGACCAAAGTGATCGTTGCCACAAATAAGGAATGTGACGCCGTAGTCGACATGACACCCGAACTCGAACCCTTCGTGGTCAAAATGGACCCGTTGCGGTTCGCCTCAAACATGTCGGAGCCGCAGGAGCAGAAAAGGCCGGCAGCACCGCTGTCGTTGAACCTGATGTTCTCAAACGAATGCGAGACCAACTGCAGGTATTGCCAAGCGCAGCGTCGTTACCTGCCGGAGAATACATTACTCCCTGCAAAGCGATGGAAGGAGATCATAGGGGAAGCCAAAACCCTGGGTATAGAGCAGGTGACTCTTTCCGGAGGAGATCCGCTATACAGAAAGGAAGCCTTGGTACTGATCGGCGAACTAATTGCGAAGGATATGCTGTTTCAGCTTCCGACCAAATGCTGCATCACAGAAGAAATCGCAGACCGGCTGGTAGAGGTAGGAATGACCAACCCCATCAATCAGTATCTGCGCGAGATACAGCTGACTATCGACGGGCCGGACGAAGGATCAGCTCACAAGAGCGTTCATGTCAGCAAGTCAGTCCAAAGCATCAGGAATCTGCAAGCACGAGGGTTCAACTTTCGAGTCAAAGCCGTGGCTACGCCGGTCAATGCCTCGCGAATATATCCATGGATCAAACAGCTGGCAGAGATGGGAGTTACGCAGATAACAGTCGCGGCCTACGCGAAAGTGTATCATCAGCATAACGGCAACTTATCTTTGAGCAGCCATGACAAGTTTTCAATTGCCCAACAGTGCCAGAAGGCAAGATTCGACTTTCCGGAGATCAACCTTAGCACAATCGGCATTGGTCCCGCGCGTGGCGCCGAACAGTGTATGGAATCGGCATCGGTATTCCAACCGGGACCGATAGAGATATCAGTGGACATAGGTGACGAAAGTTCAGGTAAGATCAGCTACTGGAAAAGTCGGATGCAGTGTGCCGGCGGCCGTATCAGTATGACGGTAACTCCGGATGGGAAAGTGGTCCTCTGTGACACGGTGCCACAGGATGAATCTTTCTTTGTGGGGGACGTATCGACCCAGTCGCTGCTTGAAGTCTGGAATAGTGAGTGCCTGCTGAACTTCGCCTATCCTCCCAGGGAGAAGTTCAAGGGGTCTGCTTGTTACGACTGCGACAAACTGGAGGAGTGTCAGAGAAAAGCAGGGCACTGTTTCAGAGATTCCTATTTTAACTTCGGCACCATCTTCGGGCCTGCTGCCAACTGCCCGATGGCACAGAGGCAGGCATAGCGGAAGTGGAAAAAGGGCCTATAGCAGACGCGGAAAAGCCCCGTCAGGAAATCCTGACGGGGCTTTTCTATTAAATTCCCTGCGGCGACCTACTCTCCCACACCGTTACCAGTGCAGTACCATCGGCCCTGAGAGGCTTAACTTCCGTGTTCGGGATGGGAACGGGTGTGACCCTCTCGGCATAGCCACAGAGAAACTCTTAGCTCGAACCTCTACGGCTCTCGCAATATATTTCTCTACAATTGCATCTTCGTGATTTGTAGGTTTTGACTGCTAGCAGTTTATGATCGGGGGGTGGGAAACCCACCCCCCTCTCTAAGAATTTTTTATGGTCAAGCCTCA
>NZ_AUGE01000015.1 GCF_000426865.1 Citrifermentans bremense R1
GGGAAGGACTCGATGCGGCGGAAGAGATCGACGTTGACCTGACACGGGACCTATGAGACAGTGACGACCTCACCTCGCGACTACCCGGTCGCAATCCCCGGAACGCTGGTCGCAATCACAGCGGAACGGCGGTCACAATCACATCAGTTCACCCGGTCGCAATCATCGGAATACGCAATATTGCACCTCTACCAGTTGATATCCCTATCCAGCACTTCCCACACGGCCACAAATGTTGGCTTACCCTTTTTCAGTTAGCAATGGTGCCTACCGCCTGCGTAATTGGCAGTCAAGCGGTCGTCAGTTCGATCCTGACCTTATCGGAAGGAACTTCCTGAGGCGTCAATGGGGGAGTGGAACTTGCACTCTCGCGGGTTCGAATCCCGTTTCCCCTTAATAAATGAGTAAAAGCCCCCTACTTCCCCTTCTGTCAAATTTACTTAATTGACTTGTAAATTTACTTAATGCTGCTATAATATAAATCATCACCACGACAGGAGGCTACAAAATGAACGATAGTGAAGCTCTGGTGGAACTCGCGCTCCGAACTCTGTCCTGCAAGCAGAAGGAACTCGCCCTTCGCCTCGGCGTTTCACCTGCCCAAATCAGTAAGTGGAAGAAGGGAGAGTATATGTCATACGACATGGAGAAAAAGCTCCGTGACATCACTAATATTGGTGACAGAGATCCTGAATTGGTATTGCGATCAGACTCTCTTGAAGACGTGGATAAGTGGGAGAATTTGATACGTTACATAGCCGATTCAGCAATGGATAATGCTGAAACTGGATACCGCACTGACCCCCTTCTAGATGAGGAAGGATTTTTGTGTGAGCAGACATTCTCCGTTCTCAGAGAAATGGGCGTTGAACTACCGAGAAAGTTCCCAAAAGACATTGACTATGACGGAGATGATATCGAAGACATCTGCGAAATCCTATTCAAGGAGAACCCGTACTCGTCCCTCATCTACGAGATCTACACGTCGCTCAACGATGTCTATGGATTCTACGTTGCATACCTTTCTTCCACCTTGTTTGAAGACGCGCTCCTTGAAGAAGGAATAGGCGAAGAAATCGAGCCAAACCTTATAAGGTTAGCTGCTTCTAAGATCGAAGATGGCAAAGGATTGACGTCTAACTTCGACAGCTTCAAATACAAAGTCACAAAAGAATACGAAGAGTGGCTGAACAAAGTCAAAGAGGCTGCCTTCAAGGCCGGTATACCGCTCAAAGCCGAGCTTCTTGAGTTGGTCTACGATGATCATGACCACCTCGGATGCGAAGCAGAAGCCGAGAGCTTCGGTTTTAGATCCTCGCAAATACATCCAGATATTTACATGAATGAACTCCTCCAGGGCATGCGAGCGATCCATCAGATTTTGCCCTTCATCATGAAGAAGCTAGGGATCTACGACGAGTTCAAGTTAGACAGGGCAGATCTTACCGCCAGAGGACCAAGCAGCCCCGCGAGCAGAGCGGAAGAAAGCCGGGAAAACGAAAACGAAGACGAAGGGGACAGCTAAATGCTACCGACAACCTTTTAGCAGCCTAAAACATCTGTCTGAGCCCATGATTACAAGGAGATATATGAGGCTCGGATGGCTGTTCGAAAAACCCGGGCGGTGTCTTCGAAGACAATCATGTGGCAGAGAACCCGGCTTAGACTTTCACTGAGCTTTCACATCACCTGTTTGATTCAGGTGGTTTTTACTAGACTTTACTGGACTTTGGCTGGTAGGCGTGTGGGTTTAAGTTTCTGAAATTACAGTAAAATTAGAAAAATACCAGAGGAGTTAAGTCGCGTTCGAATCCCTATCTCTCCGCCACCTTACAAAAAGGCCAGTCATTGCGACTGGCCTTTTTGGCGTTTTATGTGCAGATATGTAGCGATCGCGCCCTCACTTGGTCGGAGTAAGCAACGAACTGACCAGCGTCCCCCTCAGCCTACAAAACCGTTTTCGCCATCGCCTGCTATTTGGATCACCATTGTTTCAACTATTTGGGGCCCTCGGACGTTTTCTTCATCTTGGTTGACTTCAGCAGATCGACGATTACCCCGTCTTTCCAGATATAACAAGGGGTCCTGTTCTTTCGGGCAAGGGAATGGGCAGCCTTTGCGGCACGCTTCATGGCAGCACCAACGGCAACAAATTCAGGATTATCTAAAACCACTGCTTTTTTGTTCATCTGTTTTCTCCTCGCTCACACGGCGTATCTCTATCCAGGGGCTACCGCCGACTTTCGTTTTGGTGTCGGCAATGCCCCATCGATGACACTACCATCCTCAATAACGAAGACCGCGAGCACACGTTCGTACTTTGTGATGTGTGAGACGCCACGCCTTGTACCACATTCGCACAGTGATAAACAAGTCACCCGAAACCGAAAACAGCAAGAATAGAATAGCGGAAAGAGCCGGGGGTTGCTATCTATTGGCCCAGGAGGAGTCGCTTTGAAACAACTTACCGCAAACGATTACCTGGAGAGGCTGAACCGGGTGCAGGTATTTATCTGGGAGAATCTGGACCGGTCGCTCTCCTTGGCTCGGCTGGCAGAGGTGGCCTGTTTTTCACCCTTCCACTTTCACCGCATTTTCGCCGCTCACGTTGGCGAAACCCTTCATGACCATGTGCGGAGGCTGCGCCTGGAACGGGCGGCGATGCGACTTGACCGTACCGCCGAGAGCGTCACGGAGATCGCCATGGCGACCGGCTTCGATACGCCCGCAGCATTTTCCAAAGCCTTTCGATGCCACTTCGGCCAAACCCCTTCGGAGTTCAGGGACGCAGGCGCTCCAACAACGAACCCTCCTGGATCACTGATCCTGCCGGAAGCCATCCCGCTGAAACCTGAGATAAAGCAGATCGCGGAGAAGGAGGTCCTCTTCGTCCGCCGCAGCGGCCCGTATGCTGATGCCGCAGCCGCTGCGTGGAGCGCTCTCATGGGGTTTGCCTACCAAAGGAAAATCATTACCGCAGAGACGGAGCTGATCGGCATCTCCCACGACGATCCCGAAATCACCCCGGAGAGCCGGATCCGTTACGACCTGCATCACCTCTTCCGGAAACCTGCGGCCGGAAGGGGATGTGGGGACGCTGACCATCCCCGGAGGAAGGTACGCTGTCTTCCTGCATAAAGGACCATACGAGGAGATGGGACAAACGTTGCGGGGAATCTTTGCCGGCTGGCTTCCCGCAAGCGGCGCGCGACTGCGCGAGTGCCCGGCGTTCGAGAGATACCTCAACCGTGATCCCCGCCGCACCAAACCAGCCAACCTGCGCACCGAGATCTGGCTGCCGCTGGCATAGATACCCTCTTCCAAAGGAGAGCCCCATGGAACAGATCGATTACAAGAAGCGGCTCAAGCACCTTTTCGCCCCCTCCACCAAGCAGGTGGAAACGGTGGACGTGCCGAAGATGAACTTCCTGATGGTGGACGGCGCCGGCGATCCGAACACCTCGCAGTAGCCGATGTCATGAAGCAGACTCCGTCGGCGCAGCGACTCCCTTGTCTTCATGACCGCTTAGGCGGAGCCCCTGTTTCTGGATCCCTACTCTCGTCATATCAGAAGGGGCCGGTCACCATGACCGGCCCCTTCGCCGTTTTAGCCTTCAGACCTACTGACACTTCATTTCCTTATATTTCAAGACCTGGCACTTGCTACCTTGCTACCTTGCTACCTTGCTACCTTGCAGCGGTCGGTGAAGAAGGACGACAACGGGAAGCTTTACAATTTCCCCGCGGTTTTTAAAACTGATCGGATAGTTGACAGCGGCAGAAGCAAAGAAAACGGTGTGTCCAGCAGTGGCAACGCACCATAGCTGGCATACCAATTTGCTACGGCTTCATTCTTGGCATCAATCAACAATGCCACGCCCCCCACGTCTTGAGAAGCACGAAGGCAACGCCGGCCCGCCGATAGAAGAAGTTGCCCGCCCAGCCCCTTGCCCTGCATAGACTTGTCTATAGCCAGCCGGCCAAGACGGAAAACGGGCACGTCATGCCGTGCTAAACCTCGCTTGATGACTGCAGGAGTACGCGAAAATTCTACAGAGGCGGGACTAAGGGAATAGAAACCCAGAACGAGGGATGCATCATCATCTCTTACCGCAAGAAAAGTCTTCGATCCCCCTTGCTCATGCATTTGACGCGCGTGACGGCGCAAAAAATCGTTCAATGCAGTATCACCACAATCAAAGGCATCTCGATTATGGCGTTTGGAAATAGGCTCTTCATGCCAAAGGGGGACGGTCATGATTACAGGACAGGCAAGTCATTAGCCGCCGCCAGCAGCTTCGCATTGGGAGCGGGCGGATTTTCCAGAGCCTCCAGCACGCGCAGGCTGTCGCGCTCCGATAGCGAAACCTGTTCAGCCTGGGCAATCACGGCCTTTGCCGCCTGTATGGCGTTGCGCAGCACAAAATCTGTAAGGCCGGTATGCTCGTAGGCAACGGCACGCATCAATAACGCTTTGTCATCCGGATGTATTCTCAGTGACATCCTATTATTCTCTTCAACGGCGACTCTAGGCATCTCGACCTCCTATACCTTGTACATATTCAAATCGTACGTAAATCGCAAGCGCTTGTCAATCGTGCACAGGTTCCCATTTTTCCTTTCAGACCTGCTGCTACCTCATAGCCCGAGGCTTCAAGCTTATGTTTCAAAACCTAACAAGCACCCCTGCACCCGGCTCGAGTTCAGACCGCAGCCAATTTTTACATCTCTTTACCTGCCAACTTCACTGTAACTCACTCCTCGACACAAGCCCCTTCTGAACCACCTCCACCTTGTCAGGTGCTTCTCGAGCGCCGGCTGACTAGAAGAAGTACATCATGGAAAACCGGAAGACGTTGGCCTTGCCGAGGTCCGAGGTGCCGGCGGTGACGTTACCGTAGCGGGTGCTCACGTACTGGTACTCGGCAGCTACCCTTATCGCGGCGTTCAGGTCGTAGGCAGCGTTGGCGAAGATCTGCGAGCTCGACCTCTGGAAGTCTTTGATGCCACTCTCGACAAATGCCTCCTGGTCCTTGGCGCCCCTCATGCCGTACCCCGTGGTGAGGCCCAAGTTCTGGGTCGGGTAGAAGATCGCCTGGCCGAATATGCCGTACCCCTTGGCGCCCGTCTTGTCGCCGGCGGGGCCCACGAGCGGAGCGAGCGTGGCGTAGTTGAAGGCCATGTTCGCCGCCTGGTACACTTGCCCCTCGAAGGAAGCGGTCATAGCCCTGCTCTTGCCGTCGGAGGAACTGAGAACCGGAACGAAGGTGTAGAAACCGTACCCCCAGGAATCGACGGTGTGGGTGTTGCCTGACACCTCCTGGTTGCCGTAGAGCCCGAAGAATCCCGCCTGGAGCGAATTCATCGGGATGCCCCAGAACCCCGGGGCCACCCCGAGCGCCTTGCTGACCCACATCGCCTGTCCGGCGACGTTGGGCTTCGCCCCCCAGGTCTCACCCGCCGTGCCGTTGGCCGTGTTCGAATCCTGGGTCGGATGCTGGAGGGCTGCGATGAGCTTCAGGGTGTTCCGGTCGTCAAGTTTAACCTTCTGGGTCACCCTCAATTGCGGGACGCGCGGGGTGGTCGGGTTGCCGGTGGTTTGCCCCTGGCCGAAGTCGATGGTAGAAGCCGATGCGGGGCCGAAGACGTCCCAGGACTGGCCGAAAAGGAACTGGGTGTTGGCCCAGTCGAGGGTGCCGTAGGCGAGCCGTATCCTCATGTTGGCGGACTCGGCGCTGCTCCCGCCGGAACCGAAGAAGTCGGTCTCGATGAGGGCACCGGTCTTCGCCCCCCGAAACGCGGGCCCTTCGGCCTTGAACCAGAGCCGGCTCTGCCGGGCGCTGAAGAGAGACTGGTCCTGCTTACCCGCAGGCGAACTGCTCTTGGGGATGCCGTTTGGCTGCAAGGTGGCCACGGTCCCCACCCCGTTAGCGGTCCCGAGGTTCACCGAGTTGTAGATGTAGTCGAGCTTTACGTACCCCCCCAGAGACATCTTGAACTTGCTGGTCACCGGGGCAGAGATCTTCCCATAGATGCCGGGGGCGACTTCACATGAAGGGTTGAAGTCGCAGTTGTAAGGCGCATCCCCTCCCTGCGACAGCTCCTGCGCCCATGCCGAGGTTGCGGATAAAGCGGTGATCATGCCGACGGCCAAAACTCTTCGCACCATTTTCTCTCTCATGATTCTCCTCAAACTGCCGGTTAAATGCGGTTCATCTTCCTCGCCGCGGCCATGAGTTCCTCGCGGAAATCCGGATGGGCGATGTTGATCAGGTTGAGCGCCCTCTGCCGGGCAGTCTGTCCCCTCAGCTTTGCGACCCCGTACTCGGTGGCGACGTAGTCGACGTCGTTTTTGCCGGTGGTGATCGATGCCCCCGAGGTGAGGGTCGGGACGATCCTCGATACGGTCCCGTCCTTCGCGGTGGAAGGGAGGGTGATGAACCCCTTGCCGCCGTTAGAGATGTTCGAGCCGCGCACGAAATCCGCCTGACCGCCGGTCCCGCTGTACTGGAGGTGACCGAACGATTCCGAGCAGCACTGCCCCAGGAGGTCGACCTGGAGGGTCGCGTTGATGGAAACCACCTTGTCGTTTTTGCCGATGTTGTGCGGGTAGTTGACGTAGTCCACCGGATGCATCTCGATCTGCGGGTTCTCGTGCATGAACTCGTAGAGGCGCCTGGTCCCGAGCGCGAAGGTGGCTATGGTCTTGCCGCGGTGGGTTTTCTTTTTCGAGTTGTTGACCGCCCCCGACAGCATCAGGTCGACCATCCCGTCCGAGAGGAGTTCGGTGTGGATGCCGAGGTCCTTCTTGTTGAGGAGCGCCTTGCAGATGGAGTTGGGGATACCTCCCCACCCGAGCTGCAGGCAGGAGCCGTCTTCGATGAGTTCGGAAAGGTAGCCGCCGATAGCCTCCTCGACCGGGGAGATGGGTGGGATCGACAGCTCCTGGAGCGGCTCGTGGCACTCGATGATGTGGGAGACCTCCGAGATGTGGATGTGGCAGTTGCCGTGGGTCCTCGGCGCCTGCGGGTTGACCTGCAGCACGACCTTCTTCGCCTTTTTCACCGCCTCCATCGTGTAGGCTACCGAGAGGCTGCAGGTGAAGTAGCCATGCTCATCCATCGGCGAGACCACGGTGCCGGCGACGTCGATGGGCCAGTACTCCCTCAGCAGTTTCGGCACCTCGTGGAAGTAGTTGGGGACGAAGTCCGCCCACCCTTCCTGAACGGCCTGCCGCGAAACATGGCTGGTGAACCAGGCGTTCACTTTGATGTGGGGCGCGGAGTCCTCGGTGAAATAGTCCGGGCAAAGGTGATGCTGCTGGTTGACCACGACCCCTTCCAGTTCATGCTTCCTCTTCGCGAGCGCCCTCACGAAGAGGGTCGGCTCGCCGCAGCTGATGGGAAAACAAAGATGATCCCCCGACTTAACGACCGCTGCCGCCTCTTCAGGGGTGCAAAGCTTCTGGCGGTACTCCGCCTCGTAGTTCTGCTTGGCCTTCTTCACACTGTTCATATCTGTCGCTCCTTATATTCACGTTGTATGGTCACGCCTGATCATCGCTTCCTCGCTAGACACGCTCGAAGAGCGCCGCCACCGCCTCGCCCCCTCCGATGCAGAGGGTGGCAACACCGTAGCGGGCACGACGCCTGGCAAGCTCCCTCACCACCGTGGCGGTGAGGCGGCCGCCGCTGGCACCCAGCGGATGCCCGATCGCCACCGCGCCGCCGTTGACGTTCACCTTTTCCGGATCCAATCCCAGACTTTTCATGACGATGAGCGGGACCGCGGCAAACGCCTCATTGATCTCGAAGAGGTCGATCTCGTCGACTTTCAGACCGGCCTTGTCCGCGACCTTTTCGATTGCCAGGACCGGGGCCTCGGCGAAATCGTCAGGGCGCAGACTGCTCGTGGCGCAGGCGACCAGGCGAGCCCTCGGTTTCAGGCCGAAAAGCTCCACCGCGGTGCGGCTGGCCAAAAGGGTCAGGGCCGCGCCGTCGCTGACGGTTGAGGCGTTCCCGGCGGTGATGGTCCCCCCCTTGGTGAAGGCGCCCGGAAGCTTCGTCAGTCCGGCGAGGTCCACCCTGAACGGCTCCTCGTCCTCGTCGACGGTAACCTCCCCTCCCTTTCCGGGCTTCAGCACCGGGACGATCTCTTCCCTGAAGAGCCCCTCGCGCACCGCTTTTTGCGCCCGTTCGTAGGAGCTCACCGCGTAGGCGTCCTGCTCCTTCCGGGTAAGGTCGAACTTGGCCGCGCTCGCTTCCGCGATCACCCCCATGTGCTTGCCGCTGTAGGGGTCGCGCAGGCCGTCGTGCACCATGAGGTCGATGATGCTGCCGTTGCCCATCCGGTAACCGTGGCGCGCCTTGGGAAGGACGTAGGGGGCGAGGGACATGTTCTCCATCCCCCCCGCGACCACCACGTCCGCGTCCCCCAAAAGGATCGACCCCATGCCGAGCATCAGCGATTTCAAGCCGCTGCCGCAGACCTTGTTGATGGTGAGCGCCCCTACGCTATCGGGAAGGCCTGCACAACGAAGCGCCTGCCTGGCGGGGGCCTGTCCCGTTGCGCCCGAGAGGACCTGCCCCAGGATGACCTCCTCTACCTGCCCTCCTGGAAGTGCGGTCCGCTGCAGGATTTTCCTCAGCACGGTCGCGGCCAGGTGCGGGGCCTCGACATCCGACAGACGCCCGCCGAAAGAGCCGAAGGGGGTGCGCAGGGACTCGATTATGAATACTTCTTTGTTCATGTCTTTCTCCTAGCGGAAAGCCGCAATACCGGTTACCCCACCCGCCGACTGGCGGCTCACCCCTTTCGCGGGAGATGGCGTTATTGGAGGAGCAGCGCCCGGCCGGCGACCATTCGGGTTATCTGGTTGGTTCCGGTGTAGATCTGGGTGAGCTTGGCGTCGCGCATCATCCTCTCCACCCCGTTCTCCTTCATGTAGCCGGATCCCCCCAGCACCTGCACCGCGTCGGTGGTAACGCTCATCGCGCTGTCCGAGGCGAAGGTCTTGGCCATGGAGCCGTAGAGGACGGCGCTCTTGTCGTTGGCATCCAGGGCCCGCGCGGCCTGCCGGGTCAGAAGCCTCGCCGCCTCCACCTTGGTCGCCATGTCGGCGATCATGAACTGCACCGGGGCGAGATGGGCGATCGGCTTGCCGAACTGCACCCGGTCGCGGCAGTGCGCCATCGCTATGTCGAGCGCACCCTGGGCGATGCCGACCGCCTGCGCCGCGCAGAAGACACGATTGGTGGAAAGGGTCTGCATGAGGTTCGCGAACCCCGTCCCCTCCGGACCGAGCAGGTTCTCCGCCGGGATCTCCATGTTCTCGAAGAAGAGCTCGGAGTTGATCGACCCGCGCATCCCCATCTTGTGCTCGTTACGCCCGTAGACAAGCCCCGGTGTCCCCTTCTCCACTACGAAGGCGCTGATCCCCTTGGAACCTTTGTCCGGAGCGGTGTAGGCGTAGACCACCATGACGTCGGCTACCGAGCCGTTGGTGATGAAGCACTTCTGGCCGTTGATGACGTAACGGTCCCCTTTCTTTTCCGCCCTGGTCTTCATGGCCAGAAGGTCGGACCCAGCGTTGGGCTCGGTCGCGGCGATAGCGGTCAAAAGCTTGGAGGTCCCTGCGAAACGCGGCAAAAAGCGCTGCTTCAGCTCCGGGCTGCCGCCATGGATGATCGGCAGCATCCCGTCGGTCTGTGCGATCAAAAGAAGCGCCGTGGAGGCGCAGGCCTTGGAGATCTCCTCAAGCACCAGCGCCAGGGTGGTGACCCCCAGTTCCGAACCGCCGTACTCGGCGGGGAGCAGCGGATTCAGAAGCTCGAGCTGGGCGAAGAGGTCCCGTGCGTGTTCCGGGAAAAGGGAGTTTTCGTCAAGTTCCAAGGCCCGCGGCGCGATCTCCCGCTGCACCACGTCACGCACCATGTCCAGGGTCAGTTTCTGTTCTTCAGTCAGTTGTGTCATCGCTTTATCTCCTTACCTCGTCAGTCGTCGTTGCCAGCGGCCTAGACCGCATCCTTGAGGATTTCCCTGGCGATCACCAGGCGCTGGATCTGGTTGGCCCCCTCGAAGATCTGGGTCAGCTTCGCGTCGCGGAACATGCGCTCCACCGGGTAGTCCTGCATATAGCCGTAACCTCCGAAGACCTGGATGGCGTCCGTGGTGATCTGCATGGCTGCGTCCGAAGCGAACAGCTTCCCCATGGAAGCGAGCTTGGTGTTCCTGAGCCCCTTGTCGTAAAGCGCCGAGGCCCGGTAGATAAGCCCGCGGGAGGCCTCTATCTTGGTGGCGCTGTCGGCGATGATCTGCTGGATCATCTGGTGCTCGCAAAGCTGCTGGCCGAAGGTCTTGCGCTCGCGGGAGTGCCTCACCATCTGGTCGAAGGCTCCCTGGGCGATGCCTAAGGCCTGCGCGCCGATGGCCGGACGGGACATGTCGAAATCCTTCATTGCCAGATGAAAGCCCTTGTTCTCTTCGCCGAGCAGGTTGCCGGCCGGAATCCGCACGTTGTCGAGGTACATCTCGGAGGTTTTCGAGCCGCGCTGGCCAAGCTTCTTCTCGACCTTGCCGACCGACAGCCCCGCGGTTCCGCGCTCGACCAGGAAGAAGCTCAGGCCGTTTCTGCCGTTCTCGGAGGTTCTCGCCAGCACCGTGTAGACGGAGGCGACCGGGCCATTGGTGGAGAAAACCTTGGTGCCGTTGATCACATACTCGTCCCCCTCCCTCACCGCAGTGGTGCGGATGGAGGCGACGTCTGAGCCGGCCCCGGGCTCGGAGACCAGGTAAGCGGCCAGTTCGCGGTTCTCCAGCATGCGCGGGAGCACCCGCTTGAGAAGCTCCGGGCTTCCGCCGTGCAGCAGCGGAAAGCTCCCTACGGCCTGGATGATCAGCATGAGGGCCGAGGCCGCGCAGTGCTTGGCAATCTCCTCGACAGCCAGGCAAAGGAGCGTTCCCTGGTCCTGCTCGGCGCCGCCGTACTCCGGCGGGAAGACCAGGGTCATCAACCCGAGCTCCCACAAAAGCGAAAGCACTTCCGGGGTGACTTCACCCGTGGCGTCAATGTTTGCGGCCACGGGGGCAATGCGCTCCCTCGCAGCCTGGCGGATGGTCTCGGTGGCGATACGGATTTCTTCACTGTCGGTAAACATCGGCTCTCTCCTGGTAAATTGGCGTCTGACAACTTTATAACGTTTTTCTATTTCACCAAACATGCCAAGACAGTCTTCGCGGGATATGGGAAGCTAATTGTCTGAAGTTGCTTAGTTTTACAGTTTAAATTGAAAATATAACAATTTGATGCTATTTGAATGTGTAGCCGAGCGGAAACATCCGAAGCGAGCAGACAACTCGATAGCCTGATCAAACCGCTAGATCCCAGCGGCGTACCCGGAAGGAGACATGTAGATCTATGGATACACTTGCCACTGCAGCAAAGACGAGGAAGGCGGAGTATTGCCGCTGCGGTGTAATCTTTTGCGATGAAGCCGGCCGCATAACCGCCGCCAGCAAGGATTACATCTGGCCAGCCGGCATGAAGGCAAAGGCGGGGGAGGCTCTTTCCGCCGAGCTGCACCTGCTCCATGCGGGGGAATCGGTCTTTCTGGATAACGATTGGTTCGTGCAGGCGGAGGGGAAGGGACGGGTGGAGATGCTGCTCTTCCGCAGGATCAGGGCCGCAGACCAGATACTTGGGCCCTACGGCGACTCTGCGATCAACGAGGGGATGGTCCAGATGCTTCTTAATAACCCGTACGAGGGTTTGACCTCCGTGGACCGCGAGGGCAAGGTCACCTTCCTGAGCCCGGTGAACGAAAAGTGGCTTGGGTTAGAGGAGGGAGGCGGGGTGGGTCTGCCCCTTTCCTCGTTCGCTCCAGAGAGCCGGCTTGCCGAGATTGCCCTTTCCGGCGTCTCCGACACCACCCAGGTGGTCGATCTTCAGGGGCAGACCAAGGTGACCGTCAACCTTCCCATCAGGAAAGGGCAGAGGGTAATCGGGGCGGTCGGGCGCATACTGTTCAAAAGTACCGACCAGATCGACAAGCTGGCCAACCGTATCCGCACCATGGAACTGAAGGTCGAACGGTACGAGACCCTGCTCGACGAGATGCGGGGCAATCGCTACAACTTCGACAAGATTCTCACCAACAACAAGGCCATGCGGGGATTGATCGACCAGGCACGCCGGGTCGCCGACTCCTCGGCAACGGTACTGATCCTCGGGGAGAGCGGTACGGGCAAGGAGCTTTTCGCGCAGGCCCTGCACGAGGGATCGTCCCGCAGGAGAGGGCCCTTCGTGGCAATCAACTGCAGCGCCCTCCCTCACGATCTGATCGAATCCGAACTGTTCGGTTATGATGAGGGTGCCTTCAGCGGGGCGAAACGGAAGGGGAAGCCTGGGAAATTCGAGTTAGCCTGCGGGGGAACGCTCTTTCTCGACGAGATCGGCGAGCTGCCGCTGGAGAGCCAGGCGAAACTTCTCCGCGTTCTGGAAGAACGCAAGATCGACCGGCTTGGCAGCACCTCCCCCATCTCAGTAGACTTCCGTCTCTTGGCCGCAACAAACCGCAACCTGGAAAACTCGGTAAATTCGGGGAAATTCCGCAGCGACCTCTTCTACCGCATCAACGAGTTTCCCATCGAGCTCCCCCCGTTGCGGTCGCGCCGGGATGACATCCCCCTCCTGAGCAAGCACTTTCTTGAGGAGATCACCCACAAGGAAAAGCTCCCCATGCTGACCGTCTCCGAAGAGGCGAAAGCCGCCTTGATGCGCTACGACTGGCCAGGGAACGTGAGGGAGTTGCGGGGATTGATGAGGCAGATGACCTGGAAAACCCAGGGACATACCATCGAGCTCCACCACCTGCCTGCCCCATTCACCGAAGAAGGAAAGATGATCGGGGCCTCAGGCACCCTCGAGGAACAGCTGGCGAGCGCCGAGCGGACCATCATCGAAGCCGCTCTTGAAACCGCCCAGGGTAACCGTGCCCTCACGGCCAGGATGCTCGGCATCCACCGCACCGCGCTGTACAAGAAGATGACCAGACTCGGCATGGAGACATAGTGTCGGCTGCCGAGCGTATCTCCGCGCCAACATAAACAAAGGGCTGCAGCCTACTAGGCTGCAGCCCTTGTTGCATCTTTTTCTCCTGCCGGCCCCGCTCAGTGGGCTTCCTTGCGCAGTTGCCGCTCCCGCAGGTCGTCCTTCCAGACATAGGGCAGCTCCACAATGGATCCGGCGGGAAGTGTCTGCGCAGCATAGCGAAGACACTCTTTAAGCACCGCCTCATGGGTTGCCGAATCGCCGACGCCCCCCAGGGTGAGGCCGAACGGGTGCTTCAGGTAAAGCGCCTTGGAGGGTTTAACAAGTTCCGTCATCTCCCGCACCAAGGTGAGCGATATGGTGGCAATCCCCATGACATCCAATACTCGCTGGATCAGTCCAACGGACTGAGCACAAACCGGTCACGACGGGACCAGGATGACCAGGTCCACGCCGTCCTCCCTGAGGAGCCTGCCCACCTCTGGAGCACTGCGCCAGATGAGGCGCTCGGGACTGGGCACGAAGCCCATAAAGGAGTAATGACGGGGAGATACATCACCGATCATCCCTTGTGTTGCAAGCTTATTCAGTAGTTGGTACGGAAAAACCGTATCTAGGTCTTCCTTGGCGCGGCGGGTATCATAGCCTGGGTGGGCAAGGGCGATTGCACCCGGATCGATTCCTTTTGGGATCACCCGGAAAGAGTCGTCTCCCAAAGGGCTTTTCGTGTCGAACCGTTCCTGGTCTGCCGCCAGATATGCCCCCGAAGTGGTGACCAGTGCCACCCGGCACGCCTGAACCGCCTTTGCCAACGGCATCGGCTCAGTAGGCAGGTCGAACCGCGCCCAATCGAAATTCGGCAGCACCTTCGCCCTGATGAATTCCTTTTCCCTGTCGAGAAAGTTCATAAAACCTCCCTTTCATTTCCAGCAACCATCAAAAATCGATTTCCACCTGCAGACAATCGAGAAACTTATTAAAGGCGGTAAAGAGCTCCATTACGCCAAGGGATTCGATGATCTCGCCATCCGTGACCCCCGCACTGCGCAGCACCTGGAATTCCGCGGCGGTTATTCTAAGGGGCGCTGTGTTGGCTTTCCGGGCGAAAGCGATCAGCGCCTTTTCCTTGGCAGTGAACGCCGCCCGTTCCAAATCCTCTTCGATAAGGGCAATCTCCCCATCGGATACGCCGATCGCCTTCAATGCCCCGGTATGGGCAGCCACGCAATAAGCGCAGCCGTTATCCTTGGAAACCAGCACCGCAATGGTTTGTTTCACCTTCGGGCTCAGAACCCCCTCCATGATTACCGCCTTGACTTTGCCCCAATTGGCTTTAAGTAGGGGAAGATGATGGGCATAGGTCTTGAACAGGTTCGGTACCATGCCGAAGGCCCCCTCGATCTCTTTGAATATCGCGGCTGTTTCCCCTGAAACTGCCTGAACTGCCACACCGGTCACACGTGCCATTTGCTGCCCCCTTTTTCTCATGATCTGTCCCGGCGCCGACATCCTGCGGCACCATCAATAAACCAACCATTTGGTTTATTTTTTAGGGAAAAAAATTCAGCCTTTCAACAATGATCGCACCGCTGTTAGAGCGTTCCGTAGCGGTTTCGCATCTTTTTTCAGCCGGGAGAGCATGATGCCTCCTTCTATGGCAGCCACCATATGGCCGGCAAGAACTTCTGCAGGAATGTCGCTGCGTATTTCGCCACTATGCTGGGCAGCCGTGATGACTGTCCGCAGTTTGTGCGTCCACTCCTCGAACACTTTTTCGATGAACGGCGCGAAAGAACTCTCCGCATCCCCCATTTCCAAGGCGGTATTGCCGAAGATACAGCCGCCGACGAATCCCGCCCCCCTGTGGGTCTTCATCACCCGGTCGAAAAAATTGTCCAACTGGGCCAAAGGTGTAGCGCCGGTCAGGGCTGCGTCGAGAAACAGCAGGAAATCAGCACTCGACTTCTCTAAGATGGCGAGTCCCAACGCTTCTTTGCCCGGGAAATGAAAATAGAGACTTCCCTTCTTCAGACCGGTGGCGTCCAGCAAATCATTGATGCTGGTGGCACCGAACCCTTGCCGATGAATAAGATCGGCAGCCGTTTCCAGAATTTTATCCCGTGTTGCCTCACCCTTAGGTGTCATTTTCATGCTCCGCTATAAAAACCGACCATTTGGTCGACAATAAAAAAACGGAAGCCCTTTGTCAAGAATAAAGACAACCTGGGGAAATCGCTCCCTGTGAAGCCCCCAGGAGGGAGACGTGGACCTCAGAGAGTGCGCCGGAAGCCGCAGAGGAGTTTCGCGATCCGATCCTGTACCTCGCGTGCCTGCTTCCCTGAGGCGGCGTAATTTTGGATGATGATGGAAAAGGCTAGCGGTTCGCCGTCGGCGCTGGTGGCGTACCCGGCTAGAGCGGAGACGCCTTTCATGTTTCCTGTTTTCCCCCGCACGTTCCCTTCGGCGCAGCTCCCCTTCATGCGGTTCTTCAACGTGCCGTCTTTACCCGCTACAGGAAGGGATTCCTGAAAGATCCGGTACAGCCCTGGGTCGCGTTGAATGGCGCGCAACACCTGAATCATGGTGTCCGCGCTGGAAAGGTTGTAGCGTGAAAGGCCGGAACCATCTGCGACCACCACGTTATCAGTGGCTATCCCCTGCCTCTCCAGGTAACGGCGCACCACGGCACTCCCCGCCTCCGCCGATCCCCGCTTTCCGCTTCCATGCAGACCCAGCAGTTTCAACAGGCTCTCGGCTGTCACGTTGTCGCTGGTCTTCAACGCGAATCGAACCATCTCCTCCAGGCTATGGGAGGAGCGGGCCACCTCGGTTGCTCCCGCCGGAGTGGTAGCCGTAGTCATATCCGTGGCCTTCACACCTTGCGCCCGGAGCGCATCCCGGAACAGGGTGAGCGCCATTAATTCCGGGCGCCAGACGCTCGCCTGTTTCACCTGGGGAGCGCTCCCCAAAGCTATCACTCCGGTCACCGTGACCACATTGTCCCGCTCGCCGGGGCGCCTTGAGGCCTGGATGCTGCTTTCATCCTTGGCACTACCGGTCCTAGTCAGATTTTGAACGGTGTAGTAGGAGGTGCGAGGTTCCGCCGTGACAACGGCCGGGGCGCCCGCCTTGGCGCCGGGCTGCACTAGCAGTGAGACGGCATTGTGGTTGACCGACAATGGAGAGATCATCATCTCGTCGTCGTCCCACATCCACCCCATGCCACGGTAGAGGTCATCGAAACAAGAAAGATCGGCGGCGAGAGTGTACTCCCTCCCCTTGTCCAGCTTGGAAGCCGCAGCCGCGGCCAGGGTCGCCAAGTCCGCCGCGGAGAGCAGACTGTCGCCGCATCCTTTCAGGTAGATCCTCCCCCCCGCTGCGTCAACCCCAACAGTGGTGGCGACCTCCCGGTCCGGTCCCAGGATGGACAAGGCAGCAACCGCGGTGAAGACCTTTTGAGTGGAGGCGGGAACCAAGAGAAGCCGCGGGTTGAACTCGTAGATGGTGTCGCCGTGCTTCAGCGATACCACCTTGATCCCCGCGCTGGTGACGGGAAGGAACTCACGAGCGAGGATGGCGTCGATTTCCTTTTTAAGCCTGGCGGTGGAATTGCTGGCAACGCCGAGTTCGGTCCGTGCAGGGGGAGCAGCTTGTCCGGCAAAGGTCGCGGCAGGCGAACCCGTCGAGATAATCAGTAATGAAAGCACAGCCCCTATGGCCTTGCGAAGATACGACATAACTTTAACGTCCCCCTTCAAAGAGAAAAAGCCAGACTCCCTGATCGAAATTTTGTCAGCATACCTACTACGCCTGCCGCTCTGGCTGCCGCGTTTTCATCTCTTCCGCTTCCCAGGCGCAGCATATCACGTGCTTCCGATTCTGCCTTCCCAAAATCGCTCGGGCTAGTTGTCCAACTACATAGTCATCGGTCTTTACTCCGACGCCTTTAACCCGGGAAGATCGCACACCAATGAACTAAGCATATCGCCTAGTTGCCTCCTCTCCATCGCATCTGGTGCTAATGAATACACTCAGCCTCGCTAACAAATAAAACCTTTGTCTATTCAGCCCTTGCAGCCTGCAAAACGACGACTAAGATCATGGGGTGCTTCGGATGCTGACCGAGGTAAACCGCTGTAAAAGGAGGTCGAGATGTTCAAGATCAAAATCGACTTGATGGGTAGGGATTCCGTTTTCATTGCTAACAGCCAACGGTACATCACCGGTTTGGAAAATATTGGAGCATACAAGGGTGTCACCGGGGATTCACCGCCATCCATTGATCTCTTAAAACAAACCTTTGACCAGTACAAGCAGTGCTTCGAAAGGGGCGCAACCGGCGACCGCATCCAGATCACCATGCGAAACCGAAGCCGAAAAGAGCTGAAAGAGATGTTCCAGAAGGCCCAGAATTACCTACAGGCAGTGGCGAGCGAGGAAGATCTGCCGGCACTGCTGCAAGCCGGGTTCGCGTTACGAAGCGAAGGAGTACGTGGCAAACGCGGCACCGGCACCGGCACCGTACCACCAGCAGAATCACAAGGGTCGTAGTCTCGTTTTTTGTAAGGCCTCAGTCAGCGGAAGCAGTTGCTCTACTTGATTTGCCCCCGGAGGCGGTCCAGCAAATGCAGTGGAACGACCCCTCCGGGGGCTCTTCGTTGTCTCAACATCTCAAATCAGCCTTCCAGTTCAGTAAAAATCCCCAGTGTGGCAGGAATTGATGACATTTTGACTAAATGTCCCCATCTCCTGATAATTCACCGTCGTGTTTCGACTAAAGGCCCATATCTCTGGACAGTTCGTCATCTTGCTTATAGTAGATGTCCCCATCTTCTGACAATTCGCCATCGAGTTTCAGCTAAATGCCCTCACCCCCGGACAATTCGTCCGAGTGTTTCAAGTAAACGTCCCCATCTCCAGACAATTCGTCATCGCGTTTCAATTAAACGTCTCCATCTCCAGACAATTCGTCATCGCATTTCAACTGAACGTCCCCATCTCCAGACAATTCGTCATCACGTTTCATCAGAGTATCCCCACGAGCGTGTAAAAATATTTATATGGTCCTGCTGGGCGTCCGTTCTTGAATAGGTCATGGGCGACGGTCCAGAATTCCCGCTCACGCGGGTAAAGCGGCCAACAGCAGGGCCGAGGGTGCCCTCCCTGCCTTGATGTCGTCGACTACGAATCCGATTATCTTGCGCAAAACGAAAGCAGCTTACACCAACATTGCTGTTGAGAATATGTCGTTTACATTTGAGAAAAGATGCCACTCCTATTTGAGTATACGCTATGAATTCGTTCCAATACCGGTGGATTTGTGCTAGTTTGCGGTACAATTCGAAGCGGCACCCCCTACTTTTAGGAGATGCGCTAGGAGTCCGATGGATCTATTCGAGGAACTCAAAGCTGCTGCGGCCGGCAGAAACGAAGAGGGTGATTTTCCGGACTGGCTTCTCGCAGGGGTACTGGAGGTGGGGGGGAGAATCACCAGATGGCGCGACTGACCTGCTGCTTATCCCTGCTCTTCGCCATCACCGTGACCATCTTTTCATCGGGGTGCGACAGGAAGATGGTGCAGGTAGGCGAGCAAGCGCCGCCGGTCTCGGGAAGGGACATTCGCGGCAACCAGGTGTCGCCTGAGACCTTGAAAGGCAAGGTCGTTGTCCTTTACTTCTGGACTAATTCATGCTGCGGCGAAACTCTGAAAGAGGACCTGGAACCGGTCTATTGCAGGAACAAGGACAGGGGGCTGGCGGTCATCGCGGTAAACGAGTTCGACGAGGAAAAAGATTTAGTTTCAATAGCGGCAACTAACCGGCTCTCAGTTCCGATAATGGTGGATGCCGGTTCTACATTGGCGAAAGACTTCACGGTCTTTGCCTTCCCTACAGCGTTCATACTGGATAGAAACGGCACCCTAAGGCAGAAGGTCCTTGGGCAGATCTCGGCAGCCAAGCTAGAGCAGCTGATCCAGCAGGTCAATTAGCATGAGGACGCACATGAGAGTAGTGAGAGAAGTAATCATCACTTGCCTGGTCATTGCCGCAATTACCGGGTTTGCTCTGGCTGCGCCCCCTGATCTCGATAAATACCGGACCTGCAACTACTGCGGCATACATGGCGGGACGCTTAACACATTCGATGACTCCGTCAGCGCTGCCTATCTCGACATGTACAAAGACACGAAGACGATCAGGGAGCGGCGCAAAGCTAAGCATCGGGGCAGCAGCGAGGGGCCCAGATGATTCGCCGCATCCTCAACCATTTCTCAGTATATATCACTCCTTTTTTACTCGCCTCGCTGGGAATGGCTGCCAATATAAAGCCGGATAAGGTTGGGCCGAAAGACAGGTGCCCGGTCTGTGGGATGTTCGTAGCCAGATATCTCGACTTTGCCGCCCAAATCAAATTCGAAGACGGCCAAGTGTTTCATTTCGACGGCGCAAGAGATATGTTTACCTTCTATCTGGACATCCCTCGTTATGCTCCCGGCAGGCAGATGTCCGATGTCACCTACATCTTTGTCACCAACTATTACGAGCTTAACCTCATCGACGGGAAAAAAGCCCTGTACGTTGCAGGCAGCGACGTCTATGGCCCGATGGGACACGAACTGATACCCTTTGCCCACCGGCCGGAAGCCGAAGACTTTCTGAAGGACCATGAGGGAAAGCATCTGTTCCGGTTTCAGGATGTGACGCCGGCGGCACTCTCCAAGCTTGAGCGATGACGTGGTTATCTCTGCTGCGGCGCTCTCTTTAGCAAAAGACCGGGAACCCTGGCATACGACATTGTTGCCGCTCCAGTGGTTCCCATGGCAGCAGCTCCCTACTCTCCAATTCAAATATTGACCATCTCACTAACCGGATAGCCGGCTGATAGGCCACGGTATATGCAAGTGACAAACGCTTCGGAACTTGCTCGGAAGGACCTGAGGCATTTTCATGATCATAATTTCACAAGAAATAAATACACTGGACCAAGACGAAAATATCCAGTCAACCAATAGTGTCAGCCATTCATCAAGCTCAAAGAGGGGATAGCAACAGCGGCTATCCCCTCGTCACTTTCTGGCTTAAGTTGTATTGTTCTTGCGGCGCTTACCGTAGATCGCTACGCCGAAGAAACCTGAAGCGAGAAGCAGTATTGTGCTGGGTTCCGGAACAGGGGCGATTGAGACATTATCCAAAAGAGCGCCAATATTGTCGCCATTTCCGCCGATGCTCCGGAAGGCGATACTGAAGGATCCTGGCGTAGCTAAACTAAAAGGAATATCATAGGTTTGGAAACCTTGATTTGATGCGATGTTAAGGATTTGGGTGACATTACCTAAATTAAGAGAAAGAGAAGATACTGCGGCAGGTGCTAGTTCATTTGGTAAGAAGGAGGATACTGATTCAGTTGTGCCTCTATGACTGCCAGCTAAGTCAAAACTCAAGACATAGTTGCCGGCTGGAGCTGAAATCGACTTTGATTGCAGCAACCCCGTAAGCCCGGTCGATCCATCCAAGTCCACATACAGACCGTTGCCTGGAAGGAAATCAAAAGTTCCTCCGTTACCGATAAGATCGACAGTGCCTGTACCGGGAACAACCGTCCATTGGTTGAAGGAACTGAAATTAAGGGCTTCGTTTCCTGCATTTTCGCCATTAAAGTCGTCCTGGAAAATCGGGCTCGCGCCCGCCACTCCGGATGCGCCAATCACCAAAGCTGATACTACCGATGCGACCAAGGCTTTCTTTCTCATTTCGTAGGTCCTCCCTTGTTTTGGGTTGAAGATTTATCAAAGTTAATCCAACAACGTTGCTTGGCAAGGGAGGCGAAGACGTCTCGTTGGCATGCAAGCTGAGGTGTTGCCTGCAGGAGTGCGCTTTCTCCGAACCGCGGGTATCTCCTTTTGCTTAGCCGGTACTAAGGTTTTTATGACACAGAGGTTTATAGGTTTATTTTATGTAGCCTTCAACTCAGGCTCTGGAGGGTTGTTCGGGGTTTTCGGCGGGAACCAAATTTTGTTCAGGAAATAGGGGGAGGGTGAAAGACAGCTGTCAATGTGCTGATCAGCCAGGAATTTACTCAATTGCCATGCGTATTCCGATGAACCCGGCCGGGTATTCCGATTGGTGTCGCCCCCCTGAGTTCCCCGGAAGCCGATTACTCAATGACGACACTGTTCACTGACAGTTTTCGATTTTCAAAGGTAAGCCATCTCTCAGCCCCGCCCATTTTCGCGCTGATGTGCAGGTGCGGCTCCAGCGTGTTGCCGGAATTTCCCACCTTACCGAGTAACTCCCCAGCAGAAACGACTTGACCAGCTTTCACCTTAATAGTGCCGCGCTTTAGATGCGCCATGAAGAGTTCCGTGTCGGCGCACTTCATGACCAGGTGATTTCCCGCCGGATGTTCCACATCCGGACGTCCGGGTGCATTGTCCGGCAACCCGTCCTGAGCGAACAGGATGGTTCCCGCGCAGGGGCTGGATATCCTCTCCCCGAAGATTTCATAGGCAGCTAAGGAGCGGGGAGCAATGCCGTCGGCCCGATTGCCGAAACCGTTTAACTTAACAACGTCAAAGGCGAGCCTGCTTCCGCCTAACACATGAAACGGATTGGTAATCATGCTGTTTCCCCCCTGGAGCACGTAGTAATTTCCTGAAGCTAACGGGAATGACAGGTTGAGGGCGCTTCCCGGCTGATGAAACGCTGCAATGGCCAAGACATCCAGCACGAGAAACAGAAGAAGAGCAAGCAGGGAGATAGAAAAGCACAACCTGCTCCAATGCCTGGCTTTATCGTTGAACTTCGTACCTCGCATCGAGTAGGCAACTGCGAGGGCAAACAGAACCAGGGAAGCAAAACGAAGGTAGTAGCTGGTAAGCGCCCAGGGGGCAGTCAGAAATGCAAACGCAACGACGCTGCCACAGGTTGCGGTCGATAGAGCCCATTCAAGCCGGTGCCGAGGCTTGCCCCTTACCAGCCACACCAATGCAGCAGCAACGAGGCATGGCGGGTAAAGTGCGAAAATGTACTGAAGAAGTGCTTTCACGTTTGATCTCAGGTCAGCTGGGCGACCTGGGGAAAAGGAGCGTCAAGTCCCCCTTGCGGAGGGTCAATTCGGATTTATTTCCACTGGACCCCTTGATATAGGAAATGCTCAAGGTCTCGCTCGATTTCGTTATCCGCATGATGTCGAACAAAGACATTCCTGCTGTCACACGGCCATTCAAGGCAATAAGTTCGTCACCGACCGACAATCCTGCTTTGTCTGCGGCACTTCCTTTCCATAAACCGCTCACGATAGCCTTACCCTTCTCATACGAGACTGCGAATCCGTAAGACATCATCTCCTTTTCAAGATGCCGATCGTCGAACGGCTTCAAGTACAGAAGAGAGGCTGGGTAATCGATGGTCACCATGAAATTCTTCAGATATGCGGCGCCAAGGGTCATAACATCTTCAAAGCGGTTAGAGACAATTGCCGCATTCTCTATGATTATGGGGCCGGATGCTATTCGATCGGTTTTGACCAGATAACTTTCGGTGTCTTTGCCAAATACTCCGGCTCCCATTGAGCCGTTGGAGCTGATATATTCTCCTGTCTTGAAGTGAGGCAGTTTGTCGAGAGTGGAGAGAGGAAACGAGGCGATCGCATCGTGCCCGGTGTCGATCATGCAATCGAGAGTAACGGAGCCGTCCAGTTCGCATTTCATGGTAGGCGCAAATCCGAATTTCATGTTTTTCCACATCGGCAACTTCATCGCACCGTCGAAGGAGCGTCCTTCCGATTTACCCAGGAACGTCACTCGCTGGTTCCGGTAATCCAGCTGAACTGTAAAAAACCTCAGGAAATTCGAACCTAGCAGGCCGTCTATATTCGGCGCATATTTTTTCAAATCGACAACCGCAGCAGCGCAGTCTGAAACGGCGGCTTTACCTACGCTTATTCTGTTCGCCTGGACGAGGCGGACGTCTTTCTTGTTCCCCGCGGAGTCCGCAACCTTATTTGTCACCGAGTCCTTGAACGCGAACCTTTTGGCGACCTGTTCGTCTATGACGGTAAGGGCGCCTGTATCCACCATGAAAGTCAGATCCTCTGGGGAATCGTCGACCCTGACCTTTACGGTGAGAAGATGGGCCATCTGCTCTGCCTGGACAGATTCATCGCTGGTCAAGATGCTCTGAGGCGAGCCGCCCCGGACCATGGAGCCCCCCTTGATCGCCGAGCAACCGGTATTAAGCAAACCGACCAGCAGAAAACAGATTAAAAACAGTGACTGATGACGAGACTGGAAGACATCCATATTAAAAGTTCCTTTTAAAATTAAGATGGCTCTCCTTGGAGTCATGGTGAAATGGCTCAATATGCGCGCTCAAAACTTTCTCCTGATTTTACCTTGTCTCAGTTTCAGGAGTCCCTCTCTGCCGGCTTCCCGATGCCAGGTTCTAACCTCGTGCCCAGCCAACCACATCCGGACAGCAATAAGAGAAGTAGGATCAATCCGTACCTTGGACTCATACTTTTCTCCTTTCAGCTGTTGCCGCGCGGAGTGGGATGGTCAATATGCGGCCACTTTGCAGAGGTAGTGATAGAGAGGGGCGATGGTTCCGAAGCCGGATACTAAGTCCGAGATCAACGTCTTGTCGATAAAGCTGGCTGTAACCGGTTGATTGCAAACAAGGTAAATGCTTTTTCTGTTGTACCAGTCATTCAACTCGTCGGGGATGCCGGGCTTCAATGGGCGCTTGTATCCATCGCCCTCGATTATGAAGGTATTCTGGCTTGAGAAGAATGAGGTGGCCGAGTGGAATTTAGCCGGTTTGGAGTCGATAGATTTCCTGAACCTGTCCATGGTTTCGCGGCTGGCGCTGTAGAAGCCCATGCCGTAACGGTAAGAGTCCGGGGAAATCTCGAAGAAATATGCCGGGTAATCCTTCCACTCGATTCTCGGCCGCTTGAAGGTAATCCAGTGACTTGTCTTATACGGGGACTTGTCCCTTGAGAACCGCGTATCCCGATAGATGCGGGAAATCGTCTTGTTCAACACAGGCCTTACTTCCAAATCAGGATCGAGGCTCTGCATAAATGGCCCTAGTCCCGCTGCCAATGACTGCAAAGGCTTCAGGACATTATCCTGATAATCCACTTTATGAAGCTCGAACCACTCCTTGTTGTTGTTTTCGCTCAACTCCTTTAGGAAATGAAAAGTAGCGGCAGGAAATCCCTCGAATTTTTCTATCATTACAGTGTCCTCTTCCTCAGCTCAGGGTATCTCGCTCTCGGTATATCCCGAACCTTCTCAGGCAGGGTTGGTTTGGTGGTCTGTTCCAACATGCTCGCGCATAACATCTCTCATCATCACTTCAGGATGATGGTATCTTTCGTACTCCTTTGTCTTGCCTCCATACTGGATGCATTTTGCCGGGCACCACTGAATGCACGCTAAACATTGTTCACAGTTGCCGTGCCAGACTGGTTTGCCCGCTTGCAGCAGTACGTTACTGACGGGGCAGATTCTCTCGCACATTCGGCAGGAGGCGCATGAACCTTGAGATTAAAGCTTTTGTCCATCGTTCTCATGCCGGCTCCTTACCAAATAGCTGGTTCTATGATCAGGGCGCAGGGGCGGCGTCTGGCTGCGGTCTGTTGTCGCTGCCATCCTTCATTTGAGTTTGCTTCGATTGTTTCGTCGCTCTAACAAGGGACTTTTCTCCGGGCACATCCGTAATGGAAACCGCGCAGCAGATTAGCACGCACAGCAGACCAACATCAATGAATATTAATTTTGATTGGGATCACATTTGAACGGGTTGGTCGTGGCCAGAAAAGGGAAGGCTTTCCCATTCCTGCCGCTGGTAGCGAACGATTGGCCGTCAGGGAGTGGTTGCGGCGGAGACTAAAACGCGACTGCATCGGATGATGCAGCCGCGTATGGTTAAGAAGGCCGAGTTGTGGGTCATGGCAGGGTGAAGAAGAAGCAAGAATGGCGATGAGCCGTCGGCGCCGGATGGGCTCTCACTTCGTGCCCGGTTTGCCGCCGTCTTACCGGTCTCTGCCGTGGGAGCCGTAGATTTCTTCTGCTACGGTACGGAAATGAAAACCATAGATGGTGAGGGTTATGGTCAACGGGAGAAGCCGCGGTTTCCTGACGAGGGTCCACAGGAAAATCTTCCAGTAGTGCAGCCGCTCCTTGCCGAGAATCCCCAGGAAAAGCACGGAGCGAAAGAACGCCCTTATATCGCGCCGCTGCAGCATGGAAAAGGGGGAGGGGCCCAAAAGCCGATACTGTTTCAGGAAGGTCGTCAGCCGTGCATAGAAATGTTCGGGGGAGTAGATGGCTCTCATCAGGCGCTGGTATCCTTCGACCAGCACCTCCTGTCCCATCTTGGGAATATAGGTGAGGGCGGTATCGGTGTTGTTCCCGCTGCACGTGCTTATGATTCTTCCCTCGCGGCAGAGACGGCTATGGAGCTTGGTGCCCCGAAGGACCATCAGTATCCCCACCATGGCGGTGACGATGCCGCTTTCCTGGATGAAGCGGAACTGCTTCTCGAAGATGGCCGGCGAGTCGCTGTCGAAACCGACGATGAAGCCTCCCTGCACCTGAAGCCCCGCCCGCTGGAGATAATGCACGGAGGCCACCAGATCGCGGTTGTTGTTCTGAAACTTGCCGGTCTCTTTCAGCGAATCTTCTTCCGGACTCTCGATCCCGATGAAGACCTCCTGGAACCCCGCGGCGACCATTATTTCTATGAGCTGCGGGTCATCGGCAAGGTTTATGGAAGCCTCGGTAAAAAAAACGAAGGGATACCGATGAACCTTCATCCAGGACAGTATCGTCGGGAGAACTTCCCTTTTCAGCTTATGTTTGTCGCCGATGAAGTTGTCGTCCACGAAGAAAACCCCGCCGCGCCACCCAGCCGCATAGAGCGCCTCCAACTCGGCTATCACTTGTTCCGGATTCTTGGTCCTGGGCTTATGGCCGAAGAGCTGGGTGATGTCGCAGAACTCGCAGTCGAAGGGACAGCCGCGGGAGTACTGAATATTCATGGAAGCATAGTGGCGCATGTCGATAAGCGACCATTTGGGGATGGGTGTGCTGGAGAGGTCGGGGCGCCCCTCGGGGCGGTAAAGCCGCTGCGGCGCCTCTTTGTAGAGGTCTGCCAGGAATCGGGGCAAGGTCTCCTCGGCCTCGCCCAAAAGGAGGTGGTTCACCTCCGGGAATTCGTCATGGCAGGCGGAAAAAAGGGGCCCCCCTGCAACGGTCTTGACCTGCCTGTCGCGGCATCGTGCCAGAACTTGCCGTGCGGACTCCCTCTGCACGGTCATGGCGCTGACGAATACGTAGTCGCCCCAGAAGAGGTCGGCGTCGGAGAGCGGCTCGACGTTGAGGTCGATCAGCCGCATTTCCCAGCTCTGCGGCAGCATCGCTGCGACAGTAAGCAGCCCCAGGGGAGGAAACGCCGCTTTCTTGTCGATAAAGGGCATGGCATGGCGGAAACTCCAGTAGGTGTCGGGGTATTTGGGATAAACGAGTAGAATCTTCATTCTCGCCTCTTGGGAGCCTGCCCGAAGTTTCGCGCTTTAAGATGTGAGGGCCTGGCGGGGGGTTATCATGACGAATCGCCTTACCGCAGTTTAACTTTGGACAGGGTCAAGTCAATTCCACTTATTTGCTTCACGATTCGCCCCAAGCCGCAGGCGAGGCATCCGATTTCGCCTACACCCCGTCCGCTGTGACAGCCTGCTGGTCAAAGGGGGGCTCCGGCTCGTCCGGAAAGGGATTGTGACAGTGCGCAACTACATGCTATAAGATGCAGGCGGACCACAGGCTCTTCCTGTGGTTTTTCTTTTAGGCACAGGAGTTCCATCAATGTCATTTGCATCCCTTGGCCTGCACCCCGAACTGTTGAGCGCGATCGCGGAGCAGCCTGAATACAAGCGTCCCTACCCCATCCAGAGCAAGGTGATTCCGGCAGTTTTAAAGGGAAGGGATGTGATCGCCATCGCCAGGACCGGATCGGGTAAAACGGCGAGCTTCATCCTCCCGCTGCTGCAACTCATCCATTGCCGGGATGCGGGGGAGCGGCGCAGGCTCAGGGCGTTGATCCTAGTGCCTACGCGCGAACTCGCCGCCCAGATAGAGGAGGTCGCGAAACAGCTCGGGGGGCACCTGAAGCCTCGGGTCAAGACCGGCGCAGTCTTCGGCGGGGTCGCCATCAACCCCCAGATGATACTTTTGAAAGGGATAGAGCTGCTCATCGCCACTCCCGGGCGGCTACTCGAACTCGTAGCCCAAAACAGCGTGCAGCTTTCCTCCGTCGCCACCCTGGTCCTTGACGAAGCCGACCGGCTTTACGCGGAGGACTTTCAAGAGGAACTGCAGCAGATCCTCGCCCTGCTCCCGTCCAAACGTCAGAACCTGCTCTTTTCAGCCACCTTCCCCCCGGAGGTTGAGCGGCTGGCGGCGAGCCTGTTGACCGACCCGATGCGGATAGAAATCGAGGCGACGGCAACCGAAGCGCAGCTGATTACCCAGCAGATTTACCTGGTGGACTCAAGCCGCAAGGGTCCCCTACTCAGGTATCTGATCAAAAGCGGAGACTGGAAACAGGTGCTGATCTTCGCTTCGTCGCAAAAGCGCGCCGACAACGTCACCAGGAAGCTCGTCGCCAACGGGATCAGCGCCTCTGCATTTCACAGCGGCATGAGCCAGGGCGGCAGGACCTCCGCCTTGGCCAGGTTCAAATCCGGCGAGCTTCGGGTGCTGGTCGCAACGGACCTCGCCTCCCGCGGCATCGACGTACAGTACCTTCCGCATGTGGTCAACTATGAACTTCCCCGGTCTCCTATCGACTATCAACACCGCATCGGGAGAACCGGCCGGGCCGAAACCGCCGGGGTCGCCGTGACGCTCCTTTGCCCGGAAGATCTGGCGCACTTCAAGGTGATCGAGAAACGGCTCGGGCAACGACTTCCCCGTATCGACACTGCGGAGCTCGATCTCTCCGCCTATTAGAATTCCCACCGTAATTGGGCAGAGCTTGGTGCTCTTTTAGAGCTTGCCGCTGTAGATGGTGATGCCGTGCACGGTTGGGCAAAACAGGAGACTGAATGGATAATTGTCTATGACAGTGCGCCTGAAATGCTGCCAGCTTAAACTTGTGGTACCTTCTATGGATCTTGCTACCTGCGAAAAGGATGGTGACTAGAGTGAGCGATGAAACGAATAAAAATGAGGTCCTCCAACTGACGCCGCACGAAACCCGTTACCTGTTCGTGCTCCCCTTCTCGACCGACCGGGTGCTGGCACGGCGCTTTCTGGCGAAGGACGGCGACATGCCCGGGAATATAAGATTCGGGAAGCTCCTCGAGGTACTGGACAAGGTCGCCGAAAACACGGCGCTCGGGTACGTGAACCAGTTTTATCCCGAAGCACGGGTGGTGACCGCCGCCATAGACAGCATCGTGGTGAGAAACCCAGCCGACACCACGCATGATCTTGTTTTTTCGGCGCAGATAAACCATGTGGGGAAATCTTCCATGGAGGTGGGGATCCGGGTTGAGTGCCTGGGGACCTGTTCAAGCCACCTGGCGAGCTGCTACTTCACCATGGTCGCCCGTTCTGCGGACAATCAAGAGGCAAAGAGCCTGACGCTCCCCCCGCTCGACTACAGGCAGCCGGTAGAGCAGAAAAGGCACCAAAAGGCCGAGCAGCGGCGCCAGGCGTACCGGGAAAGTCTGGCGAAGGCGGAGGAAATGCCCTCCCTGGAGGAGTACCTCCTGCTGAAAAAGCTGCACAAGGAACAGGAGTCCGTCGACTTCGACGGCGTTCGCGCCGGGTCGCTCATGCTGGAAAGCGCCCTTCGGGCCTATCCCGAGCAGGAGAACGTGCCGAAGACGATCTTCGGCGGGTACCTGATCCGCAAGGCCTACGAGCTCGCCGCGCTCGCCGCCGAAATGGTGACCCCGGACCGGGTGGTCCCCTGCCAGGTGAACCGCATCAACTTCAACCAGCCGGTGTTTCTGGGGGACCAGTTGAAGTTTACGGCACGGGTTGTTTTCACCGGGAAGACGACCATCGCCGTGCAGTCCGACATAGAGCGCTTCAGCCGAGACGCCCACAACAAGGCCCTTTCCAATTCATGCCTCTTCACCTTCCGCAACGTCGGCAACGAGATGGAACCAAAGACAGTACCATTCATCTACCCCGTCACCTACGCGGAGGATGCCAGGTTCCTGAACGCCTACCGGCAAAGGCTTGATTGAACGCCAGCCGCTCCCCCGGTTACAGCTTGAACTGATGCACCAACCTCTGCAGCTCTTCGGTTTGCCTGGCTACCCCGGTGGCGGCTTTAGCGGCCTCGTCGATGGCGCTGCTGTTCTGGTGGGCAAGCTCGTTGAGGCTCAAGACGTTATGGCTGATTTCCCGGGTGGTGGAGGTCTGCTCCTCGGCGGCAGTGGCAATCTGGCTTATCTGTTCCGTAACGGCGGTGATGATCTCCAAAATCTCCTGCAAAGAGTTCCCCGAGGCGGCGGCATGGTTGCTCCCCTGCTCCACCTCTACCACGCTCTGCTCCATCGTCTGCACCGCGTCCCTGGTCTCCTTCTGGATCGACTTTATCATTTCCCCGATTTCCTTGGTGGCGCGGGTGGTCCGCTCCGCAAGGGCTCGCACTTCGTCAGCGACCACCGCGAAACCGCGCCCCTGCTCCCCGGCACGTGCCGCCTCGATCGCCGCGTTTAGGGCCAGCAGGTTGGTCTGATCGGCGATGTCCTCTATGGTCCCGACGATGGCGCCAATCTGGTCCGAACGGCTCCCCAGCTGCTCCACGCTGTCTGCGGCGTTTTTGACGCGAGCGGCAATCGCTTGCATGACCGAAATGGATTGTCCCGCGATTCCTGCCCCTTCCGATGCCTTGCCTGACGCCCCTGCTGCGTTGTCCGCAGCCAGATGGCAGCTGCCGGCAATGTCCGAAGAGGTGGCGGACATCTCTTCGCCGGCTGTCGCAAGCGACGTCGATTGAGAGGAAAGTGTCGCGATGCTCTCCGACATCTCCCTGGAACTTGCCTGCAGTTCGACCGAAGACGAGGAGAGTTGAATCGCACTGTCGGATACCTGCGAGATGATGCCGTGCATTTTGCTCACGAAGGTGTTGAACCAGACGCACAAGTCGCCTATTTCGTTGTCGCCGTGGATCGGCAAGCGCTTGGTTAGATCCCCGTCCCCCTGCGCGATGTCCTTTATGCTGTCCACCACCTCCTTGACCGGCCCGGTGATGGTGCGCGAAACCATAAGGGCCAGTAAGACGCTCAGGCCCAAGACGCACAGAAGGCCCAGTCCAATCGCCAACCTGACTCTCCCCATGTCCTCGTCCACTTTGTTGATATAGATGCCGGTCCCGACCACCCATCCCCACGGCTTGAAGAGTTTGGTGTAGCTGAGTTTTGGCTGCGGCTTGGACTCTTTCGGTTTGAGCTGGCGATACTCGACGAAACCCGCACCTTTCTCCCCCGACGCCGCCTTGGTGAACTCACGGTAGATCAATTTCCCGTCCGCGTCCTTGAACGAGCTCATGTCCTTCCCTTCGTTTTCGGGGCGCAGCGGATGAGCTATGAGACGGTTGTCGAGGTCGCTTATGAAGAAATACTCCTTGCCGTCGTAGCGCAGCGCCTTTATGTCGAAGGCGGCCCGCTTCTGCGCCTCTTCTTTGGGGAGCGCCCCGGCATCGACCTGTTTCTGGTAGTTGGCAAGTATGGTGGACGCCTCTTCAACAAGGAACCGGACCGAATCCTTTTTCTCGGAAATCTGCAGTTCCCTAATATAGGGAACCAAGACGAATGTCGCAGCCAGCACCAGCACCAGCCATGACAGCAAGGAAAGACTCACGATCTTGGAAAAAATCCCCCAGTCCTTATAGCTCTTCATGCACAACTCCTTAGCCTTCGATTTCGCGTTGACATCAAAGTGAACCAAACTTCTTTTATCGGAACTTCGCCCTAAAAGTTTAGTTCAAAAAGGAAAAGACACTGCGGGTAAGGCAAAAACTGTTGATCTTGCGTCATTGTCCTCTGTTTAACTGTGACGCAGCGCGAAGACGATTGTATATAAATGTCGCAATGCGGCACTCCAATAAGCGCACATACATTTATGATTACAAATAATCTGTTAATAACACTATGTTTTTGACAATCTTGCCTCCAAATGATACAGAACCTGTAATGAACTTACGCAAACTGATACTCTACATTTTCTGCATTGCTTGTTTGCATCAGACTGAGATAGCTGGAGCAAACGAAGCTCCTTCCGCTGCTGAGCTGTTCAAAAGGGTGGAAGACAGATTTGCCAGGCTGCAATCGATCTCCTACTCGGTCAAAAGATTCTCCACCTCGAAACAGCAGGCCGCCGGCGACAGGTGGCTCTTCCACTTCAAGTCTCCCGACAAGGTCCGAATCGACTACCTTGAGCCTTACAACAGGCTGATCGTGACCGACGGCGCTTCTCTTCTGGAATATCTCCCTTCGGCAGGCAAGGCACTGAAAACGGAACTGGCCTCTCTTTCGCCGCAGAAGCGGGCCATGGTGCTGAGCGGGGCGTTCGGACGGGTTTCGGTCGACGGGCTGAGGCTTGGGAACTATCAGGAGATGCTGCGCCGGGCGGTGAAGGTGACACCGGCGCGCGTGGGGGACAACAAGGCATGGCTGGTGGAAGGGGCGAACCCGCGCTACCAGGTCTACATCGACCAGGAAAAAGCGGTGCCGCTCAAGACGGAAATCTACGACTCGGACGGGGAGCTGGTCCTGCGCACGGAAGCGTCGTCCCTGTACCAGGCGGCTCCCGGGTTCTGGCTGCCGCGGGAGATCGCGTCCACCACCCGCGCCCCCGACGGATTTTACAAGACCGCGCTGAGCCTTAGCGAGGTGAGGGTCGACGAGGCGATAGCGGATCAGGTTTTTCGGTTCGAGCTCCCTGCGGGAGTGGAAATAGCAACCAGCAAACAGGAGGAAAAGAAATGAAAAAGTTGGTGTATCTGGCAGTTCTCTGTTCCATGTTGACCTTCCCGAGCTTCGCTTCCGCCGCGAAGGATGCCGGGGCCGCAACGGTCCTCTCCATGGTCTTCTCCGGTTCGGGCGAGTGGTACAACCGCGATTTCAAGGGAAATTTCCCCTGGGGCGAGTGCATTCTGGGCGAGATCTGCTGCCTGGTGAAGGTAAGCTCGGCGTTCGACGCCGCGGCAGGAAAAACGGACAACGACATCCGTCTCGACTTCTGGAGCAAACCCTAGGCAGCGCAAGAAACCGGCAGCAAAAAGGCGCCCGCGGCAACCCCGCCGGGCGCTTTTTTTTGCGTCTTTAGTAGCGGAAGGTGAGCGCCAGCATGGCTTTGCCGCTTTCGTTGCGACCAAGAGACATGCCGAACTCGCCCTGCAGCTTGTCAATGAAATCCCTTTCCCGGCTGCGGTTGTACTTGTGGGCGCTGCTGGCCGCGTTGTAGATGTTGCCGATGTACCATCCCGATTCAAAACCAAGGAGGATGCCGCCGGCAACGTTGTTCCCCCTGTGGATCGCCTCCAGCCCGCCCCAGAGAAAAAGGCCGTTCAAGAGCACGGTGATGGCGGCGTCCTTGGGGCGCTCGACGTAGAGTTGGCCGGCGCCCGGCAGGACGGCCGACAGCCCCGCCGCAAGGGAGGGGGATTTGTGCTGCAGCAAGGGGAATTGCCCGGCGGCTTTCGCAAGTTGCATCCCCTCCTCGTGCCGGGCGGAGTCCTTGGGGAGTCCGCCAAAGGCCCCTGCCCCCTGCTCCCATTGCCCCTGCAACAGGTAGCACCACCCCATCTTCACGCGCGCCTCGTCGGCCTGCGGCTCCTGCGGGTAGCGGCTTACGAACTCCTGGTAGGCTGCGAGCGCCGCAGCATAATCCTTTTTGGCGAAATAGCTCTCCCCAACCATGAACAACGCCTTCCGGCCGGTTTCCTCTTCGGGGTAGCGCCCGGCCAGGGTGCGGAACTTCTCCACCGCAGCCCCCCACTTCTCCCCTTTCAGGTACGAGAGCGCTATCTTGTACTGCGCCGCCTTCGCCGCCGGTTCGGCCGGGAAGAAGTAAAGCACGCGCTCGTATTCCGAGATGGCGCGGTAATAATCCCCCTCGTCGAAGAGGTGGTCACCAAAGGAGAGCGCGCTCTCCGCGGTAATTTGCAACGGCGCGGCAAAGGCGGCGCCGCTGCTGCAGGCTAAGATCAGCAAAACTGCGGCAATGGTTCTAGTCATGTCTGTACCACCAGAAATCGTTGTCATCGAGGGTGTCGACAGCCCTGATGCGGTTGCCGACCATTACCTTCTGGGAAAGGCGGCTCTCATCCGCCTCGTGCATGAGCCGGTCTGCGGTCATCACCACGCCGATAACGGGACCGTGGCGCCGGATGGCCTGGATGCTGAACTGCGAGCAGGTGGGGTAAAGGGGGCAACGGTCGCCGTCCATGGGCGAGATGAACAGCTGGTAGAACTTGAGCAGGCCGAGAAACGGCGCGTCGATGAGCCGCGCTTTCGGCAGGTCTTGCCGGCGCCCTGCCTGCTGCGGCTGCTCAAAGACCGGCGCTGCCGGCGACACGGACCACGGCCCCCACTCTCCCCCAAAGGCAAAGGGCGCGCAAAAGAAGACTGCACCCAAAGCCGCCAGACAAAGTATCCACGCGCGCACGCTATTCGGCCTCAAGCCGTCTAAGCGCCAGGCGTGACGCATCTTTATCGGGCATCTGCAGGACCGCTTTGCGCAGTTCGTCCCGCGCGTTCGAGGCTTCAAACCGTTTCTTCACGTAGTCTGCGTCTATCTGCTTGGCCTGGCGGTAGGCCTGGTAGGCTGCGTAAAAACGGTCTTCCCGGTAAAGGGCTACGGCCAGGTTGTAAGCCGCCTTTACCGCGGAGGAATCCAGTTCCAGGGCCTTGCGGAAAGCATGTTCGGCGTTTTCAAATTGCTTCAGGCGCAGGTAGGCCGCGCCGAGGTTGTTGAAGGTGGTGGCTTGCGGGTCGTAGGAAAGAGACTTCTGGTAGGCCTCGATGGCCTGGGGGAGCCGGTTCAAACGGTAGCAGGCGAAGCCCAGCCCGTTCAGGTAGCGGGGGTTTTTGCCGTCGGTTCTTAGTAACTCGCTGTAACGGCTGAATTCCTGTTCCAGATCCTGCGCTGACGGCTCGCTGTATCCGAGCGCGGAAGAAGAGAACCAGATGGTGAGGAGGAGTGTCATGGCAACTTTGTAAAGCATGTCCTCTTTTACCCCATCCGGACTAATGAGTAAACTTATTTCTCAGGCGCTGCGTCCCCGTCGCCTCCTCTTTCAGGAGACCACCTGGGCGTGGTTCAGCGCCGCCACCAGGCCCCCCCCGATGATGTTTCCAGCACCGGAGTTTTGGCTTCCAATGGAAGAATTTTGCGGGTAAGGTTAGCCTCCGTTCAAGAACCCGGTTCCCAATATCAAGGAGGCAATATGAAAAAGGCGCTGGTGACGTACTATTCGCAGTCGGGGAACACACGCAAGATGGCCCAGCTGATAGCAGACCACCTCCAGTCCCGCGGCGTTCAGGCCGACCTGATCGCGGTCCAGGACGTGGATATCGACACCCTCCCCTCCTACGACGGCTTCCTGGTCGGCTCCCCCAACTACTTCGGGACCATGGCCTGGCCGGTGAAGAAGTTCATCGACGACAGCATCAAGTACTACAAGAAGTTGAACGGGAAGGCGGCGGCCGCTTTCACTTCGGAGGGGATGATCGGCGGCGGCGGCGACCTGGTGGTCCTCGACATCCTGAAGGCGTTCCTGATTCACGGCTGCGTCGTTCAGGGAATGACCGATGCCGGCCATTTCGGACCGGTCTCCATCGGCGCGCCCGATGAGCGCATAGAGAAGGAAGTGGCGGTCATGGGCGACGCCTTCTGCTCGCTGCTCAACAGGCCGTAACGCCGGCCGCGCGGTGTCGCACCGTTAACGACATGACAATGGCTTTGCGAAGGTTCATCTGGGAATTCCGGGGAGAAGAGTCCCCCCTCCCGCAAGGGGAGGGGGGGATCAAGAGCGGCTTTCCCCGGTGCTTTCCGACGACCCTTTGGGAAGGGGAGCCTTTTTTCGCGGCCATGCAGATGACAAGAGCTAAGAGGAGGAGTAACAGATGAGATTTTTAGGCGCGATGACCCTGTCCTTTTTGCTCGCCCTCCCGGCATGGGCGATGGAAAACCCCACCATGATCTGCCCCAAGGGGATCGTCTCGGACGGCGATTACCAGGTGGAAGTGCTGGCGAAGTGCGGGGAGCCGGCGGCCAAGATACGCAGAGAGGAGAAGCGCTTCGAGAAGGTGCGCGATGGGGGGAGGGAAAGGACGCTGGCAAGCACGGTGACCATCGATGAATGGACCTTCAACTTCGGCCCCCAGGAATTCCTGCAGCTGGTGGTCATCGAGGACGGCCGGGTGAAAAGGATCGAGAGCCTGGGGTACGGCTACTGAGGGGGGCGATTTCAGGTTATGAGAACGGCGCGGAAATCGTTGACGTTGGTGAAGGTCGGGCCGGTGACCAGGGAGTCCCCCAGCGCCTGAAAGAACCCGTGCCCGTCGTTGTCGTCCAGGCTTAGCTTCGGGTTGATCCCCAATTGCCACCCCCTTTGCAGGGAATCGGACGAGAGATAGGCGCCCGCTATCTCCTCGCGGCCGTCGACCCCGTCGGTGTCGGCGGCAAGCGCATGGATCCCGTCCGCACCGTTCAAGTCAATCCCCACTGAAAGCAGGAACTCCACGTTGCGCCCTCCCCTGCCGCTGCCGCGCACCGTCACCGTTGTCTCCCCGCCGGAAAGAAGGACGCAAGGGGGGGCAAAGGGCTGGCTGCGCCGGGCAACCTGCAAGGCGATAGCCGCCATGACCTTCCCCACGTCCCTCGCCTCCCCCTCGATCCGGTCGCTCAGTATCTGCGCCGCGACGCCGCGACCGGCCGCCACCTGGGCCGCAGCCTCCAATGCCCGTTGCGGCGTCGCCACCAGCCGGTAATCCTCCTGGCCAAGGTGCGGGTCCCCCGGCTTCACCGATTCACCAGCCCCGGAAAGAAAGATCTCCAAAAGCGTACCGGGAAGGGGTATGTCGTAGCGGCGGACGATGGCTAGTGCATCGGCGCAGGTGGTGGCGTCGGCGACGGTCGGCCCGGAGGCGATATCGGCAGGGCTGTCGCCGGGGACATCGGAGATGGCCAGGGTGATTACCCGTGCGGGATGGCAGGCCGCTGCAAGCCTTCCCCCCTTGATGGCGGAGAGGTGGCGGCGCACGCAGTTGATCTCGCTTATGCTCGCCCCGCAGTTTAAGAGCTGGCGACTCAGCTCCTGTTTTTGCGCCAGGGTCACTCCCGGAAGGGGAAGCGGGAGCAGCGCGGAGCCGCCGCCGGAGATGAGACAGACCACCAGGTCCTCGGGCGTGAGCCCCCGCACCAGTTCGAGCATGCGGGCGGCGGCTGCGCAACCGGACAGGTCGGGGACGGGGTGGGCGGCCGGCACGATCTCGATACGGCGGCAGGGAACCTCGTACCCGTAGCGGGTGACCACCAGGCCGGCCGCGATCTCCCCCTGCCAGGCTTCCTCGAAGGCGCTGGCCATGGCGGCGGAGGCCTTGCCCGCTCCGATCACCACAGTTTTACCCGCCGGGGGTGCGGGTAGATGCTTTGGGATGCACTCTTGCGGACGGGCCGAAGCGACTGCGGCTTCGAACATCTGCTGCAGCAGGGCGCGGGGTTCCATGGAGACTCCTTTTGGGTTGCAGGTGGGGAAGGGAAAAGGGCTACAGTCTATCACTGTGAGCCCTTTTTCTTAAACCGGAAAAATGCAGCAGCGCCTTTCAGTACCGCCCCTTTCTGATCCAGCCGTGCTTCTCCCCTGCATAAAAATACCCGTGGCAGAGGTAGGGGCCGTTGTTGTAGATGGTCACCGTCTGCACTTCGCCGCACTCGGGACAGGGAAGGGTCGGCGTTTCGCGCCGGGCGGCCTCCTGCCTCAGGTTCTCGAGCCGGGCGTCCAGGATCTCGATGCGGGCCAAAAGCTCCCGGTCGAGCAGATGCTCCAGGCACCCCCTCACCCCGCACCTTTGCTCCCCACCGTCCACGGCCACCGGGTGTTCGCATTCGGTGCAACTGCAGTCCATATCGAGGTTGCCGCAAAGGGCGCAGCGGCTGTCCTTGAACTCAGGCAGCCCGAAGGATCCAGCAGGATGGATGTAGCTGAAGATGGAACGTGGCATCGCTTTTCCTCCTCTCCGGGAAGATGGTATCGGCACCCGCGCCCCGGGCCCCGGCACAACGGTTAAAATCCTGCCATAAAAAAAGAGCAATGCAAAAGCCTTCCATCCCGCACGATCCCCTCTTTCTTGCGCGTGGTTCCGCGCTCTCCCGGCCATGGCCCCAGGCAAGCGTCAGCGAGAGACTCTTCTGAACTTCGATTCAACCTAACTCGTTAAAACTAAAAAATGCCCCTTTTCCATAAAGTAACCGACCGAACTACCGATACCGATGTAACAAACAAACAGGACCATATTTGTCTTCACCGCGGCGACGATGCGCGCATCTCCCGCCATATAGATATCTCCCCAAAAACGATGGAGGAAGCAATGTTCAAAAACTTGAGTATCGGAACAAAATTGGTATTCGCCTTCATAGCTATAGCCATGATCGGCACAGTAGTCGGCTCGGTCGGTGTGATAAAGATAGACCGCATCGCCAAGGACGACGCCACGTTGTACAAAGGTGTCACGGTGCCGCTGGAGGACCTGGCCAACATGTCCACTAATTTCCAGCGGGTCCGCATCAACGTCAGGGACGCGGTGGAAGCGGAAAACGAACAGGAAGCAAAGGCGGCACTCGATACCATTAAGGATTTGCGCGGCAAGATAGACGGCTCTTCCGAGGCCTATGAGAAAACCATCTCCACGGAGGAGGGGCGCCGGGACTACAACGATTTCAAGCAGGCCCGCAAGAAGTACGTGGAGCTAACCGATAAGGTGCTCGAGCTGTCGGGCGCGGGAAAGAAGGCTGAGGCGATGCATCTGTTGCACGGCGATGCGAAGAAGGCGGCGCTGTTCCAGCAGGATTTGATGAACCGCCTGATGCATGCGAAGACCGACCAGGGGAAAAAGACATCCGAACATAACTCTGACGTCGCCAGGGCGGCTTCCCTGTTGATGATAATCCTGGTCGTGGCTGGGGTGCTCCTCGCCGTCGCCGGCGGCGTGTTCATCGCCAGGGCGATCACGGTCCCGCTTAGGACCGCCGTCTCCAAGGCGAACTCCATCGGCGCCGGAGACCTCACGGTGGACATCCAGGCCGATTCCACGGACGAGACGGGGCAGTTGCTGGCGACCCTTCGGGCCATGGCCGCAAATCTGCGCGGCATCATGGCAAAGGTCGCCGACACCTCGGACCAGGTGGCGGCGGCCTCCAACCAGTTGCACTCAACCTCCGACCAGATAGCGACCGGCGCGGAAGAGGTCGCCTCCCAGGCCGGTACCGTCGCCACCGCAGGCGAGGAGATGTCGGCCACCTCGAGCGATATCGCCCAGAACTGCCAGCATGCGGCGGAAGGGGCCAGGCGCGCTTCCCAGACGGCGCAAAACGGGGCCGTCGTGGTGGAGAAGACGGTTGCCGTGATGGGGCAGATAGCCGAGAAGGTGCAGGAGACGGCCAGGACCGTGGAGACGCTGGGAGAACGCAGCGACCAGATCGGCGCCATCATCGGGACCATAGAGGACATCGCGGACCAGACGAACCTCCTGGCGCTGAACGCCGCCATCGAGGCCGCGCGCGCCGGGGAGCAGGGGCGCGGTTTCGCCGTGGTCGCCGACGAGGTTCGGGCGCTGGCTGAGCGGACCACCAGGGCCACCAGGGAAATCGGCGAGATGATCAAGGCCATCCAGAACCAGACCAAGGGTGCGGTGATCGCCATGGAAGAAGGGGTGGAACAGGTGAAGGCCGGGACCGCGGAAGCGGCCAAGTCGGGAAAGGCGCTGCAGGAGATCCTGGAGCAGATAAACGACGTGGCGATGCAGATCCACCAGGTGGCTACCGCCGCCGAGGAACAGACCGCGACCACCAGCGAGATCTCCAGCAACATGGTGCAGATAACCGAGGTGGTACAGCAGACCTCGCAGGGGGCGCACGAGTCGGCGCAAGCGGCGGCAAGGCTCAGCAACAACGCCGACGAACTGCAGCGCATGGTCAGGCAGTTCCGCCTGTGACGACTCCCCGAACCATCAACGAGCCGGGCCCCTTGTGGCCCGGCTTTTGGTTCTTCTCGTTCCCAAGGTCCACCTTGGGAACGAAAACCCTGCCGAAGCACAAACTCAAAGCTGGAGCTTTACGCGCATTGGGTTCCCAAGCTGGAGCTTGGGAACCAGAGAAAGACGAACTGCTTGCCACGAAGAATATTTGAGAGAATCCTCTTTCTCCGACTTCCTCCGTGACCAGCCGTTTTTATTTTAGTTTCGCACTTGTCGCATCGATACGTTATACTGCGGAACGTGCCATTCATGAGAGGCTGCGCGCCCTCGCCGGCCGCCAGCACAAAACGCCAACGCAGTTTAAGGAAGATATGCGCATCCTGATCGTCGAGGACGAACAAAAGGCCGCCAACTACCTCAAGAAGGGGCTCACCGAAAACGGCTTCAGCGTGGACATCGCCAACGACGGCGAGGACGGGCTGCACCTGGCCCTGACCGAGGTGTACAGCCTGATCATCCTCGACGTGATGCTCCCGATACGCGGCGGATGGTCCATCATCAAGGAACTGCGCGCGGCGGGAAATGACGTCCCGGTCATCTTCCTGTCGGCGCGCGACGAGGTGCACGACCGGGTGCACGGCCTAGAGCTTGGGGCCGACGACTACCTGGTGAAACCCTACGCCTTCTCCGAGCTTCTGGCCCGCATCCGCATCATCTTGCGCCGCTACCCGCTGCAGCAGTCCGAGTCCATGAAGCTGGCCGACCTGGAGCTGGACCTGATCCGGCACAAGGCACGGCGCGGCGGCCGCTCGCTCGACCTCACCGTCAAGGAATTCCAACTCCTCGCCCTGATGCTGCACCGGCGCGGAGAGGTCTTGAGCCGCACCACCATCTCCGAGCAGATCTGGGGCATCAACTTCGACACCGACACCAACGTGGTGGACGTGGCGATCAGAAGGCTCAGGAAGAAGGTCGACGACCCCTTCCCGGTCAAACTCATCCAAACCATCAGAGGAGTAGGCTATGTCCTCGACGAGACAGCCTGAACCCCGCCGCTCCACCTCCATCACCGCGCGCCTGGTCGCCTTCTACCTGGTCAGCACCCTTTTGATACTCCTTTGCACCAACTGGTTCCAGTTCAAGGCGCTCTCCAAGGACCTCAACTACGAAGACAACGAGTTCGTGGTGGAAAGGATCAACTCGCTGCGCGACATCGTGGCCCGGCACCCGGACGCGCTGAGGGACCAGATACCGATCGACAGGCCGGGGCAGCCCGTGCGGCACCTGATCCGGATCCAGGACGCGGAGGGACGCACCCTGCTGGAGTCGCCGCAGATGTCGGAGTTGGCGGTGGGGCTTTTCCCGCCGGCGGTGACCGCGCAGGAAAACATCGGCCGCAGCACCAAGTACCGCACGTCCAATCACAGGCGCTACCTCCTGAACGCAGCCTGGGCCCAGAAGGGGGGCGATCCGCACTTCCGGCTGTTGCAGGTGGCGCTGGAGATAACCAATGAAGACGCCCTGATTTCCAAGTACCTGCTGCGTACCGTGGCCGCGGTGGCCATAGGGCTGCTGCTCGCTGCGGGGCTCGGGGTCCTCATCGCCCGCCGGGGCTTGAGGCCGCTGCAGGAGATGGCGGCAAAGGTGGCCCGGATCACCGAGGCCGACCTGCACCAGCGGGTCGGGACGACGACGAGCTGGCCTAAGGAGCTGGACCAGCTGACCGCGGCTCTCGACGCCATGCTGGCCCGGCTGGAGGAATCCTTCGCGCGGCTGTCGGAGTTTTCGGCAAACCTGGCCCACGAGCTGCGCACGCCGATCAACAACCTGCGCGGCGAAGCCGAGGTCGCGCTGTCCCGGGCACGCTCCGAAGAGGAATACCGCCGCATCATCGAGTCGAGCATCGAGGAGTACGAGCGGCTGGCCCGCATGGTGGGGGACATCCTGTTCCTGGCCCGGCCGGACCGCGCCCACGAAAAGCGCCTGATCGACGCGAGGCAGGCCTTGGAAACGCTGGCGGAGTACTACAGCAACGTGGCGGAGGAGCAGCAGACTTCCATCTCGGTGGAGGGGAGCGGCGACATCTGCGTAGACCCCAACCTGTTCCAACGCGCCGTGGGGAACCTCATCTCGAACGCGCTGCACTACACCCCGAAGTCCGGGCGCATCTCCCTGAAGATCGACCATGAGGAGGGCGGGGCGGTCGCCATCTCCGTCGCCGACAACGGCATGGGGGTGGAAGAAGCGGAGCTGCCGCGCGTCTTCGATCGCTTCTACCGCTCGCCGCAGGCCCGCCTGGTGTACAACCAGGGGAGCGGTCTCGGGCTCGCCATCGTCCGTTCCATCATGACCCTGCATGGCGGCAGCGTCTCTGTCGCCAGCGCTCCCGGGATAGGAACCACCGTCACCCTCCGTTTTGCACCTCCCCCGCCGGGTGCAGTTGACGCCCTCCCACAATAAGAGGGATTGGGGGATTAGCGAGGGCGCGACTGGTTCGGCCAAAGGCAAATCCCCCCTGTCCCCCCTTCGCAAAGGGGGGAACGTTTGTTCTGCTGCAGCGCTTGGTGGGCAACATACTCTCAGGTTCCCGGAATTCCGCGATGACCTCCGCAAAACGGGATCATGCTGCGTCCCTTTTTGAGGGGACGCGAGCTGGCTGCCGGGGGTGTCATACATCTTTTAGAAAGACTTTTCCTCGCAATTTGGCTAGCATGGCCCACTTGAAACTGACAACAAGACCGCCGCCACAGGAGCAGCATGAAACAGGGTGACGCCAACCAAAGAAGAGTCGAGACGGCGAGAATCGTCGGTATCTACGCCATCTTCGGCCTGGCCTGGATCTACGGGTCGGACCACGTCATGGACTGGATGTTCGAAGACCGCGCCCTGCTGCTCCGGATCGCCGTCACCAAAGGCTTCCTCTTCATACTCTGCACCGCTGCGCTGCTCTATTTCCTGATCAGCCGCTATCTCGACAGGCTCGGCGCCGCCGAACGCGAAAGGCTCGAGATCCTAGACAACTACCGGACCATCTTCAACGCTACCAACGAAGCCATCTTCCTCCACGACATCGACAGCGGCCGCATCCTCGACGTGAACCAGCGGGTGCTGGATATGTACGGATACACCCGAGAAGAAACGCTATCCGGCGACATCGGCCTGTTTTCCGCGGGGAGCGCCCCCTATTCCCAGTCCGAGGCGGTCGCCAAGGTGCGCAAGGCGGCCAACGAGGGGCCGCAGGTGTTCCAATGGCTCTCTAAAAGGAAAAACGGCGAGCAGTTCTGGGCCGAGGTGTCGCTCAGGAGGACTACCGCCCGGGGGAAGCTCGCCATAATCGCCGTGGTCCGGGACGTGACCGAACGCAAGAGGCAGGAGGACGCCCTCAAGGAGAAAAACGCCCACCTGCGCTTTTTCTTCGAGTACGCGCCGGCCTCCCTGGCGATGTTAGATCACAAGATGCGCTATCTGCAGGTGAGCCGCCGCTGGCAGAGCATGTACGGGCTGGGCGACCGCAACCTGATCGGGCTGTCGCACTACGACGTCTTCCCCGAGATTACCGAGCGCTGGAAGGAGTTGCACCGGCGCGGGCTGTCGGGGGAGATCCTCCGGGAGGAGGCGGACCGGTTCGTGCGCGCCGACGGCACCGTGCAGTGGGTGCGCTGGGAAATCCGCCCCTGGTATGAGGCGGTGGACCGGGTAGGTGGGATCGTCATCTTCACCGAGGACATCACCCAGAGAAAACTGATCGAGGACGCGCTCTCCGCCAACGAGCGCTTCCTGCGGATGCTCACCGACCAGCTCCCCGGCATGGTGGCCTACTGGGACAACGACCTGCGCTGCACCTTCGCCAACAAGGCCTACCAGGAGTGGTTCGGCAAAAACCCCGAGCAGATGATCGGGATCACCCTGCCGGAACTGCTGGGGGAAAAACTCTTCGCGCTGAACGAGCAGTACGTCCGGAAAGCCCTGGCGGGCGAGACGCAGCGCTTCGAAAGGACCCTGGTGAAGCCGGGGGGAGAGAAGGGATACACCTGGGCGCATTACATCCCGGACAAGATAGGGGGCGTTACCAGGGGGTTCTATGTCCTCGTCTCAGACGTGACGGAACTGAAGCTCGCCGAGGAGGAGAAGGTCCGGCTGGAATCCCAGCTGCAGCAGGCGCAAAAGCTGGAATCGGTGGGACGGCTGGCAGGCGGCGTGGCGCATGATTTCAACAACCTGCTCACCGTGATACTGGGGCTGGCGCAACTGGGGATGGGGGAACTCGAGCCCGGCGACCCGGTCCGCGGCAGGCTTGAGGGGATCAGGCAGGCGGCGGAGAAGTCCGCGGCGCTGACGCAACAACTGCTTGGTTTCGCCAGGAAACAGACCATCGCCCCCGTAATGCTGGACCTGAACCAGACGGTGGAACAGATGCTGAGCATGTTGAAACGGCTGGTGGGCGAGAACATCGAGGTGGTGTGGCGCCCGGCGCAGGAGCTTTGGCGGGTCAAGATGGACCCGACCCAGTTGGATCAGATCCTCGCCAACCTCTGTGTCAACGCCCGCGACGCCATCGACGATGTCGGCAGGATCACCATAGAGACTGGAAATGCAAGGCTCGACAAGAAATACTGCGCGGCCCGCTTCGGGTTCGTCCCCGGCGAGTACGTGCAGTTGACGGTGAGCGACGACGGCTGCGGCATGGATAAGGAGATGCTCGCGCACATCTTCGAGCCTTTCTTCACCACGAAAAAGCTGGGAAAGGGAACGGGGCTCGGTCTCGCCACCCTGTACGGCATCGTCAAGCAGAACAACGGCTTCATAAACACCTACAGCGAGCCCGGCGCAGGAACCACCTTCAGGATCTACCTTCCCCGCCAAGATGCGGCAAAGGCCGAGACGTTGCCGGAGCCTGCGGAGCAGCCGGTATCCCGCGGCCACGAGACTATCCTGCTGGTGGAGGACGAGCCGACCATCCGGGAGGTGACGGTTTCCCTGTTGCAGCTTCAGGGATACCGGGTGCTGGCAGCGGGACTGCCCCGTGAGGCCCTGGAACTCGCCCGCGCCCACGCAGACGAGATTGACCTGGTGATGACCGATGTGGTGATGCCCGAGATGAACGGCAGGGAACTGGCGCGCAGCCTCCTTGCCATCTCTCCCCGAATGAAGGTCCTGTTCATGTCGGGATACACGGCCAACGTCATCGCCCACCACGGCGTGCTCGAGGAAGGGGTCAACTTCATCTCGAAGCCGTTTTCGCTGCCGGACCTGGCGGAGAAGGTGCGCGAGGTGCTGGACGCGGGAGAACGATGACAGAATTGTCATCTTGGTGCAATGTTCCGGCAACGCTTACTCCTGTATGTTATGGTCGCCCACGGGCAATACGTAATCGAGGTTACCAAAAATGCCGCAACGCCGACCGGGTCTCATCGCCCTCGTCTCAATCACGTTTCTCGCCGTATCCACCGCAATCAGACTGATGCTCCTGGCCATGACCCCCAAAGGGGCCGGGCTCGGCGCCGTTTTGCTTTTGAAAGCCGCCGCCACCGGGTTCTTCTTCGACCTGGTCACCCTTTCCTACGCGCTGCTGCCGATAGCGCTCTACCTGATCCTGCTCCCGCGCCGCGTCGCCACCCACCGCTCCCACGCCTGGTTTTTGCGCCTGCTTTTCACCGTCTACCTGGGTGTGCTGGTCTTCGACGCCTGCTCCGAGTACCTCTTCTTCGACGAGTTCGGGACCCGCTTCAACTTCATCGCCGTGGACTATCTGGTCTACACCCAGGAGGTGATCGGCAACATCCGCGAGTCGTATCCCCTCACCCCCATCTTCTCGGGGATCGGCATCGTGGCGCTCGCCGGAGCCTGGCTCCTCAGGAAGTACCTGGACCGCGGGATCAACGTCACCTTTACCGGACCGTACCGCCGCATCGGCGCGCTTTTGGTGCTGCCCGCGCTACTCTCCTACTCCCTGGTGCACGTCTCTTACTCCTCCATCTCCTACAACAACTTCGCCAACGAGCTGGCGGGCAACGGCATCTACAACCTCTTCGCCGCCTTCGTGAACAACGAACTCTCCTTCACCAGATTCTACCGGACCAAGCCGCAAGCCCAGGTAAACAGCAGGCTGAGGACGCTGGTAGCCGAGCGCAACAACAGCTTCGTCAACCCAAGCTCCGAGCGTTTCACCAGGAGCATCCGCAGCGAGGGGAAAGAACAGCGCCTGAACCTCGTGGTGGTAGTCGAGGAGAGCCTCTCCGCGGAGTACCTCGGGGCCTTCGGGAACAAGGACAACCTGACCCCGAACCTGGACCGGCTCGCCTCCCAGTCGCTTTTGTTCACCAACCTCTACGCCACCGGCACCCGGACCGTGCGCGGGCTGGAGGCGCTCACCCTTTCCATCCCTCCCCTGCCAGGCACCTCGATCGTCAAGCGCCCCAACAACTCCGGCTTCCGTTCCTGGGGGGAGATCCTGAACGCCAAGGGGTATGAGTCGAAGTACATCTACGCCGGGCACGGCTACTTCGACAACATGAACGCCTTTTTCTCCGGCAACGGCTACTCCATAGTGGACCGCGCCGACTTCGCCAAGGACGAGGTGACCTTCTCCAACATCTGGGGGGTCTGCGACGAGGACCTGTTCCGGAAGGTGATCAAGGAGGGGAGCAAGTCGTACGCGGCTAAGAAGCCCTTCTTCTCCATGGTGATGACCACCTCCAACCACCGTCCCTTCACCTACCCCGCCGGCCGCATCGACATAGCGCCTAAGACCGGGAGAAAGGGGGGGGTGAAGTACGCCGACTACGCCATCGGGAGGCTCATCGCCGAGGCGAGCAGCCTGCCCTGGTTCAAGGACACCGTCTTCGTCATCATCGCCGACCACTGCGCCGGCAGCGCCGGAAAGACGGATATCCCGGTCAAGAAGTACGAGATCCCGATGCTGGTCTACTCCCCGGCGCACGTGCAGCCAGGGCGCGTGGAGAAGCTGATGAGCCAGATCGACGTGGCCCCGACGGTGCTCGGGATGATGAACATGAGCTACCAAAGCGATTTTCTGGGGCGCGACGCCCTGAAGGAAAGCGGGCAGGAGCCGCGCGCCTTCATCTCGACCTACCAAAAGCTCGGCTACCTGACCGAGAACCGGCTCTTGGTGCTGGGCCCGCAGCAGTACGCAGCGCAGTACCAGGTGGACAGGAAAAGCGGCGAGGCGAAAAAGCAGGCGGTAAGCGACGAATTCCTAGGCGACATGCTGGCCTACTACCAGGGAGGGGACTACCTGTACCAGCGCAGGCTGAACCGGCTTCGCTAGATGACACAGAAGCTGGACCGGAAATTCCGGCTCACGCACCTGATCCTGCCGCTGGCGGTTTACCTACCGATGAGGCGGGTGCTGGCGAGGGATTGATTCGATTAGGGCAGGTCAGTGAAGCTGGCAGAGAGGGACCCTCAAAGGTTAGGCGAGGCTACTGCGTCCCCCCCTTTGCGAAGGGGGGGACAGGGGGGATTTGCTCTTTGTTGGCAGATCCGAAATATCTCTTCCAGAACCGCCGCCGTTTCCAATAATACCTGTCGATTGTCGAATCTAAGAACCGTCAACCCCTGTTCTTGAAGAAACAGATCGCGCGCGACATCACGTTTGCCATGCTCCTCCTGAAGGTGCTGGCTGCCATCCACCTCAATCACCAGCAGTGCTGCGGCAGCAAAGAAATCGACTACATAAGGCCCCACCGGTTTCTGCCGGTTGAACTGGACTCCAAGGAGTTGCCTGCCCCGTAGATGAGACCACAGCAGTTGCTCTGCATCTGTCATCTGCTTGCGCAGTTTGCGCGATGCCCCCTTCAACTGGTGGTTGTATGGTCTGACCAAGGCAAATCCCCCCTGCCCCCCCTTCGCAAAGGGGGGAACTTTAATTCACCTGCAGCGCTTAACGGGCAAATCCCCCGGAATTTCTCGAAGAACCTCAGGTTGCTACTGCTCCTCCGGCTCATTGCCGGCAGGCTTTTTCCTCGCGCCGTTGCCGCGCCTGGGAATCTTCTGGCCGTGGGGATCGACCTCGGGCTGCCCCAGCTTCTGATCGAGGTAATCGACGATCCCGGCGCCGTGGATATGCTCCAACCGGTGAGCGGTCGGATGCACCGCATCCTCGGGGGTCCCGATGGAGGCAAGATAACTCTCCCACAGGCGATGGGCGCGCAGTACGTTAGCCGCCTGCTTCTCCCCCACCCCGGTCAGCCGGTACCCCTGCGGCAAGGCCTCGATCAGCCCCTCCGATTCCATCTGTTTCACCGCCTTCCATAAGGTCCCCGGCTGCGGCACCTGCACGAACTGCTGCAGCACCTTGAGCGGGGTCTCCTTCTGCTGGCGCAAGACCGTGATCAGCACGTCCTCCACCACCTGCTGCGGTATCATGTTGCGCAACCGGCGCCACCGGGCCAAAAGCCCGTAGCGCGGAGCCACCGCCAGCACCGCGAGAAACTGCAGGGTGCAAAAGAGCATCACCGCCCCGCCCCCCGCCGAGTCGAGCCAGACGCAGAGATACAACCCGCCGATCACGCTGGTGACTCCGAACAGCGACGCTAAGGCCATCATCTTGTCCAGCCGATCGCTCAAAAGGTAGGCGGTCGCAGCCGGCGTGATCAAAAGCCCCACCACCAGGATCACCCCCACCATGCTCACCGCGCTCACCACCACCATGGAGACGCACCCGGTCAGCGCGTAGTCCAAGACGAGCACCGGCAGCCCGGTCGAGGCGGCCATGATGGGATCGAAGCTCGCCAGCTGAAAGTGGCGGAAGAAGAGGACCAGGATGGTGAGGACGGAGGCGGAGACGATGGCGCTGGCCCAAAGGTCGGTGTCGGCCACCCCCAGGATGTCCCCCATGATGAAGTGCATCAGGTCGATGTGGATGTACTGCCGGAAGATGGAGACCACAACGACGCCCAGGGCGAAGACGCCGGTGTACATGATGCCGATGACCGTGTCCTCCTTGACCCGGGAGACCTTGGAGACGACCCCGATCAGGGCGACGGTGATGATGGCGGCAATGAGCGAGCCGAGCAGCATGGCGGGCGCGTAAGCCTCCACCCCGAAGAGGAGCTTCATGGCGAGGTAGCCCCCCGCCACCCCGGCGATCATGGCGTGGGAAAGGGCGTCCCCCAGAAAGGCCATCCGCCTCAACACCACCAGAGATCCCACCGCACCCGAGACGAGCGCCACGGCGCAGCCGCCGATCAGGGCCTTCTGGAAATAGGTCTCGGTGAGCGGAGCCCAAAATGCATGGAGCAGGAAGTTCATCGTCCCCCCTCCTTGGCCATCAGGTCGGTGAAGACCCTGAGGCGCCCTTCGTAGACCTGGCTCAGGAGTTCCTCCTGCAGCACGGCGGCGGGAGGTCCGAAGGCGTAGAGCCGCTGCTTCAGGAGGACCAGGTTGTCGAAGTACTCGGCCGCGGTGGCGAGATCGTGATGCACCACGACCAGGGTCTTTCCAGCCGCCTTGGCCCGCTCCAGGACGTCGAGTATGGCCCGCTCCGTGGCGGCGTCGACCCCGGCGAAAGGCTCGTCCAGAAGGAGGATGTCGGAGCCCTGCGCCAGCGCCCGCGCGAGGAACACCCGCTGCTGCTGCCCGCCCGAGAGCTGCCCTATCTGGCGCTCGGCGAAGTCTGACATGCGCACCATGGAGAGCGCCTCCAGTGCCGCCTCGCGGTCCGCCGCGGAAGGGGAGCGGTACCAGGGGACGTGCTGGTAGCGCCCCATGAGCGCCACCTCCCGGACGGTGATGGGGAAATCCCAGTCCACGGCGCCGCGCTGCGGGACGTAGGCCACCTTCCCCTTGGCCTTCTGCACGTCCTCGCCGCCGATGAGGATCTCCCCCACGTCCGGCTTCTCGAAACCGAGGATGGCCTTGATCAGCGTGGACTTCCCCGACCCGTTGGGGCCGATCACACCTACCAGCTGGTCCTTTTCGATCCTGACCGACACGTCGAGAAGCGCTGGGCGCGCGCCGTAGGAGACGGTCAGGTGGCGCACCTCGATGGCGGGAGTCCCTTTACCGTTGTTCATGGCTTCCCTCCCCCGCGGCCGTCAACTCGAAGGGGACCGAGCCCGCCACCAGCGCCCCCTTCTCCCCCCAGAGCGTCTGGTCGGCGATCACCCGCCCCCCTTGCAAGAGCCTCACCCGCAGCGCATGGTCGCGCGTCTCCCCCTGCGGAGGGACGGCCCTGACATAGATCTCGTTATGGCCCAGCACCAGCCCCGGCACCGGCGTAAGAGACTTGGCGACCCCGGCGGGGAGGGGGCGCTCGCTTTGGTAGATCTCCCGGTCCGCCACCCGCACTAAAAGCGTCGCCTTCGCGCCCGCGTCTCCCTTCAGGGCGAAGGGGTCGGCTGCCGTGGCGAAGCTTGGCGTCAGCTCCAGGGTGTAGGCCTTAGCCGGCGCCTCGGTCAGTTTCTCCGCCGCAGCCACGGGGGGCTTATGCCGGTCGCGCTGGTAGCTGTACAGGGAAAGCCCCCCGATCAGCACCAGCCAGATTGTCGCCACCAATAAAAACCTCATGTCGCTTCCTTCTCCTTCTCTACTTGAGCGCCTGGACCATCAAAAGGACGTTCTCCCGCATCATGCCTAAATAGCTCTCCCCGGCGGAGCCTGCCTTCCCCATGGAGTCGGAGTAGAGCTCGCCGCCGATGGCGACCCCGGTCTCCTGGGCGATCTCGCGGATCTGCTTGGGGTTTATGGTGGTTTCGACGAAGATGGCGCGGGCGCCCGCTTGGCGGATGGATTCAACCACCTGCTGGTGCCGCTTGGGGGTCATCCCTCCCCCCACCTCGGCCCCGGTGGACCACCCGACCGGCGCTATGCTCTGGTAACGGTTGTTGGGGTTGAAGCGGTAGTCGCGGCAGAAATAGTTGAAGGCGTCATGGGTGGTGACGAGGATGCGGCGCGAGGGGGGTATGCGCCCCACCTCTTCCCTGATCCAGGCGTCGAGAACCCTCAACTGCTGCAGGTAGAGCGTGCCCCGGGCGCGGTACTCCCCGGCATGGGCCGGGTCGAGCCGCCCCAAAGCTTCGATGATGTTGTTGACGTAGATGGCCGCGTTTTGCACCGAGAACCAGGCGTGCGGGTCGGGGACGACCTGCCCCCCCTTGCCCAGCTGCAGCGGTGCCACCCCCTGCGAGACGGTGACCAGCTCCTTTCTCGCGTCGCGGGCCAGCGCCCCCATCCAGTTCTTACCCTCCAGGTGCAGGCCGTTCTCCAGGCAGAGGCTTGCGCTCAGCACCACCTGCACGTCGTCGGGGGTCGGCTGGTAGGTGTGCGGGTCGGCGCCCGGCGCGAGGATGCTGCGGACCGTCAGGCGGTCGCCGGCGACCTGGCGCGCGAAGTCCGCGATCTGGGTGGTCGAGGCGACGACGATAGGCTTCCCCGCGCCGAAGGCAGCCGCAGGGAGGGAGACGAGGATGAATAGTAGCGGGATGATTAGGCGCAGCAAGGAAATCCTCCTGTCAAGACGGTCCAGCCGAAAAAAACATACCCATTGAAACATCCATTCATTAAATGTCAAACCCGCGCCCTATTCCAAATGATCCAGCCCCTTCCCGCTCCAGTCACCAGCGCCACCTTCTCTCTTAGCTTCTGTGTCATCGCAACCCCCGTCTGTCAGGAATGCTCCCATATCTGTCACACCGGCAGCCCAAAAGGTACAACACGCAGCCAGGTAAGGCAATGCACAACCGGGGATGCAATCTGGCTGCCGCAGGATCGGCATCCCGCTGTCAGAGGCCCCTTCCAGTGACATAAACTTTAGACAGAATGTATTTTTCTTGCAGCGAAACGCATTATTTGTGCTAGCTTTGTTTTTTTCAATGTACGGAGGCAAGATCCGATTCATGCAGAGCAAGGTGATCGAAAATATACTGCAAGAAGTCGGCGCAGGGTCGCTCGACGTTCAGACTGCACTGGAAAGACTGAAACATCTCCCCTTCGAGGATGTGGGGTGCGCGACGGTGGACCACCACCGCTCGCTGCGCCAGGGATTCCCGGAGGTTATCTTCGGCCAGGGGAAGAACTTGGCCCAGATGCGCACCATCATCGCCGCCCTCCTCGCCAAGGGGGGGAACGTGCTCGCCACCCGCGTCAACTCCGCTAAGGGGGCGAAGCTCAAAGAGAGCTTCCCGCAGGCGGTCTACCACCCCGACGCGCGGGCGCTGACCATCGAGCAGCACCCGGTCGAGCTGCGCGGCAAGGGGAAGATCCTGGTGGTCTGCGCCGGCACCTCTGACATCCCGGTGGCGGCGGAGGCGGTCCTCACGGCGCGCCTGATGGGAAACGAGGTGGAGCATATCTACGACGTGGGGGTGGCGGGGCTGCATCGGTTGCTCGCGCGGCGCGGCGCTCTCGCCGAGGCATCGGTGATCGTCGTGGTCGCCGGCATGGAAGGGGCGCTTCCCTCGGTGGTCGGGGGGCTGGTGGACAAGCCGGTGATAGCGGTCCCCACCTCCATAGGCTACGGCGCCTCCTTCGGCGGCGTGGCGGCGCTATTGGGGATGCTCAACTCCTGCGCCGCCGGGGTCACCGTGGTGAACATAGACAACGGCTTCGGAGCGGCGTACGCGGCGAGCCTGATGAATAGGGTGCATCGATGAAAGTGGCGTATTTCGACTGTTTCGCGGGAATCGCCGGCGACATGACCGTCGCGGCGCTGATCGAACTGGGGCTGCCGCTGGAGGTCTTGCGGCGGGAACTGGCGGGGCTTCCTTTTTCCGGCTACACGCTGGAAAGCCGCAAGGTGGAGCGGCATGGAGTGGCCGGAACCTCCTTCAAGGTGACCCTCACCGAGGCGGACCAGCCGCACCGGCACTACAGCGGTATCGCGAAGATGATCGAGGAGTCCGGCCTGAAGCCCCGGGTGAAGGAGCTCGCGCAGCGGATCTTCAGCAGGCTCGCCGAGGCGGAGGCAGCCGTGCACGGCGTCCCCCTGGAGCGGGTGCACTTCCATGAGGTGGGCGCGGTCGATTCCATCGTCGACATCGTGGGGACCGCCATAGGGCTCGACCACCTGGGGGTGGAAGCGGTCTACGCCTCCGGACTACCCTACGGCAGGGGGGTCGTGCAGACGGCCCACGGCAGGCTCCCGGTCCCGGCGCCGGCTACCGCGAAGCTGATGGAGGGAATTCCCCTTACCGCCGACATCGGCGAGGGGGAGCGGGTCACCCCGACCGGTGCGGCCATAATCGCGGCGCTGGCCGATGGCTTCGGCCCCCCGCCGCCTATGACGCCGCTTGGAACCGGCTACGGCGCGGGCGAAAAGGACTTTCCCGAACTCCCCAACCTGCTCCGGGTGCTCCTGGGCGATAGCGCGGAGGCAAAGGGCCACCAGGAGGTCCTGGTCGTCGAGACCCACATCGACGACATGAACCCGGAGATCTTCGGCTTTGTCATGGAGAGGCTACTGGAGGCGGGGGCGCTCGACGTCGCCTTTTCCCCCCTGCAGATGAAGAAGAACCGCCCCGCCACCCGCCTCACCGTGATCGCGGACCCCGCCGACCTGGAAAAGCTCTCGGCCATCGTGCTCTCGGAATCGACCGCCATCGGCCTGCGCTACTACCCGGCCCGCCGCATCACCGCCGCGCGTAGCTTAGAAACCCGGGAAACGACCCTGGGCGAGGTCGCGGTGAAGGTGCTGGAAACCGGGCGCGTGACGCCGGAGTACGACTCCTGCCGCACAATCGCGCTGGAGAAGGGAATCCCGCTCATCGAGGTGTACCGCACCGTGGAAAGGGAGTGCGGTCAGGCATGAAACGCTTCGTCATCATTTCGGCAACCTGGTTCGGCACCGGCTTTTCCCCCTTCGCCTCGGGGACCGTGGGTACCCTCGGGGCGATACCGTTCTTCCTCCTCCTGTCGCGTATGCCGCTTGCGCTCTACCTGTTGACCTTGGTCGCCTTCACCCTCTTCGCCTGCTGGAGCGCCGGCTTCGGCGAGGAACTCTGGGGCGAGCACGATTCCGGCAAGATAGTGATCGACGAGGTGGCCGGGTATCTCGTCACCATGATCGCCGTCCCCCCCACCTGGCAGGGGGTGCTGATCGGGTTTGCGGCCTTCCGCTTCTTCGACATCCTGAAGCCGCAGCCGGCGCGCTGGTTCGACCGGTCGCTCAAAAACGGCTACGGGGTGGTGCTCGACGACGTCATGGCGGGGCTCTACGCCTGCGCGACGACGCACCTGGCCCTGAGGTTCCTATGAGGGTGGCGGTTCTTTCCATAGGGGACGAGCTCCTCTGCGGCGAGGTGGTGGACACCAACGCAAGCCACATCGCCGGCCGGCTCTTCCAGGCGGGGGGGCGGGTGGAGCGGCACCTGACCGTCCCCGACGACGCGGAGGCGATCGCTTCCGCCCTCACGGAGCTCGGCGCGCGCAGCGACGCGGTAATCGTCACCGGGGGCTTGGGCCCCACCCCGGACGACTTGACCGCCGAGGCCGCGGCGCGGGCCGCCGGAACGAAACTGGAGCTCTCATCTGAGGCGCTTGACCACCTGGAGCGCTTCGCGCAGAGGATTACCGGAAAGCTGCACCCGGCCAACCGCAGGCAGGCGCTTCTCCCCAAAGGGTGCGCGCTGATCCCCAACCCTTTGGGAACCGCCTTGGGCTTCGTGGTCCGCATAGGCCAGGCCGACTGCTTCTTCATGCCCGGCGTCCCCTACGAGATGGAGCGGATGCTGGAGGATACGGTGCTCCCGGAGCTTACCGGCAGGTTCGAAGCCGGCTGGCAGCGGGTGACGCTGAAGCTTTTCGGCATCGCCGAGGCCGCCATCGCGGAACTATTGGAGGGGGCGATTCCCGAAGGGTCCCCGGTGCAGCTTGCCTACTGCGTGAAGTTCCCGGAGATCCACCTGATCCTGCGGGCTGAGGCCACCGACGCTTCCATCTTGCAGCAGGCGGCCGGCGAGCTGCGGCAGCGGCTTTGCGCGTATCTCTTTGCCGAGGACCGGGAGGAGATGGACGACCGGCTCGCGCTTTTGCTGCGGGAAAAGGGCCTCACCCTGGCGCTCGCCGAATCCTGCACCGGCGGCATGATCGCCGCCCGCATCACCGCCGTCGCGGGAAGCTCCGCCTATTTCCTGGAAGGAAACGTCACCTACAGCAACGAGGCGAAGACCAGGATGCTGCAGGTCCCAGCCCCCCTGATAGCGGAGCACGGCGCGGTCAGCGCCGAGGTCGCCCGCGCCATGGCGGTCGGGGCGAGGGAGGCCGCGGGAAGCGACTTGGCGTTGTCGGTCACCGGCATCGCCGGCCCGGACGGGGGAAGCCTAGAGAAGCCGGTCGGCACCGTCTACCTGGCCCTTGCCGACCAAGGCTCGTGCCGGGTGGAGCGCTTCAACTTCCAGGGCGACCGCGACCGCGTCCGATCCATCACCTGCTTCACAGCGCTCGATTGGCTGCGCCGCTACCTCCTCACACGGAAGACGACACCAGGCCGGGGTTGACCGGTCACAACAAGTTGCCGGTACAGAGGACACGTTCTTGCACTTCGCACCGTTCCTGCTCATAGCCGTTTGCGAGCTGATATTGCTCTTCATCGGGAGGCGCACCCCGCTGCCGGGGTGGCTGCACCTGGCCGTCTCGGTTACCGTTGCCGCCGTGCTCCTCTTTATCGCCGCCCGGGCCTGGAAGCGGCAGCTTCAGGTGCAGGAAGGGCTGCAGCGCGAGTTGGAGGGGATGCGGCTGGAAGCGGTGAAAAGCGCCCGCCGCTACAAGAGCCTCCTGGAGGGGGCGGGCAACGCCATCTTCATCTTCAGCGCCGACACCGGTCTTTTGGAGGAAGAAAACCGCGTGGGACGGGAGCTTTTGGGTTTCAGCAAGGAGGAGCTCGACTCCATCCAGGCGCGCGACCTGTTGCATCCCGACGAGCATGAGCGGTTCCGCTGCTTCCTCTACCAGGTGAAGCGCAACGGGCGCGGAGAACTGGACTCGGTCCGGATCAGGAAGAAAAACGGCACCTTCTTCCTGGCCGAGATCAATGCCCGGCTCATCGACTTGGGAGACGAGCAGGTGGCGCACTGCCTCATGCGCGACATCACCAAGAAAAGGCGCACCGAAAAAGAGATCTGGCAGAGAAACCGCGAACTCTCCATCCTCAACGACATACTCACCGGCATGAACCATTCCGCCGACCTGGAACAGGAGCAGCAAAGAACCCTGTGGGAGATCATGGAGCTCTTCGACGCAGGGGGGGGCACCATGCACCTGTACCGCGGCGACCAGGGAAGCGCGCGGCTTTGCGCCAGCTGCGGCGTCTCTGCCGAATTGGAGCAGCGCCTCTCCCAAAGCCTCGCCCAAGACCCGGAGCGCTTCCTGAAGGTAAAGAGGCTGAAGGCGCCGCAGATCAAGGATCTGGGCGTCGCCGCCGAGGGGTGGCAATGCCTCACCTCGGTCCCCATCAGCGCGCAGGAGCACCTGGTCGGCGTGATGCACCTCATGCATCGCGACCCCTGCCGCTACAGCGCCGAGGAACTCCGCTTCCTGGAAAGCGTCGGCAAGCAGATGGGTAACATCATCGAGAAAGGGAGGCTCTTCGCGGAGCTGAACTGGAAAAGCGGCGAACTGCTCCGCTCGCACCGCCTATTGGAGAAGAGCAGCCACAACCTCTCCGTTTCCGAGATCCGGCTCAAGCAGAACCTGGCCCTGGTGGAGCAGGCGAACCTGGAGCAGAACCGCCTGGACCGGATGAAGAACCAGTTCCTGGGGATGGTCTCCCACGAGTTCAACACCCCGCTCACCAGCATCATCTCCGGCGTCGAGCATCTGCTGCAAAACGGCTGGCACAGCGAGCAGGAGGCGCGCTCCGTGCTGGAACTGGTGCGGGACGGCGGGCTCAGGCTGAAGGGGCTGGTCGCCGACCTTTTGAAGCTGATCAAGGTGGAGGCCAGGCGTGGTGCGCTGGAGACCTCGGCGGTGCACCTGCTGCATTTCCTGGACGAACTCGCGGCGCAGTTGCAGCCGCAGCTGGAAGAGCGGGGCCAGCGCGTCACCCTGGCGGGGTTGGAAGAACTCCCGTTCTTCGATGCGGACCGCAACTACCTGGAGCGCGTCTTCGGCGAGCTTTTGCAAAACGCCATCAGGTTCAGCCCGCACAAAGGGGAGATCCTGGTGACCGGGAGGGTGGTGGACCGCCCTGCGCTCCTGGAGCGCAGGAAAACCCTGGAGCGCTTCAACCCCGAGTTCCTCAGGCGCTGCGGGGAGCGCTGCTATCTGGAAGTGGAGGTGCGGGACAGCGGCATCGGCATCCCCCCCGAGGAGCAGCAGGGGATCTTCGGGATCTTCTACGAGGTCGGCGAGATAAGGCACCACTCCAGCGGCATGAGCCGCGAGCAGGGAAGAGGGGCGGGGTTAGGTCTCGCCATGGTGAAGGGGATGGTGGAGGCCCACGGCGGGATGGTGTGGGTGGAGAGTGCGGGAGGAAGCTCCTTCTTCCTGGTCCTTCCCCTGGAGCAGGAAGCGATCCAGCCGGCGCTGTTCTGAACGGCCGAAAGGCCGTTCAACGTTCAACGTTCGACGTTTAAGATCGAGATTAAGATTGAGATTGAGATTAAGTGAAGGCGAACAGGCATGAACAGCAAGAAACGGTTCAACGTTTGGACGTTGAATCCGATATGGAGAAGGGGCCGTAGCAGGGTGGACGATCTGGCGGAAAGGCGCCTCGAACCTTGAACGTTGAACCTCGAACGGTTTTTACTCGTTGAAAACCCGCTCCGGGTTGTGCTATTGGTGATGGGATTTTTTACCGGACAACGACCTGCTTTTGTGCAGGCTACAGGAGATATAGACGATGCTCGACAAGGATAAAGCGGAAAAGGCCCTGGACCTGGCGATGAGCCAGATTGAAAAGCAGTTCGGCAAAGGGGCCATCATGAGGCTCGGCAATGAAGAGGCGCTTCCCGACATCGCCTCCATCCCGACCGGCTCGCTCTCGCTCGACATCGCGCTCGGCGTGGGAGGGGTGCCGCGCGGCCGCGTGATCGAGATCTTCGGACCGGAATCCTCCGGCAAGACCACGCTGGCCTTGCACGTTATCTCCGAGGCGCAGAAGCTGGGCGGAATCGCCGCCTTCGTGGACGCCGAGCACGCCCTCGACATCGGCTACGCCAGAAAGCTCGGCGTGAAGACGGACGACCTCCTGGTCTCCCAGCCGGATACCGGCGAGCAGGCGCTGGAAATCGCCGAGACCCTGGTAAGAAGCGGCGCCATCGACGTCCTCGTCGTCGACTCCGTGGCCGCCCTGGTCCCCAAAGCGGAGATAGAGGGGGACATGGGGGACTCGCACATGGGCCTGCAGGCACGCCTCATGTCCCAGGCGCTCAGGAAGCTGACCGGCATCATCTCCAAGAGCAACTGCTGCGTCATCTTCATCAACCAGATCAGGATGAAGATCGGCGTCATGTTCGGCAACCCCGAGACCACCACCGGCGGCAACGCGCTCAAGTTCTACGCCTCGGTCCGCATGGACATCAGGAAGATCGCGGCGCTCAAGCAGGGCAACGACATGATCGGCTCCCGCACCCGCGTCAAAGTGGTGAAGAACAAGGTCGCCCCCCCCTTCAAAGAAGTCGAGTTCGACATCCTCTACGGCGAAGGGATCTCCAAGGAAGGGGATATCCTGGACCTCGCCGTGGAGCGCAACGTGGTTGAGAAAAGCGGCGCCTGGTTCTCCTACGGCAAGGAGCGCATCGGTCAGGGGCGCGAGAACTCCCGCTTGTTCCTCAAGGAGCACCCGGAGATCACCGCCGAAATCAGGGAAAAGCTGGTCACCCCCCAACAAGACGCCGCAACTTCCGGCGCAGCCTAAACCATGGAACTTAACGAGATCCTCGGCATAGCCATGAAGGCGAAGGGGTCCGACATCCACCTGAAGGCGGGGCTTCCCCCCATCGTCAGGATCGACGGCGCCTTGCGCGCCATCCCCAACGCCGACCGGCTCTCGACGGACGGAGTCAGGAAAATGGCGTTCAACATCATGAACGAACGCCAGAAACGGATCTTCGAGGAAAACTACGAGGTCGACCTCTCCTACGGGGTCCCGGGTCTCGGGCGCTTCCGCGTCAACGTCTTCGCCCAGCGCGGCACTGTCGCCCTGGTTCTGCGCGCCATCCCGATCGCCATCCCGACGCTCGAAACGCTGAACCTGCCGCCGGTACTGAAAAAGCTGGCCCTGGAGCAGCGCGGCCTGATCCTCGTCACCGGCACCACGGGGAGCGGCAAGTCCACCACGCTTGCCTCCATCATCGACTACATCAACGAGCACCGGACCTGCAACATCATCACCATCGAGGATCCGGTCGAGTACCTGCACAAGGACAAGAAAAGCCTGATCAGCCAGCGCGAGGTCGGGTTCGACACCCTGACCTTCGGCAAGGCGCTCACCTCGGCGCTACGCCAGGACCCGGACGTGATCCTCGTAGGCGAGATGCGCGACTACGAGACCATCGAGACGGCGCTCACCGCCGCCGAGACCGGCCATCTGGTCCTCTCCACCCTGCACACCCTGGACGCCGCCGAAACCGTCAACAGGGTCATCTCCGTCTTCCCCCCCTACCACCAGAGGCAGGTGAGGATGCAGCTGTCGGGGATACTGAAAGGGGTCATCTCCCAAAGGCTCGTGCCGCGCGCCGACGGCAAGGGTCGCGTCCCGGCGGTCGAGGTCCTGATCGGCACCGCGCGCATCAGGGACTGCATCGACGACAAGGAGAAGACCAAGCAGATCCCCGAGGCGATCGCCCAGGGGTTCACGACCTACGGCATGCAGACCTTCGACCAGTCGCTCATGCAGCTTATGACCAAGAACCTGATCACCTACGAGGAAGCCATGAGGCAGTCGAGCAACCCCGACGACTTCGCCCTCAAGGTCTCCGGCATCTCTTCCACCTCCGACTCCAACTGGGACGAGTTCACCAGCGAAGAGCCCTCCGCAGACGACGGCGAGATGAATATCGAGAAGTACTAGGTGCAGCGGGGAAGCGCTTTCGACTGCTGCCTGAGGGTGCTGGCCCTGCGCGACCACGCCGAGGCGGAACTGCGCAGGAAACTGGAAAGGAAGGGTTACCAGGAGGAAGAGGTCGAGGCGAGCGTCGCCCGGCTGAAGGAACTTGGTTACCTCGACGACCTCCGCTTCGCCCGCAGCTTCGCCGCCTCGCAGCTTAGAAACGGCAAGGGGTACGGGGTGAGGCTGAAGATGGAGCTCGCCCGGCGCGGCGTCGCCGCAGCCATCGTCGACGAGGTGCTGGGGGAACTGGCACAGGAGTACGGCGAGAGCGAGTTGCTGGCCCAGGTGATGGAGCGCCGTTACGCCTCCTTCGACCCAACGACCGCGACGGACAAGGAAAAGCGCAAGGTGATCGGCTACCTGCAGCGGAAGGGTTTTTCGCTCGGAGCGATTTTCAAGAAGCTCGACGGGCGCGCCTGCGGCGACGATTAACGGCGAAAGCCGTCTAACAGGGATAAAAGGGATAAAGGGGATAACACCCAAACAAGTGGCAAAGACATTACTGTCTTTTTGACTTTATCCCCCGCCTCCCCTTCATCCCTGTTAATGAATTTTTGGTTTCAGATTGATCTACATTCCATTTTTTGAGGTTTTTTTATGACAGGCAAAGAGATCCGGGCTCAGTTCTTCAACTTCTTTCAGAAAAAAGGGCATGCCCTTGTGGAGAGCTCGAACCTCATCCCACGCAACGACCCCACCCTCCTCTTCACCAACGCCGGCATGAACCAGTTCAAGGACGTCTTCCTCGGCATGGAGAAAAGGGATTACCTGAGGGCGGTCTCCTCCCAGAAATGCGTGCGCGCCGGCGGCAAGCACAACGACCTCGAGAACGTGGGTCGCACCGCCAGGCACCACACCTTCTTCGAGATGCTGGGGAACTTCTCCTTCGGCGACTACTTCAAGAAAGAGGCGATCGGCTTTGCCTGGGAATTCCTGACCAAGGAACTCGGCCTCTCCAAGGACCGCCTCTACGTCACCGTCTACACCGACGACGACGAGGCGGCCGACATCTGGCACAACCAGGAAGGGGTGCCGCGCGAACGCATCTACCGCTTCGGCGAGAAGGACAACTTCTGGTCCATGGGCGACACCGGCCCCTGCGGCCCCTGCACCGAGATCTTCTGGGACAACGGCCCGGGAACCGGCTGCGGCAGCCCCGACTGCGCGGTAGGCTGCGACTGCGACCGCTACATGGAGATCTGGAACAACGTCTTCATGCAATTCAACCGCGGCAAGGACGGCGTCCTGACCCCGCTCCCGAAACCCTCCGTCGATACCGGCATGGGCCTTGAACGCATCTCGGCCGTCATGCAGGGGGTCACCTCCAACTACGACACGGACCTCCTGCAGGGGATCATCCGCCACATCGAGCAGGTCTCCGGCAAGAAGTACCGGGACGACGAGAAGGACGACGTCTCCATGCGCGTCATCGCCGACCACGCCCGCGCCGTCACCTTCCTCATCTGCGACGGCGTCCTCCCCAGCAACGAGGGGCGCGGCTACGTGCTCAGGCGCATCATGCGCCGCGCCGCCCGCCACGCGAAGATGCTGGGGATCGCCGAGCCGGTCCTCTTCCGCGTGGTCGACGCGGTGAACACGATGATGGGGGACGCCTACCCGGAGCTTCTGGAGCGCGAGCATTACGTGAAGAAGGTGATCCTCGCCGAGGAGGAGCGCTTCATCGAGACCCTGGACCGCGGCCTCGCCATCCTGAACGAGGAGACGGCGGCACTCAGGGCCAAGGGGGAGAAGGTCATCTCCGGCGAGGTCATCTTCAAGCTCTACGACACCTTCGGCTTCCCGGTCGACTTGACCGCCGACATCGTCGAGTCCGAAGGGTTCACCCTCGACGAGGACGGCTTCGCCCTCTGCATGGAGAAGCAGCGCGTCAAGGCGAGGGAGAACTGGAAGGGGTCCGGCGAGCAGGGGCTGGCCGACATCTACAAGGAGCTGCACGGCACCGGCATCACCACCGACTTCCTGGGCTACAGCGAGCAGACCGCCTTCTCCACCATCAGCGCCATCGTCAAGGGTGGGACCCTGGTCGAAGAGGCAAGCGCCGGCGACGAGATCGAGATCGTCACCGCGGCTACACCTTTCTACGGCGAGTCGGGGGGGCAGGCAGGCGACACCGGAACCATCTCCACCGGCTCCGGGCATGTGGAAGTGACCGGCTCCACCCGCCCCTTCACCGACCTCATCGTGCACCGCGGCAAGGTGGTCTCCGGCGCCATCAGGACCGGCGAGGCGGCGGACCTGAAGATCTCGGTTGGGAACCGCTCCGCAACCGCCAGAAACCACACGGCGACCCACCTCTTGCAGGCGGCGCTCCGTGAGGTGCTGGGCGATCACGTGAAGCAGGCAGGCTCCCTGGTGACCCCGGACAGGCTCCGCTTCGACTTCACCCACTTCACCCCGATGGCCCAGGAGGAGATCCGCAGGGTCGAGGTCCTGGTGAACGGCCACATCATGGGGAACTCCGCGGTGGAGTCCCGCGAGATGCCGGCGGCAGACGCGCTTGCCGCAGGCGCCACAGCACTCTTCGGCGAGAAGTACGGCGACGTCGTCCGCGTGGTCAAGGTGGGGGACGTCTCCAGCGAACTCTGCGGCGGCACCCACGTGCACGGCGCCGGCGAGATCGGCTTCTTCAAGATCATCTCCGAAGCGGGGATCGCCGCCGGGGTCCGGAGGATCGAGGCCCAGACCGGCAGCGGCGCGCTGGCGGTGGTGCACGGAATGGAAGACGAGCAGCGCGGCATCGCCACCCTTCTGAAGGCTGAAGGGGGGACCGTCCTGGACAAGGTCGAGAAACTTGTGGCCGGCCAGCGCGAGCTGCAAAAGGAGCTCGAAACGCTGCAGGCGCGCCTGAACGCCTCCAAGTCCGCCGACCTCATCCAGCAGGTGCGCGAGCAAAACGGCATCAAGATCCTGTCGGTTAAGGTCGAAGGGGACGCCAAGGGGTTGAGGGAACTCTCCGACACCCTTAAGCAGCGCATCGGCTCCGGCATCATCGTCCTTGGGACCAGCGACGCGGCGAGGGCGAACCTCCTGGTGGCGGTGACGGCCGATCTCTCAGCGCGCTGGAAGGCGGGGGACATCATCAAGGCCATCGCCCCGATAGTCGGGGGCAACGGCGGAGGAAAGCCCGAGCTCGCGCAGGCGGGAGGTTCCAAGCCGGAGCACCTGGCCGAGGCGCTCGAAGCGGTTTATCAGATAGTGGGGTAAAAACTCCCCGTAAGGCACTGCCAGTTACAAAAACAAGATCATCCCGGGACATGCCGATGCTGCAACTGACCCCAAACCCGAACCAGTCCCAACAACTGGAGGTCGAGAAGAAGACCGTGCTCATCGTCGACGACGAGGCGGTGATCCGCGACCTCTGCAAACGGGTGCTGCACGACTACGACGTCATCGAGGCGGGGGACGGGGCCGAGGCGCTGGAGATCTTCCACAGGGGGGGGATCGACGTCATCCTCACCGACGTGATGATGCCGGAAATGGACGGGCTTGAGCTCCTGAAAAACCTGAAGGAGCGGGAGCCGACCGTGGTGGTCATCATCATGACCGGCTTCGCCGACAAGGAACTGATCCTGAAGGCGCTCAAAGCGGATGCGGACGACTTCATCACCAAGCCGCTCAACCTGCTGCAGCTAAAGAGCGCGGTCGACAAGGCGCTGGTGAAAAAGGCCCTCAAGGAGGAGATCGCCAACCTGAAGAGCGTCGACCGCTTCAAGACGCTCTTTCTTTCCATGATCTCGCACAAGTTCCGCACCCCCATCACCTCCATCTCGCTCTTCCTGCAAAACCTCGCCTCCGGCGTGATAGACACGCGCGACGAAGGGGCCAGGGAGCACATTGGCCTCGTGTACGACGAGGCGTGCTACCTGGGCAACCTGGTGAGCGAACTCCTCGCCTTTTCCTCGTTCATGGACGGCAACAGCGATCTGCACCTGGAGCCGTGCGACCTGAAGGATCTCATCCCCTCGCTCATCAGTGACTCGAAGGAGTGGCTGACCAAACCGGGGGTCGCCCCGCACAGCGACCTTGAAGAGGTACCCGAGCTGATGCTCGACCGCGAGAAGATCTCCTTCGCGCTGCAGCAGGTGATCGACAACGCCATCAAGTTCTCCAAGGATACCGGGCTTGTCTGCGTCACCCTGAGAAACCGCGCCGGCAGTTGCCAGATCTCCGTGGAAGACAACGGCATCGGCATACCCAAGGAGCAGTTGCCCAAGATCTTCGAGAAGTTCTACCAGGTGGACGCCGACCGGACCGGGCAGGTCCGCGGCTTCGGCCTCGGCCTTTTCTACGCCCGCCAGTTCATCAGGATGCACGGCGGCAGCATCAGCATCGAAAGCGAGCTGAATGTCGGCACCCGCGTCCTCCTCAGCATCCCCCACACTACCAGTCAAAGCCCCTGATAGATCGTGGCGTCGGCCTTTCAGTCAAACCCTCTTTGAAGTTGATTATTTCCCTCTATCTGCTATATTAACGTCTTTCAAAACGGCCATAATTATGAAAGAGGCGCCAATGCAGCAACTCATAGAAAAGGCGAGCACACTCATGGAGGCGCTCCCTTATATCAGACGTTTTTCCGGCAAGACTATCGTCATCAAGTACGGCGGCCACGCGATGGCTGATGAGAAGCTCAGGAAGTCTTTCGCACTCGACGTCATCCTGCTCAAATACATTGGCATCAACACCGTGGTAGTACACGGAGGCGGTCCGCAGATAAACGAGACACTGAAGCGCTACGGCATAGTGTCGGAATTCGTCAAGGGGATGCGCGTCACCGATAAAGAGACCATGGGCGTCGTGGAGATGGTCCTGACCGGGCAGGTCAACCGCGAGGTGGTGGGATACATCAACCAAAACGGCGGCCGCGCGGCCGGGCTCTCCGGCAAAGACGGCGACCTCTTGATCTGCGAGAAGCTCTTGCAGGAAGTGAAGAGCGAAGACGGCAGCACCGAGACGGTCGACATCGGTTTCGTCGGCGACGTAGTCGAGGTGAATCCGGCCATATTACAGGCATTGGAAAAGGGGGGCTTCATACCGGTCATAGCGCCGGTAGGAGTAGGTCGAGCCGGGGAGAGCTACAACATCAACGCCGACGTCGTGGCCGGCAAGGTCGCGGCCGCCCTTAACGCCGAAAAACTGATCCTTTTGACCGACGTCTCGGGAGTGAAGAGCAAGGAGGGGGAACTCCTCTCCAGCATCCCGCTCGCCGATGTACCCGCCCTCATCGACAACGGCACCGTCACCGGCGGGATGATCCCCAAGGTCACCTGCTGCACCGACGCGCTTGTCGCCGGGGTCAAGAAGGCCCACATCGTGGACGGCCGGATCGAGCACGCGATCCTGCTGGAGATCTTCACCAACGTCGGGATCGGAACGGAAATACAGGCTTAACTGCTAACTGCCAACTGCCGTTCAACGTTCAACGTTCAACAACATTCGAGCCAGTGGAAGCCTCACCGTACGGCGCCGTCACAATGACGAGACAACGCTGCAGACGCCGCCTCTCGAACGTTGAACCCGGAACGTTGAACGGTTTCTAGGAGATTCTATGAATTCAGCAGCATGGATGGAAAAAGCTGACAAATATATCATGAAGACCTACGGCCGCTATCCGCTCGTCCCGGTAAAGGGCGAGGGATGCTACCTGTGGGACGCGGACGGCAAGAAGTACCTCGACTTCCTCGCGGGGGTCGCGGTGAACAACCTGGGACACTGCCACCCGAAGGTTACGGCGGCCCTCGCCAAGCAGGCGGCGGAGCTGATCCACTGCTCGAACTACTACCATATCCCGCAGCAGATCGAGCTGGCCGAGCTCCTTTGCAGACTCTCCTTCGCGGACAAGGCGTTCTTCTGCAACTCGGGCGCCGAGGCGAACGAGGCGGCCATCAAGCTGGCCAGAAAGTACAGCCGCGAGAAGTACGGCGTCGACCGCTACGAAATCATCACCGCCATATCCTCCTTCCACGGCCGCACCATGGCGACGGTCTCGGCGACCGGCCAGGAGAAGGTGCAGAAATTCTTCGATCCCCTGCTGCACGGGTTCCGCCACGTGCCGTTCAACGACGCCAAGGCGCTGAAGGAGGCCATCGGCCCCTGCACCTGCGCCATCATGCTGGAGCCGATCCAGGGCGAGGGTGGCGTGGTGGTCCCGGACGCCGCCTACTTCCAGCAGGTGCGCCAGATCTGCGACGACAACAACCTGATCCTCATCTTCGACGAGGTGCAGGTGGGGATGGGCAGGACCGGGAAGATGTTTGCCCACGAGCACTTCGGCATCACCCCCGACATCATGACGCTGGCCAAGGCGCTGGCCGGCGGCGCCCCCATCGGGACCATGCTGGCCACCGAGAAGCTGGCGGCAGCCTTCACCCCCGGAACCCACGGCTCCACCTTCGGCGGCAACCCGCTGGTCACCGCCGCCGCCGTCGCCACCATCAGGGCTATCATGGAAGAAGGGGTCCTGAACCACTGCGAGGAGATCGGCGAGTACCTGATGGGCGAGTTGGAGGCGCTGAAGCATAAGTTCCCCGGCTTCATCATCGACGTGCGGGGCATCGGCCTCATGATCGGGGTCGAGCTTTCCATCCCCGGCGGCGACGTGGTGAAGACGGCCCTCTCCCGGGGGCTGCTCTTGAACTGCGCCCAGGAAAAGGTGCTCCGTTTCGTGCCCCCCTTGATCGTCGGAAAGAAAGAAGTGGACGACATGCTCAGCATTTTGACCGGGATTCTGCAGGAACTGTAACTGCTCCCTCCCCCTCCCTTGACGGGAGGGGGAAGTTGATATGAGGTGCCGGCTCGGCCGGCACCATTAAAACTAGAAACGAGACCACACCACATGAAAAGAGACTTCCTCGCGCTGAGCCAGTTCTCGAAGGCTGAACTGGACGCGATCTTCCTGTTGACCAAAGAGCTCAAGGAAAAGCAAAAAAAGGGCGTCGAGCACCACCTTTTGAAAGGGAAGTCGCTCGCCATGATCTTCGAGAAGTCCTCCACCCGCACCAGGCTCTCCTTCGAGATAGGGATGTACCAGCTGGGAGGGCACCCGCTCTTCATCTCCAGCAAGGACTCGCAGATGGGTCGCGGCGAGCCGATCAAGGACACCGCCCGCGTCATGGCGCGCTACTGCGACGGCGTCATGATCCGCACCTTCGCCCAGGAGACGGTGGAGGAGTTCGCCAAATACGCCTCCGTCCCCATCATCAACGGCCTCACCGACCTGCACCACCCCTGCCAGATCATGGCCGACATCTTCACCGTGATCGAGCACAGGGGGGGGTACCAGGGGCTCAAGTTCGCCTGGATCGGCGACGGCAACAACATGGCCAACAGCTGGATCGAGGCCGCGGCCATCTTCGGCTTCGACCTGACCCTCGCCTGCCCCGAAGGGTACGATCCGAACCCGCAGGTGCTTGAGTGGGCGCAAAAACACGCCAGCTCCAAGATCGTCGTCACCCGCGACCCGAAGGAAGCGGCCCAGGACGCAGACGTCTTGAACACCGACGTCTGGGCCAGCATGGGACAGGAAGAGGAGCAGAAGATCAGGGAGAAGGCCTTCGTAGGTTTCCAGTTGAACGAGGAGCTCCTGGACTTGGCCCGCGGCAACGCCATGGTGCTCCACTGCCTGCCGGCCCATCGTGGCGAGGAGATCACCGACGACGTCATCGAAGGCCCCCACTCCGCGGTCTGGGACGAGGCGGAAAACCGGCTGCACGTGCAAAAGGCCATCATGGCCATCTTGATGAAGTAGTTTCAAAGCTGAAGGAGGCTTTGAGATGAAACAGCTGGAAGAGATAAAAGAGATCATCCGGGATCACAAGGCTGAACTCGCAGAGGAGTTCAGCGTCGCGGAGATCGGCGTCTTCGGCTCGGTGGTAAGGGGAGAGGCGCGCGAGGACAGCGATGTGGACGTACTCGTCGACTTCAGCAGCCCCATCGGTCTCATGAAGTTCATGAGGTTGGAGTACCACCTCGAGGAACTCTTCGGCTGCACCAAGGTCGATCTCGTCTCGCGGAAAGCTCTCAAGCCGTACATCGGCAAGACAATCCTGCAAGAAGTCCAGTATGTGGTTTAGACATACTCTGGACCTGCTACCTGTCCTCGAAGAACTAGTAAAAAACAACGCATAAGGAGAACCCATGGCAAAGAAAGAAGTGAAAAAGATCGTCCTCGCCTACTCCGGCGGGCTTGACACCTCCATCATCCTCAAATGGCTCAAAAACGAGTACGGCTGCGAAGTGGTCACCTTCTCCGCTGACCTGGGACAGGGGGACGAGCTGGAGCCGGTCCGCGAGAAGGCGTTCAAGACGGGCGCCGACAAGGTCTACATCGACGACCTGCGCGAAGAGTTCGTGCGCGACTTCGTGTACCCGATGTTCCGCGCCAACGCGATCTACGAAGGGTCTTATCTCCTCGGCACCTCCATCGCGCGCCCGCTGATCGCCAAGCGCCAGATGGAAATCGCCAAGATCGAGGGGTGCGACGCGGTCTCCCACGGCGCCACCGGCAAGGGTAACGACCAGGTTCGCTTCGAGCTCGCCTACTACCACTTCAACCCCGGCATCACCGTCGTGGCCCCGTGGAGGGAATGGAAACTCAACTCCCGCCAGGCGCTGATCAACTACGCGAAGAGAAACGACATCCCGATCCCGATCACCAAGAAGCGCCCCTGGTCTTCCGACCGGAACCTTTTGCACATCTCCTTCGAAGGCGGCATCCTGGAGGACACCTGGCTGGAGCCCCCCGAGAACATGTTCGTGCTGACCAAGGCTCCGGAGAAGGCGCCGAACAAGCCGCAGTACATCGAGATCGAGTTCGAAAAAGGGAACGCGGTGGCTGTCGACGGCGTGCGCATGTCCCCGGCCGAGCTTCTGGCTCACCTGAACACCATCGGCGGCGAGCACGGCATCGGCCGCGTAGACCTCCTGGAGAACCGCTCGGTCGGCATGAAGTCCCGCGGCGTGTACGAGACCCCGGGCGGCACCATCCTGCGCGAGGCGCACATGGCCGTCGAGCAGATCACCATGGACCGTGAAGTCATGCACCTGAGGGACTCCCTGATCCCGCGCTACGCCGAGATGATCTACAACGGCTACTGGTTCTCCCCGGAGCGCGAGATGATGCAGTGCATGATCGACGAATCCCAGAAGACCGTGAACGGCGTGGCAAGGATGAAGCTCTACAAAGGTCACTGCCGCACCGTGGGCAGGAAATCCGAGAGCGACTCGCTCTTCAACCTCGACTTCGCCACCTTCGAGAAGGATCAGGTCTACAACCAGGCGGACGCCGAGGGCTTCATCAAGCTGAACTCCCTGAGGCTCAGGATCCGTTCGCTCATGCTGGCCAACAAGAACAAGTAAGGCAACTGGCAGTACAGGAGGGTCCATAGGGGCACGAAACCTTTCGTGCCCCTATCTCGCTTTATATGGAGCAAAACGGATTCAAGGCGGGCCATATCGTCACCTCGGTGGTAGCGGTCATCATCGACACCGAGGACCGGGTGCTTCTCACCAAGCGCAACGTCCCTCCCTTCCAGGGGGAATGGGTGATGCCGGGTGGGAAGATCGATCTCGGGGAGCCCATCGTAGCCGCACTCAAGCGCGAGGTGTGGGAGGAAGTAGGGCTCGAAGTGGAGGTTGGCGAGCTGATCGACGTCTTCGAGCATGTGACGCCAGGCGAAGACAACTATCACTTCATCATCATCTATTACCGCTGCACCCCGCTTTACTGCGACGTGAAGCACAACCGGGACGAAGTGGCCGAGGCGCGCTGGGTAGCGGCCGAAGAATTGGCCGAGTACAAGATCCCCGCCGGCGCACGGTTCATTTTAGGAAAGACGTTTAGAACCGTTTAGAACCAATTGACAATTGATAATTGACAATTGACAATGGGAACCCCTTCTCAGCTCCACTGTCACTTGTCTATCTTCAACTGCCGCAGTTCTTTGTCATCATTCAATGCAGCTACTTGTTAGTGGTGTCAAGTTGTTCGTTGTAAATTGGTGTTCAGACGTTCGTTGTCAATTGTCAATTATCAATTGTCAATTGGTTTTCGCCGTTCGTTGTCAATTGGGGTTAGTGTGGTCAAGATCATCGAGAAACATGTCCAGCTCGATTTCCCCCTGGGTCATCACCTGCACTGTCTCATCGCCCAGATCCCTAACCGGCTGAGGCGCCGGGACCACCTCTTCACGCTGGAAAAGCCCGAAGAGCAGTGGCGCATGGTGCAAAGCGTGCTCGATCTCGTGGCGGCGGGCGACGGGAACCTGAAGCGGCTGCACTTTCTCATGTTTCCGGAAATCTCGGTGCCGATGTCGCACTTCGACGAGATGCTCTCGATCATCGAGCACAAGTTCCGTCCCAACACGGTGACCATGTTCGGCCTGGAGCAGATCACCCTGGAGCAGTACCGCAGCTTGCTGATCCGGTTCCACGCGGACAACGCGGACGCCCTGGAATGCGTTGAGCACGACGTGGATTCCGGCGACATCCTCGGCATGCCGGTCAACTGGTGCTGCATCGCCATCAAGGAATCGACCGGCAGGGTCCGGGTCTTCCTCGAAGCGAAGACGCACCCTTTCCGCGGCGAGGAGTTCCTGGACAAGGACCACGACCTGTACCGCGGGCGCCATTTCTACCTCTTCCGGGGGGAACCGGCCTGCTTCAACTTCATGACGATAATCTGCCTCGATTACCTCTACCGCGACCTCTACTCGTCCAACATCAAGCAGATCATCGATCACTCGAACCGGCTCTTCTTCACCATGAGGCAGTCCCTGGACGCCCTCTTCGTGATCCAGTGCAACCCGAAACCGGAGCACCGCTCCTATCGCGAGGTGCTCTCGGGCTTCTACGGCGAATACCTTGAGGACACGCCGGGGGTGCGCGAAACGGTGACGCTGTTCGGCAACTGTTCCGACGAAAGCGAGATCCAGGGGGTCCGCTGCGCCCCGTGCTACGGGATTTCCTTCGTGGCCATCAGCGCAAAGCACAAGATGCTCCCTTACCAGGAGCAGGAGTTTTCCAGCGACGATTTCGACGGCGCGCCGGTCTGCCGCCTGCGCTTCAGCTCGGGAACGAGACTCTTCTATTTCAACCTCCCCCTGAACCACGAGCTGGACCCCCGAACCTCCAGGGTCCCCCTCAAGGTGCACGCGGTGATGCGCTGGGCCGGCGAGGGATGGGTTAAGGTGGGGGACGGCGAGGGGCCTGCCCCGACCTGATCTGCAGTTGGTTCAACGGAAAATCCCCCCTGTCCCCCCTTCGCAAAGGGGGGAACGCAAGTTCACGATCAGCGCTTCGTGGGCAGATATACTCCCAGGTTCCCGGAACTCCCAGAGGAACCCTTTTATGACGCACCTACCCTCCCCCGGCGGAAGGGTTGCTATTCACAATCCAGCAGGAGATAAACATGTCCAAAGACAAGCTGTGGGGCGGGCGCTTCACCCAACCCACCGACAAGTTCGTAGAAGAATTCACCGCCTCCATCAACTTCGATAAGCGCCTGTACCACCAGGACATCCGCGGCTCCATCGCCCACGCCACCATGCTGGGCAAGCAGGGGATCATCCCGGTTGCCGACGTGGAGGACATCGTCTCGGGGCTGAAGACTATCCTGGAGCAGATCGAGGCGGGCGAGTTCGACTTCTCGGTCTCTTTGGAAGATATCCACATGAACATCGAGGCGCGGCTCTCCGAGAAGATCGGCGACGCCGGCAAGAGGCTCCACACCGGCCGCTCCAGAAACGACCAGGTGGCGCTCGACATCAGGCTCTACCTGCGGGACGAGCTGGTGGAGGTCTCGGCTTACATCGACCTCTTGATCGACGCCATCATCCACCAGGCGGAGGAGAACCTCGGCGTGATCATGCCCGGCTTCACCCACCTGCAGACCGCCCAGCCGATCCTCTTCTCGCACCACATGATGGCCTACCACGAGATGCTCAAGCGGGACAAGGCGCGCATGGAGGACTGCCTGAAAAGGACCAACGTGCTTCCCCTGGGCGCAGGCGCCCTGGCCGGGACCACCTTCCCCATCGACCGCGAGTATGTGGCGGAACTCCTCGACTTCGACGGGGTCACCCGCAACTCGCTCGACTCGGTCTCCGACCGCGACTTCGCCATGGAGTTCTGCGCCGCCTCGTCGATCCTGATGGTGCACCTCTCCCGCTTCTCGGAGGAGCTGATCCTCTGGTCCACCAGCGAGTTCAAGTTCGTGGAGCTCTCCGACTCCTTCTGCACCGGTTCCTCCATCATGCCGCAGAAGAAGAACCCGGACGTCCCTGAGCTGGTGCGCGGCAAGACCGGCCGCGTCAACGGCAACCTGGTGGCCCTCTTGACCCTGATGAAATCGCTCCCGCTCGCCTACAACAAGGACATGCAGGAGGACAAGGAGCCGTTATTCGACACCATCGACACGGTGAAAGGGTGCCTCAAGGTCTTCGCCGACATGGTGCGCGAGATGAAGATCAACCCGGAGCGGATGAAGACGGCCGCCGCCGCGGGTTTCTCCACCGCGACCGATGTGGCCGACTACCTGGTGCGTAAGGGAATCCCCTTCCGCGACGCCCACGAGATCGTTGGTAAGACGGTGCGCTACTGCATCGAGAACGAGATGGACATCCCCGCGCTTTCGCTTGCCGAGTGGCAGCTTTTCTCAGGGCGCATACAGGAGGACATCTTCGAATCGATCACCCTGGAGGCCTCGGTCAACGCCCGTCGCGCGACCGGCGGCACCGCGCTGGAGCGGGTGCGCGCGGAGATCGCCCGGGCCAAGGAAGGAAGGTAACGGTGGCGTCTTTGAGGGGAATTTGCTGCGGCTTGATCCTGGCCGCGACGCTGGCGCTTCTTTCCGGCTGCGGCAAGAAAGGTCCGCTGGTGCCGCCGGAAGCACTGGTGCCGGCGCCGGTCACGAACCTGGCGCTGGCCCAGAAGGATGGGCGGTTCCAGGTAAGATGGTCCGCGCCTTCGAAGCAGGAAGGGGGGGCTGCGCTTAAGGACCTGGCCGGCTTTCTCCTGTTCAAGCGCGTCGTGCTCCCCCCCAACGACGACTGCGAGGAGTGCGCGACCGCCTACGGCGAACCGGTGAAGATAGAAATCGAGTACCCCAAGGCGGCAAAGCGATCCGGGAACTTCTGGATCTACGACGACCGCGACCTGACCGCGGGAAAGCTGTACCAGTACAAGCTCCGCTCCTTCACGACGGCAGGTGTCCAGAGCAAGGATTCCAACCGGGCGCGCCGCACCGCGGCCATCCCACCGCTGCCACCCGTGCTGGAGGCCGCATCCTCCGCCGAAGCGGTGACTCTTTCCTTTGTGGGGCTCCCCCCGGAGCAGGGAACGCCCGCCGGGTACAACATCTACCGCAGCAAGAAGGGGGAAGAGTTCCCCCTCTTCCCCCTCAACGCGACGCCGGTCACCGCCAACAACTACGTAGACCACCTCCCGCAATTCGGCGTTCCCTTCAGCTATGCGGTCACGAGCGTCGCCACGGTAGGGGAAGAGACCATAGAGAGCGCACCCTCAAACGTGGCGGAAGGTTCCCTGACGCTTCCTGAATAACCCCCTCTCCTTGCCTTTTTAAGAGGTTCATGATAATAACCGAGGGCACGAATTAACCTTTTCAGGCGCCGTCTGGGCGCCTTTTGGAGCGGTCATGAAGATCACAAGAGAACAGGTGGAGCATGTGGCGCGGCTCGCCCGGCTGGAGCTTTCCGAAGCCGAGCTGGACACCTTCACCGGGCAGATGGACTCGATACTTTCCTACGTGGAGAAGCTGAACGCGCTGGACACCGAAGGGATCGTGCCGACCTCCCACGCGGTCCCGATGGAGAACGCCTTCAGGGCGGACGAGGCGACCGGCTCGATAGGCGTCGAGGCGGCCCTGGCCAACGCCCCGCTGCGCGCCGAGAGCTTCTTCAGGGTTCCCAAGGTCATCGAGTAGTCGCATCTATCTTTTTTTCCCAGTTCAGGTTCCGGAGTGTTATCAATGGAAATTTTCGACCTAACCATACACGAGCTGCATGAGAAGCTGAAGGCGAAGGAGGTCTCTTCCGTCGAGGCGACCCGCGCCATGCTGGACCGGATCGAGGCGGTGGACAGCCAGGTGAACGCCTACATCACCGTGACCCCGGAGCAGGCGCTGGTGCAGGCAGAGGACGCCGACCGCCGCATCGCCGCAGGCGAGATCGCGCCTCTGACCGGGATCCCCGTCGGCCTCAAGGACATCTTCGTCACCAAGGGGATCCGCACCACCTGCGGCTCGCGCATCCTGGAAAACTTCGTCCCCCCCTACGACGGCACGGCTGTCGCGAGGCTCAAGGAGCAGGGCGCGGTCATCGTCGGCAAGCTGAACCAGGACGAGTTCGCCATGGGCTCCTCCAACGAGTCGAGTTACTTCGGCCCCTGCAAGAACCCCTGGGATCTCTCCTGCACGCCGGGCGGCTCCTCCGGGGGCTCCGCCGCCGCCATCGCCGCACGCACGGCGACGGCGACACTAGGAACCGATACCGGCGGCTCCATCCGCCAGCCCGCCTCGCACTGCGGCTGCGTGGGACTGAAGCCGACCTACGGCAGGGTCTCACGCTACGGCGTCATCGCCTACGCCTCCTCGCTGGACCAGGTAGGGCCGCTCACCCGCGACGTTACCGACTCGGCGCTCCTTTTGGGAGCGGTGGCGGGTTACGACCCGAGGGATTCCACCTCGGTCAACACCCCGGTCCCCGACTACCTAGCCTCCCTCGCCAAAGGCGTGAAGGGTATGAAGATCGGCCTTCCCAAGCAGTACTTCATAGAGGGTCTCGACCCGGACGTGAAGCGCGCCATGGACGAGGCAATCGCCCTGTACCAGAGCCTCGGCGCCGACATCCGTGAGGTGAGCCTCCCCAACACCGAATACGCCGTCGCCACCTACTACATCATCGCCACCGCAGAGGCGAGCGCCAACCTGGCCCGCTACGACGGCGTCCGCTTCGGGCACCGCGCGGAGGACGCCAGGGGCCTGGCGCAGATGTACTCCAAGAGCCGCGCCGAGGGGTTCGGCCCCGAGGTGAAGCGCCGCATCATGCTGGGAACCTACGCCCTTTCCTCCGGCTACTACGACGCCTATTACGTCAAGGCGCAGAAGGTGCGCACCCTGATCCAGCAGGACTTCCTGAACGCCTTCAAGGAAGTCGACGTGCTGTTGACCCCGATAGCGCCCACCCCGGCCTTCAAGATCGCGGAAAAGCTCGAGGACCCGCTGCAGATGTACCTCTCCGACATCTTCACCATTCCGGTGAACCTGGCCGGAACCTGCGGCATCTCTGTTCCTGCCGGGTTCAGCGCCGCAGGACTTCCCATCGGGCTGCAGCTGGTAGGGAAACCGTTCGGCGAGCAGGAAATCCTCACCGCCGCGTACTCCTTCGAAAGGGAGACTAAGTGGCACCTGAAGAAGGCGCCGCTGTAAAACAAAGTCAAAACCGTTGGCACGGAGAACGTCTGAGGACTTCTGAGAAAACCGTGAACCAGAGAATTTAAGACTCAAAGCCTTTAGCGGTTAAGACCAAAAGCCGTTGTTTGGTTTGCTCAGATTTCCTCAGATTTTCTCCTTGCTAACGGTTTTAGGTTTTTTGGAGCTATCTATGAAATATCAGGTCGTCATCGGGCTCGAGGTCCACACCCAGCTCACCACCAACACCAAGATCTTCTGCGGCTGCTCGACCCGCTTCGGGGCGGAGCCGAACTCCCAGACCTGCCCGGTCTGCCTCGGCTTACCAGGCGCGCTCCCGGTACTGAACCGGCAGGTGGTGGAATACGCCATCCGCGCCGGGCTCGCCACCAACTGCTCCATCACCAAAAGGAACGTCTTCGCCCGGAAAAACTACTTCTACCCGGACCTCCCCAAGGGTTACCAGATCAGCCAGTTCGACCTCCCCATATGCCAGCACGGCCACCTGGACATCGAGGTGGAGGGGGAAAAGAAACGGATCGGGATCACCCGCATCCACATGGAGGAGGACGCCGGCAAGCTGGTGCACGCCGACATCCCCGGGGTGGACGACTCCTGCGTCGACCTTAACCGCGCCTGCACCCCGCTTCTCGAAATCGTCTCCGAGCCGGACATGCGCTCCCCGGACGAGGCGATCGCCTACCTGAAGAAGCTGCACCAGATCGTCATGTATCTGGGGATCTGCGACGGCAACCTGGAGGAAGGGAGCTTCCGCTGCGACGCGAACGTCTCGCTCATGCCGGTCGGCTCGACCGTCTTCGGCACCCGCGCGGAACTGAAGAACATCAACTCCTTCAAGTTCATCAAGCAGGCGATCGAGTATGAGATCGAGCGCCAGGCGGAGATCCTCGACGACGGCGGCAAGGTGGTCCAGGAGACCCGACTCTTCGACCCGAACACCGGCACCACCCGCTCCATGCGCGGCAAGGAGGAGGCGCACGACTACCGCTACTTCCCGGACCCCGACCTGGTCCCGGTTATCATCTCGGACGACTGGATCGAGAAGGTGCGCGGCGGGCTACCCGAGCTTCCCGAGACAAAGCGCGCGCGTTTCATGTCGGAGCTTGGGCTTTCCGAGTACGACGCCGAGGTCCTGGTGGCAAGCCGCGAGTTGGCGCAGTACTTCGAGGACACCGTCGCCCTGTTCCCGCAGGCGAAGACCGTCTCCAACTGGGTCATGGGCGAGGTCACCCGCGCCCTCAACGACGACAACAACCGCTCCATCGCGCAATGCCCGGTCACCCCGGCCCTCTTGGCCGACCTCTTGAAGCTGATGGAGAAAGGGACCATCTCCGGCAAGATCGCCAAGACGGTCTTCGACGAGATGTACAAGACCGGCAAGACGCCGGAGAAGATCGTCGAGGAGAAGGGTTTGGTGCAGGTTTCCGATACCGGAGCCATCGAGGCCATGGTGGACGAGGTGCTGGAGAAGAATGCCGGGCAGGTGGCCGAGTACCGGGGGGGCAAAGAGACCCTGTTCGGCTTCTTCGTGGGCCAGGTCATGCGTGCCTCCAAAGGGAAGGCGAACCCCGCCGTCGTAAACGAACTGCTGCTCAAGAAGTTGCAGGGATAAACCCGTCAAAGGCGCCGCACGCGGATGACGCGGATTTCGCGGAAAAAGCACGGATTAAACCCAGAAAAAGGATTTTTGGTTGATCCGATTTTATCCGCGTTATCCGTAAAATCCGTGTGCAACAGCCTTTGAACTTTTTTCGAGGTAGACGATGTCCTTCAGAACCATAGAGTGGCGCGACAACAAGGTGATCATGATAGACCAGACCAGGCTCCCGGCCGAGGAGGTCTACAACGAGTACACCGACTTCCAGGGTGTGGCCCAGGCCATCCGCGGCATGGTGGTGCGCGGGGCTCCCGCCATCGGCATCGCCGCCGCCATGGGGGTCGCTCTCGGGGCGCGCGAGATCATCGCCGACAGCTTCGACACCTTCTACCGCCAGCTCGAAAACGTCTGCGACGTGATCGGACGCACCCGCCCTACCGCGGTCAACCTCTTCTGGGGCCTTGAGCGGATGAAGCGGGTCGCCCTGCAACATAAGGAACTCGACTTAAACTCCATCCGCGAACTCCTGAAGGCTGAGGCGATCAGCATCGAGTCCGAGGATCTCGCCATCTGCAGGGAGATCGGCAGGCACGGCGCCGCCCTGGTCAAGGAGGGGGCCTCCATCCTCACCCACTGCAACGCAGGGGGGCTGGCGACGGCAGGTTACGGTACTGCGCTCGGCGTGATCCGCGGCGCGCACGAGGCGGGCAAGGGAATCCGCGTCTTCGCCGACGAGACCCGCCCCTGGCTCCAGGGCGCGCGTCTCACCGCCTGGGAGCTGATGAAGGACTCGATCCCGGTGACGCTGATCTCCGACAACATGGCAGGCTGGCTCATGAAGACCGGCCAGATAGACTTCTGCGTGGTCGGCGCCGACCGCATCGCGGCGAACGGCGACACCGCCAACAAGATCGGCACCTACTCGGTCGCCGTCCTCGCCAAGGAAAACCGGATTCCGTTCTACGTCGCGGCCCCGATATCCACGCTCGACCTGAAGCTTGCCAACGGCGACCTGATCCCGATCGAGGAGCGTGCCTCCGAGGAAGTGACCCAGATCAAGGGGAACCAGATCGCGCCCGAAGGGGTTAAGGTAAGAAATCCCGCCTTCGACGTCACCCCCGCCCGCTACATCACCGGAATCATCACAGAAAAAGGGGTGGTGCGCGGCGATTACGAAAGGGAGCTGAAGGCGCTGGTCGGGCAATGACGCGCCGCCAGTCGGATCTGGCGGGGGCGCTCCTCGCCGCGCTGTCGCAGCGCCAGGGGAGCGGGCTCGCGCAGCTGCTCGAACAGGGAGGCTACAGCTACGGCGCCCGCTCGGTGGAAAACCTGCGCCTGTTATCCGAACTGCTCCCCGGCGAGCGGCTGATCGAGGTCGCCATCGCCGCCTTGGCCACCCCCCTTCCCGACATGGCCTTGAACGGCCTGGAGCGCATCAGCACCGCCGTCCCCAACGATATCCTCCTGGAACTCTGCTCCCGCCGGGCGCTCCTCACCCAGTTGATGAACATCTGCGGCTCCTCCCCCTTCCTCACCAACCTCATCTGCCGCGACCCGTCGTCCCTCAAAAGGCTGTTCCTCGACCGCGAGATCATGTGCAGCCGCTCCGAGCCCGAGATGCTCGCCACCCTGCGCAGCCGCGTCCCCGAGGGGACGGGGTACGCAGACCTCTTCGCGCACCTGCGCCGCTTCAAGTACGCGGAGATGCTGCGCATCGCGGCCCGCGACCTGAACGGGCTCTCCCCGCTGGAAGAGGTGACCGGGGAGCTCGCCTCTCTCGCCGCAGTGACGCTGCAGCTGGCCTACGAGGCGGCCCTTGCCGAGCTGGCCCGTGAGCACGGCACGCCGATGCAGACCACACCGGACGGCCAGGTGGAGGCGGAATTCACCATCATCGGCATGGGAAAGCTCGGGGGACGCGAACTCAACTTCTCCTCCGACATCGACCTGATCTACTTCTACTCCTCCGACAAGGGGGAGAGCACCGGCATTCCCGACGGGAGGGGGGGCTTCAAGGGAAAGCTCTCCCTGCACTCCTTCTTCGTGAAGCTCGCCGAGATGGTGAGCCGCGCCATCTCCCAGGTCACCGAGGACGGCTTCGTCTTCCGGGTGGATATGGGGCTGCGACCGGACGGCAAGGCCGGCGACCTCGCCACCTCGATGCGCTCGGCCGAGGTCTATTACGAGTCCTGGGGGCAGTCCTGGGAGCGCGCCGCCATGATGAAGGCGCGCCCGGTTGCAGGATCCATCGAACTCGGGGAGGCGATACTCGCGGCCCTCACCCCGTTCATCTACCGCCGCTACCTCGACTACAACCTCGTCGAAGACATGATGGCGATGAAGAAGAAGATCGACGCCTCGCTGGCGAGAAGCCAGGAGGGGGAGGTCAACATCAAACTCGGGCGCGGCGGCATCCGCGAGATCGAGTTCTTCATCCAGGCGCTGCAGCTGGTATATGCCGGGAAGAACCCCAACCTGCGCGTGAAGAACTCGCTGGCCGCCCTGCAGACGCTCAGGCAGTCGCACATCATCAAGGAAGCCGACTGCGTCGCCCTTTCGGACGCCTACCGGTTCCTGCGCACCGTGGAGCATCGCATACAGGTGGTCCAGGAGCGCCAGACCCACGCCCTGCCAAGGAAAGAAGAAGAGCTGCGGGCGCTCGCCAGGCGCTGCGGCTACCTGAGAAAGGACGGGCTGCACCGGTTCAGCGAGACCCTGGAACTGCACCGGCAGGGAGTCTCCGCCATCTACGGAGACCTCTTCCTCTCACGGGACGAGAAGATCAAGGAGGAGGTGCTCCCCGAGGTGCACTACTTCTTCGACCACAACGCCGACCCCGACCTGATCAAGGACATGCTGGAGGAGCGGCGGTTCGAGAACCCTGACGTCGCCTACGACAACCTCCTGGTGCTGCGCGACGGGCCGGCCAAGGTGAACCTCACCAACCAGGGGCGCCGCACCCTTGAGAAGATCGCCCCGCTCTTTTTGCAGGAGGTGTTCGCGGCGCCCGACCCGGACCTCGCGCTCGTCAACCTGGAGCGCTTCCTCTCCTCCACCAGGACCCGCGCCTCCATCTACGCGCTCCTCGCCGAAAACCGCGACATACTGAAGCTCCTCACCTCGCTGTTCGGGATGTCGGAGTTCCTCTCCAAGATCTTCATCGGGCACCCGGAACTCTTGGACAGCATGACCACGCGCGGCTACGCCTACCTGCAGAAGGAGCGCGCCACCATGGCGCACGAGCTGGACGACTTCCTGACCCAGGCGGACGACTTCGAGGAGCAGCTCGATGCCATGCGCAGCTACCGGCACGAAGAGTTCCTGCGCATCGGCATGAACGACGTCCATGGCAAGATGAAGCAGCCCGAGGTGGCGCGGCAGTTGACCGACCTGGCCGACGTCTGCCTGGCCGCTGCCTGCTGCCTTGCCACCGGAGAACTGGCCCGTTACGGACGCCCGATAGTGAAAGACGAAGACGGCTCCGAACGCGAGGCGGCCTTCGCCGTCGTCGCCATGGGCAAGCTCGGCGGATTCGAGCTCAACTACCACTCCGACCTGGACATCATCTACATCTACGAGGGGCAGGGGTACACCGACGGCGAGAAGAGCATCACCAACCGCGAGTACTTCTCCAAGCTGGGGCAGAAGATCATCCTGGTACTCACCACCCAGACCCGCGAGGGGTACGCCTACAAGATAGACACCCGCTTGCGCCCTTCCGGGAACGCCGGCCCGCTGGTCACCTCGCTTGAGGCGTTCCAGGGGTACCACGAGGCCGAGGCGCAGATCTGGGAGCGCCAGGCGCTGACCAAGGCCAGGGTGACCTACGGCGACCCCGACCTGAAGCAGAAGATCGAGGGGATCATCGAGAAGACCGTGTACGGCGCTGGCGCCGACGAGACGGTCCGCAGCGAAATCCACCGGCTGCGCATGCGCATGGAGAACGAGCTAGCCAAGGAGACCAGCGGGAGCTACAACATCAAAACAGGCCGCGGCGGCATGGTCGACGTCGAGTTCATCATCCAGTTCCTGCAGCTGAAGCACGGGCGTGAGTACCGTGAGATCCGCAGCACCAGCACGCTGCGCGCCATGGATGCCATGCACCAGCTGGGGATCCTTCCCGGGCATGATTACCATGCCCTCTCCGATGGCTACAAGTTCCTGCGCCGCCTGGAGAACCGCCTGCGGATCATCCACGACTACTCGATGAACGACCTTGGCGGGCCGCTCAAGTACCTGAACAAGCTGGCCAGAAGGCTCGGCTACGACCCGATGCTGAAAAACCCTGGGGAGGCGCTCATGGCCGACTACGAGCGTGTCACCGGCGCGGTTCGCGAGGTGTACGGGCGGGTGCTGGGAAGCGAAGGTATGTCCCCTCCCACAGAGGGGGAGGGGCTATGACTAAAAAGGGGACAGGCTACTTTTTGAAATAAAAGTAGCCTGTCCCCCTTTTCAATGGAGGAGCGATGGAAGTACGTATTTACTACGAGGATACCGATGCGGGGGGGGTGGTGTACCACTCCAACTACATCAGCTACATGGAGCGCGCGAGGACCGAGTTCCTCAGAAAGCACGGCCTCTCGGTGCGGGAGATGCACGACATGGGGATCATCTTCCCCGTGGTGTCGATAGAGGCTAACTTCCGGGCGCCGGCGCGGCTGGACGATCTTCTGGAAGTGCGGACGCAGATAGCGGCGCTGAAAAACAGCTCCTTCACCGCAGCACAACAGGTGGTGCGAAAAGAGGACGGGAAGCTCCTGGTCGAAGCGAAGGTGACGCTCGCCTGCGTGAACCCGGAGATGCGCCCCAGGCGCCTGCCGCAGGAGATCCGCGACCTTTTCAGCTCGCTTATGGAAGAAGGGGCATAAAAAGCAAAGCATTACCACAGAGGTCACAGAGGTCACAGAGGTTCACTGGGGGAAAGCAAAACGAGGAAAGCAAAAAACCGGAAAGCGTTTGGGTTTTAAACCCTAAGCCTTCCGGTTTTTGTTTTTCCTCTGTGAAGCCCCTGTGTCCTCTGTGACCTCTGTGGCGAAGATTTTGCCTCGCTTTTAGCCGTTCTTCTGCGCCTTTTCCCTTCTCTCTTCCAGCACCATCTCTATGGCGAGCAGGAAGACGCCTACGCAGATGGCGGAGTCGGCTACGTTGAAGGCGGGCCAGTAATGCTCGTACCAGTGGACGTAGAGAAAGTCGATCACCTCGCCGAGCCTCACCCTGTCGATCAGGTTGCCTAACGCTCCGGAGAATATGAGCGAGAGGGAGAGGGCACTTACCTTCTGGTCGTCCCGCAGGCGGCTCACCACCACCAGGATGACCACGACCGCCACGGCGGAGACCAGCAGGAAGAAGGGGAGCCGCCAGGAGGAGTTAGCCAGGATGCCGAAGGCCGCCCCCTTGTTGCGCAGGTAGGTGATGTTGAAGAACCCCTCGATAACGGTGATGGAGTCGTGCAACCGCATGGTCTTGTCGATGTAGACCTTGGTCACCTGGTCCAGGACCAGCACCAGCACGGAGACCGCGAGCAGTATGATGTACTTTGCTTTCATAGAGTCCTTAGAAGTTCTGTCCGAAAAACGCCCTATTTCACCGCAGCCAGGCATTTCGGGCAGAGGGTCGGATGCTCGCTGTCCTGCCCGATCTGCTCGTCGTAGCACCAGCAGCGCTCGCACTTCTCGCCCGGGGCGGCGGTGACGCCGACTTCCAGCCCTTCGATCCCTTCAGCCTGGTACACCTCGCCGCCGACCTCCGCGGCAAGCTCCGCCTTGGAAACGATGAAGATCTGCGCCAGTTCCCCGGCGAATTCCTTCAAAAGCGCCTCGGTGTCGCCGCTGGCCTTGATGGCGACGGCGGCGTCCAGCGAATGGCCGATCACCTTCTTCACGCGGGCCAGTTCAAGCGCCTTGGAGACCTCGGAGCGGATCTTGATGATCTTGTCGTAGCGCTGCGCGAGCGCCTCGTCCTTGACCTCAGGCGTGAGCGCCGGGAACTGCGCCAGGTGCACGCTCGACTCGCGCGTGCCGGGCATCTCCGCCCAGACCTCTTCTGCGGTGAAGGAGAGTACCGGCGCGACCATGCGCACCAGGGCGTCGAGGATCAGGTACATCACGGTCTGGCCGCTTCTTCTCGCCTGCGAGCTGCTCTTGCTGGTGTAGACCCTGTCTTTCAGGATATCGAGGTAGAAGGCGCTCATCTCGACGGTGCAAAAGCCGTTCACCGCGTGGTAGAGGATGTGGAACTCGCTGTCCTTGTAGGAGGCGAGCACCTTTTCCTTCAAAAGCTCCAGTTGGTGCATGGCCCAGCGGTCCAATTCCGGCATGTCGGCATAAGCCACGAGGTCGGTGTCCGGGTTGAAGTCGTGGATGTTCCCCAGGATATAGCGGCAGGTGTTCCTGATGCGGCGGTAGCTCTCGGAGAGACGGGTGAGTATCTCCTGGGAGATGCGCAGGTCGTCGCGGTAGTCCTGCGCCGCCACCCAGAGCCTCAAGACGTCGCCGCCGAATTTCTTGATGACGTCCTCGGGGGCGACCACGTTGCCAACCGACTTGCTCATCTTCCTGCCGGCGCCGTCCATGACGAAGCCGTGGGTCAGCACGTTCTTGTAAGGCGCACGGCCGCGGGTGCCGACGCTCGCCAGAAGCGAGGAATGGAACCAGCCGCGGTGCTGGTCGCTTCCCTCCAGGTACATGTCGGCCGGGGAGGAGAGGTTGTCGCGCAATTCCAGGACCGCCGCGTGCGAGACGCCGGAGTCGAACCAGACGTCGAGGATGTCGGTTTCCTTGTCGAATTCGCCCTTGCCGCAGGAGGGGCAGCAGGTTCCCTCCGGGAGGAACTTTGCGGCATCCCAGTCGTACCAGATGTCGGAGGTGTGCTCGGCGAAGAGGTCGGCTATCTGGTGCATGATCTTGCCGTCGGCGAGCACGTTGCCGCAGCTCTTGCAGTAGAAGGCGGTGATGGGAACGCCCCAGGAACGCTGCCTGGAGACGCACCAGTCCGGGCGGTTTTCGATCATGCCGTAGATGCGCTCGCGCCCCCACTTCGGGATCCAGTTCACGTTGTTGATCTCGGTAAGCGCCTTGCCGCGCAGGTCGTTTCTCTCCATGGAGATGAACCACTGCTCGGTGGCCCTGAAGATGATCGGCTTCTTGCAGCGCCAGCAGTGCGGGTAGGAGTGGGAGATCTCCTTTTGGGCGAGAAGCGCCCCGACCTCGATCAGCTTCTCGATCACGTTCTTGTTGGCGTCGAAGACGAACTGGCCGCCGAAGAACTGGATGTTCTCGTAGAAGCGGCCGCGGTTGTCGACCGGGTTGTAGATGTCGAGCCCTTCCTTTAGCCCCAGCTCGTAGTCTTCCTGGCCGTGGCCGGGAGCGGTGTGGACGCAGCCGGTACCTGCTTCCAGGGTCACGTGCTCGCCCAGGAGGATGACGGAGTCCTGCTCGTAGAACGGATGGCGGGCAAGCCGCTTCTCAAGCATCCTGGAGGGGAATTTCGCCAGCAGCTCGCCCTCGGCGCCGATCTCCTTCAGGAAGCTCTCCCTCAGGCCGTCCGCCACGATGACGACGTCGCCGCTTTCAAGCTTCAGCGCCACGTAGTCGAGGTCCGGGTGGATGGCGATGGCGAGGTTGGCCGGGAGCGTCCAGGGGGTGGTGGTCCAGATCACCATGGAGCCCTTCTTGCCGGCAAGCTCGGGGACGACGCTGCCCAGCTCCTCCTTGAGCGGGAACTTCACGAACACGGAGGGGGACTTGTGGTCGGCGTACTCCACCTCGGCCTCGGCGAGCGCCGTGCCGCAGGAGGAGCACCAGTGCACCGGCTTCTTACCCTTGTAGAGGCCGCCGTTTTCGGCGAAGCGCGCGAGTTCTCGGGCGATGGCCCCCTCGTAGCTCGCGTTCATGGTCAGGTACGGCGTGTCCCACTCGCCGAAGATCCCCAGGCGCTCGAACTCGGCGCGCTGTATGGCGACGAACTTCGCGGCATACTCGCGGCAAAGCTTGCGCATCTCGAGCTTGGAAATCTCGTGTTTCTTGCTCCCTAAGTTTTTCTCCACCTGCAGCTCGATGGGGAGCCCGTGGCAGTCCCACCCCGGAACGTAGGGGGCGGCGAAACCTTCCATCCTCTTGCTCTTGAGGACGATGTCCTTGAGGATCTTGTTGAGGGCGTGGCCGATGTGGATGTGGCCGTTGGCGTAGGGAGGTCCGTCGTGCAGGACGTAGCGCGGCTTCGACTTGCCGGCCTCTTCGATCTTCTTGTCTATCTCCACCTGCTCCCAATGCTTGAGCATCTCCGGCTCGCGTTGGGGAAGATTCCCTTTCATAGGGAAGTTGGTTTGGGGCAGGTTCAATGTTTCTTTGTAGTCCATGTAACGGCCTCCGCACTGTCAGTTAAAGCCCTGAGAGAAACGACATAAACTACAAGCTATGTCGCAGAATGTCAATGCCAAACGGGGATTTCCGCCAGTTTCAGGGGGTTGTGGAGGCGGCTTGAGAGGGCGATTTCCATGCGAAGGTGGCAAACGCAGACGGAATAGTGTATAAAGCGTTGGCACCGGGGCACTTGGCACTGCTTTTACCTTACGCCGCCAGCGTGTCACTGTCTCAAAGGAGTTCTATGACCCACAAAACTCAGGATTCATTCTGGGGCGGCATCGTGAAAGCACTGGGCCTCGTCTTTGGTGACATCGGCACGAGCCCCATATACACACTCACCGTCGTTTTCACCTTGACCAAGCCGACCCATGCCAATGTCTACGGCATCCTCTGTCTTGTTTTCTGGACCATGACCATTCTGGTGACTGCGGAGTACGCCTGGCTCGCCATGAGCCTCGGCAAGAAGGGGCAAGGCGGCGAGATCGTGCTTCGGGAGATCATCATCAAGCTCTTCAAGCAGGGGCGGGTGCTGGCTTTCGCGGGGTTTCTCTCCTTCCTCGGGGTTTCGCTTCTCTTGGGGGACGGGGTCATCACCCCCGCCATCTCCATACTCTCCGCCGTCGAGGGTCTTTTGCTGATACCGGGGCTGGAGGCGACGAGACAGGGGGTGCTGGTCGTCATCGCGGCACTGATCGCCTTCACGCTCTTCTTCTTCCAATCGCGCGGCACAGACAAGATGGCCGGGGTCTTCGGGCCGATCATGATCCTTTATTTCGGTTCGCTCCTCGTGTCGGGGCTCGTCTCCATCTCGGGCACCCCCGGCATCGTCGCGGCGATAAACCCGATGTACGCCATCGACTTCTTCCGCGAAAACGGCATCGCCGGCTACTTCGTCCTCTCCGAGGTGATCCTTTGCTCCACCGGCGGCGAGGCGCTCTACGCCGACATGGGGCACCTGGGGAAGAAGCCCATCATCCGGGCCTGGTACTTCGTCTTCGCCGCACTCTACCTGAACTACCTGGGTCAAGGCGCCTTCCTGCTCAAGCACCCGGACGCGAAGAACATCCTCTTCGGCATGATCCAGGAGCAATCAAGCCTGCTCTACATCCCGTTCCTGCTTTTGACCATCATGGCCACCATTATCGCGTCGCAATCGATCATCAGCGGCGTCTTCTCCATCGTCTACCAGGGGATAACCACGCGGCTCATGCCCCTCTTCAAGGTGGACTACACCTCAAAGCACATCCAGTCCCAGATCTACATCGGCGTGGTCAACTGGACGCTTATGTGCGCGGTCATCTTCGTCATGTTCTTCTTCCAGAAATCGGTGAACCTCGCCGCCGCCTACGGCATGGCCGTCACCGGTTCGATGACCATCACGGCGCTGATGATGATCATGGTATTCTCCAAGACCACGAAGAAATGGAAGGTCCCGGTCGTGGCCGTCATCGCCGTCATCGACCTCATCTACTTCACCTCGACCTTCCCCAAATTCGTGCACGGCGCCTATTGGTCCATCGCGCTCGCCTCGGTGCCGTTCATCACCATCCAGGTCTGGACCAAGGGGCAGCGCCAGTTGTACCGCGCACTGCGCCCGCTGGACCTCGACATCTTCATGCTTTCCTACGAGCAGATCTACGGCAAGAACAAGAACATCCCGGGGACAGCGCTCTTCTTCCTCAAGGCGCTCGACGTCATCCCCCCCTACATCGTCCATTGCATGATCCGCTCTAACATCATCTACGAGCGGAACATCCTCATCTCCATCGTCCGCACCGACGAGCCGTTCGGCAACATCGCCCGGCACAAAAAGGACGTAGGGACCGGGCTCGAATTCTTCCAGATCAGCGCCGGCTACATGGAACTACTCGACATAGAGACGCAGTTGAAGGAGCACGGTATCGTGGAGAAGGTGATCTTCTACGGCATCGAGGACATCGAGACCAGGAACCCGGTCTGGAAGCTGTTCGCACTGATGAAGAAGCTGACCCCGAACTTCGTGCAGTTCAACAAGCTTCCCGCGACCAAGCTGCAGGGGGTCATGACCCGGGTGGAGATGTAGATCAATACGGTAAAGCAAAGACAAAGAAAGGCCGCATCGCCAATAACGATGCGGCCTTTTCGGTTTCGATGCCTGGAAGGCCTAGACTGCGTCCAGCAGGTTCCCCCAGTTGTCTTTCATGGTGATGCGGTGCAAGGCGTTGAGCCCGGTCACCTCGTAGACGATTTTTTCCGTCTCTTCAGCCGACAGGCCCACCTTGGGGCGCACGCCCATCCAGTGGGTCGCGGTCCCGGAAGGGGACTCCAGCGGTCGGGGCAGAGGCGGACCGGGCTTATACCTTCTGTCGACGAAGATAGCGGCCTCATACTGCTTGCCGTGCTTTACCAGGCAGATTTCCAGCAAAGCGCCCGTATTCTGCAGGACCCTGTCAATGATTACTTCCTGAACCTCCATACCTGCCGGCATCTCCGTGTATTCGCTCATGGCCTCTCTCCGTTTTTTCATCCCTGGGGACGGTTGTTCTTTATTGCGTTCTCTTCGGACGGGGCGCCCGAGACTTTAGGATTTTCCGCCGATGTCGTGCAAGATGTATTTGATCAGCAGCTTATGCCAGGCGCAGCCTGACCACCAACGGGAGGTGGTCGGAGGCGGCGCCGGTTAGCTTGCTGCGGGGGATAAGTTCCTCTTCCACCACGAGATCGGGGGAGACGAAAACGTGGTCGAACCGCACCATGGGGAGCTTGCTCGGGAAGGTGAAATGGTTGTGCCCGAACTTGAGCTTCTCCTGTTCGTCCATGAGCGCGTTCTTGAGCTGCTTATGGATGGTGGAGCTGGGCAGCGTGTTGAAATCCCCGCAAAGGGCGACCGGCGGGCGGCAGTCGGGATGCGAGAGCCATTCGGGGCCGGTCAGCACCTTCACCTGGGAATTCCGCTCCTGGGGGGTCAGTCCCAGGTGGACGTTCACCACCTGCAGCTTCTGCCCGAAGAGGTCGATCTCGACCCAGAGCACGCCCCGCGGCACCACGGTGCGGTACCTGTTCTGCGGGTGCAGCCCGCCGGCCTGGACCAGCCGCATCGGGAAGCGGCTCAACACCACCTTCCCCCAGCGCTCACGTTCCAGGAAAAAATGCCGTCCCCCAGTCTCCAGGAGTGCAAGCTCATGCACCAGGTTCTGGCAGGCCCCGCCGACCTCCGGGCGCACCCTGGCGCCGGGGAGTTCCTGCAGGCAGACGATGTCGGGTTGATAGGTATGGATGACTTCGGCTATGCGGGGGGCGGAGGAGTGCCGGTCGTTGCCGATCAGCCGGTGCACGTTGTAGGTCATGATGGTGAAGGAGCGGTCTTCGTCGGACATGGCGCACCTGCGGGGCGATGGGTCGCTGCACTCTCCCATTAGAGGTCGTTCAAGATTATACACATTTTCAAAAAGGGGGACAGGCTACTTTTTGAAATCAAAAAGTAGCCTGTCCCCTTTTCAGTCGCGGCTGCCGGCAGCGTTGAAACGGTCGATCTCGTTTTGCAGCACGGCTATCTGCCCTGAAAGCGCCGACATGGTCTCGCCCAGGACCTTTACCGCGCCGAGGTTGCTCTCGTTGACGGATCTTATGTTCTCCACCGCCGGGAGCACCATGTCCGCGCCACGGCTTTGCTCGTCGCACGCCGTTTGGATCTGGCGGATCATGTTGGAGATCCTCTCGGTGGTTTCCGCGATGAAGTTGCCGACGTTGCTCTGCTCGCGGGTGGTGTCCTTCACCTGTTCGGTAAGGTCCTTCATCCTCTCTACCGCGCCAAGGACCAGGCTGCTTCCCTCCGCCTGTTCGCGGGTCGAGTCGGCGATCTGCCGCACCATCGCCGTCACCCGTTCGGTGGTGTCGCGGATCATCATGCTCCCCTTGGCCTGTTCCGCGGTGGCGCGTGCGATCCCGTTCACCTGCTCCGTTGCCTGCTGGACGCCTTGCACGATCTTTTCCAGCGCCTCGCCCGACTTCCTGGAAAGGGCCTCTCCCTCGGCGATGTTCTGCTCGGCCTGTCCGATGGCGGCAACGGCGCGTTCCGTTTCCTCCAGGACCCCATGGATCACCTCGCCGATCTTGCGGGTCGAAGCGCTGGTGCGGTTGGCAAGCTCCTTGATCTCTCCGGCCACGACCGCGAATCCCTTGCCGTGCTCGCCCGCCTGTGCCGCGATGATGGCTGCGTTGAGCGCCAGGAGGTTGGTCTGAGCCGCCACGTCGTCGATGACCGAGAGGATGGTTCCAATGTCGCCTGCGCGCTGGGAAAGGTTGGTAATGACCTCCGAGGTGATGGCTGAGGACGCTTTGATGGCGTTGATGCCAAGGATGGTGGAGTCGACGGCGCGCTTGCCGACCACGGCGTCATTTTTCACCGCTTCGGAGATGTTCACCGTGTTCAGCGCGTTCTTCTCCACCTCTTTGATGGAGCTGTCCATCTCCATGATGGCAGAGGAGTTGACGCTCGCCTCGGCCATGAGGAGGTCGGCGTAGAGGCCCACATCCGTGATGGAGCCGGCCATCTGCACTATGGCGGCCCCCACCTCGCCTACCGACCGGGCCAGCGCCTCCGCGTTCAGGGCGACCTCCTCCACGCCCGACGCCATTTCCAGGACGGACGACGAGCTCTCGGTCGCCGACTGCGACAACCTCTCCACCGCCTCGGCCACCCCCTTGATGGAGTAGGTGATCTGGGTCATGGCGGAGGAGGTCTCGTGCACCGAGGCCGACTGCTGCTCCACGCCACCCATCACCGTGCCGGAGACCTGGACCAGGTTCGCCGAGACCCGCGCCAGTTCCCCGCTGGAGTGATGCACCTGCTGCACCATCTTCGCAAGCTTCCCGGTCATGGCGTTGAAGTCGGCGGCCAAGGCGCCGATCTCGTCTTCGGTGTCGATCTCGATCCTGCGGGTGAGGTCCCAGGTGGTGGTAACGGAGACGATGTGCTCCCTGAGCATCCTGAAGAGGTTGAGGCTTTTCCTGAGGGAAAGGTAGAGCAGCAAAGAGGCGGCGAGGATGATCAGCATGAATATCCCGACCTGCGCGGCGACCCCTTTCCACAAGGAGGCGAACTGCGGGGTGATCTCCTTGTGCGACAAGAGCACCCCGACTGTCGCCCCCGAGGCATCCTTGAGCGGCCCGACGGCAACCAGATACTTCCCACCCTTGTAGGAGACGATTTTAAGCTGCGGTTCCTTGAGCGCGCTCTGCATCTCGGGGAGCGATTCGGCCGCAAGTCCGAGTGCGACCTCTTTCTGCGTGGGGTAGAGGATCCTGAAGGAGCCGATCTGCGCGCTTTGCAGTTCCGTCTTGTTGCTCTTCAGGAAGCTGTCGGTCAAAAAGACGCTCACCTCGTTGCCGGTGATCTGCTTCATCTGCTGGAAGACGTGATCGATCTCTTCGGCGACTTCGATGTATCCGATCGCCTTTGCCTGGTAGGAAACCGGCCGGACGCTGCGCAGGGAAAAGAAGTTCTTCCCCATCTCCAGGCCGCTCGCGGTCTGCCCGGTCGCCTGCGCCTTGAGGAAGGTCTCGCGCTTCAAGATGTCGCCATCCTGCTCGGGCTTGTGCACCCGCAGGAGCACCTCGCCGTCGGGCTCGATGAAGTACATGTGGGTGATGTTGTTGCGCTGCCGGATCTCGTTAAAGACCGGCTGGGCCGCGGCGAGGAGGGCGCTCTTGTTTCCGGCGGCGAACGGCGCCAGAAGGAAGTCCAGCTTGTCTATCCCGGCGTGCGCCCTGGCCAGCCCCTCGGCGTCCCCTCTCAGGATCGCCTCGAAAAGCCGCCCGTCCTTGGATGCTTGATCCTTGAGCCCCTCCTGCATCTGCTGTTTCTGGTGATCATAGGCGAAGACGCCGAGGATGGCGATGCTGGCGAGACAGAGGCTGAGGACCGTGACGATGATGCGTTTCTTTATCGACCACTCGGCAAGCATCATGGACTCCCGAAGTTGAGACATGATTCTGCAGTGTACGGTTTTATATCCTATATCGGCCAAAGAGAAAAGAAGTAAAGCAGACAGCTTGCACCGGGATGTTTGGCTCGATCTGCAGCGCGCGCCGGGCTCGGAGCGCGCATAGGGACGCAGCCGTTTTCTTGACTTGGCCGCGCCGTAACATTACCTTTGAACAGGCTCGCCTATGCGAAGCCGCAAGGCGGAGGTTACGGAAAAGGAGGTCAGGATGAACACCAAGAAAGTCAGTTTTCCCAATTCGCGCGGGGAGCAGCTGGCCGCACGACTGGAGTTGCCCGATGACGAACAGCCGATTGCCTACGCCATCTTCGCCCACTGCTTCACCTGCACCAAAAACCTGAAGGCGGTGGTCAACATCACCCGCGCCATGAGCAGCAAGCGCATCGCCGTGCTCCGCTTCGACTTCACCGGGCTGGGGGAGAGCGAGGGGGACTTCTCCCGGACCACCTTTTCCTCGGAGCTGAGCGACCTGGTCTCGGCGGCGCGTTTTTTGGAGCAGGAGTACGCCGCGCCGAAAATACTGGTCGGGCACTCGCTGGGGGGGGCGGCGGTGCTGGCCGCGGCGGGCGAAATCCCTTCGGCGCAGGGGATCGCCACCATAGCAGCCCCCTTCACCCCGGCGCACCTGCGGCAACTGCTGGGTGAATCCGCGCAGCAGATCGAACGCGAGGGGGAGGCCACGGTGCACCTGGGGGGAAGCGACTTCACCATCAGGAAGAGCCTCCTCGACGACCTGGAGGCCCACCGCCCCGAGGAGTTCCTGGACCGTCTCGAGGCGGCGCTCCTGGTGATGCACTCGCCGGCAGACAAGATAGTGGGGATCGATAACGCCTCCAGGATCTTTGAGGCGGCAAGATTCCCCAAAAGCTTCATCTCCCTGGGCGAGGCCGACCACCTCCTCACCGATCCCGCCGACTCCCGCTATGCCGGCGAGGTCATCGCCACCTGGGCCTCGCGCTACCTTCCCCCCGCGGAAAATGCGCAAGGGGTGCAGCGGCGCGAGCCGGCGGACAACCGGCTCACCGCCCGCACCGCCGCACAGGGTTTCCGCACCGAAATATTCGCCAACGGCTTCAGCATGGTGGCGGACGAACCGCTGCAGTACGGCGGGAGCAACGAGGGCCCCTCCCCTTACGAATACGTCATGGCAGGGCTCGGCGCCTGCACCACGATGACGCTGCAGATGTACGCCCGCCAAAAGGGCTGGCCTTTGCGGGACGCGCTGGTTCGCCTGTCCCACCACAAGATCCACGCCGAGGACTGCCGGGAGTGCGAAACCAGGGAGGGACGCATCGACATGTTCAGCCGCGAGATCGAGCTCTTCGGGGAGCTCGACGAGTCGCAGAGGCAAAGGCTACTGGAGATCGCCGAGAAGTGCCCGGTGCATCGCACCCTTTCCGGGGAGATCCGCATCGATACCAGGCTGCGGGAGAACGGTTGACACTTTTGGCTCAAGTTGCCGCGCGTCGCGCCGATAAATAATCTACGGGAGGATAGGCCATGGAGGTAAGTCAGATAGCAAGCATGCAGATCGCAGGCGCTGCCGCCTTAGCCCAGCAGACCGTATCGATGGCGTTGATGAAGACCGCGGCGGAGGCCCAGATGCAGATGGCGAACATCGTCGCCCAGCAAGCAGCGGCTGTGAATCAGCAGCAGGGTTTCTCCGTCTACGCCTGAAGTCCCTGTAGCTCCAGCGGCTGGAAGCTTTAACGGAAAGCGGGCCGGGGATTTCTCCCCGGCCCGCCGTCGTTTTACCTCTAAGCTACTTCTTGCAGCAGCTCCCCCCTTCGCAGCCGCAGCATCCCTTTTTCTTCCAGAGAGTCCGATAAAGGATGTAAAGCGCGCCCGCCACGATGACCGTCGCAATGATGATATCCGCAATTCCCATGTCAGCCTCCAAACCCCAGGAAGCTCCCCCCCTGGTAGATGATAAGTGCCGCCGACCAGGCCAGCATTGTCTGATACACGAGCCCCACGACCGCCCATTTCCAGGTGCCGAACTCCTGGCGCATCGCCGCGATCGCCACCACGCACGGCATGTAGAGCAGGACGAAGACCATGAAGGCATAGGAGGACAGAGGAGTAAAAACCCCCTGTAGCGCGTGTCTCAGCGAAGAACGATCCTTCTCCTTCTCCTCCGGCACCGGCAGGTAGAACAGTGTCTTCACGGCCTTGTTGCAGGCGGCTCCAAAGGAAACTGCAATCTCCTTCAGGTCCTCCTTCAGGGTCGGCACCTCCCCTTTCTCGTCCTTCTGCGGCGCGTAGATTTCGCCCATGGTGCCAACGACGATCTCTTTGGCAATGACCCCGGAGATCAGGGACGAGGCCGCCTCCCAGTTGCCAAAGCCCAGGGGCTGGAACACCGGCGCCACCACCGCGCCCGCCTGCCCAAGATAGGAATCGCGCTTGTGCTGCACCCCCCAGGGGAGGTTCAAAAGAAACCAGACCAGGATGGAGACGGCGAAGATGTAGGTGCCGGCCTTGAACAGGAAGTGCTTTCCCTTCTCCCAGGTGTGCACGCAGAGGCTGCTGAAAGAGGGCATCCGGTAGGGGGGGAGCTCCATGATGAACATGGGCGCTTCGCCGCGAAAGAGCGTCCTCTTGAAGAGGAGCCCCATCAGCACGGCGAGCAGTATCCCCATCACGTAGAGCGACCAGATAACGGTGCTCGAGTTGTTCGGGAAGAAGGCAGATACGAAGACAACGTACACCGGCAGGCGCGCGCCGCACGACATGAGCGGTACCAAAAGAGCGGTCAGCACCTTGTCCTTGGGGTTCTCCAGAGTCCGGGTGGCGTAGATCCCAGGCACGTTGCAGCCAAAGCCGAGCAGCATCGGTATGAAGGACTTCCCGTGCAGGCCGATGGAATGCATGGTGCGGTCCATGACGAAGGCGGCCCGGGCCATGTAGCCGCTCCCTTCGAGGAAGGTGATGAAGAACATCATTGCGAAAATGACCGGGACAAACACCAGCACCGATCCCACGCCGGCTATGACCCCGTCGTTCACCAACGAGACGGTCCAATCCGGCGCTCCCAGCGGCAGCAAAAGCGCCGACGCCCACCTTTTGAACGGGCCTTCGGTCATGGCGCCAATCCATCCCCCGAAGGGGGCGGAGAGATCGAAGGTCAGCTTGAACAGAAGCCACATAGCGCCCAGGAAGATGGGGATACCCAGGAAGCGGTTCAGCACTATCCGGTCGATCTTCTCGGTCAGCTCCATCTGCCTGAGCTCAGGCTTTTGCAGCACCTCGCGGGTCAGCCCGGAGGCGAGCGAATAGCGGGCGTCGGCCATGATCGATTCCATGTCGTCGCCGTGGGCCTTTTTCAGGTGATGCAGCGCCTGGTACAGGAAATCGAGACGGTCGAGCTTCATCTGCTCCAGGACGTGGCTGTCCTCTTCCATCAGCTTCAGCAAAAGCCAGCGCTGCGGGTAGCGCCCCGAAAGGGGCAAGTTGCGGTGGCGCAGTTCGTCCGCCACCTGCTCCGCCGCAGCCTCGATGTCCTCGCCGTAGATCAGCTTCCTCGGCATATGCCCGGCCAGGTCGTCGGCCGCGGCCAGCACCGACTTGAAGAGTTCGTCGAGGCCGGTCTTCTTGGTGGCCGAGGTGGGGACCACGGCTACGCCCAGCATCTTCTCGATCCCCTCGACATCGATCTCATACCCTTTCGCCTGCGCCTCGTCGTAGATATTGAGCGCCATCACCACCGGGATGCCCAGCTCCAAAAGCTGCACGGTGAGGTAGAGGTTGCGCTCGAGGTTCGTGGCGTCGACCACGTTGACGATCAGGTCGGGACGCTCGTTGACCAGGTAGTCACGCGCCACGATCTCCTCCTGGGTGTAGGGGGAGAGCGAGTAGGTGCCTGGGAGATCGACCAGCCTGATCTTCCTGCCGGCGTACTCGAGCTGGGCCTCCTTTTTCTCGACCGTTACCCCGGCCCAGTTGCCGACGTGAAGCCTGGTCCCGGCGATGGCGTTGATGAGGGTCGACTTCCCGGAGTTGGGGTTTCCGGCGACGGCCACCGTGATGACTCTACCCTGCGCGGTTTGCTGCGCCGCGTCGATGTTACCCTCCGTCTCCTCCAGGCTTTCCTTGCATTTCAATTGCGTGCTCACCCTGCCACCTCCACCGCGATGCCTTCCGCTTCCTTCTTGCGCAGCGACAGGCTGTAACTTTTGATGCTGACCTCAATCGGATCCCCCATCGGGGCCACTTTGAGCACCTTCACCTCTTCGCCCACCAGCACCCCCATGTCCATGAGGCGCCGCTTCAGGGGCCCGATGGACCCGATGGCGGTGATCTTCCCTTTTTCCCCCGGCCTCAGCTTTGCCAGATTCATCGCACTACCTCCTCACCATGATTTTCATTGCCATGCGCCGGGCGATGGCGATTCTCGATTCGTCCACCCTGAGCAGAACCGTGCCGCCGCCGTTTTTCAGCATCTCCACGCTCCTTCCCACCCGGATCCCCATGTCCTCCACCCGGATCGCCGTCTTTTCCAGCTCGCCTCGCACCGCGGAAGTTTCCGTCTTGCCCAAAAGGATCTCGACTATCTCGCCGCATTCGCCTGCACCTAAAATTCCGAGTGGTATCATGAGACGCTCCTCTCCATAATCTTAATATTCATTTTCACTCAACAGACAAAAAGACGGGCAGGAAAGTTCCCCTGCCCTATTCGATCAGAAGCTGATCCGGGCGCGCAGCGCGAGCGCCAGCACGTCGTCGTTGCCGCGCAGCCCGGCCGGGTGGACCAGGTACTGCGCCACCGGCGCGATCTCGATCTGGTCGTTCACCTTGAACTTGTAGTAGACCTCGGCCAGCTTCTCCTGGGTATCGGCGATGGAGCCGTGCGCCTTGATCTGGCCGTAGGCTACGCCGAGAACGTCGTCCTTTCTGGAGGGGAAAAGCCCGGCGTACTGCCCGCCGGCGCTCCAGGCCTGCTGGACCTCGTAGACATCCTTGTCGCGCTGGCCGTAGCGGGCGAAGAGGGTCAGCTTCTCGGTCAGCTGCTGGTCGAGGCTCGCTCCGAAGTTCCAGGCGTTTTTCTGCTCCAGCTTGCCTGTGAGTGCCCCGTCCAGGGCGGCGTAAAGGCGGTAGTTCCCTTCCAGATTCCCTGCCTTCACCTTGTAGTCGAGTTCCGCGATGCCGAAGCCGTGGCTGAAGATGTCGGCTGAGTCGGAGCTGTCTTCGCTGCCCGCATCGCCGCTGCCATAGCCAAGGCCAACGACGAGGGAATCGGTCAGTTTCGCTGCCACCCTTGCGCCCGGCCCGTTGGCAGGGAAGGGGAGCACGGCGGAGTGGACGAAGGCGCCGGCCAGGAACTGCCCGGTCTCGTCGTTGGCGACCGCGTTGGAATCGAAGTAGTTGGAAAGGTCGACCTTGCCGGCGGTCAGCACCATCCGGTCGTCGAAGGCTGAATGCTCGACCCACGCCTCGCGGAATCTGACCCGGTCGCTGGTGGATCCGGCCAGGCCGTTCAGGCCCGAGAAGGAGTTGATGCCAGCGGTCTTGTCGATCCCTTCGCCGCCGGTCGCTTCTAGGTCGAGGACGGCGATAGTGTTCTCCCCCACCTTGAAGTTGAAGACCAGATCGGCGCGTCCTACGGTGTCCGCGTGGTTTTTAGGGGTATGACCGACGGTCCCCTGGAGCACGCCGACCATACCGCCGCTAAGGGAGATGTTCTTGGTGAGCGCGGTGAACCTGGTGCCCAGGTCCTGATAGCGGGACTGAAAGGTCCGGGTGCCGACCAGCAGCATCTCGGCGCGCAGTTCCTCCTTCAAGTCGGCGAGCAGCAGCAGGTCTTCCCTGTCCACCGCCTGGTTTCCCTCCTTCACCGCTTTTTCCGCCATTTTCTCGGTCAAAAGCTGTACCGCCAGCGCGACATCTATCCGGGTGCACTCGTGTTGCTTTCCCTCCAGGAACTCCGGAGTGAAGAGCCCTTCGACCTTGTACTTCGCTCCGAGCCGCACAATCTCCTGGCAGGCCTTGTGCTTCAGTTCCACCCTTTCCGGAACCACCAGATCCGGATGCAGCGCGAACGCTGCTTCGGAAGAAAGCAAAAGGCTCCCCGCCAAGAATGCAGTTGCTACCGAAATCTTCTTGATACCCATCTCACCCCCCTCTTCAACTGTTGCGGCTGCCATTCCTCACTCTGTAAAAACGGATTATTCTATTTGGCTTATTGCTTTAGGCATCGGCATTTGACGTATCGGCTAGCAGCTGTAAAACTGAAAGTTAATTTCACTCATTGGAGAAAAAAAATACTACTCCCTTAGCAGCAGATAGCTCCGAAGCGGCATAAATGTTCCGCAGAGGTGTATCTGGCGTATCCTATAGCCATCAGCGCGAATCAATCGCAGCAGGCTTTATAGGTCCTGCAAGTAATCAGTTAGCGTTGGGATGACGTCCCTGACAGTGGCGGCAAAGCCCCTTGAGCTCGATCTTCAGTGTCTCGATGGCGAAGCCGAGATTATGAGCACGCCTTAGCTGTTCTTTCTCGACCGCGCCGTTTTCAAACTCGGTGACGGTGCCGCAGTCGCTGCAAACAAGATAGTCATGCCGTTCGCCCTGCCGGGCCAACTCATAGCGGGTGAACCCATCACCAAGATTGATCTCGCGGGCGAGACCGGACTCGGCAAGGAGCCTCAAGGAGCGATAAACGGTGGCATGGCCGATATAGGGATGCTTCGCGCGCAAGAGCAGATAAAGCTCGTCGACGTGGGTGTGACGGCCCAGTTCGACCATCGCGTCGACCACAAGGTTGCGCTGCAAAGTCGTCTTGAGATGTTTTCTGGAAAGGAAATGGTTGAACCGCTCTTTCACTTGCTGCTTCATTTGCATGCCGCTTGCCCCGACTGTATCAGCGTGACATTTTTGCCACATATATAAAAAAGAATGTCACTTTCACCCACACTACATCGTTTTGCATGACCAAGGTTCACTCACTGGATTGCCCTGCCCAGACATCCAGCACCACTGCAAACTGGCTGATTGTTCCAGCTTTTTAATAATGACAGAGGAATCAGTTGGTTTTGAAAGTTGAAGTCGTTTATAAAGGAGGTTCTGTGAGTTGTCAACATTTTTTTTGTGACAGGTACGAGGGTGGGCACTCCTACGGTAGCTGCTACAAAAAGAGGATCTTTCCTGGGTACGCTGCACAGAGCAGCTCCAGCTTTCCTCCTGGAGAGGCATGGCCAATGACCGCCTGGTCGGCAAGATCCATCATCATCTTGTTGCGTTGATAGCATTTGGATTCGCAGGGATGGGTCACACTTTCGGCGTAGCGCGAGATCACCAGCAGGCGCCCCGCCGAGATGTGCGCTCCCCATTCGGCGTCGATCCTCCCGAGCCCCTGCGCCATGGCGACAATGATCGGCTGTGTCCCCAGCAGGAGGCGGCAAAGCACCGCCTTCTCCAGGGGGGAGTGATAGCCGGAGATGACGCATCTCCCCTCTTCCCGCTGCTCGTCGGCCCACCGGCACGCCTTCGCCGCAACTCCCTCGGGAACCTGGCGGGAACAAAGGAATGCGACCTTGTGCTGCATCAAGATTTCTTCGTTTCCGATCGAATACATTGCCGCCCCCTTTATTACCTTCCCCGCGAGCAGCCCCAAGTATAGCTGCGTAGCCGCCGCCTTGCTCCCCGCTTCCCCTCCTTTTTTTAACCGGCTTCGCCTAGTTCCTTACCCTTGCCACGGGTGGTAAACTTCTGCGGCGGATTAATCGGCGCCAATACTTACCGTGACGCAGCGCATTCAAGCGGGCCGTGACTCGAACCGCCTCATCGGTCCGGGCAGACGGTCAAGACAGGCGACAGCCAAAAGGAGGAACAAAAATGGGAATAATCGATGACGTTACCAGCAAGGTTCGCGGCATGAGCGGCGGGGAGAATTCCGGCCTCGTCAAGGGGATCGTGGAAATGCTCTCCAACAGGGAAACCGGCGGGTTGGGAGGCATCATCCAATCGTTCCAGCAAAAGGGACTGGGGGACATCATCTCCTCGTGGATCGGCAAAGGTCCCAACGCCCCCATCTCGCCTAACCAGGTGAAGGAAGGACTGGGGAACGAACGTATGCAGCAGCTTTCAACGCAGGCAGGAACCTCTACGGACGAAACGGCCAACAAACTGAGCAACATTTTGCCGGAGATGGTGGACAAGGCGACGCCGGAGGGGACTGTGCCCGAAGGGGGCATCCTGGACAAGGGACTTGAGTTCATCAAGAGCAGGTTCTCGTAGCACCTAGCCCCCGCGCCCCACAAGAAGGCGCGGGGGCTCCACTGTCAGCCAACACACCGATTCCACTCGTCTTTTCCGCACGTATCATCCCCCCTTGACAACGCAAAAACAATGCTTATTTTCCCATCAGAGAATCACTCCATCACTCTGAAAAGGAGGCAACCGACATGGCAACCTGGGATGTATTCAAAGAGTTGGACAGCCTGAGAAGAGAAATTGACGAAGCATTTCGCGGCGCAGGGTACAACCGCCCCTTCGGCCCGGCGTTCCTCTCGCCGGTGGCGACCCGCCGGTTCCCGTTGGTGAACTTCAGCGAGGATGAAGGGAGCGTCTACGTCGAGGCACTGGTACCTGGCGTCGACCCCAAGGACGTCGACCTCTCCGTCCTCAGGAACACCCTGACCATAAGCGGCGAAAGGAAACCCTTCGCAGAGGTGAAAGGCGTAATTCACCGCTCCGAGCTCGGATCCGGCAGGTTCACCCGAACGCTGGAACTCCCGGTCGACATCGACCCGAACAACATAACGGCGCAGTGCAAGGACGGGATGATGCAGATCAAGCTGGCCAAGGCCGAGCACGCGAAACCTAAGAAGATAGATATCAAACTCTCGTAAGGATCATTCCATCACGAAGGAGGTCTTAGAAATGGCACCCAACAGCTTGACCGAAAGAAACGACGAGCGCAACGCCCAGACCCGTGAGGAAACCAGGTCTAACGAAAGGTATATCCGCCCCGCGGTTAACATCGTGGAGACAGAAGAAGGACTCTTCCTGACCGCCGACCTACCGGGCGTGGCCAAGGGGGATATCGACGTCAACGTCGAAAAAGGGATCCTCACCATCACGGCGCTGGCGAAATCGACCCTTATGGGGACCCCGGTTTACAGCGAATTCCAGCTGGGGAACTACTACCGTCAGTTCACCATTCCCGAGAGCCTGGACCACGAAAAGGCCAAGGCAGACTTCGTCAACGGCATCCTGACCCTCAGGATTCCCAAGGCGGAGATCGCGAAGCCAAGACGTATCGAGGTGCAGATCGGCTGACAATCACTCAGACGAGCAGAAAGGGGATCTCCCCACCTCAAAAACCACCATCAAAATAGCAGGGGCCGCCCATGGCGGCCCTTCGCATTTCTGGCGCTTTCGGCTCATTTTTTGATCTGGATCAAAGAAATCCCCTCGGGCATATGGTTTACATGAGCACCATTTTTATATTCCCAAGGAGGTTTCAATGCTTCACTGTCTCAAAAAACTGGCCGGAGGTATGGCCTTGATGCTCATGTTGGCTGTGCCTGCACTGGCTGCCGAAAGCAACTGCATCACCTGTCACAAGAAGATCACCCCGAACATCGTCAAAGACTTCCTCGAAGGCGAGATGGGCAAAAGCGGCAGCGTCGACTGCTTCCACTGCCATGGCAAAGAGCACCAAAGCGCGAAAGACGTGGCCAAGGTCACCATGCCGACCGAGAAGACCTGCAAGCAGTGCCACACCAAGGAGCATGACCAGTACGCCTCCGGCAAGCACGCCTTGGCCTGGGTCGCCATGGACGCCATGCCGACCAACAAGATCCAGCCCCACGCCTACATCCAGGGTATGAAGGGATGCGGCGGCTGCCACAAGGTCGGCATCCGCGACGAGAAGTCCCGCGACGAGGGTCGCTACGGCTCGCCCTGCAATTCCTGCCACACCCGCCACAAGTTCAGCAAGGCCGAGGCGAAGAAACCCGAAGCCTGCCGCACCTGCCACATGGGCTTCGACCATCCGCAGTGGGAGATGTGGTCCAACTCCAAGCACGGCTCCATCTACCAGATGGAAGGCGACACCGGCCGGGCCCCCACCTGCCAGACCTGCCACATGGGTGACGGCGACCACAACGTAATGACCTCCTGGGGCTTCCTCGCCCTGCGCCTGCCGGAAGAGGACGCCGAGTGGATGGGGTACCGCGTGACCATCCTCAAGGGTCTGGGAGTTCTCGACGCAGCCGGCAAGCCGACCCCGCGCCTGGATCTCGTGAAGGCAGGCAAGGTAGCCCGCCTGACCAAGGAGGAGTGGCAGGCGTCCCGCGACAAGATGGTGGGCGTCTGCAGCAAGTGCCACAGCCCCAGCTACGCGAAGACCAGCCTTGGCAACGCCGACAAGATGATCAAGGAAGCCGACAAGCTGATGGCCGAGGCGATCACCATAGTCGCCGACCTGTACGACAAGGGGATCATCAAGCCACAGAAAGGTCAGCCGGCCTACCCGGACCTGCTCACCTTCTACGACACCAGGACACCCATCGAGCAGACCCTGTACGTGATGTTCCTGGAGCACCGCATGCGTGCCTTCCAGGGTGCGTTCCACATGAACCCCGACTACGTCACCTGGTACGGTCTGGCCGAAATGCAGAAGGACCTGGTGGATATCAAGGCCGATGCAGCAGCGATGATCCGCGAATCGGGTCACAAGAAGTAAAGCCTTATTTCCAATGCTTAAAAAAAAAGCGGGGCGTCTAGGACGCCCCGCTTTTTTCACAGAAAGCCCGTGAAGCAGCGGGTGCGCCACCATCCTTAGGCGAAATTGACACCGTAGTATCACCGTAGTATCATCACTCACTGCCACCAAAGATCCGGGAACTCATAGAGCGTCTAAAGAAAGCTGGATTTGTCGACCGGGGCGGCAAAGGGAGCCATCGGAACTTCACCCATCCCGATTGCGCCAAACCGATAACATTATCCGGCAACCTCGGTGACGACGCGAAACCTTACCAGCAACGGCAGGTCGAAGCTGCAATCAAGGAGTGCAAAAAGTGAAGAAGACAGACAAGTACTTGAAACTGGTCGAGTGGTCCGAGGAGGATGGTTGTTATGTCGGGACCTGTCCAGGTCTTATCTACGGCGGGGTCCATGGAGATAATGAGGCAGAGGTTTACCGTGAGCTTTGTGAAACGGTGGCGGAGGCAATAGAGCTGTACGAAGCCGATGGCAAGCCGCTGCCACCTGCCACGGCAAATAAGGAGTACTCCGGTCGGTTTGTGCTGAGGGTCGACAAGGAGTTGCATCGCCAAGTAGCCATCCGTGCCCTCAGATCCGGCGAAAGCCTGAACAGCTATTGCCAAAAGATATTGAAGAAAGCAATCGCGGAAGGCTAACCCTTCACAGTTTGAGCCCATCTTAGCAAGAGCGTCTGATCTTCGGTCTCTTCGACATGAGTCCCGAACCCCTTACCCTGGAGGTTCATGGTGTCACGCAGCCAGCGCGAGTCGGCGCCACTTACGCGGACCACCTGGAACTTTCGCACCCGCGTTGGTATCAGCCTCAGTTCCTTCAGCTCGCCTGTCTTCCCTTCCACATCCGCAAAGTACATGAAGCCGAGGTCGCCGTGATACGCTTCCTTCCCCCTTATCCCCTCGTAGTCGGTCAGAAAATCACCGCAACCATAGATGATCAGCTTGCCCCGGTACACCTCAATCCCCTTCACATGATGGGAGGAGTGGCCATGGATCAGGTCGACTCCGGCGCTGTCGATGAGACGATGGGCGAAGGCTACCTGTTCAGGCGGGATCTCGAATCCCCAGTTGCCTCCCCAGTGGATGGAGGCGACCACCAAGTCCCCCTCCCGCTTCACCTGCCGCACCGACTCTCTCAACCTGTCCGCCGTCCGATCTGAAAGGTCCGGCAGCAGGTTCACGCCAGCCATTTCCTTTCCTGCTCCCCATTCGGAGGGGATGCCGCTGGAGGCATCCCCCAAGGAGAAGACATGCACCCTCCCCTTGCCCGGAACTGAAACGGTCGCAGGTCCCGCCGCCGACGAAAGGTCGAGGCCGGCCCCGGCGCATCGCACTCCGGATTCCTTTAGCGTCCGGAGCGTCTCTTCCAGCCCCCGATACCCCCAGTCCATGACGTGGTTGTTCGCCAAAGCGCAGACATCAATCCCGGCGGCTGTTATCGCCGGGAAGTTGCGCGGGTGCATGCGGTAGTTGATCCCCTTGTCGGGCCAGAACTCCTCCGACGTTGTCACGCTGGTTTCCAGGTTGATCAGTTTCACGTCCGGGCGAAGCCGGCGGAAGATTTCGATGGCGTCACCCCAGAGGTAGTCGAATGGTACCGGCCTTGGTATCGGGCCGCTGACCTTTTCTGCCAGATCCACATAACGGCGGGCGTCGGTTACGAACCACTCGTAGAGGTGCGGGTCGACCGGGTGAGGCAGTATCTGATCGATCCCCCTGCCGACCATGACGTCGCCGCACATGAAGATGGAGACAGGATTTTGCATCAGCTCAGCTCTCGGTTCGCCTGGCTTGTAAGCGTTGGACCAAGTCCCCCCACTCCCCCTTGGGACTCCCTTCCTTTTTTAGATGCCAGCTCTGGTGGGCCATCTGGCCGCCGTTGCCGTGACATGCCTTGCCGCAAAGGGGACAGGTCCAAGCGTAGGGGGAATGGCTGCGTTCCCGTTTCTTTTTGGCATCGTCTTTAGAGAGCATACAGAACCTCCTGTCGTGGCGGATCGAGGCTTACCTCTCCTCTCAAAGGCAGGCCGTGATCGCCTTATACGCAGTGGTGAGTTCGAAGGCTGAGCGCTGGTCATACAAACAGAAGTCTGCGATGTTTTGTATTTTTCCCTGAAAGGAGGAGTGCCAGGCACTATCTGCGGACACGATCACGCCGGCGCTCTGGTCGTGGAACTGGTCGGCGGTTATGTCTATGGTGAAATCCCCAAGTTGAAGCCATGCATGGGTACGCCCGTTCCTCTTTCCGAGCACGTAGTGAGAGCGTCCGCACCCGTTAACCTGTAGATATTTTGCCAACAGCAGTGATGCATCCCCGCAAGCGCCGACGGGGAAGCCCCGAAGGGTTATCAAGCGGCCCATCCGCGGATTGCTCCTCAAGATCGCGCACCGGAATCGCTCGGCCAGCCGGAACAGGAGTTCCTGGAACGGGTCGGGCCGCGCCTTAATCAGCGGAATGCGCACATACTTCATGGGGGAGGGCTCCTTTTGGAGATACGATCGAACCGACACAAGAGCCCTCCTTGCCTCCGTGCTCTTCCAACTCTCCCCAGTTCCAGTCGTTGACCTGTAATCGGTTATCTGGACCGAATGCGTAGGGACCGCAGGTCAGCATAGCAGTGGTTGACAGATTGTCACCTGCCCTGAGAACTTACAACAAAGCGGTGTAAATCCAAAACAAGCGCATGCTCAACTGGATCCCGCCCAACTGGATCCCTCCCGGGCCGAAAAGGCATTTACACAAAATCCCCTACATGCCCGGGCCGTGACAAGTTGAAACGGGCGCATGCTAATTTGTCATGAGGCCGTGACAAATTGAAATGGGCGCATGCTAATTTGCCATGAGGCCGTGACAAATTGGAACGGGCGCGTGTTAATTTGTCGCGAGGTCGTGACAAATTGAAACGGCCGCGTGCTAATTTGTCGTGAGGTCGTGACAAATTGAAACGGCCGCGTGCTAATTTGTCGTGAGGACGTGACAAATTGAAACGGCCGCATGCTAAATTGTCGTGAGGCCGTGACAAAATGAAACGGGCGCATGCTAAATTGTCGTGAGGCCGTGACAAAATGAAACGGAAGCATGCTAATTTGTCGTGAGGCCGTGACAAATTGAACGTGAAATGGGGGCACCATAGAGCGAGGGCGAGCATGTGTCGGGGGTAACAAACTTTGTGGGCCGGGTCACGGATGGCAGGTTTGGAGCATCGCGAGTAGAGTCAAGAGCGGGTGATGCCCCGTTGGTAGACCGGGGTGGATGAATAAAAGGGGCTACCTGACCGGTAACCCCGATGTTCGTTATAGTATCGATTGCCAGCGTGTGATCACGACCGTGGATCAGGGGATCGGCTTCCTCCGGTCGGACAACATCATCAGGAGTTGGTTTGTTCGGCGTCCGATACCTTGACATCTTCAGACGGAGTCTGGGGTACGTTCGTCCTGGATATGGTCCTGTGGTCCTTACTGAGTTCGAAACCCGAGACGACGATCACTTCTGGGAAACGGATAGAAGCCGCTTCCAAAACCGATGCGATTTCGTCCATATGATCGATTAACTGCGCCTGGAGAACCTCGCGCGCGGCAATATCAAGCTTGCTGGAGTAGAGAGAGGCCCTCTGGTACACCTCGTGGTACTTTGCTGCCTCGGCCAAAAACGATGACAGCAGTTCAGGATGCGCAGCCCATACCGATCCCGGGATCTTCGGGTTGTCCGTCAGGCACTTCCACACTCTCAACAAGATGTTGTAAAACCTGCTCGGCGCCTTGATCCGATAGTTGCGCAAGATTCTGCACTGGGATTGCCGTGTCATATCGTACCTCCTTTACCCAGGTCGGCTGGGTTTGCAGTCTGCTTGGCCCATGAAGATTAATAAAAACTCATGCGCCAGTGTACTGGGCATTGCCGAATTTTCAAGGGGCGTGGAGAGAGGAAATTTCGATCACGATTACCGCAGCCTGGAGAGGATGACGTAAAAAAGGGGGACAGGCACCTGCGGGGCCAGTCCCCTCCTTGTTACGCAGTCTTCCGGTCGAGGCTGCGGTACTGGATGGCTTCGGAGATGTGGTGTTCCTTTATTCCCTCGCTTCCTTCCAGATCAGCAATGGTGCGGGCCACCTTCAGGATCCTGGTGTAGCTTCGGGCGGAAAGCCCCAACCGGTCGGTGACGGTTTCCAGCATCCTGCTCCCGACCGCGTCGGTCTCGCAGAACTTGCGGATCATCCGCGCCGTCATCTGGGCATTGCTGTGCACCTTGGTCCCCTTGAAGCGCTCCTTCTGCACTTCATGGGAGCGTGCGACGCGCGCTGCGATCTCCATCGAGCCCTCGCTCTCTCCCCGATCGGAGAGTTCGCGATATTTCAGGGCGGGAACCTCGATATGTATGTCGATGCGGTCGAGCAGCGGCCCGGAGACCCGAGAGCGGTAGCGTTGGATCATGAGCGGGGTACAGGAACACTGGTGCACCGGGTCGGCAAGGTAGCCGCAAGGGCAGGGGTTCATCGCGGCGACCAGCATGATGCGGCTCGGGTAGGTGACCGAGGCGAGGGCGCGGGAGATGGTGACCCTGCCGTCCTCCATCGGTTGCCGCAACACCTCCAGCACGTGCTTCTTGAACTCGGGCAACTCGTCGAGGAAAAGGACGCCGTTGTGGGAAAGCGAAACCTCGCCGGGCTTCGGGGTGTTGCTGTCGTTTCCAACAGATATTGCTACAACCACAAAGCGCCTCACTGCCCCATTTAACTTTGCAATTAAAAATGGTTATCACGCGCCTTCTCTCCGTCAAACGCACGAACTAACTAGAAGATTGACGGTAGTTATGGCTACTGTTTCTAACTGTTGCTGCTACTAAATTCTGATTTGTAGTTGTTTTCGCTACAAAGTTTGAATCCGTCTTACCCCGCATCCCAACTGCGACGGCAGCAACAAAATGTGGTAAATTTAATACTTACTACAAGGTAATGCCCCCTGCGCTCAGCCGAGGGCAATTTTCTTCATGCAACGAGGAGATGGATGAGATGGATTTTTCATTCCCAGATTCCAGGCTCAGTGTTGTAAAAGAATGCGTGAAACTTTTGAAACATTTACCACTTTCACCCTTGAAACGACTACGGGTGGAGGTTTTGTTGTTAAAGACAGCCATTGCACTGCTTTCTGATACGCCACTGAGTGGTGTAAAACCTGAAAATTGTAGCGACACATCATGCGAGGAAATTTTACTGATGATGCAAAATCCCAATGCTTCCGATGCCTTTTATCACAACCTGTTGCAAGCTTTGATAGCCTACGAAATTAATTTATCAGCTCAAACAGGGTAATTCTTGGGGACCAGGTCAGTATCAAGTAGATGAATCTGGAGAGGAATGATTTGGCCACGTGCCCGTAGTAGTCTCCATACATCGCTCTTGCGTATTCCGATGATTGCGACCGGGTGAACTGATGTGATTGCGACCGCCGTTCCGCTGTGATTGCGACCAGCGTTCCGGGAATTGCGACCGGGTAGTCGCGAGGTGAGGTCGTCACTGTCTCATAGGTCCCGTGTCAGGTCAACGTCGATCTCTTCCGCCGCATCGAGTCCTTCCCTTGCAGGTCGATCTTGTGGGCATTGTGCACCAACCGGTCTAGTATCGCATCGGCCACGGTCTTGTCCTGCATCGCGTCGTGCCACGTCTTGACCGGCAACTGGCTGGTAATGACGGTGGCAGCCCTGTCGTAGCGTTCCTCGATGATCTCCAGCAACTCCTTTTGGTCGTCCCTG
>NZ_AUGE01000016.1 GCF_000426865.1 Citrifermentans bremense R1
AATTATATGGTGCAGTGCACCAGATCCATCTATGCGAGACTGGCGAGGCATACCAATTCCTAGTTTTTTATTTATTAATGGGCGTCCCCTTATTCCTTAATGCGTCAAGGTCCGGCACACGATTTCGAAGTTTGCGAATGAGCGTTGCTCGGGTTGTCACCTTGAATCTCCTTGGACAAAGTGTTCCGCCGCCATCGCTCTATCCAACTGGGCGAGGGTGCAGCGGCTGAACAAATCGTAGACCGTCTGCCGCCACATTTGTTATACTTTTTCTATCGTTTTAACTATTTTCCTACCATTGATAACTACCTTCCACCCATCAGCATATGTTCTATACTGGAACTCATATAACCCACAACTCTCTGAATAGCTCCCCACTGGCTCAACTTCCTGATATTTTATAAACACAGCATCATCGTTTCCTAAAACACCGACCAGTGCTTCCGAAGCGGAGATAAAAAGGATTTCAATTGGGTATGAAACCAATGGTTCCTTGCTAGGTAGCCAATCCATTAATTTCTGGAAATTTCCTCCGATACGGTGCCATTCTTCTAAAGCTTCACGCACTCGCTTATGGGCCTCTGGGATCGCAAATAAACCAACGCCAGCTATTGTAGCGACGTTCACGGCAATGGTTGGCCAATCTGCGCCTATCCCAATATTCATTTCCTGCAATGAGTAATCGATTGATTGCCCAAATTCCTTCATGACCCCGGTGATTCTCGTCTCTATTTCTGGCGTTTGCTCATGCCAGTCCAGGCCTTGAGCAGGATCTTTGTATGGATTCAGAATTATCTTCATGTTTCCGTGCCCTCTAGCTCATTGATTGTTTTCGTCGCCGGCAGTTACCGAGGAGCGAATCCGATTGGGCGCTTCTCTGACGAGTTTGTCACCATTGCAAAAAATGACAAAAGAGCTTCGACTTTCATAAGCAGAAAAGTCGAGTCACAGAAGCGTTCAGTTGAGTATCTAGACGTTTCCGTGTCCATATCGTAACCTTGTATTATGGGCTTCATCTGGCTGTGTGGGACCCTGAAGTTATGCAGTTGTTTTCCCCCAATTTCTTCAAGGAGATCTACGATCTGATGATATTCTGCAATGTAACTCGTATCAACGAATGGCCCAATCTTAGGGCAGTTGTTGCGGAAGGCGGTTAATCTCGCATAACCCTCATACATGGCTCCAGTATTCATGGTTCTCTCCTTGTTCGCTTTACGCCCCAAGGCGCTCGCTTTTCATTTTCCTCTGGCTGGTATAACTCGCCATTGAGGGAAAACTGTCACCATCCGCCCTCTTTGCTGCCAACACTACAAATCTCATGCTGCGCCCTCATTGACTAAGTCTCTGATATGCCACAACACCAAAGACCGGAACCGTGCCAATCTGGTGGATGGTTAAAATCTGTCACATCAGGTGTCGGTGCCTTCATGTGACGTGCTATGGCAGTCTTAAAATTAGGTGACAATATATAGAAATCGCTTATCTTTGTCAAAGGCAATGGGGGCGCATTCGTTGACAACAATTAGCGTTACGTATATAAAAGTGTGCTTCAGGAGGGCTCTCAATGACCGATGGCGCTGCAACTACTAAACTTGCCGAAATCATCCTCAACCGCATCCGCACTGGCGGGGATATAACTTTCGCTTCCTTCATGGAATCAGCTCTCTACGAGCCGGACCTGGGGTACTACACCTCCGCGGGTCGCAAAGTAGGCGCGGAGGGGGACTTCTACACCAGCATGAACGTCCACAGCGCTTTCGGACGGCTTATCGCTCAGGAGATCTGCCGGTTCTGGGAACAACTCGACTCCCCTGCATCTTTCACCATCGCCGAGGCTGGCGCGGGGGGCGGCCAACTGGCCCAGGACATACTCGACGCCATCAGCGAAGACAACCCCGCTTTCTACAGTGGCCTTACTTATCGCCTCATAGAGAAGGAACCTTCCCTGCAGCAGGCCCAGGCCGCACGCCTTTCGCGCCACGCCGACCGGCTTGCCTGGAGCTCCCCTGACGAACTCGCCGCAGGCACGCTCTCCTTCACCGGCTGCATTATCTCCAACGAACTCTTCGACGCCATGCCGGTGCACATCGTGGAACTGACCGAGGCGGGGCTGCGTGAGGTGTACGTATCCGCGAACGAGGACGGCTTCGTCGAGAGGCTTCTCCCACCCTCCACCCCGGAGCTGGAGCAGTACCTGCGCAAATACGAAGTGAGACTCCTCCCTGGCCAGCGCGCCGAGATCAACCTGGCGGCGTCGGGCTGGATCGCCCAGGCGGCCGCCACGCTCACCCGCGGCTTCGTGCTCACCATCGATTACGGTTACCTCGCCGGCGAGCTGTACACGCCGCAAAGAAGAAACGGGACCCTCCTCTGCTACTACAAGCACTCCACCAACGAAAACCCTTACCAACTCGTGGGCGAGCAGGACATCACCACCCACATCAATTTCAGCCAACTCATCGTCGACGGCGAAGAGGCCGGCCTCAAGAAGGCGTGGTACGGCGAACAGTACCGCTTCCTCCTCTCCGCTGGGCTCATGGAGGAGCTGATCAGGCTGGAGGCTCAGGCGAAGGACGAGCAGGAAAGCCTCAAGCACCGGCTGGCGCTCAAGAAGCTGATGCTTCCCGAGGGGGGCATGGGCGACACATTCAAAGTGCTGATCCAGTCCAAGGGGGTCGACAACCCGCAGCTTCTCTGCATGAGGAAATGGGGAATGGGACTGTGACCTCGCCGCTCCCGCACAGTGAGGACTTGAAGGCGATCGTCTTTGACCTGGACGGGACGCTCTACCGGGAGGACCGGCTGGGCGATGAGGTGAACCAGAGCGCGATCCGCTACGTAGCAGCGCTGCGGCAGGTGGATATGATCGACGCCGAGGCGATGCTGCAGCGGGCTCGCGCCGAAAGCAGAGACGGCGGTACCTTGAGCCGCTCCGTGGAGGCGCTGGGGGGAAACCTCCCGGAAATGCACCGCAGGTTCGCCGCCGATATCCATCCAGAAGAATTCCTGAAAAGGGACGAGCGGGTGCCCAAGCTCCTGAAGCTCCTGGCCACCCGCTTCGGCCTCTACCTCTATACCAACAACAACCGTGACCTCTCCGGGCGCATCATGGCCCGGTTGGGCGTCACCGGCCTTTTCCGTGAAATCTTCACCATTGAGGATTACTGGCTTCCCAAGCCGGACTCCAAGCTCATCACTGACATCCTGACCAAAATCGCTGTCAAACCTGCCGAGGCTCTTTTCGTCGGCGACCGCTATGAGGTCGACCTGATGGTCCCCGAGTCAATGGGTTGTCCTATCTTCGAATCCCAAACAGTCGAGGAATTGCTGACGCTTGAACAATTAGTTCATTGACTGGCAAACGCCATCAGCTAGAATGCTTCACACCTAATGCGCAGCTACTGTCTCTGTCTCACGATTGAAGAGGCTCGACGCTCAAAGTAACAAGGACGCTATAAGGGAAGCTGCAAAGTCTATATCCGAATCACCTGAAACAGCCCGAGCTTTATTTGATTCTGGACACTGGCAGAAGCTGGGAAGGAGCAGACATGGCAACACGACTCGAAAAAGACACTATGGGTGTGGTTGAGGTACCGGAGGGGGCCTATTACGGGGCTCAGACCCAGAGGGCCGTCGCCAACTTCCCCATTTCAGGACTAAAGCCGCACCATGCGCTGGTCCGATCCACGGTGAGGATCAAGAAGTGCGCCGCGCAGGCGAACATGGCGACCGGCAGGCTGGACGCCGAGGTGGGAGGCGCCATTGTAAGAGCGACAGACGAGGTCCTTTCCGGGGCGCTCGCCGACCAGTTCGTGGTGGACCCGTTCCAGGCCGGCGCGGGGACCTCGCACAACATGAACGTCAACGAGGTGCTGGCCAACCGCGCGGCGGAAATGTTGGGCGGCAAGCAGGGCGACTATTCGCGAGTCAATCCCAACGACCATGTCAACATGGCCCAGTCCACCAACGACGTTTTCCCGACCGCGATGCGGCTCGCCGCGCTGGAATTGGCAGAGCAGACGATGACGGAGCTAGCCGCGCTTTCCGCAGCCTTCGAGCAAAAAGGGAAGGAGTTCGACGGGATACTGAAGTCCGGGCGGACCCACCTGCAGGACGCGGTCCCCATCCGCCTGGGGCAGGAGTTCGCCGCCTACGGCAAGGCCATCGGGAACAACCGCGCCGGCATCGAGCGGGCGCTTCCCGCCCTGAGGGAGCTGGGTATCGGCGGCACGGCCGTCGGCACCGGGTTGAACGCGGAAGAGGCCTTCATCGACCTGATAGTGCAGGGGCTCGCCCGCGAGACCGGGCAAGAGCTGAACCGGGGGGGGAACCTGGTCGAGCGGATGCAGAACATGGATCCCTTCGTGGCGCTCAGTTCCGCCCTCAAGGGGACCGCTCTCAACCTGATCCGGATCGCCAACGACTTGAGGCTTCTCTCCTCGGGGCCGAGGACCGGGTTGGGGGAGATCAACCTCCCCGCGATGCAGCCCGGCTCCTCCATCATGCCGGGGAAGGTGAATCCGGTCATGCCGGAGGTGACCACCATGGTCTGCTTCCAGGTGGTCGGCGTCGACCTGACCATCGCCATGGCGGCGCAGGCCGGGCAGTTGGAGCTGAACGTGATGATGCCGGTGATCGCCTTCAACACGCTCTTCTCCCTGGAGATACTGAAGAACGTGGTGCATCAGTTCGCCACCTTGTGCGTCGCCGGCATCAGCGCCAATGAGGAGCGCTGCCGCAACTACCTGGACCAGTCGGTGGGGCTTGCCACCGTGCTCGCGCCGAGCATAGGCTACGCCGCGGCGGCGGAGGTCGCCAAGGAGTCGGCCCGGACCGGGAAGAGCATCCGGCAGGTGATCCTGGAAAGCGGCATACTGACCGAGGCGGAACTGGACCAGGTGCTGGCGCCCTTCCCGCTTACCACTCCGGGGGTGCATGGCAAAGATTAAGATGCTCTCTGAAACTTTCACACCTTTCTTTGCATTTATCGCAAAAATCTTATAGACTCGTCCCTGTTGCTAACCCAGACCAATTGGAGGAGTAAATGACTGAAGAAGTAAAAGCAATATTGGAACAAATCCGTCCCGCACTGCAGGCAGACGGCGGCGACGTGGAACTTGTTGAAGTAACGGACGACGGCATTGTCAAAGTGCGCCTCGTCGGCGCTTGCGGCCACTGCCCCATGTCCACCATGACTCTCAAGATGGGGATCGAAAGAACCATCAAGGACAAGGTCCCCGGTATCAAGGAAGTCGTCGCGGTATAAGCGACTGACTCCTTCAGTCCGCAGTACCTGAAGCGCGGAAGTAATGCCATTGACGTTATTTCCGCGCTTCTTCGCTTAAAGAAAGGCAGGCTCGCTAAAGATGATCAGGATGCGGCGCAAAAGAAAGCAGTTGCTGTTCCAGACCAAGAAGTTCTTCGACTTCTTCAGGAGGAACACGGAGGCTGTTTCCTTTGCGGGCAACCGCGCCACGCTGTTTCGCTATGGCTCCGACTTTTTCCCCGCCCTCTTCGATGCGATCCCAAAAGCCACCACCAGCATCTGCCTTGAGTTCTACACCGTCGCAGACGACGAGACCGGGCGCCTGATGGCGAACGCGCTCCTGGCCGCTGCCGCCCGGGGCGTGCGGGTTTACCTCCTGTACGACTACATCGGCTGTTTCGACACACCGGCCGCCTTCTTCAAGAGGCTCTCCAAAGGAGGGGTGTGCTGCCGGGCCTTCAACCCTCCTCCGTTTCGCAACGGACTCGCCTGGTTCGACAAGAGGGACCACAGAAAGCTCGCGGTCATGGACGGCTGGCGCGTCTTCACCGGCGGCATGAACATCGCCAATGTCTACTCCGGTCTCGGGAAGAAGCGGACCAAGTGGCGCGACGTGGGCCTCAAGATAGAGGGCGAAGTCGGGCTGGAACTCTTGAGGCTGTTCCAGGAGACCTGGACCGGCGAATGCGGCACTCCCCCCATCGGTTGCGATCCCGGCCCCCCGCCGGATATCGTCGGGGACGCGAACGTCATGGTCATCAACGGCGGCCCCCACCACGAGCGGAGCTTCATCAGGAGCGCCTTCCGACTCGCCATTGCCGGCGCCTCGGAGAGCGTCACCATAGCGAGCCCCTACTTCGTCCCGGGTCCCCGTGTGATCCGCTCGCTTTTGCGGGCGGCGGGGCGCGGCGTAAGGGTGCGGCTCCTTTTGCCCCACAAAAGCGACGTCCCCCTGGTGCGCCTGGTCAGCAGAACCTATTACGCGCAGCTGTTGCGAAACGGGATCGAGATCTGCGAGATGAACAGCGCAGTGCTGCACGCTAAGGTGCTGCTCATCGACGGCAACTGGACCATGGTCGGCTCCGCCAACATGGATCTCAGAAGTTTCCACCGCAACTACGAGTTGAACGTGGTCGTGGATAGCCAGATCTTCGGCGCGCAGGTGGAGCAGATGCTGGAATTCGACCTGGCCGGCGCCCGCCGCATCGTCCTGCACGAGCACGAGAGGCGGGGGTGGTCGATCCGTTTCCTGGAGCGGCTCTTCAGCCCCGTCGCCTGGTTTTTGTAACACCCCCAACTACCCTCCGGAGTTAATTTAATGATCAGCACCGATACCCTTAAGCGGCTGGAGTTCGACAAGATCCTCGACACCGTCGCTTCTTATGCACATTGCGACGCCTCTCACTTAGGGGCGCTATCCATAACGCCCCTCTCGGCACGGGACGAGATCGAACTCCGCCTGGGGCTCGTCGATGAGCTGCGCAAGCTCACCCGGTTCGGCATCGCCCTCAAGCTCTCGGAGTTCGAGGACATCACCCCCCAGGTCAGAGCGGTCCGCCCGACCGGCGCGGTGATCTCGCCTTTGGAGCTGCAGCGCTTCATCCCGACGCTGCGGGTGATGAGCGCCATCTCCGCGCAGCTCGGTTTTCGCACCGACGTGCCGCTCCTCACCTCGCAAGCCGGCTCCATCACCGGATTCCCGGACCTCTTGAATCCGCTGGAACACACGGTGAACGAGGAAGGTGAGATCCTCGACACCGCTTCCAGGCTCCTGGCCGACATCCGCGGCCGCAAGAAGGGGTTCACCGCCCGCATCAAGAAAAGGCTGGAGGAGATCGTCCGGGAGCGGCACACCGCCATCTTCCTGCAGGACGACTTCATCACCCAGAGGTCCGGGCGCTGGGTCATCCCGGTGCGCATGGACTCGAAGGGGATGGTCCCGGGGGTCGTGCACGACGTCTCCAACTCGGGCGAGACCGCCTTCATGGAACCGCTGGAGATCATCGGGCTGGCCAACGAGTTGGAGAACCTGGTCGCCGACGAGAGGGCCGAGGAAATCAGGATCGTCAGGCAGATCTGCAACTGGATCCGAGAGGACGCGGAGCAGATCCTGGAGCAGTTCGAGGCGCTGGTGCGCCTGGACATCCTCAACTGCATCGCCACCCTGAGCGACAAGCTCAGGAGCGAGACGCCGGTCATCTCGCCTACCCCCGCCATACTGCTCAAGTCGGCGCGCCACCCGATCCTCACCCTGATGGGTAAGGAGGTGGTCCCCCTCGACCTGGAGCTCGCCGCCAACAACAGGGTCATGGTGGTCACCGGCCCCAACACCGGCGGCAAGACCATCGCCATCAAGAGCGCGGGTCTACTTTGCGTCATGGCCCTTTGCGGTATGCCGGTCCCGGCGCTTCCCGGCACCGTGCTCCCCTTGGTGGAAAGCATCCTGGTGGACATCGGGGACGAACAGTCCATAGAGGAGAGCCTCTCGACCTTCTCCGCTCACATTTTCAAGATCTCCAGCATCATCGAGGAAGCCGGCCAGGGCGCGCTGGTGCTTCTGGACGAACTGGGGACCGGCACCGAGCCGGGCCAGGGCGCGGCCATCGCCTGCGCGGTTCTCAAGGAGCTGCAGTATAAGGGGGCCCTGGTGGTCGCCACCACGCACCTCACCGAGATCATCGGCTTCGTGCAGCGCGAGGAGGGGATGGTGAACGCCGCCATGGCCTTCGACCGCGACAAGCTGGCGCCGCTCTACCGGCTCGTGGTCGGCGAACCGGGGGAATCGCACGCTCTCGAAATCGCCAGCCGCTACGGCCTGCCGGATCGCGTGGTGCGCTTCGCCCGCGGGATGATCGGGACCATGGAGGCCGACTTCCATTCCCTTTTACGCGACCTGAAGGGAAAGCGGGCCCAACTGGAGCAAGCCCTGGCGGATATGGCGGAGAGGGAGGAAAAGGTAGCCTTCGCCGAGCGGAACCTCGTGGACCGCAGGGATGAGGCGGCCCAACTGGTAAAGGACGCCAAGGAAAAGGGGTTATTGGAAGCGCAGCAGATCATCTGGAAAGCCAAGCGCGAGGTGGCTGCCCTTCTGGACGAGGCCAAGCGCGAGAAGACCAAGACGCGGGAGGCGAAGGAAAAGCTCGACCAGGCGGCGAACGAATTGGAGCAGGCGCTGGAAGAGTTGCACCCCGAGGAGAACGTGGACCCGGAAAAGGTGTCGGTGGGGGACGTACTTTTCGTCAAGCTGCTCAACTGCGACGCCACCGTCCTCGCCATCGATACGCGCTCAGGCAAGGCGCGGGTCCGTGCCGGGAGCATGGAAATGGAGGTGCAGGTCAATTCGTTGCTAAAGCCTAAAGGGAAAGAACCGAAGAAGGTACAGAAGCGGCGCGAGAAGCAGCAGGCCCAAGAGCAGGAGCGCGCCGAGCCGGCCTCCACCATCAACCTCCTCGGGATGCGCGTGGAGGAGGCGATCGGCGTTTTGGAACCGTTCCTGAACCACGCCGCGCTTGACCGGATCCCGGAAGTGCACATCGTGCACGGCAAGGGAACAGGCGCCCTGATGAAGGGGGTGCGGAGCTACTTGGCCGACCACCCGCTGGTCGCCTCCTTCCGCACCGGCGAGCGCTACGAAGGGGGCGATGGGGTGACGGTGGTGACACTGCGCTGACGATGGACGGTTGGACCCTTTATGCAATACCGACCCCGGAGGTCATGATGATCATCTCCACGATAGCGGCCTTGTCTGACAACAGGGTGATAGGCGCAGACGGAGGGCTCCCTTGGGATATCCCCTCGGACCTCACTCGCTTTCGGTCCATCACCATGGGGCATACCGTCATCATGGGGAGAAAGACCTACGAGTCGATTGGGCACCCGCTTTTGGGGCGCCGCAACATCGTGCTCACCAGGACGGGGTCGCAGATAGAGGGGTGCGAGATAGCCCGCAACCTCCCGGCTGCGATCGCCGCGGCTGAAGGCGAGGAGGAGGTCTTCATCTGCGGCGGCGCTGAAGTCTTTCAGGAAGCGCTGCCATTTTGCCAGCGGCTCTACCTCACCGTCGTCCACGGCAACTACCAGGGGGATGCAATATTCCCGGAGTTGCCCGATGGATTCATGGAGCTGCACCGGGAGGAATTCCCCGAAACCACCCCGCCTTCGAGCTTCGTGGTGCTGGAGAAGGTGGAGCGGGTCGAGACGGGGGCGGACGCCCAACAGTTGCGCCGCAAGGGACGGGAGGCGCTGAACCGCCAGCTCTACTTCCTGGCCCGGCGCTGTTTCGAACAGGCGCAGGCACTGGAGGAAAACCCGGAGACTGCATCCGACCTCGCCTACAGCATGATCAAAAGCGGCGCTACAGGGCGCGCGGCGCGGGACATGGCGGAAAGGGCGCTGCTGCAGCAGCCGAAAAATATCCGCATCCTCCTCAATGCAGGGAGGGTGCTCATCCTCTCCGGCGAGAAGAGCAAAGGACTCGACACGCTGCGCAGGGGTGTGCAGGCCGGAGGCGGCCCGGAGTTTGTTGCCGAGCTCGCGCGCTGCGGCACCAGAAAGCTGCAGCCCATCAAAAGCCTCCCGAGGAGCCACCCGCTGAACCGGTACCTGGGCCTGTTGCTGCACCGGATGAACCTCAAGTAGGGGCTCTCCCCCGCCCTCCTCACCGCTTGACTTGATCCGGCGGCCGATGTACCTTCGACCGATGCGAAAAACCGAGGCAGAGGCCATAGTGCTCCGCCTCACCGACTTCGGTGAGGCCGACCGGATCGTCACCTTCTTCACCCTGGAACAGGGGAAGCTGCAGGGGGTGGCGCGCGGGGCCAAGCGCAGCAAGAAGCGCTTCGCCGGAGCCTTGGAGCAGTTCGCGCACCTGAAGCTCCAGCTGCAGCAGGGAAACAGCCTCGCCACCCTCTCCTCAGCCGACATCGTCAGCATCTTCCCCGGTATCCGCGGGGACCTCGTCAAGATAGGATGCGCAGCCTACGCCTGCGAACTGGTGGAGCGGCTCACCCCCGACGAGGAACCGGCCCCCCGCCTGTTCCGCCTCTTGTACTGCTACCTGGAAAGGCTGAACGAGGCCCCCCCCTCCCCTTCGGACCGCCGTTTCTTCGCCGTCAATCTCCTCAAGATCCTGGGCTACCAGCCCGACCTGCAGGTGAGGGGAATCTCCGAACAGACCGCGCGCCTTCTGGCGCTCGCCATGCAGACCGGGCGCTTCGGCGCCATATCCTTCCCCGAGCCCGAGCTTCGGGAAGCGGACCTGCTTTTGAACCCCGCCATCGACCTGCACCTGGACCGGGAGCTCAGGTCCCTCGCCTTCCTCAAGGAGGTCGGCGGGTAGTCACCCCCCTCCAAATTTGTTGACCGGCGCGCCGGATGCGGGTACTATCCGACGGCTGTACTGTGCCTCCCGACTGCCGTCGGCGCTGCGGTACAGGGAAGGGTTACTGTCAATTAGAGGTCTGCATGAACGCAATGGACATGAGAAAGCTGCCACCGCAGAGCATAGAGGCGGAGATGTCCATCCTGGGCGGGATCCTGGTGGATAACGAGGCGATCAACCGCGTCCTCGAAATCCTGGTGCCGGACGATATGTACCGGGAAAGCCACAGGAAGATCCTGCGCGCCATGATCGATTTGAACGAGCGCGGGGAGCCTTGCGACCTAATCACCATGACCACCATCCTCAAGAAGAAAGGTGAGCTGGAAGAGGTCGGCGGCGGGGCCTACCTGGCGACGCTGGTCGACTTCGTCCCCATGGCCGCGAACATCTCCTACTACTGCAAGATCGTGAAGGAGAAGTGGCTCACCAGGAAGCTCATCTCGGCGGCGACCGACATCGTGAGCAAGGGGTTCGAGGACAAGATCGATACCGAGGAACTCCTCGACGCAGCCCAGAAGGTGATCTTCGAGATCTCGGAGAACAAGATCCGCCCCGCCTACTACCAGGTGAGCGACATCCTCAAGGACACCATCAAGAACATCGAGCTCCTCTACGAGAAAAAGGAGCTGGTGACCGGCGTCCCCACGGGCTACACGGACCTGGACAAGCTGACGGCCGGTTTTCACGCAGGCGACCTGGTCATCATCGCCGGACGCCCGGCAATGGGAAAGACCACTTTTGCCTTGAATGTGGCCCAGTACGCGGCCATCGACGCCGACCAAGCCTACCCCGCCGCCGTCTTCTCCCTGGAGATGCCCAAGGAGCAGCTGGTGGAGAGGCTACTTTGCTCCGTGGCGAAGGTCGACCTGAGCCGCCTGCGAAGCGGTCACCTGGTTGAGAACGACTGGCCCAAGCTGATCAAGGCCGGCGGCAAACTGCACGACGCGAAGATCTTCATCGACGACACCCCGTCGATCACCATCATGGAGCTCCGCTCCAAGGCGAGGCGCCTGAAGGCGGAGCACAACATCGGGCTCATCGTCATCGACTACCTGCAGCTCATGCGCGGCGGCGCGAACCCCGAAAGCCGCCAGCAGGAGATCTCCGAGATCTCCCGGTCGCTCAAGGGTCTGGCCAAGGAGTTGAGCATACCGGTCATCGCCCTCTCGCAGCTCAACCGCGGATTGGAGCAGCGCTCCGACAAGCGCCCGATGATGAGCGACTTGAGGGAATCGGGAGCCATCGAGCAGGACGCCGACATCATCATGTTCGTCTACCGCGAAGAGGTATATGAGAAGGATAAAGAGGACCTCAAGGGTAAGGCGGAGGTCATCATCGGCAAGCACAGAAGCGGCCCGACCGGAACGGTTCATCTTGCCTTCCGCGGCGAGTTCACCCGCTTCGAGAACCTGAGCGGCCGGGACGAGTACTAAAGACAGCGCAGCCTCTGCGACCGTTACCCGGCGGATCGCGCGATAGTTTCATGGCGCTCCCCCCCCTTCCAGTGGAAGTGGGATGGAAGGCGCCATGCAAGTGCGGAGGGCGACTAAGCCTCCCGCGTATTTTCAACCAAGAAAGGAAACTAAATGAGCAGGTACAATGCGATGCGGGAAATTCCCGCTACTGCCGGATTCAAGGAAGGGGACGTATTTTTTCTCTGCGGCGAGCTCTTCGGCCGCGGCTATGCCAACGGCATCGTCGACGAGGCAAGGGCCAAGGGGATGACCATCATCGGGGCCACCGTAGGCCGCCGCGACAACGACGGGACCCTGCGCCCGCTCAACGCCGAGGAACTGGCAGCGGCGGAAGAGAACCTGGGCGGCAAGATCATCAACATCCCGCTGGAAGCCGGCTTCGACATGGAGCCGGGTAGCGACGGGATCGCACCGGTGGACAGGTTCAAAGGCGCTAAACCTGACGAGTGGGCCTCGGTGAAACTGGACCAGGCCGAAGTCGAATTCTCCAAAAAGCGCGGCACCGAGCGTTTCTGCAAGAACCTCGCGGCTGTGGTGGCAGAAGTTGAGAAGATGCTCCCGGCCAAGGGAAGACTCCTCGTGGTGCACACCATGGCGGGGGGCATCCCCAGGGCGCGCGTCTTCATGCCGATCCTCAACAAGCTCTTCAAGGGGCAGGGAGACCGCTTCCTCTCCTCCGAAGCCTTCTGGAACTCCGACATGGGGCGCCTTTGCGACGCGAGCTTCAACGAAGTGACCGCCGACACCTTCCGCTACCTGATCGACGCCACCGCGGGCCTCAGGGAGAAGCTCGAAGTAACCTACGCGGCCTACGGCTACCACGGCACCGGCGTACTCATCGACGGCGTCGTCACCTGGCAGTCCTACACCCCCTACCTGCAGGGGTGGGCGAAGATCCGCCTGGAAGACATCGCCATCGAGGCATGGGAAAAAGGGATCAAGGCAACCGTCTACAACTGCCCGGAGATCCTCACCAACTCCAGCGCCCTCTTCCTCGGGGTCGAGAATTCCCTCTATCCGCTGATGGACGCGCTCAGGGCCGAAGGGGAGCAGAAGATCGTCAAGGAGTGCGCGGCGCTCTTGAAGGAAGGGGCCACCGTCGACACGCTGCTCGGCATCGCCAACACCTACCTCACCTCGGAACTCGTCACCAGCACCCGGGACTTCGACAGCTGGCCGCAGCACAACAAGCCGCAACAGCAGGAGTACATGCTGAACGTATCGGCGGAGCTGATCAGCCTGAACGCGGACCCCAAGGAGATCGTCTGCGCCGTCCTCTCCAAGGGCGTGTTCCAGGGGGTAGGAAAACTGATGTTCGACAGCTCCTGGGAGCCGAAGGCCCCGGTATTCTGGCTGAACCACGACGTGATCGCCAAGACGCTGGTGAAGATGTAATAGGAAAGAGGTCCGGAACCGGACCAAGTTGGCTTAGGCAGGAGTTCCCCCTCCCCGCGCGGGAGGGGGTAGCTGTTCTCCCCTCGCCCTATGGGAGAGGGGATGGACGGAGCGGTCGGTTACACGATTGTCAACTCGCCTTCTGGAGAGGGAGTGCTGAAGGTGGGGCAAATGAAGTTATGCAATGAAGTGACAGGGGGAGCGTAAGTGGCAAGCAAGGTTCTGCTCGTTGACGACGTAAGCATGTTTATCGAACTCGAGAGGGACTACCTGCAGCTCTCCGCGGTGACCGTCTTGACCGCGCGCGACGGCGAGGAGGCACTCAGGGTCTGCAGACTGCAGCGGCCGGACCTGGTTTTCATGGACCTGCACATGCCGATCATGAACGGAGCCGACTGCTGCCGTGAGATCAAGCGCGATAACCGGCTGTCGACCGCAGTGATACTGATCACCACCGAAGGGAAAGAGGAGGACCGGCAACTCTGCCTGCAGGCCGGGTGCGACGGCTTCCTCACCAAGCCCCTGGACCGCCACGCCTTTCTCGAGGCAGCCCGCAAGCTCCTCCCCGCCATCGACCGGCGCGACCGCAGGGTGAACAGCCGCTTGAACGTAAAGTTCCGAGCCTTCGGCCTCACCCTCTCAGGGTCCGCCTCCAACCTGAGCCAAAACGGCATGTACGTGGCCGCAGACGTGGAGCTGGAGGAAGATGCGACGGTAGAGGTCATCTTCGCTCTCCCCGAGCCCTTCGGCGCCATCATCCAGACCAGGGCGCGCGTAGCCTGGCTGAACAGCTCCAAGGGCAGGAAGAAGCCGGCGCTCCCCCCGGGGTTCGGCCTGGAATTCCTGTCCATCGCCGAAGGGGAAAGGGAGCAGATCGGCCGCTTCGTGGACAGCCTGGAGCGGACTAGCGCACGAGTTTAGAAAGCTTCTTGAACTCTTCGGTGCCGGCCAGGCGCAGCAGTTGGAAGAGCACCGACTCGGTCGAGGTCATGACCACCCCTGCCGCCGTCATGGTCTTGATGGCGATCTCCCAGTTCTGCTTGCGACGGCTCATTGCCGCATCGCACACCAGATGCACCACGTAACCGCGTGACAGAAGCTCCAGCGCGGTCTGCAGCACGCATACGTGGGTCTCCATACCTACCAGGATCACCTGCCGCCTTCCGTTTTTCTCCAGCGCCTCCATGAAACCTTCGCCGCCGCAGCAACTGAAGGTCATCTTCTCAAGGCTAGGCGCCTGAAGTTTCTCCTTCAGGACCGGAAGCGTCTCTCCGAGCCCCTTCACGTACTGCTCGGTCGCCAGAGCCGGGATGCCGAGCTCCGCCGCCGCATCCAGAAGTATGGAGATGTTGCTAGTCAGCTTGGCCAGCACCTTCTCGTCCATGGCCCGGCAGAGCTTCTCCTGCACGTCGACCACCACGAGCTGCGCGTTCTCTCTTTCCAGAAAAAATCTCTCCAACAGGGTCATGGGTAACTCCTTCGTCATGGGGTTGGGGTAGGTCTATTCCTTGCGCAGCTCTATGCCGAGCTCGGTGATCTTCTTTCTCAGGGTGTTGCGGTTGATGCCGAGGATGTCGGCGGCGCGGACCTGGTTGCCCCGGGTCTTCTCCAGGACGAAGCGGATCAGCGGCCGCTCCACCTGTTCGAGCACCATGGCGTGCACGTCGCCGCTCTCCATCTTCTCCATGTTGCTGAAACAGCCGCGCAGCTTCAGGTCTACGATCCCCTCCAGGGAAAGCTCCTCCCCTTTGCCCTCGCTCTGGCGGCTGCGCAGCCCCGGGAAGTCGGAGGCGACCAAGAGCGGGTCCGGCGAGAGGATGACGCCCCTCTTGATGGTGTTTTCCAACTCGCGGATGTTGCCGGGCCAGCTGTAGTTGGTCAGAAGCTTGATGGCGTCGGCGGAGCAGCGCTTTTGCGGCACTTCGAGCTCGGCGCAGATCTTGGTGAGGAAGTACTGCACCAGAAGCGGCACGTCCTCCTTCCTGTCTCTGAGCGGCACCAGATGGATCGGTATCACGTTCAACCGGTAGTAGAGGTCCTCGCGGAACTGCTTGTTGCGCACGCTCTCTTCGAGGTCCTGGTTGGTCGCGGCGACCACCCTGACGTCGACCGGGATGCTCTGGTTCCCGCCGGTCCTGGTGATCTCGCGCTCCTGCAGCACCCTCAGGATCTTGGCCTGCAGGTCAAGCGGCATGTCCCCGATCTCGTCCAGGAAGATGGTGCCGCCGTTTGCCTGCTCGAACTTGCCGAGCTTCCTCTCGGTGGCGCCGGTGAAGGCCCCTTTCTCGAAGCCGAAGAGCTCGCTCTCCAGAAGCTCCTTCGGGATGGCCGCGCAGTTGAGCGGTATGAAGGGCTTACCTAGACGCTTTGAGTTGTAGTGGATGGCGCGGGCGATGAGTTCCTTTCCCGTCCCCGATTCGCCCTGCACCAGCACCGTCACGTCGCTGGGGGCCACCTTGCCGATGGTCTTGTAGACCTCCCTCATGGCCGGGGAGTTGCCGATGATGGTCTTCTCCAGCTGGTAGCGGTCCTTGAGCTCCTCCTTGAGGAGCGAGACCTGGCTGGTCATCTCGCGGGCCCGGCTCACCTTCTCGACCACCGCGTCGATCACCCCTAGGTCGAAGGGCTTGGTGAGGTAATCGTAGGCGCCGCGCTTCATCGCCTCGACCGCGTTTTTCATGCTCGCCTCGGCGGTCATGATCACGACGAAAAGGTCGCTGCGCTCCTCCTTCACCCGGTCGAGCAGTTCGAGCCCCGTCATCCCCGGCATCTTGATGTCCAAAAGCGCCAGGTCGTAGACGTTCTCCTTGATCAGCCTGAGAGCCTCGTTGCCGTCGCGGGCGAGTTCCACGTTGAAGCCTTTTTTCCTGAGCGCCTTGGAAAGGACCCAGCGCATGCTCTCTTCGTCGTCGGCAACCAGTATGTTGTTGATGGACATAAAATCTCCTAAAACCTGTTAAAACCCCGTTCAAGGTTCAACGTTCAACGTTCGAGTTACCACACTCCATGGTGGCGTCGTCACCTTGACTTTGACCTGCAGCGAACGGCCAAGCCAAGACGCAGAAGCCAATGGCCAATGCCCTCAACGAACGTTGAACGTAGAACGTTGAACGGCCTTTCAGTTTTTATTGCACCAGCGGCAGCATTACGGTGAAGACGGTGCCGCGCTTGGCGTCGGAATCGACCTTGATCATGCCCCGATGCTCTGAGACGATCTTCTGGCAGATGGCCAGGCCCAACCCGGTCCCCTGGGACTTGGTGGTGAAAAACGGGGTGAACATGTTCTCCAGCACCTCGGCCTCGATACCCGGGCCGTTGTCGGCGATGTCGATGGCCACCATGCGCGCCCGCCGCTCCCCCTTCTGGGTCATGGCGTAGTCCGACAGCACCCGGCTGGTGACCTTTACCACGCCGCCGGCCTCCACCGCCTCCAGCGCGTTCTTGATCAGGTTCAGGAAGAGCTGGGTTAAAAGCGCCTCGTCCCCCAGGATGGGAGGGATGCTCGGGTCGAAGTACTGCTGGAGGTAGACCTCTTTCCCCTCGCTGGCGTTTTTCTGCAATAAGACGATATCGGAAAGGACCCGGTGCAGGTTCACCTTGGAGAGCTTCAGGCGCCCAGGCGAAGCGAGCGCCAGGAGTTCCTCCACGATGACGTTGACCCGCTGTACCTCCTTCAGCATCACCCTGATGTACTCGCGCAGGTCCTCGTTGTCGGGAAATTCCAGTTCCAGTAGCTGCGCCGCCCCCTTGATCCCGCCCAGAGGGTTCTTGATCTCGTGCGCAAGCCCCGCTGCTAGCCCCCCCAGGGCCGAAAGGCGGTCCGCCTGGCGCACGGCCGACTCCAGCTCGCGTACGTTGGTCAGGTCCCGCAGGAGCAAAATGGTGCCGATGCGCTCCCCGCCTGCACTTAGAAGCGGCGAAGTGCTGGCGCCGACAGGGATCAGCTTCCCCCCCCGCTTGACCACGATGTTCTCATGGTCGGAGACCGACATCCCGGTCTCCACGGTCTTGGCGACCATCTCGTTCAGAGGACCTTCCCCTTTGAAGATCTCGCTGAAGAGAACGCCCATGGCCTGGCGGCGCGAAACGCCGGCCAGCTCCTCGGCGGCGGGATTGACCAGCGTCACGGCCCCGGCGTTATCCAGGACGATCACGCCGTCACCCACGCTGTCGATCACGTTGGCGTAGTAACTCTCCAGTTTCTCAGGCATCGAAGAATTCCTCCATCGCCCGGATCAGCTCCGGAGCGCTTTCGATCCGGTTCACCGCCGCGCGAAACTGCGCCGCCCCCGGCAGCCCCTTGGAATACCAGGAGAGGTGCTTGCGCATCTCCATGAGCGCCACCCGCCCCCCCGCGAACTCGGCGAAAAGCTCTAGGTGTCTGCGGGAGACCGCCAGCCGCTCCTGCACCGTCGGGGGAGCCGGCTCCTCACCGGCCAAAAGGGAAAGCGCCTCGCGGAAGATCCAGGGGTTTCCCATGGCGCCGCGGGCGACCATGACGGCGTCGCATCCGGTTTCGGCCAGCATCCCCGCTACGTCGGCCGCGCTGAAGAGGTCGCCGCTGCCGATCACCGGGATGCTGAGCGCGCTCTTCAGCTCGGCGATCCGTGACCAGTCGGCCTTCCCCTCGAACATCTGGGCGCGGCTTCGGGGATGCAGCGTTACCGCGTCGCACCCCTCCTCCTGGGCTATTTTTCCCACTTCCAGGAAGGTGTCGTCGCCGCAGACCCAGCCGGTGCGTATCTTGATGGTGAGCGGAAGCCTGGTCGCGCCCCTGACACTCCTGACGATGCGCCCCACCTTTTGTGGGTCCTTCATCAGCGCGCTCCCGGCGCCGGTTCCCACCACCTTGCGCACCGGACATCCCATGTTGATGTCGATCAGCTCACCGTACTCTTCCACCAGGCGGGCCGCCTCGGCCAGCATCTCCGGATCGTCGCCGAAAAGCTGCATCCCGATGGGGCGGTCCTCCGCGCTACTCTTTAAAAGATCGAAACTTTTGCGCCCTTCCCGGGTCAGGCCGTTCACGCTTACCATCTCGGTGAAGGCGAACGAGGCACCTCCCTCGCGGGAGATGATCCGCATCGGCAGATTGGTAATCCCCGCCATCGGGGCCAGAAATAGCTGATTCTTCAACACAAGTGGGCCGAGGGCCACCGTTTTTTGCATAAAGCGATCGTTCCTTATCTGCCTAAAAAATGAGCAATACTAGCAGTAAGGAATTGGTATGGCAAGGTTTTTTTATCGGCGGGGTTCAACCAAGGAAGGGGCCCTCATTTCAGGGCCTTGAGCTAAGGCGGAGCATCTCCTCTATCCCGTTAAGCCCCTCCAGGGCTCCGCAGGGAAGGGAGAGGTGAGGTTTGGAAATCTGCGGCTCGCGCGGGTTGATCCTGATGACGCGGCCATGGGCCAGGGAGCCGATCCGCTCGCTGACGGCGCGCACGGTGGGGATGGCGGTCCCGGCTCCCATCTCGACCACCACGATCCTCCCCTCCCCCTGCCGGGAGAGGAACTGCCGGAAGCGCTCCTGCTGGCGCATGGTGCGGTCGTCGATCCAGCCGTAATCGCCGAACATGAGGATGTTGGGGCGTGCGGAGGAACCGCAGCGGGGACAAAGAGGGACATGGTCGGCCCGCATGGTCTCCGTGTCGATCCGGAACTCTTCCCTGTTCTCCCAGATGGCGCTGCTGCAGGGCCTGGTGCACTGGAGGTGATGGATGGAGCCGTGGAACTCCAGCACGGCGTCTGCTGCGAAGCCTGCCTTTTGGAACTGGCCGTCGACGTTGGAGGTGGCGACGAAGCAGTCGAGCCGGTAGCGCTTGGCCCAATCGAGCAGCAGTTGAAAGCCCCGGTGCGGGACAGTTTCCCGGTACAGGTTGGTGCGGTGGCCGTAGAACCCCCAGCCGAAGCGCGGATCCCGCTCGAAATGTTCCGGGTTCGCCGCATCGACGAAGCTGATGCCGAGCCTCTGGTACAAGGGATACGCGGTCCAGAACCCCTGGTCGCCGCGGAAATCCGGCAGGCCGGAATCCACCCCCATGCCGGCTCCAGCGGTCACCACCAGCGCCTTGGCCTGCGCCACCAGTTCCGCCGCCTGTTCGAAACTCCTGGAGAGATCCATCGCTCCTCCTAGATACCTACTTGCACCAGCACCGGCTGCAGCACCCGCACCAGCTCGGTGGGGGGCATGGAAACCAGGAAACCGCGGCTGCCGCCGTTAATGTAGATGAGCGGCAGTTCCAGGATGCTCTCTTCCAGGTAGACCGGCATCTGTTTCCTGGTGCCGAAGGGTGAGGTCCCCCCCACCATGTAGCCGGAGTGGCGGTTTGCCGTATCCGGGGTGCAGGGGGCGACGGACTTGACGCCGATCACGCGCGCCAGTTCCTTGGTGGAGACCTGGAGGTCTCCGTGCATGAGGACCACGAGGGGGCTTTTCGCCTCGTCCTCCATGATCAGGGTCTTGATGACGCATCTCTCGTCTACGCCTAGCTCCCGCGCCGAGACTGCGGTCCCCCCCTTCTCCTCGTACTGGTAGGGGTGTTCGCCGTAGGATACCCCTGCCTGCCGCAGCACGCGTACCGCAGCGGTCACGGGGGATTTAAACTTGGCCATTTCCAGCTCTCCTTAAGATGAATCGAGTCTCACATGAAAAAGTAACTTGCCAGCTGCAAACATACCGGCTATAGATTAGTATCACGTCAGCCGCAGCTTAACAACCGTGTAACTAGGGAAGCTTCCAATGCAAAACGACAATGATCGGGTAGTTGCAAAGGTACTTGTCATGGATGACGACGAAATGGTCCGTTTCGTCGCGGGCGAGACCTTGAAGAGGTACGGCTTTGAGGTCGAGTTCGCTATTGACGGTTCCGAAGCTGTCGAGCTGTACCGAGAGCGGCACCAGGCGGGGCTGACCTTCGCTGCTGTGATACTGGATCTGAACATCCCCGGGGGGATGGGGGGGCAGGAGGCGATGAAGCGCCTGCTGGAAATCGACCCGGGCGCCAAGGGGTACGTCTCCAGCGGCCGCACCGACGATCCGGTCATGGTAAATTTCAAGAGCTTCGGCTTTGCCGGCACCATCGAAAAACCCTACTTTTACCTCAACAAGCAGCTGATGGAAGATTTCAGCAAAAGCCTGCGCGAGAACGGTTAGCATGGCGGGACTGGAAAATTATCACGCACTTGTGGAGCGTATCGACGATCTCTGCGCCCGGACCGTAGACCAATTCCCCGAAAATATCGCCTGCCGCGCCGGATGCGACGCCTGCTGCCGGCACCTCTCCATCTTCGCCATAGAAGCAGCCGCCGTGAGGGAGGCGCTGAAAAGCCGCTCCGCGGACGAAGTCGACCTCATCCGCGGCCTAGCCGCAAGCGCGGAGCCGGTGCGCTGCCCTTTGCTCCACGACGGGCTCTGCCTGCTCTACGAGGCGCGCCCGGTCATCTGCCGCACCCACGGACTGCCGCTGATGCTTGAGTGCGACGGCGAAAAAAGCATCGACTTCTGTCCCGAGAACTTCAAGGGACTTCCGAGCATCCCCGGCAGCGCCGTAATCGACCTCGAGCGCCTCAACACCATGCTGGCCGCCATCAACGCTCTCTACCTGCAGGAGTCTCCGGGCCCGGAGCGGCTCACCATGGCCCAGGCACTCGCCCTCGCCGATTGACTTTTTCCCAGCTTCGCGATATACCGCCCACTTCAGCAGCGCCCCCTCACCCCGACCCTCTCCCAAAGGGAAAGGGAGGATGGACGGCAGCCGAAAGAGTCCCCCCTCCACTGGCGGGAGGGGGTTAGTGGGTGGGGGTAGGTGCCACTACCAATACGGCGCGCCAGCACATTCACAATCAAAAGGAGATCGAACCACAGATGAAAATTAGCTACCAGACTTCCGGGAGCTGCGCCTCCCGCATCGAGATAGAAGTCGACAACGGCGTCATCGTAGAAACCACTTTCGTGGACGGCTGTGCCGGCAACACTCAGGCGGTATCCGCGCTGGTGCGCGGCATGGAGGTAAGCGAGGCAATCAGAAGGCTCAAGGGAATCGCCTGCCAGGGAGACACCTCCTGTCCGGACCAGTTGGCCCAAGCGCTGGAAAAGGCGCAGTCCGGCGCTATCCCATCATAGACGGGGGAGTTATGGAAATCTTCGGCGGCTTCATGATGATGATGTCCATCCTGGGATTTTTCCTGGTGGTGATCTGGTTCCTGGTCCCCTTCCTGATCCTCAGCATCAAGGGAAAGGTGGACCGTACCCTGGTCGTTCTGGAGGAGATGGAGAAGAGGGTCGCTGCCATCGAGCGGGCCCTGGAAATCCCCCGGGGCGCCGCACCGGCAGACCCGCAAAACCACCCGCAACAACCAGTCGCCCCCGAACCTTAAGGGGGCGCAATACCCGCCATAGTCCTTGCCAACTCATTTTTTATTCATTATTATGTGCCGCTGTGTGTCGTCTCACCGAGTAACGCATCCTAATGCGACGACACAGGCAGGGAGATAAGACGCATGGGTTTACTTGAAGGTAAAAAGGCACTGATTTTCGGTGTCGCCAACGACAAAAGCATCGCCTGGGCCGTAGCCGAGGCATTCAGGCGCGAGGGCGCCGAGATCGCCCTGGCCTACGCCGGCGAGAGCGTGGCCAAAAGGGTAGTCCCCCTGGGCGAGAGCATCGGGGCGAGCATGATCCTTCCCTGCGACGTGAGAAGCGACGAGGACATCGCCAGGCTCTTCTCCGACGTCGCGAAACAGTGGGGGGGGCTGGACCTCCTGGTGCACTCGGTAGCGTTCGCCAACAAGGACGAGCTCAAAGGATCGTTTTTGAACACCACGCGGGAAGGGTTCGCCACAGCGCTCGACATCAGCGCCTATTCCCTCATCGCGCTGGCCAAGGAGGCCGCGCCGCTCATGCAGGGGCGCGAGGGAAGCATCATCGCCATGACCTACTACGGCGCGCAGAAGGTATTCCCCAACTACAACGTGATGGGGGTCGCCAAGGCCGCGCTTGAGGCAAGCGTGCGCTACCTCGCCGAGGCCATGGGCCCCGAAGGGACCCGCGTCAACGCCATCTCCGCAGGCCCCCTGCGCACCCTCGCCTCGGCAGGCATCGGCGGCTTCGGCCAGATTGCAGGCCACGTCGCCGGCAAGGCGCCGCTTAGGCGCAACATCACCCAGGAGGACGTCGCCAATTCGGCGCTCTATCTCGCCAGCCCGCTCGCCGGCGGGGTGACCGGGGAGATCCACTTCGTCGACAGCGGCTACAACATCATCGGCCTGTAAAACGGGAGGTGCTCCATCAAAGGACTGCACGGTAATCTGACAGGGTTGAAGCCTAGCCAGGTAAAACGGCTCGAAAGGCTGTACCGCCGCCGACTGAAACCCGGCGAAGTGGTCTCGCTGGAACTGGCCCGGGAAATGGCCGACATCTCCCTGGAGATCAGGCGCCAGCTGGGCGTACTGGTAAGCCGCATCGGCGAGATCGCCTACGTCGTCGTAGGCGACGAGCGCGCCCTGATGATCCCGGCCCTGGAGGATTACCCCCTGGGGCGCAGACTTTTGCGCGGCATCCGCCTGGTGCACACCCACCTTAAGGGGGAGCCGCTCTCCGACGACGACTTGACCGACCTCTCGCTTTTGCGCCTCGACATGATAGCTGCCCTGCAGCTCACCCAAAACCCTGACCGCTTCTCGATCCAGACGGCGGCGCTCGTCCCACCGGAGGGGCACCACCTCCCCTACCAGGTGGAGCCCTCCGTCCCCTTCGCCAAGTTCGACCTCGACTTCCGCTCCTTCGTCGAGACCCTGGAGCAGACCCTTGAGCGCGGCCTCAAGGAGGGGACCCTGGTCGCAACCGGCCAGGAGCGCGGCATCCTCATCTCGGTGACCCAACGCCCGATGGAAGAGGCGGTCGACTCCATGGAAGAACTGAAGGAGCTGGCGAGAACCGCCGGGGTCGGCGTATTGGACACCGTGATCCAGCGCCCGAAGGAATTCAACCCCCGGTACCTTTTGGGCGAAGGGAAGATCCGCGAGGTGCTGATCAAGGCGCTGCAGTTCGGCGCTACCATGCTGGTCTTCGACCAGGAGCTCTCCCCCGCCCAGGTGCGCTCCATCTCGGAGCTGACCGAACTGAAGGTCATCGACCGCAGCCAGCTGATCCTTGACATCTTCGCCCGGCGCGCCACCTCGCAGGACGGCAAGGTGCAGGTGGAGCTCGCCCAGTTGAAGTACCTCCTCCCCAGGCTGATCGGCCGCGGCGTGCAGATGTCGCGGCTCATGGGGGGGATCGGCGGGCGCGGGCCCGGCGAGACCAAGCTCGAGGTCGACCGCAGGCGCATCAGGGACCGCATCGCCCACCTGGAACGGGAGCTGAAAGAGCTTTCCAACGGCCGCTACCAGCGCCGCCAGAAAAGGGTGAAGGCGGGAATCCCCATCATCTCCATCGTCGGCTACACCAACGCCGGCAAATCAACGCTCCTGAACACGCTCACCCGCAGCGAGGTTTTCACCGAGGACCTCCTCTTCGCCACTCTCGACACCTCGTCGCGCCGGCTGCGCTTTCCCATGGACCGCGAGGTGATCATAACCGACACCGTGGGCTTCATCCGCAGCCTCCCCAAGTCGCTTCTGGGTGCCTTCAAGGCGACGCTGGAGGAGCTGAAAGACGCGGATCTCCTGATCCACCTGGTCGACTGCAGCAACCCGCGCTTTGAGGAGCAGATCATCCAGGTGGACGCCATCCTGGGCGAACTGGAGCTCTCCCAAAAACCCAAGCTTCTGGTCTTCAACAAGGCGGACCTCCTTCCCGAGCTGAAGAAGGGGGACCCGCTCGCGTTCATGAAAGTACGCCAGCTAACCCGCAGGTACGGGGCCGTCACCATCAGCGCCGCCGACCGCAAAACCCTGGAGCCGCTCCTGAAGGAGCTGCAGCACCGTTTCTGGCACGACGTCGAGGACTACCGCGCGCCCGGACAAAACCACGACGAGTTCGAGGAGTAGCTAGCTTAGAAAAAGGCGCCGCATCCCTTCCTGCTTCCCTGGCGCGATCCCCCTGCTCTTGCAGCAGTGGACCTTCAACGGCATCCCTCCCGAGACCGATCCCCAAGGACAGGAACCTAAACGAAATGAACAACCAAGCCATCATCTACGCGTTCGACCTGCTCGGTACGGTCGCATTTGCCGCCTCGGGAGCGCTGGCGGGAGTCCGCCGCGGCATGGACCTCCTCGGCGTCATCGTCCTGGGGATAGTTACCGCGACCGGCGGAGGCGTCATGCGCGACGTCCTCCTGAACGACACCCCCCCCTTTTGCTTTAAGAACGAGCTGTACCTCTACCTCGCCGTGGCGGCATCCGTAGTGGTCTTTCTCACTCCCAGGAGCTTCGAGAGGATGAACCGCGCCATGCTGCTCTTGGACGCCCTGGGCCTTGGGACCTTTCTGGTCATCGGCACCTCCAAAGCGCTCCAGTTCAACCTGGGGCTCATGGGTGCGATCATCATGGGGGTGATGACCGCCACCTGCGGCGGATTGGTGCGCGACCTTTTGAGCAACCAGATCCCGCTCATCCTGCAGCGCGAGATCTACGCCTCGGCCTGCGTTGTCGGCGGCGCCCTCTTCTACTTCCTGCATTTCACTGAGGTCCCCAACACTGTGAACCTCACCGTCTCCGCCGTCACCGTAATCGCCATTAGGTGCGCCGCCCTGGTCAAAGGATGGCAGCTGCCGCGCGGCCAGGCCCATTGACATGAAGAAAAGCGCCGGGCTCCTCATGTACCGCTTCAAGGAAGAGAGGCTGGAACTTTTCCTGGTGCACCCCGGGGGGCCTTTGTGGGCCGGGAAAGACGAGGGAGCCTGGTCCATCCCCAAGGGGGAGTACCTCCCCGGAGAGGAGCCGCTCGTCGTGGCCCGGCGCGAGTTCCTGGAGGAGACCGGACTTGTTGCTGAGGGGGAGTTCCTGGAGCTCTCCGAGATCCGGCAGCCCGGCGGCAAAAGGGTAAAGGCCTGGGCCTTTGCGGGGGACTGCGACCCGTCCGCCATCACCAGCAACACCTTCCCCCTCGAATGGCCGCCTCGCTCAGGCCGATTCTCCGAGTTCCCGGAGGTGGACCGGGCGGGCTGGTTCGAGCTCGGGGCCGCCAAGGCGAAGATACTCAAAGGGCAGCTGCCGCTGATAGAGGAACTCTGCCTGCTCATCCATTCCTAGGACCAGACCCGCCGCACGCTGTCATAGCAGCCCTGCCTTTTCCTGCCGAACTGTCACAAATCCCGCTTTTGTTGCCACTATCTGCCGTGTGCTCCCTCTCTGACATAAGATCGATAGGAAAATCCGAAAAAATAATTTCAAGTTTTCCCATAGCGGTTCGATAAAGAATAAAAACGCCATCTGTACCTATAACAGGGCGTCGAGCCTCTGTGGACTCTTCGACGGTCCGAGCGCCACTTAGCACCATAAAATGCATCGGGGGATTGTGATGAAAGTTCAGGACATGAAGATCGGGCAACGTCTGGGCGCAGGTTTCGGGGTCATTCTGCTGTTTCTGCTGGCGATCAGCGCCATCGGCGTCATCGGGATGATGAAAATGGACAACGGACTGGGCACCATCGTCGAGAAGGATTACAGCAAGATCCAGAAGGCAAACGAGGCCTCGAAGCAGATCAATGCCGCCATGTCGGCCATTCAGAACCTGATCCTCCAATCCACCAGGGAGGCCAGGCAGGAGGAAGGGAAGAAGATCGATGCATCTCGCCTGAAGTACAAGACGGCCATGGACAAACTGGAGAAACTGGAAACCTCGGACAAGGGGAAAGAGCTCATCGCCGCCGCCAAGCAGTCGATCGAGAATGCACGCAAGACGAATAACCAAGTAATCGAGCTGGCCATGGCCAACAACACGGCCCGCGCAGCGGAGATTTTCGAGAAGGACGCGGCTCCACTTTGCGCCGCTATCTTCACAGCCTTCGATGAACTGGTGAAATACCAGGAAGCTGGAATCGAGGAGCAGTATAAGGACGCGGTGGCCGTCTCCGACAGATCGATGACCATGATGCTGGTGATGGCCGTGGTTGCCCTGATCATCGGCGCAGTCACCGCGCTCTTCACCACCCGCGGCATAACCAGGCCGATCGATGCGCTGGCCGGCTGCGCCGACAAGCTCGCACTGGGCGACGTCGACGTTCAGATCGCGACCGATGGGCAGGACGAGATCGCGATGCTGGGGAGATCGTTCAAGAATATGGCCGACAACATCAAGGAGGCGTCCCTGGCTGCGGAAAAGGTGGCGCAGGGAGACCTTTCGGTCCAGATCACTCCCAAGTCCGACCGCGACCTGATGGGCAAAAACCTCACCGCGATGATCGCCACCATCGGGAAGATGACGGAAGAGATGAACCTTTTGATCAAGGGGATTCAGGAAGGGAAGCTGGGGGTACGGAGCAATGCCGCCGCCTACCAAGGGGCCTGGGGCGACCTCTTAACCGGGCTGAACCGGCTGATAGACGCGTTCGTTCGACCGATCAACGTGACGGCCGAGTACGTGGACCGCATCTCCAAGGGGGACATCCCCGAGAAGATCGCCGACGTCTACCAGGGTGACTTCAACGACATCAAAAACAACATCAACCTCCTGATCGAGGCCAACAACAGCGCCACTCATCTCGCCAAAGAGATCGCCGAGGGGAATCTCATGCTGGAGGTCAAGCAACGCTCGGCGAACGACGGGCTGATGCAGGCCCTCTCCACCATGGTGCAGAACCTGACCAAGGTCGTGGCCGACGTCAAGGCGGCAGCGGACAACGTTACCGGCGGCAGCCAGGAGTTAAGCTCCACGTCGGAGCAGATGTCGCAAGGGGCGAGCGAGCAGGCTGCCGCGGCCGAAGAAGCCAGCTCCTCGATGGAGCAGATGACGGCGAACATCCGGCAGAACGCCGACAATTCCGTCCAGACCGAGAAGATTGCGACCAAATCGGCCCAGGACGCCGGCGAAAGCGGCGGCGCCGTCGCCAAGACCGTCAACGCCATGAAGGAGATCGCCTCGAAGATCTCCATCATAGAGGAGATCGCGCGACAGACGAACCTTTTGGCCTTGAACGCCGCGATCGAAGCGGCGCGGGCCGGAGAACACGGCAAGGGATTCGCCGTGGTCGCCTCCGAGGTGCGCAAGCTCGCGGAGAGGAGCCAGAAGGCGGCGGGAGAGATCGGCGACCTGTCGCTCACCTCGGTGGATGTGGCGGAGCATGCGGGGAATCTGCTGATGAAGCTGGTCCCGGACATCCAGAAGACCGCCGAGCTGGTGCAGGAGATTTCGGCGGCCTGCAAGGAGCAGGACACCGGCGCGGAGCAGATCAACAGGGCGATCCAGCAGCTGGACCAGGTGATCCAGCAAAACGCCTCCGCCTCGGAGGAGATGGCGTCGACCGCGGAGGAGCTCGCCTCGCAGGCAGAGCAGTTGCAGGGGACGGTCGCGTTCTTCAAGATCAACGTGAACACCGCGGAGCTGAGGCTGCAGGGGAAGAAGGCGGCCCACAAGCAGCAGGCTGCGGCAAGGAAGACGACCAAGGCGGGGGCGGCTCCCGCTCACTATGCTGCCGCCGCTGCCGGCGCGGGGCTCCACATCAACATGTGCGACCCGGAGCTGATGGAGGTCGGGTTCGAGCGGTACTAGCCTCATCCCGCCCAAGCGGCAGAGCCCGCTCTCCCCTTTACTAAACGGGAAGTTCGGCAGCAACCGAAACGACGAAGGCGGCCCCCACACGGGCCGCCTTCTTTACTTCCATCCAGCGCTTTTCCTCATGCCTCCCTATCGGGCGCGGTTTCCTGCCGGCACGATCCTCACCTCTCCCGGCGCGCCCTCCGCGCCTCCAAGTTCCGTTTTCAGCTCCAGGAAATACCCCGCCACCAGGAGGTTGGTTTCGAGATGCGAGGTGATGCGCGAGGTCGCGAACCGCGACCCCTCCTGTGCACGGGCAAGGTAGAGCACCAGTTGGTCGGCAAGATGTGGGTCCACCGGCATCCGGGTCGCATGATGCTCCAGGAGCTCGCGCACCGCCTCCTCCCCCACCAGCTCCGCCGGTTTGCCGCGGGCGCCCAAGGAGGTGAACCCCGCCTCGGCGCGCTCGTAGTGGGCCTTGATGAAAATGAAGGTCCCCTGCCCGTAGACCCGCACCTCCCGCGCTTCCAGGTCGATGAGGACCTCCTCTCCCAGTTCATGCCGCAAAAGGTGGAGCGCCGAGCTGCGCTCCCTTTGCGCTATGGAGAGGGGGAGGTTACCGACTGCAGAAAAGCCGGTGATCCGCAAAAGGCGCCCGCGCTCGGTGAGGGTGAGGGAGGACAGGGTTCCCTGCGGCTGAAGGCGGCAGCGGATCCTCCCTCCCCCCTTCGGGTAGAAGCCGTACGCCTCCAGGTCGAGGTTGCCTCTGACTCCCAGGCGGGAGACGGCAGGCCAGAAGATTTCGGATAGGTAGTTCCAGCAGGGACTGAACGGGACGTGGGTGCCGCCGGTTACGGTGACGCTACTTTTCCTGTCTGCGGACAAGAGCGCTGGGATGACGGTCTGCAGCACCAGGGAAGCAGAGCCCGCGGTGCCGATGTCGAAACTGTAGTCGCCCCCACGGACTGCCCGGGGGAAGAAGCTGATCTCCGCAGAGCCGACCCTGTCGCCGGCGATCTCCGCGGAAGAGATGCGGGCCGCGGCCTGCACCGCCATCAGGTGCTGGCGCATCAAGCCGGGCTTGGACCTGTTCTTGCGGATGTTGTGGATCCTGAAGCCTTGGCCGGTGAGGCAGGAGAGGCTGAGCGCGCTGCGCAGCACTTGCCCTCCCCCCTCACCGACGCTGCCGTCGATCTCAATCATGGTGTCTGCCGTGGATTTAATACAGGAACATCGGTTTGCCTAATACGTGGCGCACCTTGGGGCGGTACTCCTCGAGGTCGTAGAGCTCGGCCACGTCCACCCGCTTCTCGCCTTGCATGATGGTGCTGATCGGGATGTGCCGGTAGGTCCCTCCCTGCAGGGATACCATCCTTCCCGACATCCCTTCGCTGATCAGGTCCATGGTCATATTGGCGTAGTTGTAGGCGACCATCAAGTCGAGGGAGTCAGGGGCGCCGCTGCGCATGAGGTAAGAGAGCTGCTGGTAGATGATGTGTGAGCCGGTGAGCCCCTTCACCGCCTCGCTCACCACGACACCGATGCCCCCCAGCTTCTTGTGGCCGTAGGCGTCCTCCTGGCCGTACTCGACAGTCTGCCCCCCGATCATAGAGGCCCCTTCGGATACAGTCACCATGGCGTAGTTGCTGCGGTTGGATCTCTTGTCTTCCTGGAGCAGAAGGGCGAGCCTTTCGACGTCGAAGGGAACCTCGGAGATGAGGGCGCGATCGACGCCGGCAAGGTACGCTGAGATGAGCGAGGTCTCGCCCGAGTTGCGCCCGAAGAGCTCGACCACGGCAATCCTCTCATGGGAGCCGGCGCTGGTCCTCAGGCTGTGGATGAAGTTGACGCTGCGGGTCACGGCCGTGGAGAAGCCGATGCAGTAGTCGGTGCCGAAAACGTCGTTGTCCATGGTCTTGGGAATGGCGACCACCGGGACCCCTTCACGGAAGAGGCGTTCGGCGTAGCTTAAGGTATCGTCCCCGCCGATGGCGATCAAGGAATCGACCCCCAGGTGCTCCAGATTGGCGAGAACGTGCTGGGTGAAATCGTGATGCCCGGTGTTACGCGGATCAAAGTCCGCGCCGCGCAGGAACTCAGGCACGTCGGCGGTCGCCACTTTGCCCGGGTTGGTGCGGCTTGTGTGCAGGAAGGTGCCGCCGGAGCGGTCTACGGTGCGGACCGAGTGTCGGTCCAAAGGCATCAGGGTGCTCTCGCCGGAGTGCGGGTCGTCGCGGTTGTAGGCCAGGAGCCCGCCCCAGCCGCGCCGGATGCCGAGCACCCGGTAGCCGTTCTCCGCGGCGCGGGTCACCAAGGTTTTCAGGGCAGGGTTCAGCCCAGGCACGTCGCCCCCGCCAGTCAACACCCCCACCGTCTTTTGCCTGTCACCCATGAGCAGACTCCTTTCTAATGATTAATGGAATTAGAGGACGCTCACTATTATATAGGTGGAGTTGGGCATTTCAAGCTTTCTTGTCGTCGGCGAGATGCCTGATGAAATCGGCCATTTCAGAGGCGGCCAGGGGGCGGGAGAAATAGAAGCCCTGCATATAGCGGCAGTCGATGGAGGCGAGGAATTCCTTTTGCGCCTCGGATTCCACCCCTTCTGCGATGGCCTCCATGTCGAGGCATTTGGACATGAACATGATGGTGGTGGCAATGGCGGCGTCGTCCGAGGAGGTGACGACGTCGCTGACGAAGGACTTGTCTATCTTGAGCGCCTGGAAGTGGTAGTGCTTGAGAGAAGAGAGGGACGAGTAGCCGGTGCCGAAGTCGTCGATCTGGATGTTGGTCCCCATCCGCTGCAGGCGCTCCAGCACCCCGAGCGCCTCCGTCTCGTAGATCATCAGCGACTGCTCCGTGATCTCGAGCGTGAGCCGGTCCGGGGGGAGGTTGCTGTCGTTCAGCGCTTTCTCGATCACCTCTTCCAGGTCCTGATGCGAGAAAACGGAAGGGGAGAGGTTGACGGCTACGTTCAGGTCCAGCCCCTCGTTACGGTACCAGCGCGCCGCCTGGGAACAGGCACTCTTCAGCACCCACTCGGTCAGCGGCCAGATGAGACCGGCTTTCTCGGCGACGGGGACGAAGCTCGCCGGCCCGAGCACTCCCAGGTGCGGGTGCTTCCAGCGCACCAGTGCCTCCACTCCGATGACGCGCATGTTGGAGGTATCCAGCTTGGGCTGGTAAACCAGGAACAACTCGTCGTAGTTGATGGCACGCAAGAGCCCCTGTTCCAGCTGCAGGGTATGGTCGCGCTCTTCCCGCCATTCGCCGCCGTAGAAGCAGAAGGTGGCGCGCCCCTGCTGCTTCGCCTGGTTCAGGGCGAAATCGGCCATCTTGAAGAGCTGCATGGGATCGTCGGCATCGGAAGGAAACATGGCGATGCCAATACTGACACTGGTCTTCAGCGTCTCGCCATCCACCTGCACCGGCGCCGACAACGACTCCAGCACACGCCTGGCGACAACCCCCGGCCCGTCCGGCATATCGGGGTGGCGCAGCAGCATGGCGAACTCGTCCCCCCCCACCCGGGCCACCAGGTCCTCTCCGCGTTTGGCGCAGTCGGTGAGCCGTCGCGCTGTCTCGATGAGGACCGCGTCTCCCACGAAGTGCCCACGCCTGTCGTTGACGAATTTGAACCGGTCCAGGTCGAGAAAGAGCAGGGCGACCGATTCCCTGCGGCGTTTGGCATATTCGATGGACTGCGCCAGGAAATCGTCGAAAGCCTGCCGGTTGTAGAGCCCGGTGAGCCCGTCGCGTATGGTCTGTTCGCGGATGCTCAGTTCGATGGCCCGATGCCTTGCTTCGCTCTTTTCTGTGAGCAGATAGACTATGACGGTCATGGTGGCGACCCCGAAAAGCTCGAGGATGCTAAGGGCGAGGTAGGTGAGTTCGCGGTCTACAAATATGCTACGGAAGAGAAGGTGGGCGAGAAGAAGCCAGGAGAGGCTGCTGAAGGCGAAGATGGAGCTGATGGCGGCGGGGGAGAGCCCCCCTATCCAGCTGAAAAGTCTGCGTATTCCGACGCGACCCATAGCTTTCTCCTCGCTCCAGGGGAAAAAAACACCGTCCTAGTATAGCGCAGGGATGGGAAAAGACGTTGCGGCGCAGAAGTTGGAACAAAGCAGAGCAGGAAGGCAGGTGAGCCGCCGTCACGTTGCGGAACGGCTTGAGGAGGGGTCAGGTGGTGAGGTAATAGGTGATTTCGTTGTGCCCCACCAGGAGATCCAAGCCGATGAGCGCCGGTCCCGGGCAGGGAACCGCGCCGATCTCGGAAAGCAGGTCCGATGCGAAGCTGGCGCAATCAGGGGTGAAAAAGAGGTCGGCGCCTCCGCCCTCGTTTCCCTTTTGGAAAAGGGCCATGGCGCGGGGGCCGCCCGCGGCGCGAAATGCGGAGGTGAAGGCATCCTTTATCGGGCTAATTTCCCCGGCGGCAACTTCCTCCGGAGTCAGGGTCAAACGGTACCAGTCCATATTCATTTCCTGTTAGAACTCCCCTTTGGGTACATCTCTGGTTCCCAAGCTCCAGCTTGGGAACCCAAGGCGGCCAAAGCTCCAGCTTTGCATCAGGCGGAAGCTGGAGCTTGTACAAGGGGGTTAGGGGGTGGGGGAAGGTGCCACCTGTGCGCTGCGGAAAATTGGTCAGCTTTTGTCGCGGGGGGAACGGTAACCGGCGCAGGTGCCGATCAACTTGTCGTGGATGGCGTCCATCATCTCCTGCTCGGTGGCTATTCCCGCAGCGGCGTTCAGGTTGAGGGCAAGCGGGAGCAGTCCGAGCAAGAGGTTGCGCATGTTGCCGCACCCTCCTCCTCCCCCCAGCACCTCGGCGAGCTTGCGCTGCAGCCCCTTGCCGATGGTGAAGCCCACTAGCCCTTGCATGCGGGCCGATACGTTGCCGCAATCGGGGGTGGGGGAGCGGTGGAAATCGGCTTTCGCCGAAACTATCTTCAACGTGGCCACGTCGACAACGACCTCGGCCACCACGTCATGGAACTTGTCCTTCAAAAGCGCCGTCAGCTTCGCGGTGCCGTCATCCTGCTTCAACAGACGATAGGAGATGTCCCTCTGGAAATCCTCCATCGGGTTCAATTCAGCCATTGCTACCCTTTGTGCTTCACCTTGGGAATGAAAATCTGCTCCGGGTCGAGCACACTGTGGATGAAGTGCAGCTCCTCCCTGGTCGGAGGCAGAGTTTCGCCGCTAACCCGCGAGATGTCAAGATCAAATTGACACATCTCGCGGATTTGCTCGGGGGAGTTCCCCCGGTGGCAGGTGTCGAGGTAGATGCGCCCGGTCTCGTCGTCGAAGCGGAATACGCCGGCCGTGCTGATGACGGCGGAGGGGCCTCCGCGGTAGGCCGAGCCGTAGAGTTCCTTGCGGTGGACGAAGCTTCCTTCTGGCCATTTCTTCACCCGCCACCCAGGGCTGGTGATGTAGCTCACCTGATCGGTGAAGCGGCGCTTCTCGTGCACCATGATGAAGACGGTGCGTCGGGCGAAGGAGTTGATGTCGGGGTTGCCGCCGGAACCGGTGAGGCGGAGTTCGGGGTCGAGGTAGTTCCCGATGCAGGTGGTGTTGACGTTGCCGTACTCATCCACCTCCGCCCCGCCGAGGAAACCTAAGTCGACGTACCCTCTTTGGGCCACGCTGAAGGCATCGTTCAGTCCCGAGGAGCGGGAGGCTCCCATCTCGCAGCGCGCGTCGCCTACCGAGGTGGGGATCTGCGGAGGGCGCCCGTCCAGCGTCCCCGCCTCGAAGATCAACTTCAGGTTGGGGGCGTGGGTTTTCTGGGCCAGCATGATCGCCACCATGGGAAGGCCGGTACCGGCGAAGACGATTTCGTTGTCCTTTACCTCGCGCGAGGCAGCGCAGCAGAGAAGGTCGGGGAGGCCGTATTCTTCGGGAGTTGCGTAATTACTTTCCATGTCATTGCCCCCTTTTTACGCCGGTGCTGTAGTTGAGCGCGGTATTGGCCTTGAGGTTCAGCATGCGCGGCCAGCCCAGTTTCTCCAGGTAGCTATGGTGGTCCTGACCGTGGATCCACTCCTTGGCAAAGTCATCGAACCCTTCCTGGGTCCTGGTCCTGCCGTAGAAGTCCTTGAGGAAGGCTCCGTCCACGTCGTAGCGCCCGAACATCCCCGTGGGGTGTGCGCCGAAGGGGCATTCGAGGATGTAATCGACCTCGAAGCTCGCTATGGTGTTGCGGTCGCTCTCCCGGCGCAGGTACTCCTCGGGGACAATCTCCTCCGCCATGACAATGGTGATGTCGGCGGCCCGGGCCACTTCCGGATCGGAGTAGAACTGGCCGTTCACCCGCACCGTCCCCTCCTCCCCCACCTGTTGTACGCACATGACCGCCACGTCGACCTTCGCCGCGGGGACCAGCACCTGCTCTCCGGCGCCGTAGAAGGGGTCCTCGGTGAAGATGTACTTGTGTTTGGGAATCCTTTTGCCGTCCCTGAGGCCCGCGCGTCCCAGCATGTCGTACTCGGGGTTGTGCAGGTCGGTCCCGAGCGAGGTCTGGGTCGCCGCGTAGGGGGCGCCGGAGGCCGCGGCGGCGAAGCGGAACAGCATCTCCGCGTGGCTGTAGTCCTCGACGATGATCTCCTTGTTGCCGACCTTCCTGGAGAGGTTGGCGCCGTACTTGCCGTAAAGCTCGTGGCCTACCCAGCAAGACTCCCAGATGTCGACGCAGCCGGCACCGACGAGGAACTCGGTCTGCGGGCCGCCGTTGACCTCGATCAGGTGCAGCCCCTTGCGCCCCTGGCGGATCAATTCGAACACCAGCGCGAAGGGGCGGCGCCAGATGGTGAAGCCGGAAAAGGTGAGGCTGGAGCCGTCCTTGATGATCTCCGCAGCCTGCTGTAAGGTGATGCGCTTGCCAGTCATAGACACCCTCCTGTTTTCTCGGACTGCAATGCCGACCTGTCGGACCTGCCGGCGCTTCAATTGAAGTTGCGCAATATCTCCCTGGCGATGATCACCCGCTGGATCTCGTTGGTACCCTCGTAAATAGCGGTGATGCGGGCGTCGCGGGCATAGCGTTCGACCGGGAAGTCGCGGGTGTAGCCGTACCCCCCCAGCATCTGGACCGCGCTGTAGCAGGCCCGGTTCGCCGCCTCGGTGGCGTACATCTTGGCCATGGAGGCTTCCTTGGCAAAGGACTTGCCGGCATCCTTGCGGTAGGCGGCCTGCATCAGCAGCAAGCGCGCGGCCTCAAGCTCTGTGTACGCCTCGGCAACCATCCACTGGATCGCCTGAAAATTGGTGATCTTCTGGCCGAATTGCACCCTTTCGCTGGCGTACTTGGTGGCGAAGTCCATCGCCGCAAGTCCCACTCCCAGCCCCAGGGAACCGATGCCGATCCTCCCGCCGGCCAACTCGCCGACCGCAATGCGGAAACCGTCGTTCAATTTCCCCATCAGGGCGTCCTTGGGAATCCTGCAGTTGTCAAAGATCACCTCGCAGGTGGCGGAGGCGTGCTGCCCGGTCTTCTCTTCCTGCTTCCCTATCACGAGCCCCGGCGCGCCCTGCTCCACCAGGAAACAGCTGATTCCTTTCCCTTTGGGAGCGTCCTTATCGGTGACGGCCCAGACCACGAAGACACCGGCGTACGGGGCGCTGGTGATGAAGATCTTGGAGCCGTTCAGCACCCACTGGTCTCCCTCCGCTACCGCGGAGGTAGTCATGCCGGCGGGATCGGAACCAGCACCGGTCTCGGTCAGGGCGAAGGCACCGGCTGGGTACTCGCCCGAACAGATGCGGGGGATGTACTTCTTTTTTTGCTCGGCCGAGCCGATCGCCTGGATCACCTCGCAGACCATGTTGTTGACGGACACGGTGACCGCCGTGGAGGCGCAGGCCCGGGCGATCTCGGTCATGGCGACGCTGAAGGCGACGACTCCCGCTTCCGATCCGCCGTACTCGGCGGAGACGTTCAGCCCCATGAAGCCTAATTCCGCCAGCTTCTTCAAGTTGGCGAGGAAAGCGGGGCGGTCGTCCTCCCGGTCAAGCCTCGCCGCCAGCGGCTCCAACTGCGCCTTGGCGAATTCGCGCGCAGTCTCCTGAATCAGCTTCTGCTCTTCGTTTAGTTCCAGAAACATTGATTCCTCCCCTCAGGTGCAACCCCAGGTCATCACGCCAAAGCGACTATCGGCACATCGTTTTCCTGCCCCCACTGTTGCCAATTTGCCGCGCTTTTCGCGGCGAAAGCGGCGCGGTACCCTTCGTCACCGCCGATTCCCAGCGTCTCCTCGATCCTTTTCTTGAAGTGCGGCTCGAGCGCCGCAACGGCAACCCAGCCGTCGCTCGCTGCGTAGAGGTTGTACTCAGGCAATCCCCCGCCAAGAGTGGCGCCTGGGACGGTGCAGCCGTAGCGAAGCGGCTCGGCCATGGCCTCCGCGGCGGAAGATAGGGCCACCTCCAGGTACCCGCTCCCCAACCCGCGCTCGCGTCCCAGGAAAAGCGCCAATGCGCCGCTCACGGTTTGCTCGGCGCCGGCCATGTCCGCCAAAAGTGTGCGCGGCATGTGGGGCGGGGTCAAAAGGCCCAGGGACGCCTGGTAGGTCAGGTCGTGCCCCGCCTCGTTCTCCCGCGGGGCGGGGTAGCCAACGATGGCCACCTGACAAAGGACGGGGTGCTTCTCGTGCAAACTCTTCCAGCCAAGCCCCAGCCGCTCCAGGGCTGCCGGACGGGTAGCGGTAATGAGGAGATCCGCTTCGGAGAGAAGAGCGTCAAGGCGTGCCAGGTCCGCGGGCGCCTTCAGGTCGATCCGCACGACGCTCTGCCCGTCCGCCATGTCCTGGTACCACGCTGCCTGGTAGCTCTGCATCGGGTCGCCAGTTGGGGGCTCTACCTTGGTCACGCTCGCTCCCATCGCCGTGAGCCGCCTCGCCGCCGCCGGCCCCGGCAGGTTCACCGCCAGGTTCACCACCTTCACTCCCGCGAGTATCTTCATCGCTCTCCCCTATCAGTGGTTCATCGTGAAAATTGCGTGGAAAGCCGCTATTTGTTCCCCCTCCCCTTGCGGGAGGGGGGGGCTGTCACTTCTCGATCCCGGTCCGGGCCGGCACGCCTGCCTGGTAGTAGTGCTTCACCTCGACCATCTCCGTGACCAGATCGGCTGCCTCGATGACCCGGGGGTCGGCGCTTCTTCCCGTCAGCACCAGCTCCACCTGCTCGGGCCTTAGCTTGATGAGGTCAAGAATGTCCTCGACGGTGATGAGGCCGAACCAGGCCGCACCGTTGATTTCGTCCAGGATGACCAGGTCGTATTCGCCGCCGGTCAGGGTCTCGCGGGCGAGGTTCAGCGTTCCCCGGGCTATGGCTACGTCCTGCGGGTCCAGCCGGTCCTTATAGATCCAGCAGTCCCGCCCGGTCTGATGGATGGTGAGCAGCGGCGCCAGCCGCTCTGCGGCTATATGCTCGCCGTACTCCCCTCCCCCTTTGATGAACTGGACCATGCAGACCTTGAGCCCCCGCCCGACCGCCCGGAGCGCCAGCCCCAAGGCGGCGGTGGTCTTTCCCTTGCCGTTGCCGGTGTAGACCTGTACCTTCCCTTCCGTCAGGCTCATCTGGCGCACCTTGCCGTCATCGCCGGCACGAACTGCAACACGTCTGCCACGATCAGGACGTCGGCTATCTCGCCTATGGGCGCATCCTTGTCCTTGTTGATGGCGACTATGAAGTCCGCCTTTTTCATCCCCGCCAGGTGCTGAATCGCGCCGCTGATGCCGCAGGCGACGTAGAGCTTGGGGCTGACGGTCTGGCCGGTGGTCCCGACTTGGTGGCTATGGGGCGCCCATCCTGCGTCGACCACGGGACGGCTCGCGCCCAGTTCCCCGCCGAGCGCCTTGGCAAGCTGCGCGATCACCTGGACGTTCTCTTTCTTCCCCACGCCGCGCCCGGCACTGACGATCACCTCGGCCCTGGTGAGATCGACGTCCTTTTGCTCCGCCGCCTCGTATCCTACGAACTCGGTCTTTCCGGCGGGGTCCGCAACGTCGATTCCCTCAACCTGGGGCGCACCCTGCGGCTCGCCCTGGGTGGAGAAGGCGCCGGCCTGGATGGTGACCACGGTCCGCGCGCTCTTGGGGGCGACGGTCCGGCGCAGCTTGGCGTTGCAGCAGGTTACCTCGAACTTTCCGTCCGGGAGCCCCACCACCTCGGACACCTGGCCGATGCGGAGAGCGGCGGCCACGCGGGGCGCCAGGTCCCAGCCGTAGGAGGAGTGCACGAAGACGATGTAGTCGGGGTTTTCCTTGGCGACCGCCTCCAGCACCAGCTTCTTGTGCAAGTCGGGGTTGTATTCGCCGTACCTGGCGACGTCGGCCAGGTAGAGCTTGCCGGCGAACTTGGGGAGATCGGCTGGGCTTCCCACCAGCACCATGGCGCTCTCGGCGCCTAAGAGCCCGGCAAAGGCCTGCAGTTCATAGGTGGTCTCCAGCAGTTTCCCCTGCCTGTATTCCGCGATAAGCAACGCTTTCATAGCTATTCTCCTTTCAGGCCGCACGCAGCACGGTGGTCTTTTCCTTGAGAATCCTCATCAGTTTGTCGAGCTGGTCGTTCACCTCGCCCTCGATGACGATGCCGCCTCCCCTCTTAGCGGGAGGATACATGCCGCCGGTCCCGGTGACCTCGGCTTCCTTCAGGAGCTCCGAGACAGCTTGGACGACGATTTCCTTTTTCTTCGCCTTCATGATGTTGGGAAGCGTCGGGTACCGGGGGGTGTTGAGCCCCAGCTGGCAGGTGACTACAGCGGGGAGCTTCAGCTTAATTACACCTTTGCTGCCGCCTTCCAGTTCGCGTTTCGCCATGATGACGCCCGCGTCGTAGGTAAAGCCAACCAGGGTGGTGGCGCAGCCAAAGCCCAGCAACTCGGCCACGGTGACCCCGACCTGCGCGGAGCCGCGGTCCTGGGACTGCATCCCGGTAAATACCAGGTCATACCCCTGGCCCGCAGCATGCCCCGCTATGACCGAGGCGACCTGCCAGGGGTCCTTCTGGTAGTACTTGTCATCCTTCACGTGAACCGCCCGGTCGGCCCCCATCGCCAGCGCCTTCTTCAGCGCCTCGACCACGCGGTCCGGCCCTATGGAGAGGACCGTTATCTCAGGCTCGCCCCCCAACTGTTCTTTCAACTGAACGGCCTGCTCCACCGCATATTCGTCGTACTCGTTCATCCGGAAAGCGAGGTCCGACTCGTCGTACCAGGTCCCTTCGCTGTTGAGCTTGAACCGCGATTCCATGTCAGGAACCTGCTTGATGCATACCAGTATCTTCATGGCCTCCTCCTTGTTGACTCTTTTGTAGCTGCGGCTTTGCCGCCGCTTGTCGATGCGGTTCAGGCAGCGTCCTTGCCGTTTACACCCGAAATCCCCGTGGTTTCTCGCGCTTTTTCTGTCTCTGCCGAAACCGGTTCCGCCCCTGCCTCCGGTTCGGCGTCTGCCGCCGGAGCTTCCTCTACCTGCGGGATCCCTGTGGGCAAGAAGGTGTCGAGCACGGCGGAGAGGTCGGCTGCCGGCTGCAGCCTCTCGACGACGATCTCGGCCAGATCCCGCGCCTTCAGCTTCCCTTCACACTCGCCGGTCTTGATGCCGTCTTCGAACATGGTGAGGCAGAAGGGGCAGTTGGATACCAGGACGGGTGCCCCGGTCGCTTCCGCCATGTGGACCCTTTTCACGTTGATCCTGTTCCCCAGTTTCTCCTCGGCGAGGATCCTGCCCCCCCCTGCGCCGCAGCAAAAACTTTCCTTCTCCGATTTCTGCATCTCGTTGATGCGCCCACCGGCGACATGCAGAATGTCGCGCGGCTGCTGGATGATGTCCTGGTAGCGCCCGAGATAGCAGGAATCGTGGTAGGTGTAGTCGAACTGCCGCTCGTCGAGGACAAGGGTCCCCTCCTTGAGCAGGCGGTCGATGAAGACCGTGTAGTGCTCCACCTGCGCATCCAGCCCCAGGTCCAGGTAATCCCGCCCGAGCGTGTTCATGCAGTGCGGGCAGGTGGTGACGATCCGCTTGATGCCGTACCCGTTGATCAGCTCGATGTTCTCCTGGGCCGCCATCTGGTACAGGTACTCGTTGCCGAGCTTTCTGACCGGCTCCCCGCAGCACTTCTCCTCCTTGCCGAGGATCCCCACCTTGATCCCTGCCGCGTTGCAGATCTTCACGAAGCTCTTGGCGACCTCCTGGTTTCGCTTGTCGAAGGAGGCGTAGCAGCCGACGAAGTAGAGCACATCCACGTCAGCCCCACCCTCGGAGAGGATCTGCACATCCAGCCCCTCGGTCCAATCCCCGCGGCCGGCGTAGGCGAGGCCGAAGGGGTTGCCGTTCACCTCGACGTTGTTGACGGCGACCATGACCTCCTCGCCGGGGAACTCCCCCTGCATCAGGACCAGGTTGCGGCGCATCTCGATGATCTTGTTCACATGCTCCACATCCGCCGGGCAGATCTCCTGGCAGGCGCGGCAGGTGGTGCAAGACCAGAGCGCGTCGTTGCCGACCGTCTCGATCAGGCTCTTGTCCGGGTTGCCGAAGGCCAACTCGCCTACCTGCTGCACCACCTTCATCGGGGAAAGCGGCTTCTCGGTGTTGTGGGCCGGGCAGCGGTCCTGGCATCTCTTGCAGGAGGTGCAGGCGTCGGCGTCGAAGATGTCCTTCCAGGAGAATTCCGAAACCTTCTCCACGCCGAACTGCTCCACCCCCTCCTCTTCCAGGTTGATGGTGGCGATGGACCCCTTGGGGCGGAGGTCGGTGAAGAGGTAGTTGGCCGGGGTGGTGATCAAGTGGCGGAATTTACTCCAGGGGATGGAGACGATGAACCCGAGGACCAGCAGGAGATGACCCCACCACCAGAGCGTGTGCAGCTGCCGCAGGGAAACCTCGTCCTGGGCCGAGAACTGGTTGGCCACGAACATCCCGATGGGGGACCAGCGCGCCAGCTCAGGATTCATCCGCAGTTCGGTCACGGCGATGCGCACACCTTCCGCCAGGAATCCGGTGAAGATGATCGCGGTCAGGAGGCCATGCATCAGGTAATCGTCGCGGGTGATCTTGAGCCCCTCCGGCCGGTAGACAAAGCGGCGCAGCATCAGGCCCAAAAGCATGAGGAAGGCGGCAGCGCCTGCCAGGTCGAGCGCCAGGGAATAGAACCTATAGAAGGAGCCCTTGAGGATCACCACATTGAAGAGCGGCTGGGTCAGGTCGGCCTGGAGCATCACCAGCAGCGTCCCGATGAAGAGGGTGACGAAGCCCCAGAAGAAGAGGCCGTGGGGGAAACCGGGGCCGCTTACGCGCAGCACCTTCGCCTGGCCGAACAGGTTCTTGAGCAGGAAGGGGATACGTTCCCCCAGGGCGTCGAGCCGGTTCAGTTCCTTCCCCTGGCGGTACACCTCGACCCGCTGGTAGATGCCGTAACAGCAGGCGGCGACGGCGACCAGCGTCAGCAGGTACATGGGGAGCACGACCCCGTGTCCGACGTTCCAATAGATTTCCCTGGTAGCTTCCATGGTCGACTCCTGCGCGTTTATTGATCTCTCCTGAGGCGGCCGCCCCCCCGCTTACGACAAGAGCAGCTTCGAGACCACCACGCGCTGAACCTCGTTGGTCCCCTCGTAGATCTCGGTGATCTTCGCGTCGCGGTACATGCGCTCCACTTCATAGTCGACGATGAAGCCGTACCCGCCGTGGATCTGGATCGCCTCCTTGGTGACGAAGGTTGCCGCCTCCGAGGCGAGCATCTTACACATGGCGGACTCCATGGTGTAGTTCTTCTTGCTGTCCTTCAGGCAGGCGGCCTTGTAGGTCATGAGCTTGCTGGTCTCGATCTTCGCGTACATGTCGGCCAGCTTGAACTGGATCGCCTGCAGCTCGCAGATGGGGTGGCCGAACTGCTTTCTCTCCTTGGAGTAGGCAAGCGCCAGGTCGAAGGCGCCTTCGGCGATGCCGAGAGCCTGTGAGGCGATGCCGATGCGGCCGCCGTTCAGGGTGTCCATGGCGATCTTGAACCCCTGCCCTTCCTGCCCCAGGAGGTTCTCCACCGGAATGCGGACGCTGTCGAGAGCGAAGGCGGTGGTGTAGCTGCCGCGGATGCCGAGCTTCTTCTCGTTCTTGAGGATCTCGACCCCCGGGGACTGCAGGTCGATGATGAAGGCGGAGACCCCTTTGTGCTTGAGGTTTTTGTCGGAGGTGGCGAAGAGCACGCCGGTTCCCTTGTAGCCGCCGTTGGTGATGAAGATCTTGGAACCGTTGATCACGAAATGATCGCCGTCGCGCTTGTAGGTCGTGGCTATGGCCCCGGCATCGCTGCCGGCGTCCGGCTCGGTCAGGAGGAAGCAGCCGATGACCTTGCCGGTGTTCAGGTCCGGTAGCCATTTTTTCTTCTGCTCCTCGGTGCCGAAGGTGTAGATCGGGCCGCAGGCAAGGGAGGTGTGGGCCGAGATGAGGACGCCGCTGGAACCGCAGGCCTTGGAGACCTCCTCGACCACGATGGCGTAGGAGAGCATGTCGAGCCCCGCGCCACCGTACTCCTCGGGTAAGTAGGAGCCGAGGAAACCCATCTCCCCCATCTTGCGCACTAGGTCGTCGGGGATCATGTGCTCCTCGTCGATCTGCATGGCGAGCGGCTTGATCTCGTTCACCACGAAATCGCGAACGCTATCCTTCAACACCTTGTGGTCCTGGCTCAGTTCAAAGTTCATATCATCCCCCCTTGGTAAGAAAATCGTTGTCGGTTCCCGGCGCCGCTCCGGTTATTTCCCCTGGAACTTCGCCTTTCGCTTCTCCACGAACGCCCCCATCCCTTCTTTCTGGTCCTCGGTGGCGAAGAGGACGCCGAAGAGGGAGCTCTCGTAGCGGAAGCCGTCCTCCTTGGTCATGTTGAGCCCGTTGACGATGGCGTTCTTGGCGTAGCCGACGGCAACGGAGCCGTTTTTCGCCATCTCCCGGGCCAGGCCGAGGGCCTTCTCCTTCAGCTCGGGAAGCGGCGTAAGTTCGTTCACGATGCCCCATTCAAGCCCTTTGGCTGCCGTAATGATCCTGCCGCTGAATACCAGCTCCTTGGCCCGGTTCGGGCCGATGAGCCGGGCCAGGTTCTGCGTCCCGCCGAAGCCGGGGATGATCCCCAGCGTCACCTCGGGAAAGCCGAACTTGGCGTTCTCGGAGGCGTAGATGACGTCGCAGGCCAGCGCCAGCTCCAGTCCCCCACCCAGCGCGTAACCGTTCACCGCGGCGATGACCGGCTTAGTCATCTTCTCGATGAAGAGGACCAGACGCTGCCCCTGCTGGGCGAACCGGTGCCCCTCGAAGGAGGTCATGGGAGCCATCTCCTTGATGTCGGCGCCGGCCACGAATGCCTTCTCGCCGGCGCCGGTGAGGATCACCGCCTTGACCGTCTGGTCCTGCTCGATCCCGTACAGGACGCATTCCAGTTCCGCCAGTACCGCGCTGTTCAGGGCGTTGAGGCTTTCCGGCCGGTTCACCGTCACCACTGCCACCCCTTCATTTATTTCAGACAGGATATTCTTCGCGTCCATGAGATCTCCCCCAAAGAGATGCTAGTAGTTGTAAAAGCCCTTCCCGGATTTCTTGCCGAGGTAGCCTGCGTCCACCATCTTCACCAGGAGCGGGCAGGGGCGGTACTTCGGGTCCTTGAAGCCGTCGTGCAGCACGTTGCAGATGGCGAGCACCGTGTCGAGCCCGATGAAATCGGCCAACTGCAGGGGGCCCATCGGCTGGTTGGTGCCGAGCTTCATCCCCTTGTCGATGTCCTCGGCGGTTGCTATCCCTTCGTAGAGGGCGAAGACCGCCTCGTTGATCATCGGGATCAGCACCCGGTTCACGATGAAACCGGGGTAGTCCTGAGAGACGGCCATCTGCTTGTTCAGGAGGCCTACCAGGTACCCTATGGCCTCGAAGGTTTCGTCGCTGGTGGCGATGCCGCGGATTACCTCGACCAGCTGCATCACCGGCACCGGGTTCATGAAGTGCATCCCGATCACCTGATCCGGCCTTTTGGTCACTGCCGCGATGCGGGTGATGGAGATGGAGGAGGTATTGGAGGCGAGGATCGCTTCCTTTTTCACCACCTCGTCGAGCTTTCTGAAAAGATCGAATTTGAGCGCCTCGTTTTCGGTGGCGGCCTCGATGACGAGGTCGCAGCCGGCGAAGTCCTTGAGCTCCTTGGTGGCCGTGATGCGGGCCATGATCCCCTGGATGCTGGTGTCGAAGATGACCCCCTTCTTCGCCTGCCGCTCCAGGTTCTGCTCGATGGACTTGAGAGCCTTCGAGAGCTGCGCCTCGGAGATGTCGTAGACCAGGACCTGGTAAGCGTGCTGCGCGAATACATGGGCGATCCCGCTTCCCATCTGCCCCGCCCCTAAAACACCGACTGTCTTGAACATGTAAGCCCCCCCCTGAGAGAAAAGTGTCTAGACCCTTTCGAAAATGACCGCAACAGCCTCGCCGCCCCCGATGCAGAGCGTGGCGAGCCCGTAGCGCGCCTGCCGCTTGTGCAGCTCCCGGATCAGCGTCCCGGCAAGCCGTGCGCCGCTCGCGCCGATGGGGTGCCCCAGGGCGCAGGCTCCGCCGTTGACGTTGACTTTGGCGGGGTTCAAATCAAGTTCTTTCATGGCAATCATGGTCACCGCGGCGAAAGCTTCGTTGATCTCGAAGAGATCGATGTCCCCCACTTTCAGTCCGGCCCTGGCGCAGGCCGCCTGGATCGCCGTTACGGGGGCTTCGGTGTAGAGCTCCGGATGCAGGCTACCGGTGGCGCAGGCAACCAACCGCGCCTTCGGGGTGAGGTTGCAGCGCTTCAGCGCCGACTCCCCAGCCAGGAGCGTGAAGGCTGCGCCGTCGTTGATGCTGGAGGCGTTGGCGGCGGTGATGGTCCCGTCCTTGCTGAACACCGGCCTCAACTGCGTCAGCTTGTCGAAGTCCACCTTGAACGGCTCCTCGTCGTCCGAGATCATCTCGTCCCCCTTGCGCCCCTTTTTCACCACCGGCGCGATCTCGTCTTTGAAGACCCCGCCGCGCACCGCGTCCTGGGCCAGCTTGTAGGAGCGCAGAGTGAATTCGTCCTGCGCCTCGCGGGTGAGCCCATGCTTTTTCACCGAAGCCTCGGCGATCTCTCCCATGTGCCGCCCGGAGTACGGGTCCTGCAGGCCGTCGTAAATCATCAGGTCGATGAGCGAGCCGTGCCCCATGCGGTAGCCGTAGCGCGCCTTCTTGAGCAGAAAAGGCGCGAGGGACATGTTTTCCATGCCGCCGGCCACAACGATTTCCGAATCCTCCAGCTGGATGGAACCTGCCCCCAGCATGATCGCTTTTAATCCGCTGCCGCAGACCTTGTTGATGGTCATGGCGTGGGCGCTGTCCGGGATCCCGGCGCCGCGCATCGCCTGGCGCGCAGGAGCCTGCCCGCAGCCGCCGGAAAGAACCTGCCCGGCGATGACCTCGTCGACCTCGGCCGGATCCAGACCGGTCCGCTCCAGGAGAGCCTTGATGGCGCCCCCCCCAAGGACGGGGGCCTCAACATCCGAGAGAACGCCGCCAAAAGACCCGAACGGGGTTCTCTGCGACTCAACGACAAAGATGTCTTTCATGTCACCTCCAGCAGCAGTTATTTGTGATGCGAATATATATGTCGTTTACGTGCATGTCAAGCATTTCTAGAACATGTTTTTAGGAATTTAACGCGAGTTGGCAAAGGTGCAAGCTAAAGTACCCGTAAAGGTTGCATAAAACCGTTTGTCGAACAAGAGGATGGGGAAATTTTTTGCGGAAAAGGAGGGTGGAAATTTATGATCAGCCAAAATCACGGGGGGGAAGCTCTCCTGAACCTCCCCCCGCTTTATCTGCTACTGCTGATTTCTCCGCGGTGGATGCGAGTGAACGAGTCCCGTTACAGGTACACGACCTCGTCCGGCATGTCGGTCAGCTTCACGCCGCCGTTTTTGCCGACCGCAAAGGTGTTCTCTATTCCGGCCACACCCTGGCCCGGGAAGACGAACTTCGGTTCGATGGCAATGGTCTGCCCTTCCTGCAGCGGCACCTTGAACCCTTGCGCCAGTACCGGGAACTCGTCCAGTTCGAGACCGACGCCGTGACCTACAAACTTGGCGTTCTCTCCGGGGGCCCCCATGAAGTTCCGGCCGAGGCCCGCTTCCTCCGCCATTTCAGCCGCCTTCAGGAACAGCTCCTCGCAGATCACCCCCGGCTTCAGGTTGTCGACCAGGTATTTCTGGATGGCGAGCGCCGTGGCGAAGCCGTGCTCCAGTTCGGGCGCCAGCTTGCCGATGACGAAAAAGCGCGTTATGTCCACGATGTAACCGTTGAAGATGCCGATATAGTCGACGAGGATCGGGGTATTGGCCTTGATTACCGCGGCGGAAGCACCATGCGGGGAGGCACTGGACATCCCCTGCCCGGTCACGGCGCCGTCGAAGAAGCCGGGATCGCAGGCCGCCGAAGAAACGGCGAGCCCCTGGAACAGCTCCTGGTTGAAGGCGCGCATGCGCACGTAACCTTCGCTCCCCGCCTTCCTCAGCCGGCATTCGAACTCCGCCGCCAGGTCCACTTCCCGCATCCCCTCCTTGAGGAAACCCGGAACCTCCCTGAAGACCTGGCAGATCATGTCGCCGCTTTTCCGCATCTGCCCCAGTTCCCACTCAGACTTCACCGAGCGGATTTCGCGGTTGATGGCGGAGACGTCGACGAAGTCGCGCCCCGGCAAAAGCTTCGCGTAGTAGTTGTACTGCTGCACCGGCGCCACGTCGAAGGTGAAGCCGATCTTCTGCAGTTCGGGCGAAAACAGCGCCGGAAACTCCTTACTGGACGGAAAGGGGACAGTCTCCTCGATGCAGCTTTCCTTGATCGCCCTGGAAACGCTTTTCCGCACCATCAGCCGCGGTTTCCCCTCGGCCGGGACCCAGAGCGTCGAGTTCTGGCGGGTGCCGGTGAAATAGTAGACGTCGATGGGGTAGATGAAGAGCGCTCCGTCGATACCCTTTGCCTTAAGTTCCTGTTGCAGCCTGGCGATTCTCTGTTGCGATTCCTGCTTTTTCAGCATCCGTCACCCCCCAGTCGTTGTAGTAGGCAATTTCATTCAAATCCTTGCGCGGGCGCTGTTTGGGATCCTGGTCGGGATACCCGAGCGGGGTCACGCCGATGACCCTGATACCGGCCGGAATGGCCAGCCCCGCCTTGATGGCGGGCTCATCATACCATCCCATCCAGCAGGTGCCAAGACCTAGGCCGTGCGCCGCGAGACAGATATGCTCGAAGGCGATGGCTGCGTCGGCCACGTAATACTCGATGCCATTCTCAAAGCCCGATTGAGCCGGGTCGGCGCAGACGACGATCACCACCGGTGCCTGGGCCAGCGCCTTCTTCCCTGGATTATCGTCAGAAAAGCCATCCAGCAGCGCCTTTTTTCTCTCTGTCGAGTTCAGCACCAGGAAGCGCCAGCACTGCATGTTCTTCCACGAAGGGGCGAGCCTGGCGGCATCCAGCACCTGCCCCACCTTCTCCCATTCGACCGGAGTGTCCTTGTACTTCCGGATGCTCCTTCTGCCGTTGATTGCCTCAATTACGTCCATGCGTTCTCCTTGTCGGCATGTTGTTCACGAACGCCTCGGCGTTGGTTTGATCCGCCGTTATCCGCGTCATCCGCCAAATCCGCGTGCGATGCCGTTGGGCTACATGTTGCGCCGGTACTCCCCCCCCACCTGGTAGAGCGCGCGGGTGATCTGCCCCAAGGACGCGACCTTGACCGTCTCCATCAGCTCCCCGAAGATGTTGCCGCCGGAGACGGCGACCTCCTGGAGGCGCTTAAGTGCGAGCGGCGCCTTTTCCTTGTTCCGCTCCTGGAAGTCGCGCAGGTTCTTGATCTGCTGTTCCTTCTCCTCGTGGGTTGCGCGCGCCAGCTCTCCCGGTACCTGGTACCCCTCCTCCCCGGCGCGGGGATTGAGGAAGGTGTTGACCCCGACGATGGGGAGCTCGCCGGAGTGCTTTTTGTGCTCGTAAAGCATCGATTCGTCCTGGATCTTGCTCCGCTGGTACTGGGTCTCCATGGCACCCAGCACCCCTCCGCGCTGGTCGATCTTCTCGAACTCGGCGAGCACCGCCTCCTCCACCAGGTCGGTCAGCTCGTCGATGATGAACGCGCCCTGGAGCGGGTTCTCGTTCCTGGCAAGCCCCAGTTCCTTGGTGATGATCATCTGTACCGCCATGGCCCTGCGCACCGACTCCTCGGTGGGGGTCGTCACCGCCTCGTCGTAGGCGTTGGTGTGCAGCGAGTTGCAGTTGTCGTAGATGGCCATGAGCGCCTGCAGCGTGGTGCGGATGTCGTTGAAGTCCATCTCCTGCGCGTGCAGCGAACGGCCGCTGGTCTGGATGTGGTACTTGAGCTTCTGGCTCCGCTCGTTGGCGCCGTACTTCTCCCGCATCACCACCGCCCAGATCCTGCGCGCCACCCGCCCTATAACCGTGTATTCCGGATCGAGTCCGTTGGAGAAGAAGTAGGAGAGATTAGGCGCGAAGTCGTCGATGTGCATCCCGCGCGAGAGGTAATACTCGACGTAGGTGAAACCGTTGGAGAGGGTGAAGGCGAGCTGCGAGATGGGGTTCGCCCCCGCTTCGGCTATGTGGTAGCCGCTGATGGAAACGGAGTAGTAATTTCTCACCTGTTGCTCGATGAAGTACTGCTGGATGTCCCCCATCATCTTCAGGGCGAACTCGGTGGAGAAGATGCAGGTGTTCTGCCCCTGGTCCTCCTTGAGGATGTCCGCCTGCACCGTGCCGCGTACGGTCTGCAGGGTGCAGGACTTTATCTCCTGGTACTCCGGCGCCGACGGCTCGCGCCCCTTTTCCTTCCTGAACATCTCCACCTGCTGCTCGATGGCGGCGTTGAAGAACATGGCAAGCATCATCGGCGCGGGGCCGTTGATGGTGATGGAAACGCTGGTGTAAGGGGCGCAGAGGTCGAATCCGGCGTAGAGCTTCTGCACGTCCTCGACGGTGCAGACCGAGACACCGCTCTCCCCCACCTTGCCGTAGACGTCGGGCGGGTAGTCCGGGTCCTCGCCGTAGAGGGTCACGCTGTCGAAGGCGGTCGAAAGCCTCTTGGCGCCGTCGTCCTGGCAAAGGTAATGGAAACGGCGGTTGGTTCGCTCCGGGGTCCCCTCGCCGGCAAACTGGCGCTTCGGATCCTCCTCCGCCCTTTTAAAGGGGAACACCCCCGCGGTGTAGGGGAAGTACCCGGGTAAGTTCTCCTTCAGGCTCCACTTGACGATCTCCCCCCATTCCTCGTAATCCGGAACGCAGACCCTGGGGATGCGGGAGCCGGAGAGGGAGGTGGTGAAAAGCTCGGTCCTTATTTCCTTGTCGCGCACCCGGGTCACCAGCGCATCCAGCTTGTAGCTCGCCTTCAGCTCAGGCCACCCCTCGACGATGCGCCTGGGCTCCTCCTGCAGCTCCGCATCCGTGCTCTGAATCAGCCGGTCCAGCTCCGCTTGCGCCGCCTCACCCTGTACCTGCGCCCTTGCCCCCTTGAGCTGGAACAGGCTCCGCGCGACTTTCGACTGGCTCTCCACGTTCTTTCGGTAGCTGCGCGCCGTCTGTACGATCTCCCCCAGGTAATGGATCCGGTCCGGCGGGATGATGTACTGCTTCAGGCTGTCCCCTTCGGGTGCGCTCAATTGCGAGCGCCACTTGAGCTCCTTCTTCTCGTTGAAGCGGTTCAGGACGGCGAGATAGAGGACGTTGGTGCCGGGATCGTTGAACTGCGAGGCGATGGTGCCGAAGATCGGGAGCTCCTCGTCAGTCACCTCGAAGAGGTTTCGGTTGCGGCGGTACTGCTTGCGGACGTTTCTAAGCGCGTCCTCGGCCCCTTTCCTTTCGAACTTGTTGAGCGCGACCACGTCGGCGAAGTCGAGCATGTCGATCTTCTCCAGCTGCGTCGGCGCTCCGAACTCGCAGGTCATGACGTAGAGCGAGACGTCGCAGATCTCGACCACCCCCGCATCCCCCTGGCCGATCCCGGAGGTCTCCACGATGATCAGGTCGAACCCTGCCGCGCGCACCACGTCGATGGCGTCGCTTATGGCGGCGGAGAGCTCCGAGCGGGAGTCGCGCGTGGCGAGCGAGCGCATGTAGACCCGGTCCGTGTTGATGGAGTTCATCCTGATGCGGTCGCCCAGAAGTGCCCCGCCGGTCCGCTGGCGCGAAGGGTCGACGGCGAGGATGGCCACGCTTTTCTCCGGGAAGTCCCTGATGAAGCGGCGCACCAGCTCGTCGGTGAGCGAGCTCTTGCCGGCGCCGCCGGTCCCCGTGATGCCCAGCGTCGGAACCTCCCGCCCCATTCCGCGGATGGTATCGCGCACCAGCCCATACCCCTCGTTATGATCGTGGACCGCCTGCTCGGCAAGTGTGATCAGGGCGTTCACGGCGCGCACATCCCGCCCCTTGAGCCGCTCGATCTCCGCTTGCAGGTCGCGCTCCACGTGAAAGTCGCAAAGCTCCAGCATATGGTTGATCATCCCCTGCAGCCCCATGCGGCGGCCGTCCTCGGGGGAGAAGATCTTGCTGACCCCGTAGCTCTCGATCTCCTTTATCTCTTCCGGGACGATGACCCCGCCCCCTCCGCCGAAAACCTTTACCTGCTCCGCGCCCCGCTCCTTCAGCAGATCTCGGATGTACTTGAAGAAGGGGACGTGTCCCCCCTGGTAACAGCTGACCGCGATCCCTTGGGCGTCCTCCTGGATGGCGGCGCTGACGATCGCCTCCACGGAGCGGTTGTGCCCCAGGTGGATCACCTCGGCCCCCGAGGCCTGGAGCATCCGTCGGATGATGTTGGTGGAAGCGTCATGGCCGTCGAAGAGGCTCGTGGCCGTGACGAAACGGATCTTGTTCTTGGATTTGTAGGGTGCCGCGGCTGCGGTGTGCATGGTGTCTCTCCTTTTCGTTTGAATCTTTCCGAGCGCCTCAGGGCTTCAGGGTGAACTCCCAGGCGCACCAGAACTCCTCAGGATGCTCGTCCGGCGGGCAGGCGATGCATCTCGTATGAATCCGCGGGTCGATGGTGCTGGCGAAGCCGGAGTATTCGACGATACCGACGGATTTGCAGGGATGGTCCGGGAGCCCCTTGCGCTTTCTGGCCGACTGGACCCGGCAGTCGATCATGCGGAAGACGGCCTGGGTCTCCGTCACCTCCAGGCATTGCTGCAGGTTGAGCCGGGCGTAAAAACGGTGCTTCAGGCACTCCACCAGTGCGGGAATCCCCCCGCCCGGTTTCAGCCCCAGCCGCTCCATGATCCGCTTGGCCTCGATGACGGTGAAGAGCCTCCAGGCGTCGGTGTCGATATCGACCGCCACGTCCATGCCGAATTTCTTTTCCAGCGACTGGAACCAGACCCCGTCATGGGCCAGCCAGTTTTTGGCGTCGTCGGTGATTATCCGGACCAGTTCCTCCTTGCTGAGCGAGTAAAGGAGCTGGATCCCCTCGTCGCCGGCAGCGTTTTCCGGTTCCGTTTTCTGCAAAGCGGTTTGCGTCGTCATGATCACCTCCTGGTGTTTTTTCTCCTTCCACCGGAGGGGGGAGGCCGGGAGGGGGGAAGAGGGGACTGGCTCCGCCAGGTGCCTGTCCCCCTTGAGCGCATGATACCCCCTCCCTGGCCCTCCCCCTCCGGGGGCGGGAAGTTGCTAGTGATCTGTCGCCTTGGCTATCCCAAGCCCGGTGTTCTGCCGCACGTCGATCTCGGCGAACATGTCTTCGGCGCGGCGGTCGCGGAACAGGAGGCAGCCGAATACGGCGGCCAGGAATCCGAGCGGCACCGAGACGATCCCCGGGTTTTTCAGCGGGAATATCGGCTTATCGAGCCCGACCATGGAGCTGCCATCCTTGTTCTTCTCATATTCCACCCGGGACTTCTCCAGGGTCTTCAGCTCCTTGTCCGCCAGCGCCACGCCCGTTGCCTGCTTCTTTTCCAGGGTGTCGACGATCTTCTTAGCGTCGGCCGCAACTTTCTTGGGATAGGTCATTACCGGCGACACCATCACCAGCGCGAGGGCGGTAACGGTCCCGACCACGAGGCCGGAAACGATCCCCGCGGTGTTGAACTTCTTCCAGAACAGCGAGAGCATGACCACCGGGAAGTTCCCGGAGGCGGCGACCGCGAAGGCGAGCGCCACCAGGGCGACCACGTTCTCCTTCTCGGCGGCAAGGCCCATCAGGATCGCGGAGGTGCCGACGAACAGGGAGGTGATGCGCGCCACCTTCACCTGCAGATGCTGGTCCGCCTTGCCGTCCTTGATGATGTTCACGTAGACGTCGTGCGCGATTGCCGCGGAGGCTGCGAGCACGAGACCGGAGACGACGGCGAGGATGGTGGCGAAGGCCACGGCGCAGATGAAGGCAAGAAAGACGTCTCCGCCGAGGCTCCCGGCGCCACCACCCATGTGCTGCGCCAATAAGAGCGTCGCCATGTTCCCACCTTTGTCCACCGCCAGGATGCCCTGGGGGGTCAGGTAGAGTGCTGCGCCGAAGCCGATGATGCTGATCATGAAGAAGAAGCTGGAGTTAAGGAAAAGGGCGATGATGATCGACTTGCGCGCCTCTTTGGCGCTGGGTACGGTGAAAAAGCGCATCAGGATGTGCGGCAGGCCGGCGGCGCCAAGCGCCCAGGCGATACCGAGCGAGATCTGGTCCAGCGGGCTTTTCAGGAAGAGCCCCGGCTCCAGGAAGCGCTGGCCGTAATCCATCCCCGCCTTGGGAATGGCGTCCTTCAGCACGTTCAGCCTGACGTGATCCTGGATGGCCGGGTTGTTCACGATGTCGGTGAAGAAGGAGACCGGGTTGAAGCCCGCCTTCGCAGCGACCAGGATGCACAAAAGCGTGGTCGCCCCCATCAGGAGGGAGGCCTTGATGATCTGCACCCAGGTGGTGGCCTTCATGCCGCCGAAGACGACGTAGGCGACCATGAGCGCGCCCACCCCGATGACCGAGACGCGGTAAGGGATCCCGATCAGCATCTGCATCAGCTTTCCGGCGCCGACCATCTGCGCGATCAGGTAGAAGATCGAGACGGTGACGGTGGAGAGCGCCGCTACGCCGCGCACCACCTTGGGAGACGACCTGAAGGAGAGGATGTCGCCCAGCGTGTACTTGCCGGCGTTGCGGCAGGGCTCGGCGATGACCAGCAGGATGGCGATGAAGGAGAACATCGGCCCCACCGCGTACATGAAGCCGTCGATGCCGTAGAGCGAGATGAGCCCCGACATGCCGAGGAAAGAGGCGGCCGACATGTAGTCGCCGGCTATGGCCCAGCCGTTTTGGAGGCCGGTGATCCCTCCGCCTGCGGTGTAGAAGTCGGCGGCGGTCTGCGTCTTCTTCGCGGCCCAGACCACCACCCCCATGGTGATGGCGATGATGAGCGCGAACATGCCGATGGTGATGCCGCGGTTGGGGGTCACCTTGGCCGGCTGGGTGTCCGCGCCCTTGGCCGGAGCGGCCTTGGCTGCGGTGGGCGCTGCCGCGGTGGCGGCTGCAGGCGCAACTGTTGCCGCAGGCGCTGCTATTGCCGGTGTCTGCGGTGCGGCGGTGCCGACCGAGGCTGCGACTGCGAGGGGAGCGGCGGCGCAAACGGAGAACGTAAGAGCGAGCGTTATGGCGGCGATTCTTTTTTTCATGCTGTCCCCTCCTTTAATTAAGCACGTCAAGCAGCTGCTTGGTCAGCCGGTCGAAATCCTTGTTGGCGACGTGGGCGTAATAGGCCGCGACGCCGATGGCAACCACGAACTGGGAGAGGATGAAGAGGTAGCCGAAATTGATGGGTCCGATCACCTTGATCCGGAACGCTTCCGGAAAATATCCTGAGATGACCGGGAGGAGCAGGTAGTAAATGGTCGAGATGATCCACCAGCTGAAGAGGAAACTCCTCTTCTTGTTCTTCAGTTCCAGAAACTTGCTGTTGTTCGCTATCTTTTCCCAGTCGTAACTCGTTTCCGCCATGGCTCTCCTCCTTGGTTAAGGTTTGACACATCCCCCTACATCACGGCCTTGCATAGCCGAATTTCATGGAAAGCAGCTCGCCGCTTAAAAGCAGCGAGGGTATGATCTCTTCTTCCAGCCGGGAACCCAAAAGCCGTACCGACGGCCCCAAAAGGGTGAGCGCGCCGACCACCTTGCCGGCATAGTCCCTTACCGCGACGGCCACGGTAATGACCCCCTCACCCATGCCACCGCAGTCGACGGCGACTCCCTTTTCCCTGATCGACTCCAGTTCGCGCCGCAAATCGGCCAGGTCCGGAAAGGCCGACCGGCCGCGGCGCCAGCTCTTGCCGATCTTTTCCAATAGGTCCCAGGAATCTATGGCGCGCATCACCTTGCCGGCGGCGTTGTTGAAGAAGGGAAACCTCCTCCCCACCAGCGGCTCGCCCTTCCCCCCGGCCTCGACGCAGGCCACGTCGACGAAAAGCACCTCCTCTCCTTTCAGGATGGCCATGTACACCGCCTCTTTGTGCCTTCGCGCCAGGCTTTCCATGACCGGGCGCACTTCCCGCACGATGCTGCCGTAAAGCGCCTCCACCTTTCCCCGGGAGTGCCCTTTGTCCGCCTTCGGCAAGAGCCTCTTCCCCGCCTCCTGCTGCTCCAGGCTTTCCAAAAGGCGCCTGGTCCGATACCTGCTGATACCGACTCTCCGCGCGAGCGCGGAGAGGGAGCACTCTTTTCCCTCGATGGCGAGCGCCTCCAGAAGCTCCACGGCCTTTTCCATCCGCTGCGGCGGGTTTCCCCCTTTGGACCGCTTTTTTTTCATGGTTTCCCCCCGCGAGCACCTAGTCCCAGTTGGGGATCTTCATGGTCCCCTTTTCCGCCAGGCTCTGCTGCATCTTGAAGACCTTGAAGAGCATGTGGGGCTCGTGCCCGACGTTTTGCTCGAAGCACTCCCGCTGCGCCCGCTCGTAGTATTCCTGCATGATCGGCTTGTACTCGGGGTGCACGCATTTGGAGATGATCTGCTGCGCCCGCTCTCTCGGGCAGAGCCCGCGCAGGTCGGCGAGCCCCTGCTCGGTCACCAGCACATCGAGGTCATGCTCGGTATGGTCGACGTGGGGGACCATGGGGACCACGCAGGTAATGCCGTTCGCGTCGCTCTTCGAGGGCCGGGTGGAGGGGGTGTGCATGATGGAGAGGTAGGCGTTTCTCAGGAAGTCCCCGGAGCCGCCGATGCCGTTGATCATCCTGGTGCCGCCCACCAGTGTCGAGTTGGCGTGGCCGTAGATGTCGAACTCCACCGGGGTGTTCATGGCGATCACCCCCAGGCGGCGGATCGGCTCGGGGTTGTTGCTGATCTGCATGGGGCGCAGCACCACCTTGCCGGTGTAGAAATCCCAGTTGTCGTAGAGGCGCTGGAAGCCACCCTCGGACAGCGAGAGCGAGGTGGAGGAGGCGAAGTCGAGCTTGCCGGAGTCGAAGAAGTCCAGCATGGTGTCCTGGATCACCTCGGTCCAGACCTGTACCTTGCTGAACGGTCCCTGCACCAGCCCCCCCACCACAGCGTTGGCGATGTTGCCGACCCCCGACTGCAGCGGGAGCAGGTTTTTAGGCAGGCGCCCCGCCTTCACCTCGAACTGGAAGAAGTCGATGATATGCGCCGCGATCTGCTCCGACACGGCGTCGGGAGCGCTGAGGGCGCGCCCGCGGTCGGGCTTTTTGGATTCCACGATGGCGATGATCTTGTCCGGATCGCACGGGACGTACGGGGAGCCGATCCGGTCGTCGACGCGGCTGATCAGGTACGGTTTCTTGTAGGGAGGGCGCTCGGTCATAACGATGTCGTGGAGCCCCTCGAAGGATGGGATCGCCGTGTTGATCTCGATGATGAGCCGGTCCGAGTGCTGGATCACCTCGGTGGCGCAGCCGATGGAGCCGCCGAGGATGATGGAGCCGTCTTCGGTGATGCCGCTTGCTTCGATGAGCCCGAGATCGAACCCCCCTCCCCTTTCCTTGGTGTAGAAGCCGTAGGCGAGATCCTGGGCGTAGAGCGAGAGGTGCTTGTCTCCCATGCGCACGCCGCCGTTGTTCACCTGCTTTTGCACCACCTTCCCGGTCTGGTAGGGCCAGCGCTTGTCGGTCATGGAGAGCGATGCCCAGCGGTCCTCGATCTCGGCGCCGATGGAAGCGCCGATGAAGAGGTTGAAGCGCATCTTCCCCTGCAGGTTGTTTTTCTCTACGTAGTCCGCCAGCGCCTCGGGCACCACCTTGGGATAGCCGACCGGCGTGAACCCGGACCACCCAAGGTCCATGCCGTTTTTGAAGAACGGGATGGTATCCTCGGCGCTCATGATCCTTTGGTGCAGACTCTTCTTCCTGATCCTCTGCTGCAGCTCGCTCATTTAAACCTCCGTTTTGATATCCCTGCCATAAGTCATGCCCCGGGCGGTTCATGTTCCAAGGGGCAGCTCCAATCGGGCAACAGTGGCGGCGGCTAAGGAAAAACGCCCTGTCTTTGCGGCAGGGGGCCCTCGACGCCATTCAGCTGATAAATCATGAGGAAAGGAGGTACGGGAAGTCGGGACAGGATCGGATGTGGGAATAAAATATCTATCCTTTACGTTCATGTCAAGCACAAATAAAACAACTTTATAATATGTGGTCAAATTCGAAGCAATCGGGGAGCAACCTCCCGTTTTAGGGAACCGTTCTGCATACTCTGTTGACAAAACTGAAGGGATGGTCTAAAAGTGGGCCTCAGAACTTTACGTAAAGGTAAACCATGAACCAATTGAGGCAGGGCGAGACGGCGGTTGGGATAGGAGACCTGGCGAAAGAGTACGGGCTGACCACCAGGACTCTGCGCTACTGGGAAGAAGTGGGAATCATAGAATCGCTGCAGCGGCAGGACGGCGCCACTCGTGAATTCACCCCCTATTACTTCAGAAGGATCAAATTCATTTTGCGGCTGAAGGAGCTGGGACTAAGCATCCGCGAGATGCAGGACCTTTATCTCGCCTATGGCGAGGCGAAGAGCACCCAGAGGATGATCCCGCGTCTGATCGAGATTTTGGACCAGCACATCGACAAGGTGGATGGGAAAATGGCGCAGCTGGCTTCGCTTCGGAAGGAAATCGTGGAATACCGGCAAAAGATGCTGACGCGCCTTGCGCCGGAATGGAGCTGATGAGAGGGGTGTAGGGGACGGCAGCGACCGCTCGGGAAAAGGGTTGCGGAAGGCTCCCTTTGCCGCCCGCCGCTAGCCGAGGGTGAAGTAGAAGGTCGCCCCTTGGCCGGGTTCGCTCTCGGCCCAGATCTGGCCGCCGTGCCGCTGAATGATGCGCTGCACGCTGGCGAGGCCGATGCCGGTCCCTTCGAAATCGCGCGCGTCGTGAAGGCGCTGGAACGGTTTGAACAGCAGATCCCCCAGGGCCATGTCGAAACCCGCCCCGTTGTCCCGGACGAAGTAGGCGGTCTTCCCCTGGTGGTCGATGGTGCCGAAAGCGATCTCGCTCAGCTCCTTTTTGGCGGAGTACTTCCAGGCGTTTCCCAGCAGGTTGTCCAGAACCACGCGCAAAAGATGTGCATCGGCGACACCGCGCACGCCTGGCTGGATAAGCAGGGAGACGTTGCGCTGAGGCTCGGCGCGTTTGAGTTCGGCGCAAAGCTCCTCCACCAGCCCGGTTATATCCACCTCTTCCCTGACCGATTCACCTGTGTTTCGGCGCGAGAAGTTGATAAGTGTGTCTATCAGGTGGTTCATCCTGATGCTGCCGTTGAGGATCTCCCGTACGTATTCCCTGCACTGCGGGTCCATGCCGGGACCGTAAAGCTCGAGCAGCACCTGGCTGAAGCCGTTGATGGCGGTGAGAGGCCTTCTGAGGTCGTGGGAAACGGTGTAGCTGAAGGCCTCCAGTTCTTCGTTGGCAAGCTCCATCTCGCAGGCGCGCGCCGAAAGGTGCGTGTGCAGCACCTCGATCTCCTCGGCAGCCTGTTTGCGCTTGGTGATGTCGGAGACCATGGCGAACGCCCCGGTGAACTCGCCGCTTGGGCCTTTCACGGGGATGGCGGAAACGCTGGCCCATATCCTGGAGCCGCCGTTGCGCAGCAAGATCGTCTCGTAATGCTCGGACAGCCCCTTTTCCCGGCTCTTCATTTTGGCGGCTATCTCGTCGTGCAGGCAGTCGTCGACGAACTCAAGGAAGAGACGCCCGACGACGTCGCCGACCTCCAGGCCCAGCATCTCGGCGAACTGACGGTTGGCGTAGCTTACGCGCCCTTCGGCATCGACGGCGAGTATCCCCTCCTGGGAGGTCTCTACTATCATGCGGTAGCGCTCTTCGCTCTCCTTCAGAGCCTTTTCCGCAGCCTTCCATTCGGTCACGTCGGTCATGACGGCAAAGGAGCGCAGCAGTTCCCCCTGGGGTCCCAGCTCCGCCGAGGCGACAAGGAGCACGTCCAGGAGCTCCCCGCTCTTTTTCACCATCTGATAATGGACGTTGCAGCAAAAACCGGTGCGGAAGAACTCGGGCAGGACGACCTCTTCGGCGTAGCGGCGCGACTCCTCGGTGAGAAAATCGGTCGACTTGCGCCCGATCACCTCCTCCCGCTGGTAGCCCAGCACCTCGACCCAGTAGTTGCTGACTCCCAGGAGCAGCCCGTTGCGGTCGATGGAGTGCAGCATGACCGGGGTGTCGTTGTAGAGGGAGCGATACCCCTCCTCGACGGAACGCTGGGATTCGATGACGCGGCGCAACTGGGCATTCTCGGCCTCGACCGTCGCCAGCCTGCGCTGCAGATCCTGCAGCAACAGGGCCGCCTTTGGGTCCGGCAGGGAGATGTCGAGTGGAGCCTTCGGTAATTTCTCCCGCGGCTCCGGCGTCAGGTCGTCTTGCATCACTTTGCTCCAGCTTTCATGGCACGATGAGTGAGTTTTTGTTTACGCCTTGCAGCTGAAAGTGTCAACTAGATTCACCGCCTCCGGCGCCTGGAAGCCAGCAATGTCAACCGGTTGACCGGGAACCAGGGGCCCTGACGCCCTGGCCGGGATCCCCCCTTTATTTCCCGGGCGAAATCTGATAAGGTACCGCCCACGTTAACGTATACAAAAACATGCTAAGGAGAAATCGCAGTGCCTACTTCGACTGTACTGAAAGCTTGTGAGGAGACGGAACCGGAAATCGATTTGAGCGGCGAGGCCGGCTGGACCCCTTTCGACGCACCTGCACTGGTGGGGGATTCGCTCCGCTTTGTCTCCGGCGACAGAAGCGGAGACCGTTTCCGGGCCCGCTACTACCGCGACGCCGACAATCATCTCCACGCCAGGTTCTGGCTTGGCCCCGAAGCCGAAGGCCCCCCGGGGCATGCACACGGCGGCGCAGTCGCAGCGATCATGGACGAGGCGCTTGGGTTGGCGGGATGGGCCGAGGGGTACTCCATCGTGGTGGGAAACCTGAACGTCAGCTTCCGTAACATGCTCCCCTTGGGGAGGGTGATCACCGTGGAAAGCAGGGTCGTCTCCGTCGAAGGGCGCAAGATCATGGTGCACGGCCGCATCTTCTGCGGCAACACGACCTATGCCGAAGCGCAATGCCTCTGCATCACCATCCCCGGCATCCCAGGCAAATAAATCTCCGTACCTGCGGTGGTCTGGCCGTCACCGCAGGTTTCCACGGCACGCCCCTTTGTACCTCCCGCAAGGAAGCGATCTGTAACACACGACATCTATTACGTGCTGACATAGCAGCATGCCCTGGCAGTAACTTCCGTCTCCGAAAGTAAAACCTTGCTTTCACCTATTACCTTCAATCTCCCTTTTTCGATATATTGGAGTAGCGAGGAAGCTGAAGCAGCTAGAACCCTCTACCGCTGAGAAGCACAAGATGGCAGCAGTGAGACTGTCGCCTGAGTTCGATCAGGAAGAACCGGATGCGAACGATAATAAAGAAGAATGGATCAAGATAAATCATGACGGCGGCACCATGTATTGTATTTGACATGGCGCTGCCGTTTTTTTTCAAACTTTTTCTTAAGTAACGTAAGGACAGGCCGATAACACAGTAAAACCTGTCGCAGGGACCGTTCAAAAGAGCATAACTGTCCCCCGAAACACGCTCACTGCCAGACTGGAAGGAATGATAATGGAAAAAGCGCCGTTTATCTTGGTACTGTTCGTCTCAATACTTGGACTGCTTGCTGCCAATCCAGGTTTCAGGGACATCGCCGAGCACGATAACCGCGAGATATCCAGCTACGACTACGCGAAACTGCATGCGGCTATGGAGCATGACGCAGAGATAGCCGCCCTGGCAAGAAGGGAGCTAACGCAGGATCACGTCACTATCGCCCAGTACAACAAGGTGATGCGGAAAATAGATAGCATGAAGCTAAAGCAAGCGCGCCAGGTTGCGACTGTGCAGCAGGCGAGCCTGAGATAGACCGATCTTTTTGATTGAATAATTCTCATAATAAAGTTATTATCTTGACCGTTACAAATTTTTTGCTTCAATAGAGCCACCATCTCCTGCCAGTTTTTGAAGCGAACTGTCAGGTGCATAAGATCGGCAAACGCGATTCATCATCGACCGAATGGCCTGCAATCCAATAGCAAAGGAGAAGTCATGAGAAAAGACATCCGCAGTATCATTCTTGCAGCAGCAGCCGTCGCTGCGTTTGCAGTCCCCGCCCTGGCCGAGAGCAGCACGGTCTGCACCGTAACTGCACCGGAGATGAGGCTCAGAAAGAGCCCCAGCAAAAAGGCCAAGGTAGTGGCGATCATCAAAAAGGACACCAAAGTAACGGCGGAGCAGTGCTCGGGCGGATGGGTCAAGGTCTCCTCTCAGGACGGCAAGCTCAACGGATACATCGGGGGCTGGGCGCTCGCCGCTGCCCCGACTCAGGTCGCCGAGGCGCCGGCAACGCAAGTAGCCGACACGGCTCCCTCCACTATCGCGGCACAGAAAGAGGTCCCCTCCAACGAAAAGCTCGCCATGCAGATCACCGAGCTGCGCCTAAACGTGCTCGGCATCGAGCGCGACATGCAGCAGATGCATAAGGAGATCCGCAAAATCAAGTCGACGTTGCGGCATAAAAAGTAAACTGCCGGTGCAGCAGGGGCGAGGCTCCTGACCGTTTCACTAAAAGAGGGCATCCCGGCTTAGGGATGCCCTCTTTTACGTGCTGTCGTTTACTGGTTGCGGATTTTCCACCTTCGATTTACCGCAGCAGGAACGCTCGGCAGCAGCAGGAGATAAACCGTGACGACCGCCGCGATGGTAACGAGCAGGAACTTTGCCCAGGTGCTCTCGACGAACCATGCCGTCACCGGGAACGAGATCCAGATGGCACATACAGCGCATGCCTTCGCCTTGCGTGACATTCCGCCGTGCACCAGGTAGTCCTTCAAGATCGGGCCAAGGTGACGATGTTCGACGAGCCAGGTATGAAATTTCTCAGAGCTCCTTGAGAAGCAGAATACAGCCAGCAGCAGGAAAGGCACGCTCGGCACCAGGGGAAGGAACAAACCGATAACCGCGCAAGCAATGGAAACCCAGCCGACGCCTATGAGTATCAAGCGCAGCACCTCGTTCTTCACCTGCCTGCCGCCTCGCCTCCCTATGCCATAACGCATGCGTATTCCTCTCCTCACCTTCTCAACATGCCAACCCATTGTAAGCGAACTGCACCGGTTTTGACGAGAAAAAAGGGGCGGGACGAAGGCACCGGTCACCCATAGTTGCATCACCTATTGAAGGAGAAGGATCTCCCGCTCGGCAAGACAAAAAACTCTGCGGGCAGCGTAGTCCCAGCGCTCGACCAGGCAACTGCGCGGCTCATTTTCTATGCGGTAGCGGATCAGGTTGACCGAGTTGGGAATTTCGCCGCGGACCCGGCGGGAAACGGCGGTCCCGGCAAGGACGGACCAGACCCGGCGGGGAATTTCGTGAACTTCGTTTAGAAGGCGCACATGCGGGAGATGAACGTGTCCCCCGAGGATCAAGTCGGCGCCGGCTTCGGCCCAGGCGTGGATGGCGTACGGGTGGTTCCTCAACAGGTTTTTCACATCGCTTTGCCGGGTGGCGCGCACGGGCTGGTGCGCCGCTACGACGCGCAGTTGGCGGGGCGAGCCCGTCTGGAGACGGCGGCTCACCGTCTCGATCTGCCGGGGCGACACTTCCCCGTGCTTGTGGCGCGAAGGGCGCGTCGTGTTGACCCCCACTACCAGGAGCTCTTGCGACTCGAATACCGGCTCCAGGTTGCGGCCGAAGCTGCGTTGAAAATTGCCGTAGGGCGAGAAAACCCGCCCCAGGATGTTGAAAAGAGGGAGGTCATGGTTCCCGGGGATCACCAAGAGGTGCGGCACGGGCATACGCCCCAGAAAGTCGACAGCCGCTTTGAACTGCCAGGCGCGGGCGCGCTGGGTGACGTCCCCTGAAAGCACCAGGAGATCCGGGCGCAGGTCGCCCGCCAATTGCAGCAGCGCCTCGACCACGGCCGGAATTTCCGTGCCGAAGTGGGTGTCGGATATATGCAAGATGGCGCTCATTCCCCCTCTCCCCCCACCGTTTTGGAACGGGGGACGACGAGAAGCAGCGAGTCGGGTGCTGCCTGGAACACCAGCGGAGGGACCATCCAGGTGACCTCGCCGTCCGTTGCCACCTTGATGCGCCTGCCGCCGTGCAGCGGTTTCACCGTAAGCCTCTTGAAGGAAAAGGAGTCGACGGCATCCGCTTCCCGAAGCTTTCCCAGTACCGCCAGTGCCAGGGCTGAAATCAGTTGTCCCACCCCTTGAGCCTTGACCACGATCGCCGCCAGTTCCCCTTGCTGCACGGCGCGCGCCTCAGGCAGCCCCATCTGCCGCAGTTGCAGCAGGTTGTTGTCGACTACCAGGGTGCAGATGTGCATCACGTCGCTCCCCGCGCCGTCGTCGAGGGCCAGCACCAGCCGCGGTGGCGGAGCCAGCAAGGTCGCAAGGCCCGACAGCACGGCAACGAGCCTGCTGCGCCCGAATCTCTGCTTATGAACCTCGCGCTTTTCCAGCAGCTTGGGATAAAGGCCGAGGCTTGCATTCACCAGGAAAGGGCGCTGGTTCACCAGCCCGACCTGCACCGGCCGCAGCTCCCCGCGCAACAGCAAGGAGCAGGCCTCTTCCGTATCGACCGGGATCCCGTGGGCGCGGCTGAAATAGTTGAAGGTACCCTGGGGGAGTACGCCGAAGGGACACCCCGAAGGGAGCACCTCCTGGACCACCGCGTTGATGGTACCGTCCCCCCCCGCGGCGACAACTGTTCCCTGCTGCTGCCGTGCGAGCTGCACGGCCTCCCGCGCCACCTCCGGCAGCCGCCGTATGTCGCTTACGCGCCACAGGCGGTAAGGACGCTTTCCCGCGGCAAGGACGCTGCGGATGGCATCCTCCCTTTGGTCCGCATCCTTGTCTCCGGAGCCGGCGTTCATGACTATGAAAAACGGGCTAGACGCGCGCTGGTTCATATCGTTTGACAGTGGCAAGAGAGACTCCTTCGGCCGTAACGGGTACGACGGATTCCCCGGCAAGGGGCGAAGCGCCGGCACAAGATTGGAATTCTATCATACCGCTACGGAACGAAGCATCCTTCCGCCTCTTGGGCAACGAACGCGTCGCCCGCCCCCCAGGCGCCGGACCGGATGCGCCCCTCCCCGGCCGCCGCACGCAGCCGATATTATGCTTGTAATGCTTTTTGCGGTTTAGTATGTTTCCCGAAAGCAAAACAATACACGTTCACCTAAGACAAAGGAACCACGATGGAAAAACTAGACGAGGCGCTGGTCGAACTGCGCCAGGACATGCGGGACCAGAAAAAGCAGTCCGCCTTTTACGACCTCTTTCTCAACTCCGCCTTTTTCGTCCCCATCCTGAACAACGACCAGCAGCAGGACGAGGCGGCGGGAGTCATTCCGGTTATCACCGAGGCTGAAGGAAACGATTACCTGATGATATTCAGCTCGCTGGAGCGGCTGAAGGCCTGGGCCGGCGAGGAAGGGAAGTTCATAGAGGCGCCGGGATTCCTGTTGGCCCAGAACACCACGCCTCCCCTGCACTGGGCTTTGAACGTCGGGACGGAGTTCTCCAAACAGTTCCACCCCGAGGAAATAAAGTGGCTCAGGGATTCGGTGGAGCGGTGCAACGCCGAGGCAGCCAAGGGCTCCGGAGCCTGATAGGCGCCTCGGGCGGAGTTGCCGCCTTTTCCCCAAAATCGCATTCGCAAACCCGAAGGCGCCCGTGAAGATACCGGACGCCTTTTTCTTTTCAAAAGGCGCACCAGCCAAGCTCCCGATACCCCGCCGCAAACGCACGAACGACCCTCAATCGAAACTGTATACAGTTTTTATTAAAGTCATAGTCTTTCTCGCCGAACCTAATAGGTAGCAAGATAGGCTCTCTTATGCGTTATGCCTTTCCTTTTGAAAAGTACGCGGCGGGCTTCTTTCTTGTGTAATGCGCAAAGACGCGCGACGATCAAAACAGAAAGGAGTTCCCGCTGCATGGAAACTATCTGGCACTACTATCTCTGTCTCACCATCAAGACCAGGTTGATGATTTTATGCCTGTGCTACAGCTTGTGCATCGTCGCTGCAACAGTTGCAGGTTCCGTCGACTCACAGATCTGGCAGTGGGGACTGACGATTTTGTTCATCGCCATGGGCGCGCTATTCGGCGGTATCAACATCTGGGGCATCACCAGTGCGATAGCGCGGACTATCAACAACCTTGAGGCACTGGCACAGGGAAACCTCAGCCAGGAGATCGTGATCAAGCGCACCAATGAGATCAGCAAGCTCCTCCACGCCATGCGCAAGATGGTCGGCAACCAGACCGAGGTGCTGCGCAACATCCACGGCGCCAGCCTGCAGATGGAACAGTCTTCCTTTCAGATTTCCGAGATCTCCAACGAGATAGCCGATAGCACCAAGGCACAGCAAGCGCAGGTACTGCAGGTTTCCGAAGCAACCGGCGAGGTGCTCACGATTTCGTCGTCGGTGCGCGAACTCTCCGACATGATGCTGAACGAATCCCTGGTGACCGAAAAGGAGGCCGAACAAGGCCTTGACGCCACCAACCAGAACATCGACCAGATGCGTTTAACGGTCGCCGAGGTAAACCGCGCAGCGGAAGAGACCTCGGGGTTGAATCAGGTGGCGGAGGAGATCCACAAGATCATCGCCAGCATCACCGATATAGCGGACCAGACCAACCTTTTGGCGCTCAATGCCGCCATCGAGGCCGCAAGGGCGGGAGAACAGGGTCGCGGCTTTGCCGTGGTGGCCGACGAGGTCCGCAATCTCGCCACCCGTACCTCAAGGGAGACCCAGGAGATCACCAGGATCATCTCGTCCCTGGCGGAACAGGTAACCGCTACCATGGGGACCATGGAACGGATCGTCGAGCGCGTCAACGGCGGGGAGCAAAAGACCCTGCAAACGGCCCAGATAATACAGAGCATGGCCTCCTCCGTCCGCGAGACCTCCGCGGCCAGCCGGCGCATCTCCGATGCTAGCAAGTCCCAGATGGAGCGGCTCACGCAGTTGCAGCAAAGCCAGGAATCACTCTTCCACACCATAAAGGACAACGGCGCCAAGATCGGGGTCACCGCCACCATCAGTGGGGACCTCAACGCCGTCACCAAACAGTTCAACCGCCTGCTGGACAACTTCACCTTCAGTACCGAAACCGAAATCGAGCGTTCCGCGCGCGAGCAGCGGCAATACCCGCGCGCGAACAACGGGCTTCTGGCCGTGATACGCGAGACGGGTTCGCAGCAGGAGATCCAGGGAATCACCAGCGATTTCAGCATGACCGGGCTCCAGCTGCGCATCGCCGCGCAGGCCGGGCTAAAAGAAGGGCAAGTCGTCGAGGTGGAACTGATGACCCCCGGCACCTCCCTGGACGAATTCGAGCAACAGGTGCCGCTCAAGGTTACCGCGCGGGTGGTATGGCTCCGTACCAACCATGACGGCGCTGCCTGCGGCCTTGAATTCAAGCCCCTGGCCCCGGCACAGCAGCAGCGACTGGAAGGTTGTTTCCGGCACTTCAAGAAGAACTCCCGCTTCAAAAGCTAGCGGATGCGGAGCGCCGCCGGCGCGCAGCGCTACGAGCTTGGACAAAAAGGCGCCTGGGTTTCCAGGCGCCTTTTTTCGCGTAACACCCTTGGCCTGGGCAAGGCACTCAAATCCAGAGGTCTCGACGACCGCAGCATCGAATTGGGTACAGGTGTGCTGGCGTTCCTGGAAGAGCCGGAGTACCTGGAACTCTTCACCGGCCGCGGACGGCTCCCCGACTCCCTCTGGCGCTGACTACTTCCCTTTTTTCTCGCCTTGATCCACCAGTTTCAGGCTCCACGGCCCATTGGTCGCGATCTGCAGGACCGTTTCCTTGTCCACCCAAGCGTTGTGAACCGTCCTGGGCGCAAGGGCGAAATAGCTTCCGGCCGGAAGCACCGTCGGATTATCCGGCGTCTTCCCCATGGCGAGTTTGACAGTCCCTGAGATCACCGTTACCCGCTCCACCCCCTCGTGAAAATGGGGGGCTATGGTGGTACCGGCGGGGAGTTTGAGACGGACAGCGAAGTACCCACTCTTCTTCGGGTCACCGTCCAGGACCGCCATCTGCGAGGTCGGAAGCTCTGCCGGGCCGCTCTTCCATTCCAACTGGTCCGGGGCAAGAATCACCTGCTTGGCCGGCTGAACAGTCTGCTTTTTCGGTGCTGCCGTCACGACCGACGCGAACGACACACATGCCACTGACAGTACCAAGATCCTCTTGATCATAACGCCTCCACTGTTAGTTGATTTTAAGACGCCGACAACTATAGGGATAATTTTGCAGTAGTCAACCTGACGGTCGTACTGCGATCTTGGGACCTGGGGAGTTCTCTCAAGAATCCATCTGTCTTTGAAGGGTGGCGCAGCAGAGAAGGCGGGGGAGAAAGTGATCGATGGGGGGGCCTTGGTTCGAAAAGGCTTCGGCGCCGCCGGTACCGTGCAGCGATGGTACCGGCGCAGCTGGCTATTTTCCAATGGCTCGCACGTTCCGCATTTAGAGGTGGAACTGTCGCACCAGGCGCTCCAGTTGATCGGCCTGAGAGGAAAGCGTCGCCGCAGCGGTGACGGCGCCGGCGGTTTCATGGGCGTTGCGCTGGATGACCTCGGTCACCTGCTGGACGTTGCGGGAGATCTCCCCGCTGGTGGCAGTCTGCTGCTCCGCAGCCGTCACGATCTGGTTGATCTGCATGGTGACCTCGGAGATCTTGCCGGTGATCTCCTCGAGGGCCTCGCCGGATTTCCTCGAGTACCCCGTCCCTTTCTCCACCTCGGTGACGCTGCTTTCCATCGCCGTTACGGCGTGTCTGGTCTCGGTCTGAATCGCCTTGATCATCTCTCCGATCTCGCGCGTGGCGCGCGTGGTGCGCTCCGCAAGGGCGCGCACTTCGTCGGCCACCACAGCAAATCCGCGCCCCTGCTCCCCTGCCCTTGCAGCTTCGATGGCGGCATTAAGCGCCAGCAGGTTGGTCTGGTCCGCGATGTCCTCGATGGTCCCTACGATCTCTCCGATCTGATCCGAACGTGCCCCCAATCCTTCTACTGTTCCGGCGGCATCCTTTACCCTGGCGGCTATCACTTCCATCCCCTCGATGGTCTGATGCACGACGTTGGCTCCGGACTGTGCGGTCTCCGTCGCCTGGCTGGAGTTCGTAGCGGCCCTCATGCAGTTTTGCGAGATATCTCCCGAGGTTGCGGCCATCTCCTCGCTCGCCACGGCAACGGCGTTGGTCTGCGAGGCGACATCCTCGGTTCCGGCAGCGATCTGCGTGGCGCTCGAATGTACTTGCCGGGAAGCCTTGGTGAGGTCTTCGGAGGTACGGGATATCTGCGAGACTATTTCCCGCAAGGTGTCTTGCAGCGAGCCTATGGAGCGGATGATGGTGCTGATTTCGTTGTTGCGTTTCGGCGCTATTTTCTGGGTCAGATCTCCCTCGGTCATCTTGGCCAAATATCCCTGGATCCTGGCTAGTGCGTCGTTGACCGTCCAGTAAAGGAGCGCGCTGAAGACGATGCCGAGTATCACGAAAACTGTGGTCGAGATGATGGCGATTGAAGCGGAGAAGGATCTCCCCACTATGACTGCTGCAATGATGCAGAAACTGTAGCAGGCGGAGAGAAAGAGTATCCGTGTCTTGATTTTCAGTCGCAGATAAATATCTAAGGAAATATTCATGTTTGCACCTATAGGAGCTGTTGTCAACGAACTGCCAATTTTTCTCCCTTATCGGCAACAAAACCCTTGGCTTTAATAGTATTTTTTAACATTTAAAAGAATAAGGACCGCCGCGGGCGAAGGTTTGACAGTATGGGGTGTCTGGCATCAAAAAATTCTTTACAACCGGCATAACAGCGAATACAATTCGCTTCAGGCGGTGTAAACAAGAATGATTGACGATATAGACATTCACATACTGGAAATCCTTCAGGAGAAAGCTCGGATCCCCAACGCCGAGGTCGCCCGACAAGTCGGTATGGCTCCTTCTGCGGTCTTGGAGCGGATCCGGAAGCTGGAGGAACGCGGCATAGTCGAGGGGTACGAAGTAAGGCTGAACCCCGTCTGTTTTCACCAGGGGTTAGCCGCCTTCGTTTTCATAGAAGCGGAAGGGAATTCCAGCGAGACGGCCGAGGCGCTAGCCGGCATGACTTCCGTCCAGGAGGTGCACCAGGTGGTCGGTCCGGACGGTTTCCTGGTGAAGCTGAGAACCGCCGACAATGCGACCCTTGCCCGGATTTTGCGCCACCAGATCCAGCCGCTCAAGGGGGTCAAGTCGACCCGTACCCAGATCGTCCTGGAGACCGTGAAGGAAACCAGAAGGGTCGATCTGGTGCATGCCGAGCGAAACCTTTAACAAGCGACGCAGCGAAGAGCAATTAATAAAGCCAGAGGAGACCTATTCAATGCCGATGTCAGCTTCTTTCAAGGACCGCCTGTTCCCCCGCATCCCGCAGATCCAGCAGCGCTTCCAGACCCCGTTCCACATCTACGACGAGACCGGCATCAGAGAAACCGGCGCGCAGCTGGTCAAGGCCTTCTCCGGCATCCCCGGGTTCCGCGAGTTCTTTGCGGTAAAGGCGCTTCCCAACCGCGAAATCCTGAAGCTCATGAAAGAGATGGGCTTCGGTTTCGACTGCAGCTCCATTCCCGAGGTGATCCTCGCCCGCGAACTCGGGGCAATGCCTGAAGACATCATGTTCACCTCCAACAACACCAGCCGGGAAGAGTTCGACTTCGCTACCCAGGACGGCGGGTGCATCCTGAACCTCGACGACATCTCCCTCATCGAGAAGGTGCCGCACTTCCCGGAGATGATCTGCTTCCGCTACAACCCGGGACCGCGCCGCACCGGCAACGTGATCATCGGCAACCCTGAAGAGGCGAAGTACGGCGTTTCGCACGAACAGGTCGTAGAGGCCTACCGCCAGGCGAAGGAGCGCGGCGCCACCCGCTTCGGCCTGCACACCATGGTAGCCTCCAACGAGCTGGACTACACCTACATCGTCGAGACCGCGCGCATGGTACTCGAGGTAGCCGAGGAAGTCGAAGCTGCTTTGGGCATCAAGTTCGAGTTCGTCAACATCGGCGGCGGCTTCGGCATCCCCTATCGTCCGGAACAAAAGCCGCTCGATCTGGCCAGGATGTCGGCCGAAGTGACCGAGCTCTTCGACGGCTTCCGCAAGCGCCACGGCCACGCACCGGCGATGTTCATGGAAAGTGGCCGCTTCATGACCGGCCCCCACGGCGCCCTGGTCACCACCGCCATCAACAGCAAGGACACCTACCGCAGGTACATCGGCGTCGACGCCTGCATGTCCGCGCTGATGCGCCCTGCCCTTTATGGCGCCTACCACCATATCGACGTCCTCGGCAAGGACAGCGACCCGAAAACCGAGATCTACGACGTGGTCGGTTCGCTTTGCGAGAATAACGACAAATTCGCGGTACAGCGCGAACTCCAGCCGGTCGAGGACGGCGACATCCTTGTCATCCATGATTCCGGCGCCCACGGCCACGCCATGGGGTTCCAGTACAACGGCCGCCTGCGTCCCAAGGAGCTGATGCTGCGCGCCGACGGCCGCGTCGAGCTGATAAGAAGGGCCGAGACGGTGGCGGATTACTTCGCCACCTACGACTTCGAGCCCTCCGTCCTCCCCGCCGGCGTCTAAAGCGCGCAGACGGAACAAGGTCGCAAAACGACAAAGGCATCCGGCTATAAGGCCGGATGCCTTTTCTAGTTATTGCTACCGGAAATTTCGCCGCTTAGAGGAGGCGGGTTATTGAGGGGGGAGCACCTTCCCTTTCAATCCCAGGCGCTCCAACTCAGCCAGTTTCTCCTTGGCAGCCTGCTCGGTAGCGAAACAGCCGGCGTTGATGACGTAGGTCGACACAGGAACCGTTGCCTCTTTCAGCTCCGACCGAATCCCCTTGCCGGAAAGACGCTTCTGCTCGTCGAGAGCAGCCTGGTGCTCGAAATAGGACCCTGCATAGACACGGAAGGTCCCGCCCTTGTCTTTTAGCATGAACAGGCCGGCATTTACCTTCCGCAGCTTGTTCAGCATTTTCCTTGCCGCGCCTTCGTCGCTGAATTCACCCACTTGGATCCGCAGCATCACTTCCACTTTCTGGCCGCCGGGCCCGACAACCGGCATAAGCCCCGCCTTTTTGACCGCCTTTTTCCCCTTAACGAGAGCGTTCTTCCCGATGAACTCTCCAACTTCTATGGCATAGGTCCCCGGGACGCTTGCAGAGGTATCCCGGCAGGCTGTTTCCGTCTCCTCCGACATTACGGCATCGACAGGCAGAGCGACCGGAACCGAAAGTGCGGGAGCAGGCGCGGCGACTTCGGCTTTGATGGGCGCCTGGGCTGCAACGGATGCCTTGACTTCAACGTAGTAGCCGCCGTCCTGGTAATGCACCTTGGCCGTAGTCATCATCGCAGCTTCGTCAGATTGCGCATGTGACACAAGCGGACGGCAAAAGACAAACAGCATCGACACCACAAGCATCCCATTCTTGAGCATTGTATCCTCGCCGACAGTGATAGAATAATTGAGATTATTTCAGGTCTTCGGCAATGTCAAAGATAATTTATTCATGACCTCCAAGAGAGCGGCCTCTTGAGGAGACTCGACAGCCGATGTGAAATACATGAGTCTTATCCACTAGGATGTCGGGATTAAATTGATAAAGCAAAAGTTGTCGTCGGTTCCGAAAGTTTGTTGAGTTCGCAGTTATCCCATTTATCCCCTTCATCCCTGTTCAAATGGTTTGCATCGTACCGCACCTGCGTAAGTTCCAGCTCCAAAGAAGAGGTATACCTTAAAGCCGGCATCGTGGTAAGATGAGCTTGTAGTAACGACAGGGAAATAAATGAGCGGAAGTAGTAACGGCGAAAGCCTGGAGGTAAGCCATGAGATCAAGCACGAAAGATACATCAAAGGGTGCGTTACACGAAGCCAAAGGTAAAGTAAAGGAAACAGCCGGTAAGATTTTCAGTAACGTCTCTCTGGAATCCGAAGGTAAGGCCGAAAAAATAGCGGGCAAAGTGCAGAAAAACGTGGGCAAAGCCGAAAAAAACGTGGAAAGTCATCTGGAAACCGAAAAAAGCCGTCACGGCAAATGGTAAGGTTTGAAAACCACAATTGACGATATAAGAGCGGGCGGCCAATAGGCCGCCCTTTTTTATCCGGCGCCAAACCTGCGGCACCTCCCCCAAACGCCCCTGAACAACGATTGCAGCTCCGCCCCTTCCGCATATAATTTGTCGTGTTCGAGCCCGAACCCCATCAGGCTTAAAGGAGGTCCAGCATGCGACCTTGTTCCCTGCTTTTTGGCATCGCCACCTTCGCCTTATCTAGCGCGTCCTCTGCCTTCGCCCTCATCGGTCTCAACCAGTGCGGGCCGGGAACAAAACCGCCGGTGCGGATACATTGCGGCCAGGAGGAACTGCTCCTTGGCTATCGCGACGCCGCAGGCCCCTGCCTCTGGGTCTGCTGTCCTCCCAACAGTGACGGAAGAACTTACGACTGCTCAGGCGACCCTACTCCCTCGGACTTCAAGCTCGATCTTCGAAACGTCCGACCCAGGCCTTGGACAGGCGTCTTCACCCCAGGTTCTTCTTTCTTGAGACCTGACACGGAGAAGGACACCGACGGAGGGATGGTCCCGCCGGCCAAATAAACGGCTTTTGAATCAGCAACGCGAAACAAGGAGTGGTAAAAGGCAAGAGGCTGGCTGCTCGCTGGGTTTTACCGCGTGGCGGTTTCAGTCCGCGATTATATGGCCACAGTAGGGGCAAACGGTACACGAGGGGTCAAGGTAGCGCTGGCAGTGAACGAAAGAACATTGCTTCGGTTGTCTCTTAACCACCGTCAAGGTCTGCACGCTCTGCACACTCTCAATCGGCTGCCCGGCAGCTTGCTTCAGGGGAAGACATTCCAGAGCTTCCTCCATTTGCAGCCGACGTTTTTCCACATTCTGCGCTTTTTTCAGTTTTCCGTTTTTTGACACTTTCCGAAGATCCCCCTGCGCACACAAAAGGGGGCATCCGTTGAGGATGCCCCCCTTTTAAATCTACCTACCACAACCCTCTTCACCATGTCAACCGTCGCCAAGACCTTTAACTGCGGCGATCTGCGTTATTCCCGTCTTTCGACAAACAGCTATTTTCGTATACGGCCTCTCCACTTGCATTGAGGATGCGGGAGGCTTAGAATGGCTCATCCGTTTTTGCCCCTGGAATACAGGCAGTTCCGGGCAAGGGAACAAGCAGTCGAGCCAGCGGGGTTCGTAGAGAGCGTCTGCAGCAGGAGTAAACCCATGGGTACGTCAGTTGGAATAGGCTTCAGCACCCGGAAAAGCCCGATGGATGCCGGGAATGAGGCAGCCCGGACGGCACTGGAACAGGCCGGCATCGCCAAGCCGGACCTCGTCATCGTCTTCGCCACGGTAGGCTACCAGCAGCAGCAGTTGATCGGCGCCATCCGCGAGGCGACGTCCGCGGCGCCTCTTTGCGGCTGTTCCGGCGAAGGGATCATCGTGCAGGATGCCGTGGTGGAAACGAACTTCGCTGTCGGTGTCATGGTGATCGCCTCCGACGAAGTAAGCTTCGGCATCACCTCCGTCACCGGGATAGGCGAAGAGCCTTGCGCGGCCGGCAAGAAGCTGGCAGCGCAGATCACCCCGCTTCTGGCAGACGACAGCCGCGCCTTTTTCCTGCTGGCGGACGGCTTGGCATTTGATTTCGATCCCTTTGTGGCAGCCTTCGAGGCGGCTCTCCCCTCCTCCGCCAAGCTCCCGATTTTCGGAGGCCTCGCCGCGGACAACTGGGCTTCCCGCAGGACCTACCAGTACCACGACGGCGAAATATTGAGCCAAGGCGCCTGCTGTATCGTCATGTCGGGCAGGTGCCGCGTCGCCTGGGGCATCAACCATGGCTGCGTCCCGGTCGGGGCGAAGCGCACCATCACGCGCAGCAAGGGAAACATCATCTACGAGATCGATGGGACCCCCGCCTTGGATGTGCTCAAGGAATACGTAGACGAGGACTGGGCGGTCAAGTGGAACAAGGCGACCCTGAACCTCGGGCTCGGGTTCAAGACACCGGAGCACCTGAGAGAGCGGTACGACGAGTACTACGTGCGGTACATAATGGCAAAGGACGATGAGGCCGGCTCCGTTACCATCCAGTCCGACGTCACGGACGGAACCCCCCTCTGGATCGTCCGCCGCGACAAAGAGCTGATGATGGACGGCCTCAGATCAATCCCACGGCAGATCAAAGAAGATCTTGCCGGGCAAAAGCCCAAACTGGTGCTGCAGTTTGAGTGCATGGGACGGGGCCGGGTCGTATTCAAGGAGCAGGAACGCATGGACCTGGTGAAATGCCTCCAGCGCGACCTGGGCGAGGACCTCCCCTGGCTCGGCTTTTATACCTATGGGGAAATAGGTCCGATCAGCAGGTACAACTGCTTCCACAACTTCACCTCAGTCGTTGCGGTAGTCTACTAAGCTCGGGCGGTCGGGTACATGGACAAAATGCATAGAGATACGCTGACGGTGGAGCTGGAAAGGCTGCGGCAGGAAAACGAGGTCCTCTCCGGGCAGGTCAAGCGCCTGGTCAAAGCGGAAAGCAGGCTCTACGACTATCAGGAGAAACTGGATCTGCAGCTTAAGGAATACAGCGGGCTCTACGATCTCAATTCAAGGCTCTACACCTGCCGCGACCTCCCCGCGATCTTCGATCTCGCCACCGAGTACGTGATCAACAGGCTCGACTACGAGCGGGTGCTCTTCTTCCAGAAAACCGAAAACAGCGACGCCTATGCGGTCCGCGCCTGCGACGGCTACCATTACCCTCAGGAAAAAGAGGGCGTCTCCTCCCTCACCCTCTCCCGCCAGGCTGCCATCCTGACCCCGCTTTTCGCCGGGGCCAACTACAGCATCTGCACGGAAGATTCGCAGTCGCCCGATCTTGTCGAACACCGGGACCTGCTGCTGATGCACGAGTATTTCATCTGCCCCTTGGGAAACCGAACCGACCCGGTAGCATTTCTTGCCGTGGGAAACTCCTCCGAAAACGCGGAGTTCTACCGCAGGATCAGCGACAGCGAGGAGGCCCTTTTCGGCCTCGGCAACCTGGTCGGGCTCCTCTCCTCCACCATCGAAAACCAGATCCTCTATACCGGGATGAAGAAGGCCCTTGAGCAGGAGCGCCTTGCCGAGGCGAAGTACCGGGGCATCTTCGAAAACGCGATGGAAGGGATCTTCCAAACCACCCCCGAGGGGAAATTCCTTTCCTGCAACCCGGCGACAGCCGCCATCCTGGGCTACAGCACCCCCGACGAAGTGCTGGAGGGGGTGGTCAACGTAGGGCTGCAACTCTACGTGGATCCGCAACGGCGCGACGAACTCTACGCCATGATGTTCCAGCGGCAAAATGTGAAGAATTTCGAGGTCGAATTCTGCCGCAAGGACGGAAGCCGGATCTGGGTCGATCTCAGTACCCGTCCAGCCTTCAACGAAGAGGGAGAACTGATCTACATCGACGGGGTTATACAGGACATCACCGAGCGAAAGCACAACGAAGAGGCTCTGCGCAAGCTGTCCCAGGTGGTCGAACAGAGTCCCGTTTCCATCGTCATCACCGACACCCAGGGGCGCATCGAATTCGTCAATCCGAAGTTCGTCCAGTTGACCGGTTACTCCCCCGGGGAGGTCCTCGGCCAAAACCCGAGCATCCTCAACTCGGGAAAGGCGCCGATCGATAAATCGCGGAAACTATGGGAGACGATTCGGGCCGGCAAGGTCTGGGAAGGGGAGTTCCTGAACCGGAAGAAGGATGGCGAACTCTTCTCCGAGCACGCAACCATCTCCCCCATCCGGAACAAGGACGGCATCATCACCCATTTCCTGGCCATCAAGGAGGACATCACCGAAAGGAAGCTTTTGGAGGCCCAGCTTTTCCAGTCACAGAAGATGGAGTCGATCGGAAGGCTCGCCGGCGGAGTGGCGCACGACTTCAACAACATGCTGAGCGTCATCCTGGGGAGCGCGCAGTTGGCGATGCGCTGCGTTACCGAGGGGACCCCGGTCTGGCAGGACCTGGAACAGATAGTACAGGCCGGAAAGCGCTCCAGCCAGATCACCCGCCAGCTTCTCGCCTTCTCCAGAAAGGAGATCATCGCGCCGCGCGAGGTGAACCTGAACGAGCACTTCACGGAGATGCAGAAGACGCTGGGGCGCCTGATCGGCGAGGATATCCGCATGAGTTTCAATCCGGAGCCCGGTCTTTGGACCATCGATGCGGACACGACGCAACTGGACCAGATCCTGGTCAACCTGGCGGTGAACGCACGCGACGCAATGGGCAACGGGGGGGTACTCACCATAGAAACGGCAAACGTCCGGGTGGATGGCAGCTACAGCCAGTTCCACCTGGATGCCTCCCTTGGGGAATACGTGCAACTTGCAGTCAGCGACAACGGCTGCGGCATGGACCGCGAGACCCTGGCGCAGATCTTCGAGCCCTTTTTCACCACGAAAGAGGTGGGCAAGGGGACCGGGCTCGGGCTCGCCACCGTCTACGGCATCGTGAGGCAGCACAACGGCTTCATCAACGTCTACAGCGAACCGGGACAGGGGACCACCTTCCAGATCAACTTCCCGAGGTTTTCCGGAGCCGCCGTCGATGCCGCAAAAGACGAAGAGGTTTCGCTCAGCGGTTCGGGAACGGTGCTACTGGTCGAGGACGACCCGCTGGTGCGCAGAACAACCCTCAACACCTTGAAGGAGATCGGCTACCACGTCATAGAGGCGGCCGGCGCCGATGAGGCTATCGCCCTTTGCCGCAAGGAAGATACCGACCTCGACGTGATTCTCACCGACGTGGTGATGCCTGGCATGAACGGCAAGGAGATGGTGGACGCCATCGAGTCGTTTCGCCCGGGGCTCAAGGTGCTATTCATGTCCGGCTACACAAATGACCTGGTGGCGCAACGCGGCGTGATGGAGGGGGGGAGACTCTTCATCCAGAAGCCTTTCGATATCCAATCCCTGGCCAGAAAGCTGCGTGAAGCGATGCAGCGTTGAGTACTCATTTGAGTGACGCATGTAATCAACACCACCAGACCGCCCCTCCGCAGTTCCGACGCCACCCGCAACAGCCACTACCGTAAAATAGCCAGTTAGCGCGTATACTTTTTTAAAACTTCATATCCCGGCAAAATGGCACGGTGGGTGCTAACGCATGCGTATCTGATTGCAGCAACAACCACCGCGCAAAGGTTTAATCATGAAAACAATCGGCTTACCTAAGAAGCAAGGGATGTACGATCCCCAGTTCGAGCACGACGCCTGCGGCGTCGGCTTTGTCACCCACATCAAGGGGAAAAAATCCCACGAGATCGTGCAGCAGGCGATAACCGTCCTGGCGAACCTCGACCACCGCGGCGCGGTCGGCAGCGAGCACAACACCGGCGACGGCGCCGGCATCCTGATTCAGATGCCCGACGCTTTCTTCCGCAAGGTATGCCCCGAGGCCGGCATCGAACTGCCGGGGCCGGGCGAATACGGCGTGGGCATGCTCTTCACCTCGCCCGAAGCTACCGAACGCAGCGCCGCGAAGCACCTGTTCCAGCGCATCGTTGCGGAGGAAGGGATGGAAATGATCGGCCGGCGCGTCGTGCCGACCGACAACTCCTTGCTTGGCGATACCGCCAAGGCCGGCGAGCCGCTGGTACGTCAGATTTTCTTCAAGCGCAACGCCGCCTGCCCCGACGAGGATGCCTTCAACCGCAAGCTCTATGTCGTGAAGCAGCGCGCCCTGCATGAGATACGCGACAATGGGGTCGATCCCTTCTGGTACTTCTCCAGCATGTCGACCCGCACCATAGTTTACAAGGGTATGCTGATGCCGGCCCAGCTGGACCAGTACTACCCCGACCTGCGCGACGAAGCGGTGCAGACCGCCATCGCCGTGGTCCATTCCCGTTTCTCCACCAACACCTTCCCGAGCTGGGACCGTGCGCATCCGTACCACATGCTGGCCCACAACGGCGAGATCAACACCCTGCGCGGCAACGTCAACTGGATGCACGCCAGGCAGTCGATGTTCAGTTCCGACCTCTTCGGCGAGGACATGAAAAAGCTCCTGCCGGTTATCGACGCCAACGGTTCCGACTCCGCCATGTTCGACAACTGCCTTGAGCTCTTGGTGCAGTCCGGCCGCTCGCTCCCCCACGCCATGATGATGATGGTGCCGGAGCCGTGGGAAAACCACGAAACCATGAACAAGGAGAAGCGGGCCTTCTACGAGTACCACTCCTGCCTGATGGAGCCTTGGGACGGCCCCGCCGCCCTCACCTTCACCGATGGCCGGACCATCGGCGCAGTCCTCGACCGCAACGGCCTGCGCCCCTGCCGCTACTATCTGACCGACGACGACCTGGTGGTGATGGCGTCCGAGGCCGGCGTGCTGCAGGTGCCGCCCGAAAAGATCATCAAGAAGGGACGGCTGCAGCCGGGCAAGATGTTCCTGGTGGACACCGTTCAGGGGCGCATCATCCCCGACGAGGAGGTTAAGGGGGAACTGGCCTCGGCCAAGCCTTACGCCGACTGGGTCAAGGTGAACCACCACCTGCTGCAGGACATCCCGAAGACCACCAAGGCGCCCTTCGTCGAGCATTCGCCGCTTTTGCAGCGGCAGAAATCCTTCGGCTACACCTTCGAGGACCAGCAGACCATCATCGGCCCGATGGCCACCGACGGCATCCAGCCGCTCGGCTCCATGGGAACCGACACCCCGCTGGCGGTCCTCTCGGAGAAGCCCCAGCTTCTGTACAACTACTTCAAGCAGCTCTTCGCCCAGGTGACCAACCCGCCGATCGACCCGATCCGCGAGGAGATCATCACCGCGACGGCGGTCCGCATCGGCTCCGAATCGAACCTTTTGAAGCCCACTTCCTCGAGCGCCCGGGTCATCCGCCTGGAGCACCCGATCATCAGCAACGAGGAGTTCGAGAAGCTCAGGAACCTGGACCGCCCCGGCTTCAAGAGCACCACCCTTTCGCTTTTGTTCAAGGCTGCCGACGGCGCCGAAGGGATGGAAAAGGCGCTTGAGAGCCTGTTCAACACCGCCGTCCACGCGATCGAGACCGGCACCACCATCCTGATCCTGTCCGACCGCGGCGTCAGCGAGGAGTATGCCGCCCTGCCGGCCCTGTTGGCCGTAGCCGGCCTGCACCACCACCTGATCCGGACCGCCACCCGCACCCACGCCTCCATCGTGCTGGAGTCGGGCGAACCGCGCGAGGTGCACCATTTCGCGGTGCTCTTGGGGTACGGCGTCACCGCCATCAACCCCTACCTCGCCTTCGAGTCCATCGACGATATGATACAGCAGGGGATGCTTCCCGGGCTCGACTACAAGACCGGGGTCAAGAACTTCATCAAGGCTTCGATCAAGGGAATCGTCAAGACCATGGCCAAGATGGGGATATCCACCATCCAGAGCTACCGCGGCGCCCAGGTTTGCGAAGCGGTCGGCCTGCACGACTCGGTCATCGAGAAGTACTTCACCTGGACCCCCTCCCGCATCGGCGGCATCGACCTGGAAGGGATCGCCCAGGAACTTTTGAACCGCCACCGCAAGGCGTATCCTCACCGGGTCGCAGCCGAGCCGTCGCTTGATCCCGGCGGGCAGTACCAATGGCGCCAGGAGGGGGAAGAGCACCTTTTCAACCCGCTCACCATCCAGTCGCTGCAGAAGGCGAGCAAGACCGGCGATTACCAGGAGTTCAAGGTCTTCTCCAAGCTGATCGACGACCAGAACGAGCGCATCTACACCCTGCGCGGGCTCTTGGACTTCAACACCGAGATCAGGATCCCGGTCCCCTTGGAAGAAGTAGAGCCGGTCGAAGAGATCATGAAGCGGTTCAAGACCGGGGCCATGTCCTACGGCTCCATCAGCCAGGAGGCCCACGAGGCCTTAGCCATCGCCATGAACCGGATCGGCGGCCGCTCCAACACCGGCGAAGGTGGCGAGGACCCGGAACGCTTCACCTGGACCAACGACCAGGGTGATTCCAAGAACAGCGCCATCAAGCAGGTCGCTTCCGGCCGTTTCGGCGTGACCAGCAACTACCTGACCAACGCCTCCGAGCTGCAGATCAAGCTGGCGCAGGGTGCTAAGCCGGGCGAAGGGGGCGAGCTGCCGGGTAGCAAGGTCTACCCCTGGGTCGCTAAGACCCGGCACACCACCCCGGGCGTAGGCCTCGTATCGCCCCCGCCGCACCACGACATCTACTCCATCGAGGACCTGGCGGAGCTGATCCATGACCTGAAGAACGCCAACCGCCGCGCCCGGATCAGCGTCAAGCTGGTCTCCGAGGTGGGCGTCGGCACCATCGCGGCCGGCGTTGCCAAGGCACACGCCGACGTCGTCCTGATCTCCGGTTACGACGGCGGCACCGGCGCGTCGCCGCTCTCCAGCATCAAGCATGCGGGACTCCCCTGGGAACTCGGGCTCGCGGAAACCCACCAGACCCTGGTCCTCAACAACCTGAGGAGCAGGATCATCGTTGAGGTCGACGGCCAGCTGAAGACCGGCCGCGACGTGGCCATCGCGGCGCTCCTCGGTGCCGAGGAGTTCGGCTTCGCCACTGCGCCGCTGGTAACCCTTGGCTGCGTCATGATGCGCGTCTGCCACAGCAACACCTGCCCGACAGGCGTCGCCACCCAGGATCCGGTCTTGAGGGCCAAGTTCGCCGGCAAGCCTGAGTACGTCGTCAACTACATGCGCTTCGTCGCGCAGGAAGTGCGGGAGATCATGGCCGAACTCGGCTTCCGCAACTTCAACGACATGGTGGGTCGCGCCAACCGCCTCGAGCCCAAGCGCGCCGTCGCGCACTGGAAGGCCCAGGGGCTCGATTTCAGCAAGATACTGTACCAGCCGCAGATGGCGATCAAGGGGAGCCGCTACTGCACCGAGTCCCAGGACCACGGGCTGGAGAAATCCATCGACTACACCAAGCTCCTTGATATCTGCAAGCCGGCCCTGGATAAGAAGGAAAAGGTCCGCGCGGAACTCCCCATCACCAACGTGGACCGGGTAGTTGGTACCATCGTCGGCAACGAAGTCACCCGCGCCTATGGTGCTGAGGGGCTCCCCGGCGACACCATCAGGCTCAAGTTCCACGGCTCGGCCGGCCAGAGCTTCGGCGCCTTCATCCCGAAAGGGATGACCCTGGAGCTCTCCGGAGACGTCAACGACTACCTGGGCAAAGGTTTGAGTGGCGGCACCATCGCGGTCTACCCTCCCGCCGGCTCCAAGTTCAAGGCCGAGGAGAACATCATCGCCGGCAACGTCGCCTTGTACGGAGCCACCAGCGGCACCGCCTACTTAAGCGGGATCGCGGGAGAGCGCTTCTGCGTCCGCAACTCCGGCGTCAACGCGGTGGTGGAAGGTGTCGGCGATCATGGCTGCGAGTACATGACCGGCGGCATAGTGGTGGTGCTCGGTGAAACCGGGAGGAACTTCGCCGCCGGTATGAGCGGCGGCATCGCCTATGTCCTGGATGAGACTGGGCAGTTCAAGGACCACTGCAACACCGACATGGCGGACCTGGAACAGTTGGACGAGCAGGACCAGGAGACGGTCCGGGAGATGATCGAGCGGCACATGGAGATGACAGGCAGCAGCCGGGCCGCCGCTATCCTCGAAGACTGGCGCAGCTTTGCACGTAAATTCGTCAAGGTCATGCCGAGGGACTACAAGCGGGTACTCCAGGCGCTCGCCCGGGCGAAAGCCGCCGGTTTGAGCGGCGACGAAGCCCTGGCAGCGGCATTCGAAGAGAATGCCGGCGCGGCCGCACACTAAACTAACGAGCAAATCTTGAGAATAGGATAGAGCTATGGGAAAACCAACCGGATTCATGGAATATCTTCGCGAACTCCCGTCCGACCGCGAACCGCTGGAGCGGCTCAAAGACTGGGACGAGTTCCACCTGCACCTGCCGGAGGAGAAGCTCCGCACCCAGGGCGCTCGTTGCATGGACTGCGGCATTCCGTTCTGCCACACCGGGAAGCTGGTGAGCGGCATGGCCTGCGGCTGCCCGGTCAACAACCTGATCCCCGAGTTCAACGACCTGGTCTACCGCGGGCTTTGGAAGCAGGCGTACGACAGGCTCTCGCGAACCAACAACTTCCCCGAGTTCACCGGCCGGGTCTGCCCCGCCCCGTGCGAGGGATCGTGCACGCTGGGTGCCAGCGAGCCTGCGGTCACCATAAAGAACATCGAGGTGAGCATCATCGAGCGCGCCTGGGACGAAGGGTGGGTCACCCCTACCCTGCCGCAGGTCCGTACCGGCAAGAAGGTGGCGGTGGTGGGCTCCGGCCCCGCAGGGCTTTCCGCGGCCGAGCAGCTCAACAAGGCCGGGCACCAGGTGACCGTGTTCGAACGTGCGCCCCTTCCGGGGGGGCTTTTGATGTACGGCATCCCCAACATGAAGCTGGACAAGCAAAACGTGGTCCTGCGCCGCATCCGGCTCATGGAGCAGGAGCAGATCACCTTTGTCTGCAACACCAGCATCGGCGGGGCCGATTACCCGGTCGAGAAGCTCAAGAGCGAGTTCGACGCCGTGGTCATGGCGACCGGCGCCACCCTCCCCCGCGACCTAAACATCGAGGGGCGCTCGCTTCAGGGTATCCGCTTCGCCATGGATTTCCTGACCGCCAACACAAAGGCGGTGCTGGAAAAAGGGAGCGAGTTCATCTCGGCGCAAGGGAAAGACGTGATCATCATCGGCGGCGGCGACACCGGCACCGACTGCGTGGCCACCTCGCTGCGCCATGGCTGCAACTCCGTTACCCAGCTGGAAATCATGCCCCGTTCCCCCGACACCCGCGCCGACGACAACAGCTGGCCGGAATGGCCCAAGACCCACAAGGTCGATTACGGGCAGGAGGAGGCTGCGGCGAAATTCGGTGCCGACCCGCGCGTTTTCCTCACCACCGCGACCAAGTTCGAAGGGGATGCGGAGGGCAAGGTGAAGGCGGTACACACGGTCCAGGTGAAATGGGAGAAGAACGCCCAGGGCCAGTTCGTCCCCACCCCGGTGCCGGGGACCGAAGTGGTCCGGCCGGCAAGCCTCGTGCTTTTGGCTATGGGCTTTCTGGGACCCGAGCAGGAACTGCCGGCGGCACTGGGACTTGAGCGTGACGGCCGCAGCAACATCAAGGCCGACTACGGCCGCTACGCTACCAACATCCCCGGCGTGTTCGCAGCCGGCGACTGCCGCCGCGGCCAGAGCCTAGTGGTCTGGGCCTTCAACGAAGGACGCGGGGCAGCGCGCGAATGCGACCGCTTCCTGATGGGAGAGACCGAACTCCCCTAAAGCTGCCGAGCACCTGTCGGCACGCAGCAAAGCTTGTGACTTCAAGCAACCAATAAAGGCACCCGGCTATTCGGCGGGTGCCTTTTCTTATGCCCTTACCACTCATCGTTTATCAAATCCTGCGCCTGATTTGACAAATCCTTCCCACAATTCGTCAAATCTCCTCCCCATCTCCGCGAATCAGCCCTCAATCTAATGAACTTTTGGAGCAAATCGACTAATTCCGCTCCGGATTCAGCGGATTCTCTTACAAATCCGATCAATCGGGCTGCCAATTCGACGAAACCGACACGCAATTCGTAAGATCAGGCCTCAAATCTTCTAAATCGGCACGTGCCCGGCACTTTTTTCATTAGTTCAGCACAGCCTGAGGAGGGGGGGGAAGAGCTTAAGGGGGGCTTTCGAGGGGTTCCCAGATGGAATGCTTCCACCTGGGAACCGTTGAGGCAGGATCAAACCGACCTGAGAGTGATGTAATTCGACCAAGGGCCCAGTTCATTGTGGCGCATAGCCCTGATTCGGAACCAATACTTCGTGCCGGGAATAAGCCCCTTTACCACAATACCGGTACAGTTCGGTGCTGCGGCCAGAAGGGTCCAGTTCTCCTCCAGGTTCGGGTCCCCCATGCACCCCCATATCTCGAACATCTTGGCACCCTTGACCGAGGAGACCGTTCCCATCATTTCTCCGTCCCTGGAACCGTACTTCAGCTTGAAGTTTTCCGGTTTGGCCAAGCGCGACTTGACAGCGCTGGTCTTCGTCGCTACAGGTCCCAGCCCAAGTTTCTCCGGCACGGTCGGGTCTTGGGTAGAGCCCAACTTTGCGAGCCCCAGCAACAGGAGATGCTGGCGGTTCAATTCCTTGCGATCCGCCTCGCAGGCGGCGACTTTTTCGGGGTCGCCTTGCAGGGAACCGTTCAGACTTTCGATGAAGCGGTCACGTGCCTGCCTGTAGACAGTAGGAGTCGTCAACAGTGACAACAAGTAAGCGTGCACCTCATCAGTGTACGAACGCGACACCGGTGCAGTCTTGGGGACCATCTCGGCGTTGGACACCTTTACTGGCATAGGACCTCCCGTTTCCGATGATGTGAATTATTTAATGGAACATGCTACACCATTACCCGCTGTCCACAACATGCATAGATATTTTTTTATTCACCGACCACACTCACCTCCCCACCCCCGGCCGATGACGTCAAGGTAGCCGGGCCCGTACGCTCGGGCGCGAAGCGGTAAAAGGACGCTATTGCAATTTTTTCATTTCTTTTTGGGCCGAAATAATGTACTAACATAACCCGCTTTTAATTACGTTTATTTAAGGAGCTATCGCTTAATGGCAAAGGGAACATACATGCACTTGTGGGCATCCTTCGCGATCCTCTCCCTATCAATCCTGTCCAATCCTCTGGAATCACATGCTCAGCAAAGTCAGTACCCGCTCTCATGCGACGAGTGCCACCGGATGCCCCCTCTTGACAGTCCGTACCGCAACCCGGATACCGGCGGCTTCACGGGAAACCACGAGAGCCATAACCCTCCGTCCATTGCCTCGAAGCAATCCTGCGAGAAATGTCACGCCGGGAGCGGGAGCTTCCTTTCCTCCCATCGAAATGGATTCATCAACATGACGAGCAACATCAACAGCTCCGCCCATCCCTTGCGTTCCGTCTATAACAAGCCGAGGTTTTTCAACCAGACGACACTGCCCACGTTGCGGACCTGCTCCAACGTCAACTGTCACTTCGAAACCGCAACTCCTGCCTGGGGCAGCGCCGCATATTCTTCGCCCAGCGACTGCGACAAGTGCCACCAAGCGGCGCCAAGTGACGGGAATCACCCTGTAGGCGCCCAAAAGCACGCCCAGTACTATGGCACTACCACGTCCTCTTGCGCAAAATGCCATCCCGACCACACCGGCGAACCGGCACCCTTTGGCCATGCCACGAGTGCGGGAACCCGGGCTTTGAGCATAAGATTTGCCGCCCTTCCCAATAACGGCTTCGGCCTCTACACCGGAAACGTCAGCTATCCGTACTATCTCCCCAGCAAAAACGCCGCGCGCAGCGGGACGTGCAGAAACACCTACTGCCACAGCCCCGGCACCAAGCCCGCCGGCAGCTCCGCGGATCCCAACAAGAGCGCAGCCTGGGGTGGAACTCTGGACTGTACCGGTTGCCACAAGGGGGCGGTTTCCGGTGACTACATGAATACCGGAAGCCATTACGCGCACGTCTACGGAGACGGAAGCAGCTCCTCGCAAATAGCATGCGTGAAGTGTCATGCCGCGACCGCCGCGGCCAATATGGCTATTTCGGACCGGTTGCGGCACGTAAACGGCCAGGTGGAGGTGGCATTCGACAGCAGTTCCAACCCGGCCGGCGGCAACTACAACGGCACTCCTGCAACGCCCTTGTCCCCTTCGGTCAAAACACCCGGATCCAACTATGCGGTGTGCCAGAACCTCTACTGCCATGGAAGCAATCCCGTCACCTGGGGGGGGACGGTCAACTGCCAGGACTGCCACGGCGGCGGCAGCGACGCGGACAACTTCGGCGGCACCTTCTGGAGCGACGGCACGACCGGGAAGATCAAAACTGCCGGCGAGTGGGATGGCACCGGTCACGGCAGGGCCAGCGGCACCTATCCTTCGGGAACTGCCGCAGCGAACTTCGGGGTGGAAGCAAAACGGTGCGAATATTGCCACGATGCGGGCGTCGGGCATGCCCAGGCCTCCAACGCCTTCCGGCTGAGGAATTACTCCACTGCCGCCTGGGGACGCAACGCTGTCTGTCAGAACTGCCATGGAGCCGGCTCGGCGGGCGTTACGATCGGATCGCACGTGAAGAACTCTTCGCGCAAGGTCGGCTCCGACCACTACGGGGCTAAACACAGCAGCACCAAAAACGGCGGACAGTTCTGCTGGGACTGCCACGACGGCCACGGCGACACCAACGCCTACATGATCCACAACAGTGTCGCCAGCACCTCCGATCGAACCACCGGAGCGCCGGCGACCACCGCCGCAACCTCTTTCACCGCGTTTGCCACCGGCACCGATTATGCCCGCGGCGCCGCGCCCTATAACGGCATCTGCCAGGTTTGCCACGACTCGACCGTCAAACACTACACCGCCACAAGCGGCGACAGCCACAACCCGGGCACACGCTGCACGAGCTGTCATACCCATACCGGCCCGAATAGCAGCAACGCCTTCCCAGGGAGCGAGTCGGCCGGCGGGGCCCCCTGCCTTGGCTGCCACGCGACGGGATTCGCCAACATGCAAAGTAACGCGAGCTATCACCACTACATGCAGAACGACGCCGCAACCTACTCCAGCAGCGCTGCTCCCACCGCCACGGACACGAACCGGCGCTGTCTCATGTGCCACGTGGATCACAACATATTCCGCCCCGACATGAATGCAGGCGGCGCCCGCGCAAAGAACCTGCGCACAGGGGCAATCGATGCCGTAACGCCCGGCGCCGGCTTCACCAACAGCGATTTCAACAATGACCTCGCCTCCGGCGGTGTCTGCGTAAGCTGCCATACGAACCAGCAGACCAAAAACAGCACCAACCGTAAAGGGAACGGCACAACCGTCACGCCTCGGATGACCAAGAGCGAATATGCCGTGTCGGCCCACAACTACGTCGTCGCAGGGGGAGCGTTCAGCGACGCCTCCAGGGTCAACGCTAACTGCATCAAGTGCCATAACGCCCAAAACGGCGAAACTTCGTTGAAAGGCAATTTCGGCAACCACGACGGCACTGCCAGCTCCATCCTCGGCGCTCTGGGGGGCACCCTCACCGACCCGTACGAGGCAGGGCTTTGCTACCGCTGTCACAGCAATTCAACCGACGCAATAGGCGGAACGAAGAAAACCGCCAATGCTAGGGACTGGTACGGCGCCGTCACCACCATGTCCTCCCGCGCCACCGCGATATTCCAGAGTTTCCAGAAGGCCAACAAGCATCAGGTCGATCTTCCGGCCTACAACGGGAAGCACAAACCGAATGCGGTGGATGAATCGAGAGCGTACCTTTCCAACGCCGCCAACAAACACGTGGACTGCAGCGACTGCCACAACCCGCACACCGCGACCGCCGCCAATCCGACCAAAGGGGCCATGGGGGCCAATCCCACCAACAGCACCGGCAACTGGAGCGCGCCGACCGCTTGGGCCGACGTCAGCGTGGCCGGAGGGGACGACGAATATAAGATCTGCTTCCGCTGCCACAGCGGATACAACACGGGGCTCTCCTCCTGGAACAGCGCCTGGACCGATCTCGGGAAGGAATTCAGCACCGGCAACAAGTCGTATCACTGGATCGAAGGGGACCGCGGCGCGGCCAAAGCCGACACCACCTACGGCAACTTCAACAAGACCTATATCTACAAGATGATGCCGCGCTACAACGGCTTTACCGATGCCCAGTTGCGTACGGTAAAAATGCGCTGCTCCGACTGCCACGGCTCCGACAACGCGGAGAACAACCCGAACGGGCCGCACGGTTCCTCCTACGCCAGGATGCTCAAGGTGCCGGCGGGGAGCCCCTACACGACGTGGAACAGCACGTCCCGGGTCGGCGGCGCGAACGTATGGTGCTTCAACTGTCACCTCCCTGCCTTCACCAACAGCGGGTTCAGCGGGTCAGACGGTTCGTTGCACACCTCCAAGCACAGCGGTAGCAAAGGCACGTGCATGGACTGCCATATAAAGGTTCCCCATGGCTGGCAGATACCCCACCTGCTCAAGCCGTACAACATGCCTGCCAACTATCCGGCGGAGAACGCGGCCTATAACGGGGCCGGGACGACCTCCAGATCGGGGATCGACCTCCCGCTGAACAGCACCAACTGGGGCCTCAGCGGCAAATGGACCGAAAACAGCTGCGGTAGCCACCAAAACTGCAGCGGCAACTAGTTACCGGAACAAGGTAGCTTTTCCAGGGTCATCGTGTAATTTCGGGGAGGGCCGCCGTTTGGCCCCCCTCCTCTTGCAAGGGGGTTAGGGGGTGGGGGCAGGTGCCATCACGCGAACAGGCCTTTATTCGGAGCAGTCATGGTAGTCGGTTTCATCGGCAGCAAGAAGGTTGCGGTCTTTATACTCGTGCTGGTGCTTGTCATCGTCGTATATGAGGGGGTAACCCAGCAGGTTACGGCAAAAATACTTATTGCCGGCGCCTTCCTGCTGGCAGCAAATCTAGTCTGCTGCATGTATGTGAACGCGGGTAGAGTCGCAAAAAGGAGCCTGCGCCAGACGGGATTCGTCACCTTTCATACGGGACTTCTCGTCATCCTGCTGGGAGGCGTGGTCAGCTATTACACCTATTCGGTTGGATACGTGGAAGTCGCCGAAGGGAACAGCTTTAGCGACGAGCGCTCCAGTTACAACGGCTGGAAGCAGCGGTTCGGAAGCAGGAAGGGGACCGGCGTTCAGATAGGCGTGAAGAAGATTCACCTGAATTTCTGGGAAAACGGCCAGATCAAGGAATATACCAGCCAGGTAGTCATCAGGGATGGCGGCATGGAAAGGGAAGCAGTTCTGGAAGTAAACGGATCCGTGAGGCACCGCGGCCTGCTGATAAACCTCGCGCGTTATTTCGGCCTCGCGCCTCACTTCGCGCTGGAAACAGCGCAGGGTGAGAAGGAAGGGTATATATATATCAGCGACACAGGCAAAACCAACACCTTTACCATCCCCGCCCTGGGGTACGAGGCCACCGCGGCCTACCGGAACATCACCGACCGAGCCGTCGCTGTCTCGGTCTGTGCTCCCGGGAAGGGATGGGTGAGCCGAACCATGGTTGCCGGCGACGTACTGGATCTGGGCAAGGGGCGGTTGAAGCTCACCGGCATCTCCCTTTGGAACGGCATTACGGTGGTAAAGGACTCGGGGAAAGAAATCACCTTTGCCGGATTCGCGCTGTTTCTTGCCGGCTTGTTGATGTATTACCTACGTTTTTTCCAGGAGGCTTTGAGAAGTGGCAGAGATTGAAAAGTTGCTGTTGTTTGCCTCAATAATCACCTGCGGGGTGAGTTGCGTATTCCACATCATCGGCTGGATTTTTTCCAAAGATACGGTCTTCAGCATCGGGAAAGGGCTGATCTGGCCCTTCCTTGGCCTCGTTACCGGTGCGATTGCCGTGCGTTGGCACCACCTTGGCCACGGACCGTATATCACCCTCTACGAGGTCCTGCTTTCAAATGTCTGGGTTGCCACGGCATTGTATCTCGCGGTCACCTTCAAGCGCAAAGGCCTCGAGGCGATAGGGGTCTTTGCCATGCCGATCATACTTCTCACCGTTGGGGCAGTCGTGATGTCCCCGTCTCATTCCTCCAACCTTACCCCTGCCTACAAAAGCGTCTGGCTGATTCTGCACATTTGCTTTGCGAAGCTCACCTACGGAAGCCTCGTCGTTGCTACGGCACTCTCCATTTCCATACTTCTCAAACGGTATGCGGCAGAGAAACACCGCTTCATGATGCGGTTGACCGAGCCAGAACGAGCCGACCGACTCTGTCACAAACTCATCGCCGCGTCACTGATGTTTGCCTCGATAATGATCGTCTCCGGTTCCATCTGGGCGAATCAGCTTTGGGGGAAGTACTGGGGATGGGACCCGGTGGAAGTCTGGTCGCTGATCACCTGGATCGTGTACGGCCTGTATCTCCACCTGCGCATCACCTACCGTTTCAAGGGGGTTCCCGCCGCGGTCTACTGCATCAACTCGTTTCTGGTTTCTGCAGTTTCCTTTTTCATCATGCCCTACGTTTTGAATACCGTGCACAACAGCTTCATGTTCGCGAAGTAGAAGAAGGTTCCTGCCCTGCCGTGACGAAATGCTTTACAACTCACTGTCGATTTCTTTTACACACCGTAAGCATTCCCCGCAGGAATCATTGGAATATTCACACTTTAGCAGCACTACGGATCTTGCGCGTCTCCCAATTTTTCAGTCATTTCAAACAAATGTATAAACGATAGGTATATAGTCCGACGTGGCTACGGGATGGATTATAACATGGCATGCCTACTGCACTTGCTGGAGCATCTGTTTAATCATTGATTGAGGGTATATGCCATGAAAAAACTTATTTCAGCAACTGTCCTAGCGCTCTCCTTGATAGCAACCCAAGCCTTTGCTATCCCGGAACTGCAACTGTACATCCCGGGATCAACCTACATCAGCGACACCTGGGTCATCAACAGCAACAGTTTCGAATTGTGGGTGATCGGCAACGGTGCCAAAGGACCTATTTACGGTGTGTCCCTGGCCGCAGCATATGCTACTGGAGAGACCGGAACCATCAACATCACCCCTACTGGCAGCAGCACCAGTCTTGCGGTTGCGCTTAGCGGAGGAGACGGAACCAGCCCGCTTTTGGGGGACGGCAGCAGTCTGTCGCCCCACGCCCCCTGGGGTGCCGGAACCAGCTGGTACTCCTACCTCTTGGGTGATTTCACCTCCAAAGCAGACACCATTTACGACTACACCCCCGGTAGTACGGACCATGGTCTCGGCCAGATCAACAAGTACAACGTAGACATCGTCGGTTACGCAAGCGGGCTGCACTTCGACGCTTACGACCACTACGAAAGCAAAAACCACACTACTTATGTCGTCAATCCTTTTTCGCATGATGGCGAGAACACCAACCCCGTTCCGGAGCCGGGCACCGTGGTCCTGCTTGGCGCAGGTCTTCTCAGCCTCGCCATTTACGGGAAGCGCCGTCGTAACCAGTAGCCACGGCTGAACAGTACAGGCCATCGCCCAGCGGTGGAAATGAGAAACCCGGCTTTCACGCCGGGTTTCTTTTTTCATATGTACGGGTTTCCTGATTCTCGGACCCCGCCCCCCTAACCAGCGCGACGGCTTCCCATCACCAAATCTGCCGGAACGCTGAGGCTTTCATAGCCGCAAAAACTTCGCATCCCACTTTCAATTCCAATTCCTCCGCTGCTTGGCTGACCACTTCCGCCACAAGAGTATTCGTACCACAGGCTAATTCAACGCCTATCCGACCGGCTGATTCAAAAAGTGATGTGACTTTACATTGTAAAAGGTTCCGTGCGCTAATGGCCTGCGGGTGTTTCTTGAACAGGATGATGTCCTTCGAGGAAAGCTCGTAATGTGCCTGGTCCAGGAAAAGGCCCGCAGCTATGAGGAGAGTGCTGTTGCCGAACCGGTAACGGTATAGCCCCCGCTCTCGCTCTGCATTGCCCAAGTGAAGCAGGTTCACGTATCCCACGGGCGAAAGCCCCATTCGCGTTCGCGCCAGGGCCTCACATGTGGTCATGTCAACCACTTGCCCCTTTGACAGTACAAGGGTCTGCTCCGTCATGAGTCGCATCTCTACCATTGAGTGAGATATGAAAAGATAGGGGATGCCGAACTCGCTGGCTACCTTCTTCAGGTAGGGGATTATGTGGAACTTCAATCCATCGTCGAGAGCAGACAACGGCTCGTCCATGATCAACAGTTGCGGATTGCAAAGGACCGCCCGGCCGAGCGCGATGCGTTGCTTTTCCCCTCCCGACAGGTTGCCGACCCCGCGTTCAAGCAAGTGGGACAGACCAAGAACTTCGACCAGGCTGTGAAAGTCGATAGTGCGAAGTTCGCGGTCAAGCCACCTGTGCCCGTAGAGCAGGTTTTTTTTCACATCCAGATGGGGAAACAGCGCATGCTGCTGAAAAACCATTGCAATGCGGCGCTTTTCCGGCGCAACATTTATTTTTCTCTCTTTACTGTAGAGACAGCGGCCATCAAGCAGTATCTCGCCTGCATCTGGCCTCTCCAAGCCGCAAAGCAGGCGAACCAGCGTAGACTTGCCACTACCTGACATCCCGAAGATGCCGAGACTCTTCCCGCTGAAGTTCATATCGATCGACAACGCGAAACTGGAGTACGCCTTTTCCACCTTGATCAAAAGATTCATGCACCGTTTCTCCGTGCAGCTTTTCGGGCGAACCTCTCATGCAGGTACATGACAGCAACGGAAATCGTCACGGATGCCAGGCAAAGCGACAGCGCCATTTGTTCGCTGGTGGGCGAGCAGGCATACTCGTAGATGGCCAGGGGAATGGTCTGAGTGACCCCCGGGATGTTGCCCGCGACGATTATGGTGGCGCCAAACTCCCCGAGACTGCGTGCGAACATCAGGGACGATCCGGCCAGAAGGCCGGTTAGCGACAGAGGAAGAATAACGCTTATCAGAGTTCCAAACCAAGTTGCGCCCAGGGTACGGGCCGCATGAATGAGTTGCCTGTCGATTCCTTCCAGCGAAGTTCTCAGTGACCGGACCAGGAGCGGGAACCCTACCACTGCGGACGCGACAACGGACGCCTTCGCGGTAAAAATGATCCGGATGCCGTGCTGACTGAGCCAGGCTCCCAGCCAGCCGTGGGTCCCGAACATCACCAGTAGCAGGTATCCCACCACCACCGGTGGCAGGGTGAGCGGCAGGTTTACCAGCACTTCAAGCAGCAACTTCCCCCGGAACTCGAGGTAGGTGAGCAGGCAGGCGACGGCGTATCCAAAAGGAAGCGAGAGGATGGAGGCCGCCGCCGCCACCTTGATGGATAGGGCGATTGCTTGGTAGTCAGCGGGAGAAAGGGGGGGCAGCAACATGATTACCCGCAGACCTCGTTCTTCACGATGGTCTGCATCTTACGGAGCCTGGCAACACCTTGCTTACAAGCCGCAAAGGCATCTTCGCTGTTCGGGGAACTCGCTGCCGCCAAGGAGATGATTTCGCCGACGCAGAGCCGCCCGGTACGTCGGATCAAAAGGGTGTCGACGAGCCTGAAGCTTCGCTCAAGTTCCTCAGCTATTGTTCGCAATTCCGCCTCCGCGTCGCCTTGGGTGCCATAATCGATGTAACTCGTCGTCCCAGCCTCTCCGGTCTGCGGCTTGACCACAGCGAAATGCAGCACAATTGAACCTGCAGTTTCTGCGGGAATACTGTCGTAGATCTTGGACGGGTCGATTTGATCGGAGGTAATTATGACCATATTTTTTCCTTATAAACGTAGTCGTCAGTGGGACGCGAAACCGTATTTGGCAAGTACCGCCTTGGCCTCACCCCCCATTAGGAAACCAAGGAAGTCGGCTGCCTCCTTATTTCTGCCCCCGGCTGCCGTGAGCGCCATGGGATACACCACCCTAGGATAAAGCTCCTGAGGAACAGTGAAGAGTATCCTCGCTTTTTTCGCCTGCAGAGCATCTGTGCGGTACACAAAGCCGCCGTCCACTTCGCCGCGCTCCACGTACATGAGGCATTCGCGCACATCCCTTGCCATGACCAACTTCTTCTCGATCTGCTTATCCAGTCCCGCTTTTTTCAGCGCCTCGGTGGCATACTCACCGGCTGGCACACTCTTCGGGCTACCAATAGCAATGCGATCCAACTTGACCAGATCCCGTAGCGAGGTCGCCTTGCCCGGGGTGCCTGCAAAAACAAGGGTGTTGTAAGTAAAGGTTCCGATGCTGCCAGGATCGACCAGTTTCTTCGCCTTGAGATAGTTCATCCATTCGACATTGGCCGAGACAAACAGGTCTGAGGGAGCGCCGTGTTCGATCTGTTTGGCGAGTTGTCCGGACGCCGCGTAATTTTTCACGAACTTTACGCTGGGGTGCTTGTGGGAATAGCTGTCGGAAAGCTCGTTAACCACCTCCTTGAGGCTTGCAGCCACGGAAAGGTTGACCTCGCCGGCTAGGGCGGGCGAGACCAAAAGGGTGCAGCAGATAAGGAAGAGGATCAACTTCTTGAGAGAATGCATGATTCCTCCAATGTTGCAGTGGATAAGGGGCGCCGGTTCGCTACATCGTTGTCTGTTACTGCAGCGCAGCCCGTTATATTGGCACTACGCCTTCTGCTCGATACATACTTTCATTCCTGACCTGGTACGCGGAGACCATCACCTTCGTTATGAACGATATTACACAACACATGCCATGACACCGCTCGCAGAATAACTTATTAAAATCAGGCGAAAACAATGAGCCATTAAGCAATCAAATCTACAATGGCTGTCTGTTTTTTGTTCTTTTATGCCGACAAACTCGGCAGCGGGATAAGAAGCGGAAAAACTCCCCAAAGAGCGCGCCGCCGTTTTCAGCCATGCCGCCACGCATAAGCCTGGCGGCATGGTTCTAAGCCGTCTCAGGCCGCAACCTCTTTGCCCCCCTACCTGTCCGCTCCCGGGTGCACTGTCCGCTTAAGCACCATGATGGCCGGCAGGTTGCTTTCGATCCAGTCTGCCAGGGCCTCTACCTTCTCTCCTATGGCCCTTCCCAGCGGGGTCAGCGAGTATTCAACGTGAGGCGGCACAACCGGATAGGAAATCCGGTCGACGAATCCATCCCTCTCCAGATATTGGAGGGTCTGCGCAAGCATCTTTTCACTCACTCCTCCCACTTTGCGCCGCAGCTCGCTGAAGCGGTGCGTCCCTTCCATCAGTGCGACCAGCACGAGAACTCCCCATTGGCTGGTGACATGCTTCAGGATCTCCCGGGACGGGCACTGTGTGGAGAGCAGCTCTCCGCGGCGCAACTGGTCCGACAGAGTGACGACTTCGGATTCAATCATGACACTTACCTTTTTGTGCGTACTTACTTTTTGTAATCGTTGTTGCTATGCTTCACCTGTAACACAGATCGCATGCACACATAAAGGAGATACTCATATGATCGTCGTCACTGGAGCCACCGGACAGTTAGGGCGCCTCGTCATCGCATCGCTTCTCAAAAAAGTACCAGCCTCCCGCATCGTCGCCGCGGTACGGAACCCCGACAAGGCCAAAGACCTTGCCAACCTCGGCGTCCAGGTTCGCCGGGCCGACTACGACCTGCCCGAGAGTTGGGAAAGCGCACTCGTCGACGCCGAGAAGGTGCTGCTGATCTCTTCCAGCGAGGTTGGCAAGCGCATCGGCCAGCACCGCACCGTCATCGATGCGGCCAGAAGGGCCGGCGTGAAACTTCTCGCCTACACCAGCCTGCTGCGGGCCGATAGCTCCCCCCTCGGACTCGCCGCCGAGCATGTCGCCACCGAAACCATGATCCGCGACTCCGGTATCTCATTCGTCATGCTACGTAACGGCTGGTACACCGAGAACTACGCCGCCAGTATCGCTCCGGCGGTCGAGCATGGGACCTTCTACGGCTCCGCCGGCGACGGCCGGATCGCGTCGGCCGCCCGCGCCGACTACGCAGAAGCCGCCGTTGCCGTGCTCACCACTGAAGCGGAGGGGGGACGGGTCTACGAACTGGCCGGCGACAAAGCCTACACACTCACCGAATTCGCCGCCGAGATTTCCCGCCAGTACGGCAAGCCTGTCAACTACGTCAACCTCCCCGAACTCGAGTACAAGAAGCTGCTCGTTTCCGTTGGGCTTCCTGAGCCGGTCGCAGCTCTCCTGGCCGATTCCGACAGCGGCGCCGCAAAAGGTGGTCTCTTCGACGATAGCCGTCGACTGAGCACCCTGATCGGCAGGCCGACCACCGCCCTGGAAGCGGTGATAGCCCAAGGCAAAAAAGGCGCGTGAAGCGCCCGGCTTGCCTCTTCAAGATTCCAAGCGCAAAAAAGCCCGCCGTGTTGCACGGCGGGCTTTTGTTCATTCGAACACTATAAGCTGGGTTGTGGTCTCCGATTATCAGGCGGTGGCCGGAAGTGGCCTGCCCTCCCTCATGTCAAATGACTCACGGCTACAGATCCTCGGTCTTAAATTCGCTATAGCCTTCGTAGTAATAGCTGACATCGATCCCCTTCATAAACAAGGCGCGGTCGTCAATCTGGTCAGTGAGGGCTTGCTTCAGCAGGAATTTTATTTCAAGGTCTTTCACCACACTGCGCTGCATGGCGGAAAGATATTCTTCTTTGTCGACTTGGTTCCAATCCACCACCTGCCGGGTTTCTTTTTTAAGCATCAGATCCAGCCAGATGCGGGTGGCGCGGCCGTTGCCTTCGCGGAAAGGGTGGGCAACATTCATCTCGACATATTTTTCGATGATTTGGTCAAACGTGCTCTGGGGCATGGCATCGATATGTTTCAACGATGCCTCTAAATACATGAGCGGCACGAAACGGAAATCTCCTTTGGCTATATTTACATCACGGATTTTTCCGGCAAAGGGATAAATATCTTCAAACAAATAGGCGTGGATAGTCGCGAGTCCGGCGAATTTACCCACCTCGACCTTGTCGATGTCGCCAGAGTCAAAAAGCTGCCTGGCTTTTTGTTTGCTGAATTTTTCTTCGGCTCTGGCCAATTCGATCTGATCGGTGATGTTTAATTTGTTTTCGAGAATCATGCGACATCTCCTTCAAACTCGGCGCCTTCAGTCTCCGCAACAGTGGCATCAATATAATTGCTACACACAGTTTAGCGTCCTTGCCTCCATCGGGGAACGATTTCGTTAAACTCGATGGTATTACAGGACTCACCGGAAGGCGGAAGAAACTAAACGACCTAAACTACGTCCCGCTTGCCCCCAACTTACACAACTTACCACTGTCCCCTCACCCCCCGTTTTTGCCACTGCTATAGCGCCGCAGCGTGCGAAAGCCTAACACGACCTTAGTAAGTAATTCAAATACTTTGTCAACAGCAGAAATTCCCCAGACCGCAAAACGGCCATTGGGTTCTTCTCCTATCTGGCCGTTAATAGTCTTGGATATTCCAGGTAGCGTGGAGAGCAGGGTTTCCCCCTGCCCTCCCTCATCAAACCAAGGTCAAGGGGGCAGGCAAGACATCCTTACATTCAAAGCCATGCTTTATCCCTGGTCCCCGCCACAGCGACCCCGGTGCTTAAAATCACCGGGGTCGCTCTATTTTGCTATCTCATGACGTCCGCTCTGACCGTCGCCCTCACCGCCTCGGCGCGTGTCAAGCTAGTTGTCGCCTGACCTATGCAGCGTTGACAGTTTTATTTTCTTCTTCGAGGACGACTTTGGTCACTACTGCCTCGCGTTCTGGATTGAGTGTCACGGCTGCCACTGGCGTCCAATCACGGGTACTACCTGACCACCGCCGAGGGTTCGCTTCTCTTGCTTTTCCATAGAGCTCGTGGCGAGCCCTGAGAATCTCAACATCCTCTCCGGCATGACGTTGAGCGGGGGTTACGTACTTGATGCCACTGTGTCGATGATCGAAGTTGTACCAGTGGACAAATCGCGCTCCCCAAAGCCGTGCTTCCT
>NZ_AUGE01000017.1 GCF_000426865.1 Citrifermentans bremense R1
CCCAGTGTTCCCAGTGTTCCCAGTGTTCCCAGTGTTCCCAGTGTTCACAGCGTCCACAACGTCCACAACATTCCTCCTCTGTTGACACGGCCCCGGAATTCCTCTACTGTGCCATGGTGTGTAAATTTTGTACTCAGAGGAACAGTTACCCGTCATGGACCAGCAACTGAAAAAACTGGGCGACCGCATCGTCTCTTTCGGCAAGGAAAACCTGGACGAGATGCTGCACCTGGTCGGCGAAGGATCCCGGCTCGTCTCCGAGCAGGAACGCGTGCGCATCTACCTTGAGGATCTCACCAACGGCGCCCTTTCCTGTGCCTTCTCCTGCGGCAGCTTCGCCACCGAAATAAGGCAGGAAACCTTCCCCATCATCTCCGCCGAAGCCGCGGTTTCCCGCACCTTTGTTACCCAGCAGGTCGCGCAGTACCAGAACCCCGCCGAGACCGGTCTCCCGCTGGACCAGGAGTTCTCGCGGCGGTTCCAGATCGAGGGGACCACCATGCTCCCCATCACCAGCCTGGGCAAGTCGATCGGCGTCGCCTGTCTGGATGGCGGGACGCTCTCGCAGGAGAGGATCGACACCCTTATCCCGTTTCTGGCGCGGGCGGGCGAACGAGTGGACCAGGCCAGGAAATACCATCAGCAGTTGCTATTGGCCCGGCGCGTCGAACTTTACAAGCGGCGCGAAGCCGCCGGTTTCATGGTGCGCTCCGCCGTCAACCTGATCGACGGGCTCACGCTCGCCTCGGTGCTGGTCCCCGTCAAGGGGGCCATGGAAGTGCTGGCAAGCCACGCCCAGGATCCGGACCTGAAATACCGCTACGACAACGTGGGAGGCATCGATCTCAAGCATGGCACCTCGCTCGTTTCCCGCTACGTCAACGAAGACGGCGTGGTCACCGACCCGAGCCTTTTGAAGCCGATCTTCTTCCCCGACCTTTTTGACCAGTCCATCCAGCGCCGCGCCCTAACCGAAGAGATGGGGCTGCGCACCCTGTACATGGTGCCGCGGGTAGAACCCGAAACGCGTCGCATCATCTGCCTGATGAACTATTTCACCCGCGACGTCACCAGCTACACCGACTTCGAGATGGGACTTCTGCAGACCCATGCCGAGATGGTGGAGAGGGTCATCAACGAGGTGGGGGGTGAGCATCTCGAGATCAAGGTGCTTTCCGAGATCTCCGACCTGCTCCAGGAACCCAACGAGGGGCTGCACGGCTTCCTCACCAAAGTCCTCTCCAAGGCGACCGAGCTGATCGGCGCCGACACCGGCAGCATCGCCATCGTCCAGGAGCGCGAGGGGGTGAAGTGGCTGGTGGTTGAAAACGAGGAAGGGACCATCGTCGGGGCTAAGAACAAGGAATGGCTCAAGAAGAAGATCCCCCCCTTCAAGATCGGCGGTGCCGACCTTCCCCCCGAGGAGCGTAGCCTCACCGGCTACGTCGCCTGGACCAAGGAACCGAAGATCATCGAGCAGGTGGCCGACCAAAGCCAGCACGATGGGTTCCACCGCCCGATGAACGAGCTGATCCAGAGCGAGATGGCGGTCCCCGTCGTCAGCGACGACGAGGTGATCGCCGTCATCTGCCTCAACTCCCTGCAAGACGGGTACTTCACCGAAGAGCACAAGCGGATCCTGCAGATCATAGACCGGCTCACCTCGCGCCACATCTCGGACATCCAGCGCATCGAGAGGCTGCAGTCCGAGGTGAACAAGCTGCAAAGCGACATCGCCTACAAGGACCCGAAAGTCTCCTCCTACCGCCTGGGGAACATCATCGGCAACAGCCGCAAGGCGCAGGAGATCGTCGCCTTCATCAACACCGTGGCGCAGCCCTTATCCAACCGGATCGGCTTGTGGAGCAAGCACATATTGCAGGAGGCGACCATAGGCCTTCCCTCCATCCTGGTGCTGGGGCCTACCGGCGCCGGAAAGGAATTCTTCTTCAACAACCTGTACAACAAGCTCAACGAGCTTTACCGGCAGCAGATCAACCCCGAGGGCGAGCTTCCCGTGAAGAAGACCAACATCGCCGCCTACAGCGGGGACCTCACCTACTCCGAACTTTTCGGCCACATCAAGGGCGCCTTCACCGGCGCCTACAGCGACCGCAAAGGGATCATCGAGGAGGCCGCCGGAGGGATCGTCTTTTTGGACGAGATTGGCGACGCCGACCCGAAGACCCAGGTCCAGTTGCTTCGTTTCCTCGACAACGGCGGGTTCGTGCGTCTGGGCGAGAACCGCGAGCGGATCAGCCGCGTCCTCTTGGTTGCCGCCACCAACAAGGACCTGAGCAAAGAGATCGCCATGGGGAACTTCCGCGAGGACCTCTTCCACCGCCTGACCGAGCTCTCCGTCGTGGTGCCGTCACTGAACGAGCGGCGCGAAGACATCCCCGACCTCTCCACCCACTTCCTGGGAAAGCTCTACCGCACCTACAGAAGCCGCGAGGAAGAAGCGCGCGACGACGAGCCGAGCCTCTCCAAAGACGCCAAGGACGCCCTGGTAAGCCACAACTACAAGGGGAACATCAGGGAGCTGCGCAGCATATTGTTGCGCGCCCTCTTCTTCAGAACCGGCAAGATCGTCACCGGCGAGGACATAAAGAAAGCCATCAGGGACGGGATGCGCGAGCAGATGGCACCCGCCGCGGAAAGACTTTCCGAAGAAGTCGCCGGGGGGATACTCGCAGAAATAGAAGCAGGGAGCGATTTTTGGGAAGCCGTGTACCAGCCCTACTCGCAGAGCCAGATTTCCCGCGACGTGGTGCGGCTGATAATCGAGAAGAGCCGTGTGGCCGCCGGCAAGAACATGCCCGAAATCGCCAGGTATCTAAAAGCCATCACCGGCGATCCCCAGGTGGATGAAGAAGAGAGGAAGCGCTTCTTCCGGTTCAAGAACTTCCTTTACAAGACGGTGAAGATTTAAGCGATTTTAGAAGGATTGCAGCCAGCACAACAGAGCCCCCTGTCATACAGCGACAGGGGGCTTTGCTTTTTTGCCGGCCCCGCCCTGCAGAACACTAGTTGCGAAGGCCACTGCAGGAACCACCCTTAAGCACGGAGTTGGGGGAATGCTCGTATAGCACCTCTTACTGACCAACTGAATGCACATGCAATACTTAATTCATTATTTCTAATTTTTTCAATCATCAACATCACACTGCGCGGGCGTGCAGTAGTTACATTTCATGACCTGACACCTCCTATGAGTAACTCTATACTCGCACCCAAAGCGCCTGTGTCATATTTGTTTTGGTGCTGACTTGTGCTTGCAATTGCGCTTGCTAAAATACTCAACGTTTATCCAGGAACTTTTCGATTTAATCCTGTCATTCAATTTGGCGTGCCTTGCAGTGTCGCATCAAAAAGGATTCCGATCCAGAGTAAGGGAACCATCGGCAGATTGCAGCTCAAGAGAAAGGAAACCGAGGCAGCTGCGGCGTAGGCAGTGCCTTCCCATCAAAAAGTGTTGCTCCATCACACCAAACAAGGAGATTACGCATGAGACTTTCTGCAACGTTGGCCGGATTCATTCTGCTCGCTGCTTCCACCGCCTTTGCCGGCGCCCCCAAGACCTATCAGGTAACCGGTCCGATTCTGGAGGTGAAAGACGACACGGTCGTAGTTCAAAAAGGGAAAGAAAAGTGGGAGATTGCCAAAGATAAAGACACCAAATCCACCGGCGACTTGAAGGTCGGAAGCAAGGCAACGGTTACGTACACTATGAAGGCCGCTTCAATTGACGTCAAAGGTGATGCCAAGACCGCCAAGAAGAAATAGCTTTAATGGCTTGGTCGGGACAACATAGGTAGCACGAACGAACTCACAGATTCTTATCTGAACAAACTGTAGGAGGTTCCCAATGAATAGGTGTTTGACCAAAGGTTTGTTGAGTCTTGCTTCAGTAATTTTAGCTCTCGTACTTTCACTAAACGGAGCCAGTGCAGCCCCCAAGGCCCCGGCTTCTGCCAAAGCGAAGGGGGAGATAAATCAGCCCGCCACTGCAAAAATCGATCTTAATAGCGCGTCACAGGCTGAGCTGGAGAAGCTGCCCGGCGTAGGTTCCGTCACAGCGAAAAAGATCATTGCCGGAAGACCGTATGCCTCAGCAGCCGACCTTACCAAGGCAGGTGTTTCTGCCAAATCTATTGAAAAACTCACCCCGCTGGTAACGGTCGGTGCGGCTCCTGCCGCAACTCCCAAGACCGTGGCACCCAAGGCAGCAACTTCAACGGCCAAGCCCGCTAAAACAGTTCAGCAACCGCCCGCCGACAAGAACATGGTATGGGTGAACCCTGATTCAAAGATATATCACCGGTCAGACAGTGCATGGTACGGCAAGACGAAGAAGGGAAGCTACATGTCAGAAGCCGATGCTGTAAAGGCTGGATATCGCGAAGCCAAGAAGGGGGCGCAGAAGTGAACCAAAGGTCATAACACAACCAAAAGGTGAGGAGTTTACTATGGGACTGTTAGACGAGTTAACCAGCAAAGCGCAGAGTCTGTTCGGTAGCTCTGAAGGGAAAAGTCCGGAGCTTTTGAGCGGTATTATGGACATGATCTCAAACACCCAGTCGGGCGGATTAAACGGGCTGGTCCAGACGTTCAAGGATAACGGCCTGGGCGACATAGTATCATCATGGGTCGGGACAGGCGAAAATCAGCCAGTCAACGCGGACCAGATCAACAATGCCCTTGGCAGCGAAACGATTCAGAATCTTGCTGAGAAGGCAGGAGTATCGAGTACTGAGATGAGTTCCATGCTTGCTGAGCAGCTCCCAGGATTGATCGACAAACTCACCCCGAATGGCGCCATTCCGGAAGGTGGTTTGCTCGATCAAGGGCTGCAGTTTATCAAGGATAAGCTGGCCTGACATGACTCTTCCGGCAATAGCAAAGGAGCCGCCTCAATAGGGCGGCTCTTTTGGTTGTAGCTGCCTTCATCAGGGACAGAGCGGAGGGACAGAGCTGGACGTTGTTGAGTTGATTGAGTTGCTTGCTTTATGGGCTAAGATCGTGACTTCCTCTACAGCAAAACGACTGTGCTGCATGCAATTGGTTGAACAAACTCGACGAACTCGTCCCCGTCCCCCTCGTCCCCCGTCCCCCTCGTCCCCCGTCCCCCTCGTCCCCACCTCAGTGTCCCTATGCCATCTTTGTTATGTTTTTACAGTCCGGATAACCAGTGCAACCATAAAAGTCACCAAACCGACCAGCGCGAACCTTCATCGGTTTGCCACACTTATCACAAGCAGGAGGCGGGACGTTCGATTGACCTGTCGATGCTGATTTTTTCCGGACAGGTTTATCGTAGTTCTCTTTCCAGTCGCAATCTTCGCAATCCCAATAAGGGCCATACTTACCCTTACGATATGAAGACCGTGAGTCACACATAGGGCAACGCGGGTTTTCAGCTTTTGACGATATCCCGTCGGCATTGTCTGCCTTAACACTACGATCTAGTGCCAAGAACGCTGACATCTGAAGACAGATAGCCTTGCCTTCGAGACGTGTCATAACTTCATCAGTACGGTTTGTATGTGAGAGTGCATTCAGTGAACCGTGCCACAGGATTTCATCATCGATAATCACTACCTTCTCATGGATTTCACCTCTGGTATCTACAAGGCACCCCATGCGCTCGAGGCCATCAAGAGCAGCCTTACCCTGTTCAACAGGGATGCTGCCATTGCTTTTTGGTGGTCTGGTTATACAGCGTATCATAACGCCTTCAGCCCTTTTTTGACGAAACACCGATTCATATGTAGCAACCCGTTGTTCCGTTACGAAGCCCGAATATACGGCAATGCTCTTTTTGGCTCGCTCAAAATCTACTGCACACACCTGGTCGAAGCTGTTCTGGTCGAATAGCCCGAACTTTTCAGCATCTACTGACAAATTGAACGGTCGTCCCAGACGGCGCAAGTCCTCCATGACTGGGTACATCGCCAGAACATCAAGGACATCTACGACTGTACCGCGCCCCTGCATTTCAGAAAGGATATCCCTGAGAATTGCGTGGCTCGGCAGCTTCTTGTCGAGATATGCCAGATTAGCAAAGACAATAAGATTGTGCTGGGCCCTGCTTACGGCGACATTGAAGAGCATGGCACCTGAGTCATCATGATGGTCAGCATCAAGGAAGATTCCGGCCCGCTGTTCACCATGGCTATCCGGTATATCTATAATCATCACCTGTTTTTCATCACCTTGGTAACGGTGCACGGTACCGGCCTCTACTGTTTCTTTTAACCGTGAGCCTTCGAACACCCGCTGTAACACTTTAGATTGAGCGGCGTAAGGAGTGCACACACCCACACGGTTGGTTCTCTCGCCGTTGTTTTTAATTTCAGTGAGATGGTCGCATGACTCGAAGAAACTGCACAAGTTTCTGATTGCCAAGGCGTTCATAAGGTTATAGCGTGACTTGAACTGGTCACGGTTTACAAAGGGCCATATTGAAGAGGTGTCGACTATGGTGAGCGGGGTATTAAAAGGCGCAGGCGGCTGGCGTTTTGTTGACTCCCTTTCAGAGGCTGTCAGTAGAGCGCCCTTGTACATGCGGTGGGAAATCAGCTGACATATCTGGTCGTCCATGCGGTACTGCTCTTTGAGCATTGCCACACGCTTGCAGGTTTGCTCCTTATGCATCTTTTTGTCAATCTGACAGGCTCGGAAGACGTCGCCACCAATAGTGTCATGAATGACTTTTTGCTCCGTCTGGACGATAGGAGCAAGCTGTCTGAAGTCGCCAGAAATAACGACCTTCTCTTTGGCTAAACCAGCAGCGTTAAAGAGTGCTGGCAGCATCACCATTGATGCCTCATCAACGATAACAACATCAAATGAGCTGAACATTTGCGGGCTAAGGTAAGCCTTGGTAACTGTGGCTCCGACTATCAGAGCCCTGTCCAGAATGGATTTCCTGATGTCTTCAAGCTGCTTGTTAATATCAGATATTTCTTCTGAGATAGGGCGTTTCTGAACTTCAGCCTGTTCAAGTTGTTGCTCAACCTGTTTACGGTCGACGCCAGCCACTTTTTGTTTCTCTAGTGAGATAGCATTATCTATTTCATTGGTGCGGCCTCTAAACCCAACAAGCTTTTCTCCGCAAGCAATAAGCTCTCGCTCCTTACTCAGAAATGCTGTACCGGTATCTCTGATGTCCTTCTCAACAACATCGAGTGAGCGCATAAAAACACGCCGAATTGTGCCAGCGTTCTGAATATTCTGCCTCTCTTCGACAAGCGTCTTTTGTTTGTCCTCAAGAGTCTTTTTCTTTTCAGTAAGTGAACCGTACTCCGCCTGAACTTTCTGAAACGATGCGGTTGCCTGGCTCTTATCGACGTTTAGCCCGTCAAGAACCTTGAACATCTTCATCAGTTCAGTGGCACGTGATACCTGAGCGTTTATCCGGTCGAGCTGTATTTCCAGCACGCCTTTTCGCTCTATGAGCAACTGCGACTTTCGTTCAACAATCCCTTCAAGAGTAATATGGCTTGACCAGTCATTTTTAAGTTCAGTGTGAGCAATCTGTCCAACACGCAAAATCTGACCTTCCGTTAAGGCCAGATGGTTCTGCTTTTTAAAGAGCTTGCAGAGCTTAAGCAGAACCTGGTCGACTGCTTGATTCGTGTTCGAGCAGAGCAATATCCGCTTCTGTCCGTCTATCAAAGCGTGGCACAAGGCACTGAGTGTCATCGTCTTGCCGGTTCCGGGCGGTCCCCATAAGTAGAAGACCTCATTGGCGACAATCTTGGCGATAGCTTCCTTCTGATAAGCGTTAAGCCCTTTTAGATAATCGGCTGAAACAAAAGCAGGTGCCAATTCATCGCCGGTATTGGTTATCACGGCTTCTGCCAACCTTACGTTGAATGAGGCAGCTTCACCTTTGATTATCTTTTCCAGACGAGCACGAAGCGCCTCAAGCATGGCAGTATTATCAATCTTGACGATACAGGCAGCAATACGTGGACCAAAGTCATCCTTGAGCGATATGACGATTTTATTGCCCAAAAACGAAACGATGCGCCCTTCAGATTGAGAACCACCGATGATAACGACAACTGCAGCACCTTCAAACAGCTCAGCATCCTCGTTATATGGGAACTGGTAGCCGTGCTCCTTGCCATCAAGCTGCATATGAGTACCGTCTTCGAGGACGACCTGCTTGTAGGCAGTTTTCTGCTTCCGCATTTCAGCGACAAGTGCCTTGAGGCAGGCCTCATAGCGATCAACGGTGGAGGCGTCTTTCTTAAGTTCTAGTTTAAACACGGTTTTAAGCTCGAACACCCTTTTGCTCGGTACATCATCAAGCTTGCCTGGCTTACGCATCTTGCCCATACGACGCTCACGAGGTGGCTCTTCCTCCGTCTTCTTAGCCCCAGCACTTTTACTACCTGAAGCGGTTTTCGGTTCAGAAACCGGCTCAGCTGGTTTACTTGCCTTTGGCGGCGGCGTAACTAAATCCTTAAACAGGCTTTCCTGCGCAGGTTCTGGCTTAGGTGATTGTGGGGCTATACCTGTTGTAGAGGAGGAAGTGTGAGTTTTTGTATCGGTCGAAGTTGTCTTTGCGCCAGAGAGCATGTCCTCTACAACAGCGCGGAGTGCCTTCATCTGGCGAGTTGTGCGGAACTGAAGCTCAGCAAGGATATCCTTGAGAACCTTGGAATTACCCTTGTTATCTTCTACGGCTTGTTTTAGTTGTTCGCCTGAGAGGTTGATGTACTGTCGGGACATATGTTTAGCCTTGTTATAGAGAACAGATTAGCCGTGGAACGCAGAAAATACCTTAATGGATGAGCAACTAACACGGTTGACAACTGTAGTTGAAGCATTACGCATTTTTATCGTTTTTAAATATCCCTTTCTTGCTTTTCGTACTTTGACGCGAAAGAGAAAACGTCAAACGCCTCTTCCCGTACCCGCCACCGCCTCCACGAAATACCAACACTCAAGTTTTTTCCATCTTTTTATGCCTTTGGCCAACGCCTTTGCGTGACCGGCGGAGCGCCCGACGCCTTTCAGCTTTCTCCCGCTCTTTTAGGTGGACCCCAGTAGGGACAGAGCGGGACGTTGTTGAGTTGATTGAGTTGCTTGCTTTATGGGCTAAGATCGTGACTTCCTCTACAGCAAAACGACTGTGCTGCGTGCAATTGGTTGAACAAACTCGACGAACTCAACTACGTCCCCCTCGTCCTTATACCTCCACAGAATACTCAAGGATTAGATTTTGTAAATTTTACAGACGCGACCCCTGTCTTGCCCCTGTCTTGCCCCTGGCATGACAGCCTAATCCCCTTTATACACAAGAGTCTGCTTGCATCTTGGGTAGTTCATGCATCCCCAGAAGTGGCCCCCAGCACTCCGGCCTTTCGTAGACTCCCTAAGAGCCATTTTGACATCACACTGAGGGCATGTCGGAGTGCTGTAATCACCTTCAAGGGCGACATTCAAGAGGTGCTGCTGTTTATCCTCGGATAATTTTCGAATCAACTCTAAAAATCTCTGCCCAGATACAAGCGTCATCTTACCTTTGCCAAACTCCTCGGCCTCACTTGTGAATTCGCCTGAAGTAATGACCATGCCCATCTTAACCCGGTCAGCCGCCATCACACCGAAAAGCTCTCGCACGACCTTGATGCCGACTTTGTAGGTATTCCATGCTTTGCACTGAACAATGCCAACAGCTTCCGGAGTTGCGGCTTTGTGGACACGAATATCAACGCCACCGTCCGCCCCTGTCTTTGTTTCGACTGCAACATAACCGTTCATGCTCAGGAATTCTTTTGTGACCTTCTCGAACCGCCGCCACTCGATGACCTTGAGAACCGTATCGTCCCATTTAGAAGGAGTGGGCTTTACGAATTGCGGCGTGACTGGCCCTCCAATATCGAAGTTGTTTATGGTCGTGCTTGGCTCACAGGAGCTCGACGGTACTCCACTCCTTACCGGCTCAGAGCGGTGACTTTGGCGTGTAGAACTTCTAACGGGGTACGGCAACGGCGGCCCGTCCTTCTTCTTCATTTGAACAATAAGATAGATGACCAACCCGACTATGCCGACGAGAACCAGGACAGAAAGGGTTATAGCAACGGCAGAGGACAACTGGTTCCTGAAGACCGGATTTATCATAGCGAGGAAAATCAGGACGCCAACGATCCCCGCTAGAGCTTCTGCAGGCGATTTTTGATTACGTCGTCTCGCCATGTCAGGCGTTGATGCTGTTTTTGAGCATCATGCTTGGCTTAAAGGCAAGGATTCTACGGGCCTCGATGGTAATTTCTTCTCCTGTCTGCGGGTTCCTGCCGCGACGGTCGGCTTTCTGTTTAACCGTAAAGTTCCCTAAACCGTGTATTTTGAGGTTTTCGCCGGATTCAAGAGTGCTCTTCATCACGTCGAAAACCAACTCCACCATTTCAATAGCGTCCTTCTTTGAAACCCCTGTCTTACCTGCCACCCGCTCGACGATTTCCGCTTTGGTCATTTCGCCCTGCTCCTTTTGAAATCTACATAACGCCATGATGGCCATTTAATTCTGTATTAAATCAATAAAATTAGGATCTTGGGCCAACGCTGTTCACAAAACAACCCGCCAATGGTTCACACCAAAGACCTGCCCATTTCGTTCAGCCATGTTCAACAGAAATTGAGCAATATTTACTCCACCGTCTTCGATATGGGAGCGGCAGGTGTCGTATATATCAGAAACTTCGTTGTTCACTTCTTCCTTGTACCTAGGGAGCAAATCGAGTTCTCGGTAGTGAGATTCAATTAGGTTCCATAGGTCGTCATCAACGATATCCGGGTGTCTAGCTATTGAAAAAACTGCGCCGACCGCCAAGGATCTCGGAGCGGTTTGCAATTGAACATGCAAATATTGCACGTCAGGAATTGGGTCCAAATAATAATTAATACGGGCGCAGCGGGACGCAGGTAAGTTATGTAAGTTGTTTCCGCCCTGGAAAGAAGGATGCCTCCTTCGTATGCGCCCTTCTCAACCTTTTGTGAGAGCTCCCCGCTTTGGGCGCTCATAACGGCTGTCCCGCCGATTGACGAGATGAACTAGACACTTCTTCCGGCAATCCCTTTTACGGCACCCAGTATATCGGCGGGTAACACGAAGTTTTTCGTGTTCGGCGAAGCGGAGAGCTTTTGTATGGCATTCACATAGCGGTCGCCCAGGAGGAAAAGGGCGGGGAGTTCTTTGTCGCCTACTGCTACGGCAATGTCCTGGATGGCCTTGGCGGAAGCTTCGGCTAGCATCATCTGGGCTTCGGCTTCTTTCTTGGCTGCTTCGAGCTTGCCCTCGGCTTCACGGATCATCGCTTCTTTTTTACCTTCTGCTTCCAATATCATGGCGCGCTTCAACCGCTCGGCTGTCGCCTGCTGCTCCATGGCTTTCTGCATGGACTCGGACGGCTTGATGTCTTGTATCTCTACTGACTTCACCAGGATGCCCCAGTCGGTGACGTCGTCGGAGATGATGTCCTTCAGGCGGGCCTTGATGATGTCCCGCGAGGAGAGGGCAAGGTCCAGTTCCATCTCGCCGATGATGGCGCGCAGCGAGGTCATGACGAGGTTCTGGATGGCGTACTCGTAGTTGCTGATGCCATACACTGCCTTCACGGGATCAACGATCTTGATGAAGGCGATGGCGTTAGCTACGATGACTGCGTTGTCCTTGGTGATGGCTTCCTGTGCGCCGATTTCCAGCGGGATGTCCTTGGTGGTCAGACGATAGGCGACGATGTCGACGTAGGGAATAATGAAATTGAGACCGGGCTTAAGTGTGGAGTGATACTTCCCGAGACGCTGCACGACGAACTCGAACCCCTGCGGGACGAGCCGCACGCCCATGAAGATGGTCACTACCACGACTGAAAACAATATTGCGAACACTACTGCTGCTGGCTCCATCACTTATCCCCTTTTGCTATTTTTTCGACCTTCATGACATGTCCTTCCACGTCGACTACCCGGACGCGATCTCCAACCGCTAAAGGATCATCGGCCACACACGGCCACTCGTCCGCTCCCATCAGCGGCAGATGGAACTTTACCGTTCCCTTGTCGTATTGCTGGGCGCCACGTATTACCAGCCCCGTCTCGCCTATCACGGCTCCCTTTGACGATCCGGCCTTGGTCCTGTCGAGGCGGGTATTGAAAAAACGGAACCAGGCAAAGGTGAGCAGTGCCGATGCCACGGTCCAGATGAGAATTTGAACGGAAAGGGGACAACTCGGAAGGGAGGCCAGGACGATGCTGACAATAACAGCGCCGAGACCGAACCAGATGATGGTGAAGGAGGGAATGATTAACTCGAGCCCAATGAGAATTAGCCCCAAGATGAGCCAGTGCCACCACACAATGTTCACAGAAGCCTCCGCAACGATTGAAGAAAAACTACTATCGCTGCGGCAGCATACCACCGGCATTAATGACAAACAACCCAAAAAGCTGTCAATGGAATCAGGCGGGAGGAAGGTGGCCTAATCTGCCGTATCCGCGTTATCCGCTAAATCCGTGTGCGATGCCGTTAGCTTGTATGTCTAACCAAGGCAAATCCCATGGCGCTCACCCATTCATACAGACACCGGGCCTTGTCGACTACCCCGGAAAGTGACCGCGTAAGATCAAGGGCGTGACGTCTCTCCATGCGACAGTCGTTGCTGCATTACTGCATGTCCGATCTGCCACGCTTCTTCCAACGACACTATGCTTGCTTCGGGATGCCGAGACAGCCACGAAGCTGCAGCTTCAGCGGAACTGATGAAGTGCACCCCACTGCAAAAGCTGTTACGGACGTTGCAACAGCCCGCTTTCGTTGAAGGCGCCACCATCGAAACGGTAACTCCAGCCGGAGACGGATCGACGACTCCCGTCGGAGTTGCCGTCATCCGTACCGGGATGCCCGTTACCGGGCAATGCGATTCCACCTGCGCTGCCTGTTCCAGCGCCACGGGATACATGAGGGCATCCAGGGCACACCAGGTGTAAAGCTGATTGCCGCAGACCGTAAAGGAATGCGGCGTAGGCATGAGCGACAACCCGCAGGCCACCACGTCGCCTTTCTCGTCGTACACCGTGTCGGCAAAGGACGCCAACGCACCCTCGACATCGGAGAGAGAACTGTTAAGAGCGTTCGCAATAGTGGTGCGGGATACAGGCCGCCCCTTCGCCAGAGCACGGAGGAGGAACAGCCAGACCCGTGGGTGGTCACAGTGCAAGCCAGCCAGTACATCGTGTAAAGTGCCTCCTGCCATCGTCCCTCCCTCTCCTGGAAAGCTGCCATTATTCATTCAGTTCCCTTATTGCCTTGTTCACACCACGAACGCCGAAAAGGCAGCATCGGGCCAGTGGAACTGATAACTTACCACGCCCCCTGCCCTATGAGTCACGCTGAGCTAAGACATAAAGACGTGTGCAATGAGCATTTTATGCCTTAAGTGACTGTGTCATATTTGTACAGGCGCTGGCTTGTGCTTGCAATTGTTTCTGATAAAGTAATTTTCGTTTTCGGGTATGCCTGGACATAATCTGCACCGCAGTAATTAATCATCACACCACACAAGGAGATTACACATGAGACTTACTGCAACGTTGGCCGGACTCACTCTACTTGCAGCTTCCACCGCTTTTGCCGCCCCCAAGACCTATCAGGTAACCGGTCCGGTTCTGGAGGTGAAAGCCGACACGATCGTTGTTGAAAAAGGGAAAGAAAAATGGGAGATCGCCAAGGATAAAAACACCAAAACTACGGGCGATTTGAAGGTCGGAAGCAAGGTGACGGTTATGTACACCATGAAGGCCGCTACCATTGATGTCAAAGGTGAAGCCAAGGCTGCCACCAAGAAGAAGTAGCTTTTTACGGCTTTAGTCGTGACAACCCGGGGAGCGCCAGGGGGCAGAGTTGGAATCTCTGATCCCTTCGCTCCTTGGGTGGTCGCAGTGCAAGCCGCCCTGAACATAGCCACCCCCTCCTTGAAAGTTGCCATTATTCATTCGGTTCCCTTATCTTGTATCGATCAGGTTGATCGAAGAAGGTCATGTCGGCATAGCCGGCGTAGATCCTCCCGGAATGGGGGACGCCCTGAGGAATGAAATAGCGATCCCCCTTCACGTATGACCGCTTTACCCCGTCAATCACCAGCTCGATCCTCCCCTCCAAAACAACACCCCACTGGCTTTCGTGCGAATGCTCAGGCAACTCCACATCCTCATCGAACTGCATGAAGATGATTTGATGGCTGTCCGCTTGGGAAAGATAGGCCGTTATGCCCTTCAATGGAATGTCGGCTTGCGGCAGGTTTCTTACAGGATCAGGAAAGAGTTCCGACACAGACTGTCTCCTTCGCTCAAAGGGGTGGGAGTTGCTGGGGCGATTATCCGGCCCACCTCTAGCTGCGTGGATAAGGAAGATCGGAGCGCCTTTTTCTTTTTCTGGTGCTCCACCCAACATAAATGGCATGCCGATATACTTATCTGGTGCTCCGTTTAACTTAGATGGAGCGTCCTTCAACAAAATCGGACCCCCATTTTATTTGTCTGGAGCTCCATCCAACATAAACGGCGCGCCGACTATCTAATGTGGTGCTCCGTTTAGGTTAGTCGGGACTCCATTAATTACTTTCGTGTCCCACGAGATAACTAAACCGGAGCTCCAGTTTTACTTTCTGGCGTGCCGCATAACTCAAACGGAGCGTCACCTTCGCCAACCCATGCTCCATTTCAGTAAAACGGAACTCCGACATTGCACATCGGCATGCCACTTACTGAAACCGGTGCTACGTTGCAGCCCATGCGAGCTCCCATTTCCCCCGACTGACCTCCTGGCTGTATCCACCCGCCCCCTCCAACTTCTTAAATGGCACTCTGTCAAAGTTAGTTGGAGCATCAACATTTTTATACGACACCCCGCTTAGCTTGATCGGAGCACCACTTTAGTTTGAATGGACCTCCATATTTGTTACACGGCCCTCCATATTTGTTAAACGGCGCTCCATTTAAGTTGCTCGGCTATCCATCTTGCTTAGTCGGCTCTCCGTCTAACATGATCGGACCTCCGGGTTCGGTTGAACGGACCTCCGCTTTAGTTAAAGCGGACCTTTGTTTTGGTTGACGGGCTCTTCGTTTCGGTTAAATGGCCCTCCGTTTTACTTGAACGGCGCTCCGGTTTAGTTGAACAGCCCGCCGCTTCGGTTACACGGCGCTCTGTTCCTGTCGAACGCCCCTCCGCTTCGGTTGAACGGGCCTCTACTCTTCAGCATCGTACCTCTCGCATTATTGAACGGCACATCAGATGTAGCGAGAAGACGTTGACACTTGCCCCTGATTCTGCAGTGTCGCGATTGCGGCAGACTAGCACGCGTGCTTGAGTGATTCAACGCAAATTAATATGCATCAAGGTGGTAGATTAATAAAAGCGGTGGGAAAAAGTGTGAAGGGGGTAAAGGAGGAAGAGCGTTGAACAACTCTCCGCTTCGGTTGGCTAGTGCGAGGGGGCGTGGGGTTGCCTCGGAAGATGTGGGCTAATTCGGCAAAGTGAAGTAGAAAGTCGCCCCCTTTCCTACTTCTCCTTCAGCCCAGATGTCCCCACTGTGGCGATGGATTATGCGCTGAGCGGTCGTAAGCCCGATCCCTTCGCCCTCGAACTCCGCAGTATGCAAACGCTGGAAGGCAATGAACAGGTTGTCCTTGTACTGCATGTCGAACCCTGCGCCGTTATCTTTGACATAAAAGACCGTGCTGTCGCCTCGCTTTGAACTGCCGAATTCGATACGCGCTGTTACGGTTTTGGAAGTGTACTTCCAGGCATTTCCAAACAGATTTTCCAGCAACTGTTGCAACAGCGTCCGGTCCCCCAGTATCCGCACATCCTCTTCCACAAAGGTTTTCACGGTCCGCTTCAACTCCGTCTCCTGGAGGGCGGTCAAAATGGACGCGGCCATCGCGCTCAAATCCACCGGTTCCAGTTTCAGCGCCGCCCTGCCTACCCGGGACAGTTCAAGCAGGTGGTCGATCAATCCCCCCATCCTGTTTGACGCTGAGCGAATCCGCACCAGGTAGTCCTTCACAGGGGCAGGCAGTTCATTCGCGAATTCCTCCATGACAATGGCGCTGAAGCTGTTAATGTGGCGCAGGGGGGCGCGCAGGTCATGGGAAACCGAGTAACTGAATGACTCTTGTTCCCTCATTGCTGCCTCTAAATTCGAAGTTCGTTCGGCAACCCGGCTTTCTAATAGATCATTTGCCAATATCAAATCTTGTTGTTTCTGCAAAAGCTCCTCGTGCAACTCTTGACGGTCCGTTACGTCCATAATCATGGCCTGTTTGGAAACAATCTTATTGTTTATCCTTATAGGGGCATTAGACACTTCGTACCAACGGTTGTCTTTGGGGCTCTGGACCACCCAACGATGGCTTTCGCCTGCGAAAATACGCTCATTTTTGCACCACGGGCAGATAGCATCAAGCCCGTGCAGAGCTTCATAACACAATTCGCCAAGGGCGTCGTGGCCAATACGCCGCTTCATGGCTTCATTGAGAAACTCGATCCGGTAATTGGCCGAGCAAATGTATATGAGGCCGTCGAACGCTGTCACCATAGCGCGGTAATACTCCTCACGCTTCCTGAGGCTCTCTTCCTCCCACCGCCGAAGTACCGCAACGGTCACACTGTCTGCCAACAACTCTACAAGTGCAATAAACCCTTTGGAGAATCGGTCTTTGCGTCGGTCATTAAACTGTATTAGTCCAATGATGTCTTCATTATGGTGCAGGGGAACCAGGGCTACCGATTCGTATCCATCGGCGCTGCACCTGTTGCGGGTTCCTGACTGCCTGTCCTCTTCGGTAGTACTTTCGAGCAACTCGCTAGTACTGTTTGTCCAGAAACTGCCATTTGGGGTAAAGAACGATTTATTGGCATCAAACCGTCCACACAGGATGTTACCGCACATGCATTCCAGAACTGGATGGCCGATGTCATCCCTTTTTACCTGGCCGGCCAAGTCTTTCGCGCACAGATAGTTCTCAGCGTTCACGAACTCCGATGGGAACCCCACCGTTTGGAAATAGGGGTAATCCTCTTCTTCGCGTAGCCGGACAGCGACCGCTTCACATCCAGAAAGTTCCTGAAAGAAGGGTAACAACGTCGACATGACCTCTTGGGAGGATTTTCCCGAGGCGAGTAGGTGCAGCAATCTGATCGACGCCAAAAGGTGGCGCTCGTCAAGTTCGCCTCTCATCTTGAGATCTTGTAACAACTCTTCTGTGGTCATTTTCTGTGGTCGCCTTGTCTCCAGCATTAGATGCTAACAAACACTTCCCAGCCGGTTCGACCTCAGGTTGAGAGTGCGGTCACGGGACAATCACACTATCACGCATAGTTGGGGGATATCAATTAGTATTTAACAAGGTGGAGTTTTGTAGAGGGAAACTGTGCGAAGGAGGCTGATGGGGGGGGAGGTGCACGATTAGGCAATAATTCAGAAGGATTGGTCTATCTCTTTTTCCATCACTTGCAGTAGAATCTTCCGACTATAGGTCATAAGAAGCGAAGCTCCAACGGAGGCTTACATGGACAAGGGGAAAATGGAATCAAGCGGAAGCTATGACAGGACAACCCTCACCCGCCGGGAATTTATCAAAGGGGTCGGGATAGGGGGTGGCGCACTTGTGCTGCTCGGACAATTCGGGGTCCATTCGGTAGCCTGGGCGCTTGCGGGAGACCCAGCCCTGAACATGGTGCTGATCGATTACGCCAAGTGCACCGGGTGCCGGACTTGTGAGGCCGCCTGTTCGTCGCGCAACCGGCCCGTGTCGCTCAAGGGGCAGGAACTGCCGGGACTTGGCAACCCTCGCTATGCGAACATCCGTGTCCACAGCTTCAATCCAGACGTGGACGTACCCAACGTCTGCGCCATGTGCGCCGATACCCCATGCGTGAAGGCGTGCCCGGTCGAGCCGGACTCCAAAACCGGCAGGCGCGCCCTCTACCGGGACAACGTTACACACACAATCCACAACGATTCCGCCCGGTGCCTCGGCTGCCGGAGTTGTGCGAAGGCCTGCGCCGCGCAGAGGACGGGGGTAATTTCTCCCGACCCGGCAACGGGCAAGCCTGAGCGCATGTGCACGCTCTGCGGTGGCGACCCGCAATGCGTCAAGCGGTGCCCCTTCGGCGCGCTCTCGTATGTCGAGGTCAGGCGTGACCGAAAGTTTTACGGGCTAGGTCCTGAAAAAATTGCGGCTGAACTGGCCAAAACCTGGTACGGCACGGCCGACTTCGGAGGGTTAAAATGAGCGGGAAACCGGGTTATCACGGCAAGATATTGAACATAGACCTTTCCACCGGGAAGATTGAAACGGTGCCCGTCCCCGCCGAAGACTTCGATAAGTTCGTGGGCGGGCAGGGACTGGGCATGAAGATACTCTGGGACCGGCTGAAGAAGCCGGGCGTCGACCCGCTTTCTCCGGAGAACCTGCTCATGTTCATGCCGGGGCCGTTTTCCGGGCTTCCGGTCCCGTCCTCGTCCAGGACCTGCGTGGTGACCAAATCCCCTATCACGTCGCCTTTGAAATCCGACTACACGCACCCGTCCACCGTCACCTACTCGAACATGGGAGGCTTTTTCGGACCCGAAGTCCGCTTTGCCGGCTATGACGGCATCGTGATCACCGGGAAGGCGCGGGTGCTTTCCTATGTCGTGATTGACGACGACAAAGTGGAGATTCGCGAAGCCGCCAAGTTCAAGGGGATGCGCACCGATGCCTTCGACCGGGCGTTCCTGGCGGAACTGGGGGACCGGCGATTCAAAACGGTATATATCGGCCCTGCCGGGGAGAATCTCGTTCCGTATTCCAGCATCCTGCATACCGCAGGGCGGGCAGCAGGCCGGGGCGGTACCGGCTGCGTCATGGGTTCCAAGAATCTGAAAGCCATTGCGGTGCGAGGCACGGGACAACCGACTGTCGCCGCTCATAAAGCGTTCCTTGCCGCGCTTGAAAACGCCAGACGCGCCCTCAACGGTTCCGCCTTCGCCAAATCCTGGGCGGAGCAGGGGACGGCGCGGGCCATCGTCGGCAACAGCAATGCCGGTACCGAGGCGGTTCGCAACTATCGCGAAGGGACTTTCACGGAGTCTGACAAGATCGGCGGCGATGCCGCCCGGCGCGATGTCTGGGTAAAGGACATAGCCTGTTACTGTTGTCCGCTCGCCTGCAAGAAAAGCGGTATGACAAAGGGTAAACACGGCGGGGTCGTCCACGACGGACCCGAGTACGAAACCGGCGTGATGCTCGGTTCGAACCTGATGATTTCCGATATGCCCGGACTGCTGAAGGCGATCACCACCATCGACGATCTCGGCCTGGATCAGATCTCCACCGGCAACGTCATCGGCTTTCTCATGGAAGCGTACGAGCGTGGGTTGATCAATCGGAGTTTTCTCGACGGCATCGACCTCAAATGGGGAAGTGTCGATGCGACGCTGGCGATGATCGAGAAGATTGCCGCCAAGGAGGGGGTGGGGGCTCTCGCCGCCGAAGGGGTGCGGGCCCTTTCCTGGCACATCGGCAAAGGGAGCGACAAGTTTGCCATCCAGGTGAAAGGGCTTGAGCTCGCTGCCCACAACATCCAGGCAAATCAGCCCCGGGGGCTTTCCTACGTGACAGCGTCGCGGGGGGCCTGCCACATGAGCGGAGACAACATTGCCATGCAGAACAGGCGGGCCATGATGGATTCAACCGGCATGTGCTTTTTCCCCACCTTCGAACCGACGCTGGAAGAACCGATGTTAGCGCTGCTCAGTGCCATAACCGGCCGGAAATTCGACAAGGCAGAGTTCGAAAAAGTGGGCGAGCGGATCTTCACCCTGGAAAAGCTGTTCAATTACCGCGAGGGGTTTCGCCGCGAAGACGACCGTCTCCCGGACCGTTTTTTCGAGGATGCCTTCACCGTTGGACCGAAAAAGGGAGCCGTGCTCGACCGGGAGAAGTTCGAGAGCATGCTCACCCAGTATTACCAGGATCGCGGATGGGATCCGGAGACCACCCAGCCCGGCCAAAAGAAGCTGAAGGAATTGGGGCTTGATTCCATTTAGGCTGATTCGCCGGTCTGCGGTGACTTATGCCAGTTCAACTTTCAGGTTTTTACCGAGAGCAAGGGCCCCTCTTTCGAGGGTTTGAAGGGTGACGGAGACATTGGTGGGATCAAGAAGTCGGTCGAGGGCAGTACGGCTGGTATGCATCTTCTCCGCCATGGCGGTTTTTGACAGGTTTGCCTGTCTCATTTCCAGTTCAATTTGATCTATCCCTGCAGTTTACTCAGCACGAATGAGAGGAGGAAACCGGCGGTGGTTATCAGGCCTACGATGGCGCCGCCTTCTTCGAATGCTTCGGGCATCATGGTGCTGGCTAGCATGGTGAGAATCGCGCCTGCTGCAAATGCCTGGATGCCACCGATGATGTTTCCGGAGACGCCGGCCAGCAGCATGTACCCCACCAGCGAACTGGCGGCTGAAATCGCCACTACCGCAGTCCAGACCAAAAGTATGAACTTCCTTGAGTGCCCGGCTTTCTGCATCCCGGAAGCTGAGGACATCGACTCGGGGATGTTGCTGAGGAAGACGGCGACAACCATGACGACTCCAACGGTCCCCCCCTTGAGTAGGCTGACTCCGATGGCAATGGATTCGGGTATGCCATCCATGAGGGCACCCAGCAGAATTGCCATGGAGGATCCTCCTGCCTGCTGCCCTTGGGACCGCTTCCGATGTTTGCCACCGTTTTTCTCGATTATCTGGTCACCCACGTAAAAGAGAATGGCACCGAGGGAGAGTCCGATGGAGGCGGCATCGAAGCCTCCGCTGCGGAATGCTTCGTCCATCAACTCGAAGGCGACGGAGGAGACGAGAACGCCGGCGCCGAGCGCCATAACAGATGAGATGACCCTCTTCGATGTCGGGACGTAAAGGCCGATGACGGCCCCGATGAGAAGGGAGCACCCTCCGACCAAGCCCCAAAACCCTGCCGCCAGCGCACTGTTTCCCATTGATACCTCCTTGCCCTGCGGGAGTCATCATCGGCAAGTTCAATATCCGCCAAAGACTGGGCCGGCGTCGAACCTGCGCTTCCAGTCGTCGTAGCCGATGACGTAGTTGTAGCCGCAGACGGTGGAGAGCTGACGGTTGCTGATGATGTCTTCTATTACTCTTCCCCCTGCGATGGTGAGATCGGCTGGACCGAACGGGTTGTATTTCAAGCCGTCGCCATCGAGAAAGACGTAGTCGCAGATGAAGAAAACGTCCTCGAAGATGTAGCAGGTGAAGCCCGGTGTATGCCCCCCGATATGGAAGGCCTCTATACCTTTGAGGACGAAGTTCTCTTGGAAGGTGGTGTCGAAGCTGAAGGGGCGGCAGATGTCGTGGGTGGAGTCGAGCTGGTGGATGCGCACCTCTGCCGCGAAGCGATCGCGGTAGAGATTGGAAGCGCCGAGGAAGTGGTGATGGGTGAAGAGGATGGTTTCGGCCGTTGTAAGCGAGGCGTCGAAGCATGACGGGCAGTCGATCCAGCACGCACCGTTGCCGGTCTCTATCCGGTAGGCGGCATGCTCGATGCCGAGGGCGGGCTGTGAGTTCAGCCTCGACACCTTTTCGTTCACCACGGTCGAGGAGACATGGAAGCGCGCGGAGCACTCTTCCGCGGTTATGAAGTGCTTTGCCGAGGCGCCGCAGAAAGGGCAATGGGCGGGATGGAACCCGATCATGTTGAAGCCGCACACCAGGCACACATGCTGTTCGCGATTCATAGAGGCCTCCGTTACAGGGAAAATGCAACAGGGCTGATTATCGCACCGCGAATGCAAAGGGCAACCAGGCTATGTACCGGTTGGGCAGAGCTTCAACTGCATGAATGTCGATCGGCCGGTTCTGCCTGACAGTCCCCCCTCCCCTCGCGGGAGGGGGAGCTTGGAGAGTCCCCTGTTAGTTGAAGAAGAACCGGACTCCGAAGGTGGTGGAGAAGTTGGTCGGATCGTAGGAACCGCTGTGAAAGCCGTCGTCAGTGATGTCTGCATCCGGCGCCAGCACGACCTTTGCTTCGGCGGTCAGAGCGACGTGCTTCTCAACGAAATAATCGAGACCTCCGCTCAGATGCACACCCAGCGTCGTGTCGACATGGCGCCTTCCCCCGAAATCCGAATCGAAGTCAGAAGAGATGATGTCCAAGCCCGCTCCAAGATAGGGAACGAGCCTTCTGTCACGCATGTTGGTGAAACGGTACTGGCCACCGAAGGAGATATCGGTGATGTCGAAGTCGCCGATTTCCGAATCGAAGGAAGAGTTGGTCACATCCAACTCGGCGGCGAAGTGATCGTCGATGCCGTAAAGAAGACCGCCCCCCACGACTAAACCGGTGTCGGTGTGGTTCGTTCCGAAGCCGAATTCAGCTTCGTTATCGGACGGGACGATAAACCCGACCTTACCCGTCACGCCCAACCTCCCCTTGATGCTGTCCGCCATCGCAGCGCCGGGAACGAGGGAAACCAATGCCAACAAAACTGCAAGAATTATAAATTTTTTCATCGTACTTCCTCCTTTGATTAGCTCAGAGCGCACAGAAACAACCTGTGGCCTGAGGCATGGAACAAAAAAAAGCCGGGCCACCTCTAATATCGGAAAAGATATTTTCGGCGACCCGGCTGTCTCAGTGAGACCCTATAGGCTTTCCGTCCCATCCTCGCGGAAGGTTTAGTATTGTCGTATATCTGTTGCAGTCACAAGCGGCGATATAAATACCCCAATGAGGAAATCTTGTCAAGGGGCAATGACCGCTCAATATAAAAGTCCCCCTCCCGTCGAGGGAGGGGGAGAGCAGCGCTGCGGACGGCGGGAAATGGCGCGGCAGTCAGCGTAACAGCCAGAGCGTGAGCGGAAGGGTGAAAAAGGAGAGGCAGGTCTGAACGGTGATTATCACGGCCATGCTGTCATGGTCTCCCCCCATCTGCCTGGAAAGGATGTAGGCCGATGGTGCGGTAGGCACACTGAAAAGAAGTACTGCGACTCCGGCGGCAACTCCGGACAAACCGGTAGCCGCCGCTAACCACCAGGCGATGACGGGTTTGCAGAGGAACTGAATCCCGCAACTTGTCAAAAGGGGCTGCCAATGCAGGGCTAGGTTACCCGGCTGGTATGCGGCCCCGACCGCCAAGAGCCCGACGGGAAAGGCTGCCTTGCCGATAAGGACCAGCGAACCGTCCATCGCCGCCGGCAGTTTCACCCCCGAGGCGTTCAGCCCGATGCCCAAGGTACATCCCCAGATCAGCGGGTTCCGCACCAGGTCGCGTGCTAACCGCTTGAGGTCGAAAACGCCGTGGCCGACTGCCACGGAGAAGGCGGAGACGCACAGAACGTTGATGATCAGTATCATGAACCCCGCCCCCAGAGAGGCAAGAAACAGCCCCTCCTTCCCGAACAGGTTTTCTGCAAGAGCCAGCGCTACGAAGGTGTTGAAGCGCACCCCGCCCTGGAACAGCGAGGTGAAGGCAGCCCCCCCCATATGCCGGCGCGTGAGCCAACCAAGCATCACGAACAACACACTGGCGAGAATCGCGCCGCCGACCGTAAGAAGTATATTCAACCAGGGAGAGGAGCCGATCTCTTTGCCGGCGAGGCTATGAATCAACATTGCCGGCATCAGGAGATAGTAGGTGAGTTTTTCTGCGGAAGGCCAGAAAGAGGAGGGAATGAACTCAGTGCGCCTGATGAGAAAACCTAAGAGTATCAGCGCTAGAACAGGCGTCAGTGCATTTATGATAACGGTCATACTCGTACCTCTTCATGTTGGACTGTGGAAAGAGGGTAGCATGACGTTGTCTTGAGAAAAAGTTGATAGTTCTTATGCGAGCCTTGAGTTTTACTTGAAGTTTACTTGCTGCGACAACTCGTCCAGAACCGCCCGGGTCAAGGGCTGGCGCGGATGTTGCCGCTTCTGGTACATGCCCACGCGCCGGCTTAACTGCGGGGTGCCGAAAGGGGTGAGGGTGAAATGGTTGGCGACCTGCTCCAGGCGCGATTTGCTAAGCGGCACCACTGCTATCCCCAGCCCTTCTTCCACCAACGCTAGGGCCATTTCCAGCGAATCGAATTCCATAACCTCGCGCGGACGGATGCCTTGCAGCATCAACTCATGATCTACCATGGCGCCCGCCCAGGCCATCTTGTCGAAACGCACGAAAGGAAAGCGCTCGAACAGCAGCGTGACGTCGTTGATGCGGGCCTCCTTGGGGGCAACCACGAAGAAGGGTTCTTCATCATAGGGAATCCATTCGTATTGCGGCGGCACGGCGTAGGGGGGCTCTGTCGTCAAGGCGGCGTCAAGGTCGCCCTCCTCGACTTTGCGGACCAATTCGATGGAGAGGCCGGAAACGAGTTTGACTTGCATGTCCTGGTAGCAAGTTCGAAGCCGCCCGAGTGCGGGGGGAAGCGAGCCCGTGATCACGGTAGGGACCGCCCCCAGCGTCAGCAGCCCCTGCACGCCGCCAAGCGGGGATAGGCGGGCTTTCATTTCATCGTAGATAAGCAGGACCTCTGAAGCCCGTTCGACAACGTAACGGCCGTTCATGTTGAGCTTGGGACTGCGGCCGGTCCTCTCGAAAAGCTGCACGCCGAATTCGTCCTCTAACTTCTTTACCTGCAGGCTTATAGCCGACTGGGTTAGCCCCAATTGGTCGGCGGCGGCTGCAAAGGTGCCTTTGCCGGCAATGGCGGTGAGGATGCGAAGGCTGCGTAGAGACACGATTCTCTCCTTTACGGGCTCAATCTCTCGCTTCAACGAAGAGGTGGGAAAGCCGGCTCTTCAAAGCGGCGAGATCGAGTTCGCGCAGGCCGAATTCCTGGCCCAGGACCTGAACCACTTCATCGAACGTGGTTAATTCCCGTTCGGTCTCTCTGCCTGCGGCTACCGTGCGAAAGAGTCGATCGCGCAGGGTTACCCGCCCGCTATCGGTCACCAGAGCGGCAACCAGACCTTGGGTGAAATACGAGTTGGGGTGGGTCGATGTGTAATGATTGGCTGGGATGTAGTCCTGGGAACGCACCGGGCAAGGGAGCAGGCTGTACATATTTTTCCATTCTGCATGGACAAGCCGGGACAGCATGGTTTCCCCGTTGTCGGTCGCATCCAATCGGAAACGGTCAGGACCTTGTATGGCGACCGCTCCGGTGACCCACGGCAACGGCTCTCTCAACGTCCCTCCCCCGAAGCCGACATCGCAAAGGTAGGGCCGATCTTCCACGAACACCCGCAGCGTCATATGCGTCAGCAAAGGCGCCGGTGCGCCGCTGGCCCATACCCGCCCGATCAGGCGCTCGATCCTGTATCCAAAGTCTTCAAGCAGATGGGCGAGGAGGCCGTTCAACTCGAAGCAGTAGCCGCCTCTCCCCTGCTCAACCACCTTGGCAAAGATATCGCCGGGTTCGAGGCTGATGCTCTTTCCTTCCATAACCGCCACGTTTTCGAAAGGGACCGTTTTGGTCATCGCAGCATGCAGCGCCTGAAGGCGCTTCATGGGGGAGTCCGGGAGGGATTGAAGGCCAATTCTTTGGAGGAAATGATCAATATCCATGTGCGTCTGCTTTCCTTATTTCAAGCTTTGTATGTCTCCAGGTGTCGATTCAGTCTTGCTCGTATGGTTGGTCGGCGTTGGCGAAAGGAGATACTTTTCACCGCCGATTTCGATGCCCGGCCAGGAACAACCCGTGGCTGCCAACATTACCGATATCAATACAAATCTTTCAGGGAAATTGAAAGACATATTGTTGTCTCCTTGTGGGCATCAGCGCCTGGACGCAGCGATGTGAATGCCGAAGTCGGCTAAGGTTTCCTAGACGATCCACCGCTATGGTTCACTGAGGGGGAATATGGAACTCGATGCGGTCCTGCGGGTCGCTGCCGGGCTCACAGACACGGAAGGAGCGGCGGGGTTTGCGGTTGCGCAGGTATTTGCGGAACTTCCATTCGCGGTACATCTCAAAGCAGACAAAGAGGAGAACGGCGGCAATCGCATAGATCATGGGAACTCCCACCCACCTTCGGGCACCCTCTCCCAGAGGGAGACGGGACTGGGAAAAGATCGGCAAGTGGGATTGAAAAGGGGAGCCTTGCGGCTCCCCTTTTGATTGACTACATCTTGGTGACGGTGAAATCCACGCGGCGGTTCTTGGCCTGGCCGGCTTTGGTCTTGTTGTCGGCGATGGGCTTGCTGTCGCCGAACCCTTTGGCGGAGAGACGCTTGGCATCGACGGCTTTCTTGTCCACCAGGTACTTCACTACGGCATCGGCGCGATCCTGGGAAAGCTTCTGGTTGGCCTCGGGCTTGCCGACGTTGTCGGTGTGGCCGTCAACCTGTACGTGGAAGCCGGGGTAGTCGGTCATGATTGCCGCGATGGCGGTCATGGTCTTGTCGCAGGAAGGATCGATCTCGGCTTTGCCGGTCTTGAACTTGATCGGGCCCTTTTCGTTCTGCACCTTCTTGAGCTTCTTGGTCACGGCACTGAGTGCGCCTTCCTTAGCGCTGGCAGCAACGCCCTTCCCTGCTTCTTTTCCCAGGCCCTTGAGAGCGTCAAGCCCTGCATAGGCAACACCGGAAACCATCAGCGACAGTACAGCAGCAATAGCAACTTTTTTAAACATACACCCTCCTTTGTTGTTAGCCGGCTTTAGGCTTGCCAAAGCCCACCAAATATTATCCGGCATCTCCGCTGAGTCAATGATGCGAGAAAGAAAGATGCGTCGGATAGCAAGACGGCAACTGCTTAAACAAATCAAATAAAGGCATGTTATTGCCTATGCTGCGCTCTTTGTCAATGGGATTCAGTCTTGATTCACATCCCGTTTCTCCCCATCTCCACGTACTTCTTGACGGTGCGCCGGTCCAGGCGGGTCCTGCGGGCTACCTCTTCATAGGTGCCGAAGCCGGCATAAAGGGACAAGCAGTAGGCGGAGAGCAATTCCTCGGCGTTCATTGAACCTTCGGCTATCTCCTGTGAAAGCCGGCCTGCGGCATCCTGCTTCGGGACCTCTCTTTTCATTCCTTGATAGTGTCCGGTGAGGATGATCCTCTTTATTGCCTGTTCCAGCTCCCGCACGTTGCCGGGCCACGCGTAATGAGGCCCCAGGTCGCGCTTCAGAATTTTTTTCACCTGATGCTTTTCCCGCCCCGGCATCTCCCCGGCAAGACGCGAAAGAAGAACGCCCAGCAGGTTATCCAGTTCCTGCGGGTCCTCTTTCAGCCTCACTCTGAGCGGCGGCAGGGTGATGACGTCGGAACAGAGGCGATAGTAGAGGTCGTCGCGGAACTTTCCGCTTTCGAGCATCTCGTCCAGCGAACGGTTGGTCGCGGCAACGATGCGCCCGCTGAAGCGCCTGGCCTCGTGGCTCCCCACAGGGAAGAAGATCCGCTCCTGCAGCACCTGCAGCAGTTTTATCTGCACCGGGACACTCACGTCGCCTATCTCGTCCAGGAAGATGACGCCATGCGGGGCGCAGCGGCTGAAGAGCCCTTCGTGGTTGTCGACGGCGCCGGTGAAGGAGCCCTTCTTGTGCCCGAAGAGTTCGGATTCCAGCACACCTTCGGAGTACTGCGACAGGTTTATGGAGACGAAGTTGCGGGTAAAGCTCTCGGTGAAAGCGTTTCTGGCGACGTCGAAGGGAATGAACCCGGAGCGCCCGATGGCGGCGGCCGCGGCCCCCTTGCCGGTGCCGGTTTCCCCTAAAAGCAGTATGGAGAATTCCTCCATCTTGTCCCAGAGGCCCGCCTCGAACCACCTTATGTCGTGGGTGAAGACGCAGTCCCAGAGATGCCGGCGCAAGGTCTTCATCGAGGGGGAAGTGCCCACCAGCCCGTTCTTGATGAAGTAAAAGGCGCGGCGCAACTGGTAGAATACGGCGAAGACGCGCACCGCATCCTGGTCGCCTATGCCGAAAGCGGTCAGTTCCCCAAGGACGTGCCGGGCGAAGGGGACGCGGCACTGCTTGTCCCCCTCCTTCAGTTGGGTCTTTATCAGCTCGTCGAAATGTTCCAGGTAGCGGTGGAAGACGTGGAAGAGGCAAACCCTGCGCATGACCTCGCGCCGTTGTCCGTCCAGGTTGCGCAGGTCGGCTACTCCCCTGTCGCGCAGGCTCTGCAATTGGGCCTCGATACGTGTCACTACCGCATGCAGGATCTCGTCGGCCGACGAATCAGGTGCGGCTCCGCTTATGGCGAGATCGAGATCATCCCTTGTTTCGCCAAATGGATTGGCAAATGCGGCGCGCGCCACTGTCTCTAAAAAGGTCCACTCTTTGTCTGTAGCTTTTGAGGATTTCATGCAGTGAATGTACTGGCTATGTACATTGAATGTCAATGAGGTTTTGGGAGCGGCTAAGTAGACTATGACACTCATTGCTGTAAAACAGGGAGTTACACTGTCAGAGTAATAAAAGCATCTATTGGCATAGTCCCTGTAATAGTGAGTGCAGATAACGAGATGGAAAGGCGGCCAAAATGCCGAACGACACGAGAAAGAACATCATCGACATCCACTGCCACACGGCGGGGATCGGGGCGGGAGAGAGCGGCTGCTTCGTGTCGCCTGCCTTGATGGGAAGTTGGAAGTACCGGTTCTACCTCCGCGCTTTCGGCGTTACGGAGCAGGAGCTGAAGCGGGAGGGGGACGGCTTGGTGATGCGCCGGACTTCGGAGCGCCTGGCGCAATCGGAGCGGGTGGCATCCGCGGTCATCCTCGCCATGGACGGCGTGGTGGACGCAAGCGGGAACCTCGACAGGTCGCGCACGGAGATGTTCATCCCCAACGAGTTCGTGGCGAAGGAAACGGCCAAGTACCCGAACCTCCTCTTCGGCGCCAGCATCAACCCGCTGCGCGTCGACGCCATCGAGCGGCTGGAACAGGCCGCCCTATCCGGTGCGGTGCTGCTGAAATGGCTCCCCGCCATCCAGCACATCGACCCGGCGGACGAAAGGCTGATCCCGTTCTACCTGAAGCTGAAGCAACTGGGACTGCCGCTTCTCACCCACACCGGGAAAGAAAGCTCTTTCACCAGCGCGAAGGAACAGCTGGGGGACCCGGAGCGCCTGAGGCTGCCGCTCACTCTCGGCGTCAGGGTGATCGCCGCACATACCGCCAGCAGCGGGAAAAGCCACGGGGAGGCCAACCATGAGCGCTTCCTGCGCCTGTGCCGGCAATTCCCCAACCTCTACGCGGATATCTCGGCCCTTACCCAGATAAACCGCCTGGGCCATCTGCAGCGGATCCTCAAGCAGACCGAGCTGCACGGCCGCCTCTTGTACGGAACGGACATGCCGCTTTTGAGGACGCCGCTCGTCACCCCTTTCGCTTACCCCCACGTGCTGCCGTTTCGGCGCATGGTGGAGATTGCCAGCATTGACAACGTGTGGGACCGGGACGTGGCACTGAAAGAAGCGCTGGGGGTGCCGGATTTGGTCTTCAACAACGTGCAGTGGATGAACAGCAAAGATGACCCGCGATGATAGCCGGCAAAGTTAACGCGGGAGTCCGTTCCCTCACCCCGACACTCCCAGAGGGAGAGGGAGAATGGACGGCAGCCGGTAGAAAACCCTGCTTTGCAGCAACCCAACGAGGTATGACATGACAGCGAACTCACGCTCCAACCCGCTTGCCTGGCTCAACGCGACCCAGTTCCTCGGGGCCTTGAACGACAACATACTGAAGCTTTTGATCATCTTCTTCCTGATCGGCACGCGGGACGCGGCCGAAGCCGGTGCGATAACGGCAGGAGTGGGCGCGGCTTTCGTGCTCCCTTTCCTGATCCTGTCGGCCCCGGCCGGTAGCCTCGCCGACAAACTGGCGAAGTCGAGGCTCATCTTCGGGGTGAAACTGTTCGAGGCGGCGGCGACGCTTCTGGCAGTCATCGCCTTCGCCCTGCGCCTTGAGCCTCTCCTCTACCTGGTTGTCTTCCTGATGGGTTGCCACAGCGCGCTCTTCGCTCCGGCCAAGTACGGGATCATTCCGGAACTGGTCCCCAAGGAAGGGCTCTCCCGCGCCAACGGGCTGATCGAATCTTTCACCTTCCTGGCCATCATCGTCGGCACAGCGCTCGCCTCGGCACTCACCCAGGCGGCAGGTGGGCGCTTTTGGCTGGCGGCCTGCGCCTGCCTCGCGGTGGCACTCACCGGGGTTGGCTCTGCAAGGTTGATGGGACATACGGTCCACTGCGACGCTTCCCGCCCGGTTGCCCTCCTCCCCACCCGCATACTTAAGACGGTGAACGAAATGCGCCGCGACCGCCACCTCATGCTGGCGGTCATCGGGCTCGCCTGGTTCATGTTCATCGGGGCCTTCGCCCAGCTGAACCTGATCGGCTACGGGATGGAAGAGCTCGGGCTCAGCGAGGCGCAGAGCGGCTACCTCTTCCTTGCCGCGGCCTTCGGCATCGGCTTGGGCTCGCTTCTCGCCGCGAAGCTCTCGGGAAGGGACGTCGAGTTCGGCATCGTGCCGCTGGGGGCTACCGGCCTCACCCTGGCGCCGGTGCTGCTGCACGCCGTCCCGGGCAACCTCGCCGCGAGCCTCGTCATCATCGTCGGTTTCGGCGTTTCGGCGGGGGTATTCAGCCTGCCGTTGCAGACCTTCATCCAGCTTCGTGCCGACGATTCCAATCGGGGGGAGGTGCTCGCCGCCTCCAGCTTCATCAATTGGGTGGGGATACTGGCAGCCTCCGGGCTCACCTGGCTTTTCAGCAGCCCGCTGGGTATGAGCGCGGCGCAAGGGTTCAGCATCGTCGGCGCCATGACCCTGCTCCTCACCGCCCTTTCCTTCCGGGCGCTCCCGGACTTCCTGCTGCGCTTCATAGCACTTGTGACCATGCGCATCTTTTACCGGATCAGGATCATCGGCAGAGAGAACCTCCCGGTGGAAGGGCCGGCGCTCCTCATCCCCAACCACGTGACCTGGGCGGACGCCCTCCTCCTGACGGCCACCAACCAGCGCCGCATCCGCTTCGTCATGGAGCGGAGCATCTACAACACGCCGGTCTTGAACGCCCTGTTCCGGCTCATGGGGGTGATCCCGGTCTCCTCCACGGACGGCAAGAGGGAGATGCTGCAATTCATCAAAAGCGCCCGCGCGGCACTCGACGAAGGGTACATGGTCTGCATCTTCGCCGAGGGCGCGCTCACCCGCAACGGGATGCTGGGCGAGTTCCGCGGCGGCTTCGAGCGCATCGTGAAAGACAGCGGCCACCCTATCGTCCCAGTCTACATCGGCGGCGCCTGGGGGAGCATCCTCTCCTACGCGCACGGCCGGCTTCTCTCCCGTCTGCCGGCGCTTGCCCCCTACCCGGTCACCATCCTCTTCGGGACCCCGATGCCGGCCAAAAGCCGCGCGATCGAGGTGCGCCAAAAGGTGGCGGAACTCTCCTGCGACTACTTCGAATCGAAGAAGGAGCAGCGCCGCCCGTTGCCGGAGTACTTCATCCGCACCGCGCGGCAACAGTGGAACCGCAACGCCGTCGCGGACAGCTCAGGCAAGAACCTTAGCTATGGCCGGACACTCGCAGGGGCTGTTGCGCTGGCGGGGAAAGTGGAGCGGGAGTTGGACACCGCGGAGCATGTAGGTATTCTGCTCCCCCCTTCGGCGGGTGGGGCGCTGGCAAACCTGGCAGTCTCCCTATTGGGGAGGGTCCCGGTGAACCTCAACTACACCGCGACGGAATCATCCTTTCGTTCCGCGATAGAGCAGTGCGGCATCAGCACGGTGATAACCTCGCGCGCGTTCCTGGAGAAGCTCCCCGCGCTGCCACGGCTTTCCGGAATGATTTACCTGGAGGACCTTGCCCCCGCCATCTCCGGTTGGGACAAGCTGACGGCCGTCCTGAAGGCGCGTCTCTTCCCCGTCCGCTTCATCTGCCGCAGCGGCGAATTCCATCCGGACCGGGCCGCGACCGTCATCTTCTCGTCCGGCAGCACCGGCGAACCGAAGGGGGTGATGCTCAGCCACCACAACATCATGTCCAACATCGAGGCGCTGCGCATGGTGTTCCGGGTCGACCTGAACGACAACGTCTGCTCCGCCCTCCCCTTCTTCCATTCTTTGGGATTCACCGGGACGCTCTGGTTCCCGCTGGTCTCGGGCTTTTCCGCCGCCTATCACCCCAACCCCATGGAAGGGGAGAAGATCGCCGCGGTCGCGCGCGAGCACAAATCAACGCTGCTCCTCGCCACGCCCACTTTCCTGCTCGCCTATCTGCGTCGCGCGAAAGTCGAGGATTTCGCCACCCTGAGGCTGGTGATTACCGGGGCCGAGAAGCTGAAGGTTAAGGTCGCCGATGCCTTCGAGGAGAAGTTCGGCGTGCCCCCCATGGAGGGATACGGGGCAACCGAGCTTTCGCCGGTTATCACCCTGAGCCTGCCTGACGTGGAGATCGACGGGGTCAGGCAGCATGGCTCGAAAGAGGGGAGCGTGGGGCATCCGATTCCGGGCGTCGCCATCAAGGTGGTGGATCCGGAGAGCGGGGCCGTATTGGAGCCGGGAGCGCCGGGGATGATCCTGGTCAAGGGGCCGAACGTGATGTCGGGGTATCTCGGGCGCGCCGACAAGAGCGCGGAGGTGCTGCGGGACGGCTGGTACCTGACCGGCGACATCGGCGTGATGGACGAGGACGGTTTCATCAGGATCACGGACCGTATGTCCCGGTTCAGCAAGATCGGCGGTGAGATGGTGCCGCACGGGGCAATCGAGGACGAACTGCACACGTGCCTGGGGCAAAGCGGCGTGGTGGCGGTGACCGCCGTCCCGGACGAGAAGAAGGGGGAAAAGCTGGTGGTGGTTTATACCAGAGGGGCCACCGACGCCGGGACGCTGCAGCGGATTCTTTCGGAGAGCGAGCTGCCGAACCTGTGGAAGCCGGCGCGGGATTGTTACCTGGAAGTGGAAAGCCTCCCGATGCTGGGGACGGGGAAGCTGGATCTGAAAGGGCTGAAGGAGCTGGCTGAACAACAAGGCATCGCACACGGATGACGCGGATGACGCGGATAACGGCGGATTAATCTCGGCTTTATCCGCGGTTTATCGGATTTTATCCGCGTCATCCGCGTGCGATGCCCTTGGGTCGGTTTTACCGGATGAAGTGGGTGTAGACCTTATCCTCTTTCTCCGGTGCCGGGACGGCTTCTTTGCCGTGCTGCACCAGTTTCATCATCCACGCCATGTTCTTGCCCAAGACGCGCATGATCTGCATCCCTTCTCCGTCCTGGAGCACTTCGCCGGGAGCCCTGCCGTGGATCACGTTCCAATAGTTGGAGGTCGCCACCAGCATCTCGGAGTAGTTGATGAAGTGGTTCAACTGGTCGGTGGTGGTCACCCCGCCTGAACGACGCACCGCCACGACGGAGGCGGCTACTTTGTGCCGGAACAGGCCGCCGTTGACACCGCCGACGAAGAAGGCGCGGTCGAGAAACGACTTCAGGGTCCCGCCGATCCCGGCGTAGTGCACCGGAGAACCGAGGATGATGGCGTCTGCGCTCTTCATCTTCTGCACCCACTCGTTCACTTCGTCGTCCTTCAGCGCGCACTGCTCGTTCTGGTGCTTCGCGCACTGCATGCAGGCGATGCAGCCGCGGATGGTCTTGTTGCCGACATGGACGATCTCGGTCTCTATCCCTTCCTTTTCCAGCTCGGCGGCGACGAGCTTGATGGCGTGATAGGTGTTTCCTTCCCGGTTAGGGCTTCCGTTGAATGCCACCATCTTCATATTGTGTTCCTCCATTCGGGTTGTATTCCCGGCTTTTTTTTGTATTGAGATGGGCTTTATACGACCATTCGTATCACATGGTCAATAGGAACTTATTGGGACGCTGCCGGCAAGCGAAAAGGGGGACAGGTAACTTTTTTACAAAAAGTAGCCTGTCCCCTTACCGTTTCTTGAACCCCTCCTTGACCTCTTTGAAGCAGGACGGGCAGATGCCGTGGCTGAAGTGCGCATCGGAATGCTCGATTATGTAGTGCTCCAACTGCTGCCAGCTCTCCTCGTCGGTGCGTATCTTCTTGCAGTAGGAGCAGATGGGGAGAATCCCTTCCAGGGTCCGCACCTTGGCGAGGGCCTCTTGAAGCTGCGCCACCTTGGCCGCCAGTTCGAGCTGTATCTGCTCGCGTACCCGTACGTCTTCCTCCAGCGCCTTGTTGGCCGACTCCAGCTCCGCAGTCCTTTCCCGCACCTGCTCCACCAGCCTGTCCTTCTCCCTGCGCAGATGACGGGAGAGGTCGTTGAAGGTTGCCGTGAGCTCTTTCAGTTCCTCCGCCCTCGACAACTGGGGGATATCCTGCCCCAGCTTGCTTTCGTCGCGCAGTATGGCGTCGGTCCGGTCTCGCAGGTCAGTGAGCGGGTTCAGCAGCATGCGGTTCATGGCCAGGAACTGCGCCGCAGACGACACCCCGAGGATGGCTAAGAGCAGCAGGCAGAGTTCGAAGGAGAGCTTGTTGGCGTTGGCGTACGCCTCCTGCAGCGGGATGCGTATCGATATGGCGGAGACCAGTTCGCCGTCCTGACGGCTGAAGCTGCGCTCGGGGCCGTACCTCGCCACCATGTCGGCAGGCGCCGCGGCCGCGGTGCTGTGGCAGAGCAGGCAGCTCTTTTCCATGCTCTCGCCGCGACGCATCACCACGAAGAAGGGCTTCCCGTCGATTTGCCGGACAAAGGACTTCACGGAAAGGCCAGCGTCTTTCCTGATCTCCTCCAGGAAAGCCCGTTCCACCGGATCTGCTTCGTTGCGGGGGCTGCGGGCATTGATCGCACACTCCTTGTAATAGATGTCGCTCTTGGAGAAGGCCTTGTTGTAAAGGTCGATCTCGCGCACCGCGTAGGTGGAAGACATCCACACCGGGTCGAAGTATTCCTTGGGGCGATATTTGTCGGTCAGGTGAAAAAGCTGCGGTTTCAGCTGATTGGAAAAATAGCTGTGGATGGCGAGGTTACGGTCCAGGATCAGCCTCGCCTTTTCCTGGGCCTCCACCAGCGCCTGGGCACGCTGCTGATAGTTGACCGTGAGGATTATGGCCGCGGAGACCATGAGAAACAGGGACACATGCAGCGAAACGAACATTCTGCGAGTCGTGGTCCTGAGCATAGTTGATGCCTCCGCAGCCTTCCCTTTTACTTGACTACACCCGCTGCAGTACCCGTGAAGGTGGACGTGCCGGCGTCGCTGCGGCCGGCGGCGACCCCGGTGAACTGCACGTTGCCGTGCGGGCCGACCGCTCCGCTGTTGCCGTTGCACTGGAGGCTCCCGGACCACTTGCTGTTGGTCGCATCCCACTGCTTGACGGTGAAGGTGGGGGAGAATCCGGAGGCGTTGACGCCGGAGCCGGCCACCTGGGTCAGCGTCGCCGCGGAGCCAGGGGTGGGGACGCTCACGTAGCTCCCCGAAATGCTGTCGGTGGCGAAGAGCTGGGGACGGCCGGTGGCGACCGGCGCGAAGAAACGGACGTTCTGGAGCGCGACGCTGTACTCGCTGTTGCCGCCGGAGAAATCCGCCTTCCCTACTTCCACCGCAGGTATCTTCAGCTTGTTCAACGCGCCTGGGTCGCTGGCGACCATGGACAGGAACTTGCTGGTCTCAAGCCACATCCCCGAGGTCATGGACTGCAGCGTCACCGGGTTGAAGGTCCCCACCGTCTCCCCGATGAAGATCCCGGTCTTCGGCGTCGCCGTGGGGCTCACGTTCACCATCTCGTACCATGCAGCCCGAACCCCTGCAGCCATCTGCCCGGCGCCCGGGTTCCACATCTGCCCCACCATGGTCCCCACCATGGTCAGGTTGGGATCGGGAAGGACGAAGTCGATGCTCCACGGTGTGTTGGCAGGCGGCCCCGCGCTGTAGGGGGCGTAAAAGCCGAACTGCCCGATGCCCCATTGCGGAGAGTTCGCCAGGAAGCTGCGGGTAAAGGTGTCGGCGCTCCCCCCGCCTAGCGTCACCCCGTTGCCGGTAAAGGAGCTGCCGGCGCCAAAGTTGGTCGTAGCCGTAATGATGCTGCCGGCGCTGTTGAGTGTGGCCGCGGTCACGGCAGGGGCCGCTTCGAGCTCTACCGGGAACATATCGCCATCGTTTTGCCAGATCTTGCTGAAGGGGTCGAGGAAACCGGAGAATTTCCCCTGCAGCACGCCGGCTCTGCCGGCCGGATCGATGTAGAGGGCGCTGGCTACGCCGATGATGCCGGGGTTGCCGGGACTCCCCCCCGCGGTGCTGACCCCGCCCACCATGTGCCCGTGGTAGGCGCCGCCGTCGGCGGTCAGGGCCTGTCCGGAGGGAACGTCGAAGGAGCTGATGGGCGCAGTGAAGATGTAGTCGGTATTGGTGAGTGCCTGGCTCGGGGTGAGGAAGCCGATCCCCTTGAAGTCCGCGGTGAGAAGCGGCGTGGAGCCCCACAGGGACATGCCGCCCATGACGCCGTTTACGGTGCCGTAGGAGGTAAGCGCCCCGCCGGAGTAGCGCTTGAGGTCGCCGACGATCTTGTTGAAGAAGGTGACCGGGTGCGCAATGCCTGCGGCGCTCCCGCTGAAGGTCGTGCCGCTGACGGTGCCTACGGCTATGCCGTCGAATTCGCTTCTGAACGAGGTGCCGGTCTCACCGATCGCGTTGACGTTGCCAAGCCAGGTATTGCCGGCGGTGCTGACACCGGCAACCCAGAGGTTCCCCATGACATTGCTGACGCTGGGAGAGGCTGCGTCCATGAGGGAGAAATTCTGGTTCTGCAGCGACCCGCTGAAGCTGCCGCTGACGTTCTGCGCCACCCAGAGGGATATCGGGCTGGCAGTCCTGTTGTAGAACTTGAGGATGCCGAAGCTGACGCTCCCCGTGGCGTTGCTCCCGGACAAGGTGAAGCTGTCGGCCCCAGCCAGGGACGGAAAGCCGAGACCGGCGGCCAGTGTCGGGTTGGCGAGGAAGCGGTTCACGTCGATGTAGACGCCGGTGGTGACGGCGCCGAAGGTCGTGGCATTGGCGCCTGAGTTCACGCTCCCCGTGAGCGTGCCGGTGAGGAGCCTGAGGCTCCCGGCAGCAAGGTCGCCCCATACGCCGTCGGCCTTGCCGGTGAGGGCCCCTTGTTGCCAGTTGCCTAGGGAGACCACCTTGACGGCGTTCTCAAGGTTGAAGATGCCGGCGGCGTCCACCGTGCCCCACTCCCCGTTGCTGGTCAGCACCAGCTGGCTGCCGCTCCCCGCGTAGGAACCGAAGGATTCCCTGGTCCAGATGCCGAAGCTCGGGTCAGCCGCCAGGTGGGCGATCTGCAGCACGTCGCCGCGGTCGGCAACGGTTCCGCTGTAGTTGAGGGCGGCATCGAAGAGGAAGCCTTCAGCCTGGTTTTTCCCGCCCATGTTGCCCGTCAGCACCGGACCGGTGAGCTCGACCATGGTCGTTCCCGTCTTGGAGTTCCACCAGTCGGCGGTGAAAGACGTGGGGACTAGGCTGCTCGTCGGGGTCATCTCGGTCAGGGTCAACGATCCGGTGCCGCTGACCTTGCCGGTCGCCGTGCCACCCGCAGCGCCCCCCTGCATCAGGCCGATCTTTCCAGTCGGGTCGACGTAGATCCCGCTCAGGCTGGTGTCGATGGTTGTGCCGGTTGCTGCGTTATCGATGGACCTCCCTCCGAAGTAGCCGAAGAAAGCGCCGCCGTCGGTCGTGGTTTGGGTGGCCGTGCTGTCGGAGAAGAAGCGGCCGAACCAGTAGTGATCAGGCTGCTGCAGAGGGAGCGTCGGATAGCTGCCGGTGAGGCTTATGGCAGCGTTCTTGGTGGCCCAGGGCGAGGTCGTGCCCGAGATCACCGGGGCGAAGCTTGGGTCGCTGACGATGGTGAGCAGGTTGGAGGCAGGATCTATTACCGAGAGCCGGGACATAAGCCCGCCGGCGAGCGTGCCGCTGAAAACCGGCGGTGTGCCGCCGGTTGTGCCGCCTGTGGTTCCGCCGGTGGTGCCGCCAGTAGTGCCGCCGGTAGTGCCGCCGGTCGTTCCCGTTCCATCAGCCGAGATAGTAGAGCCGCTTGTCGCAGCCTGGATGAACTGCTCATTTGCCTGGGTGCTGGCAGTTGTCACCGGCACCACGACGTTCGTAGTAGAGGTGGTGGTCGTCGTTGTAACCTGTGTGACAGGTGCCGGCGCCGGCGATGCGCTCAGCGCGGTGGTCGCCAAGGAAGGATCGATGAAGCTCGAACTGAATCCGGTGCCGGCGGCGGTGCTGGTCGACGTCGTAGTGGTCCCGAGGCTGGCGGTGGAGCTCGAAGTGGTGGTGCTGCCGGCAGTAGTCGAAGTAGTGGCGCTTTCTCCGCCTGTGGCCGTGGTCGAGCTGCCCGAAGTCGCGGTGGAGCCGCTTGCCGTAGAGTCGCCGCTGGTGGCCGTGGTGCCGGTATCGGAACCTGACCTAGTGCCGGAAGCGCCTTGAGAGCCGGACGATCCCGCATCGCCGTTTCCGGCGGGGGCGGGTGCCGCGCCCTGCGGCTCGCCGCCTTGCTTCCCGGTCGGGTTGACGTCGCTTTGGTGGCTGTTCATCTCCTTGTCGGAAACCGGCCGCGGCGGCGTCGGCGCGCTGCGCTTGGTGACGGTGGTGGCGGTGCCGGCCACGAGGGTGACTCCCTTGGAGGGCTGGGAGAGGCTCGCGGTGTGCACCACCCCCTGCAGAACCGCCACCCCGGTCACGTTGGCCTGGTGATAGACGTAAAAGGAGGTGCCGCGCACACCGGCTATGGCATTCGGGGTCCGGATCTCGAAGGTGCGCGCCGCGCCGCCGGCCGCCGCGGGAACGACCGTCGCCTGCACCTTGCCGCGGGGAAGGGCGAGCTTGCGGTTGGAGGCCGAATATTCGCCGACGTCGATGCGGCTTCTCTGGGCGATCTTGACGACGCTCCCGTCGTTGAAGGTGAGTTCGGCCCGGGCATTGCTCTTGGTGCGGACGAAGTCACCTTTCTGCACCGCCCCCCCAACCTTGGCGGCTACCGCCGGGAGCTGGCCGCCCGGCATGATGTCCACCGCACCTTCCACCACGGTGAGTTTTCCCACCACCTCGGCCAGTGCGGCGCCCGGGACCCCCAGGAACAGCAACGGAAGCAGCAGCGAGATCAGGACCAGCCTGCGCTGCACAGGGAAGCGAAGCTTCCAGTTGCTCTCGCGCTCGGAAGCTGGAGCCTGGGAACAAGGGAAGGTGTTGTTGCGCTCCCAAGCCCCGATTTCGGGATGGGAAGAATCGTTGTTACGTTCCGAAGCCGGGGCCTGGGGACGTGAAAAGTTGTTTCTGGCACTGATCATGGCTCTGTCTCCTAAAAACTGAACTCAATTCCCGTGCTGAAGGTGTTGCGGCTGTAGTCGTACACCTTGATGTTTGATTCCGCCTTGGTGTGCGAGTACTGGGCCAAGAGCGCTAGGTTCCTGTTCAGGTTCCAGCTGAGGCCGGCGGTTCCGAACCAGGTGGTATCCCGGCGCTGGACATCGAAGACGGTATTGGTCTTGAAGTAGTCCTGGGTGGCGACCTCGCCGGAGAGGTTCAACTTCAGCGCCGCGGCGAGCGGGATCACCCCATTTGCCGAATAGCGGTGCCCCCGGTTCTTCCAGTTCACCCCCCTGGCGTCGTCGTAGCTGAAGTCGTAGCGCAGGGCGGCCATCCCGCCCAGCTCCCCGTAGCTGAAGATGTATCCGGCGGAGGCGCCCCCTATGTTCGCGTCGCGGTCCTCGTCCTGCACCAGCGGGTCCTGCAGCATGTCGCGGCGGGTGAAGCTCGCGCCTGCCTGCAGAATATGCTGGGGCGCTGCCTGCCAGGACCAAGTGGGACGGACGGTGGCCAGGGACTGATACGCCTTCTCCTTCAGGAGCACGTGACTGAGGCTGATGGGGACCGAGAAGATCGAATTGCCGAAGGAGTGGCCCAGGTTGACGGTGAGCGAGTTGATGACGGTGCTGGGATTTTCTTCAGCCGTGTCGGTATCGCCGTACTTGGTGCTCTGCACCAGGTATTGGGCGCTCAAGGTGTAGTCGTTTTCCAGAAGCGGCGTGTAGTCGAGGCGGAAGTTACCCATGAAGGCGTGGTCGCGCTGACCGGTCGGGTTGCCGATCTGCGCCCTAGCCCCAGGGTTCGACGGGCTGGAGATGGCGTTGTCGTCGTAGAGGTAGTTGAGCCCCAGGGTCAGGTGCAGCGGCTGGTAGCTATCCAGGATGCGGGTAAAGGACTGCTCGTATTCCTTGGCGTACCCCGCTATCTCCGAATTGGGGTCGGCGGCGACCACCGCCCTCAGGGCGTCCCGGGCCCGGGTCAGCTTGCGCGAACCCGCCATGACCATGGCGATCTGGAGTTGCGCCGACTGGGTGAGGGACGGGTCGAGCCGCTTCGCCTTTTCGAACGCGGCGACCGCTTCCTCGCGTTGGCCCAGCCCCGAGAGGATGATCCCCTTAAAGAAGGCGCTCCGCGCCGGGTTCACCCCCTCGCTCTCCGAGCGGTTCGCCCACTGGAGCGCCTTCTCGTCATCCCCCTGCACATGCCAGGCGTCGGCCAGCTCCAGGTAGGAATCGAGCACCGGGGGCTTGAGCGTCGCCGCATCGGTCAGATCCTTGATGGCGCCGGGTATGTCCCCCCCCTGCTTGCGCGCCATGCCCAGGTAGAAAGCGGCAAGCGACGATTTAGGCTCTTCGGCGCGCGCCTTCTGCAAGAGGGCCAGCGCCTCCTCGAAGTTCTCCACGCGGTACTGGATGATCCCCTCATCGAGGGTTGATGCCTGCGCCGGCGCTGCGCAGGTGAATGCGGCTATGAGCGCCGCGGCGGCCAGGGATGTTTTGGTCACGTTTATTCCCTCCTAAAATCAAACCGTTGGTAAGGAGCACATCTGAGGAAATCTGAGAATATAAATCTGAGAGAACCGAAACGGAAGGTTAAGACAGTTCTCCGTCAAGGCAGTTCTCAGAAGTCCTCAGATTTTCTCCTTGCTAATGGTTTTGGGGTTGGGCTTTTATTTTTCCGTCAGCCTCACAGGTTCCATCGCCTTGCACTCGACGATGACGGCGGGAACGGTTCCATTGGTAACGGCCGTGTACAGCGTCACCGGCTGCTCTTTCCCCTTGACGATCACCCGGCTGATGCCGCTCAACTCGATGCCGGAGAGCGTCCCAGCCTCGATGGCGCCTCTGAGCTTCTCCACCGTCTTCCCGGTGATGAGGATCCCCGCGTCGAACCTGCGGGTCAGCGACTCGACCCGGCTCGCCAGGTTCACCTCGTCGCCGATGACGGTGTAGTCCATCTTCTTCCCCTCGGCGCCGATGTTCCCGACGATGACCTCGCCGGTGTTGATGCCGATGCCGCAGGAAAGCTTCGGTTTCCCCTCCCGGTCCCACTTCCCGTGCAGCTCCGCGAGCCGCGCCTGCAACTCCAGCGCGCAGCGCACCGCTCGCTCGGCGTGGTCGGCGCAGGGAAGCGGGGCGTTCCAAAAGACCATGATGGCGTCGCCGATGAACTTATCGAGGGTCCCCCCCCACTTGAGGATGACGTCGGTCATCTCCCCCAGGTACTCGTTCAACAGGGCGACCACTTCCTCCGGCGCGTGCTGCTCGGAAAAGGTGGTGAACCCCCTCACGTCGGAGAAGAGGATGCTTATCTCGCGCTTCTCGCCGCCGAGCCTCGCCAGCGCCGGGTTGTCGATCAGCTCGTTGACGATGGTCGTGGTGACGTAGCTTGAGAACATGGCGCGTATCCTGCGGGCGCGGCGCTCCTCGACCGTGTAGTTCCAGGCGGTCACCGACATGAAGAGGCAAAGGACGTTCCCCATCGGGCAGGCGAGGTTCACCCACACCCCGAAGCGGCTGAATAGGACGATCCCGGCGGCCGCGATGGCCGCACCGCCCGCCGCTACCGCCACCGCCCCCCACAAAAGGCGCAGGCGGCTCAAGAGCAGCGCCATGACCGACCCCGTCAGGAGCAGGAAGAGAAGGTCCTCCCCCTTTGTCGCTTTCACCAGGAACCGGTTCTCCAGGATGGAAGCGGCGATGGTCGCCTGTTTCTCCACCCCGGGCATAACCGCCGTGAATGGGGTCACCCTTAGATCCAGCATGCCGACGGCGGAGGCGCCGATGAAGACGATCCGGTTGCCGAACTCTTTCGCGCCCACTTTGCCGTCGACGATGTCGGCGATGGAAATGTGGCGCAGCGTCCGCCCCGGCCCGTAGTAGTTGATCGGCATGCGCCCCCAGCGGTCGGTGGGGATCACCGTGTTGCCGACCGCGATGGAGCTGGCGGCGTGCACCTGCAGCTTCTCGGCGGAGACCCCCTTGAAGAAGGCGGCGCTCTTGAGCCCCAGGGACGGGTAGAGGAGGCCGTCGTAGGCGACCACAAGGGCCTCCCAGCGCAGCGTCCCGTCGAAGTAATCGGGCAGCATGCTGATGTGCGCCAGCGACATGGCGCTATCCCGAAGCGGCTTCACCGGCAGGATCGGTACCCCGCCCGAGGTTATGGGGGGGAAGTTCCGGTACAGCTCGGGTTGGAAGATTGACGTAAGCGCCGACGGCTCCAGGTCCGGGTTGGCGCGCCCCTTGGAGGCGGTCTCGAAGTCGAAGACGATGGGAAGAACGACGTTGCCGGCGTCGGCTATGGCACGGGAGAGGATCCGGTCGTCCTCGTCGCTTTCGGGAAAGATCACGTCGAAGGCGATCACCGCCGCCTCGGCCCGCGCCAGCTTGTCCACCAGCCCAGCCATCACCTCGCGGCTCCAGGGCCAGCGCCCCAGCCTCGCCAGGCTTTTCTCGTCGATGACCGCTATCACCACCTGATCCGGCGCCTTCACCGGGCCGCGCAGATGGAAACGGAGGTCGTAGAGCTTCGCCTCGGTGATCTCCAGCGGGAGCGGATTCTCAACCAGCAGCAGGCAGAAGAGCGCGGTCACGGCGCAGCCGATAAGGAAGCGGATTGTGGCTGAGCTGAGATGACGACGCGATGGGGCAGCGAACGTTGAACGTTGAACGTTGAACGGGTTTCTCATAAGGGGTGCGCCCCGGGAAGGTGTCGCCTCTTCTCTGCGAGCAATTCCTTCAGTTCATAATCTATCTGCCGATGAGCTATACCTGTAACGTTTCGGAATTCTCCTTTTAAAACTTTAAGGGCAGCAGTGAAAAATGTAATTAATATACGCCAATCCGAACGAGAAGCCTCACTGAGAGAGTGCCGCTCCTAAAGAGGAACCATCTATGCCAGATGCAGATCAGCTCAAAGAGCAACTCGAGCACCGAAAAAGGTTCATGGAGAAGATCAATGAGATTCACTCCTCCGGCAACCTGAACACCATACTGATACAGCTGAAGGACAGCATCGCAGATCTGTTCAAGGCGGAGCGGCTGACTATTTATGTGATCGACCAGAAGCAGAAGATGCTCATGTCGAAGGTGAAATCGGGGGAGGAGATCCAGCAGATCACCGTCCCCATCGGCAACAACAGCCTCGCCGGTTTCTGCGCGCTCTCCGGAACGCTCCTGAACATCAGGGACGCCTACGACTCCCACGAGCTGAAGATGATCAGCTCGGGACTGAGCTTCGACGTCACCTGGGACAAGAAGAGCGGCTTTCGCACCAGGCAGGTGCTCTGCGTCCCGATGAAGTTCAACAACCAGATGATCGGCGTGATGCAGCTCATCAACAAAAAGGCGGGCGACGCCTTCGACGATACGGACCTAAACTACGCCACCGAACTCGCCACCTCCCTTTCCATAGCGATCCACAACATCTTCCGGCTGGCCGCCTCGGCCAAGCTGATCCGGAACAAGTCGCGCTACAACTACCTTTTGGACAAGAACCTCTTGGAGGAGGCAGACATCCAGAAGGCGACGGCGCACCCGGACATTGCCGCCATAGGCCTCGACCACGTGCTGATGCGGGACTACAACATCCCGCGCGAGGAGATGATCAAGTGCCTGAGCCTCAACTTCGGCACCGAGTTCGTCTCCTTCGATCCGGACCTGCCGCGGCTGGACGACGTGCTCAAAAAGACCAAGCCCGACCGCCTCAGGAAGGAGCGCTGGGTCCCGGTGAAGATCGATCACAGCGTGCTGCAGGTGGCGATGGAGGACCCGACCGACTTGGCCAAGCAGGACCTGATCAAGTTCGTTTTCCAGGAGTACAAGAGGATCAGCTTCGTCGGGGCCTTCAGGGAGGACATTGGGAAGTTCATCGACCACTACTACCATCTCGCTGCAGGGAGCTCCGAGGGGCCGACCGCCAGCATCTCCGACCTGTTGAGCAAGCTGGACAACGATGAGGACCCGGCCATCGAGCAGGAGGTGCAGAAGGTCTCGGAGCAGGACAGCGTCATCGTCCAGCTGGTGAACAAGATCATCTGCGAAGCCCACGAGAAAAACGCCTCCGACATCCACATCGAGCCGGCACCGGGGCGCGAGGACGTGACGGTGCGACTGAGGGTAGACGGCAGGTGCGCGGTGTACCAGCGCATCCCCTACAAGTACAAGCACGCCCTGACCTCCAGGATCAAGATCATGGCGGGGCTCGACATCGCGGAGCGCAGAAAGCCGCAGGACGGCAAGATCGACTTCAAGAAGTTCGGCCCGAAAGACATCGAGCTCAGGGTGGCGACCCTCCCCAGCGCCGGGCAGCTGGAAGACGTGGTGCTCCGGGTCCTCGCCTCGGGCGAGCCGATCCCCTTCGACAACCTGGGACTCACCGAGCGCAACCGGCAGCTGTTCACCGACTGCATCAAGAAGCCGTACGGGCTGATCCTGGTGGTGGGACCTACCGGCAGCGGCAAGACCACGACGCTGCACTCCGCGGTCTCGGTGATCAACACGCCGCAGACCAAGATCTGGACCGCCGAGGACCCGATCGAGATCACCCAGAAGGGGCTCAGGCAGGTCCAGGTGAACGCCAAGATCGGCTTCACCTTCGCCACCGCCCTGCGCGCCTTTCTGCGCGCCGACCCGGACGTCATCATGGTGGGGGAGATGCGCGACGAGGAGACCGCCTCGATAGGGGTGGAATCCTCCCTGACCGGCCACCTGGTCTTCTCGACCCTCCATACCAACTCGGCGCCGGAGACGGTGACGAGGCTCCTCGACATGGGGCTCGACCCGTTCAGCTTCTCCGACGGGCTTCTTTGCATACTGGCGCAGCGGCTGGCCCGCAGGCTCTGCAGCGCCTGCAAGGAAAGCTACCGCCCGACGGAAGGGGAGCTGAAAGAGATCATTACCGAGTACGGCGAGGCGGAGTTCGGGGCGCTCAAGATGGATCCGGACGCCATCACGCTTTCCAAGGCCAAAGGGTGCGCCAAGTGCAACGGCTCCGGGTACAAGGGGAGGCTCGGCCTCCACGAGATCCTCGATTGCGGGGACCAGATGAAGGCGCTGATCAAGACCAAGGCCGAGGTGGCGGAGTTGAGGAAGCAGGCGATCGCCGACGGCATGACCACGCTCAAACAGGACGGCATATTGAAATGCTTCCAGGGACTCACCGACATCCACGAGGTGCGGCGCGTCTGCATCAAATAAGTCAGATACTGAGCCTGAGCCTGCTTGTCTTTTTTAAGTCGATGCGGTATAAGGGCGTGTCCGTCAACGAAATCCCAGCCGGCACACCACCTATGATCAAAAACCACCTCACCCAAAAAAGCCTGTTGCTGCTGGTGGCCTGCGTCACCGTGATCAGCATCGCGTTCACGGGTATGCGCGTGCCCGACCTTTCGCGCCCGCACCGCGCGAAGCCGACCAACCGGGCCTTCATCGAGAAACAGTTCAAGAACTGCCAGGAGGAAGTGAAGAAGTCCTTCGACCTCTTAGCCCTCCCGGTGAAGCACTCCGTGCCGCGTGCCGATGTCCGGTACGGCGTTCATTTCCTGGCCGCTTTCGACTGCACCGGCATCAACCCCCTTTTCCCCAACCTCTCCCGGGCTCCCCCCACCCACTGCTCCTGATTCACCGCTATTTAAGTATTAGTTACACAGCCTCTGACGAGGGAGCAGTGCGCGCTGACGTGCGTCATTGCGCCAACAAAGGGAAATCCCCCCTGCCCCCCTTCGCAAAGGGGGGAACGCGATAGCCACGCACATGCTTTGAGGAAACTATGGGCTGTCTCCTCGGCATTCCCTGATGAAACCTCGCGATTCATCGAAGAATTCCGGGGACATGGGCTATTTGCCCCTCGAGCGCTGCAGAAGGGCCAACAAATATCCGCATCAGGGGTGCTTTCCGCGGAAAGCGGAAGATATACCAATCAATATCCAATCCAAGGAGAAAACGAATGAAAACCAATAAGACCCATATGAAGCTGCTCGTTCCCGTCCTTTGCGCCGGCATGTTCATCTACGGCGGCTGTGCCAAACAGCAAACCGTGAAGGCAGACCAGCCTGTCGCACCGTCGGCGACCACCGCCGCTACCGCCGCTGCCGCCCAGCCGGCAGCGAAAGCCGCAGCCGCGCAACCCGCCGCCACGCCGCTTCCCGCCACGAACATCACCAGCGACTCCATCCCGCCGCAGAGCCAGCAAACGACTGCCGGCAAGGCCCAGGCCGGCGCTTCCCAGGCGGCCGCGCTCGAGACCATCTACTTCGATTTCGACTCCTCCCTCTTGAGCGACACGGCCCGCGCCACCTTGGCGGCGAACCTGGAGAAACTGAAGGCGAAACCGGGGGCCGCGCTGCGGATCGAGGGATACACCGACGAACGCGGCTCCGACGACTACAACCTCGCCCTGAGCGAGCGCCGCGCCCAGAGCGCGAAGAAGTACCTGCAAGCGTTGGGCTTCCCCGCCAGCAAGCTCTCGGTTCTGGGTTACGGCGAGGAGAAACCTGCGGTCAAAGGTGAAGGCGAGGAGACCTGGGCCAAGAACCGGCGCGACGAGTTTGTCATCGTCCGATAGCAGCGGCAAAGCGGGGGGGCCGCAAAGCAAAGATGGCAGGGTCCCCCACCCCTAAGGGAGGGGGGATTTTCTCTCTTGCCGGTATGTAAGTCAGCGGTAGCAGTTGCGGCAGGGGTTCCCAAGCTGAAAAAGGGACTGGCTCCGCCAGGTGCCTGTCCCCCATACAGCTTGGGAGCCAGGATCCCTGCCCCAGCACACTTTGCTGCGCGGCTGAAAAAGAAAGAGGTCACATGAATTATCAAAAAAACAACAGGATCTACCGGCCCGCGCTGCTGCTCCTGGGCCTTTTATCCTGCGGCTTTACCTGGGGTACTCCAGCCAAGGACCCCTGCGTCGAGGCAGGGGAGGCGGTCCAGGAGATCACTCGGCTGAGCTCGGCCGACGAAAGGCTTGAGGCTGAGAAGAAGGTCGAAAAACTCTGCGCCGGCGGCGGTGCCGCACATTACCTGAAAGGGCTCGCCCTTGAGGCGGCTCAACGAAAGGAAGAGGCGGTTGAAGAGTACCGAACCGCCGTGAAACAAGAGCCCAAGCTTGCCGAGGCGCACGGCAGGCTTGGACTGTTGCTTTTTGAAAAGGGAGCGCGTGAAGAGGCATCGGTGGAACTGTTCGAGGCATCGAAGTCGAAAGCGGATCCAGCCTACGCGAGGGCCTTGGGAGACATCTTCCAGGCAGCGCAGCTGTACGCCCTGGCCCTTTCGCAGTATCAACAGGCGCTGCCGCAATCTGGCAACGACGCGAAGCTGCGTGTCGGCATGGCGCGCGGCTATCTCGGGCTCGGCGATCGTGCCAAGGCACGGGACCTGCTCGTCGAGGCGCTAAGGCTCGATCCGGCGAGCCTTTCGGCGCGCCTGGAACTGGCCGAGATTTACCAGGGGGACAAGCGGTACCAGGAAGCGCTGGAGCAGCTGCGCCAGGCAGGCACGGCCCATCCCGGGGACCGCGACATCCACTTCCGCCTGGCCCGCCTTTTGGACCTGATGGGAGAGGCGAAGCTCGCCGACGCGCAATACCGGCAGGCCGGAATGGAGCGGGCGTCAAGCCCCGAAGACCACATGAAAAAAGCAGCGCTGTACCAGCAAGGTACCGCGTTCCTGAAGGCGGCGCGTGAGTACCAGGCCCTGCTTTTGAAGCAGCCGGACGCGCCGGGGGTCCGCGAGAAGCTGGGGGATGCACTGCTTGCCGCGGGGCATGACGGCGAGGCCATAGCCGCCTACGGGGAAGCGTTGCGGCGCAAGGAAGGATCGAGCGCCGTCCTCTACAACCTGGGAACCCTCTATGAGCGCAAGGGAGATCTCGACCAGGCGATGCGCAACTTTTCCGAGGCGATACGGCTCGACCCCGAAAACGGCGACGCGCGCAGAAGGCTTGCCGATATCCACTCGGTACGCGGCGATTCGGACGCCGCCATCGCGCAGTACCGGGAACTCGTCTCGCGCCACGGGGACAACCCCCTGAGCTACTACAAGCTGGCCCGCCTCTACGAGCAGGACCGTAAATACAGCGAGGCTATCGCTGCATATGCCAAGGCCATCGAGCTCGACAAGGACAGCGAGGTCGCCCACCAGGGGATCGCGCGGCTCTACCTGAAGCGGAAACAGCCTGAGGAGGCGGAAAAGCACCTCGTCGAAGTGCTGAGGCTCGACCCGAAACACGCCGAGGCAAGGGAGCTCCTCATCTCGCTGTACGTCAAGGCGCGGCGCTACGACGACACAGTGAAACTTCTGAAAACCTCGGCCGAGTTGAACCCCGAAAGCGCCAACGATCAATACCGGCTGGGTGTCATTTACGCCTTCCGTGGGATCAACGACGGTGCGCGGGAGCAGTATCAGAAGGCGCTCGCGCTGAAACCGGACCATGCCCGGGCGCTGAACGCGCTGGGGAAGCTCTATCTCAGGATAGGCGAGAAAGAAAAGGCGCGGGAGGCGTTGGCGGCGGCACGCAAAGCCGACCCGGACCTATTGGAGCCGGTTGAGCTGCTCAGCAAGCTGGACCTCAAGAAGCAGCAGAAGAAGCAGGAGTACAGGAAACATCACGCCAAGAAAACGAAGGGGAAGAAGGTCTCGAAGGAGCACAAAGGGAAGTCGAAAAAGAAAAAGGGCCGGAGATAGAATGCGCAAAAACCTTATGGTGCAACTGACCCTCTTAGCCAGTGTCCTCAAATGGGCCTCCTTCGCCTCGGCGGTGGGGGTTCTGGTGGGATGCGGCACCGCGGCCTTCCTCCGCTCCCTGGCCTGGACCTCCGACCAATACGCCCGTTTCCCTGACTACTACCTGCTCCTTCCCGTCACGCTGGTCGCCAGCACGCTCCTGGTCCGCTGGCTCGCGCCCGAAGCCGCCGGCCACGGAACGGAAAAGGTGATCGAGGCGGTGCATCAGCGGATGGGGAGAATCCCGCTCATGGTGGTGCCGGTGAAGCTCGCGGCCACGGTGATCACCCTGGCTGGGGGAGGCTCCGCCGGCAAGGAGGGTCCCTGCGCACAGATAGGCGCCGGCCTTGCCTCGGGCTTCGCCTCGCTGCTCAGGCTCAACGACGTCGACCGGCGCAAGATCGTGATCTGCGGCATCAGCGCCGGATTTGCCACCGTCTTCGGGACCCCGATAGCGGGGGCGCTTTTCGGCGTCGAGGTACTGGTGCTGGGGCAGCTCTTTTACGACGTGCTGTTCCCCTCCTTCGTGGCGGGGATCGTCGGCTTCCATGTCGCCACGCTTTTGGGGGTCAGCTACCCGCATCTGGCAGTGACCATCTTCCCTAAGGTCACCGGCTGGAATTTCGCGGAGATGATCATGCTGGGGGTCTGGTGCGGCCTCATCGCGCTCATTTTCATCGAGATCATGCAGTGGGGGCACCGCCTGTTCGCTCGCCTTTCCTGGCACCCGGTGGCGAAGGCGCTATTCGGGGGGAGCTTGCTGGTACTGGTGGGAAGGTTCGTATCGCTGCGCTACCTGGGGCTTGGCGTGGACTCCGTAGAGGCCGGGTTAAACGGCGCGGTGCTCCCGATGGGCTCCACCTTCATGAAGATGTTGACCACCTCGATAACGCTTGGCTGCGGCGGGAGCGGCGGCGTGGTCACCCCTATCTTCTTCATAGGGACCGCCGCGGGGAACCTCTTCGCGGTGCTGCTGCACGAGCCGCTGGTGGCGACATTTTCGGCCATTGGGATGGCCGCGCTCCTTGCCGGAGCGGCAAACACGCCGATCGCCGCCTCGGTGATGGCCATGGAACTCTTCGGGGCCGCCATCGCCCCGCACGCCGCCATCGCCTGCATGGTAAGCTTCCTCATCGTCGGATACCGCAGCATCTATCCCAGCCAGATCCTGGGAATCGAGAAGAGCGGCTCGCTGAAGGTGGAAACAGGCAAGCCGATGTCCCAGTTCAACCCCGAGATGCTTGAGAGTGCGGCGATCTCGTTGCCGGGCTTCGTTCTCAAGGGAGTGAAGGTGATCCGCCGCCGCAGCTTCGAGAAAAAAAGAAAGTAAAGCCCCCGACTCCTACCCGCCCCCCGCAATCTGTGACCGCCAGCTTCCCCCTGATCCTCATGGGAGGCTGGCGGTTTCTTCCTCATTGTTTCCGCCTATCCCTGTTTTTGCCTGTTTCCCCCTCCGGCTTCGGCATTTGGACAAATGAATAACCCCGGCCGGCTGGATTAATAAATTCACATAAGGTATTCTATCTGTCGTTCCCGGGACGGCCAAGGCTGCCGCTGTAGTGCCGTCGCGCGGCAAAGCGGCACCCTGTCGGGATCCCAAGAGACGGAAACGGAGGTAGCGATGACTGATTCGAAGACGAGAAACGTGGTGATTACCGGGGCGTCGGCGGGGCTCGGGCGCGCCATCGCCCATGCCTTCGCCAGCGAGGGCGCCTGCATCGGGCTCATCGCCAGGAACCGGGAGCGGCTGGAGGCGGCCCGCGCCGAGGTCGAGCGGCTGGAGGGAAAAGGGATCGTACTGGTAGCGGACGTCGCCGACCCGCATCAGGTGGAGCAGGCGGCGGCGCGGATGGAGCAGGAATTCGGCCCCATCGACGTCTGGGTCAACAACGCCATGACCTCGGTCTTCTCCCCCTTCGACCAGATGACGCCCGAGGAGTTCCGGCGGGTGACCGAGGTGACCTATCTGGGAGCGGTGCATGGAACCATGTCGGCGTTGAAGCGCATGCTGCCGCGGGACCGGGGGATGGTGCTCCAGGTGGGATCCGCGCTTTCGGACCGGAGCATCCCGCTGCAGTCCGCCTACTGCGGCGCGAAGCACGGCATGCGCGGCTTCACCGACTCGATCCGCTGCGAGCTGATCCACAGCAAAAGCCGGGTGCACCTGACCATGGTGCAGCTTCCCGCCATGAACACCCCCCAGTTCGCCTGGGTCAAGTCGAGGCTCCCCAACAAGCCGCAGCCGGTCCCCCCCATCTTCCAGCCGGAGGTAGCCGCCGACGCCATCCTCTGGGCCTCGCACCAGCGCCGCCGCGAGATTTACGTCGGTATGCCGACGGTGAAGGCGATGTGGGGGAACAAGCTGGTGGCAGGCTTCGCCGACTGGTACCTCGGGAGGACCGGCTACCGCTCGCAGCAAACCGGAGAACCGGAAGACCCGAACCGCCCCTCCAACCTCTGGGAGAGCGTGCCCGGCCCCTTCGGCGCGCACGGTAGCTTCGATGATCGGGCCAAGGGAAGTTCGCCCCAGGTCTGGCTGGTGCAGAACAAATGGGCCCTCTGCACTATCGCAGCGGGGCTTGTCGCCGGGGCGGCGCTCGGCGCGAGAGCCAAGCGCAACCGCTAGGTGGCTGGTGACGGCGCAAATGGTGCGCCGCGGCATGGGAGGCAGAGGCCATGTACAAAAAGATCAGCGACTACGGGATCATCGGCAACATGCACTCGGTCGCCCTCGTCGGCAACGACGGAGCCATCGACTGGCTCTGCCTGCCGCACCTGGACTCCCCCAGCGTCTTCGCGGCGCTTCTCGACGCCGACGACGGGGGCTCCTTCTCCATCACCCCCGAGGGGGAGTGGGACTCGGTCCTTGGCTACCTGGAGGATTCCAACATCCTCGCGGGGCGCTTCCGCACCCGCAACGGAAGCTACACCTTGACCGATTTTATGCAGGTGCCGCCGCCGTCGGACCGGGAGCCGCAACCGCACGAGTTCCTGTTGGTGCGCCTGCTGCAGGTCGACCGCGGCCGGGTCCGGGTGAAGGTCAGCTTCGACCCGAGGTTCGATTACGGCAGGGGGAGGCCGGAGTTCACCATCCTCCCCGGGCAGGGTGTCCTGGCCGCGTCGGGGAGCGAACAGCTGCGGCTTTGCACCTCCGGCAAGCTTACGCTTAAAAACGGGCACGCGGAAGGGACCTGGGAACTGCGTGAGGGGGAGCGGATCGCCCTGCAGCTTTATTACGGGAGGTCGGAGCCGGACCGGTTTTCCGAGCTTGATGCCGAGAGGGTGCTGGTGGAGACGCTCGATTTCTGGCGCAACTGGCTGTACGGCAGCGGCACCGGATTTTTCAACGACCTGGGGCCGCACCGGGAGCAGGTGATCCGCTCGCTATTGACGCTGAAGCTCTTGACCTACCAGCCGCGCGGCACCATGGCCGCGGCGGCGACAACCTCACTCCCGGAGACCATCGGCGGGGTGCGCAACTGGGATTACCGCTATTCCTGGGTGCGCGACACCTCCATGGCTCTCGCCGCGCTCTTCGAGGTTGGGCACGTGAACGAAACGGAGCAGTACCTCGACTGGATCGAGAAGGTCATCGTGAAGAACAAGCAGAACGAGCTGCAGGTGATGTACCGGATGGACGGCTCCTCCGATCTGAGCGAATTCGAACTGCGCCACCTTGAGGGGTTCCGCGGCTCCAAGCCGGTCCGCATCGGCAACGGCGCGGCCCCCCAGAAGCAGTTCAGCATCTACGGCCATGTGCTGATCGGCGCCGACCACCTGGTGAGCCTCAACCGCGAGGTCACCGAAGAGATGTGGCACGGGCTCTGGCTCATGTGCGAATTCGCCAAGCATCACTGGCGGGAGCCGGATTGGAGCATCTGGGAGATGCGCAGCGATCCCAGGCACTACGTCCACTCGAAGGCCATGTGCGGGATCACCCTGGACCGTGGCTTGAGCATCGCGGCGCGGACCGGGCACCAACCCGGCGACGATTGGGAGCGGACGCGCGACGAGATCCGCGACGACGTGATGCGGCACGGCTGGAACGCACAGCGGCAGGCCTTCGTGCTCCATTACCAGACCGACGCGCTGGACGCGAGCTCCCTGCTCATGTCCATGAACGGCTTCATCCCCTACGAAGACCCCCGCATGCTGGCAACGGTCGAGGCGATCCGGCTCGATCTCTCCTACAACGGCTTCACCTACCGCTACCACGCCGACGACGGGTTGCCCGGCCAGGAAGGGGCCTTCCTCGCCTGCACCCTGTGGCTCATCGCCAATCTGGCCAACCAGCACGAGTTGGAGGAAGCGGAGCTGCTCTTGAACAAGGTGGACGAGGTAGCGGGCTCCCTGCACCTTCTCGCCGAAGAGTACGATCCCATCTGGCAGGAACAGCTGGGGAATTTCCCTCAGGCCTTCAGCCACGAGGCCTACATCACCGCAGTCACCGCCATCACCAAGGTAAGCGGCGAACTGCGCCGCAACCCGAAGCAGCAGCAATACCTGCTGTTGCAGGATGAAGAGAACGAGGTGGAGGCGGGCTTCGATCCGGTCCTTCTAGCGGAGCTGGTAGACGAGGTAGTGCGGGAGGGGGGGGACCATCCGGGTTACGGGAAAGACAGCGGCGGCCTCGCGGAACGGGTGGGGAAAGTGCTGGCCCAACTGCGGTGGTTCGATCTGGCGCGCTTGCAAGAGCGGCAGGAGAAGATCTCCTTCTGGTGCAATCTATTCAACCTCCTGGTCCTGCACTGGGTGCTTTCCCTGCAGGTGAAGGAATCGGTGCGGGAAGTCCCCCGTTTTTACCGCCGCCTCGGCTGTCGGATAGGGGAGGAGCTGTTCACCGCCGACATCATCCTGCACGGCATCCTGCGGGGAAACCGCCCATCTCCCGGCTGGCTCACCCCTCCCCTTCCGGCCGGCGATCCCCGCCTTGCCAACTCCATCCGGCTCAGCGACCCGCGCTTTCTCTGCGCCATCTGCACCGGGACGGCTTCCTCGGCGCCTATGGCCCCGTTGCGCCCCGAGAGCCTGGACGCTGACCTGGACGGCGCGGTACGGAGGTTCCTGGAACGGGAGGCGAAGGTCGATGCGGAGCGCAAGGTGCTGGTGCTGCCGCGGATCTTCAAGTGGTACGACGACTTCGGCAAAAGCCCCCACGACGTAGCGGTCTTCGTCGCCGGCTTCCTCGGGGAGGCAGCCGCCCGTCCCATCCGGGAGCATCCGGAATCCTACCAGCTAGAATATGCGGGGTTCGACTGGAGGGTGCCGACAGGTAGAGCGTAAAAAAAGGGGACAGGCTACTTTATTTTTTTAAAAAGTAGCCTGTCCCCTTTTTGTTGGATGGGTCATTTTGCCGGAGCAGGGAGGAGGGCGCGGGTGAAGGCTAGCTGCAGCAGTTCCGCCGTGTGCAGCGCCCTTTTCCCGCACCCCTGCTGTATCTGGGTGCGGCAGCTGAAGCCGTCGGCTACGATGTAGGTCTCCGCCCCCGCATCCCTCACCGCCGGCAGCAGGTTGGCCTCGGCTATCTTCATGGAGATTTCGTACTTCCCGCTTTCGAAACCGAACGATCCCGCCATGCCGCAGCACCCCTTTTCCGGCTCTTCTACCGAAAGCCCCATCTTCGCCAACAGCTCGTGCGCAGCCTTCGCGTGCAGGCTCAACACCGATTTCTCGTGGCAGTGCGCCTGAAGCAGGACCTTGCCCGGGAGGTCTGGGGGCGTAAGCCCTTCATGCTGCACGAACTCGCTCATGAGGAAGGTGTGCGCTGTCAGCCGCTTCCCGTCCTGGTGTTCGGGGAGCAGTTCCGGAAGCTCGTCGCGAAAGACAGCTGCGGTGCTCGGCTCCAGTACCACCACCGGAATCCCGCGGCGCACGTACGGGCTCAACAGGTCGATCACCTCTTCCAGGCGCTTCAAGGCGTAGTCGAGCATCCCGTAATCCATCGGTGGGCGCACGGCCGGCGGGTTCTCGTCGGGGACGCTCACCCGGTAGCCGAAGCGCTCCAGCACCTCAAAGGCGGCGTTAAGTATTTCTGGGTAGAAGCAGTCGTTGAAGATATCGGGGTAGAGCACCACCTCCTTCCCCTTTTGCTCCGGCTGCTTCTCCTGGCGCCGGTAGGCTGAGGTGAAGCTCTCGGGAGCGAAGGTGGGCATGCTCCGCTCGAAGGCGATGCCGCCGATCCACTTCACCGCCCCTGACAAAAGCGGGGCGTGGCTCACCAGGTTGGCCAGCCGCGGCATCCCCGCGCCGAGCCGTCCCCAGATGCCGAAGAGCCCCATGGAATAGGCGGGGCGGGGACGCAGGCGGTGATTGTAGTAATGGTGGAGAAACTCCGCCTTGTAGGCGGCCATGTCGACGTTGACCGGGCACTCCCCCTTGCATCCCTTGCAGGAGAGGCAGAGTTCCAGCGCGTCCAGCACCTCGGTGCTTCGCCAGCCGTCCTTGATGAAATCGCGCCGGAACATCTCGAAGAGAAGGTGCGCCCTCCCCCTCGTGGTGTGCTGTTCCTCGCGTGTCGCCTGGAAGCTCGGGCACATGAAGGCGTTGTGGGTCCGGCGGCACTCCCCTACTCCGACGCAACGCAAGGTCGCCCTGGCGAAACTGGTCTCGTCTGTGGGAAAGCGGAAGCGGGTCTCCGGCTGCCAGGGATCGTAATTCACCCCCAGCCTCAGGTTCTGGTCCGGGTGATACGGGTCCACCACCTTCCCCGGGTTCATCTTCCACTGCGGATCCCACAGACCCTTGAACTGCCGGAAGGCCTCGATCAATTCGTCGCCGTACATCTTGCGCAGATAGAGCGCCTTCGATTGACCGTCCCCATGCTCGGCGGAAAAGGAGCCGCCGTAGCTGACCACGAGGTCGGAGGCGTGGTCGAGGAAGGAGCTGAAGTTGGCCACCCCTTCCGCGGATAAGAGGTCGAAGGAGATGCGGCAATGGATGCAGCCGTCGCCGAAGTGGCCGTAGAGGGAGGCGTTCAGCCCGTGCCGGTCGAGAAGCTTGCGGAACTCGCGCAGGTAGGCGCCGATCTTCTCAGGGGCCACCGCCGCGTCCTCCCAGCCGGGCCAGCTAAGGGGGAACCCGGGGACGTTCGCCGTCGCGCCGAGCCCCGACTCCCGCACCTCCCAGATCATCTTCTCTTCCTTCTCGTCGAAGAAGAGCTTCATGCTGGGCGGGTCTTTCAGCTTCTTGAGCGCCTCCATGGCGTCTTTCGCCTTCCGGTCCGACTCCTCCTCCGTCTCGCCTCCGAACTCCACCAGGAGCCACCCTTTCCCCTCCGGCAGCAGTTGGATGTCCTCCGGGTGCAGCTTCTTTATCTTCATGAAGTGGATCAGGAGATCGTCCAGCCCTTCCAGGCCCACCGGCTCGAACTTCAGGATCTCAGGCACGTGGTCGCCGGCGGAGTAGACGTCGGGATAGCCCAGCAAGAGGATGGAACGGGCGGGGGGGCTGTGCACCAGGCGCACCTTCGCCGCCAGGATGGTGACGCAGGTCCCTTCGGTCCCGACGAGAGCGTGCGCCACGTTGAAGCCGTTCTCCGGGAGCAGCTCGTCCAGGTTGTAGCCCGAGACCCGGCGCGGGATCTTCGGGTACCTCTCGCGTATCCTCTTAGCCTGCCGGTCCCGTATCGACTTGAGCCCCGCATAGATCTCCCCGCGCCGCCCACCCTGGGCGATGATCTCCTCCAGTTCCCGGTCCGTCGTCTCTCCCACCGTCATCCGGACCCCGTCGTAGGTGATCACGTCGAGTTCCAGGATGTTGTCCACCGTGCGCCCGGCCATGACCGAATGGACGCCGCAGGAGTTGTTGCCGATCATGCCCCCCAGGGTGTTGTGGGTGTGCGTGGCGGGATCGGGCCCGAAGGTGAGGTGGTAGTTTTCGGCCTGTTCCCTGAGTTGGTCCAGGATCACCCCGGGCTCCACCCAGGCGAACCCCTTCTCTGGGTCGAGCTCCAGAATCCGGTTCAGGTATTTCGAGTGGTCGATGACGACGGCCACGTTGCAGGTCTGGCCGCAGAGCCCCGTGCCGCCGCCGCGGGATACCACCGGCGCGCCGTGACGGTGGCAGATCTCCAGGGTCTTGACCACCGCCTCGGTGGTTCTGGGGAGCACCACCCCGATGGGGATCTGGCGGTAGTTGGAGGCGTCTGTCGCGTAGAGGGCGCGGCTTCCGACGTCGAAGCGGACCTCGGCGTCCACCGCGTACCTGAGATCGGCCTCCAGCGCTCCCGGGTTCAGTTGGGTCGCGACGAATATCTCGTTCTCCTCAGGCTGGGGCATGGCAGGACCCTCCTTTGTTTGATCGTGCGCGGGGTCAGACCCTGAAGTGGCGGGCCTCCCCCTCCCTCAGTTCGATCCCGAGGCCGGGGCGGCCGCGGTCGGGCGCGAGCTTCCCCTCAACCGGCTGGATGAAGCCGTCGAAGAGCATGCTCTCGATCCTCGCATGGTCGTGGAAGTATTCCAGGTGCCGCAGAGAGGACGCGGCGCAGCAGGGGTGGATATGCAGCGAGGGGGCGCAATGCGCCGAAAATGGTAGGTGATGGCTTTCGCAGAGAGTCGCCGCCTGGAGAAAACCGGTGATGCCGCAGCGCGTGGCGTCCGCCTGCAGCACGTCGACCGCGCCCGCCTCTAACATGCGGCGAAAGTACGGGATGGTGAAGCCGTACTCTCCCGCGGCGATCTCCATGCCAGCCGGGGCCCGGTCCCGCAGGAGCCTGAGCCCCTCCAGGTCGTGATGGACCACCGGCTCCTCGAACCAGGAAACGCCGGCGGCCGTTACCGCCTTTGCCAGCGCCAGGGCCTCTTTGCGCTGGTAGGCGCCGTTGGCGTCGATGAAGAGTCCGGCATCCGGCCCCACCGCGATGCGCGCCGCCCGGACCCGCTCCGGGTCCGCCGCAGGGTCCGTCCCGATCTTCATCTTGACCTGTGGTATTCCCGCCTGCACCCATCCGGCCAGCTGACGCTGCAGTTTGTCGATGCTGTAGGAGGTGAACCCTCCGCTGCCATACACCGGAACCGCCTCCCGGGCCGCCCCCAGGAGGTCCACTACGGAAAGGCCCAGGAGCTTCCCCTTCAGGTCCCAGAGCGCCGCATCCACCGCGGATATGGCGAGCATGGCTATTCCCGGTTCGCCCAGGTTCCTGACCCCATCCAGCATCAGGCGCCAGCAGCAGGGGATATCGACGGGGTTCCTGCCGGTGATGATCTGGGCGAGCTTGCCGGTAACCAGGGTGGCGGCGGCTGCGGCGGCGTAACTGTAGCCGAACCCTCGCGCGCCGCCTCCCTGGATATGCACCGTTACGAGAGTGGTCGAGTCCCAGCGGTAACTCCCGTCGCTTTCCGGGTCCTCGGTCGGGATCCTGTAGGCCTTGGCTTCAACCTGCTCTATCTTCGCATCCGCTGCCATGGCGCCTCCCGTGCGGCTACTCTTCTCTGCGCGGCAGCAGGGTCGACATCATCTGCTTCACCGATTGGGTGATGATGCCGCCCAGGTTGGGATCCCCCTTGGCGAGGGAGAACATGAAACCCTTGGCCTGTTCGAAGGTGATGTGCGGCGGAAGCGGCGGCACGTCCGGGTCGCAATGCGCGTCGATGACCACCGGCCGGTCCGCGTTCAGGGCATGGTCCCAGGCGGCCCCGATCAGTTGCGGGTCGTCCAGCTCGATCCCCTGCAATCCCAGCATCTCGGCGTAGCGCGCGTACGGGAAGGGGGGGATGTCCTGAGAGCCGCTGAACTTGCGGTCGCCGCTCATGACCCGCTGCTCCCAAGTCACCTGGTTCAGGTCCTTGTTGTCCAGAACCAGGATCGCCAGGCGCGGGTTGCTCCAGCTTTTCCAGCTCTTGGCGATGGTGACGAGCCCGTTGATGCCGAGCATCTGCATGGCGCCGTCTCCCACCATGGCGACTACGGTGCGGTCCGGGTGGTTCATCTTTGCGGCAGTCGCGTACGGAACGCCGGGGCACATGGTGGCGAGCCCCCCGGATAGGGAGGCCATCATCCCCGAGCGGATGCGGAGGTCGCGGGCGTACCAGTTGGCCGCCGAGCCCGAGTCGCAGGTGAGGATGCAGTTGTCGGGGAGGCGCGAGGAGAGCTCCCAGAAAAGGCGCTGCGGGTTGATCGGGTTGGCCGAGAGCATGGCGCGCGCCTGCATGATCTCCCACCACTCGCGGACGTTCTTCTCAATCCCCTGCAGCCAGCCGCGGTCGCTCTTTCTTTCCAATAGCGGAATCAACGCCCTCAGGGTAAGGAGAGTATCCCCCTGCAGGTTCACCTCCATGGGGTAGCGCAGCCCCAGCATGCGCGGGCTGATGTCGATCTGCACGCCACGCGCCTGCCCCTCCTTGGGGAGGAACTCGGAGTACGGGAAGCCGCTGCCAACCATGAGGAGCGTGTCGCACTCCATCATCATCTCCCAGCTGGGTTTCGTGCCCAAAAGCCCGATGGAGCCGGTGACGAAGGGGAGATCGTCCGGGACCACCGCCTTGCCGAGGAGCGCCTTGGCGACCCCGGCACCCAGGATGTCGGCGGCGATGGCGACTTCGTCCGAAGCGCCCAGCGCCCCGGCTCCCACCAGCATCGCTACTTTCTTGCCCTCGTTCAGGACCTCCGCCGCCCGCGCCAGGTCGTCGCGCGCAGGCGTCACGTCGGGTCGGCTGAAGCCAAGGCCGGTGAAGGTGGTGCCGTGTTTGCGCTCCGGCGACTCCACCGCCTCCATCTCCTGCACGTTGTTGGGGAGGATGACGCAGGTCACGGTCCGCTCCGCGAGCGCGATCCGGATGGCCCGGTCGATCAGGTGGCGGATCTGGGAAGGATCGCTCGCCATGTGCACGTAGTGGTGCGCGACGTCCTTGAAAAGCGAGATGAGGTCAACCTCCTGCTGGTAATCGGACCCCAGCGCCGTGGTCCCCTGCTGACCCACGATTGCCACCACCGGCTGGTGGTCGAGTTTCGCGTCGTAGAGGCCGTTTAAGAGATGTATGGCGCCCGGCCCCGAAGTCGCGATGCAGATCCCTACCTCGCCGGTGAACTTGGCATGGGCGCAGGCGAGGAAGGCCGCCTCCTCCTCGTGGCGCGCCTGGATGAACTCGACGCGCTCCACCTGCTTGCGTAAAGCCGCCATGACGCCGTTGATCCCGTCGCCAGGGTAGCCGTACACACGCCGCACCCCCCAATCGTAAAGCCGCTGCACCAGGTAATCGCTCGTTGTCGTTGCCATGACGCCTCCATGTGCGGTCCCGTTTCGCAAGGCCTCGTTAGCCAAGGGTGCGAAAGGGTCGCTAGCTCCTGCTCTTATTTATTAACAGTCGCTAATTCTTTCCAAATATCATGAGATGTCAAGCAGGAAGGTGGTTGGGCTGACCGGCAAAAAAACAGGGGGTACGGCGAAATGCCGTACCCCCTGGGGGTGGTTGAAACGGGTGGGGAGCCTTTACTTTATTCCTTGCCCCTCTTGAAATAGGCGAGGAACTCCTGGCGGCTGAGCCAGCTCTTCCTGACCAGATGTTCGATGCTGCGGCTCATCGCCATCCTCTCTCCTTCCTTCATCGCCCCCTTCAAAAGCACGAAGAAGGGGATGTTGCGGGTCTGCGGGTAAAGGCGGAAACGCTCCAGGAGCTCGAAGGAAGCCTGGTCCGGAAGCATGAGCGCGCAGAAAATCATGTAAGGGTGCACGATGGTCCCCAGCGCCACGGCCTCCTTGCCGGTATAGGCGTTGACAACCTCGAAGCCGAGTTTGGTTATGGCGTGTTGGACATCCTCCTCCCCCTTGCGGGTCACCATCATCACCTGAAGATCGTAGTCGTCCGACTCGTCGGTGAGACCGAACTGCTTGAGCTTCTTGGCCAGGTACTTCTGGTCGATCGGGAGGGTAAAGAAACCGGCTACCGGGAACACGGCCCCCACCTGCCCTATCTCGGAGAGGTACATGGGGAGGATCGGGATCTCCCGCGTCTCGGGGTTTTCCTTCAGGGCAAGGAGCACACCCCACCCGTCGTCCGACCACGGGGAAAGATCCAGCAGAACCGCCTTCGGAGTGCAGTTGGCCAGTTCGGAAACCTTCGCCGTCCTGGCGCGGTGCCCTCCCTCGGCCAGGTAACTGCACACGACGGCCCCCCTCTCGACCCTGTCCCCGAGCCCAAGGATCCAGAGTTCACGCTCATCACATTCAATCATCCGCACTCCCTTTTCCAGTTTGATTTTTGTCTCTTCCATTGTTGCCCCCTTCCTCTTTCGAGGAGCCTGGAGAGCTAAAGGTTCCGGCTTCTTAATGGTGCGAGGATCATTACATCAGCCATCGCCTGAACCGGAACCGGATGTAATGCCGCTACTGGCGGCTCTTCGCCTTTATTCCGTATCTGGTCCGGTCAGAATTTTTAATAAATAACATATTTTACGGCCACGGCAAGAAAAAGTTGGCGACTGTTGAATTGGCGCCGGATATGTGATACCAATCGCAATCATTAAAAGTTCGGGGAGCCGGCAGAGGGTATGCCGGGGACTCAAGGAGGGGTAGACGATGAGCAGCAAGGTGTTTTTCGCCGATATGCGGGCAGGCGCGCGCGAGAATCTGTTCGCGAAGATCGGTCGTCTCATGAAGGAAGCGGGAGTCGAGGACGCCGTGGCGCCGGGGGACCTGGTCGCCGTCAAGGTGCATTTCGGCGAAAGGGGGAACCACACCTTCGTGCGCCCCATCTTCGTGCGCCGCGTGGTGGACGAGATCAAGGGTTGCCAGGGGAAGCCGTTTCTCACCGACTCCTCCACGCTCTATCCCGGCGAACGCAAGGAGGCCGTTTCGGCCTTGACCTGTGCCATCGAGAACGGCTTCGCCTACGCCGTAGTGGGCGCGCCGCTCATCATGCTGGACGGCATCAAGGGGCATAACGCGAAGGACGTCCAGGTGGACGGGGAGATTCTGAAGACGGTGAATATCGGCGCCGAGATCCTCGAAGCGGATTCGCTTGTCGCCGTCTCCCACTTCAAGTGCCACGAACTGACCGGCTTCGGGGGAACGCTGAAGAACCTCGGCATGGGGTGTTCCAGCCGCACCGGCAAGATGCAGCAGCACTCGACCGTGGCGCCCAAGGTGGGGGAGCGGTTCTGCAATGGCTGCGAGGCCTGCCTGAAGTCGTGCGCCCACGCAGCCATTGCCATCATCGAGGGGAAGGCCCAGATCGACCCGGCGGCCTGCGTCGGCTGCAGCCGCTGCATCACCGCCTGCCAGAAAAAGGCAATCAACATCCAGTGGAACGAGAGCGCATCGCTCGTGATGCGCAAGATGGCGGAATACGCCAAAGGGGCGCTGCACGGCAAGAAGGGCAAGACCCTGTTCCTCAACTTCATCACCCAGGTCTCCCCCGCCTGCGACTGCTACGGCCACGCCGACGCCCCCATCGTCAACGACATCGGGATCTGCGCCTCCACAGACCCGGTAGCGCTGGACCAGGCCTGTGCCGACCTGGTCAACAACGCGCGTGGCAACCAGGACACCGCCCTTGCCAGCGGGCACGAGCCCGGCGGCGACAAGTTCCGCGGCGTCCACCCCGAGATTGATTGGGAAGTGCAGTTGGAGCACGCCGAGAAGATCGGGATTGGAAGCAGGAAGTATGAGCTGGTGAAGATCTAAAAACTAGATAGAGATAGAGATAGAGATAAAGAGTGAGATAAAGAGTGAGAAGTGAGTTAAGACTGGATAGTTTAGCCTTAGTCTTATCTCTATCTCTATCTCTATCTTTATCTTTATCTGCCTCTAAGCTACCCGTCCAGCGAGATCAGCAGGGAGAAATCGCTCTCCCTGCTGTCGGCACCGCGGTCGTTGATCTCCTTGAACTCCCCCTTCACCCCCAGTGAGGGGGGACGGAACCACTTGAAAAGCCGCGCCAGCGGATAGGCCGCCCTCACCTTCGCGCCCACCACCTGTTTCCCGGTCCCGGGGACCCCGGTACGCTCCTCCTTGTACCCCCCCTTCACCTCGTAGTCGAGCCGCTTTTCCAGCAGGGTCCCGTTCAGCCCCAGGTTCACCGCATACTGGTCGGTGCGCTGGCTGGAACTGTAATCCATGACCCGCTTCAGGGAGAGATCCGGCAAAACCGTCACGCCTGCCGCGCTGAATTTGGGTAGAAAGCCGATGCTCTCGGTGCTCGACTCCCTTTGCCGGTGCAGCTTGTCGGTCCTTTGCGACACCCCGCCCCTAAGCCCCAGATCCCATCTTCCCGCCAGGTAGTTGAGCTGCCCCGAGACCGCGTCCTCTTCCACCTCCTTGGGGAGATACCCCAAAGGTTCCTTGGTGCTATCGACGTATCTCTTCTTGTATTGCAGCGAAAGCTGCAGCTTGCTGAACGCCTTGAAGTGGTAGTCCACCAGCCCCTCGTACCGGTAGAGCCTTGGCGACAGGTCGTTCTTTTCGGTGTTGTCGTTGTAACGGGAGAGCTTGACGTCGAAGGAATGGAGCTCGAAGGCGTGCCCGAACCCGAGGCTTACCCCCTCAGAGTCCCTATCGGGGCCGGAGCCGGTGAGGAGCCGATAGCGCGGACCGGTCCGCTCATAGAGGGCGCTGTAGCGGCTGGCGCCCCATCCTCCCCCTACTTTGAGCCGGCGGGCGGAGTCGCGCGTGGCCGCGGTCTCGTCGGTCGTGTCGCTGTCGTAGCTCGAGTAGTCGATCTCCGCCTCGGCTGCAAGCCTGCCGCCGAAGGGATCGATGGCGGCGACCAGTCCCAGCACGTCACCCTTTTTCGCGCCGTAGGGCCAGCGCCCCTCGCTGTACAGGGACCTGCGGCCGCTCAAAAAGATGGTCTTGAACCGGGCACTGTCCCCCATGAGAGAGAGTTCTCCCGTCGCACCCACCAACAGGTCGTCGTGTGCGGCGCCTTGCGGGCCGGAGGCGGCGAAGGTCTCCAGCTTCGCGGTGTTGCCGGAGTTGCCGGTGAGAAGGGCGAAACGCCCGCCGCGGCCGGCGGCTTCGTTAAGGGTGTTGGGAGTCTGCTTGATGCGGATGTCCCCCATCTCGGCAAGGACGCCGTAGCCGCGGCCGCCGTACTCCCCCTGCTGCAGGACGAACGATGGCGTAAGGTCGCCGAGCGCGGTCCAAGGCTCCGTAGGATACTCGGCGCGGAACTGGCTGCGAAAACGCGCGGTTTCAGCGTCCTGGGACGCGGGGGCTAGTTCGAAGCCGACGGCGTCGGCAGGCGCGGGCGACGCTGCGGCTTGGGAAGCGGATGCGGCGGGTGGGGAGGGTGCTGCGGTTTGAGAAGCGGATGCGGCAGGTAGTGGAGGCAGCTCCAGATAGGACGAGAAGGCCGGGCGCGCAGGGGCCAGAAGCGCCGCGAGAAAAAGGGCGAGGGACGCGGCGAGGCCTCCCCATGGCGGGGCGCTTCGACGGTCGGATTCGGGGTTTGGCAGCTCTCTCATCCTCATGCGTCGCACCAGCGGTTCTTGCGGCCTCGCACCGGCAGGTGCGCGGAGTTACCTCCAACCTCCATTGCATCCCCTCGGGGGGAAATTGAGCGCGGCGGGCTCCCGTTCGGGAGCTCGCCGCTGTTGCAGGTGCTGCAGGTAAGGCCTGTAAATGTACGGATTGCCCCCAGCCGCAGCGCGCCCTCTTCTCCCAACTCTCCTACCCCCGGAGGGGGGAGGTCGGGAGGGGGGAAGAACAGGCTACCCCCTCCCTGACCTTCCCCCTCCGGGGGCGGGGACGGAAAAAGGGGGACTTTCCGCGGAAGATTAGCGAAGCTCAGTGGAACGATCCAGAAGCTCAGCGAAGGCTTAGCGGATCAATGCTGATCCGCTGACTATTTAAGGAACCCGAATTTCTTCATCCGGTAACGGAAGGCGTCGATGCCCAGGTTCAGCTTCTTTGCGGCTTTGGACTGGTTATAGTCGGTCATCTCCAGCGACTGCTTGATCAACTCGCGCTCCACCTCCTCGATGTCGATCCCCTCGGGGGGGAGCTTGAAGGTGGTGAGCGGCACGGTGCCTTGGCTCGCCTTGGCGACGATCTCCAGCGGCAGGTTCTCCAAAAGGAGGTTCTCGTCGTTGCCCAGGATGATGGCGCGCTCGATGACGTTCTTCAGTTCGCGGATGTTGCCGGGCCAGTTGTACTCAACCAGGAGCTTCTCCGCCATGCTGGAGATCCCCTTGGTCGGTTTCCCGAACTCCTTGGAGAAGACTTCGATGAAGTGGTTGGCCAGCACCAGGATGTCCTCCTTGCGCTCGCGCAGCGAGGGGAGGAAGATCGGGATCACCTGGAGACGGTAGTAGAGGTCGTTTCTGAAGCTCTTGTCCTCGATCGCCTTCAGGAGGTCCTTGTTGGTCGCGGAGACGATCCTGACGTCGACGGGAATCATCTTCGAGCCGCCGATGCGCCGGAAGGTCCTGTCTTCAAGGAAACGGAGCAGCTTCGCCTGCATCCCGATTTCCATGTCCCCGATCTCGTCGAGGAAGACGGTGCCGCCGTCGGCCAGCTCGAAGAGACCCTTCTTGGAGTTCTTGGCGTCGGTGAAGGCCCCCTTCTCGTGGCCGAAGAGCTCGCTCTCCAGAAGGGTGGCAGGTACCGCCGCACAGTTGATGGCCACGAACGGCTTTTCGGCGCGGGCTGACTCGTAGTGGATGTACTTCGCCACCAGCTCCTTGCCGGTTCCCGATTCCCCCTGCACCAGCACAGTCGAGGCGTCGCTTTTCGCGACCTTCGCCATCATATCCAGCACGTTCCTCATGTGCTTGGAATTCCCCAGGATCTTGGGCGGCCCCTGCTTCTTGTGCTCGCTCCTTAACTGCACCACCTCGCGGCGCAGTTCCGAGGTCTCCAGCGCCTTGCGGATCACCAGCGCCATCTCGTCCAGGTTGAACGGCTTGTTGATGTAGTCGTAGGCGCCGTGGCGCATGGTGTTGACGGCCGTCTCCAGCCCCCCTTGCGCCGTCACCATGATGACCAGGATGTCCTCGTCGAGCTCCTTGATCCGCTGCAGGACCTCCAGACCGTTGATCCCGGGAAGATGGTAATCCAGAAGCACGAGGTCGGGCTGCTCCTCACGGGCCAGACGGAGCGCGTCTTCGCCGGTCCCCGCGGTGACCACTTCGTATCCCTGCTTCTTCAGGTTTTGCTCCAAAGACCAGCGGATCAGGTGCTCGTCATCGACGACCATTATCTTTATCTTGCGCATTCCGGCTCCTTAAGGTTATTTCCCGCTGCAACTGCTCCGGTGGCGGACCGGTTGTTGTCGTTTCTGCTGGCGCTCTTTACTGGCACACCGTCGGGGGGGGCGCGTCAGGCCCGGAGTACCCCGGCTGGCCGGGGCAGTAGGCGGGGAGTTCCACGGTGAAAGTGGTTCCCATCCCGTCCTGGCTCACCACGGAAAGCCTCCCGCCGTGCTGCTCGATGAGGCGATGGCTGATGGCGAGGCCGAGACCGGTCCCCTGTGCCTTGGTGGTGAAAAACGGTGTGAAGATCTTCTCCAGGATCTGCGGCGGAATCCCCTGGCCGGTGTCGGTCACCCGCACCTGCACCATGTCGACCCCCTCGACCTTGGCCAGCCCGCTCTTCACCGTGAGCGTACCTCCCCCCTGCATCGCCTGGACCGCGTTCAGGAACAGGTTCAGGAAGACCTGCTGGATCTGCTTCGGGTCCACGTAGACGGTGGGGAGGTTTTCGGCCAGTTCCAGGCGCTTCTCGATGTCTTTGCCGCCGCGGTGCTGCGAGGCGAAGACCAGGATCTTTTTGAGCGCCGAGTTGATGTCGGTGCAGGTCGGCTCGGCCACGGTGGGTTTGCCGAAGAAGAGCAGGTCGTTCACCGTCTTGTCCAGCCGGGAGATCTGCTCCAGCACCTCGCCGATGATCTGGATGCGGCCGTCTTCCGGGGCGAAGTCGTCTTTGAGCACCGTGATGGCTGCGGCGATGCCGGTGAGCGGGTTCTTGATCTCGTGGGCGATGCCGGCGGCCATCTCCCCCACAGAGGCGAGGCGGTCGGCGCGCTCCATCTGCTGGAAATGGAAGTTTTCCAGCTCCTTCTTGGCCCGGTCCAGCCGGTCCACCATCGAGTCGAAGGAGACGATCAGGCGCCCGATTTCGTCCTTCCCCTCGGGGGTCATGCGCACCGAGAGATCTCCCGCCTCCACGCGCGCCATGTTCTTGGCAAGCTGGGTTAACGGCTTCTTGACGAACTTCAGCATGACCAGCGAGATGGCAAGGGAGAGAAAGCCGATGATGGCGACGGTGGACATCACGAAGAGCTTGGTCAGCTCCACGATCCGGTTCCGGGTCTCGGTCAGGGAGTAATTGACGTTCAAAAGGCCGATGATCCGGCTCTTGGAACCGTGGCATAGGTTGCACTGACGGTCGTTGTAGATCGGCTTCACCATCCCCAGCACCTCGCCGTGCCCGTCGAGGTTGAAGACGCCTTCGCGCTTGTTGTCGAGGAAGAGCTTGTAGTCGCGCTCGTCGACCACCCGCCCGACCTCGTTGGGGTTGGAGGACTTCAGGATGACCCCGTGGGGATGGAAGATGCGCACCCCCACCAGGTTCTCGCTTTGCCCCACCATCTCCAGGATCACCTTCACGTCCTCGGTGTTGCCGATCCTCATGGAGTTGTAGAGGGAGCGTTCGATGGTGTTCAAGAGGAGTTCGCTCGATTCGCGAGCGGAATTGATGAGCTGCATCTGCTCGCGCCGAAGCGTCAGGAAGGCGAAGGTCCCGATACCGAAGACGAGCAGACAGATGGAGAGCACGATGACCCGCGATGTCAGACTCTTGAAAATCAGGAGTGCCTCCGGTTGAGTGGGTGAATCTGTTCACAACGCTCCCGGTCCCAGGACGGGACGGGGGCGCGGCATCAGCCTTTGCTTCTTTTATCTACCCGCGTTCCCCGGGGGTGCCGGCTGGCCGGCGGGCGTGGCGCCTGGGATGGCTGTCGCCTTGGTGCCAGGGGGGGGAGCAACGCGGTCGTAGCGGAACTCCCACTCGCTGTACTTTTTCTTCTTCTCGAAGTCGGCCGGGTGCAGGTCAAGCGGGAAGTTCCCCTGTTTGAGCGGCTCCTTCTCGCTGCTGCTCTTTACGCCGACGATCCTGCCGCCTTCCCTGATGACTTCCCATTCCTTATCGGGCTTCTCGCTCATCGGGTCGATGAGGGCGATGGGCCGCAGATATCGCACGTTCTCGGGGAGGTTGGGGTCCTTCAAGAGCGCCTTCAGCTCCGTGGGGCTCGGAGGCTGCAGCCCGGGGGTGATGGGGGTGACTCCCGTCGCCCCCGGCACCACCTTCACCTTGTACCAGCGCCTCAGCGCGTCCCGGATTTGCGTGCCGCGGGAGAGGAGTTCGATCTCCTTCTCCCGCTGCATGGCGGTCTTCCAGACGATGGCGCCACGCGACGCCGCGATGCCGACCACGACCACGATGACGAGAACCGTCATGTAGGTGAAGCCGCCGCTGGACGCGAGCACCCTGCGCATCATTTCTTCCTCGAAACGATCTCCCTCGCCTGCTCGATCAGCGTCTCGGCGTTCAGCCCGAAATACTTGAGGAGTTCGTCGGATTTGCCGGAGAGGCCGAACCGGTCATAGATGCCGACCCGCTTCATCAGGGTCGGGCATTCCTCGCCCAGGAACTCGGCTACGGCGCCGCCGAGCCCGCCCACGACGGAATGCTCCTCTGCGGTGACGATGGCTCCGGTCTCCTGTGCCGCCTTCAAGACCAGCTCCTTGTCGAGCGGCTTGATGGTCCCCAGATGCAGCACCCGCGCCGAGATCCCTTCTTCCTTCAGCTTCTCGGCGGCGATCACCGCCTGCGCGGTCATGAGGCCGGTGGTGATGAAGGTCAGATCCTTCCCTTCGACAACCACGTTCCCTTTGCCGATCTCGAACTTGTGACCCGCCGGGAAGACGTTGGCGACCTTGTTGCGCCCAAGGCGCACGTAGACCGGCCCCTTGTAGGCCGCGACGGCGCGGATGGCCCCCTTGGTCTCCTCGCCGTCGGCGGGGACGATGACGGTCATGTTGGGGATGGCGCGCATGATGGCGATATCCTCGACCGACTGGTGGCTCCCCCCGTCCTCGCCCACGGTGACGCCGCCGTGGGTGGCGACGACCTTGACGTTCGCCTTAGGATAGGCGAGCGACTGGCGGATCTGCTCCCAGCCGCGGCCGGCGGCGAAGATGGCGAAGGTGGAGAGGAAGGGGATCTTCCCAACCGAGGCCAAGCCTGCGGCGGTTCCCACCATGTTGGCCTCGGCGATTCCCATGTTGAAGAAGCGGTTGGGGAATTTCTTGGCGAAGACGCCGGTCTTGGTGGACCCGGAGAGGTCCGCGTCCAGCGCCACTATCTTATCGTTCTCGCCTCCCAGCTCGGCCAGCGCCTCGCCGTAGGCGTCCCTCGTTGCGATCATATCGATTCCCTTTCTGGTATGTGGTCTGCCGCCCAACGTCCCCGCCCCCGGAGGGGGAGGGTCAGGGAGGGGGCTGTTTCCTGTCCCGGCAACATGCCCCCCTCCCGACCTCCCCCCTCCAGGTGGAGGGGATCAGACACAGGGGGCAGGGCCGATGAAGTCTAGTCGCAGCAGCCAAGGCACCTGAGCGCCTCGGGAAGCTCCTCGTCGTTCGGGGTGACGCCGTGGTAGGAAGCCTTGTTCTCGAACAGGTGAACCCCCTTGCCCTTGACCGTCTTGGCGACGATGGCGGTGGGTGCCCCCTTGTGCGCCTCTGCCTGATCCAAAGCGGAGATGATCTGACCCATGTCGTGCCCGTCGATCTCGATCACGTTCCAGCCGAAGGCCTTGAACTTGTCGCCGATGGAGGCCACGTTCATGACCTTGGAGACGTCGCCGTCGATCTGCAGGCCGTTGGAGTCGATCAGGGCGCAGAGGTTATCGCTCTTGTAGTGACCGGCGGCCATGGCGGCCTCCCAGATCTGCCCTTCCTGGAGCTCGCCGTCGCCCAGGACCGCGTAGACGCGGTTGTCCTTGCCGTCGAGCTTGAAGCCGAGCGCCATGCCGTTGGCCATGGAAAGCCCCTGTCCGAGCGAGCCGGTGCAGACGTCGACGCCGGGAGTTCCCTTGCTGTCCGGGTGTCCCTGGAGGTGGCTTCCCAGGCGGCGCAGCATCATCAGATCCTCTGAGGGGAAGTAGCCGCACTCCGCCAGGGTCACGTAAAGCGCCGGCGCCGCGTGCCCCTTGCTGAGCACGAAGCGGTCCCTACCCTCCCATGACGGGTCCTGCGGGTTATGGCGCATCTTGTGGAAGTACAGGGCACACACCATGTCGATGGCCGAGAGCGACCCGCCGGTGTGGCCGGACTGCGACTTGTGCAGCGTCTTCACGATGGCGACGCGCAGGCGCCTCGCCTTTTCCTCCAGATCTGCAATCTTTTCTTTCACGAAGGTTCCTTTCAGGCTGGCTTTATTTGTCTTCGCCCGTGATGAGGTAATCTAGGATCACCTCGTCCAGGCTACGGTTGGCTGATTGTGCCGGGGGTATGGCTTTGGCTGCGGGCGCGGGCTGCTGCTTGGGCGCCTGCTCTGCCGGAGGGCTCTGCTTTTCGGGGGGCTGTTCCTCGGCGGCGGGTTCCTCCGCACAGGCCGGAGCCCCGTCCGGGAAGATCCTGGCGTCGAATTCCCCGTTTTTAAGGCGCCGCATCATCTCCTTGTGCTGCTCTTTCATGATCGATTCGACCACCAGCTCAAGCTGTTCGGTCTTGATGATGTCGGCGTAGCTCGTTTTCGCCGAGGCGAGGATGGTGCCGCCCCGGTAAAGAAGGGTGATGATATGGGGGTTTGCAATGCCGCTGTCCTCGGTCTGGACGTGGAACAATTCCCCTTTGTACCTGATGTTATGGTTGAAGCCTACGACCATCGTGTTACCTCTACGCCAAATGGCGGAACCCGACCGCAAGTTAGCACAGCGGAAGGATCGTTGCAAGCGATATTAGGGCGCTCCCCCAGCCTGGTTGCCGCAGAAAAGCTTTATTTTGCCAGCAGTTTCTTGATGCGGGCGACCGCCTCCATGGCGTCCTTGGCGTAGAGGTCGGCGCCGATCTCGTCGGCGTATTCCTGGGTGACCACGGCCCCCCCGACCATGGTGAAGCTCTTCACCCCTTCGGCCTTCAGGAGTTTGACCACCTTGTCCATCTGCGCCATGGTCGTCGTCATCAGCGCGGAGAGCCCGACGGCATCCACCTGGTGGGCACGCGCCTCGTACAGGATGCGGTCGGCGGGAACGTTCTTGCCCAGGTCGATCACCTCGAAGCCGTTATTCTCCAGTAGGGTGACCAGGATGTTCTTGCCGATGTCGTGGATGTCCCCCTCGACGGTCGCCATGAGGATCTTGCCGATGCTCTGCAACCCGCCGGTGGAGAGTTCATTCTTCAGCCGGGCGAAAGCGGTCTTCATGGTGTCGGCGGAGACCATCACCTGCGGCAGGAAGAACTCGCCGGACCCGAAACGTTTCCCCACCTCGTCGAGCCCGACCAGGAGCGCCTCCGAGCTGATCTGCATCGGGGTCAGCCCCTCGGCCAGCGCCTCTTCCACCAGCGCCAGCACGTTGTCCGCCTCGCCGTTGATGACCGCCTTGGCCAGGCGCCCGCGGACGCCTTCCGGCTCGACTGCCGCGGCCCGGGTACCGGTCGCGCCGGCGGCAGCGGCGGGCTCCACCGTGGCGCCGACCGCCTGCCCTTTGTAGGCCTCGATGTAACCGGCCGCGTTGACGTCCTTTTCCAGCAGCACCATGGAGCTCCTCCATGCCGCCATCATGGGCGCCTCCTTCACGTTGACGATGGCCGAGGTAAGCCCCGCGGCCATGGCCATGGAGAAGAAGGTGGAGGAGATGAGGGGGCGGCAGGGAAGGCCGAAGGAGATGTTGGAAACGCCGAGCGTCGTGTTGAGCCCGAGCGCGCTGACCTGGCGCACCGCTTCCAGCGCCACCAGCGCCCCCTTGGGCTCGGCGCTCACCGTCAGGGTGAGGCAGTCGACCACGAGATCGCTTTTTTTCACCCCTGCGGCCTCGGCGGCAGCGGCGATCTTTTGGGCGGCGGCGACCCGCCCCGCGGCCTCCGCGGGGATCCCCGCCTCGTCGAGCGTGAGGCAGACCAGCGCCGCGCCGTATTTCCTGGCCAGGGGGAGGACGGCGGCGAGGCTCTTTTTTTCGCCGTTCACCGAGTTGATGAGGACCTTGCCGTCGCAGGCCTTAAGCCCAGCCTCCAGGGCGGCAGGGGAGGAGGAGTCTAGCACCAGCGGCGTCTGAACCGCGCCGGTGATGCAGAAGACGGCGCGCTCCATGGCGGCCGGCTCGTCGATCCCCGGGGTGCCGACGTTCACGTCGAGAAGCGTCGCGCCGAGTCCGGTCTGCTCCAGCGCCTCGCGCCGGATGTAACTTATCTTCCCTTCCCTGAGTTCGTGGGAGTAGAGCTTTTTGCCGGTCGGGTTGATGCGCTCGCCGATGAGCGCCACCGGATGGGCGGAGCCGACTGCGGCGAAGCTGCCGCGGCTGGAGAGCCAGGTGGTGCCGTCCTCCTTCTTGGGGACGAAGGGAGTCTGCTTCGCGGCGAGCGCCTTCTTGATGGCGGCGATGTGGGCGGGGGTGGTGCCGCAGCAGCCGCCGATGATGCGGACGCCGAGTTCGATCAGCCGGTCGTGGTAAGAGGTCATCTCGTCCGGGGTCGCCGGGAAGATTGTGACTCCGTCCTTGAGGATCGGGAGCCCCGCGTTCGCCTGGGAGATGAGCGGGAGCGCGGTGACCTCCCTCATGCCGGAGAGGATCTGGTAGATCCCTTCCGGGCCTAAGCCGCAGTTGGAGCCGACGATGGTGGCGCCCACCGCCTCCAGGGTGATGGCGGCAGCCTCGGGCGGGGTGCCGAGGACGCTTCTCCCCTTCTCCTCGAAGGTGAGCATGGCGATGACCGGGATATCCTTCGAGATCTCGCGCACCGCGATGACCCCGGCGCGGATCTCCTTGATGTCGAGGAAGGTTTCGAAGCTGATCAGGTCGCAGCCGGCGTCGATGAGCGCCTGCGCCTGCTCGCGGAAAAGCGAGACCGCCTCGTCGAAGCTCATGTCGCCGACCGGCTCCAGGAAGCGGCCGGTGGGGCCGATGGAACCTGCCACGTAGGCCTTTTCGCCGGCCACCTCGCGGGCGATTTTTACCGCCTCGGCGTTGATGCGCGCCACCTGGTCGCCCAGGCCGTAGTGCTCCAGCTTCGCCTTGGTCCCGCCGAAGGTGTTGGTGACGATGATGTCGGCGCCGGCGTCCAGATAAGCCTGGTGCACCCCGGCAACAACGTCGGCTGCGGTGAGGTTCATCTCCTCCGGGGACTGTCCCGGCTTCAGCCCGCGCTCCTGCAGCATGGTCCCCATAGCGCCGTCCAGAACCAGCACCCGCTCTTTAACCGCCTGCATAAAAGGCATCTTCATCTAACCTCCCAAAATCCGTTCAAGGTTCAAAGTTCAACGTTCGACGCGCTCACCCCGTCCGGCCACCGGAGGAGGTACGGCGGCTGCCCCGCTGGTCCCCTAACGAGAGGAAAAGCTGCTGGCAACGTTGAACGTTGAACCTTGAACGGTAGTTATTTTTTCTCCAGCGTGTAATCGGGCGAGATCGGGGCGGAGAGGTCGAGATGCCCCTTGAGCTCCTTCGCCGGCTGGCCGTCGATCAGGAACCGCACCCACTTCACCTGGGGAAAGTTGGCGGCAACCGTGTCGACCACAGAGTAGACCGCGGCCATCTCGGCGGAACTCCCCTCCGGAAGCCCTTCCACCAGCTCGCGGCTGAAGTTCACCTCCGCCAGGTCCCCTTTCAGGTGCGCCCCGAGCACGCGCGCGTTATGCGGCAGGGTGGGGGCGAGGCTCCCCAAGGGGCCCACCACCAGCTCGTCCACTACGCTGGCAAGCATGTCGTCCGTTGTGTCCTCGACCGCGATCTCGCGCCCCTCGCGCAGGAGGCCGGAGCCGTCGGGCGCGCCGAAGAAAAGCGCCACCAGCCGGATGTCGGGTGCCTGTTCCGCGGGAGCGGGCGGCTTCACCCGCGTGGCCGTCTCGTATTTCCTGAACACCAGCAAGCCGACCACGACCGCGAAGACCAGGAAGGCTATGAGCAGGGTCCCTTTGGCTCTGTTAGTCCGTTTCTTCAACTTCTTCCTCCTGCTGCTCCTGTTCCAGATTCACCTGGTAGACGTCCCCGAGGTCCCCCCCGAGGAAGCGGTTGCCGACCCGGATGAAACCGGCAGGGATATCGGTCACGTAATAATGGTGGTTCCCCCGCTCCCCCTTGGGGCGCAAAAGCCCCTGCTCCGCCAGAATCCCGGCCACGGTGAGGGCGGTCTGCTCGGCGGAATCGACCAGGGTCACCTCGGGCCCCATCACCTCGGCGATCACGTCTTTGAGGATCGGGTAGTGGGTGCATCCCAGGACCAGCGTGTCGACGCCTTGCTTTTTGAGCTCTTCCAGGTAGATGCCCGCGGTCAGGCGGGCCACCTCGTTGTCCACCCATCCTTCCTCGGCCAGCGGCACGAACAGGGGGCAGGCGCGGTTCACCACCTCTATATCGGGGTTGATCCGCTTTATCGCCTTGGTATAGGCGGAGGAGGCGACCGTCGCCGCAGTGCCGATGACGCCTACCTTGCCGCTCTTGGTGGCGGCGGCCGCGGCGCGCGCCCCGGGCTCGATCACCCCGACGATGGGGATGGAGAACTCCTGCTGCAGCGCAGAGAGCGCCACGGCGGAAGCGGTATTGCAGGCGACCACCAGGACCTTTATGTCGCGGCTCAACAGGTAACGGGCGATCTGGCGCGAGTAGCGCACCACCGTCTCCGGGGACTTGGTCCCGTAGGGGACCCGTGCCGTGTCGCCCAGATAGATGGTGTCCTCCTGGGGGAGCGCGCGCACCACCTCCTTCAAGACGGTCAGTCCGCCGACGCCGGAATCAAAAATGCCGATTGCTTTCCAAGCCAAAGTTATTCTCCCTGCATCTACTTAATCTAAGCGACAGCCTGTCGCTACCGATGGGTGTTGTACTATCCCTATTTAAAAGGGGGAGTTCCGCGGAGCCTCAGCGGAACCTCACTTTCTGAAGAAATCGACCTTAGCTCACGAGTCCCCGCCCCCGGAGGGGGAGGGTCAGGGAGGGGGCAGCCATCTTCTTCACCCTGTTCTTCCCGCTTGCTCTTCCCCCCCTACGGGGGGAGGAGAGTTGGGCAACTTGTCCGCCGAAGCCCAAAGGGCGAAGGCGGAAGGTGGAAGCAAACACGGCATGTTATTCAATTGCAGGAGTGATTGTCAAGGTTTGAGGTGGGTCAGGAGGAGGCAAAGAGCATGACCAGGGGGGGCGCCAGGAATACGGCGGGAAGAAGGTTGCCCACCGGAACCCGCTTCATCCCCAAAAGATCGAGTCCTATGGCGAGAATCAGCAGCCCCCCTACGGCGTTCATCTCCTGCACCACTGCAGGCGTCATCAGCTGCTGCGCCAAGGTGGCGCTCAGGGTGATGGCCCCCTGGTAGACGAAAACTGCCAGTGACGAGAAGAGGACGCCGACGCCGAGGGTGGAGGCGAGAGCGACTGAGGTGATGCCGTCGAGGGCGGCCTTGGCGTAGAGGATCTCGGGGCGGGAGCCCAAGCCGTCCTGCAGCGACCCCATGATGGCCATGGCGCCGACGCAGAAAAGAAGGCTCGCGGTGACGAAACCCTCGGCCACCTGCCCGCTTCCCTGGAAACGGTCGCCGATCCAGTTCCCCAGCTTCTCAAGGCGCTCCTCGATGCGCAAAAGCTCGCCCAAGATGCCGCCGCCGATCAGGCAGCCGATGATAATCATCGGTTCCCGGCTCTTCAGGGCCAGCTGGCACCCGATGAGAAGTACCGCGAGCCCCACTCCCGCCATCACGGTGCCCCGCACCCGGGTGGAGATCAGGTGCCCGGCCTTGAGGCCGACCACGCTGCCGATAACAATTGCCGCCGCGTTTACCGCTGTTCCTTGCATGATCATCGCGCCAAGATAGATAGTCGGCCGCCGAAAGGCAAGAAAAATTGCCATCCCTGTTTCATCTGCCGGAAAACCAGTACGGCAAGGCGAAAAGTATACAATAAAACACAGTTCCAAGTTGACAAAGGTATTGCAAAAATGCTTATATGGTCCGACCTTCTGGTAGCGAACTAAACCCTCATTTTTTAAGCAGAAATTGGCTTTACCAATCTGGCCATTTTGTTTTATTCTCGTAAAAAAATAGCCCTCAAACTTTTACTCACGGTAAAAAATCTACCCCCAAAAGGAGAAGCAATGGAAGCAAGGAAATTCAGGAAAGTGATGGCGGCAAACCGCGGAGAGATCGCAATCAGGATCTTCCGCGCCTGCACCGAGCTCGGCATCAGCACGGTGGCCATCTACTCGGAAGAGGACAAGCTATCCCTGCACCGCTACAAGGCGGACGAAGCGTACCTGGTCGGCAAGGGGAAAGCCCCCATCGACGCCTACCTCGGCATCGACGAGATCATCGCGCTGGCGAAGAAGCGCGAAGTCGACGCCATCCACCCGGGCTACGGGTTCCTTGCCGAAAATGCCGAATTCGCCGAGAAGTGCGAGGCCAACGGCATCGCCTTCATCGGACCGACCGCCGAGATGCAGCGCGCCCTGGGCGACAAGGTCGCCGCCAGAAAGGTCGCCAAGGCGGCGGGCGTCACCACCGTTCCCGGGACCGAGGAACCGATCACCCACGAGGAGGACGCCCTCATCTTCGCCAAGAACCACGGCTACCCCATCATCATCAAGGCGGCGGCGGGAGGCGGCGGCCGCGGCATGCGCGTCGCCACCGACAAGAAGGAACTCCTGGAGGGGCTGCAGTCCGCCTCCAGCGAGGCGAAGGCCGCCTTCGGCGACCCTTCCGTCTTCCTCGAGCGCTACCTGAAGAATCCCAAGCACATCGAGGTGCAGGTCCTGGGCGACGCCTACGGGAACCTGGTGCACTTCTACGAGCGCGACTGCTCGATCCAGCGCCGACACCAGAAGGTGGTCGAATTCGCGCCGTCGCTGGCCCTTCCCGGCGCCACCCGCTTGGCGCTTTGCACCGACGCGCTGAAGATAGCGAACCAGGTCGGGTACCGCAACGCGGGGACGGTGGAGTTCCTGCTCGACGAGGAGGGCAAGTACTACTTCATCGAGATGAACCCCCGCATCCAGGTGGAGCACACGGTGACCGAGATGATCACCGGCAGGAACCTGGTCCAGGCCCAGATCCTGATCGCGGAAGGGAAGAGGCTCTCCGACCCGGAGATCAACATCCCGAACCAGGGCTCCATCGAGATGCGCGGCTACGCCATCCAGTGCCGCATCACCACCGAGGACCCGGGGAACAACTTCGCCCCCGACTTCGGGACGCTCTCCACCTACCGCTCCTCGGCCGGATGCGGCGTGCGCCTCGACGCCGGTAACGCCTTCACCGGCGCCCAGATCACCCCGCACTACGACTCGCTGCTGGTCAAGGTGAGCGCCTGGGGCCTTACCTTCGCCGAAGCTGCGCACATCATGGACCGAAGCCTCCAGGAGTTCAGGGTGCGCGGGGTAAAGACCAACATCGGCTTCCTGGAGAACGTGATCACGCACCCGGTGTTCCTCGCGGGGGGCTGCAACACCTCGTTCATCGACCAGCACCCGGAGCTGCTCGTCATCCCGGAGAAGAAGGACCGCGCCAACAAGGTGCTGCAGTTCCTGGGCGACGTCATCGTCAACGGCTCCCCGGGGGTCGCGAAGCCTTTGCGCTCCGCGGAGCTCATCGAGGCCGCCGTGCCGCAGATCGCCCCCTTCGCCCAAAGGCCGAAAGGGACCCGCGACATCCTGCGCGAGAAGGGGGCCGAGGGGCTTTCCAAGTGGGTCTTGGAGCAAAAGCACCTGCTCTTGACCGACACCACCATGCGCGACGCGCACCAGTCGCTTCTGGCTACCCGCGTCAGAACCCACGACCTGTTGAAGATCGCCGAGCCGACCTCGCACCTGGCCAGCGACCTCTTCTCGCTGGAACTCTGGGGCGGGGCGACCTTCGACGTCACCATGCGCTTTTTGAAGGAAGACCCCTGGCAGAGGCTGCACGCTCTCTCCGAGGCGATCCCCAACGTGCTGTTCCAGATGCTCCTTCGCGGCTCCAACGCCGTGGGGTACACCAACTACCCGGACAACGTGGTGCAGCGCTTCGTGGCCCAGGCGGCCGAATCCGGCGTCGACGTCTTCCGCGTCTTCGACTCGCTCAACTGGACCCGCGGCATGCAGGTGGCCATGGAGGCGGTGCAGAAATCGGGCAAGATCTGCGAGGCCGCCATCTGCTACACCGGCGACATCTCCGACCCCACCCGCACCAAGTACCCGCTCTCCTACTACGTCTCCATGGCGAAGGAGCTGGAGAAGATGGGGGCGCACATCCTCGCCATCAAGGACATGGCCGGGCTCCTGAAGCCGTACGCCGGCTACCAGCTGGTCAAGGCGCTCAAGGAGGAGATCGGCATCCCGGTGCACCTGCACACCCACGACACCTCCGGAAACGGCGGCGCGCTCCTCGTGATGGCGGCGCAGGCGGGTGTCGACATCGTCGACGCGGCGCTTTCCTCCATATCCGGCCTCACCTCGCAGCCCAACTTGAATGCGCTGGTGGCGACCCTCAAGGGAACCGAGTTCGATCCCAAGGTGAACGAGCACGGCCTGCAGCAGCTCGCCAACTACTGGGAGACGGTGCGCGACTTCTACGCGCCGTTCGAATCCGGCCTCAAAAGCGGCACCGCCGAGGTGTACCACCACGAGATCCCGGGGGGGCAGTACTCCAACTACAAGCCGCAGGTCGCGGGGCTCGGGCTTTTGGAGCGCTGGGAGGAATGCAAGGAGATGTACCACAAGGTCAACGTGCTCTTTGGCGACGTGGTGAAGGTGACCCCTTCCTCCAAGGTCGTCGGCGACATGGCGATGTTCCTGGTGAAGAACAACCTGGAGCCCGCCGACGTCTTCGCGCCGGGCGCGGATCTCGCCTTCCCCGAGTCGGTGGTCGGCTTCTTCAAGGGGATGATCGGCCAGCCGTACCAGGGGTTCCCCGAGGAGCTGCAGAAGATCGTCCTGAAAGGGGAGGAGCCGATCACCTGCCGCCCCGGCGAGCTCCTGGAACCGACGGATTTCGAGAAGGAGCGCGCCACGGCTGAGGCCAAGGCGGGGCACCCGGTGAACGACGAGGAACTGATGTCCTACATCATGTACCCGAGCGTCTACGTCGAATACGCGAAGCACCGCCAGGAGTACTCCGACGTCTCCGTGATCCCGACCCCGATCTTCTTCTACGGCCTTGAGCCGGGCCAGGAGACCTCCATCGAGCTCCAGCCCGGAAAGACCTTGATCGTCAAGCTGAATGCAGTCGGCAGGACCCAGCCCGACGGCACCAAGCAGATCTACTTCGAGCTCAACGGCAACTCAAGGAGCGTCACCGTGCGCGACCAGTCGGTGCAAAGCGACGACTGCGGCCACGAAAAGGCCGACAAGTCGAACCCCAAGCACGTAGGGGCGCCGATGCCGGGCAAGGTGATCAAGATGAACGTGAAGACCGGCGACTCCGTCAAGGCGGGGGACATCCTCGCCGTCACCGAGGCCATGAAGATGGAGACCAACATCAAGGCCAAGGAGGACGGCACCGTCTTCGAGGTGCGCTGCAAGGAGGGGGGCAAGGTCGAGAAAGAGGAACTTCTCATCGTGATGGCCTGACTTCTGAGACAGAAAAGAAGAGGGAAAGGGGGGGCTCCGCCCCCCCTTTTTTTTATGCCGTGCCCAAGCGTCAACGGATTGTCAGGGGCCCGTTTCGCGCGGTTTTAGCGTGCCTAAATTTACGGCAATTTGCTGGAGATGTCTCCATTACTGAAACTTCCCGGCACAAGGGACATGTTATCAACATGGTTTTCCACATCTGCAGTGGATACGAGAGCTACTCCCACCACCGCTCTACGCGTAAACACCTGGAATAGCCCGAAGGTTGTCCACTTTAGGCCACAAAAGCAGAGACGGCGACAGATTGTTGACGGTTTTACTACGTCTGCCTTCGAGCGCCACTCCCGCTGCCGCACCGCCCCGCAAAAAAAAGCTCAAGCATTCACTGTTTGAAGCCGTTATCTTTATTGAATATGGTTAGGCATCACTGTCAAACCATCTACCCCCTGAATCTTCGCTGTGTTTCTTTTTGTGGCATAAGCCGATTTAAATTATAGTATTGTTATTTCTTTGAAAACGTATATAACGTTGGTATTGGCTGAAGCCACTCCCGTGAGGCACTGAGACAGTGGTGCCTGCCTCTGTCCCATCTACGGCATGTGAACACACTTGGGTCCTCCGTCTGGCCCAGCCTAGCCGATTTGGAGTTTCCGTGCTCGTCACCAGCATGAAAACCAAAATGACACTAGCCGTCTTCCTGCTGGTCGGGTTCCTGATGTCGGTGACGGCTGTGAGTTCGGTGCTGTACTACGAGCAAAGATTCAGACGCAACATCTCCCTGCAGCAGTCCACGCTCCTCGATTCCCTGGCCTATCAGGTAGACAACCGCATCTTCGACTTCATGTCGGACCTAGACCAGCTCGCCGCCGGCATCACCCCTGAAACGCTGACCAGCCAAAAGCAGGCGCAGCAGCTGCTCGATGCGCATAAAAAGCAGCGCGCTTTCTTCGACAATTCCCTCTTCATCTTCTCGAACACCGGGCGGCTCATCGCCGCCAACCCGGAGGAACTCAACTTCATCGGCAGGGGCTTCTCCTTCCGGGACTACTTCAAGCAGACCATGCAGACGGGGAAGATGTCCGTCTCCGCGCCTTTCGCCTCGTTCCAGAAGCAAAGCCACCCCATCATCATGTTCAGCACGCCCGTGTTCGACTCCAGGCACCGGATCATCGGCATACTGGGTGGGAGCATCGACCTGCGCCGGCAGCGGTACCTGCAGTCGCTGGCCGCGCTGAAACTGGGGCAGAAGGGTTTCCTCTCCCTCTACGACAGCAACCGGTACGTGCTGATGCACCCGAACCCAAAACGGGTGCTGCGCCGCGACCCCCCCGGAACTAACGACATGGTGGACCGGGCGATCGCAGGGTACGAAGGGACCAGGGAGAGCGGCACCGTAGCCGGGCTGCCGGTGCTGCGCTCGGTGAAGCGGTTGAAATCCACCAACTGGATCATGGCGGTCAGCTACCCGCTGAGCGAGGTGTACGGGCCGCTTTACACGGCGAGGCACTACTTCCTGGCCGGTTCGCTCGCCGCGTCGCTTCTCTCCATCCTGATCGTCTGGCCCTTCATGGGGTACCTGACCCGGCCTCTTTTGTCGTTCACCCGCCACCTGGAGCAGCTCCCCTCGCTCAAGGGCTCCCGGCGGCTCGCGCCGGTGATTTCCGACGACGAGATCGGGCAGATGGCGCGGACCTTCAACAAGATGCTCTTGGAACAGGAACGCTCCCGCGACTTCTACCTGACGCTGTTCGAGAACTTCCCCGCCATGGTCTGGCGCGCGGGAACCGACGGCAAGTGCGACTACTTCAACCAGACCTGGCTGGAGTTCACCGGTCGGACCCTGGAAGAGGAACAGGGAGACGGCTGGATGCACGGGGTGCATCCGGAAGAGCTGGATTTCTGCTGCCGCACCTACCTCGACGCCGTCGAAAACCGCAGACCCTTCCAGATGGAATACCGGCTGAGGCACAGAAGCGGCAGCTACCGCTGGATCACCGACATGGGGCGCCCCTTCTACGGTCTCGACGGCGAGTTCGTCGGGTACATCGGCACCTGCTACGACGTGACCGAACGGCAGGAGGCGGCCGACAAGATCCTCAAGCTGTCGCGGGTGATCGAACAAAGCCCGAACGCGGTGCTGATAGCAACGCTGGACGGCACCATCGAATACGTGAACCCCAAGACTGTCGAGGCCACCGGATATGAAATCGCGGAGCTGGTGGGGAGCGACATGAAACGCCTCCTGCCGCACGAGGCCCAGCTCGGCTTCAAGCTGGCGTTGCGCGAACTGGTGCGGCGAGGCAAGGAATGGCGCGGCGAAATCCCGGCCCGCCGGAAAGACGGCGCCGTTTTCTGGGAGCAGGTCACCCTTTCCCCCATCAAGACCCTGGACGGCAAGGCGACGCACCTCGTCTGCATCAAAGAGGACATCACCCAGCGCCGGCAGTTCGAGCTATCGCTCAAGGAGTCGGAAGAGCGCTACCGCCTGCTGTTCGAGAACAACCCGCACCCGATGTGGGCCTACGACCTGAAGGCCCTCTCCTTCCTGGCGGTGAACAACGCGGCCCTGCGGCACTACGGGTACTCCATGCAGGAGTTCCTGGAGATGAAGCTGAACGACCTGTCGGCGCACTCCGCAGAGGGGTTGGAACTGCTCCCCCAGGGGGAAACAAGCCCCGCCCCCCCCCCGCTTAAGCGCCACGTGAAAAAAGACGGGAGCGTCATTTTGGTGGAGACCATATCGCAGGTGATGAAATTCGCCGGGGTCGACGCCGAAATCGTCATGGTGCACGACGTAACCGAGAAGCTCCGGGCGGAGCAGGAGAAACTGGCGCTGGAGCACCAGCTAACCCAATCCCAGAAGATGGAGGCCATCGGCACCCTGACCGGCGGCATAGCGCACGACTTCAACAACATCCTCACCGCCATCATCGGCTACACCACCATGTTGCAGCTGGAACTGGACGAGGCGCACCCGCTGCAGCGCAAGGTAGGCGAGATCCTGCGGGCTTCCGAACGCGCGGCGAGCCTGACCCGGAGCCTTTTGGCCTACAGCAGGAGGCAGGCCGGCAACCCCGCGCCCACCGGGCTCAACGCCATCATCAACAACGTCGACATCCTTTTGCAGCGCCTGATCCCGGAGAACATCGAGTGGAGGTCGCAGCTTGCGCCGGAGGAACTCTCCATCATGGCTGACTCCGGCCAGATCGAGCAGGTGATCATGAACCTGGTGGTGAACGCCCGGGACGCCATGCCGGAGGGGGGGGTGCTGAGCCTGTCGACCGAGAGCATGGCGCTGGACCGGGAGTTCGTTGCCAAGCATGGCTACGGCCGCCCGGGGAGCTACGCCCTTTTGTCGGTCGCCGATTCCGGGGTCGGTATGGACGAAAAGACCAGGGACAGGATCTTCGAGCCCTTCTTCACCACCAAGGCGCCGGGCAAGGGGACCGGCCTGGGGTTGGCCATGGTCTACGGGATAGTCAAACAGCACGGCGGCTTCATCAACTGCTACAGCGAGCCCGGGCACGGCACCGTTTTCAGGATCTACCTGCCGCTCATAGACGCGCCGGCCGAGTTGGAGGCGGCCCAGGCGGCACAGGAGCTCCGTGGTGGGGACGAGACCATCCTGCTGGTCGAGGATGACGCGGTAATCAGGGAGATGGTGGGAGAGCTCCTGGAGGAATTCGGTTACCGGGTGATCAAGGCGGTGGATGGCGAGGATGCGGTGCAGACGTTCAGGGGGGCAGCCGCGGAGGTGCAGTTGGTGATCCTGGACGTGATCATGCCCAAGCGAAACGGCAAGGAGGCGTACGACGAGATCTCCCGGATCAGGCCGGGCGCGAAGGCGTTGTTCATGAGCGGTTACACCGCGGACATCATCACCGACAGTCTGATCAAGGGCGACCCGCGCCACTTCGTGTCCAAGCCGATCAGCATCAGCGAGTTACTGGGAAAGGTGAGGGACCTGCTGGACGAGCAACTTAACTGCAGATAAAGATAAAGATAGAGATAAAGAAGGCTTTTAGGCTTTCCTTAATCTCTATCTTTATCTGTAGTTTAGGTTTTCCTTTATCTCTATCTTTATCTGTTTTTCAGATTTTCTTCACCTCCGCCAATAGCTGCGCCAGGGTGAGCCCCTGCTGCACCGGCTCGGCAAAGGGGCCAACGCCGGGGCGGTACAGGTCGAAACGCGGCGCGCGCCCGGCCGGATCGGTCACCAGACGGGAGGAGACGATCCCCGCCTGCGCCAGCTGGGGCTGGGCGCAGCAGTTGGGGCAGCCGGAAATGGCCCAGGTAAGCCCCAGCGCCTCCTCCCCCATCTCTTCCACCACGGCCGCAGCGACCTCTCGGGTCGCAGAGAGCCCCATGACGCACTCGTGGGTACCCGGGCAGACTCGGAAGATTACTCTCTCCCTGGCGCTCTCCCCGGCAAACCCCGCCGCGGCCAGGGCGGCGACAGCCTTCTCGCGCCCGCCCCCCTCCGAGAGATGCATCTTCACGTTCTGGTCGCCGGTTATCATCAGGATCCCGCCGCAGTACTCCCGGGCGATCTCCGCCAGCGCCACGAGACCTTGGCAGGAAAGTTCGCCGGCGAAGACATGCGCCTCCAGGCGCGCCGACGCGTCCGCCGGCACGGGAACGAGGCTCCCGGTCAGGGTCGGCGCGCTGGAAATCTCCTCTGTGTCTCCCAAGACCCTCAGCCGGAACTCGTCCTGCCCGATCTCGCGGATCAGGTGCTTCAGACGCTTCCCCGCCGGGGTGTTGGCCTGGTAAACCTGGGCCACCCTCTCGATGAGCGGGATCAACGCATCCTCGGCCACGTCCCGCGCCAGCAGGAAGCCGGGGATCGGCTCGCGCCCAAGGCCGCCGGCCGCCCAGACGTCGAAACGCGAAGGCTCCCCCGACGCCGCCGGCACGAGCCCCAGATCCTGGATCAGGTGCCGCCCGCTTGAGACGTCCGCCTCCACGCCCACCTTGAACTTCTTGGGGAGCTTTTCGAAGCGCGCGTTGCCGGTGAAGTGCCGGTGGATCCTGCGCACCAAGGCCTCCAAGGCAGGGGCCCCGGCCGCCGCCAGGCTGCCGCAGACCACGCCGCGTACCGCGCCGCCGCAGGCGCCCCGGTTGTAAAGCCCCACCATCGCCAGTTGGCCCGCCACGTACTCAAGATCGCCTTCGGTGAGCCAATGCAGCTCGATGCTCCCCCGGGTGGTGAGATGCACCATCCCCTTGGCGAAGCGCTCAGCCAGCTGCGCCACCTTGAGCGCCTGCTCCGCGGATATGATCCCCGCGGGGAGTTTCACCCGCTGCATGTAAAATTCCTTCTGGCGCTGGGGGTAGATCCCCTCCAGGCGCAGGTTCTTCTCCACGGTCATGATCTGTCTCTCCTTCTAAGCTCTGCCGGCTGGCTACGGTGGCGGTGGTTGACGATAGTAACAGTGTTGCTCCCCTCCTGTCATCCCAAAATCCCGCGGAAAGGGGTGTCACCCACAGCCCAAAAGGCGGCGCCTGCGATGCCTGCCTGTGCACGGTTTGTAAAGGGTTCCTTGCAGACAAGGGGTGGGGGAATTCCAGGAAAGGTCGCATTGGTCCCCCTCCTCTTGCGGGTGTATGGGGGTAGGGGGTGGGGGAAGGAATCAGACTACGCGGTCGCGCCCCGCGCTCTTGGCGGCGTAGAGCCTCTGGTCCGCCCGCTTGAGAACATGGAGCAGGTCGGCGTCCCCCTCTTTGACGGCGGCGGCGCCGAGGCTCGCGGTCAGGTTGATCTCACGCCCGTCGACCAGGTAAGGCTCTTCCCGGAGCAGGGACCAAATTTTCTGAGCTACCGCACGCGTCTGCTCGAGGTCGGAACCCGGGAGCATCACCAGGAATTCCTCGCCGCCGAAACGACCGATGGAATCGTAGTTGCGCAGCGAGCGCGCGATCCTGGCCGCGAACTGCTGCAGCAGGACGTCCCCCGCCAGGTGGCCGTAGGTGTCGTTTACTTCCTTGAACCGGTCGATGTCGATCATGATGAAGCCCAGGTCCGCGTCCGCGAGCCCTTTCTCGTTTCTGCGGGAACAGCGGGCGAACTCCTTGCACGCCAAAAGCTCGATCTGGCTCTTGTTGAAGGTCCCGGTGAGGGCATCGGTCATGGTCTGCTTTTTCAGCACCTCCTGGATCTCCTTGATCTCCCGCGTCCCCTTTCGGACCAGGAAGTAAGAGATGCCGAAAACCACGACCAGGATGCCGGCCAGGGCGCCGAGCGCCAAGGACGCGGTATTCGCCGTGTCGTTGCGGTACTCGGTGACGTCGATGTAGACCTCGAAGCTCCCGATCACCTGGCCGTTATCCCAGATCGGGATGTACGTTTCCACCACGTCCACGTTGAACTTCATCTCGGACGCCAGGTCTTTCACCTCTTCCTTCCTCTCCAGCTTCGAGTCGAAGAGCCCCTCCAAGGCGTGATCCAGCCGGGAGTTGTGGTTGTCGACCTTGCCGATGAGGCTTGCCTCGGTGCTGTAGACGATGGTGCTGTCGGCGGAGTAGATCTTGATCTTCACGATTTCGAAAGGGGAAAGGAACTTCCTGAAGTGGCGGTCCATCTCCGGCAGGTCGGCCGAGGCGACCGCAACCTTCACGCTGCCGTCAGCCTGCCTGGCGGTAAGGCGCGCACGGTCAGTCGCGAGGAGGGCGCTGCTTACCTTTATGGCATCTTCTTCGGCGTTGCGGATTACATGGCGGTGCAGCACCTCGACGAAGACGAGGCCCGCCGCTATGGTGATGACGACGGTGGAAACCAGAGCGATGACAACGAAAAGGCGCAGCAGGGAATCGGGATTTCTGATGGAACTGCTCTTGGGGAAAATGCGGAGTTGCTTCACGACCCTTCCTTCTTCCCGGTTCTGCCGGGGATCTATCTAAGCCCAGCGCCAAAGGGCAAGTATCAGCACCACCAGGAAAACGATGCTGAGATTCATGTAGGCCATGAAGAAGAAAACACGCTCGTGCAGCGGAGCCTTGCGGTCGGTCTGGGCTACAAGCGCCCCTACCGCAGGCATCATGGCTACTTTCTCCGATCCGTGCGGCGCGAGTTTCAGCGCTTCGGTCAAATCTTCCCCGGCGTTGTGCCGCCCCATGTGCACACCCTGCTTCCAGAGCCTGCTTGCGGTGGCGTCGTAGAGTTTCCCCTGGTAGGCGAACCAGGCGGGACGCCCCTCCTTGCCGTCGCAGGAGGCCAGCTCGTCGATGGTCAGATCCCCTCCCTGCGGGAGCGTCGCCGGTTCCCTGCGCTTTGCCTTCAGCTTGGGGCCGATGAAGAGCACCACGTAAGCCGCGGTGCAGACCATCACCAGGTACAGGCCTATCTTGATCATGAGCAGCACCCCGAAGCGGGTGTGCAGCAGCATGTCCCATGAAGTTACGCGGAAGTAGGTAAGGACTATTCCGGTGATTCCCATGACCGCCATGGAAAGCACCCCCACGCGAACCTCCCCGCGCGGCAGGCCGCCGGCCGCGTAGGCGGGCTTCAACACCAGGTGCACGTAAAGGATGGTGCCGAACCAGAGGATGGCGGTCAGCATATGGATGTACCCGATGACGAATCGGAAAACCTTGGCGGCTGCGGTGATGCCGGAGGCCTTGGCGGGTACGGAGACACTCGGGGCCTTGGCAGGTGCGGAAACGCCGGGGGCTTGGCCGGGCGTAGCTTTCGAGGCCGAAAACGCCTTCCCCTCGGCGGTGAGCTCGCCCCCGCCTGCCGGATCTAAATGGCAGGCCGAGCAGCTCTTGCCGGTCTGGGCGGCGTATTGCTCGGTGGCATGACAGGGCCAGGAGAAAAGGGCAAGAAGCAACAGGGCTAGGACGATTTTCATGCGGCAACTTATAGCCTTATCGCCTGACAAAGTCAACATCGCTATGACAGTAAGCCCGGTTATTGAGGTGCCTTTGCCACCGCTTCATCATGGCCGGCGCGCGAGCTAAGTACGACTAAGCCACAAATGCTGCGCTGCAGCTCGCTGAAAACCAACCCCTCGACGTGCTAAGACATTGAAAACAATTGCTCGCGCCGGTACAATACTTCCTTTGCCATTCCTACATCCTTTGAGAGGGAGCCTATGCATACCTGCCAGCACCAGACCGTTTACCAGAAAGATTATTCCGCGCCTGATTACCTCGTTGAGACAGTTGAATTGTCCTTCGACCTGGCCCCAGAACTGACCCGGGTTGCGTCCCGGCTGAAGATCCGCTCCAACTACGACCGGGCGCAAGGCGTGCGGCCGCTGGTTTTGGACGGAGAAGAGCTGACCCTGGTCTCGCTCAAGCTGGACGGGGTCGAACTGGAGCCGGCGCGGTATACGGCGGGGGACGGCGCGCTCACCGTGATCGATCCGCCGGAGAGCTTCCTTTTGGAGGTGACCACGCAGATAAGCCCCAGGGCGAACAGCGCGCTCTCCGGGCTCTATGCCTCCGGCCCCATGCTCTGCACCCAGTGCGAGGCCGAGGGGTTCCGCCGCATCACCTACTTCACCGATCGCCCCGACGTAATGGCGGTCTACACCGTCACCTTGAAAGCGGAGAAGGGGTCCTGCCCGGTGCTCTTGGCCAACGGCAACCTGGTGGAAAAGGGGGATCTCCCGGAGGGGCGGCATTTCGCCACCTGGCACGACCCGTTTAAAAAGCCCAGCTACCTCTTCGCCGTGGTGGCGGGGGACCTGGTCCACATCTCGGACCGCTTCACCACCATGAGCGGCCGGCAGGTGAACCTGGAGATTTACGTCGAGGAGAAGAACCAGGGAAAATGCGACCACGCGCTCAGGTCGCTCATTGAGGCGATGCGCTGGGACGAGGAGCAGTTCGGCCGCGAGTACGACCTGGACACTTACATGGTCGTCGCTGTGGACGACTTCAACATGGGAGCGATGGAGAACAAGGGGTTGAACGTCTTCAACTCGCGCTACGTCCTGGCCAGCCCCCAGACCGCCACCGACGACGACTACCAGGCCATCGAAGAGGTGATCGGGCACGAATACTTCCACAACTGGACCGGCAACCGGATTACCTGCCGCGACTGGTTCCAGCTCTCCCTCAAGGAAGGGCTCACCATCTTCCGGGACCAGGAGTTCTCCGCCGACATGCAGTCGCGCCCGGTGAAGAGGATCGCCGACGTGAGGCTATTGCGCTCCTCCCAGTTCCCCGAGGATGCGGGTCCCCTGGCCCACCCGGTCCGCCCCGACTCCTACGTGGAGATCAACAACTTCTACAGCATGACGGTCTACCACAAGGGTGGCGAGGTGATCAGGATGCTGCAGACCCTCCTGGGGCGGGAGGCGTTCCGCGCGGGAATGGACCTGTACTTCGAACGGCACGACGGCCAGGCGGTCCGGGTCGACGAATTCGTCCAGGCCATGGCGGACGCGGGAAAGCGCGACCTTTCCCAGTTCATGCGCTGGTACAACCAGTCCGGCACCCCGGTCCTTAGCGTGAGCGACGATTTCGATCAGGCAAGCGGCGTCTATACGCTGACCGTGACGCAGAGCTGCCCCCCCACCCCGGGGCAGGCCGAGAAGGAGCCGTTCCACATACCGCTCTCCATGGGGCTTTTGGACCGGCAGGGGCGCGAGCTGCCGCTGCCGCTTGAGGGAGAGAAAAGCCCAGGTGCGACCACCAGGGTGCTGGAGCTGCGCCAGGAGACGCAAAGCTTCCGGTTCACCGGGATAGCCTCCAAGCCGGTGCCCTCTCTCTTGCGCAACTTCTCCGCCCCGGTGAAGCTCGTGTACCCCTACAGCCAAGACGATCTCACCCTGCTGATGACCAGCGACAGCGACCCGTTCGTGCGCTGGGAGGCGGGGCAGGTGCAGGCGGTGCAGGTGATCATGGGGCTGGTGCACGAGATCCAGGCGGGGGGGACTCCGACGGTGCCGGAAGCCTTCATCGGCTCCTTCGGCACGCTCCTTACCGACCAGCAGCAGGACCGCGCCTTCCTGGCCGAGGCGCTCACGCTCCCGACCGAGGGCTATCTCGCCGAGCAGATGGAGGTGATCGACCCGACCGCCATTCATGAGGCGCGTGAGCTGGTGCGGGCGACGGTGGGCGAGCGGCTGCGGGCGCAACTGGTGGCGGCGCGCGCGGCGTGCGCCCCCAAGTCCCCCTACCACCCGGACGACGGCCTCGCCGGTTGCCGCAGGCTGAAGAACCTCTGCCTCTCCTACCTGATGGCGCCGGGTTCCCGGGAGGCGATAGGCATGGCGATGGAGCAGTTCAAGAGCGCCGACAACATGACCGACAGCCTGGGCGCGCTCGCCACGCTGGCCGGCTGCGACTGCCCCGAGCGCGAGGAGGCGCTGGAGGCCTTCTACCGGAAATGGCGCGACGACCGCGGCGTCATCGACAAGTGGTTCAGCCTGCAGGCGACTTCCCGTCTGCCGCAGACGCTCGACCGGGTCCTGGAGCTTTTGGACCACCCCGACTTCGACATCCGGAACCCCAACCGTGTGCGCTCCTTGGTCGGCGCCTTCAGCCAAGTGAACCAGGTCCGCTTCCACGACGCCGAAGGGAGGGGGTACCGGTTCCTTTGCGACCAGATTCTGCGCCTGAACGGCATCAACCCGCAGATTGCCGCGAGGATGCTGACCCCCTTCAGCCGCTGGCGACGCTTTGACGCGGCGCGGCAGGAGCTGATGAAAAAGGAGCTGGAACGTATCCTAGCCGAGCCGGGCCTGGCCCGCGACGTTTATGAACTGGCGGCGAAGAGCTTGTGAGTTGAGCTGAAAAGGTAACGGCGGCCATAGGCCGCCGTTACTCTTTTCCTGAGCCGAAGCGCCACCGGAACCAACGTCGGTGCCGCCCCCATCTCAAATTCTCACAATGTGTGGCGCAAAGCCGGCATCAGCAGATACCGGGCTCGACCTCTGCGAGGGAGGAATCATACAGCTCCTCATTCCTGGATGCCTTGTTCTGATACTGGTAAAGAGAGTAGGCCTGATAGCCCACCACAGCAACAACCACAGCAAAATACGCAGAGAGATAAACTACCATTTAATACCTCCAAATGTTTTTTGGGGATCGCTCCCCAGTGCAGTTTTTCCGATATTACTGCCTCTTTTATGCCAACTACGCTTAAAAGTAACGGCATTTAATCCCTAGTTAATTTATGCCTACTAAATCGATGCAGTACAGCCAGGGCAAGTCATATCTAATTAGTCAACTTAGCTAGACTTCCCTTTGAGCACGGCAAAGGCAGGACATTAGAAAGGTAAACAGATGTTTCTTCTGGGTGGGAGCGTCAAGGTGGGCAAAGATTGCACCAACTGTGCAAAAGCTGCACAGGTATACAGCGAAAAGTGACAAAGTTTGACAGTTTTCCAGCAAGGGGGGTGGTCTATCAGACAGGTGCTGCACAGGAAACAGGTTAAGCCACGACATCGGGTTTTGTTTTTACGTAAACCTAGGGGCCGAAGGCCGAAGGGGACGTTGTTGAGTTGATTGAGT
>NZ_AUGE01000018.1 GCF_000426865.1 Citrifermentans bremense R1
GTCAGTGCGTTAGCACGCTCTTAACGATTTCGGTGCATTTCGGACATCTTTGTCACCACGAAGTTCAGAAAACTGCCCTTTCCGGACGGACACTAGTTAATAATATGATTCTCGGTATTAATATGAATGCTGTGGCCGAAGGACTTAAATTAGGGAACCACTATAAATTGCCTCAAGAAGAGTTATTCAGCCTGTTAAAAGTTAGTACCGGTGATAGCTGGGTAGTCAGAAACTGGAGCGATGTTTCAAGATGGACAGCAGAAACTGCCTTAGCTGTTTTACTTAAAGACTTGAAAGCGACGTTCAACGAGGGGCTTCAACACAATATATCTTTACCATTCAATGCCCTGTCAGCCACGCAATTATTTAATTCTATGGAAAAAGAGAAGCCCGATGCCAAATAATCAAGTCAAGTTGCCTTAAGAAAAAGGGGGCCAGAAATGTCAAACACAACTATCCAGGACCGCGCCGCCGGTGCAATAATGGGCGCTTTCATCGGCGATGCGCTGGGACTACTGACAGGCCGGGTTCAGGGGGCCGTTCATCAACTTCACCTTTGACACGGATGGATGTCTATACATTGTCGATACTTTAACGTGCTCAAATTAAAGTTAGGTGTGGGTAGCGTTCGCATATCTCATTTAGTGGGAGGGGGATGGATTCTCACCTGGAAGGTGGATTACTGACATTTCAAAGTTGAGGAGGGGCTATGGATATTGAGTACAGATACACCCAGGATTTTGAACAGAACCAACTGCATGACCTTTTTCTTTCCGTCCAGTGGTCTTCTGGGCAATACCCTGACAAATTGCAGATTGCCATGAAAAATTCTGATTGTGTTATTTCGGCATGGCATGGCGATATGTTGGTCGGACTCATAAACGCACTTTCCGACGGTGTTATGACAGCCTACTTTCACTATTTACTAGTGCATCCCGAGTACCAGGCCAAGGGCGTAGGAAAGCAACTCGCCTCTCTCGCTCTGGGTAAGTATAACGACTACGCTCGTAAAGTACTTATTGCCTATGATAAAGAAGTAGGATTCTACCAAGGATTAGGATTCGAGATCGGCACAGGAAAAACTCCGATGTTCGTCACCTTCTTGACAACATGAAACTTGAATACCGCGTGTCTTATTTTTTCAAATAGCAGAGAAGGGTCATCGCCAAGCGCGATTTTCAACCGACATCGTAGACACTGTCCGTGCGATGAGGCTGCCAAGACGGGGCGAGGCGACCCCCGCCCGCCCGTCATGAGGTGGGCGAGGTGCGAAAAGGTAAGCGGTGATGCCTTAGACAAACCCCAACTCAACCCGCTTTCCAAAAACCTGGGCGATCTTTTCCAAAGTTTTGACCGTGGGATTGGCTTTGCGCGGGTTTTCGAGACGTTGATAAACCTGATACGAAATTTTGAGCTGGCGCGCTACTTCAACCTGTGGCCTGTCCGCACGCAAGGTGCGCAGCATGATAGCAACGGCTATATGCGGGGCAACCGGGATAGAGAATATGTCTTCGCCGGAAATATTTGAGGGGGAAGGAAGGGAAAAATTGCGCTCGAAATCAGACTCGATACAGCCGTTCAACGCCTCTTCTGCATTGACAAGAGCTTCCTTCAGGGTAGCTCCATAGGTTATGACGTTTTCGAGATCCGGAAAAGTGACCAAGTAGCTGTCGTCTTGCTGCTCAATATGCGCCGGATAAGCCAACATGATGTTTACTCCTTTATGCCTGCCTGCTTCAGGATGGCGTGCACAAGCCCTTTAGGCCGGTCGGTCGAACCGTGAATCGGAATGGGAATTGACCTAAACCATAATATGATGACTGGCCGAGACGCGATCGAGCAACCAGCCTTGTTCTTCGAGATACTTTTTGAGTTGTTTGCCGGTCATGACGGATTCTATACAACCTATATGATGCATGTCATGGTGGGAATTGGGGTAGCGCACAAAGGAGAAATGACATGACTACACCAGCAAAGAACACGGTTTGCCTTTGGTACGACGGCGATGCGGAGGAGGCGGCGCAGTTTTACGCCAAGACGTTTCCCGATTCATCGGTCGATGCGGTGCACCTTGCACCGGGTGACTATCCGTCCGGGAAGAAGGGGGATGTGTTGACGGTGGAGTTTACCGTGATGGGAATTCCTTGCCTCGGGCTCAATGGCGGACCGGAGGTCAAACACAACTGGGCATTCTCGTTCCAGGTCGCGACCGTTGACCAGGAAGAAACCGATCGTTACTGGAACGCCATCGTAGGCAACGGCGGGGCAGAGAATGTGTGCGGCTGGTGCCAGGACAAGTGGGGGGTGTCCTGGCAGATTACACCGATTGTCCTGACCAGCGCGATAACGGATCCCGATACCGCTGCCGCCAAGCGTGCGTTCGATGCGATGATGCAGATGACCAAGATAGACGTCGCTAAAATAGAGGCGGCGGTTAAAGAACCAATTGACGATTGACAATTGACAATTGACAACTGAAAGGCAATTGACCATTGACAAATGGAACCATAGGGGAAAGAGGCACACCACTGAGGAACCACTGAGGAACCACAGAGGAAAAACCAAAAAAGGGGACGGACGATGCATGATGCATCTGCCTGTCCCCTTTGTTTTTAAAGCTTTATCAGGCGTTTCTTAAAGGTTCTTCTTCGCGTTGCTATGAACCTGTGGTTCGCCTGGGAAAGGTCTGGACTTTCCTGCTTCTGTTTTCCTCTGTGCCCCTCTGTGGTGAGTGACTTTCGATTTATGCCACCGAGGCTTTGATGTCGGCTACCAGGTTGGCTACTTCGGCGGTATCGGTGTCCCAGGAGCACATGAACCTGGCGCCGCCGGACCCTATGAAGGTGTAGAAGTGCCAGCCGCGACCGCGCAGCGCCTCCAGCGCCTCGGGCGCCATCTCCAGGAAGACGGAGTTCGCCTGGCTCGGGAACATGACCCGCACCTGCGGTATCTTCCTGATCTCGTTTTCCAAAAGCCTCGCGCAGTTATTGGCGTGCGCCGCGTTCTTTAGCCAGGCGCCGCTTTCCAGCATGCCGATCCAGGGGGCGGTGAGAAAGCGCATCTTGGAGGCGAGCTGTCCCGCCTGCTTGCAGCGGTAGTCGAACTCGAAGGCGAGCTCCTTGTTGAAGAAGACTACCGCCTCGCCTATGGCAAAACCGTTCTTGGTCCCCCCGAAGGTGAGGACGTCGACCCCGGCCTGCCAGCTGATCTCTTTCGGGGCGACGTTCAAAGACGCTACTGCGTTCGCGAAGCGTGCGCCGTCCATATGCACCCGCAACGAGTGCTTCTTGGCCAGTTCCCCAATCGCCTGCAGTTCCTGCACGCTGTAAAGCGTCCCCAGCTCGGTGGCCTGGGTGATGCTTAACGCTTTCGGCTTGGGGTAGTGGATGTCGGTGCGCTTGTGGATGGTGTGCTCAACCGCATCGAGGTCGATCTTGCCGTTTTCTCCCGGAACCAGCAGCACCTTGGTGCCGTTGGAGAAGAACTCGGAGGCGCCGCACTCGTCGGTCTCTATGTGCGCCATCTCGTGGCAGACGATGGAGTGGTAGGACTGGCACAAGGAGGCAAGGGCGAGCGAGTTGGCTGCGGTGCCGTTGAAGACGAAGAAGACTTCGCAGTCGGTCTCGAACAGTTCGCGGATCTTTTCGCAGGCTTCGGCGGTCCAATAATCGTCGCCATAGGAGCTGGCCATGCCGCGATTGGCCTCCGCCATCGCCGCCCAGGCTTCGTTGCATATCCCTGCATAGTTGTCGCTGGCAAAATGGTGCTTCAGCTCGCTGTGTCCGCTATGATTTTTCTCGTTCATCTTTTTCCTCGCCTGTCAGTTATCGGTGTGGTGCCAACCAAAAAAGCATTTTTACAGGGATAAAGGGGATGGAAGGGATAAAACCCAAAACAGTTTCTGGTTTAAGCAGTACAGTTTTTGTTTTAGCAGTTATCCCCTGTATCCCATTCATCTCTGTATGAGTGTTTTTAGCATTATTATACGGGCAAAATTATGTCAACCGTATAAGTCCCTATCCTTCAGCGACAACGGCGGCCGATTCAGCTTCTTCTTTCCCCTCGTCCGGCAGCAGCTCGGACACGATCATCCCTGCGAAAATCAGCGCCGCCCCCGTCATCCCGAAAAAGCCCAGCCGCTCGCCTGCGGCGTAATAGGCGTAGCCGGCAGCGAATACCGGCTCGGTGCAGAAGATAAGGGCGGTGTGGGCCGGACTGATGAACTTCTGCATGGTAGTCTGCACCAGGAAGGCGAAGACGGTGGCGATCAGCACGCATACCACCAGGGTCCAGAAAAGATCGGGATGCCAGACGAAAACCTCCTTGCCGCGCGCCGTAGCCGTTGCCAGGCTCAAGAGTCCGACCACGGTGAGTTGCAGCGTGGTCAGAAGGTAGACGTCGCTCGATGCCTGCCTGGAAAAGTGGCTGGTATAGAGAAGATGCAGCGCCACGCAGGCGCCGCAGACGGCGGCAAGGATGTCGCCGTAGTTAAAACTGAGGCTGCCGTTGCCGCAGAGGAGAAAAAGCCCGGGCGTCGCAAGAGCCACGCCCCAGCGGATGCCGGGGCCTGCAGGCAACCTGAAGAGGAGCGCGCCGAACAGGGGGACCAGCACCACGTTCAGACCGGTAAGAAAGCCGGTGTTAGATGCGCTGGTGTACTGCAGCGCCATGGTCTGAAAGGCGTAGGAAGCAAAAAGCAGAATGCCTAGCACGCAACCGCTTAAGAGAAGGCGGGCGTTTAATCTATTAGCGCGTGCAAAGGCAAGAGGAAGCATGACTGTGGAAGCAATTAAAAATCTTTGTGAAAGAAAAACAAAGACATCAACCTGACTGATTGCATCTTTTACTATGGTAAAAGTTACTCCCCAGAAGAACGTCGTTATCAGAAGCAGTATACCTGCCTGAATTTTTTTCACGGATTTCAACGTTGTTTGACCTCATAAAACCTTGATTTCACTTAATTGTGGTATGACAACTTAACATGAGCTTTCAAACGGTGCAACTGCTTATTTATTAAGTGGTTGACAAGAGACGATTTTATCTTTAAAAGTATGCGCGAAAATGTTAAAGGTGTGTTCTGTTTAATATTAAAGGGAACCAAGGAGGAAGTATGAAAGCTATTCGTATCATGGCAGCCGTTGTGGCATTCGCAGGTCTTTGTTTTGCCTCTGCAGCCCTGGCCGCACCGAAAACCGTAACCGTCGCCACCGACGCGACCTGGCCCCCGATGGAATTTGTGGATGCCAACAAGAAGATCGTCGGTTTCGATATCGACTTCATGAACGCTGTCGCCAAAGAGGCGGGTTTCCAGGCCTCCTTCAAGAACACTGCCTGGGACGGCATCTTCGCCGGCATCGCCGCCGGCCAGTACGACGCCATCATCTCCTCAGTCACCATCACCGACGAGCGCAAGGCGAAGTTCGACTTCACCGTTCCCTACATCAGCATCGGCCAGATTCTGGTGGTACCCAAAGCCGAGAAGGGGACGAAGATCGGCGATCTGAAGGGCAAGAAAATCGGCGCCCAGATCGGCACTACCGGTGCCATGGAGATCAAGAAGGTCGCCGGCGTGGAACTGAAGACCTATGACGAAGTAGGTCTCGCTTTCGAGGACATGGCAGCCGGGCGCATCTCCGGTGTCGTCTGCGATCAGCCGACCGCCGTCACCTACGCGCTGGACAAGAAGGAGTACAGCAACAAGTTCAAGATCGTGGGCCAGCCCTTCACCAAAGAGGCTTACGGCATCGTGGTCAAAAAGGGTAACAAGGTGCTGGTGGACCAGCTGAACAAGGGAATCGCGGCAGTGCAGAAGAAAAAGATAGACCAGCAGATCAAGAAGAAGTGGCACCTTAAGTAGTGCACGATTGGCTCCTGCAGGAGCGGCACGCAATGGCGCTGACCCCGCCGAAGCCCCCTGCAGGAGCTGTTTTTTGGCCCGACGACGTATACGGAAAAGTTGAAAAATCAAAGTTGAGCCGGCATGTTAGCCCGGCCAGGACGGTATGAAAAACTGATGAGCATTGATGCAAAAAAGCAGATCATCGACGTCGGGGACGGCGCAGCCATCCCCCGCAAAAGCGACCGCGGGCTCTTCACCGCGTGGCGCATAGCCTTCTTCGGGGCCATCGGCACCCTGATTTATCTGGTACAGACAAAACCTGACCCGTACCTCAACATTCTCAAGTTCGTTCCCGACGGCATACTGGTTACTTTCCAGGTGACCCTCGGGGCGATACTTTTAGCCATCGTTTTCGGCCTTTTCACCGGCCTGGGGAGGATCTCCAAGAACCGTTTCTTCAACGGCGCAGCGTCTCTCTACGTAGAGATCATCCGGGGCATCCCACTTTTGGTGCAGATCTTCTACATCTACTACGCCCTCGGGCGCTTCGTGCAGGTCCCCCCGATCCTTTCCGCCATAATCGCCATGGCTGTCTGCTACGGCGCTTACATGGGCGAGGTGGTGCGGGCCGGGATCGAGTCGATCCACAAGGGGCAGAGGGAAGCAGCGCTTTCGCTCGGCATGAACGGGCGCCAGACCATGATCCACGTCATCCTGCCGCAGGCCGTGAAGGTGATCCTGCCCCCCGTGGGCAACGAGTTCATCGCGCTTTTGAAGGATTCTTCGCTCGTTTCCATCATCGCCGTTGCGGATCTTTTGCGCCGCGGCCGCGAATTCGCCTCCGAGTCTTTCACCTATTTCGAGACCTACACGGTCATAGCGCTGATTTACCTGATCATCACCTTATTCTTATCGAAGATCATCGGCGTCATGGAGGAGCGTGTCAGTGTCAACAAGTAAGCGCAGAAAGATGGTTGAGGCGACCGAGATCGTCAAGATCTACGGTTCTTTCCGGGCACTGGACCGGGTTTCCCTGGACATTTTCGACGGCGAGAAGGTGGTCATCATCGGCCCCTCAGGATCCGGCAAGTCGACGCTGCTTCGATCCATCAACAGGCTCGAGGAGATCGACCGGGGCAAGATGATCGTGGACGGCATGGATATCATGGACCCCAAGACCGACATCACCAAGGTGCGCGAGGAGGTGGGAATGGTGTTCCAGTCGTTCAACCTCTTTCCCCACAAGACGGTGCTGGAGAACCTCACCTTGGCGCAGACCGTGGTCAGGAAGCGTTCGAAGTTCGAGTCGGAAGAAAAGGCGATGATGCTCCTGGAGAAAGTCGGGCTGGTGGCAAAAGCCAAGGCATACCCGGGGAATCTCTCGGGCGGCCAGCAGCAGCGCGTGGCTATCGCCCGCTCGCTCGCCATGGATCCGAAGATGCTCCTTTTCGATGAGCCGACCTCGGCGCTCGACCCCGAGATGATAGGTGAGGTTTTGGACGTCATGAAGGATCTCGCCAAGGATGGGATGACCATGGCGGTGGTAACGCACGAGATGGGGTTTGCCCGCGAGGTGGCGGACCGGGTGATCTTCATGGACGCCGGGAGGATCGTGGAAGAGGGGACGCCGGAGCATTTCTTCACTGCACCTTCCCACGAACGGGCGAAGTTGTTCTTAAGCCAGATACTGTAGCCGCCGCCGCGGCGCTCTAGGGCGCCATGGCGGCGCATAATTTGTTTCTATTCCAGTTGAATGGAAAGGTGGTGGTCGTTTTCCCCCGGGTTAACTAGCAGGCCAGTTGTACCAGCAGGACATGCAATTAACTTAAAAGAGGAGGATGTTAAATGAAGAAGCAGAACAAAAAGCTTTTGGTGGCAGCAATTGCAGCAGCTCTGTCCGCAGCGTCCGCAGTACCCGCCCTGGCACTGGAGAACCAGTTCAACGGCGCCTTCACCGCGTACTATGACAACTCCAACTTCACTTCCAGTGGCGTTGTGCAGAAGGACGCACCCAGCACCAACTATTTCGTGCAGCGGGTTCGTTTGGGCTACACTGCCAAGGCTGACGACCACGTCAAACTGGTCACCAAGTTCGAATTCGACTACAACTACTGGGGTAACAGCTCCTACACCGTCGGCCGCGGTACCGGCGGCGCTATCGGGGCAGACTCCGTCAATATGGAAACCAAGCACCTCTATCTCGATCTTACCTATCCGCAGCTCAACACCAAGATCGGTATGATGCCGTACAACGATTCCTTCAAAGGTCTGATATTCGACGCCGACATGGCCGGCATCCTTCTCTCCCACGATTACTCCAATGCAAATATTTCCGCAGGTTTCTTCCGCCTGATGGACTCCAACAAAATCGGCGCGCAGGATAACACCCGCCTGGGCAGAAACACCAACGACATGTTCACCCTGGACGGCAAGTACAGCGTCTCCAAGGACCTGACCGTAGGTGCTGCCTACTACTACATCAGTGACGACAGCAATGACTTCAGTGCCTCCACCAATCAGAACGCCAAGGTTCACAACCTTGGTGTCAACGCTGCCGGCAACGTCGGCCCGATTGCCCTGAACGGCTTCTTCTTGAAGCAGTTCGGCGACCTCTCCAAGAACACCGACGCCAAAGGCTACTCCTTTAACGTCGGCGCGAAGATGCCCCTGGCTGGTGGCACCCTGCGTTCCGAGTTCCTCTACGTAAGCGGCGGCAAAGATGCATTCTACGTCACTCACAGCGAGCCCGGCTTCACCGAAGGTGGCCAGTTTTACGACGCAGAGATGATCATGCTGGGCCGCGACAAGTACGCGACCACGATCGATAACGCCCTCATCTATGACGTCAACAACTTCAACGAAGGCGTCATCATGGGCACCGTCGGTTATGACTACACCTTCAACGACAAGGTTTCCGGCAGCGCTAACGTTGGCTTCGCCGCCATCGCCGACGACGCAAACGGCGCTGCAGCTCGTAACGCTTTCTATGGAGGGACTCTCACCAGGGGCAACGGCGACTACCTCGGTACCGAGGTTAACGCTGAAGCTTACTACAAGCTGACTGCTAACGTGACTTTGGGCGCTCGCGCAGGCTACGTGTTCGTGGGCGATTACTTCGCCAACAATGTAGACAACCTGTACGACGCCAAGCTCATTGCCAAGTACAACTTCTAAGACGCATAAGATCTTCCCCGGTGCTCTCTGTACCGGGGAAGATAAATTGCGTCTGTGTCTGTCTTGACAATCAAGTAGTGACAATTAGAATCAGTTGACGTGTGAGTCTTGTCTTTACAATGTGAACGACATCCAAAGGAGGTAGTCTGCATGAGCTTTAAGAAGATCAGCGCATTGCTCTTGGTAGCGATGCTGGCAGCCGGCGCATTCGGCTGCAAGAAGAAGGAAGAGGCCGCAGCCCCGGCTGCAGGAGCCGCCAAACCGGCAGGCAACACCGTGAAGATCGGTTTCCTCGGCGCTCTCACCGGCGACGTGGCCATGTTCGGCAAGCCGACCCTCGAAGGTATGAAGATGGCTGCTGCTGAAATCAACGCAGGCGGCGGCATTCTCGGCAAGCAGATCGAGATCGTCGAGGCCGACAACCGCGGCGACAAGCAGGAAGGCGCCTCGGTCACCCAGAAATTCATCTCCCGCGACAACGTGACCGCCATCGTCGGCGACCCGACCACCGGCATCACCAAGGTTGCCGCTCCCATCGCGCAGAAGGCAGGCGTGGTGCTGCTCTCCGCCGGCGCCACCGGCCCGGGCGTGGTTGAAGTGGGCGATTACATCTTCCGCGACACCCTGCTCGACTCCATCGCTATTCCGGCCTGCATCCAGTACTTCGCGAAGGACCTCGGCTTCAAGAAGGTCGCCATCATCACTTCCGACAACAACGACTACTCGGTCGGCCTTTCCCAGACCTTCCGCGATGCCGCTGCCAAGGTTCCCTCGATCAAGATCGTAGCCGACGAGAAGGTGAAGGACGGCGACAAGGACTTCTCCGCTCAGATCACCAACATCAAGGCTAAGAAACCCGACGTCATCCTCTTCTCCGGTTACTACACCGAGGGCGCTCTCATCATGAAAGAGGCGCGCAAGCAGGGTCTCAAGTCTCCGATGTTCGGGGGCGACGGACTCTTCTCGCCTAAATTCATCGAGCTTGGCGGCCCCGCAGTCGAGGGCTCCATGTCCGCTCTGGGCTTCTCCACCGAGCAGGCTTCCCCTGCGACCGCGAAATTCATCGAGGCGTTCAAGGCGAAGCACAACGGCGAACTCCCGGGCCTCTTCGACGCCCAAGGCTACGACGCAGTGATGCTCCTGGCCGACTCCATGAAGCGCGCCAACAGCGTAGAAGCCAAGGTTTTCAAGGATGCCCTTGCCAAGACCAAAGGCTTCGAAGGCGTTTCCGGCACCATCAGCATGCAGGCCAACCGCGAGCCGATCAAGAGCCCGCTCTCCCTTCTCTTCGTGAAGGACGGCAAGTTCGTGCTGAAGGCAAAAGTCCCCGTCAAAATGGACTAAGGCCTGAACCCCGCAGTACCAGCGGCCCCTGTTTCGACAGGGGCCGCTTTTTTTTAAGTCTTAAAACCAAACCATTGGCACGGAGAACATCTGAGAAAGTCTGAGAAAATCGCAAGTCGGAGACAACATTGGGAGAAGCGACACCGCTGAGACTGCGCTCTTACTCAATGCCTGCTTCCTGCTTCTCTCAGATTTTATCCCTGGCTTACGGTTTGCCCCTTGACAAGGACAAGGGGAAAAATTATATTACATACCGTTAAAGGGGAGTAGTTATCGGCCGGAGAAATGGCCGACCCGGTTTCCGTCAATACGGTCTTAGGACCCGGAGCCGGGGCAGATATCCTGTCAACAAGACCTTTATCCAGGCATTATGTGTCGCGGGTAAAGGTTTTTTTTATTTGCCCGGTGACAAAACGGTCCCAACAGCGGACTTACTACAATCGTCGAGGTAAATATTATGCAAAGACTCAAGACAACCTTCCTACTGGCTCTCCTCACCGTTCTCATGGTCACCATGGGAAGCGCGCTGGGCGGCAGGACCGGCATGGTGACCGCCTTCGTCCTGGCGCTCGGCATGAACTTCTTCTCCTACTGGTTCTCCGACAAAATCGTCCTAAAAATGTACGGCGCTCAGGAGATCGGGGAGCACGACCACCCCATGTTCTACAACATGGTGCGCCACCTGGCCGCCCGTGCGGGCCTTCCTATGCCCAAGGTCTATATCATCCCCTCGGACAGCCCCAATGCCTTCGCCACCGGGCGAAACCCTGAGCATGCCGCGGTCGCGGCGACTGAAGGGATCCTGCGCATCCTCTCCCCGGAAGAACTGGAGGGGGTGATGGCGCATGAGCTCGCCCACGTGCAAAACCGCGACATCCTGGTCGGCACCATCGCGGCCACCTTCGCCGGCGCCATCTCCATGATCGGCAACATGCTCCAGTGGGGCGCCATGTTCGGGGCAGGGCGGGGCGACGACGAAGAGGGGGGCGGTATGGGGGGGCTGGTCGGCTCTCTCGCCATGGCCATCATCGCGCCCATCGCCGCCATGCTGATCCAGATGGCGGTTTCCCGCTCGCGTGAGTACCTGGCAGATGCTTCGGGGGCACAAATCTGCGGCCGCCCCCTGGCGCTGGCCTCTGCGCTCAGGAGACTCCACATGGCGTCGCAGGCGCTTCCGATGCAGGAGGCGCGACCCGCCACCGCCCACATGTTCATCGTCAACCCGCTTACAGGCGGCGGCATCGCATCGCTTTTCTCGACCCATCCCCCCATGGAGGAGCGGATAGCGAGGCTCGAACAGATGGCGAGATAGTAGGTTCTTGCTCTGTCCCCCCTCCCGACCTCCCCCCGCTGGGGGGAGGTCAGGAGGGGGGACAGACGCGGCAGCGGCAGGCTCGGCTGGAACTGGACTTTTACTTACTTATAAGGAGAACGTTTAATGGAATGGATTTCCGACCCGCAGGTCTGGCTGGCACTGGTTACACTGAGCGCCCTTGAGATAGTGCTGGGGATAGACAACATCATCTTCATTTCGATTCAGGCCAGCAAGCTCCCGGCCCACCAGCAGGAAAAGGCGAGGCTTACCGGTCTTGGCTTGGCGATGTTCATCAGGGTGGCGCTTCTTTTTTCGCTTTCCTGGCTCATGGGGCTTACCGATCCGCTCTTTTCGGTCCTCAACAACGAGATCTCCGGCCGCGATCTCATCCTCATCTCGGGAGGCTTGTTCCTCATCTGGAAGAGCACCATGGAGATCCACGAGAAACTGGAGGGAGAGGAGGTGGTTGCCTCCGCCAAGGTGGGAGCGACCTTCGGGGCGGTTCTGGTGCAAATCCTGCTGCTGGATATCGTTTTTTCGCTCGACTCCATCATCACCGCCATCGGCATGGCGAGCCAGCTCTTCATCATGATCGCCGCGGTGGTGATCGCCGTCGGCTTCATGATGCTCTTCTCCGGCAAGATCAGCGCTTTCGTGGAAAAGCATCCCACCATCAAGATGCTGGCGCTGAGCTTCCTGCTCATGATCGGCATCGCCTTGATCGGGGACGGGTTGGACATGCACATCCCCAAAGGGTACATCTACTTCGCCATGGCCTTTTCGGTGATGGTCGAGATGCTCAACCTGAGGATGCGCAGAGGCACGCCGGTCAAACTGCACGAACCGCACCTCGACTCCGAGAAGTAGCCGGAGCTTGCTCGGGCTCCCCCTCTGAGACGGGAAAGAATCGCGTCGCTTTGGATTGCGACAGTGCGAAGCGGAGCTTCTAATGCCTTGCGTTCCCAAGCTGGAGCTTAGGAACGAGAAAAAACGGAGCTTGGGAACCAGAAAAGGTTCCGGGGGACAATCGAGACGACTGCGTGATAGTCGAAATAAATGCTTTGCCCGTGAAAGGGGATGCCGATGCTTAGACAAAAATCGACGCTGGTTCTGCTGGCGCTGCTGTTTCTGTTGCCCTCCGCTGGTTACCTGCTGAACTTTTACAGCGACTGGTTGTTCTTCAATGAGACGGGTTACGCCTCCGTCTTCATCACTACCATGTACGCACAGAGCATAGCCGGCCTTGTTTTCGGGCTGCTGCTGTTTCTCTTCCTGCAAATGAACCTCCAGTACGCTAACCGCGGCGAGTTCCCGGTGCCGGGCATCCACATCGTCGGAGGGCGCGACCTCCGCTTCAACGGCCGCGCGTTGGGGCAGGTGGTGCGGCCGCTGGGGGTTCTCATCTCGCTGGTTCTCGCCTTTTTGGGCGGCACCTGGGGCTCGTACCGCTGGGACAAGCTCCTTTTGTTCGTGAACCGTGCCGATGTCGGAATGGCTGATCCTGTTCTGGGCAAGGACGTCGGATTCTACCTCTTCACCCTTCCTTTTCTGGAGATGGTGCAGACCTTCGCCGGTTTCATGGTGCTGGCTGCCCTAGTCCTCACGGCGGCGGTCTACGTGGTCAAGGGGGGAGTGGTTCTCAACGACCAGGGAGCCGGAATAGACCCGAGGGCGCGCCGGCACTTGGCCGTACTGGTCGGCTGCTTTTCGCTCGTCATCGCTGGGGGGCTTTACCTGGAGAGCTTCCGGCTGCTCTTTGCCAACAACGGCATCTTTACCGGCGCCGGATACGTCGACGTCCACGGCAGGCTACCGATGTACCGCATAGTCACCTTCGCCACCCCCGTTGCCGGCGCCCTCTTGGCGGCGGGAATCTGGAAGGGGAACTGGCGCGTCGCTCTCATCCCTCCCATCGTGGTGGCGGCGCTTTATCTTGTCGGCGTGCGGGTTTATCCCGGCCTTTTGCATAAGTTCAAGGTAGCCCCCAACGAGTTGACGCTGGAGACGCCTTTCCTGGAGAACCACCTGAAGTTCACCCGCTACGGCTACGACCTCGACAAGATCGAGACCGTCCCCTTCGACGTGGACGCCAAGCTCACCGCCGCAGACATCGCCAACAACGAAGCGACCATGAAGAACATTCGGCTCTGGGACCATGCGCCGCTTCTGAAGACCTACAGCCAGCTGCAGCAGATCCGGACCTACTACAAATTCTTCGACGTCGACAACGACCGCTACATGGTGAACGGCAGCTATTCCCAGGTCATGCTGTCGCCGCGCGAGCTTTCCTACAACGACCTCCCCAGCAAGAACTGGATCAACGAAAGGCTCATCTTCACCCACGGTAACGGCATCACCTTCGGCCCGGTGAGCCGCATCAGCAAGGAAGGACTGCCGGAGTTCTTCGTCAAAGACATCCCCGCGGTGAGCCTCGCCGACATCAAGGTGAACCGCCCGGAGATCTATTACGGCGAGCTCTCCAACGACTACGTAATCGTGAAGACCAAGGTTCCGGAATTCAGCTATCCCACCGCCACCGGCAACGTCAACACCACCTACGCCGGCAAGGGAGGGGTGCCTCTCGACTCCTTGCTCAGAAAGGCGCTCTTCGCAGGGAGGTTCAAGACAGAGAAGATCCTCCTTTCTTCGGACATCACGCCGCAGAGCCGGATCCTCTACAACCGGAACATCAGGGAAAGGGTGAGCGCCATTGCCCCATTCCTCAACTTCGACAGCGACCCCTACATGGTGGTCGACCAGCAGGGGAAGCTCAAATGGATCATCGACGCCTACACCTTTTCGGACCGGCTTCCTTATTCGAGGCCGGTCAAGGGGGGCGGCAACTACCTGCGCAATTCCGTCAAGGCCGTGGTGGACGCCTATGACGGCACGGTTACTTATTACGTCAGCGATCCCAACGACGTGATGGTCAAGGTCTACTCCCGCGTCTTCCCCGGGCTGTTTCAGCCGATCGGCGCCATGCCTGCGGACCTGAGGAAACATGTCAGGTACTCGCACCAGTACCTACAGGTGCAGGCTGCCCTCTACGCCGCCTACCATATGACCGACCCGAAGGTGTTCTACAACAAGGAGAACCTCTGGCAAGTCCCGGCTTTGGGCGAAAAGCCGATGGAGCCGTACTACACCATCATGAAACTCCCGGGGGAGAAGACGGAGGAGTACATCCTGCTGCTTCCCTTCACCCCGTCCAACCGCGACAACCTGGCCGCATGGCTCACGGCGCGCTGCGACGGCGAAAACTACGGCAAGATCAGGGCCTACACCTTCCCGCGCGACCGGCTGATCTACGGCCCCAAGCAGATCGACGCGCGCATCAACCAGGATTCCTTCATCTCGCAGCAGCTCACGCTCTGGAGCCAGCGCGGTTCCGAGGTGATCCGGGGGAGCCTGCTGGTGATCCCCATAGAGAAGTCGCTGCTTTACGTGCAGCCGCTCTTTCTGGCGGCCGACAAGGCGGGGCTTCCCGAATTGAAGCGGGTGATCGTCGCCTTCGGCGACCAGGTGGTGATGGAGGAGAACCTGGAAATTGCGCTGCAACGGCTTTTCGGAGCGGGCAAAGGGGTGTCGGCCGCTTCAGCCGCAGCTGCTTCCATAGGCTCCGGCGCAGCTGGTGCGGCGGCAGCGGGGCAGCCCGACTCGGCGCTTGCCAAGGAGGCGATGGACATCTACCAGCGGGCCATGAACCTGCAGCGCCAGGGAGATTGGGCCGGCTACGGAGAACAGCTGCGCAAGTTGGAGCAGGTACTGAAGCGCATGGCGGCGCAGTAAAAAGAAAATCGAAAAAGCATCAACCTAAACCCAAAGGAGGAATCATCATGAAGTGTCCGGTATGCAACACGGTGAATCTGGTGATGGCGGAGCGTCAGGGCGTCGAGATCGATTACTGCCCTGAGTGTCGAGGCGTATGGCTCGATCGCGGCGAACTCGACAAGATCGTAGAGCGCTCCTTCCTGAACGAGGCGCCACTCCAGCAGCCGCAGCAATCGCAGTATCAGGGTCAGCCCCCGTACCAAGGGCAACCTCAATACAAGGGGCAGCAACAGCATCATGGATATAAGCATGACGACCACGGTCATGGCTACGGTCACAAGCCTTACCGTAAAAAGTCTTTCCTGGAGGAGCTTTTCGATTAATGACGACTGTTACAGTTAAGTGGTTTCTCTTGACACGGTCCGTATACCTTCGCTATATTCGCGCCAGATTATGATAGAGAAACCACTTTTCAAACTCGTCTCCTGGTTCATACTTGCCTCCGTTTTTGTGGTGCTTTGCAACGGTGTATGCAGTACGGCCCATGCCTTGGAGTCCCAGATCTCCAACTCGCAGGATTCCGTCGTCACCGGCACAGCGAACAGCGTCGATACTCCCTGCTGTCCTGACGACCACCATGACTCAGGCGGCCCCGCATGCGATGACTGCGTCAATTGCCTGTGCCACGTCACTGTCGTTCCCCAGCTTTTCAGCCTGAACTACTTACCTGTCTTTTCCAATCTCTCTTTCTTTACTGCTTTCAGATTTATTCCCGAAGTCTACTTGCCCAAGTTCATCCCCCCCCAGAATCTCGCTTAATCCCCAGCTGTATTTCCATTGACTGTTGGCGCGGCTTGGCCTTGCCAGCACCTTGTCGGCCAGATTACTGACCGCTTCTTTGTCCCCCGTGGCCTTTGCGCGTCGCGTTAGGCACGCGTTTGCGCATCCCTGCACAGCTTCCGTCTTTGCGGCGTTGACATGGTTCAACCCTGGAGGCGCAGCTGCAAAGGGATCCGTGCAGTCAGCACCTGCCTCTGCCGGCAAGGAACAACCGAAAAACTACTTTAGGAGGTTGGTACGTGTTTGATGTGCCGCTGATGAATAAATATGGCCTGCTGGCCGCTGCCATGTCCTTGCTGCTCTGCGCTACTGCGGGACCGGTCCGGGGCGAGGAGATTTCGCTGCAACAGGCAGTGGAGATCGCTGTCCAAAATAACGCGGAGCTGAACGCTTTCCGCAAAGAAGAGGGACTTCGCGAAGCGGCGAAGACGAAGGCGGGGCTGCTCCCCAACCCGACGCTGGAGCTCGGCCTCGAATCCGGCGCCCTGACCGGCAACAGCGGGGAGAATGCCTTTTCCGTCGGCGTATCGCAGGAGTTTCTCCTAGCGGGAAAAAGGGAGAAGAGGCTTACCCTGGCGCAAAAGGAACTGGAGGTATACCGCTGGCAACTGGCCGATCGGGAGAGGCTGCTCCGCCTCGACGCGAAGTCGCGGTTTTATCAGGTGCTGCTGGACGTCAGGAAGCTAAAGCTGGCTGAGGGTGGGATCGAGCTGAACCGCCACCTTTATCAGGTGGCCAAGGAGCGTCTCGCCGCCGGCGACATCCCTGAACTGGAACTTAACCTGGTGCAGGTGGAGCTGGCCAGAAGCGAGGGGGAGAAAACCGCCGCCCTTGAGGCTGTTTTAGCCAGCCGTGCCGAGCTCTCCCTCATCTTGGGGGGGAGCGAGGTCGAGCCGGCGCTGCCGACCGGGTCCCTGGAAGCGGGAGGGGCGGTAAAGGAGGCGCAGGCTGACCTCTTCCGGCTCGCCTTGGAACGGCGCCCGGATCTAAAGGCGCTTAAGGCCGAGGCGGAGCGGGGGAGCGCGGAGCTTTCGCTGGCCCAGGCCGAGGGGGTCCCTAACCTCACCGCCGGCCTTGGGCTCAAGCGCGACACCACCGCCGTCGAGGTGGCGGGGCTGGAAGGGAAAGACACCTCTTATACCGTCGGGCTCACTCTCTCCATGCCGATACCTCTTTTCGACAAGAACCAGCCGGGGGTCCGCGAGGCGAGCGTCAGACGCGACAGCGCCGGCAGCCGGCTAGCCGCAGCGGTGAAACGGGTAGAGCGCGAGGTGGCGACGGCGTACGCCAGCCTCTCCAACGCCGAAGCGCTTCTTTCCCTGTACCTCAGGAACGTCCTGCCGCAGCTCGAGGAGAACCTGAAGCTGGCCAGCGAGGCCTATCAACTGGGTGAAGTTCCTGTACTGACGGTCTTAGAGGAGCAGAAGAAGTACCTCGAGGTGAACCAGGGGTACCTGGAAGCCCTGAACCAGCGGCAGCAGGCGCTTTTTAAACTGGAAGCGGCGGCGGCAACCGAACTTACCGGAGGTGTGCAGTGAGCAAGAAAGCGAAGATCGTTGGAATAATTTTGGCCCTCGCCCTGACGGGAGCCTTTACCTATCGTTTCGTCCAGATGGGCGCCGCAGGTTCGGAACAAGGCGAGCATGCCGGCGAGGCCGGGCATACCGAGGCAAAGCATGAGGAAGAGGGGCACGCCAAGGAGGAAAAGGGGCACGAGGGAGAGCATGCCGGAGAAGCGGGGCATGACGAACACGGAGCTGCCGGCAGCGTGACCATGAAACCCGAGATCCAGAAGCAAAATGGCGTGGTGCTGGCGGCCGCGAAGCCGCTGCGGCTGGCGGGAGTGATACGGGCGACCGGCAAAGTCGAGGTGAACGCGGACCGGATCGCGCACGTGGCGCCCCGCATCCCGGGGAAGGTAATCTCGGTGCGGGCTTCCCTTGGCGACAGCGTGTCGGCTGGGCAGTCCCTGGCGACCCTCGACAGCGTCGAGGTCGGGGAAGCGATCGGCCGCTACCGCCAGGCGAAGACCAGGCTCACCCTGGCGCAGGGAAACATGGACCGGGTCAAAGCCCTGGTGGATAGGAAGATTGCGGCGAGAAAGGACATACTCCAGGCCGAGACCGACTACAAGACGGCGCAGACCGAGCTCGCTACCGACGAGGAGCGTCTCACCCTGTACGGGGTATCCGTCGTAGAGGTCAGGGGAGGCGCCAGGAAGCCGCTCTTGCCGGTCCGCTCCCCCATCGGCGGGATCGTCACCGAGAAACACGCCATCGTCGGCGAGCTTGCCGACCCCTCCAAGAGCCTCTACACGGTCGCGGATCTCTCCTCGGTCTGGGTGCTGGTGGACATAAACGAAAAGGACCTGGCGAAGGTCCACAAAGGGCAGGGGGCTGTGGTCACCGTCGGGGCTTTCCCCGACCTGAAGCTCAAGGGGCGCATCACCTACATCGCCGACCTGGTGGACGAGTCGACCCGCACGGTGAAGGCGAGGGTCGAAGTGGCTAACCCCGGCCGGAAGCTTAAACCCGAGATGTTCGCCACGGCGGAACTCGCCCTGGCGGCAGACGCCCCCCCGGTACTCGCGGTCCCGGAAGACGCGGTCCAGGAGCTGGACGGCAAGAAGGTGGTCTTCGTCGCCGAAGAGGGGAACCGCTTCGAGGCGCGCCAGGTGCAGTTGGGAAGAAGCGCCGCGGGGGTGGTGGAGATCGCCTCCGGCCTGAAGGAAGGGGAGAGCTACGCCGCCAAGGGGGCCTTCATCCTCAAGTCGGAAGTGAAAAAAGGGGAAGTGGTCGACGAACACGGCCATGGAAAATGACCTGCAGCGCTTACAGTGATTCATAGCGAGGGACCATGCTAGAGAAAATAGTTTCTTATACGCTGCGGCACAGGGCGATGATCCTCTTCCTGTCGCTCTTAATTATCGCGTTCGGGCTCTACTCGTACTACCGGCTGCCCATCGACGCCTTTCCCGACGTGACCAACATCCAGGTCGAGGTGGTGAGCCACGCGGACGGCCTATCCGCCATCGAGATCGAGAGAAACGTCACCTACCCGATAGAAATGGCCATGCGCGGCCTGCCCGATATCGAGCAGATGCGCTCGGTCACCAAGTTCGGCCTTTCCATCGTCACCATCGTCTTCAAGGACAACGTCGATATCTACTTCGCCCGGCAGCTCGTCTTCGAGCGGTTGGCGGAGGCAAGGGAGAAAGTCCCCAAGGGGGTCGAGGTCGCCATGGGGCCCATCGGCACCGCCATGGGTGAGATCTACCAGTACACCCTGGAAGGGAGGATGCCGGAGGACCCGCAGCAAAAGATCGCCTATCTCACCAACCTGCGCACCGTCCAAGAGTGGATAGTCACCCCGCAGCTGAAAAACGTGGCAGGCGTCAACGAGATCAACTCCTTCGGCGGCTATTTCAAGCAGTACCAGGTGCTGGTCTCTCCGGAAAAACTTTTGAAGCACGCGGTCACGGTGGAGGACGTCTACTCGGCCATCGGCAGCAACAACGAAAACGTCGGCGGCAACCTGCTGGAGCGGGGGACGGACCAGTACATCGTCCGCGGCGTGGGGCTCATCCGCGACACGGCCGACATCGAGAACATCGTCCTCAAGTCGCCGGGGGGGACGCCGACCTACCTGCGCGACGTGGCCCAGGTTAAGGTGGGGGAGGCGGTCCGGATGGGCGCCTCCATGAAAAACGGCAAGGACGAATGCGTCGGGGGCATCGTCATGATGCTGCGCGGCGAGAACAGCCGCGACGTGGTGCGGCGGGTCGCGGCCAAGGTCAAGGAGATGAACGAGAACAACGTCCTTCCCGACGGGATGAAGATCGTTCCCTTCTACGACCGCAGCGACATCGTCAAGGCGAGCGTGGGGACGGTGAACAAAGCGCTCATCGAGGGGGCCATCCTGGTCCTCATCGTGCTCTACCTGCTCCTGAACAGCTTCCGGGGGAGCCTCGTGGTCCTGATCGCCCTGCCGCTGTCGCTTCTGGCCACCTTCATCGTCATGAAGCTTGCCGGCATCAGCGCAAACCTGATGTCGCTCGGCGGGCTCGCCATTTCCATCGGCATGATCATCGACACCACCATCATCCAGGTCGAGAACGTGCAGCGGCACCTGAGCGAGGAGGGGGGGAAGCATCCGAAGCTTGCCACCGTCTTGAAAGCGGTGATGGAGGTGCGAAAGCCCAGCATCTTCGGAGAGCTGATCATCGCGCTTACCTTCATCCCCATCATCTCCCTGGAAGGTATCGAGGGGAAGATGTTCAGCCCGCTCGCCATCACGGTCGCCATAGCGCTTTTGGCCTCCCTGTTCCTCTCCATCTTCGTGATCCCGGTGCTCTGCATCATGTTCCTGAAGCCGCAGCCGGAGAAGGAGAGCTACCTGATGCGTCAGGCGAATCAACTTTATCTGCCGCTTCTGGACTGGGCCATAAAGAAGCGGAAGCTGGTTCTTTCCGGGGCCGGATTGCTCCTGCTGGTTTCGCTGCTCCTGGTCACGAAGCTCGGGACGGAATTCATACCCGTCATGGACGAGGGGTCCTTCGACATGGACGTGGCGCTCCTTCCCGGCGTGTCGCTCGCGAAGGCTATGGAGGTGAACCAGCGGGCCGCGGAGAAGCTGAAGCAGTTCCAGGAACTGGACACGGTGATTTCCAGGACCGGGCAGACCGGGGTGGCGCTCGACACCCGCGGCTCCGACAAGACGGGGTATGTCGGCATCTACAAGCCCAAAAGCGAGTGGAAGCGCGACATCACCAAGGAAGAGCTCACCAACGAGATGCGCGAGTCGCTGGAGTCCATCGCCGGGATCAACTTCGGCTTCAGCCAGCCGATCCAGTGCCGCATCGACGAACTGGTGGCCGGAACCCGCGCCCAGCTGATCGTGAAGCTCTTCGGCGAGGACATAAACGTCCTGAGCGAGAAGTCCGCCGAGATCGCCAAGGTGCTTTCCACCGTCAGGGGGGGGACGGACCTGAACGCGGAGAAGGTCTCGGGCCAGCCCTACCTGACCGTGGACATCGACCGGGCGAAGATCGCGCGCTTCGGGCTTAACATAAGCGACGTGCAGAAGGTGATCGAGATCGCGGTCGCCGGCAAGGCCGCGTCGCAGCTCTACGAGGAAAATCGCAGCTTCGACATCACGGTGCGGCTCCCCGAGGAGCAGAGAAACTCGCTGGACGCCATCAAGAACCTCCTGGTCACGACCAAGACCGGCGTCAACGTCCCCCTGGAGCAGTTGGCCGAGGTGAAGATGGTGGAGGGACCGGCGCAGATCAGCCGCCAGGACGGGGTCAGGCGGATCGGCGTCGAGATGAACGTCACCGGCCGCGACATAGGGGGCTTCGTCGCCGAGGCGAAGCAGAAGATAAAGGAAAAGGTGAAGTTGCCGCCGGGATACTACCTGACCTGGGGCGGCCAGTTCGAGAACCAGCAGCGCGCCATGAACAAGCTGATGATCATCGGGCCGGTGGCAATCGCCCTGATCCTCTTGCTTTTGTACGTGACCTTCAGGTCGATCAGGCTCGCCTTTTTGGTCATCTCCAACCTTCCCTTCGCCCTGATCGGCGGAGTTTTCGCGCTGTTTCTTTCCGGCCAGTACCTCTCCGTCCCCGCCTCGGTCGGGTTCGTGGTGCTGTTCGGCGTGGCCGTGTTGAACGGCCTGGTCTTGGTGTCGCGCATTTCCCAGCTCCGCGAGGAGGGGATGGAACTGCAGGAGGCGATCCGGAAGGGGAGCCTGGACCGGCTGCGCCCGGTGCTGATGACCGCGGCCATCGCCATCTTCAGCCTGATACCGATGCTCCTGGCCGGCGGTACCGGGTCGGAGATCCAGAAACCGCTGGCGACGGTCGTGGTGGGGGGGCTCGTCACCTCGACCTTGCTGACCCTGCTCATCATCCCGTCGGTGTATAGCTGGTTCGAGAAGAGGGAAGTTCAAGAGGAAAGCTAGCCGCACTTGAAAGGGGACAGGCTACTTTTTGAAATCAAAAAGTAGCCTGTCCCCCTTAGCTGCGGCCGGCATTGCATTGAATCATTTGTTAAAAAGGAGAGCGACATGAAAAAACTAAGGTTATTGGCGCTGGGGTCCATCTTCGCGGTTTTTGGTGGGTGCGCAGGGAGCCCGCAAGCGACGCTGAAACAGGAAATAGTAAAAAGCGGTGAAGTCTTTCGGGAAATGGGGAGGGGAGGGGGGGCTCCGGAAGGGTATGCCGATCTCACCGTCACCGCTTCCATAAAGACCCATAAGCAGCGCCCGTCCCTGGTGCGCGACCGCCACGGCAGCGCCGATTACACGCTGCTCCTCTCCATCGACGGGCAGGTGGTGATTGTGACAGGGGAGGCCCGGCCGGAGCGAATGGAAGCGAGCCCGTTTGCCGACCCCGAAGCAGGTAAAGGAGTCCGCTACCTCTTTAGCAAGACCCTGCGGTTGCGGGCGGGGACGCACAGGGTCGCGATTTCGCTGCCGGAGGATCAGGTTGGAGTGGTGCATGACATCACCTTTGGGAGCGGCAGCGCGAATCACTTGGTGCTGGAGCCTGTGTACGCGGCATTAGCAGGAAAGCCGCGGCCGGGGTTTACCGGGGCCACCTCCTTCAAGGAGGGGATCTCGCGCATGCAGGTCGCGCTCAACGGGAAGGTGCTGTGAAAGGGTGAAAAGGGGACAGGGCGAAAGGGGGACAGGCTACTTTTTGTTTTTAAAAAGTAGCCTGTCCTCTTTTGTGGGCAGCCTTCGGGCTGCCCTTTTTCGTTTTCCGCTTTTAGTCTGGTCGTTTCCGTCAAGGTAAAGCTGGACACAGCAGACTAAACTTTTTTGGTTGGTAATCAAAAGTTTAAGATTGCGAAACAGTTCAAGCTGTTGTACAGTGTCGCGCTGTCATCGCCGGCTCGCCTCATTAAACGATGTGGCTGTGCAGCCTTGATGGCATTTTGGACTGACAACTGGCATTGTCGTCTAACGTTCTATTTCCATGTTGACATTGTTTGCTAAAAAAATTTCATAATTATCAAGACTTGCTTGCTTTAAGGAGTTTATGGTATACGTCATGGGCATCTGCTGTTCTATTTGAGTAAAGTGGCAATCATTTAAGTTGATTCACTGTTTTTGGTAATACCACACCGCAACATGCATCTCTAGCCGGATTGCAATCTCAGTCGAAGGAAGTCGACATGTTCCTACAACAGCTAGTCAACGGCGTTGCCCTTGGAAGCGTATATGCGCTGATCGCACTGGGTTACACCATGGTCTATGGCATCATCACCCTGATCAACTTCGCCCACGGCGAGATTTTCATGGTGGGGGCCTTCATCGGACTGCTTCTGGTCTCCTTTTTCAAGGTCAACGTCTTCGTCGCCATTATCGGCGCCATGATCTTCTGCATGATCATGGGGGTGCTGATCGAGCTGATCGCCTACCGGCCGCTTAGGAAGTCCTCCAGGCTTTCCGCGCTCATCTCCGCGATCGGCGTCTCCATCTTCCTCTCCTCGCTGGCATTGATGGTCTTCGGGGCCGACGCCAAAGGGTTCCCCGACGGCGCCTTCCCGGTGCACCAGATCCAGGTCGGCAGCGCCGACATCTCCACCTTGCAGCTCCTGATCATCGGCGTCTCGGCGCTCCTCATGATGGCTCTTGAGTTCATCGTCCAAAAGACCAAGATCGGCAAGGCGATGCGCGCCACCTCCGAGGACTACAACACCTCGGCCCTCATGGGGATCAACGTGAACCGCATCATCTCCTTCACTTTCGCCCTCGGCTCCGCGCTCGCCGCGGCGGGCGGGGTGCTGGTCGGGGTCCTCTTCAACGCCGTCTCCTTCAACATGGGTCTCATGGCCGGCCTCAAGGCCTTCGCCGCCGCAGTCCTCGGTGGGATCGGCTCGATTCCCGGCGCCATGCTGGGGGGGCTCCTTTTGGGCGTCTCCGAGGTCTTTGGTGTCGCCATCGGGTACTCGTCCTACCGTGACGCGATCGCCTTTACCATTCTCGTGCTCGTTCTCCTTGTAAAGCCGACAGGCCTTTTGGGACAAAAAATTACAAAGAAGGTGTAGATTCGATGGCAGATTTCCTTAATAGCTTGGTCGGCGCCGTCGACCCGTACATGATGCAGATCCTGGTCAACATCGGCATTGCTATCGTGCTGGCGCTGGGGCTCAACGTGATCGTCGGTCTCACCGGACAGCTGTCGCTGGGGCACGCTGCCTTCATGAGCATAGGCGCCTTCACCAGCGCCATGGTCACCATCAAGACCGGGCTCCCTTTCAGTTTGAACCTCCTGGTTACCGGCGTGGTCACCGGCATTGTCGCTGCCGCCATCGGCTTCCCGATCCTGAGGCTGACCGGCGACTATCTCGCCATCTGCACCCTGGGCTTCGCCGAGATCGTCAAGGTGTTCTTCCTGAACTTCGAGCCGACCAACAAGGCGCTCGGCCTAACCGTCCCCCCGGCTAAGACCATGATCCCCATGCCTATCTACGTCTGGGTGGTGGCGATCCTTTCCATCGTGCTGGTCACCTTCGTGCAGTCCTCCCGGTTCGGTCGGGCGCTGAAGGCGATCCGCGAGGACGAAATCGCAGCCGAGGCGATGGGAATCAACACCGCACGCTACAAGATCCAGGCCTTTGCGCTCGGCTCCTTCATGGCCGGGGTCGGCGGCGGCCTTTACGCCCACTTCCTGAGCTACATCAACCCCTCGGACTTCGGCTTCCTCAAATCGGTCGATATCCTCGCCATGGTGGTATTGGGCGGCCTGGGGAGCGTTCCGGGCACGGTGATCGGCTCGTCCCTGCTTGCCTCGGCGCCCGAGTTCCTGCGCTTCATGTCCCAGTACCGCATGCTGGTCTACGGCGCGCTGCTGGTTTTCTTGATGGTGTTCCGCCCCAACGGGCTTCTGGGCGGCGTCAACTTCACGGAACTGCTGCTTCGGGCCATCGGCAAGAAACGTAAATAATTTCACTCTAGCGAGAAAAAGCATGTCGATACTTAAACTCGAAGACGTCACCATCCGCTTCGGCGGCCTGGTCGCGGTGGACAAGGTAAACCTCACGGTAGAGAAGGGGAGCATCATGGCCCTCATCGGCCCCAACGGCGCCGGCAAGAGCACCATGTTCAACCTCATCACCGGGATCTATACTCCGACCGAGGGGCGGATCTCTTTCATGGAGGAGAGCATCTCCGGGAAGACCCCGTTCCACATCGCCGCCGCGGGGATCGGCCGCACCTTCCAGAACATCAGGCTCTTCACCCAGTTGACCGTCCTGGAGAACGTCCTGATCGGCGCCCACACCAGGGGGAAATGGGACCTGACCGGGGCCGTGCTGAAGTTCCTCCCCTTTGTGCGCCGCGAGGAGTCCGAGCTCAAGGAGCTGGCCATGGCCTGCCTGAAACAGGTCGACCTCTGCCACAAGGCGGAAGAGCTGGCGGGGAACCTTCCCTACGGCGAACAGCGCCGCCTCGAGATCGCCCGCGCACTTGCCATCAAGCCGCAGATCATCCTCCTGGACGAGCCTGCAGCGGGGATGAACCCGCAGGAAAAACAGGTCCTGGCGGAGATGGTGAAAGCGATCAGCAAGACCGGCGTGACCGTGTTCCTGGTCGAGCATGACATGAAGTTCGTCATGGGGATTTCTCACCGCATCGCCGTCCTCGACTACGGGGTGAAGATCGCCGAGGGGACTCCGGAAGAGATCCGGACCAATCCCAAGGTGATCGAGGCGTACCTCGGCAAAGGAGCAGCGCATGCTTAAGGTAGAGAACATCAGCGTGAACTACGGCGCCATCAAGGCGCTGCAAAACGTTTCCTTCCAGATCAACCAGGGGGAGATCGTGGCACTCATCGGCGCCAACGGTGCCGGCAAGACCACCATCCTCAACACCATTTCCAATATCGTCCCCTCCGTCGCCGGCAAGATCTCCTATCTGGACCGGGAGATCACCAAGCTCCCGCCGCACGAGATCGTGAAGCTCGGCATCTCGCAGGTTCCCGAGGGGCGCCGCGTCTTCGCCAAGATGAGCGTGCTGGAGAACCTGGAGATGGGCGCCTATACCCGCAGCGACAGCGAGGTCGGCTCCGACATGGAGAAGATCTTCCAGCGTTTCCCGCGCCTGAACGAGCGCAAGAAGCAGGCGGCCAAGACCCTTTCCGGCGGCGAGCAGCAGATGCTGGCCATGGGGCGGGCGCTCATGTCCCGTCCGAAGCTGCTCCTGCTCGACGAGCCCTCCATGGGCCTCGCCCCGATGCTGGTGGAGCAGATCTTCCAGATCATCCAGGAGATCAACGCCGGCGGCACCACCATCCTGCTGGTGGAGCAAAACGCCAACATGGCGCTCTCCATCGCCCACCGCGCCTACGTCCTTGAGACCGGCGAGGTCGTGCTGCAGGGGGACGCCAAGGAGCTTGCCTCCAACCCCGAGGTGAGGAAGGCGTACCTGGGAGAGTAGGGTGTCCGAAACCGCCACCATCAAGCCTTGGATCAACCCCTACCTGGCCATCCTGGTAGGGGTTTTTGCTGTCTCCTTCTCCGCGATCCTGGTGCGGGTTTGCTCCGCGCCGCCGCTGGTGATAGCCGCCTACAGGCTCATCTTCACCTTCACTTTCCTGGCGCCGTTTACGCTCTGGGGAGGCGCCCCCGCACTCAGGGGAATGACGAAGCGGCAGGTACTCCTGTCCGCCGCGAGCGGCGTCTTCCTGGCCTTTCATTTCGTCACCTGGTTCATCTCGCTCAAATACACCTCCATCGCCAGCTCGGTCGTGCTGGTCACCACCCAGCCGCTTTTCGTCGTGCTCGGTTCCTGGATCTTTTTCAAGGAGCGGGTGCCGCGCCTGGCGCTTTACGGCGGCGCGCTCGCCTTTGCCGGGAGCGTCGTCATCGGCGCCACCGACTTCCAGCTGGGAGGAAGCGCCTTCATCGGCGACATGCTTGCCCTTTTTGCCGCCGTGATGGTCTCCGGATACCTTTTGATCGGGAGAAGGCTCAGAGGCGACGTCCCCCTTACCGGCTACACCTTCGTCACCTATGGATCGAGTGCGATCGTGCTGACCGCGACCGCTCTGGCCGCACGGTTTCCCATGTATCCCCATCCCGCCCGGGACTGGCTCATCTTCGTGGCGCTGGCTCTGGTCTGCACCATCCTGGGGCACACCGTATTTAACTGGGTGCTCCGGTATGTGCAGGCTTCCGTGGTTTCGGTGAGCGTCCTTGGCGAACCGCTCGGGGCGATCCTTTGGGCCGCCGTCTTCCTGGGCGAGAACCCGACCCCGCGCCAGGCCGTGGGGGGTGCCATCATCTTCTCGGGACTCTACCTCTTCACCAGGGTGACGGCGAGAGGCAAAAGGCGGGGCTAGCAGGCAGGGGCTAGGGGCCAGGGGGGAGGGGGTAGGGGCTAGAACCCCTCCCCCTTTGGGAGAGGGCGGGGGTGCGGGCAGTTTGGCTGTGCGGCTTTTGAAACTATACGACAGGAGGCGGGTATGGATTCCAATTTGAGTGCAAGCGCCAAACGGGTGCAGGACGCGCTCCATGGCTTCGGCCTGGATTGCAAGGTGAAGGAACTTGCGGAAAGCACGCGCACCGCGGTCGACGCGGCCAACGCTGTCGGGTGCGATGTGGGCCAGATTGTGAAATCGCTGGTGTTCAGGGGCAAGTCGAGTGGCAAGGCCGTGTTCGTCGTCGCAAGCGGCGCGAACCAGGTGAACGAAAAGAGCTTGGCGGTCCTCGTGGGCGAGAAGATAGGGAAGGCTGACGCCGACTTCGTGCGGGAACAGACGGGATTCGCCATCGGCGGGGTGTCGCCGGTGGGGCACCCGGCTCCACTGCACACCTACGTGGACGAGGACCTCTTGGGCTACGACGAATTGTGGGCAGCGGCGGGGACACCTCACGCGCTCTTCTCTTTGACCCCGGAACAGCTCTGCCTGATCACTTCGGGGGAAGTAGTGAACATAAAGAAAGTACTGGCGGCGTAGGGAGATTCACAATCAAATCCCCCCTGTCCCCCCTTCGCAAAGGGGGGGACGCTATAGCCTCGCCTTCGCAAAGGGGCATCGGGGCAACGGGGCATCGGGGCATACCGCAGACAACAGTTCCCCCCCTTCCTTGACGGGAGGGGGACTTTTAATGCCGCAGACAAAGGAAAAATGGCAAGCATGGAAAGCATGGAAACACCCAAGGCAGTGAAGGCACGCGACAGTTTCACCACGGGTTTGGGCGTCATCGCCGCTACTCTCGGCTCCGCGGTGGGGCTGGGCAACATCTGGAAGTTCCCGGCGCTGACTGGGCTTAACGGCGGGGCGGCTTTTATCGTCGTCTACCTCCTCTCGACGCTTATGGCCGGACTCCCGGTGATGATCGCGGAACTGATGCTCGGCCGCCGCTCGAAGTCCGACGCACTGACCACGTTCCGGGTGCTGCACCCCAAACGCGAAACCTGGTCGCTCATCGGCGCGGCCGGCGTCCTTTCCGCCTTTCTCATCCTTGCCTTTTACACGGAGGTCGCAGGGTGGGTCTTCGCCTACATCTTCAAGGCGGCTTCGGGGAGCATCCTCTCGGCCGATCCCAAGGTCACTTCGGCCGCCTTCGAGAAGCTGATCGCGGACCCGGTGCAGTCGGTCTTCTGGCAGTGCGCGGTCATCATCTTCGTCGGAGCCATCATCGTCATGGGGGTTTCCAAGGGGATCGAGAAGACCACCAAACGGCTGATGCCGGTCCTGTTCCTGATCCTGGTTATGATCGGCGTGCGCAGCCTGATGCTCCCGGGCGCAGCCCAAGGGCTCGATTTCTTATTCCGCCCCGACTTTTCCAAGGTCACTGGCGCCGTGGTGCTCACCGCCATGGGGCTTGCCTTCTTCAAGCTCTCGGTCGGGATGGGGACCATGATCACCTACGGGAGCTACTTCAGGGACGACCAGAACGTTCCCATGACCGCTCTGCGCGTGATGCTTGCGGACCTCACCGTTTCCATCCTGGCTGGGATCGCCATCTTCCCTGCCGTGTTCAGCTTCGGGTTCAAACCGGAGGCCGGGCCGTCGCTTCTCTTCATCACCATCCCGGCGGTGTTCTCCCAGATGCCTTTCGGCAACGTCTTCGTGGTTCTCTTCTTCGTCCTCGGGGCCATTGCCGCGACGGGCGCCATGCTCTCCATCATGGAGGTGCCGGTCGCCTATCTGCACCAGCGCTTCGGCGTGAGCCGCTTCAAGGCCACGGCTGCTACCGGCACTCTACTGGCTCTGATCGGGTCCACTGCCGCACTCTCCAACAGCGTCCTCGCAAACTTCAAGCTGTTCGGCATGACCATGTTCGACCTGTACGACTTCCTTACCTCGAACCTGCTGATGCCGGTGGGGGGGCTCTTCATCTGCATCTTCGTAGGGTGGGTGTGGGGGGAGCAGAAGGTGAGGGGGGCATTGTCCAACGACGGCACGCTGCGAAACGGTGCCGTAATAAGCATCTTCTTCTTCCTGGTGAAGTATGTGGCGCCCATCACCATCGGCGTCATCCTGCTGCGCGGACTGAAAATCATCTAGCTACTTAGCGCCCCCTCCCGCAGGGGGCGCTAAATTACCGGAACCCGATATGACCAAACCTGCCGACACTTCCGAACTGGCTGCGACCGAGGCGCGGCGCCTTGGCGTCATCTACGGTCTTGCCGCGTACCTTTGCTGGGGTTTTTTCCCGCTCTACTTCAAATCGGTCAAGGTCGTGCCGCCGCTTGAGATGGTGTCGCACCGGATAGTCTGGTCGCTGGCTTTCCTGCTTTTGCTCATCACCTGGAAAAAGGCGTGGCGGAGCATGCTGGAGCTTCTCACCCTCCCCAAATCGTTGGCGGTGCTCTTTGCGACCACCCTGCTCATCGCCACCAACTGGCTGGTCTTCATCTACGCCATCAGCGTGGGGGAGGTGCTGCAGTCGAGCCTTGGCTATTTCATCAATCCGCTGGTGAGCGTGCTGCTGGGGTTTTTGTTCCTGCGGGAGAGGCTGGAGCGTCCGCAGTGGATCAGCCTGGCCCTCGCCGTTGCCGGCGTCCTGTACCTGGCCATCGAGTACGGCAGCATGCCCTGGATCGCCCTGGCGCTGGCGCTTTCTTTCGGGCTTTACGGCCTGATCCGCAAGGCGCTTCATGTGGAGCCTTTGGTCGGGCTCACCGTCGAGACGCTCTTGCTCGCACCTTTTGCGCTGTACTACCTGGTCCACCTGAACCAAACCGGCGCCGGGGTTTTCCTGACCCATTCCACCCGTCTCGATCTGCTCATCCCCATGTCCGGCATCGTCACCGCCATACCGCTTCTTCTCTTTGCCGCCGCTGCCAAGAAACTGCGGCTGGCTACTATCGGATTTTTGCAGTACATCACCCCCACCATGCACTTCCTGCTCGCCATCACCATCTTCGGCGAGACCTTCACCCATACGCACATGGTGAGCTTCCTCTTCATCTGGAGCGGCCTGGCCCTGTACTCGTGGCACGCCTATCGCTTCGTCACCCGGCAGCAGGTACGGTAAAGGTAGTGTCTGGTTCCCAAGGTGGACCTTGGGAACCACGATGGACCGATGGACCTGATGGACCACACCTGCCTCTTTATACTCATTTCCCCCCCCCTTTCGCTGTAGAAATCTCATAAATTTCTAAACTTCTCTCTCCACAACCCGAAAAGACTATGGACTTGCAACCTGTATCCATTGAGCAGCGTTTCATTGTCTGCTCTGACAGGTGCGGTAAAGAGCCCTGGTTGTACCAGAGCAGGAGCTGACGCTATGCACCCTTCATCCCAGATCAAGCAAATCCTTGTAGTGGAAGATGACGAGTCCCACGCGGAACTGATCAGGAGAGGTTTCAACGACACCTCCGACCAGTATCGTCTGACTGTTGCCACCAGTTTTCAGGAAGCGCTCGCGAGGGTGCAGACTCGCGACTTCGACATAGTGCTCACCGATTACCTCCTTCCCGATGGCAAAGGCGTGGACCTTGTGCTGAAAAGCGGGCAGACCACGCCGGTAGTGATCATGACCTCGCACGGCAACGAGCAACTAGCAGTCGACGCCATGAAGGCCGGCGCGCTCGATTACGTGGTCAAAATGCCTGAGGTTTTCGAGGCGATGCCGCGCATCATAGAACGCGCCTTGCGCGAATGGGACCTGATGCTCGAACACAAGCACGCTGTGGACGCGCTGCTGTTGCAGACCCGTCAACTTGAACATGAGGTGACCGAGCGGCAGATCGCCCAGGAGGCGCTGCAGGCGCAAGCTGTTGTTTTGCAAAACGAGATCGCGGAGCGCCGGCAGGCCCAGGAGACTCTGCGGCTCTCCGAGGAAAAATTCTCGAAGGCCTTCGACAACGCTCCCATGATCATGACCATCACGACGCGGGAAAACGGCACCCTCCTCGACGTCAATAACAGGTTCCTTGAAGTATCGGGTTGGGGCCGGGAAGAGGTCATAGGCAAGTCCACCACAGAGGTCGGCTGGATCAGCAGCGACGATCGGGCAACCGTATTCGAGATCCTCAATCGGGAAGGGCATGTCTCGGGGATGGCATTGAGCCTCCACCCACGGGGCGGGCGGACCATCAAGGCCGAACTCTACATCGAGACCCTCACCGTGGACGGCAGCGATCGCCTTTTGGGGATCGCCATCGACGTCACTGAGCGGCACAAGCTCGAAGAACAGTTGCGCCATTCCCAGAAGCTGGAAGCGGTCGGTCTTTTGGCAGGCGGGGTGGCTCACGACTTCAACAACATCCTCACCGTGATCGGCGGGTATTGCGAGATGCTCAAACTCGACCTCGCGCCGTGCCATCCCCTGCGGGACAAGGTGCTGCAGATATCCGCCGCCTCCGAGCGCGCCTCCAACCTGACCCGCAGTCTGCTCGCTTTCAGCCGCAAGGGGGAGGTGAAGGCGGTTCCGACCGACCTGAACCTGCTGTTGCGAGGGGTGGAGAAGTTCCTGCAGCGCATCATCGGCGAGGACATCACCCTTTCCACCAAGGTCCCCGAGAGCTCCGTCTGGGCCGTGGTCGACTCGGGGCAGATCGACCAGGTGCTGATGAACCTCGCGGCCAACGCGAGGGATGCCATGCCCAAGGGGGGGAGCCTGTTCGTAGCGTTGGAGCGCCAGGAGATCGACGCCGGATTCGTGCAAGCCCACGGCTTCGGTACCCCCGGCAGCTATGCCCTCTTGACCGTTTCCGATACCGGCCAGGGGATGGACGAGGAGACCAGAAACAGGATCTTCGACCCGTTTTTCACCACCAAGGTGTCGGGAAAGGGGACCGGACTCGGTCTTGCCATCGTCTACGGCATCGTCATCCAGCACAAGGGGTTCGTCAACGTCTACAGCGAGCCCGGTGTCGGCAGCACCTTCCGCATCTATCTCCCGGTGGTGGAGCCGGAGCAGGTCGCCGGCGCCGAGGCCGTCACCATCGAGGATGAGGTGCGCGGCTGCGAGACCATCCTGGTGGCCGAGGACGATCTGTATGTCCTGGAGCTGGTGACGAGCGTCCTCATGCAGTACGGCTACTGCATCATCCACGCTGCCAACGGGGAGGAAGCCGTGCAGAAGTTCCAGGAGAACGACCAGATAGCGCTGGTGCTGATGGACATCATCATGCCCGTCATGAACGGCAAGGAGGCAGCGGAAAAGATCCGGCGGCTGCGGCCCGAGGCCAGGATTCTTTTCACCAGCGGCTACACGGCTGAAATAATCAAGAGCAGATGCGAGTTGGAGGAGAGTGCCGAATTGATCATGAAGCCGGTCAAGCCTGCGCTCCTGCTCAAAAAGGTGCGGGAGATGCTGGACCGGCCCCCGCGGATATCAGGCAGGGGAGGGGAAGCATGATCAAGCAGAAACACCGGATTCGCAGCTTCGCGCTGCTTTTGGCCGGTTTCTGGACCATAGCCATCGCGATCTCGTATGCCTGGCTCTATCATCACGAAATGGACAGCGTGGTGGAAGTGGCGCGTGCCGAGGCCCGCGCCTCCTTCAACAAGGACGCCTTGTTTCGCCGCTGGGGAAACAGGCATGGCGGCGTCTACGTCCCGGTGACCGAGGCCACCCTCCCGAATCCTTACCTGGCCCACATAGCCGAACGTGACATAACCACCCCCTCCGGAAGGCGGCTTACCCTCGTCAACCCCGCGTACATGATGCGTCAGGTCTTCGAGCTCGCGGACGGGCATGGCGATCAGATTCGCGGCCACATCACCAGCTTGAAACCGCTGCGCCCCGAAAACACCCCGGATCCCTGGGAGGCGAAGGCGCTCCGCCAGTTCGAGAACGGGGTACAGGAGGTGAGCGAGGTCCAAAATGTGGGCGGCCACGAGCAGTTGAGGCTCATGCGCCCCTTCATAACGGAGGAGGGATGCCTCAAATGCCACGCGGTGCAGGGATACAAGGCGGGCGACGTGCGGGGAGGGGTAAGCGTCTTGGTTCCGCTTGAAAACAAGGCGGAGTATGCCAAAAGCGCAGTCGTCGCGGGCCTCCTGAGCTACGGGGTGCTCTGGATCTTCGGGATGGGGTTGATCCTGGTCGGTGCCAGGGTGGTTACCAGGAACTTGAGCATCCTGGAGGAGAGCGAGGAGCGCTACCGCACCGTGGCGAACTACACGGCAGACTGGGAATACTGGCAGGGGCTCGACGGCTCCTTCAAGTACATATCCCCCTCCTGCAAGGAGATCTCGGATTACAGCCACGACGAGTTCCATGACGACCCAGCGCTTATAAAGCGGATCGTCCATCCGGACGACCTTGCTGCCTTCGACAATCACTTCCATGCGGCGAGGAATGGGAAGGGCGAGCCGATCGACTTCCGCATCGTCAGGCGCGACGGCGAAGTGAGGTGGATCTCGCACATATGCCAGATAGTGTACACAAGCGAAGGGGCCGAGAACGGCATCCGCGCCAGCAACCGGGATATCACCGATCGCAAGAAGGTCGAGGCTGCAGTGAAGGAACAGGCAGCGCTCCTGGAGAACGAGGTGCGCGAGCGGATGGTGCGCGAGGTGGAACTGGAGGCGAAGAACGCGGAGTTGGAGCGCTTCACCTACACGGTCTCCCACGACTTGAAGAGCCCGCTCATCACCATCAAAGGTTTCGCCGGTGCGGTCCTTAAGGACTTCGAGGCCGGGAAGCTGACGCGGCTCGATTCGGACGTGAAAAGGATCATGGGGGCCGCCGACAAGATGGCCGCGCTTTTAAGCGATCTCTTGGAGTTATCGAGGATCGGCCGCATCATGAACCCTCCCTCCCAGATCGACCTGAACCTGCTGGCGCAGGAGGTGCTGGGACAGCTTTCCGGCCCGCTCGCGCAGGGCGGTGTGGAGGTGGTCCTGCAGCCGGGACTTCCCGCGGTATGGGGAGATGCGCCGCGCATTGCCGAGGTGCTGCAAAACCTGGTGGAGAACGCGGTGAAGTACATGGGGGATCAACTGCAGCCGCTGGTGGAGATCGGCGTACGGGAAGGGGAGGGCGAGCAGGTTTTCTGGGTACGGGACAACGGCATGGGGATCGCGGAGCCGTATCGGGAAACCGTCTTCGGGCTCTTCAATAAGCTCGATCCGCACTCGGAGGGTACCGGGATCGGGCTCGCGCTGGCGCGCCGCATCGTCGAACTCCACGACGGACGGCTCTGGGTGGAGTCGGAAGGCCCAGGCCTCGGGAGCACCTTCTGCTTTACCCTGGGGGCCAAGAACCCCGCTGACAATGACAATGCTACAAAGGGAGGGACAACATGAACGGCGAACCGCTTTGCATCCTGCTGGTCGAGGACAACCCAGATCACGCCGAACTGGCGATGCGCAACCTGGACGACGGCAAGCTGGCCAACAGGATCTTTCATGTGGAAGACGGCGAGGCTGCACTCGATTTCCTCAACCACAGGGGGGTCTATGCCGACCCGGGTGAGTACCCGCGCCCGCACCTGATCCTTTTGGACCTGCGTCTTCCCAAGGTGGACGGCATCGAGGTGCTGAAGGCGGTGAAGGCCTCGGAAGAGCTTAAGGCGATCCCCGTGGTGATACTGACCACCTCGGCGGCGGAGCGCGATCTTGCCCAGGCCTATCAGAATTACGCCAACAGCTACCTGACCAAACCGGTGGACTTCGACTCCTTCAGCGAGCTTTTGCGCGACATGGGCTTTTACTGGCTGGCCTGGAACAAACGCCCCTGGTAGCCCTCCAAATTCCCTCCCATCTGGACCGGAAAAACGGCTGCTTCGCCTTGCGGGCAGCCTCCCGGTTGCACCCTCCTCCCTACTTCCTGTCGGAATAACTTGAGTTTTGTCGGCAAAACCTATATATTTCTGCGATTCCGATTAAACACCAAACGAGTGGGGATCGGGGCCTCCCGCGTCTCCTTCCCACGCAGTGTCCGATAAAACTTCTGTATTCCGACAGGTTACTCATATGCTCCTGATGATAGACAACTACGACTCCTTCACCTACAACATCGTCCAGTACCTGGGCGAGCTGGGCGAGGAGGTCGGGGTGCACCGAAACGACAAGATCACTTTGGACCAGATCGAGGCCCTGGCGCCGGAGCGCATCGTGATCTCCCCGGGCCCCTGCTCCCCGGAGGAGGCAGGGATCTCGGTCGAGGTGGTGCGCCGCTTCGCCGGGCGCATTCCGATCCTGGGGGTCTGTCTCGGGCACCAGTCGATCGGCTACGCCTTCGGCGGCAAGATCGTCAAGAGCGCCACCTTGATGCATGGCAAGACCTCCCCCATCCTGCACGACGGCAAGGAACTCTTCGCCGGCCTCCCCAACCCGTTTGCGGCCACGCGCTACCATTCGCTGATCGTCGAGCGCGAGTCGCTTCCCGCCGAGTTGGAGGTGACCGCCTGGGTTGCCGAGGGGGAGATAATGGGGATGCGGCACCGCACCCTCCCGATCTGGGGCGTGCAGTTCCACCCGGAGTCTATCCTCACCGAGGGCGGGATGGAGCTTTTGCAAAACTTTCTGCAGATGACGAAGTAACCTCTGCGCTACCAGGGACCCGGATGGCATCCGCCCGGGCCCGGTTCCCTGGCTGGCGCCGCAAATGCATGGCCAGCAAGGAGAACGTCCCGCACCGGATCACCCCGTCCTTCGCTGTTTTCCCCAGTGCTGCCTTTCTTTTTTCTGTGGTGATGCTTTTGATCTTTGGTTGAAAAGGAGCGGCTATGATTCGCAAGGCAATCGCGCGTGTAGTGGAACGGCAGGATCTTTCCGAAGCAGAGATGATCGAGGTCATGGACCAGGTGATGTCCGGCGGCGCCACCCCGGCGCAGATCGCCTCCTTCATCACCGCCCTCAGGATGAAGGGGGAGACGGTTGACGAGATCACCGGCGCCGCGCGCGTCATGCGCGACCGGGCGCTTCCCATCCGGGTGGGGAAGAGCGTGCTCGGCATCGACCGCGACGACATCAACCTCGACCGCGAGACCATCCTCGACACCTGCGGCACCGGCGGCAGCGGCACCAACAGCTTCAACATCTCCACTACCGTAGCCTTCATCGTATCCGCCTGCGGCGTCAAGGTCGCCAAGCACGGCAACCGCGCGGTCTCCTCTTCCTGCGGCTCGGCCGACGTCCTGGAGGCGTTGGGGGTGAACCTCGACGTCACCCCCGATGTGGTCGAGCGGAGCATCGCCCAGATCGGCATCGGCTTTCTCTTCGCCCCGGCGCTTCACGGCGCCATGAAGCACGCCATCGGCCCCAGGCGCGAGATCGGCATCCGTACCATCTTCAACATATTGGGCCCCCTGACCAACCCCGCCGGCGCCGACTGCCAGGTGCTCGGCGTCTACCGCGAGGACCTGGTGGAGAAGCTCGCGCAGGTCTTGAAGAAACTCGGCTGCCGCAGCGGCTTCGTGGTGCATGGCTGCGACGGCATGGACGAGATCACCCTGACCGGCGAGAGCACCGTGGCCGAGATCACCGCCGACGGCGTGAAGCTCTACAAGGTAACCCCGGAGCAGTTCGGCCTGGAGCGCGCTCCGCTTGCCGAACTGCACGGCGGCGACGCACTGGGAAACGCGGTTATCGTTAGAGACATCCTCTCCGGCAAGGACGGCGCCAAGAGGCGCATCGTGCTTTTGAACGCAGGGTATGCGCTGGTCGCTACCGGGAAGGCGAAGGAGGTCGCCGAGGGGATACGTCTCGCCGCCGAGACCATCGACTCCGGCGCGGCGATGAAGCAGCTTGAGCGGTTGGTCGCGCTTACCAACGAGGTGGAATAGAGTTCTCCCCCCCTCCCGCTCTGGGGGAGAGAGCATAGACTGGAAGCTCCTTTATACCCTCCCCCCCTGGGGGAGGGTTGAGGGAGATGCCACAAGCTAGAACGGCGCCCCTCACCCCAACCCTCTCCCAGAGGGAGAGGGGGCATGGACGCAGCGTTCTGCCATCAGAAGTTGAAGCAATTTTCACTGAAACTGTAACCCATGTCCCCGAACACATGTCACCCTTGACTCGGTCTGCACACCCCTAGGGGAGGGGGGACTAGGTCATGGATCACAGGATCACGAAGGATTTACTTTATGACGCAGCTCCCCGATGTGCTGAAGAAAATAGTGGACTACAAGCAGGGCGAAGTCGCCGCCATGAAGGCGGAAGTGCCGCTAAACGAGATCATGGACCGGCTCGCCGAACTGGAGGACCACCCCCGGGGGTTCCAGGCGGCGCTTATCAACTCGCTCTCCTCGGGATGGACCCCTATCATCGCGGAGGTGAAGAAGGGGTCCCCGTCCAAGGGGCTGATCCGGCCCGACTTCGACCCGCTGCAGATCGCCCGGACCTACCAGGAAAACGGGGCCAGCTGCCTCTCCGTCCTCACCGACGAGCATTTCTTCATGGGGCACCTGAGCTACTTGGCCGCTATCCGCGAAGAGGTTTCGCTCCCGCTTCTGCGCAAGGACTTCATCTTCGACCCCTATCAGATCTACCAGGCCCGCGCCGCCGGGGCCGACGCCATCCTCCTGATCGCAGCCATGCTGGATCTCCCCCAGTTGCGGGACTTCGCCGCGCTGGCGCAGGAGCTCTCCATGGACGTGCTCCTGGAGGTGCATGACGAGAAGGAACTGGAGACGGCCCTGCAGACCGATTGCAGCATGATCGGCATCAACAACCGCGATCTGAGGAGCTTCGTGGTCGACATCCGCACCTCGGAGCGTCTGGCCGCGCTGGTGCCGCAGGGGCGCCTGGTGGTAGCGGAAAGCGGCATCAACAGGCGCGAGGAGATCGTGCACCTCATGTCGAACGGGCTGCACGCCTTTCTCATCGGCGAGTCGCTGATGCGCGAGGACGACTTCGGCTCGAAGCTGCGCGAACTGCTGGGTTAACTACGACAATCCGTCCCAAAGGAGTGGCTATGAATACCAAGTTTATGCTCGATGAATCACGCATCCCTAAACAGTGGTACAACATCATCCCCGACATGCCCGGGCCGCTGCATCCTGTCGTCAACCCGCAGACCTTGAAGCCGGTCACACCCGAGGATATGACCGCCATCTTCCCCATGTCGCTGATCGAGCAGGAGATGTCGACCGAGCGCTGGATCGATATTCCCGAAGACGTGCGCGAAAAATACAGGCTCTGGCGGCCGGCCCCGCTTTTCAGGGCCAGAAGGCTGGAGCAGGCGCTGCAGACCCCGGCGAAGATCTATTACAAATACGAAGGGGTCTCGCCCGCCGGCTCCCATAAGCCGAACTCCGCCATCCCGCAGGCCTACTACAACAAGCAGGCGGGGATCCGCAGGCTCGCTACCGAGACCGGCGCGGGGCAGTGGGGGAGCTCGCTGGCCCTGGCCTGCTCCATGTTCGGCTTGGAGTGCACCATCTACATGGTGAAGGTCTCCTGTACCCAGAAGCCGTACCGAAAGAGCATGATGCAGCTTTGGGGCGCGACGGTGATCCCGTCCCCCTCCGAGTTCACCAACGCGGGGCGCTCGATTCTGGCGCACGACCCGAACAACCTGGGGAGCCTCGGCATCGCCATCTCCGAGGCGGTGGAGGACGCGGCGACCCACGACGACACGAACTATGCGCTGGGGAGCGTCTTGAACCACGTCTGCCTGCACCAGACCGTGATCGGGCTGGAAGCGAAGGAGCAGATGGAGCTGGCCGGGGATTACCCCGATGTGGTGATCGCCTGCTGCGGCGGCGGCTCCAACTTCGCCGGGCTCGCCTTCCCCTTCCTCTCCGACCGCGCCAACGGGAAAAAGGTGCGCTGCCTGGCCGTGGAGCCGGCTTCCTGCCCGACCCTGACCAAGGGGATTTACGCCTTCGATTACGGCGACACGGCGAAGCTTGCCCCCATCACCAAGATGTACACCCTGGGGCACGACTTCATGCCGCCGGGGATCCATGCCGGCGGGCTGCGCTACCACGGTGAGTCCGCGCTCATCTCCCAGCTCTACCACGCCGGAGAGATCGAGGCGAAGTCCTACAAGCAGAACGCCTGCTTCGAAGGGGCGCTGCTTTTCGCCAGGAGCGAGGGGATCGTGCCGGCGCCGGAATCCTCCCACGCGGTGCGCGCCGCCATCGACGAGGCGGTGCTGGCCAAGGAGGAGGGGAAGGAGAAGACCATCCTCTTCGGGCTTTCCGGCCACGGGCAGCTCGACATGATGGCGTACGACGCCTATCTCTCCGGCGCGCTCGAGGACTTCGAGTATCCGGAGGAGATGATCCGGCAATCGCTGGAGCGGCTGCCGAAGGTTTCCTTCTAGGGACGATAGGGGACTGGCTCCGAAGGTGCCTGTCCCCGTTGCTGCTAGGGACAACCCTCACCCGCCTTCGCGATCAGCAGTGATCTGCTTTTAAGCCTCTGCAGAACCCTGCCCCCTCCCTTGACGGGACGGGGGGATGTCTTCGAGGCGATTGCCCATGCCAAGGGTCGTGAAGATCGGCCTGCTGGAAAGGATGTTTCTTTCCGCCGAAAAGAAGGGCCGTTTCGGGCGGAATTCCCCGGCGGCAGGTGGGAAATTGAGCAATTTTAAGGGTATACGCCGATGACAAAGGTGAAGATATGTGGCATAACAACGCTTGAGGATGCTCTCATGGCAGTCGACGCCGGGGCAGACGCCCTTGGGTTCGTCTTCTTCGAGAAGTCCCCGCGCAATATCGCGCCTGAAGCTGCCGCCCGGATCATCCGGGAGCTTCCCCCCTTCGTCCAGGTGGTGGGGCTCTTTGTCAACGCCGAACTCGACTTCGTCAACCGTACCGCAGACACCTGCGGCCTCGATCTGGTTCAGCTGCACGGAGAGGAGAGCCCGGCATACTGCGGGCTGGTGCGGCGAAGGGTGATGAAGGCGTTCCGGGTGCGCAGCGCCGAGAGCCTTGCCGCACTTCCCAACTACAAGGTTTCGGCCTATCTCCTTGACGCCTACTCCCCGGCTTCCCCCGGCGGGACCGGCGAGCGCTTCGACTGGGATCACGCCGTAGCCGCCAAAGGGCAGGGGAGGATAGTTCTGGCAGGAGGGCTCGACCCTGACAACGTCGCCCAGGCGGTGGCCAAGGTCGCCCCTTATGCGGTCGACGTCTCCAGCGGCGTGGAGCTTGCCCCCGGCCGCAAGGACCCAGAGAAAGTCAGGCGTTTCGTTGCTGAGGCGAAGAAGGTCTCCTTAATTTAAGTCGAACCCTCTCCCGACCCTTTCCACAAGGCAGGGGGAGTTTGTACCTGATAACGTAGAACCTTGAAGCATGAGCGGTTTTAACCCAAACCAAAGGAGTGGCAATGAAGATTATCGTAACCGATGAAGTGGCTCAGGAAGGACTGGCACTTTTGCAGCGCGACCCGCGCGTGCAGATGGACATCAAGCTGGGACTGAAGAAGGAAGAGCTTTACTCGATCATTGGTGATTACGACGTTATCATCACCAGAAGCGGCACCACCGTGGACAAGCCCCTGCTTGACGCAGCGACCAACCTGAAAATGGTGGCGCGCGCCGGCGTCGGCGTCGACAACGTGGATGTCGACTATGCCTCCGCCAAGGGCGTCATCGTCGTCAATGCACCTTTCGGCAACACCAACAGCGCGGCGGAACACGCCATGGCGCTGCTGCTTTCCTTCTGCCGCAATATCACCAAGGCTAACTCGTCCCTCAAGGGAGGCGCCTGGAAGCGCGCCCCCTTCACCGGCTACGAACTTAAAGGGCGCACCGCCGGCGTCATCGGTCTGGGCAAGGTAGGGGGGAGGGTGGCTACCCGCCTCAAGGCTTTCGAGTGCGAAGTGCTCGCCTGCGACCCCTACATCGCAGAGAAAAGGGCGCACGACCTTGGCGTCAAGCTGGTTTCGCTGGATGAAATCGTCCGCGTCTGCGACATCATCACCGTCCACACCCCGCTTACCGCGGAGACCAGCAACATGATCGGCAAGAAAGAGCTCGCCGCCATGAAGGAAGGGGTCATCGTCATCAACGCGGCGCGCGGCGGCATCATCAACGAGGAGGCGATGCTTGAGGCGCTCGATTCCGGCAAGGTAACCGGCGCAGCCTTCGACGTCTGGAGCCAGGAGCCCCCCGACACCGATACCCTGAAAAAGCTGATCGGCCACGAGAAGATGGTGGTCACGCCGCATCTGGGCGCCAACACCTTTGAAGCGCAGGTGAACGTGGCGGTGGACGTCTCCCGTGAGATCATCCACTACCTGGACGAGCAGCCGCTGGAGAACGCCATCAACATCCCGAGGTTCGACGCAGCCCTCATGGGGCAGATGCGTCCTTACCTGAACCTGATGAACGTGCTGTCCGATTTCGTCATCCAGCTGGTGGACACCAACCTGAACAAGATCACCTTCACCTACACCGGCAACCTCGCCCAGTACGACTGCACGCCCATCACCGTTCTTGGTCTGGCGTCGCTTCTGAACCGCAGGGTCGAGCAGGACGTGAACATGGTCAACGCGCAGCTCGTCGCCGACAGCATGGGGATCGTCGTCGAAGAGGTGAAGTCCAACCAGACCGAGGCCTTCTCCAACATGATCACCATCGCCATCGAGGGCCCCGGCGAGAAGAGGCTCATCAGCGGCACCTTGTTCGAAGGGATCCCGCGCATCGTCAAGCTGCGCGACTACCAGATGGACTTCCGCCCCGAAGAGCACATGCTGCTCATGGCTTACGGCGACCGTCCGGGCATCATCGGCAAGATCGGCACCATCCTCGGCACCCACGAGATCAACATCGCCTCGATGAACCTGGGTCGTCGCGAGAAGAAAGGGGAGGCGATGGTCATCCTCTCCCTCGACTCCGCCGTAACCCCGGAAGTCGTGGAAGAGGTGCGAGGCGCCACCGAGGCGACCTTCGTCAAACCGCTCTACCTGGTGACCGCGAAGTAGGAAGGAAACCACAGGCAAAGAAAAAGGCCCCGGCGAAAGCTCGGGGCCTTTTTTTTAACCTGAAAGCGTAAGGCGGAACACAGAGGGCACAGGGGAAAAGCCAAGGCGGTCACAGAGGAGAAACCAGACCCTAAAACTGCAACGGCCCTGTATCCCCTTTATCCCTGTTCAATGCCTTGTTCTCCCTCAGCGTCCTCTGCGAACCTCCGTGAACTCTCTGTTCCGCCTGTAGCCTTTAACTAACTAAGAAATCTTCCTGCCGCCGCAGGCTTTCAATCTGCGGTGGGCTTCGCGCAGGGTGGCCTCGGTGGTTTCCCAGCTGATGCAGCTGTCGGTGATCGATACGCCGTAGGTCAAGGAGGAGGGGTCGCCGTCTTTCGGCATGGGCTGGTTCCCTTCCTTCAAATAGCTCTCGATCATCACGCCGGAGATGCTGCGGTTGCCAGCGGCGATCTGGTCGATCACGCTCTTCATCACCTCGGGTTGCCGCTCGTACTTCTTCTCGGAGTTGCCGTGGCTGCAGTCGACCATCATGGTGGGGGCAAGGCCCGCCTTGGCGATCATCTCCTCGGATTTGGCGATGTCCTCCGGGGAGTAGTTCGGCTTCTTGCTTCCGCCGCGCAAGACCATGTGCACGTCGGGATTGCCGGTGGTCTGGATGATGGAGGTCAGGCCGTCGCGGTTGATGCCGAGGAAGCTGTGGGAATGAAGCGCCGCCTTCATGGCGTCGATGGCGATCTGGAGGTTACCGTCGGTGCCGTTTTTGAACCCTATCGCGAAGGAGAGGCCGCTTGCCATTTCGCGGTGGGTCTGTGATTCGGTGGTGCGGGCCCCGATGGCGCCCCAGGAGAGGAGATCGGCCAGGTACTCGGGGGTGATCGGGTCGAGCATCTCGGTTGCGACAGGAAGTCCCATCTCGGTGATCTTGCAGAGAAGGCCGCGGGCGATGCCGAGCCCCTTGGAGATCTGGTGGGTGCCGTTCATGTCAGGGTCGTTGATGAGCCCCTTCCACCCGATGGTGGTGCGCGGCTTCTCGAAGTACACGCGCATGATCAGCAGCATTTCCTCGGAGACCTCCTTGGCGAGCGCCGCGAGCTTCTCCGCGTACTCCAGGGCTCCCTTGGGGTCGTGAATGGAGCAGGGGCCGACGACCACCATGAGCCGCTTGTCCTCTCCCCTCAAGATCCTGGTGATGGCCGCGCGGCTGTTGCTCACGCAGGTCCCGGATTTCTCGGACATGGGGAAGACCTGTCTGAGATCGGTAGGTGCAATGATCGGAGTGATGCTTCTTACCTTGAGATTGTTGGTCTTGATCATCTGAGACTCCCGCGCTAGCAGTTTTTAATGTGCTGTAATCTAGCGCGTTTCTCATGTAGTGTCAAAAAAAAATGCCCCCGGCGTGGTGAATTTTGCCGAGGGCATATTTTTGTTTGCTATCCGCGTCCCTGCTGTCGCTGCGGCGCGCCATCCCACGCCACGGCGGTGCCGATGGAGGCGAGGGTGGCGACGTCGGCGCCAGAGTGGATCATCTCCGCCACGGCCCGCTCCGAATCCCCCGGCCTGAGGTCGACTCCCCCGACGGCATCGGTCAGGAGGGTCACCTCGAATCCCGCCTTCAACGCCTCGAGCACCGTCTGTCTCACGCAGAAATCGGTGGCGAGCCCCCCGACGTAGAGCCGGTCCAGCTCCATGTGCCGCAGCAGCATGACGAATGGGGTGCCGTTCTCGGTTACCCCCTGCATGGCCGAGTATCCGTCGTCCCAGGAGGCCATCCCCTTGGAGATGACGATGGTGTCGCTTGGAAGTACCAGTGCCGGGTGAAATTCGGCGCCGAGGGTCCCCTGGACGCAGTGGGCCGGCCATTCACCGCCGTTTTCCTTGAAGTGCTTGCTCTGCTTTGGATGCCAGTCGCGCGAGGCGAAGACGGGCGCGCTCCTGCGCTTGAACAGATCCAGGTACCGGTTCAGTGCGTGGATCACCTGGTCGCAACGGGGGACGGGGAGCGCCCCTCCCGGACAGAAATCCACCTGCGCGTCGACAACAAGAAGTGCTCCTCTTCGTTGCATGATCGCCTCCTATGCCGTATCCCCTTCTGTTTGCCCCGCCGCATACCGGTTCTGAATCCGGGACATGAGTTTGAGCCGCAGGGTGTTCAGCCCCTGACTGATGGATACCTTGTAGAGGTGCGGGTTGACCAGCCGGTGACACCCCTGCGGGAGCAGGGCCAGTTCGCGCGCTGCGCGGTCCGCGCAGTCGTTCAGGGTGGGGGAGGGGGCGCACCTTACCCCTTCGTGCATCACCTGGCTTCTCACTTCCACGAGCCTCGCGTTCGCTGGGAGGCGGATATGCTGCAATGGGTTGACCGGATCGAACACCAGTGCGCCCGGCTGCAGCTCCTCGTCTTCCAGGGTGATGACGTCCTGTATGTAGGAGCCGTCTGGCGCCACGGCTCGCAGCACTTTTTTCCGGTCGGGAAGCGTAGCCTTGGACAGGTCGCTGGTCAGCTTCAGCTTGGGCTCCTCCCCTATCCGGACCAGCTTGTAGACCCCGCCGAGAGCGCCCCCCCCTTCGCCCGCGCAGGTGGCGAGCCGGGTCCCGACGCCGTAGATGTCGATCTTTCCCCCTTCGCTGCGGATCGACTCGATCACGTACTCGTCGAGCTCGTTGGAGCCGACTATCTTCACCCCGGGAAAACCGGCCGCGTCGAAAGCGGCGCGAACCTGGCGTGAGAGGTAGGCGAGGTCGCCTGAATCTATCCTCACCCCTACCAGGTCGTGCCCTTTTGCCTTCAGTTCGCGGGCGACGGTGAGTGCGTTGGGGAGGCCGCTTTTAAGGGTGTCGTAAGTGTCGATCAAGAGGATGCAGGAATCTGGGAAGGTGCCGGCGTAGTGGCGGAAGGCGGCAAGCTCGTCGGGGAACGCCATGATCCAGCTGTGGGCATGGGTCCCCCGGACCGGGATGCCGTAGCACTTGCCGGCCATGACGTTGCTGGTGGAGCGCACGCCGCCGATGAAGGCGGCCCGTGCCTCGGAGAGCCCCCCGTCCGGGCCCTGGGCGCGGCGCAGCCCGAATTCGAGGACGGTGCCGCCTGCCGCGGCCAGGGTGATCCTTGCCCCCTTGGTGGCGACCAGCGTCTGGAAATTGATGATGTTCAGGAGCGCCGTCTCGACGAACTGCGCCTCGGCGAGGCTCCCCTCCACCGTAAGGAGCGGTTCGCGCGAGAAGACCACGCTCCCCTCGGCCGGGGCGGTGACGCTCCCACGGAACCGGAAGGTTTCCAGGTACGACAGGAATGCGGGGCGGAAGATCTTGAGCCCGTCCAGGTAGCTCAACTCCTCCTCGTTGAAGCGGAGTTCCTCCAGGTAGCAAAGCGCGTTTTCCAGACCGGCGAAGACGGCGTAGCTTCCGTTGAAAGGGGGGGTGCGGAAAAACAGATCGAAGACGGCGCGGTGCTCCTGCATCCCCTGGTCCAGGTAACCTGCCAGCATGGTCAACTCGTAAAGGTCTGTGAGCAGCGGTGAATAGCGCATGAAATCCCTCCTTTCTAATCACTACTACTCTGGATAATAGCGTTTTTCAACTTTTCTGCCAGTTCCGGGTCGACAAGTTTCAGTGTGAGGTACTCGGCCTGTGCTTTCCCCCACTGGTTCAGAAAGAGATGTGACAGTCCCAGCTTATAGAGGGCATTGGCATTGCCGGGCCATAATTCCAGCAGCGAAGTGTAAGCTTCGACGGCTTCCTCATAGCGGTCGGTCCTGAAACAGACTTCCCCTAAATTGGAAAAGGCGAGGGCTAGCTTTGGATCCAGCGCTATTGATCTTTTGAGGGATTCGACGGCGCGAGGGTAGTCCGCGGTAAGCGCCTGGGCGGTCCCCAGGTTGAGCCAGGAGACGGCGTTCCCGGGAGAGAGGGCGATGCTTTTGCTGAAGGCCTCGGCCGCTTCGCCGTAGCGCCCCTGGCTGTTCATGAGCACCCCCGCTTCGAACCAGTCGTCCGCCTCCAGGTATTCCTCCTGATCGATCGGCTGCCGTTGCGGTTTCTGGTTCAGATCTCCCGTGGCCAGTCCGGCCACCAAGAGCAGCATGACGTATGTCCCGGTTGCTTGTCTCATGTGGGTCCCTCGCGGAAAAAGGTAAACCTTAGCATATTAAAAATTATTTAAAAGAAACCGGGAAAGTGGGGCTGGTCGGTTGCAGGGGGGCAATTTTGCTGGTCATCGGGGTGTATTTTCTGGTAGATAGAGAGAGCCGACAGGAGTGTTCATTAGCGGTGGGTTGCGCCAGAGGTCTGCACCCGGATTCGGTTTCGGCAAGGGCAATCGAAGTGGCGCAGCATTCTCTCCGCGCGAAAGATGATCGATACTCAGTATAGGGAAAGGGACAGACATGGAACAACTGCTGATAGTCGGTTGCGGCGCCATCGGGCGACGGGTTGCAGCGCTGGCGCTGGCGCGGGGGATGAAGGTCTCCAGCTTCAGAAGGAACGAAGAAGAGGTCGCAGGCGCGACCACATATACCGGGAACCTGGACCAGCCGGCGACGCTTGCGGGACTGCCGGTCAAAGGTGCTGGAGTTATCTACCTGGCACCCCCTCCCGGGGGAGGCAACGAGGATACCAGGATGCGCAATTTCTTGGCCTCCATCGCCCCCGGCGAAGAGCCGGAAAAGATAGTCTACATATCGACCAGCGCGGTCTACGGGGACTGCGGGACGGCGACGGTCACCGAGGAGAGCGAGGCCAACCCGCAGACCAGCAGGGGAAAGCGCCGGCTGCATGCCGAGCGCTTGGTAAGCGAGTGGGGGAGGGAGCGCCACGTCCCAGTGGTAATCCTGAGGGTAACGGCCATTTATGCTGCGGACCGCCTCCCCGTCACCCAGCTCACTACCGGGCAGCCGGTGTTGCGCGAGGAGGAATCGCTTCCCAGCAACAGGATCCATGCCGACGACCTGTCGCGGATCTGCCTCGCCGCACTGGAGCGGGGAAAAGACGGCGCAATCTTCAACGTGAGCGACGGCCAGTCCACCACCATGACCAGCTATTTCAATGCCGCCGCCGATCGGCTCGGGCTCCCGAGGCCGCGCCAGGTGACCATGGAGGAGGCGCGCCAGGTGATGAGCCCGCTGATGATCTCCTACTTCTCCGAGGGGAGGGTGGTGTCGAACCGCAAATTGATCGAGGAGCTGGGGATAGAGCTCCTCTACCCGGACCTCGAGTCGGGGCTCAAGGGGTAGCCTTACCTGCAGGGTCGTATGGCTTGACTTTCGTGGTCGCCGAATTAAGGTTTTCCAATCTTTACGCCAACCTTAATCGGAGGACAGCGAAATGCTCGAAAAAGAACGGGATATTCTGAGACGTGACGACCGGCCGCAAAGCGAGAGACGGCAGCTAGAGCGCGAGAGCGAGAAGGGCGAACTGCAGGGGCGGCACTCGACCTCCCCCATGGCGCAGATGGAGCGGATGTTCGACGAGGTTTTCAAGAAGCCTTTCTTCTCCCTCTGGTCGCAGAGGATGGCTGGGGGGGAGATGGAGGAGCTCTACTTGCCGGTCGATGTCTTTGAGGAAGGGGACTCCGTGGTGGTCAAGGCAGAGATCCCTGGAATCCGCAAGGAAGACATCGACGTGCAGCTTTCCCCCGACAGCATCACCATCTCGGGGAAGAAGAGCAAGGCAGAGCGGATCGAATAGAAGGATTTCTACCGGGTTGAGCGCTCCTACGGTTCGTTCATGAGAACGTGCAGGCTTCCGGTGGAAACCATCACCGACACGGCGCGCGCAAGCTTCAAGGACGGCATCCTGGAGGTGCGGATATTGAAGAGCGAGGCGGCGACCCAGAGGGTCAAGAAGCTGAACGTGGAATGATTTTCCCACGGGTAGGAAACCGAAATGGCCGCGGCGAAAACCGCGGCCATTACTTTTGTCTGCCTCCTGTTTTCGGCTGCCTATAATTTAGGCAAAAAGCCATCGGGGGGCGATTACTCAGAGATTTCTTTTCCCCGATGCGGCTTTTCCCACAGAGTTATCCACAGCTTTTGTGGAAGACTTCCTCAGTCAAATCCCCACTGAATATAACCAGTTGAATTGAAGATGGAAGCGGGCGCCAAGCCAGGCCCGGAAAGCAGGTATATTACGGGCGCTGGCGGCGCCTAATCCAGAAAAAAGGCCTCTGGTTCGGAAAACCAGGGCCTTTTCGGTTTGCATTGGCGTTAAAACGGGACACTTTCTACCAATCCGTCGGTGAAACTTCCCCGGTGGCGCCGTACGGTGTTGCCGACCGTGCGGTTGACCCGGTTTCGGTTTTTTCCTTTTTGAGGCGGGGTGTGAGGCCGCCTGGCGGATGAGACAAATCGCGTTTAGCGTTGCCCGAATAACGCCAATCTTGAAGTTGCTCCGGGATACCGTTGCGGGAAGTGCCGAGTTACTGACCTCAGTCGCAATATCGCCCGGTGAAACGCTTCAGGCTTCCCTCTGCTGTATGAGGGCCTGCTCACCACGTCTGAAACCGGGAACATTTTGGCAAAGAAAGGTAGTCAGGGACTCAACGGGATGCGCTACGAGTATCCCAGAGCGGCTCGCACTGACATGCGAAACTTGTGAGCAAGTCTATCAACGCCATTTTATGTGTCAAGATAAAGATGAGATTAATTTCATCTGATCCAAGTGTACGATAAATAGTTATTTTTTGAGCCGCGTGAGTCGGTCGAACCATAAATCATTTCAATCGTTTTGCCTGCTAGTGGGCCGGTCGGCCCTCCTCTGTCACAGTGCAATCGGCAAATTGTGGTATGAGAGTTGCGGTGGCAATAAACGTTGCAGCCTCATCACGTGAAGCGGCAGCGACGGCATGCAATGCCAGTGTCGCAGACGCTGTGCAAGTAGCACCGTGAGCCCCTGTCAGAGCTTCAGCACGTGCACCGCACACGAGATGCAGGGGTCGTAGCACCTGATCAGGCGCTCCAGCGCCGTGGTCATCTTTTTCGTCTCTTCCCCCTCCATTCCCCGCGCCAGCGCCAGCAGGTCGCGCGCCATGGCCCCCTGGTTCAAGGCGGTGGGGGTGACGACGTCGGCTTCGGTGCAGATGCCGTCCGAGTCGAAGTCGTAACTGTGGATCAGCAGGCCGCGTGGCGCCTCGCAGGCGGCGCTCCCTCTCCCCGCGCGCAGGACCGGTCCGACGTCGTCGGGGGAACCCTGGCCTTTTTCGAGAAGTCGGTCGATGAGTTCTATCGCGCGCTCAGCTGCGTCACAAAGCTCGATTGCCTGTGCCAGGGTGTTGCCCCGGATGTCCCTGCCGAGGATCTCGTGCTTTACCTCGTCGAACACGCCCTGAGCCTGCGCGCTGAGGCGGACGCCGAGGGAGAGCCTGGCCAGCGCGCCCACCGTGGCTTCTTTTTCCATCACCTTTGAATATTTGGCGTTGGAGTGGGGGAGGACGCTTTCTTTGATCGCCTCGCGGTACCCGGAGACGGCGAAGGATTCCCCTCCGCCCATGCGGCATCGGATGGCGGCGGAACGGCCGTCGCCGCCTGGGTCCACCGCCAGCGCGTTCGGGGACGGGAGTTCCGGGAAAGGGAAGGGGGTGCGGAAGAGCCGGTAGGCGTCGCGGCAGGCGGGAAGGACCGACTCAAGCTCATGGCGCAGGCGCAGCAGTTCCTTTTTGCTCACCCTCTGCCCCAGCCCACCCAGCCGGATGTTGACCGGGTGGATCAGGCGGCCGCCGACCGTCTCCTGGATCATGTTGCCGACCCTCTTGATGCCAAGTCCCGTCTTCAGTAGTTCGGGCGCCTTCTGGGCCAGCCCGGTCACTCCCGGCACGCCGAGAAGGTCAGGAAGGAGCAGGCAGTACAGGTGCAGCGCGTGGTCCTGGATCATTCCCCCCTGCATGATGAGCTCGCGGGTCAGGGCCGTCGCCCACGAGACTTCCACCCCAAAGGCGTTCTCCACCGCCAGGAGGGCGGTCACCTTGTGCACCGTCGAGCAAAGAGAGCAGATGCGGCAGATGATCTCCGGCACTTCCAGATAGCTCTTGCCGACCAGGAGCGCCTCGAAGAGGCGCGGGGAATCGGCGAGGCATAGCTCCACCCGCTCCACGCGCGACCCCTGGCGGTAGACCTTGACGCTGCCGTGACCCTCCACCCGGGCCAGGTTCAACTCAACGACGCTGCCCATAGTCCCACTCCGGCTTGAATCGGCTCATCCTGCGCTCGATTTCCTTCCTGCCAAACCCGCGCTCCAACAACAGCTCCAACTCCTGCGCCACGTTCGCCTCGCGCACCGGTCCCCGGCAACCTTCGCAGACTATCCCCGTCGCCGGGCATCTTGCGTTGCACCCCCCCTGGATGATCGGGCCGAGGCAAAGCTCCTTTCGCTCCAAGAGCAGGCAGAGGTTTTCCCTGCTGCGGCACTCGGTGCAGACCGGGTAGGTAGCGAGCGGGGGGAGCGTTCCATTAAGAAGGGCGCAGAGTAGGGCCATGACCTCTTGCTTTTCCGGGGGGCAGCCGGTGATGGAGAAGTCGACGCTTACGAAGTTGGTAAGCGGGGCGGGGGCGAAGCTCTCCACTGTCTTCTCCCCATCTCCGTAGACGGCTGCGACCAGTTCTTCTCTCGTCGAGACCCCGTTGTTCATGGCCGCCACCCCGCCGAAGATGGCGCAGGTGCCAAGGGCCACCAAAAGCCTGCTGGAATTCCTCAGCCGGAACAGGTTGGCCAAGTCGCCCGGAGTTGAGACCGCACCCTCCACTATCGCCGCGTCGAAGGGCGCTCCCCCCTCGACGCTCTCCGCCATGGGAAAGGAGACCAGATCGAAACGGGCGGCCACCTCGGCCAACTCCTCCTCGCAGTTGAGAAGGGTCAGCTGGCACCCCGAGCAGGCGGTGAGCCCGGCTATGGCAAGCCTTGGGCGGTTCATAGCGCCTCCGGTATCTCTTTCAGCTCGCTGAGCCGGAAGACGGGGCCGTCCACGCAACAAAGTTTCTGCCCCAGCGCGCAATGGCAGCAGCGCCCGATGCCGCAGCGCATCCTGCGCTCCAGGCTCAAAAGGATCCGCTGCGGCGCGACGCCGGCCCTTTCCAGGTCGGCGCCCAGGCAGCGGTAGAGGGCGGGGGGGCCGCATATGGCGGCGTAGCTGTTGGCGGCGTCGAAGCTGAACCCCTTCAAGAGGTCGGGGAGGAGCCCGACGGCGCAGGAGAAGCCGCCCCAAGGCTCCTCGGGCGCGAAATCGACCGTCAGGTAGAGCCGCAGCCCACCGCGCGCGGCGAGTTCCGCCAGTTCTTCGCGAAAGAGCATCAGCGTGGGCTTTTTCGCGCCGTACATCAGCGTGATCTCCCCGAAGCGCTCGCCGTTTTGCAACAGGTGCAGCAGCAGGGAGCGCAGCGGCGCGATGCCGAGCCCTCCCGCCAAGAGGAGCACCGGGTGCCCTGTCATTTCCGCCAGGGGAAAGCCGGCGCCGAACGGGCCGCGGAGCCCCAGCGTGCTTCCTTCCGGCGCCTGGTGCAGCGCATCGGTCACGTGCCCCACCCGGCGCACGCAGAGATCCACGGTGCCGTCTTCGTGGGCGAGATCGGCGGGCGAGATCGGAATTTCGCCCGCGCCGGGAACCGAGAGCTGGACGAACTGCCCGGGGATGAATCTGGAAAGGGAGGGAAGCGCAGCGGCTTCCGGAGCGACGGTGAAGAGCGCAGTGTCCTCCGAGAGCTGGCGCCGCTGCAAAAGCTTGGCCGCGAAGGGGGTGTCCGGATGGTTTGCCAGGAGGGTCATGGCGTCCTCCCGCAATCGAGGGGGAGATCCTGGAACAGCTCGCGCAGGTCGATGCCGACCGGGCAGAATTCCTTGCAGCGGCCGCAACCAACGCATGAGGTTATCCCGGTTAAGGGGGTGAAACCGCAGTACTTGTGCAGGAAGCGGTAACGAAGCCGCTCCAGCCTGGTGGCCCGGAAGTTTCCCCCCGCCACTTCGCCGTGGGTAACGAAAAGGCAGTTGTCCCACTCGCGCACCCTCTCTGCGCCGCCGGAAAGGGAGGGATATTCCCTTAAGTCGAAGCAGTAGCAGGTGGGGCAGCAGACTGAACAGGCGCCGCAGGAAACGCAGGCCTCGGCGAATTTCACCCAAAGCGGATGGGCGGAGAAGCGCAGCTGCGGGTCCTGGGGGAGCACATTGCACGACCCGCAGGCGGGGGGCTCTATCTCTTTTTCCGTTTCGACCAGGAGATCGGCTGCCGCGGCGGTTATCGCTTCCCCCTTGGCGCTGCGGGCCGTGAGGCTAAAACCGTCCTCGCCGGCCTGCAGGAAGAGATCGCAGGCGGCGCTCTCCCGTGGTCCCGAGCAGAAGCAGAAATCGTCCGGGCGGCAGGAGAGCCCTACCAGGGTGAGGTTCGCGCGCCGGGTCGCGTAGCAGGAGTCAGCGGCTTCGGCGAGGAAGACCCGGTCCAGGTAGGCCATGGCGTCGAGGTCGCAGGGGTGAACGCCGAAGAGGACGGTCTCGGAGCCGTACGGGACAGCTTGCCGGTAGGCTCCCTTTTGGTAATGCAGGATCTCCTCCCGGAAGGGGAGCAGGTATTTCTTGGGGGGAATCTGCGTTCTAGAGTAATTGAGCTGCAGGTCGGAGGCTGAGGCAAGCGGTGCGAAGGAGAAAACCCCCTGGTCCGAGAGTACCGGCCCATGGAGTTCGCCGAAGAGGCGGAGGAGTTCCAGAAAGTGAGATAAATGTATGTTTTTTAACGTTGTTTTGGCCATTTCCCCTCCGGCGCACAAAGCACAATTCTACCGAGGAGGTTTTCAATGGCAACCCCGCAATGACTACAAACCGTTAGCCCCGGAGAAAATCGGAGAACCTCAGGGGACAGCCGGATGTTTTAACTCAAGCTGCTTTTCTCTCAGATTTTTCGAGACCTTCTCTTTGGCGAATGGTTTTGACTTGAGACCCCTTTAATGCTAGAGAATGTCCATGGAAAAAGTGATGATCGATTACCACTGCCACCTGCTTCCCTCCCTTGACGACGGCGCCACCGATCTCGATGAATCTCTGGAGATGGCCCGCATCCTCTATGACTTCGGCTTTGCCACCGTGCACTGCACTCCCCACTGGATCAAGGGGGGCTTTGAAAACGACCCGACCCGCGTCACCCGAACCACGGAGATACTGCAGTGCTTGTTGCAAGAGGCGGGGATAGGGCTGCAGCTTATCGCAGGAACCGAGCACTACCTTGACGAGTTCCTCCCTGAACTACTTCCCGATGCCCTTTGCTTCGGAGCCGGCAAGACCATGCTGGTGGAAGTCCCGTTCCGGGGTGGGTCCGAGATGCTTACCGTCATGCTGTCGCAGCTTATAACCCGCGGCAGGCAACCCCTCATCGCCCACCCCGAGAGGTGCGCCGCCTTCGCTCCCGCCACCCCCGGCAGCGGCGGATTCCGCAGCGCCTTCAGCCGCATCCTTGGAAAAGCCAAGGAGCCTGAGTGCGAGGATCTCCTCGTCCGCATCCTGAAGCGTTCAGGGTGCCGGTTTCAGGGAAATCTCGGCAGCTTCGCCGGCATCTACGGCAAGGAAGTCCGGGACCACGCGCTGCTGTTCCTGAGGGAAGGAATCTATGATTGCCTGGGGAGTGACGCCCACAGATCGGAAAAACTCCCCGAGATGCTCGCCGCCGGCAGCGAGGCCATAGCCGCCGAGATCGGTGCTGCCGCAGCTGCGGAACTGTTCGCAGGCAAAACCCTCAAGTCATAGCCCTCAAGTTCCCTTCACAATTTGCAGCTATGCGCTATGCAACTACACCGCGCCGACCATCCAGGTGGTGACACCCATAACCTATCCAGCCGCCGCCTATGACTTTATCGCCCTGGTAAAGGACGACTGCCTGCCCCGGGGTGACAGCGCGCTGCGGGGTCTCGAACTCCACCTGCATGCGTCCGTCTTCGATAAGCCGCGCGGAGCAGGGGACCGGCTGCATCCGGTAGCGGATACTGCAGCTGCCGTTAAAGGTGCCGCTGATGGGCTTGTCCGTCCAAGTCAGTTCCTCGGCGACGAGCCCCCCTCTCTTCAGATCTTCCTCCGGGCCCACTACGACGCGCGAGGCAGCGCCGTCTATCGCCGTGACGTAGAGCGGCTCCTTCCAGGCGATCCCCAGGCCGCGCCGCTGTCCGATGGTGTACTTGTGGATGCCGACGTGGCTCCCGAGCTTGTTGCCGCTTTTGTCCACGATGTCGCCGGCCTCGGGCCTAACTCCCGCTTCCTCCAGGAACCTGACGTAGTCGTTGTCGGGAATGAAGCAGATCTCCTGGCTTTCCTGCTTTTGGGCCACCGGAAGGTTGAAGCGTGCCGCGTGCTCGCGCACCACGCGCTTTTCCAGGTTTCCCACCGGAAAGATGATGCGGGAGAGCTGCTCCTGATTCATCCCGAAAAGGAAGTAGCTCTGGTCTTTGCCGGGATCGAGCCCTTTCAGCAACTGGTAGGTACCATCGGCATCCTGCTCTATCCGCGCGTAGTGCCCGGTGGCGAGGAGATCCGCGCCAAAGGAGGCGGCCATCTCCAGCAGCAGGCCGAACTTGATCCTTTCGTTGCAGCGGGCGCAGGGGTTGGGGGTCCTGCCGGAGGCATACTCGGCGGTGAAGTTGTCGATCACCAACTCCTTGAAACGCTCCCTCAGGTCGACGACCTCGAAGGGGATGCCGAGCCTTTTAGCGACCCTGGCCGCGTCCATCACGTCGGTGAGCGAGCAGCAGGTCTTTCCGCCGCTCTTGGTCGATTCCGGGCGCTCGTAAAGCTGCAGCGACACCCCCATCACGTCGTGTCCCTGTTCCTTCAAGAGCGCCGCGGTTACCGATGAATCCACGCCGCCGCTCATTGCCACCAGTATCCGTTTTTTCACTGAGTTATCGCTCATTTATTAAAGCTTCTCCCGAGCTGCAGCTGGAAAACCAACTGCTGCAACACGGATAAAGGGGATGCGGGAATAGCCGCCTTGGCGCCATCCCATCCATCCCCTTTATCCCTGTTCAATTTGGTTCAGTTGCCTCTGTTCGAAATCACTCTTCCACTTTTTCCAGAGTCAGCACGTAGTAGCCGTCCACCTCTTTGAGCCCGAGGAGCTTGTGCCCTTCATCCTTGAGGCTGCGGGGAACGTTCTTTACCGGCTCGCCGTCGTCCAGAAGAAATTCCACCGTGGTCCCGGCTTCGATATCTTCCAGCTCCAGTTTAGCCTTAACGAAGTTGGTGGGGCAGGAGACGCCGCGTAAATCTATGGTTTCCATTTTTCTCTCCGGGCTTCTAGGGCTTACCCAGCGGCAGCTGGGTGTTGATGACCTGCGGGTCGATGGTGCTGGCTACGACGACCTCGGGGAACCCTTTGCGCAGATGGTCGAGAATCGACTGGTTCCCCTCGCGCAGGATGATATCGCCGATCCTGACACGTCCTGCGCCTTCGGCCTTCTCCTGGTACCAGGCAAGGACGGACCCGATGAAGTCGACGACCCGATCTTCCGGGAGGAAGGTGGCGTACACGGTTCCCACCAGCGGGCGCCGTCCCCATTTGCCGCCGATGCGCGCGGTGTAACCTTTCTTCTCGGCTTTCCAAGCGCCGGTCGGGCAGACCTTGATACAGTCGCCACAGTAAATGCATTTGGCGGTGTCGAAGACAGGTTTGTTGTCCGCGCCCATGGTGAGCGCCCCCTCGGTGCAGGACTTGGCGCAGAGGCCGCAGCTGATGCAGCCGGAGGCGTCGAGCACGGGCCACACGGCGCCCTGGAGGCCGACGTCGTTGGTGGCGGACTTGGGGCAGTCAAAGGGGCAGCCGGCGAAGCCGACCTTGAACTTATGGTGGCCGGTGACGGTGCCGAAGAGCTTCTCGTCGACCTCGAGCGCCGACTTCTGGGTATCGACCAGGCCGTTGGGGTTATATTCGCAGCCGCCGCAGGCCGTAGGGACCCGGACGCGCGCGCCGCAGGAGGCGACCTTCTGTTGTTCCTCGCCCAGTTCGGCTACCACCGCGTCGAAATCGGTGAAGTTGATGTTGATCAGTTCGATGGATTGACGCACGGAAAGGTGGACGAACCCTTTGCCGTATTTCTGCGCCACCGCCGCGATCTTCGCCAGGCGGTCCACCGACATCCTGCCGCCGGGCACGCGCAGACGCACTGTGAACATGTCCTTGCCGCGCTCCTTGATAAAGCCGCCGGCCTTCAGATTTTTCAGGTCTATTTTCTGCTCTGCCACGTTTCTCTCCTAAGGACTAAAAATCATAAAAACGCTTGATGTTTATCACGCTACCACGATCTCCACCGGTTCGACCACGCCGCCATTGATGCGGAACACCTTGGCGACCGGCTTGTCCCGTGCCTCAAGCGACACGATCAGGTGGTGGACGTTGGGGGTCAGCGCCAGCCGTATGTCCTCCTGGGAGGGGCGGGCGGGGGACTCGGGGTGCGAGTGGTAGATCACCAGCATCTCTTCACCGCTGGCCCGCAGCGCCTTGACCACGGCGAACTGCTCCTTCGGGTCCATCATGAAATGGTCGTTGCTGGCGTCGGTGTTTGTCATCGGGTGGTGGCTCGCGACCACCTTGCCGTTGCCGCCCAGGATGCCGCAGACCTCCAGCGGAAACCCGCTCTGCGCGTGGCTTATCACCGCCGCCAGTATCTCTTTGGGGATCTCGACCATGTCAGTGCCCTAGGTCGCAGACGGTCATGGCTTCGAGCTCGTCCTTCAGCTCGGTGATGGTGGGGTGGTCGCCGCAGATCGGGCACTTGGCGCTTTTCTTCACCGGAATTTCCCTGAAGCGCATCCTGAGGGCGTTGTAGGTAAGCAGGCGCCCGGTCAAAAGATCCCCCGCTCCCAGGAGGTACTTGATCGCCTCGGTCGCCTGGAGCGTGCCGAGCACCCCGGGCAGCACCCCGATGACCCCTGCCCGCGAGCAGGTCGGTATCACGTCCTTCGGGGGAGGCTCCGGGAAGATGCAGCGGTAGCAAGGGGACTCCCCCGGCTTGATCGTCATGGTCTGCCCGTCGAATTGCAGGATCCCGCCGTGGGAGTAGGGCTTGCCGGCGAGGACGCAGGCGTCGTTGATGAGGAACTTCGCCGCGAAGTTGTCGGTGCCGTCGATGATGAAATCGTAGTCGGCGATCATGCCGGCGATGTTCTCGGCGGAAACCCAGGTCTCATAGGTGTTCACCGTGAGTTCCGGGTTGATCGCCAGCATCGTTTCCTTGGCCGAGAGCACCTTAGCCTTACCGACGTCGGGGGTGGTGTGGATGACCTGGCGCTGCAGGTTGGAGAGGTCCACCTCGTCGGCGTCCGCGATGCCGATGGTGCCGACACCGGCTGCCGCCAGGTACAGGGCAATCGGGGAACCGAGGCCGCCGGCCCCGATGATGAGCACGCGCCCCTCAAGCAGCTTCTTCTGCCCCTTCCCGCCAACTTCCTTCAAAAGGATGTGCCGGGAGTAGCGGGTGATCTGTTCTTCGCTGAGCTTCACTATCTACCTCCACCCATGAAATAGAGAAATTCCACGTTGTCGCCGTCTTTCACAGTTGCGCCGTCGAAGTCGCCGCGGTCCAGGATGTCGCCGTTCAGTTCGACGGTGACGTATTCGCGCTGTTCCACCCGCAAAAGTTCGAGCAGCTGGCTTACCGGGACCGGGTTTTCCTCTGCGATGCTGGCTGGTTTGCCGTTGACTGTAAGATTCATTAAGATCGCTCCTTGTTTAGTATCATAGATAATTGGTAAAGAACAGGTTTTCCCTCAGGCCTTTTCCAGCGCGGCCGCGAAATCCTCAAGGATATCCTCGATGTCCTCGATCCCCACCGAGACCCTGACCTGCTCCTCGCTCACGCCCATGAGCGCCTTCACCTCGGGGGTGTAATCGGCGCAGATGGTACTTGCCGGATGGATTACCAGGGTTTTGGTGTCGCCGATGTTGGCGAGGTTCTTGGCCAGCCGCAGGTTGTTGATCACCCGGAACGCTGCGGCCCTGTCCGCGAGCCCGAAGGTAAGGAGCCCGCCGAAGCGGCCGTTGAACTGGCGCTTTGCCACCTCGTGGAAGGGGGAGTCGTTGAGGCCGGGGTAGTTGACCCAAGCGACCTTTTCGTGCGCCTGAAGGAAGCGGGCCACCTGGAGGGCGTTGGAGCAGTGCCGCTCCATGCGCAGGGCCAGCGTCTCCAGCCCTTCGCCCAAAAGGAAGGAGTTAAGCGGCGCGGCGCAGGCGCCGAAATCCTTGTGGATCAGTTTGCGGACCCGTGCCGTGAAGGCGAAGCTGCGGTACTTGCGGTAAAACTGCTCGAAGTGCGGGAACTTCGCGTTCTGCCAGTTGAAGCTCCCGGCGTCTATGATGGCGCCGCCTATGGAGTTGGCTGTGCCGTTGATGTACTTGCTGGTGGAATGGACGATGATGTCGGCGCCAAGTTCCTTCGATCGCGCGAGATACGGCGTGGAAACGGTGGCGTCGACCATGAGCGGGATGCCGTGCTTCTTCGCGATGGCTGCGAAAGCCGCTATGTCGGGAACGTCCATCTTCGGGTTGCCGATGGTTTCCACGAAGATCAGTCGGGTTTTTTCGCTGATCCCAGCCTCGACCGCGGCAAGGTCGACGGGATCCACGAAGCGGGTTTCGATCCCGAAATTGGCCAGGGTGTCGTGGAACAGCGAGTAGGTGCCCCCGAAAAGCGAGGAGGAGGAGAGGACCTCGTCGCCGCTTCTGACAACGGCCATGACCGCGGTGGTGATCGCCGCCATGCCCGAAGAGGTGACGACGGCGGCGATGCCGTCCTCGATCGCGGCCAGCCTCTTTTCCAAGGTGTCCACGGTGGGGTTGCCTATCCTCGTGTACACCTGGCCTACGGCTCTTCCCCTGAAGATGTCTTCCAGCTCTTCCGCTGTGTCGTAGGCGAAGGCGGATGCCTGTACTATCGGGGTCTTGGTGGCGCCGGAGGGCCCGGGCGAGGTGCCGCCGTGGATCAGTTTCGTGTCGAATCTCAGCTTCTTTTCTTTCTCTCCCACAACCCCTCCAAAATGCCATCTTTAGCTGCCGATGCCACGGGAATTCCAGGGCAAATCGGACAGGCCGGCGGATACTGTAGCACTGTTGAGTGGAACAGTAGTGCGGGGAGGGTAATATTTGATACCGTACTTGTCAAGAAATTATTTCTTTTTTATACACCGTTGAGGTGGTAAATCAAATTTCCCATATGGAGAGGTTTGGCCGCGAATCCGGCGCATTCGAGCCTGGTTCAAGCTCACAAGAGTGCGATATGAGGCGCGTTCTTCCTCAGCAACGGGCGCAGTTTGTCCTAAACAAAGTTGTACGATCAAGAATGCAAAAAAAATAGTTGACAGTGTTGCAGGATAAATATAAAAATACGAGTCATGTTACCATCCGCCGTCAGATATTGAGGCGTTACGCAAATCACGACCGAAAGGAGAATTCGCCATGTCCCGTATCTACCTAGACAACTCCCAGTCCATTGGCAACACGCCGCTGGTGCGGCTGAACCATGTAACCAAGGGGGCCAAGGCGACCGTGCTCGCCAAGGTCGAGGGGCGCAACCCCGCCTACTCGGTAAAGTGCCGCATCGGTGCCAACATGATCTGGGATGCCGAGGAGCGTGGCGTACTGAAGCCTGGGGTGGAGATCGTCGAGCCGACCAGCGGCAACACGGGCATAGCGCTTGCCTACGTGGCTGCGGCCCGCGGTTACAAGCTGACCCTCACCATGCCTGAGACCATGAGCATCGAGCGCCGCAGGGTGCTGGCGGCATTGGGGGCGAACCTGATCCTTACCCCGGGTTCCGCCGGGATGAAGGGGGCCGTGGCCAAGGCCGAGGAGATCGCGGCTTCCGATCCGGCGCGCTACTTCCTGCCGCAGCAGTTCAAGAACCCGGCTAACCCCGCCATTCACGAGAAAACCACCGGCCCGGAAATCTGGGCCGACACCGACGGCGCCGTCGACGTCGTCGTCGCCGGCGTAGGTACCGGCGGCACCATCTCCGGGATCGCACGCTATCTCAAGCAGACCAAGGGGAAGCAGGTCGTCGCGGTTGCGGTCGAGCCCAAGGAAAGCCCGGTAATCACCCAGAAGCTTGCCGGCCAGGAGCTCAAGCCCGGCCCGCACAAGATCCAGGGGATCGGGGCCGGTTTCATTCCCGATACCCTCGACCTCTCCGTCATCGACCGGGTCGAGCAGATCGACAGCAACGAGGCCCTGGAGTTCGCCAAGCGCCTTACCAAGGAAGAGGGGCTTTTGGTCGGCATCTCCAGCGGCGCCGCGGTTGCCGCCGCCGTGCGGTTGGCCAACCTGCAGGAATTCGCCGGCAAGACCATCGTGGTGGTGCTCCCCGACCTCGCCGAGCGCTATCTCTCCACCGCACTCTTCGAAGAAGCCTGATACTTTCCTGGCTGAAAAGCATCGACAGAGGCCCCGGTTTCCCCGGGGCCTTTTTACGTCCAGGGTCCGTTTTCCCGGAAGGGGTTGACACCCCGCACGCTCTCCCCTTAAACTGCTCGCTGTTTTCGTTTCATGAGGCGGGGGATCCATGAGCACCGACAGCCAAAGAACGGACCCGGCAAGGGGGCCGCTTTTTACCAAGCCGTTTTTCGTCCTTTTGTTCCTGTCGCTTGCCGGCCTCTTCTTCATCGGGGTCCGTTTCGTCAAGGGGATCGGGGCCGTCTCCAACCTGAGCGACGGCTATCCCTGGGGTATCTGGGTCGCCTACGATGTGGCGATCGGCACCGCGGTCACCTGCGGCGGTTTCGCCGTCGCCCTTTTGAGCTACCTCATGCACCGCGGCGCTTACCATTCCCTGGTGAAGTCCGCCATCCTCACCAGCCTCTTCGGCGCCTTCCTGGCTGCCTCCTCCATCGTGGTCGAGATAGGGCGCCCCTGGAACGCCCATGGCTTCTTCGCCCCGACCAGCTGGCAACCGAACTCAGCCTTTTTCGAACTCACCCTTTGCGCCGCCGGATACCTGGTGGCCGAGGTGATCGAGTATCTACCCGCCATCGTCCCTATGCTTGGGCGCGGCAACCCGACCTCGCTCCGTACGCTTTTGTTCAATTTCCTTAAGGCGCGCGGGATGGTGCAGGTTTCCCCGGAGAGCGGTGCCGTTCCCACCTGGCTCTTGCGCCGCAGGATCAACCAACTCCTGATCCTCATCGCACTGGCGGGTATCGTGCTCCCCACCATGCACCAGTCCGCGCTCGGCTCCCTGATGCTCATCGCCTCGACCAAGCTGCATCCTCTTTGGCACGGCCCCTTTTTGCCGCTTCTTTTCCTGATCAACTGCATCTACATCGGCTACGCCATCGTGGTCTTCGAATCGATCCTCGCCAGCTTCGTCCAGGCCCGTCCCTTCAGAAGCGCCGAGCTCGCCGCCGCTGCCGCCCTCATCCCCTGGCTTTCCGGCGCGTGGCTTGTGGTGCGGCTCGGGGATCTGGTGAACCGCGGACAGATCGAGGCGGTCTTCCACGGGGATTTCTACTCCGTCTTCTTCCTGGCCGAGTGCTTCCTGATGACCATCGGTTCCGCGCCGCTTTTCAACCGCCGCAAGCGGCAGTCTCCCCGCCGGCTCTTCATCTCCGCAAGCATGATGCTCCTGGGGGGCGGCCTCTACCGCTTCAACGTCTACCTGATCGGCTTCAACCCCGGCAATGGCTGGCATTACTTTCCTTCCTTCGCGGAAGTTACCATCTCGGCCGGGATCGTCTCGCTCGAAATTCTTGCCTACCAGGTGCTCATCAAGTTGCTTCCGCCCATTCCCGCCGAGAGCGCAGGGTATTGAAGATTGCTTTGCGGTGGCACTTTTGTTAACATGGCGCGCGGAAACGCACCACGACGCCGTTCGCGCCGAGAAAGGAGGGGCTTTTTGAGAACCGCCAGCCGCATCATCGCTCTATGCTCGTCCTGCCTCATTTTTCTGGCCCTGCCGGTACACGCGCAGCCCCCTTCACCCCATCATGTCAGCGTCCTTGAAGGGCTCGTGATCGGAGTCGCCGAAGGTGACCGGCTCACGGTCAATTCCTTCGGCACCGAGATCCCGGTCCGGCTCTACGGGATTGCCGCGCCCCAGACCGCCAAGGTGGACAAGTTCACCGGCTGGTACAAACCGGGGCAGCCTTACGCCGAGGATGCCTTCCGGGCCCTCTCGATCAAGGTGCTGCACCAGCAGGTCAAGGTGGTGATCCGCAGCACATTGGTTTCCAAGATGGACCCCACGCAGATCGCCGTAGCGGTGGTGTATCTCGACGGCCGCAATATCAACATGGAGATGCTGGGCGACGGTTGGGCCTGGGCGGACAGCAGGTTTTTGAGCAGGGTCGACCATCCCCGCTACATGACCGCCGAGCGCGTAGCGCGTAACAGGAAAAACGGGCTCTGGGCCCAGGAAAACCCGCAGCCCCCCTGGAACTTCAAGCCGCAGATAAAGATTCGGCCCAAGCAGAACTGACCACCCCCTCCAGCACGTCCTCCCTGCAATTTAATGCCGTGTTTACAGCTGAATAGAAAATGCCGTCCCCCTGGACTCCGGCCGCAGCACTGAGGTACCACCCGTGCCGTCGGCTGGTGCCGGCGGAAGAAAAAACGGGACCTTACAGTCACCATTCCGCCTGGCCCGGTTTTAACTGTTCCATTTCGATACGCTTATCTGTTACATTTGGTGACAGTTGTCTCGAAATAGCGCGGGCGTTACCGGGGCAGAAGCAGGTGGCAAGTGCGTTGTAGGCGGTTTCGCCCCTATGGTGTAAAAAACCGTCTCATCATTTTGTATTCAAGATGTTACCTTTGGTCTTCATTAAAAATATTGCCGCGCCGTCGCCGGCACCCCGAGGTTGGTACCGATCTTGCCAGATGTAAACACAATAGCGACGGATGCAACACCGCTTTAGGGAGTCGAAAATGGAAATAAGCAAGTTTGTAGCGCCTGAAATCATCTTCGGGCGGGGCTCTTTGAGCCAGATCGGTGAGAGCGTGGTCCGCCTGGGCGTTTCCAAGGTGTTCATGGTGAGCGACGACCACGTCATCTCCGCCGGGTGGGTGGACCAGGCCGTGGAATACCTGCGCGCCGCAGGGCTTGAAACGGTGATCTTCTCCAGCCTCACCACCAACCCGAAGGACCGCGAGGTGACTGAGGGGACGGCGAAGTACCTCTCTTCCGGATGCGACGGCATCGTCTCCGTCGGAGGAGGGAGCCCCACCGACGTTGCCAAGGCGATCGCCACCATCGCCTCCAACGGCGGGAAGCTGCAGGATTACGAGGGGGTCAACAAGATCAGCGTGCCGCTCCCCCCGATGGTCATCGTCCCCAGCACCGCCGGCGCTGGCTCGGAGGTGAGCCAGTTCACCATCATCGTCGACACCAAAAGAAAGTTGAAGATGTCGATCATCTCCAGGTCGCTCATCCCTGACATCGCCATCGTCGATCCGGAACTTCTGAAGACCAAGGACGCGAAACTGGCGGCTGCCACCGGGGTCGATGCGCTCACCCACGGCATCGAGTCCTACGTATCGCTGGCGGCAACCCCTTTGACCGACATACACGCACTGAAGGCGATCCAGCTCATCTCGAAGAACCTGAGAAGGGCGGTGGCCGTGCGCAGCGACATGGACGCCAACACCAACATGGCCATGGCCAGCCTCACCGCGGGGCTCGCCTTTTCCAACGCCATCCTGGGGGCCGCCCACGCCATGACGCACCAGGTGGACGGTCTGCTCGACCAGCACCACGGCGAAACCAACGCTTCCATCCTGCCGCACGTGATGCGCTTCAACTTGCAGGCGTGCCCGGAGCGCTTCCGCGACATCGCCGTCGCCATGGGCGAGGACGTGACCGGTCTCGAGCTTATGGCCGCGGCCGAGCGCTCCATCGATGCGGTTAAGGCCCTCATCGCCGAGATCGGGCTGGACCAGGGGCTCTCCGAACTGGGGCTCAGGGAGGAGTTCATCCCGCTTCTGAGCGAAAACGCCACCAAGGACGCCTGCCTCCTCACCAACCCGCGCAGCGCCACCAGAGAGCAGATCGAGGAGATCTACCGCAACGCCATGTAAGTGCGGCCGAGGCCGCGAAGGAAACGAACGTGAAGAACAGGGGCAAACTGCTGGAGCAGTTGACGGGGGTCGATTCCTCCAAGCTCAACTACTACGTCGAGCTCAAAAAGAGAAACCAGGACGTATTGAAGCAAAACAGCCGCCTGGAGATCCTGCAGCAGCTCACGCGCGACATGAACATCGACATGTCCATCGGCGACATCATCGAAAGGGTGTTCAAAAAGCTCCCCGAGGCGCTCCCCTGCGACTTCCTTGGGCTGGCGAAGTTGAGCGACGGCAAGTTGAAGCTGATCGCGGTCGCTCCCAGGGAATTTTCCACGCTCGGTTTCATCCCCAAGCAGTCCGTCCTCTGGGACGCATTCCGGGACAAGGGGGCGACCAGCTACGACCCGGCCGACGACCCCCTTTGCTTCGCCCAGATCGCAGCCGAACATCCCCTGGGGCTGCGCTCCCTGGCCGCGGCGCCGCTTTTCGAGCGCTCCTCGGTCAACGGGCTGTTGCTTTTGGGAAGCGCGCTCGAATCCGCCTACGAGGGGGCGGAGCTGAACTTCGTGCAGCACTTGGCCGACCAACTCGCCATCAGCATGCAGAACGCGCGGCTCTACAAGCAGGTTTCCCGCGCCAAGAAGGAATGGGAGGCGACCTTCAAGGCCGTGACCGACCCCATCTTTCTGATCGATACCGATTACAACGTGCTTTTGCACAACGACCGTCTTCCTCCCGGCATGGCCGAGATGTGGAACAGTTCCATCAGCCAGAAGTGCTTCGCGAAGATGCGAGGCGAGAGCGAGCCCTGCCGCAACTGCCCCATCCAGGAAATCAAAGAGACCGGCAACCCCGTATTCCAGCAGTGGAACACCCCGCAGGGCGAGTGCCTGGATATGTCCTACTACCCGGTCTTCAACGAGGAGAAACAGCTCTCCGCGGTCACCATCATCATGAAGGACGTCACCAAGAGGCTGAAGATGGAGGCCCAACTGGTGCAGTCTGCCAAGATGGTGGCGCTTGGCGTCATGGCGGCGGGGGTGGCGCACGAGCTGAACAGCCCAATGACCGTGATCATCGGGACCGCGCAGATGCTCGCCAGGGAGATGCAGCAGGAAGGGGATTCCGAAGGCGCCGAGGCCTTGTCCGACATCATCAACTGCGGCCTGCGCTGCAAGAGGATCATCCAGAACCTCCTTACCTTCTCGCGCCAGGACCAGGTCCCGGTCATGGCGATCGACCTGAACGCCGAGGTGGAGCGGGTGCTCGACATGATCCAGTACCAGATCAACCGCAGCCAGATCGCCATCTTCGAGCATTTCGACCGCGACATACCGATGATGAACGCGAACGGGCCGCAGATCCAGCAGGTGCTGACGAACTTCCTCATCAATGCGCGAGACGCCCTGATGGAGGTGGAAGGGAAGGAGAAGGTCATCGAGGTCTCCACCGTGCTTCGGGTCGAGGGGGAGCGGCGCTTTGCCGTTTTAAGCGTCGCCGACAACGGCGTCGGCATCGCGAAGGAAAATCTCTCCAAGATCTTCACCCCTTTCTACACCAGCAAAGAGGCCTCCAAGGGGACCGGGCTCGGCCTGTCGGTGAGCCTCGGCATAGCGGAGTCCCACAACGGCCGCATCGAGGTCGACACCGAACTTGGGCAGGGGAGCTGTTTCAGGTTGATTCTTCCCGTCGACCAGCAGTAAGCAGACACATATATTGGAGCGACCATGACGGATTCACCGACAAGTGTACTTATCATCGACGACGAGAGGGATGTCTGCACCTTTTTCAGCCGGCTTTTGTCGCGCAAGGGGTACCAGGTTGTCACCGCCGCCAGCGAGCCCGAGGCGCTCTCCGCGTTGGAGGCCGCGCAGTTCAGCGTGGCGCTAGTGGACCTGAAGCTCCCCGACACCGACGGCATCACCCTGCTGGAGATCATCAAGTCGCGGCAGCCCGCCTGCGAGGTCATCATCATGACCGGGTACTCCACCGTCAAGACGGCGGTCGCCGCCATGCAGCTCGGCGCCTACGAATACCTGGAAAAGCCCTTCGATGACATCGACCAGATCGAGCAGCTGGTCGGCAGGGCCGCAGGTTCCGGCGCGAGCCTCCTGCGAGGGGACAACTCCCACGACGAGTGGGCCGAAGTGGCCCAGGGGGTAGGTTTCAGGGTCGGGAGTTCCCCCTCCATGAAGAGGATGGTCTCGCTCGCCTACAAGGTCGCCGGCAAGGACATCAGCGTCCTGATCCAGGGGAAGACCGGCACCGGAAAAGAGGTGCTGGCCCGCTTCATCCACGCCGCCTCCTGCCGCGCCGGGCAGCCCTTCATCCCGGTCAACTGCGGCGCGCTCCCCGAGAACCTCCTGGAGAGCGAGCTCTTCGGGCACGAAAAGGGCGCCTTCACCGGCGCCAACCAGACCCGCCGCGGCATCTTCGAGCTCGCCAACAACGGGACGCTCCTCTTGGACGAGATCGGGGACGCGACGCCGCAGATCCAGGTCAAGCTTTTGCGCGTCCTGGAAACCGGCGAGTTCATGAGGGTAGGGGGGGAGCGCCCCATCAAGACCGACGTCAGGGTGATAGCCGCGACCAACGTGGACCTGGAGCAGGCGATCGCCGAGAAGAGCTTCCGCGAGGACCTCTTTTACCGCCTGAACGTGGTGCGGCTGGAGATCCCTTCTCTTAGTGCCCGCTCCGAGGACATCCCGCTTTTGGCCGAGCATTTCGTGCACCAGATAAACCGCGAACTGAAGCTTGCCGCGGGAACCGTGCGCATGCTGCAGGGGTACGCCTGGCCCGGGAACATCCGGGAGCTGGCCAACGTGATGAGGCGGGCCGTGGTGATCTGCAACGGGGACACCATTCTTCCCGAGCACCTGGGAGGGACCTTTCTCGCGGGACCAACGGCGCCGGAGCGGGGGAGTGCGGCGAAAGCAATCCAGCAACCGGACCGCAGCAGGCTGCAGGCGACCCTCCTGGATCATTGCGACAGCGCTGAAGAGCTGGAGCGGCTGGATGCCGAGGAGCTGAACCGGCTTCTGGATTCGTTGCGCCAGGCGCAGTCCAACCTCCTCGGCGTTATGCGCAAAAAGAAGATCGTTCCGGCCCTGCACGCGCTGAAGGATTCCGAAGCCGAAACCATCAAGGAAGCGCTGGCGCAGTACGACGGCAACATCACCGAGGCCGCGAGGGCGCTGGGGATAGCCCGCAACACCCTCTACAGAAAGATCAAGGAGCTGGGGCTGCCGGGAAGGTAGCCGCTCCAGGGGGGCTCTTCCGGGATTGCGGTGATAATAGCCCCCCTCCCGCAAGGGGAGGGGGGCTAAGAGCGGCTTTCCCCGGTATTCTTCGATGAACCTCCTTGGGTTGGCGGAAAAAAGCCGGCGTTGCAAAAAGCCGGCTTTTTCTGTATAGATGAACCCGCTCCGGCCTTATCCAACGGCGCCGGGTTCTGGTTCTGGAGGGCGCAGTATTGAAGGCAATCCTGTTGAAACGACTCGACGCTGCGGTCGGCCCCACGCTTATCCGGCTCCTTCCCAAAAGTTCATTGAAAAATTCGGGGGGGACCAGATTATGTTCACCCGCGAAGGTTTGCTGCGCCTGTCTCCCCTTGCCCTTTGGGAGAGGGGCGGGGGTGAGGGCGGTGCCCCAGCCAAAGTCTTGTCTTCGTGGCGTCTCCCTCACCCTGTCCCTCCCCCAGAGGGGGAGGGGACCCGAAGTTCCCCGGAACTTTACGAACAACCCTCCCAAAAGGGGGTTGCCGGATTCCTCCATTTCCCCCCGAAGTTTCCTGGTCATCCGTCCCGGCGGCATCGGCGACGCGGTCCTCCTGATCCCGGCGCTGACGGCGCTGCAAAAAGCTTTCCCCGGCTGCCGCATCGACGTTCTCGCCGAAAGCCGCAACGCCGCAGCCTTTCTCATGTGCCCCGGGCTGAACCGGGTGTACCGCTACGATTCCCTCTCCGACCTAGCGGCTTTGCTCCGCACCTCTTTCGACGTGGTGGTCGACACCGAGCAGTGGTACCGCCTCTCCGCCGTGATCGCGAGGCTGGTCGGCGCCCTGCGCTCCATCGGGTTTTCCACCAACGACCGGGGGAGGCTCTTCACCGACCCCGTGCCTTACCCATTGCAGGACTACGAACTCATCTCCTTCTTCAAGCTCCTGGCCCCGCTGGAGGTGCAGCCCCCCAAGGAATCTGCGGCTCCCTTCCTCCAACTCCCCGCCGGGGCGAAGGAAGGGGCGCGGCGGCTCTTGGCCCCGCTGGCGGGGAAGGAGTTCGTCGCCATTTTCCCCGGAGCTAGCGTACCCGAGAAGCAATGGGGGAGGGAGAACTTCCGGCAGGTGGCGGAGAGCTTAACCGCGGCGGGGATAGCGGTGGTGGTGGTCGGCGCCGACGACGCTCGCGCCTCGGGCGACTTCATTGCCCGCGGTGGTCTTGCCCTGAACCTGGCGGGGAAGGGGGGGCTCATGGAAAGCGCCGCTGTCCTCGCCGAGGCGCGGGTCCTTTTAAGCGGCGACTCAGGGCTTTTGCACATCGCCGCTGGGCTTGGCACCGCGACCGTTTCGCTTTTCGGCCCCAGCGACACGGCCAAGTGGGCCCCCAAGGGCGAGCGGCACACGGCATTTTCTTCGTCCCTTTCCTGTGCTCCCTGTTCCAGGTACGGAACCGTCCGCTGCGGCACCGGCGCGCGCTGCCTCGACGCCGCGCCGTCCGAAGTGACCGAGGCGCTGCTGAAGCTGTGGGAAGACCAGGTCTCCCCCTGACTTTCCTTCCCTGGTTCCCAAGCTCCAGCTTGGGAACCCAAGGCAAAAGCAAGCTCCAGCTTGCCGCCAGGAGAGAAGCTGGAGCTTCACACCGGGCATGGCGCTCCCAAGGTGGACCTTCGGAACGAGGCCAAGACTTTGTCTGTTCGAAAACTGTAAGTGGCGCTAAAACGGACGCTTGCACCGCGGGACCTTTCCGGTGTCGCTGGAATAGTTACTCCAATGAGAAAAATTCGTTTATATCAGACAAAAAACCTTGACTTTGTTTTGGTGAATTGGTACAAAGTCCGAGTTCCACAGCAGCAAACAGGCGCGTAGCTCAGGGGTAGAGCACTAGCTCGACACGCTAGGGGTCGGCGGTTCGAAACCGCCCGCGCCTACCAATCAAAAGAGACCTTCAGTACGAGGTTCGACGGAGGCATCGAGTTTCGATGCCTCTTTCTGTTTGTCTTAACGATTTTTCAAAAGGGGCTTTGCATGAACGAGATAAACGTCACGCTACCGGATGGTTCCCAAAGACCCTTGCCTGCAGGTGCCTCCATTTTCGATCTTGCCGCATCCATCGGAGCGGGGCTTGCCAAGGCGGCCATCGCCGGAAAGATCGACGGCAACCTGGTCGACCTCAATACGCCTCTTGCCGACGGCGCGCGTGTCGAGATCATCACCGAGAAAAGCCCCGAGGCGCTGGAGATCATCAGGCACTCCACCTCGCACCTTATGGCGCAGGCCGTAAAGGCGCTCTTCCCGCAGGCTAAGGTGACCATCGGTCCCGCCATCGAGACCGGTTTTTACTACGACTTCGACGTCGACCACCCCTTCACTCCGGAAGACCTCGAGAAGATAGAAGAAAAGATGCGCGAGCTCGCCAAGGCCGATCTCAAGATCGAGCGCAAGGAGCTCACCAGCGCCGATGCCATCACCCTCTTCAAGGGGATGGGTGAGAACTACAAGGTCGAACTGATCGAGGACCTGGGGGCCGACAAGGTTTCGCTTTACAGCCAGGGCGATTTCGTCGACCTCTGCCGCGGGCCGCATCTTCCCAAGACCTCTTTCATCAAGGCCTTCAAGCTCACCTCCATAGCCGGCGCCTACTGGCGCGGCGACGAGAAGCGCCCCATGCTGCAGCGCGTCTACGGCACCGCCTTCGGCGACAAGAAAGAGCTGGAAGCCTACCTCGCCAGGATTGAAGAGGCGAAAAAGCGCGACCACCGCAAGCTCGGCCGCGAACTGGACCTCTTCTCCTTCAACGACGAGGTCGGCGCAGGGCTCGTGATATGGCACCCCAAAGGGGCCATGCTGCGCACCATCCTCGAGGACTTCGAGAGGAAGGAACACTTAAAGCGCGGCTACGACATCGTCCTGGGGCCGCAGATCCTCAAGACCGAACTCTGGCAGCGCTCCGGGCACTACGAGAACTACCGCGAGAACATGTATTTCACCACGGTGGACGAGCAGAGCTACGGCGTGAAGCCGATGAACTGCCTGGCCCACATGATGATCTACCGCTCGCAGCTTCGCTCTTACCGCGACCTGCCGCTGCGTTATTTCGAGCTCGGCACGGTGCACCGCCATGAGCGCGCGGGCGTTTTGCACGGCCTTCTGCGCGTGCGCGGTTTCACCCAGGACGACGCCCATATCCTCTGCACCCCGGAGCAGCTCGATGCCGAGATCAAAGGGGTCATCCAGTTCGTCACCGAGGTGATGGGTATCTTCGGCTTCGAGTTCGAGATGGAGCTTTCCACCCGTCCCGAGAAGTCGATCGGTTCCGACGACGCCTGGGAGCTCGCCACCAACGCTTTGTTGAACGCGCTCAAGGATTCCGGTCGCCCCTACGAAATCAACGAGGGTGACGGCGCATTCTACGGTCCCAAGATCGACATCAAGCTGCGTGACGCGCTTGACAGAAGATGGCAATGTGCTACAATCCAGTGCGATTTTACCCTCCCGGAGCGTTTCGATCTCACCTATGTCGACGCAGACGGTGAAAAAAAGCGCCCCGTCATGGTGCACAGGGTTATTCTGGGTGCCATCGAACGCTTCATCGGTGTCCTCATCGAACATTTCGCTGGAAACTTCCCGACTTGGCTGGCACCGGTTCAGGCGACCATCGTTACGGTCACCGACAACCAGATTCCGTACGCGCAGGCAGCGTTCGACAAGCTGCGCGCGGCCGGGATAAGGGTGCAGAAGGATTTCAGAAACGAGAAGCTCGGCTTCAAGATCCGCGAAGCCCAGCTCCAGAAGATACCGTACATGCTGGTTGTGGGGGACAAGGAAGTCGAGAGCGGCATGCTGGCGCCGCGTTTCCGCGACGGCAAGAACCTCGAGTCCATGACCCCGGAGCAGTTCGTTTCCTTTATCGAAAACGAAGTCAAAAGTTATAAATAACAATAGGAGGTGGCGTCATAGCTAAACCTACAGTCAACATCAATCAGACCATCAGGGCCAAAGAGGTAAGGGTAGTAGGTGCCGAAAGTGAGCAGCTTGGTATTCTTCCGCTTCGGGAGGCCTTGGCGCTGGCCGAGAGCCAGCAACTGGACCTGGTAGAGGTTTCGCCGACAGCCGTTCCCCCCGTCTGCCGTATCATGGATTACGGCAAATTCAAATATCAGCAGGCCAAGAAACTGGCCGAGGCCAAGAAAAAGCAGGTTCAGGTCGAGCTCAAAGAAGTAAAGCTCCGTCCCAAGACCGACACGCACGACCTGGAGTTCAAGGTGAAGCACGTGCGCCGCTTCCTGGAAGAGGGGAACAAGGCGAAGATCACCGTCGTCTTCCGCGGACGCGAGATCACGCACCAGGAACTGGGTATGGCCGCTTTGGAAAAATTCGCATCCGAACTCGCCGACATAGCTCTGGTCGAGGTAAGGCAGAAAATGGAAGGCCGCAGCATGTTCATGATTGTGGCCCCCAAAGTAAAAGCAAAATAAACACCACCACAAAGGAGTAGTAAAACAATGCCTAAAATGAAGACCCATAGGGGCGCCGCCAAGCGTTTCAGCAAGACCGGCACAGGCAAAATCAAGATGGCCCACGCTTTCACCAGCCACATCCTGACCTCGAAGACCAGGAAGAACAAGCGCAACCTCCGTAAGGGTGGTATCGTCGCAGCTTCCGACCACAAGAACATCAGCTGCCTCATCCCCTACAAGTAACCAGGGGGTAGGGACTAGGACCTAGGGGCTGGCAACACCTAACCTAGAGACTAGAACCGGAGACTAAATAGCTAATAACCTGGACGGGGGCGGAGTTCCCAGCCCCCAGCCCCGGGTTTACCAAGTCCGAGAACCGTGAGGAAACGTCTCCCCTTGCGGATCCGGCTAATTTAAAAACCAGAAGGAGTATGTATGCCAAGAGTAAAGCGCGGTTTTAAAGCGAGACAGAGAAGAAACAAGGTATTGAAACTTGCCAAGGGTTACCGCGGCGCCAGGAGCAAATTGTTCAGGAGCGCCACCGAAGCGGTGGACCGCGCACTGAACTACGCGTTCAGGGACAGAAGGGTGAAAAAGCGGGACTTCAGGGCTCTCTGGATCACCAGGATCAACGCAGCAGCGAGGATCAACGGTCTCTCCTACAGCAAACTGATCCACGGTCTCAAGCTTGCCAATGTAGAAATCGACCGGAAAGTGATGGCCGACCTGGCCGTTTCCGATCCGAACGGTTTCGCGGCAATCGCGGCGGCAGCCAAAGCAAAATTTTAATACATACCGCGGGCATAAAAAAAGAAATGGGATAGCGATGTCTCATTTCTTTTTTTTTCCGTAATAGGGCATTGCACATGAAGGATAAACTGGAAGCACTATTAGATCAGGCCCTCTCCGAACTGGCGCAAGCCTCCACCGAGGAGGGCGTGCAGGAGCTGCGGGTCAAGTACTTGGGGAAAAAGGGTGAGCTGACCTCCGTGATGAAGGGATTGGGCGCGTTCACCCCGGAGGAACGCCCCGTCATCGGCCAGGTGGTGAACACGGTCAAAGGCAAGCTCGAAGAGGCGTTCGAGGTCCGCGGCGGCGAGATCCGCGAGGTCGTAAAGAGCGCCCGGCTTTCCGCAGAGAGGATCGACGTCACCCTTCCCGGCCGCCGCCGTTCGTTGGGCTCCAAGCACCCCATCACGCTCGTCACCGAGGAGATCACCTCCATCTTCGGCGCGCTCGGCTTCGCCGTCGCCGAAGGGCCCGAGATCGAGCTCGACTTCTACAACTTCGAAGCGCTCAACCTGCCGAAGGACCATCCCGCCCGCGACATGCAGGACACCTTCTACTTCGGCGAGAGCGTCCTTTTGAGGACCCACACCTCCCCGGTGCAGATCCGCACCATGCTGAAGCAGCCGCCGCCGGTCCGCATCATCGCCCCCGGCACCGTGTACCGCTGCGATTCCGACGCCACCCACTCCCCGATGTTCCATCAGGTCGAGGGGCTCATGGTCGACAAGGGAATCACCTTCGGCGACCTCAAAGGGATCCTGACCCTTTTCATCAGCCAGCTCTTCGGCTCCGACATCGGCGTGAGGCTGCGCCCGTCGTTCTTCCCGTTCACCGAGCCGTCGGCCGAGGTCGACATCGCCTGCGTCATCTGCCGCGGCAAAGGGTGCCGGGTCTGCAAGGAGACCGGCTGGCTCGAGATCCTGGGCGCCGGTATGGTCGACCCCGAGGTGTACCGCCATGTAGGCTACGACTCCGAGCTCTACACCGGCTTCGCCTTCGGGATGGGGATCGAGAGGATTGCCATGCTGAAGTACGGCATCGCCGACATGCGGCTCCTGTTCGAAAACGACCTCAGGTTCCTGAAACAGTTCTAAAAACAAAGTCAAAAGCACGCACGCGGAAAAGGTAAAAACTGACGGATAGAAACAGATCAAGCCTTAAGGCTTGGTTCAAGCTTTTAACCCAAGCTTTCTGGTTTATCTGAAGTTATCCGTAAGTTTCCGTCAGATCCGTGTGCAACGCCTTTGACTCTTAAACGGATGGAAAAGACATGATAGTTACCTATAACTGGCTCAAGGAATTCGTCGATTGCGACCTGCCCGCGGCGGAACTCTCGCACCTGCTCACCATGCTCGGCCTCGAGGTCGAGCGCATGGAAGAGTTGGGCGGCGGCATGGACGATGTGGTGGTGGCCCAGGTACTGGAGAAAAACCAGCACCCCAACGCCGACAAGCTCTCCCTTTGCAAGGTCGACAACGGCAAGGAGATCCTGAACGTCGTCTGCGGCGCGCAGAACTTCAAGGCCGGCGACAAGGTCGCCCTCGCCCAGATCGGCGCGACGCTCCCCGGCGACTTCAAGATCAAGCGCTCCAAGATCCGCGGCGAAGAGTCCTGCGGCATGCTCTGCTCCGAGAAAGAGCTGGCGCTCTCGCTGGAAAGCGCGGGGATCATGATCCTCCCCGAGGCGTTCAAGCTCGGCACCCCGCTCTTCGACGCGCTCGGCACCAAGGACACCGTCTTCGAGATAGGGCTTACCCCCAACCGCGCCGACTGCCTGAGCGTCGTAGGTATCGCCCGCGAGATCGCGGCCAAGCTGGGCAAAAAGGTGCACTATCCCGGGCTCGAGGTCGCCGAGACCGGCGCCCCGATCGACACCATCGCCAAGGTAACCATCGAAGCGCCGGAACTCTGCCCGCGCTACACCGCGCGCCACATCACCGGCTGCACCCTGGCCCCGTCGCCGGCCTGGCTCGCCAACCGGCTGCAGGCCGCGGGTATCCGCTCCATCAACAACGTGGTCGACGTCACCAACTACGTCCTCCTCGAATACGGCCACCCGCTGCACGCCTTCGACTTCACCCTTGTCGCCGGTGGGAAGATCGTGGTCGCTGCTGCAGGCGAGGGGGAGAAGTTCGTCACTCTCGACGGGCAGGAACGCATCCTCACCGCATCCGACCTCACCATCCGCGACGGCGAAAAAGGGGTGGCCCTGGCCGGCATCATGGGTGGCGGCAACTCCGAGATAGGGGAGGGGACCACCGAGGTGCTCCTGGAGAGCGCCTACTTCAACCCCTCCGCCATCAGGAAGACCTCCAAGCGTCTGGGCATCCACACGGAATCCTCGCACCGCTTCGAGCGTGGCACCGACGTCGCAGGGCTCACCCGGGCGCTCAACCGCGCCGCACAGCTCATCGCGGAACTCTCCGGCGGCAAGATTGCCAAAGGGATCATCGACGTCTACCTGCACCCGGTCGAGCCGCGCGTGATAAAAGCGAGGCTTGCCCGCATCAACGCGGTCTCCGGCCTCTCCTTGAGCGCCGCCGAGGTGCAGGACATCCTGGAGCGCCTCGAATTCGAGGTGAAGCAGCCCGAGCCCGGCGTGTTCCAGGTGCGGGTGCCGCTCTTCAGGGTCGACCTGGAGCGCGAGATCGACCTGGTAGAGGAAGTGGTGCGGCTGAACGGCTTCGAGAAGGTCCCGGCCACCTTGCCGCAGGCCTCCGTCTTCTCCGACCTTCCCTCCGATTTCCAGCGGCTTGCCGCGCGGGTGAAGGACCTCCTGGTGTCCCAGGGGCTTTCCGAGGTGATCAACTACAGCTTCGTGGCGCCTGCTTCCTGCGAGAAGATCCTGCTTTCCGCCGACGACGTCAGAAGTAACGGTATGGTGCTCTTGAACCCCATCTCAGACGAGCTTTCCGTGATGCGCACCACCATGCTTCCGGGGCTTCTGGACACCGCCGTTAAGAACATCAGCTTCCGGACCTTGAACCTGCGCATCTTCGAGATGCGCCGCATCTATCTTCCCGCTCCCGGCAAGGAGCTTCCCGAAGAGCCGCTCTACGTCTCTGCTCTTCTCACCGGAAGCCGCGACCTGGAGGGATGGAACCAGAAAAAAGGGGAGATCGACTTCTTTGACGTGAAGGGAATCGCCGAGAACATTCTCGCAGACCTCTCCATCCCCAATGTGAGCTTCTCGGCCGAAAGCCTCGATCCGTACTACCACCCGGGCAAGGCCTGCCGCATCCTTTGCGGCAACAAGGTGCTGGGCTCCCTGGGGGAACTGCATCCCACAGTGCAGGAGAACTACGGCATAGGGACGCCCCTGTACTACCTGGAGCTCAATTTCGAGGCCCTCCTTGCCTCCAGGAAGGGGAAAGGCGCGGCACAGGTGCCGTCTCGCTTCCCGTCCACCTTCCGCGACATCGCCATGCTGCTTCCCAAAGAGCTCCCGGTGGCTGACGTGCTTTACTGCGTGAAAGGGGTCAAGGCTCCCGAGCTGGAAGGGGTTGAGGTATTCGACGTTTACACAGGGGGCAACATCTCTGCAGCAGAGAAGAGCGTCGCCATCCGTGTACGCTACGGCTCCAAGGAAAGGACTCTTACTGACGACGAGGTCACCCGACTGCATCAGCGGGTCACCGATGCCCTCACTAAGAAATTAAATGTTTCCTTTAGATAAAAACGGTTGCGAAATCGAAAACGCTATGGTATTAGATTAAGCCGCTGTTGAGAAGCACACATAAATGAAATGCTGAAGCTGTTGAGGGGGTTATGACTAAAGCTGACATAGTCGAGAAGATTTATGAGAAAGTGGGATTCTCCAAAAAAGAGTCCGCTGAACTCGTTGAGACGGTCTTCGACCTTATTAAGACCACTCTTGAAGAAGGTGACAAAATCAAGATTGCCGGCTTCGGCAACTTTGTAGTTAAAGAGAAGGCTGATCGCCGCGGCAGGAATCCGCAGACCGGCGAAGAGATTACCATCGTCGCCAGAAAGATCCTCACCTTCAAGCCGAGCCAGGTGCTGAAGAGCGCGATCAACACTCAGTAGGGATGACGACCGGGATCCCGGATAAACTGTACCTGAGAATAGGCGAAGTCTCCGGCATCACCGGGCTTGCCACCTCGGTACTGCGGTACTGGGAGTCGGAATTTCCCGGACTGGCCCCGAAGAAAAGCAGCAGTGGCCAGAGGCTCTACACCAGGAAAGACGTGGAACTGGTCGCAGAGATAAAACAACTCCTATACGCGGAGAAGCTCACCATAGAAGGGGCTAGGAAACGGTTGGAGGGGAAGAAAAAGTACCGAAAATCTGAGCTTTCCAGTGAAGCACTCGCAGCCCTCATCGAGGACGTGAAACTGGAGTTAACAAGCTTGCGAGATCAGTTGTAATTATCAGGTTTAATCGGTGCGTAGCGCAGCCTGGTAGCGCACTAGACTGGGGGTCTAGTGGTCGCTGGTTCGAATCCAGTCGCACCGACCATTTCAATCAGCCGCTTGGGAGACTTCCTGGGCGGCTGATTTCGTTTCCGGCTTAGAAACCGCTAACTGCCCGATATGAGCGCAGTTGCCGCACTTATGGTATGTTTTCTTTCGGTATCGCTTGACGGACGAGCGCCGGGGCTGATCCATCTACCGGCGCAAGCATGGGAGCTACTTAGCTGATGGCCGACCGCCCCGCACAACTTATCGCCTGCCACGAGTGCGACCTGCTGCAGCGCGACATCCCGCTCAATCCCGGCTGCACCGCCAGTTGCCGGCGCTGCGGCGCTGTCCTTTACCGCAACGCGACCGACAGCATCAACCGCACCCTTGCCTACACCCTCGCGGCGGGAATACTCTTTCTCGTCGCCAACTCTTTCCCCATTTTCAGTATAGAAGTCTCCGGGGACCGCAGCGCCATCACCCTTTTCGGCGCCGTTCATGCCCTTTGGGAGCAGGGGGTGCGCACCATCTCGGTGATGGTTTTCATCACGGCGATCGTGGTCCCCTGTCTCGAGCTCTTTTCGCTGACGGCTCTTTTGCTCCCCCTGAAACTTGGGTTCGTTCCTCCGAGCTACACCCTGTTCATGCGCACCCTGCAGTTCATCGAGCCGTGGGGGATGGTGGAGGTATTCATGCTGGGGGTGCTGGTCTCCCTGGTGAAGCTGACCAACAACTTCCGGGTCATCCCCGGTTTCGCGCTTTACTCCTTCGGTCTTCTGACCCTGCTCATAGCTGCGGCGGCAGCGTCGTTCAGCGCGCGCGACATCTGGAACCGGCTGGACGAAATGCTGGGAGAGGAGGAGTTGTGACTCCCGTCGATTCCGGCATAGCGAGCGCTGCCGCCAACGGCCTTTGCTCCTGCCATGTCTGCCGCCTGGTCTCGCGCCGAAGCCGGTTCTCGCGCCATGAGCACTGCCCCCGCTGCGGCGCCACGCTGCACTTCCGCAAGCCTGGGAGCGTGCAGCGCTGCTGGGCCCTGGTGATAGCCTCTTACATCCTGTACATACCGGCCAATTTGCTGGTCATGATGGAGACGGGCTCGCTGATAAATTACCGCAAGGACACCATAGTAAGCGGCGTCGTGCACCTGTGGAAGACCGGCTCCTGGATGATCGCCGTCATCGTCTTCATAGCCAGCGTGGCCATTCCGCTATTGAAACTGTTCTCGCTCACTTTTTTGCTGATCAGCGTGCAGCGGCGCTCTCATTGGCGCCCAAGGCAGCGCACCCGCCTGTTCCGGCTTCTGGAGGCGGTGGGGCGCTGGTCCATGCTGGATATCTACGTGGTCACCCTGCTTGCCGCGCTGGTGCAGTTAGGCTCGCTGGCGGTGGTAAAGGCGGGCCCTGCCGCCGTAGCCTTCGGCGCCGTGGTGGTACTCACCATGTTCGCCACCATGCAGTTCGATCCGCGCCTTATCTGGGACCCCCTGCAGAAAGAGGATATTCATGACTGAAACACCTGAAAAGAACCTGGGCGACATCCCCGAGGCGGTCAGCGAACCCAAGCGCCGCTTCAGCATTCAGCTGGTCTGGATCATCCCCATCGTCGCCGCGCTGATCGGCCTCTCCATCGCCGTCAAGGCCTATATCGACCGCGGCCAGGCCATCACCATCACTTTCAAGACGGGGGAAGGGCTGGAGGCGGGCAAGACCAAGCTCAAGTACAAGGACGTGATGATAGGCGAGGTGAAGTCCATCGCCATCTCCAACGACCGCTCCCACGTAGTTGTCACTGCGGAGGTAACCAAGGACGCCCGCGGGCTCATGGTGAAGGACACCCGCTTCTGGGTGGTGCGCGCACGGATTTCCGGCGGCAACGTCTCCGGTTTGAACACCCTTCTGGGCGGCTCCTACATCGGGGTCGAGGCAGGAAGCTCGAACGAGCCGCGTGAGGAGTTCATCGGTCTCGAAACGCCTCCCGCTGTGTCCGTCGACGTCCCCGGACGCCAGTTCGTCCTGCACTCCACCGAGGTCGGTTCGCTCGATACCGGCTCCCCGATCTTCTTTCGTCGCATGCAGGTGGGGCAGGTGGTTGGCACCGAGTTGGACCGCGACGGCAAGGGGGTGACGGTCAAGGTCTTTATCCGCTCCCCTTACGACAAATTCATCAAGGTCAACACCTACTTCTGGCATGCCAGCGGCATCGACCTGACTCTCAGCGCCAGCGGCGTCAAGGTCAACACCGAGTCCATGGTCTCGATCCTTCTGGGAGGTATCTCCTTCGAGGCGCCGGAAGGAAAAGAAGATGCCTCGCCGGCTCCGCCCAATACCGTATTCTCCCTGTACCCGACGAGGGACGACGCGGCGAAGCACTCGGCTGCCGTGGAGAAATTCGTGCTCGTCTTTAAGGAATCGGTGCGCGGGCTCGCCGTGGGGGCTCCTGTCGACCTGCGGGGGGTGACGGTAGGCGAGGTCACCAAGATAAACGTGGCGCTCGACCGCAAGGGTTCCGATTTCACCGTTCCAGTCGAGATTCAGTTCTACCCGGATCACCTGCTTCCCAAGGGTAACGGCCAGGAAAAAGCGCCCGAAACAGGCGACAGGACGCTGAGAAGGCTTTTGGACGACATGGTCGCCCACGGCTTCCGTGCGCAGATCAAGAGCGCCAGTCTCCTGACGGGGCAGCTTTACGTGGCGCTCGATTTCGTGCCGGGAGCGCGTGCCGCGAAGATCAACTGGGGAGCCGACCCGCCGCGCTTCCCGACCGTCCCGGGGTCGATGGAGAAGCTGCAGAAGAATCTGACCGAGATCGTGCAGAGGATCGAGAAGCTCCCCCTGGAGCAGATCGCCGGCGACGCGGGCACCACCATACGCTCGCTCGACTCCACGCTGAAAAGCGCCGACCAGTTGCTGAAGAACATGGACCGCACGCTGGTCCCGGAGGCACGGAGCGTCCTTGCCGAGTCGCGCCAGGCCATCGACGAGGTCAAAAAGACCCTTGCCGAAGCGCGTCAGACCTTCGGCGGCGCCAACGGCGTCCTCGCCCCGGATGCCCCGATGCAGGTCGACCTGCGCGACACCATGCGCGAGGTGTCCCGCGCCGCCCAGTCGCTCAGGGTTCTGGGCGACTACCTGGAACAGCACCCCGAGGCCCTGATCCGCGGCAAGAAACAGGAGAAATAGCCATGCGCAAGCCAGCCCTATGCCTGATCTCGCTCGCCCTGGTAATGTCCGTTACCGCCTGCAGCAGATCGCCACGCTCAAGCTTCTATACCCTGGTTCCCCAGGCCGCTCCGCCGGCGCTCTCTCCCGCTGCGCCATCGGTTTCCGTAGGTCCGGTGACTATCCCCGAACTTGTGGACCGCCCCCAGATCGTCGTGCGCGTCGCAGAGAACCGTGTCGAAGTCCTGGAGAGCCACCGCTGGGCGGAACCTTTGAAAAGCGAGATCCCGCGCCTGATGGCGCAGGATTTGGGCCGCATGCTCGGCTCCTCCCGCGTTTCCAGCTACGGCCAGAGTGCCGGCGCCGACGCGACCTACCGCGTGCTGGTCGACATCGTCAGGCTTGAGGCTGTTCCGGGTGATACGGCGACCGTCCAGGCGCTTTGGACCGTACGCCGCGGCAACGCCAGGATCAAAGGAGAGTCGCTGGTGAGGGAGAAGGTCTCCGCCCCCAGCTACGATCAACTGATCTCCGCCTGCAGCCGGGCTCTTGCCGGGGTGAGCTCGGACATAGCCAAGGCCATCCGTGCCGATGCCGCGGCACTTCCTTGATTGGGAACTCTCCCCGTGGCACCTGCCCCCACCCCCTAAACCCCTCCCGCGAGAGGAGGGGGAACCTGACGATGATACAATAGGGGCTTTGCCGGTCAGGAGTTGCTGAAGAAAACAAACACCTGTTCAGACAGCCGGGCAGCCTTGCTGTTCTGCAGCCCATCAGGAGGGAGTCATGGTCATACTTGCTGGAGACGTCGGCGGGACCTCCACCCGGCTAGCCTACTTCGAATCCGCTGCAACCGGGCTCGTGGTGCTGGCCGAGGGGCGCTACCAAAGCCAGGAACACAGCAGCCTCTCCGACATCGTGCGCCGCTTTGCCGCCCAATCCCGTCTGGATGCCGACAGGGCCTGCTTCGGCATAGCGGGACCGGTCATCGACGGGCGGGTAAGGACCCCGAACCTCCCCTGGAACATCGACGGCAGCGAACTTGCCCAAGCCTTGGGCCTAGGCCAGGTGCGCCTGATCAACGATTTAGAGGCCAACACCTACGGCATCGCGGAACTGAAGGCCCAGGACCTGCTGACGCTCAACCCCGGAGTGGCGGACTCCACAGGCACCATAGCCGTAGTTTCCGCCGGCACCGGCCTTGGCGAATCGCTTGCCTACTGGAACGGCTCCTCTCACAGGCCGCTTCCCAGCGAGGCGGGGCATGCCGACTTCGCAGCGCGCAACGAGATCGAGGCCGATCTTTTGCTCTACCTCCAGGCGAAGCATGGCCGGGTCAGCTACGAGCGCGTCCTGTCGGGGCCCGGGCTCCTCGATATCTACCGCTTTCTCAGGGACAGGCATTACTTCCAGGAGGATGAAGCCATCATTGCCGCCATGAACGCGGGAGATGCCCCTGCGGTCATCACCCGCGCCGCAATGGACGGAAGTTGCCCCATGTGCAGCAAGGCTCTCGATATCTTCATCGCAGTGTACGGTGCCGAAGCCGGGAACGCGGCTCTCAGGTTTCTCGCCACCGGCGGAGTCTATCTTGGCGGAGGGATTGCGCCCAAGATCCTGGACAAGCTGCGCGGGGCTTCCTTCATCGTTGCTTTTACTGCAAAGGGGCGACTTAGCTCTTTGGTACAAACAATTCCGGTGCACGTCATATTAAATGAGAGAACAGCACTGCTAGGTGCGGGGAGGGCTGCTTCAATCTCATCCAGTTGACCTTATCTTTTCACTGTGAACTGTCGTTGTCTTCTTTGTTAACGTGAAGCAGCCACACAACCCTTCCACCCTGTTTACATTAAACGCTCTTTCTGCTTTTTTCTTCTAATAATCTATCTTCCTTTTTTTAATTTATACTTTATCGTTGACAATATTTCTGTGTCTGCTATTAATCGGACAATATTACTTACAAAGGAGGATAGTAGATGGCGACTTTGGTAGAGATCGCAGCGCAACTCGTGTCATCGCACGCTTCCAGCACTCCGATGACTTCAGACGAGCTTCTCGCAGAAATAAGCAAAGTACATGCAGCGCTCAAGAGCCTTGAAGCAGGAGAAAGCATAGAAGGAATCGATGAAACCAAACCTTCTGTCAGCATGAAGGAAGCCTTCAGGAAGAACGAAGTGGTCTGCCTGGTATGCGGCAAAGGCGGCTTCAAGACCCTTGCCCGTCATCTCAGCACCGCCCATGGGATGAAGCCTGGCGCCTACAAGAAACAGTTCGGCATCTCCAGCAAGCAGGCGCTCTCCGCAAAGAGCTACTCCGAGGCGCGCAGGAAGATGGCCCAGGACAGGGGCCTTGCCGACAACCTGGCCAAGGCGCGCGAAGTCCGCATGGCTAACATCGAAGCCAAGAAAGAGGGCGGGGTCGCCGGCGTCAAGGCAGCAATGCCTGCCAAGGCTGCAAAACCTGCAAAGGTTGCCAAGGCTGCAAAGGCTCCCGCCAAGGTAGGCAGGCCCAAAGCCGCTGCCAAGGCAAAGAAATAGCAGAACCAGAAGTTTGTAAAAAAAGGCCCCTCCTTTAGAGGTGCCTTTTTTTGTCATGACGCTTTGTAAGAATCTCTAGCCCGCGAAGGGGGGCAGGGGGGATTTACATCAGTGTTAAGCAGTAATGACATAGTAATAAATGTTGGTATAGTATTGCCTGCTTTTAAAATCTATTTTCTGGAGGCCTATCCTATGCGGAAACTGTTGATTGTTGCTCTTGTTGCATTAACCGCTGTACCGTCCTTTGCTGCAGATGAAAAGAAAGCGGAAGAACTGAAGACCTTTTATGCCATAGGGCAGGTCATGGCTCGCCAGCTAGGCGTCTTCAGCCTGGCACCTGACGAACTGACCCAGGTGAAGAAGGGGCTTGATGACGGCATCGAAGGGAAGTCGCAGGTGGATATGGAGGCCTACAAGACGAAGATCCAGCAGCTCGCCGTCGAGCGTCGCAACGCGCAGGGCGAGAAGCTTGCCGCACAGTCCAAGGAGTTTGTTGAAAAAGCTGCCAAAGAGAAGGGTGCTGTGAAGACTCCCTCCGGTCTCATTTACAAGTCGCTCAAGGAAGGGACGGGGGCCAGCCCGGCTGCCACCGACAAGGTGAAGGTCAACTACCGCGGGACGCTGATCGACGGCAAGGAGTTCGACAGTTCCGCCGCAGCAGGCAAGCCTGCCGAATTCAGGCTGGACCAGGTCATCAAGTGCTGGACCGAAGGCGTGCAGAAGATGAAGGTTGGCGGCAAGGCACAGCTTGTATGTCCTCCTGACCTGGCCTATGGCGAGCGCGGTTCCGGGATCATCCCTGCCAACGCCACCCTGATCTTCGAAGTGGAACTTCTTGACGTAGTCAAGTAGCGCTTCTCGGGTAAAGCTTTCTTTCAATATGAAAAATTTCTATTAGAATTTTTCGTTGACAAAAGAGGGCGGCTGCACTATAAAGGAAAACTCTTGAGGCGCAGAAAAGAAGTTGCTTATAGGGCAGTAGCTGTTTGACATTATTAAGAATTTTAGAGCTTGGCGGTGTAGCTCAGTTGGTTAGAGCATACGGTTCATATCCGTAGTGTCCGGGGTTCGAGTCCCTGCACCGCCACCATTAATAGAAAAAGCCTCCCGATTTCGATCGGGAGGCTTTTTCGCGTTTGATACTCTGATCCGCCATCCATATCGGACGCGAAATGCCAAGGCGATTGCAGCAGGGGGGAAGGCTGTTACGCTCTTAGCCTGCAAAATTCTGCGCGTGGAGGCCTAACTATGGATCCAGGAAGAATCAGCACCCAACTGCGCTACAACAAGTCCAGATCTTTGTCCCGCCGCCGCGGCATAGTCGGCCTTTCCCTTCTCGCCGCGGGCTCCATGGGGCTCATCGCCCTTTACCAGGCAGGCATCATACGCCACATCCCGGAACCGCCGCTCCCACGCTTTGACGCCGACAAGGTAGTTGCCTCGGAGGAGGCCTATGCCGTCCTCCATACGCCGGATGCGCCACACCTCCCTCCTGGTTTTCGCTGCGATATCGAGACAGTCGCAGTCATGTCGGCGACACATCCAATTATTCAAATTTGTTGACTAGCGTGTACAATTGCTTCTATCTTTGCAGCCTCTCCTGACTTCCCGAACGTCCCTCTAGTTCCGAGCAGAGTCATGAAGAGCGATGTGCAAACCCGGCTAGGCCCATCGGGCCGTACCCGAAAAGGAGGCATGATGAATACGCTGTTCACGATGTTGATGCTGCTGGTGACGGCACAGGCGTGGGGATTCGACGCCAAATCTCAGTGCGTAATCTGCCATGGAGACAAGGGGAAGATGGAGTCTCTCGGCGCCGCGTCGATGTACCTGGACCCGGCCCAGGTTGATCGTGAAGTGGCGATGGACGGCGCCACTTGTGCCGATTGCCACCTGGGGGACTCTTCGCAGCCCTCGAAGGAGGCATCGCACAAGGACATGCTGCGTCCTTTCGTGGTCGGAGTAGGGCCAAAGGTCAAGGGGCAGGCAGTTTCCCGCGCCGATGCAGGGGCTCTGCAGCTGATCGTTCCTAACGGAGACGGCATGGACCGGATGCTGCCGGAAGGCGATCCCAAGAAGCTGGAGGGGCTCGGGGTAAAGATGCTGACGGGAATCGAGTGGCACGACCGCGATCGCGAAACCCTCGCCTATGCTCCCAAGGTTGCCGAGCAGACTTGCGGCAGGTGCCATGCAAAAGAGGTGAAGGATTACAACAGTTCCGCCAAGGGGCTGCTGAAACATCAGCGTGCCTATCGGAAGTGGGCCGAGACCCTTCCCGGACCGCAGAACTGCGGCATGTGGTTCGGGCAGAACTACGAGAATATGAAGAGCCAGACTTCGGTACCTTTCACAGCCGCACAGAATGCAGCCACGGATCGCAGCTGCAACACCTGCCATCCCGGTTGCAACGACTGTCACTACAAGCCCTTCACTGGCAAGGGGCGGCATTCCTACGGCAAACCCGACACCGACAGCTGCTACGGCGGGGGGAGAGCGAGCATCTGTCATGCGGGACCTATGGACCGGCGTCGCGGTGCCGGATACGTCCGCGGCGAATATGCCTTTCCGAGCAACCTGCCGCGAGGGGCCCATATAAAGGCCGGAGTACAATGCCTGGATTGCCACAAGCCGGTGAACCATCAATTCGGCCACTTAGCCTCTGACGACGCAAGAGGGGCCTGCGCCAAGTGCCATGCCGACATCGTCAAGGCTGTGCAGAGTTCGTCGCATAGCAAGGTCGATTGCGCCGCTTGCCATATAACCGTCTCCGGCGCCTACCAGTACACCTTCTGGGGTAAGGGAAACTTTGCCGGCGTGGAAACGCCTTACGGAAAACATAAGGAGTACTACGGCACCAGGGACCTCCCGACCCTGATCAAGAATGCCTCTGGCCGCTGGATTCCCGTAAAGCCGTATCCGATGGCGGTGCTGAACCAGACGATGGAAGTGGGACCCACCGGGCTTTTGTTCCGCTCCATCCCAAAAAGAAGCGTTCCCGGCAACGTCCGGATAGGTGAGCCTCCCGCATTCGAAGTGTCCCGCGCCGCCACCGATGTCAATGACGCCTTTATCATCGTCGGCACCCGCAGTGATCTCCCCTCCGGCAACAAGGCGATCCTCTGGGTGCAGATGGACAAGCTAAGCCACGCCCTGGGCCAGCCGAGAGGATGCGCCACCTGTCACGACTCCCACGCGCAGGTCGGAAAGTCCGAGTGGAGCTATTTCGAATCAAAGGACGTAGCCAAACGGTTTAAAGGGAGCTACACGGTAACCGCTGACAAGAACGGCATCAGGTTCAGCGACACCGTATGGGAGACCCCGATCATGGCAGCCAATCGCAAAGTGGAGGACATAGCGCCATTTGCCGTGCTGCCCAAAGACGCCTGGGATGTGAAAGGTATAGACCTCTCCATCCCCTTCGACGAGAAGAAGACAGGGAAGGAGAGGGGAGAGCTTGACAAGTTCTTGGCCGAGCTTGGCAAGCGGAAGGGTGGCGATGAGCTGCGAAAGATCAGGGTGATCGCCTACCACAACCTGGAAATGGCGCAGAAGATGCTGAAAGCCCTGTAGCCTCTTTGCCTTTTTCCCTTGACCCGTCTACCGCTTCACACTTTAGTCTTGTTTTTGTCACGGCCATGACAAAATCAACGGCGAAAGGAGTGAGATATGAAAAACAAGGTAACGGTAGAGGAATGGGTGAAGAGGTTCCGGGCCATCGGCCTGGATGACTCGGTCATGCATAAGTGGCACGAGCTGTTCGAGAACGAGAACCCGGAAGGGCATCAAAGTTTCCTGGAGTGGCTTGGCCTGCCGGCCGAGAGGATAAGGGAGATACGTCAGCAGTAGGTTTCAACCGGAACGCCTCCAGCTTTACAGGAGGCGTTCCTTCTTATCTAATCGAGGTGACAATGTTTCGCGTTACTGAGCTGGCACGCATCTTCGGCCTCTCGCGCAGCACCTTACTTTATTATGACCGGATCGGGCTGTTGACGCCGTCCGGACGCAGCGAGGCCGGCTACCGTCTCTATTCGCAGAGCAACCGGGACCGGTTGTCGACCATCTGCAGCTTCCGCCAGGCCGGGTTGAGCATAGAAGACATCCAGCGTGTCTTAGCAAAGGAAGAGGATAGCAACACTGCCATTCTGAACCGGCGCATGCGTGAACTCAGCGAGGAGATCCGCACCCTGCAGGTCCAGCAGCATTTACTGGGAAAGATGTTGCAGGTTCAGTCGCAGGGAGAACTTCCCGTTACCGTCGACAAGGAGGCATGGGTCGAAATGCTTCGCGCTGCCGGAATGGATGAAGCTGCCATGAACAGGTGGCACACCGAATTCGAGCGCCGGGCGCCCGAAGCTCATCGCCAATTTCTGCTGTCCCTTGGGATATCAGAAGAAGAGACACTCGCCATTCGGAAGTAGTCGGTAGAAGGCTCCGACGGCAAAGCAACTGCATCGCACGCGGATTTTGCGGATGACAGGATATGACGGATTAATCTCTCGCCGGCCAACCGGATGAGGGTCTTTCTTTACCAGAAGGTCGTCGATCTCCTGCACCCTTTTACCACTGCCCTTCCACATCCTCGGTTAGTGATTAAGACGCGTTTAGCTTTAGCTTAATCCGTAGTTATCCGCGTCATCCGTTTAATCCGTGTGCTATGCCTGTATTGCCTTTCATGTTTTTTTCGATTCCTTCTTGCACCGGCAACAGTTGCTGCTAAGATCATTGGAAATCTCTAAAGGAGGAGCGCATGGACTCTATCTCCAATTTATCCGATGCCCAAGTTGTCCCATTAACGACGCAGCTGATGACTGTGCTCACCAAGAACCCTTCTTTGTATGGTAGGGTGATGGGGGTCTACCCGACCTTGGAGGAACTCAAGTATCTGCACGAGAACCACATCGCCACCCTCAACGACCCGAGCAGCGGAGAGCCCGAGAAGGTGATGGAACACCAAGCGAAGCGGCAGTTGCTCAACCGGAAGTTTGGTGCATTCCATTCGGCGGTAAAGCTGGCCGCCACAGACGACCCGAGCCTGCTTGCCACCTTCGGCCTCAGCCAACCCAAGGCGAAAAAATCAGCTTCCCCCGCGACCGTGAGCAGATCCGAAAAGTTGAAAGCTGTCCACGGGGACATCTCAGGTGAGATATTCCTGAAAGGTGTCCCCATCAAATACGCGAGGAGCTATGACATCGACTATTGCGAAGGGGATCCGTCTCTTGAGGAGAGTTGGAAGCATCACAGCGTGGTGGCGCACGCATCGAAAATGAAGGTGACGGGCCTGACTCCCGGGAGGGTCTACTGGTTCCGGGTAAGAGGGATCGGAGCAAACGGCCCCGGTCCGTGGTCACCGTACGCGTCATTGATGGCAATTTAAGCTTAAAGATGTTACCGATCCCCTGGCAGGTTCCAAGCCTCCAGGGGATTTCTTCGCAGTTCCCCTCACCAGAGATCCTTTCTCACCCAAATCAGTTTGATTCGACCCCGAATTAGTTTGATTTGACCCCGAATCAGTTTGATTTGACCCCAAATCAGTTTGATTTGACTCCAAATCAGTTTGATTTGACCCCAGATCAGTTTGGTTTTGGCCAAAAGCAGTTTGGTTCGGAAATCGGGCTGGTAGTGCTCTAACCCTATCGGCTACCTGGCTGGCATTCGCCCTTTGTACCTAGTTGTGAAAGACCTGCCAGGTGGTAGGGACTGAGGACTAGGTTTGAACTCCAGTTTAATCCGTCGTTGTCCGCGTCATCCGCTAATCCGTGTGCGATGCCGTTGGTCGTTGATGTTGTGGTTATAAGAGGCAGCCAGTCGGATCGAGATAGGTTTAACCCCAGCTTAATCCGTCCTTGTCCGCCTCATCCGTTAATCCGTGTGCGATGCCGTTAACGCGGTTTACGCCGAAGCATCACAACAATTGCAGAGAGGAAAAGCCCCGGCGATGAACCGGGGCTTTTTTTGTCACTTGCGCTCTCGCCACTCTCTCAGAAGACGCCGAGTTTTCCTTTCCTTCTGGGGCGAGCCTTACGTTTGACTGTAGGTGGTCGATAGTCCTCGATAATTAATATGTATACAAATTCCTTCTCTTATGGAAATGATTGGGTTATATTACACTAATTCATTACGGCCCGTAGCCTATGACAGTGCGAGACATTTGCTGAGGAGGGAATCATGGGTAAAGTAGCTTTGTTTGTCTCCGCAGTCGTCTTATCCGCCGGCACCGTCTTCGCAGCCGAATTGCCCCCTGTATTCACCGCTCCCAAAACAAATGTAGCCATCACCGTGGTCACCCCTGACAAAACCGAGATATGCAAGGCCACCTCAGCCGAAAAGGACGAGGTGGGCCGCCGCGGCTGCTGCTCCTGGCACGGCGGTGTCTGCGGCTGCTCCGGTGGCACCGTCGTCTGTTGTGACGGCTCCTACAGCCCGTCCTGCACCTGCCATCACGATGACCAGCCCTCCCAGCTATAAAACTGGTGGCCATGAGGGGGACAACTATGGGGGGAAGCAGCTAGTTAGTGTCCGTCCGGAAAGGGCAGTTTTCTGAACTTCGTGGTGACAAAGATGTCCGAAATGCACCGAAATCGTTAAGAGCGTGCTAACGCACTGACAACTCCATTGCTCTTTCTCATTTTTAAGATGCACTCCCCCACATGTTCCGGCAGAGGCGGAAATCATTGCGCCTTAAGCTGCTGCTTCGGCTTTGGCTGATTCCAGTCTGATCCTGGCGATCACCTGCAGGTTATAGGCGAAGATCGAACTCCAGAGATAGCGCTTGAAGCCTTCCCAGCCCTTCCAGTTGCAT
>NZ_AUGE01000019.1 GCF_000426865.1 Citrifermentans bremense R1
GATGTGTACCTGAAAGGGTACGTCGACATGCTCGGATTACAGTTGGGTCTGACACAGTATTTCGAGTTTTACAACACGGAGCGGCCCCATCAATCGCTGGGCAACCGCACTCCAGTCGAGGTCTACCATACGGCCAGCGGCGGCGGAGCAAGAATCGTAGACAAATTTGTTGAGCGTAAAACCACGCTCAAAATCGGGGCAGCGCCGGTCAGCTGCGCGATCGGGCACCACCTTAAACTCGATGCTTTATTGTCTTGACTATAGGGTCCACTCAACGGTTCAGCTTTTTTCTAATCTGGTAACAGTTTTGAGGAAAACAGTTCCGCTTTTCCTGAAACCGGTTCAGCTTTTTTTTAATCCGGTACAGTTTTGTGGAAAACAGTTCCACTTTTCCGAAACTGGTTCCCCCTTTTCTCCAGACAGCCAATTCCTCTCGCAAATCCTGTGCTGAATACAAAGTTTCGATATTTCGGCATATTAATCCTGGAGGGCCTTGATCCACCCACTCAACCGGATATACTAGCCTTTGCTAAAAACTTCCGAAAATTTTAAAAAGGAGATCACATCATGAGAAGAATTAAAGCAACCTTTGTCTCTGCCGCTATTCTCACTCTAACACTGGCCGGATGTGGCGGTGGTGGTGGCTCTAGTGCACCGACAGTATCGGGAGTTGCGGCCACAGGCATGCCTATGAGCGGGACTGTATTCCTAAAGGATTCCGCCAACAGTGAGACGAACACGACAATAAATCCGCAAACCGGCAGCTTTTCGTTTAACGTCAGCGGCAAAACCCCTCCGTTCATGCTGCGGGCTGGTGCATTGTACTCTATGAGTGCAGGGGCTGGGACTGCCAACATAAACCCCGCGACAACGCTCATGGTCGCCAATATGGGAAGCTTCAATAATATGTCGTCCCTAAACAGCTTCTACAGATCGCCCAATTCAACGACCATGGTTTCGATGATGGCTAGTGAGCCTGCATCGTATCAGCAATTCCAGCAGAAAATGGTACCGCTCCTGAACCAGTACGGTGCGACGAACATGGATCCCATGACGGGATCTTTCACCATCGGGCAAGGTTTAGACAAGATGTTCGATGACGTGAAAATGACCATAGATCATAATGGAAACGTCAGCATGATCTACGCCAATGGCACCGCAGTATTCACTGGCCCCATGGGTAACATGGCAGCCGGCACCATGATGTCTGGAAATATAGTTACGCCCGGTACCGCGCCCACATCAAGCGCGATAGCTGTATCACCGTCAACGATCAGACTGCAGGTGGGTGGTGCGCAACAGTTCACGGCAAGTGTTCCAGTTACTTGGTCGGTCATCACCGCCAACGGCGGCAGCATCTCTTCCACAGGGCTTTACAAGGCCCCAAGTTCGGCGGGGATTTTCATGGTCAAGGCAACAAGCATCGCGGACCCGACTAAGTCCACCACGGTAATGATCCAGGTCGGAAATACAGGAATGGTTATGATGAAGATGTCCTGATCGGGTTGTGAAGGGAAGGCAACGGTGTGTGCACTGTACAACTTATGGCGCACACACCGTTTTCAGGTTAGTTAGTCAAGACGCCGATGCAATTGCGAAATGCCGTGGTCATCTTTTAAGCGAATTGATATGGAAGCTTTACGAGAAGGAAAAAACGGGGAGAAAGAGCACCGGGACACCATTCGAGATGTCTTCGGCCGTTAACAATCACACCTTCTTCTCGGCCTCATGGTGGGCGACGGCGTCTTCAAACTTCTCCAGAAACAGGTCCCTGCAGTGCTCGGAGCAGAAATAGTAGGTGTAGCCGTTACGCTCCAGGGTCGTCGCTGCTGAAACAAAGGAAATATGCATGCCGCAAACGACGTCGATAACTAGGTTGTCCTTCTGGTAAAGCGGGTGAGTTTCCAGCCTGAGGTAATCATCGAGAAAGGCAAGGACCCTGTCTTCCACCCATGCTGCTAGGGATTCCTCGTCTCCCAACTGAATGTTCTTCTCGGCATTTTGGGAATATTCCATCAAGGCAGGGAGAATGCTAAGGTCATATCGCGCGGTCAACTGATCGGAAGAGGCTGGCAGCAGCTCGATACTGAGCCTCACCGTTGCAGGAAACTGAGGGGTGTGCGCAAACCTGCAGGTGGAGATAAAGCCTTCATCGGTGTGCACTACCTCGATCTCGGCATTCTGGAACTGGCGAGCCAGGCGTTCCAGGCGCGGCATGATGACGGTCTCGACCCGGGACTCCGCCACGGCAGACAATCGCTCCCTCTGTTCCAACAACTCCTTCATGCTCTGGTCAAGCTGCTGTTGTTTCACCGCGAGCTGTTTTTTGTGCTGCGCCAACTTCTCGATGATTCTTTCTTCTAAAGTAGTCAGGCTTCCCACAGGGCACCTCCAACACAAGATAAGGCACTAATCGCGGAACTTGGCGTGGCATTCCGCGCAGACTGCCTCGGCCTTCTTGAACGCTGCCAGCGCCGCCGCAAAGTCACCCTTTTTAGCGATATCCATGGTCGTGGCGACAGCCAGCTTTTCCTTCTTTGCCAGCTCCACAAACCTCGGGCCTTCTTTGAGATTCTTGTGCGGTTTGGACTTCTCCAGGTCTGGGAGTGCAGACAGGATCTTATTGGCTTCCGCCTCAGCCGCAGTAAGGTCTTCTTTTGCCAGAGCAGCTTCAAGACTTGCCGCAGCTGCTGAAAACCTTGGCATCATATGGTGCATTTTCTTCATTTGGACGTCGGCATGTTTAGCCTTGCCATGTGTTTCGGTGCCATGGCCAAATGCTGGTCGGTACAATAGAACCGAAGAAACCAAACAGAGGGCACTTACTGCGTATTTGCTATTCATACATTCTACTCCAATGGGTTGTGGATTGTCGGGCAATAGTTCTAGGCAATCGACATAATCAACAGGGCCGTAACCCCACCAATTGCTGTTCAACCTCGACGTCGGACTATACAAAAAATCACTATCGCATATTCCACCGAATCTGCGGAAATTAAAGAGGCGGGCCCGAAGGTGGGCCCGCCTCTTTTGCACCGTTACTGCTTGGAGATGCTGTCCAGTACCTCGTTCGCTTCTTTCAGTTTCTGTTGCAGTTGCTGAAGCTCCTCAGCAGTATACTTCTGGGACCCTTTCTTGATTTCGCCCTGGACCCGCTTGATCTTCTTCTGGATGGACTCGGCCTGGACGGCACATTCCCTTACACCCTCCTTGGTGTCCATCTTCATCCCCTCATGCTCGGCAGCAAACGCCGGCATTGCCGCAAACAACCCCATTGCCATCAGTACTACAACCAGTCTTTTCATACCGTCCTCCTTGTTGTTATTCGGAGAGGGAACTCTCCGGCCGCGCTGCAAAGCCTGCACTCAAGTCATCAGCACCGACTTGGTTTAAGCATTTGGCGTGCCATTCAAGAAACTATTATAAAATTGAGTGCTTTGCGCATAGGTGTTCTGGGGCGCCATAGAATATCCAACAGACCGCGTAGTATATTCTTCACCCCTTCTCCCGGCTTTTGATGTCGCTCTGGATAGGCAGGAGTACAGACACAGTGAACACATTCCGATTACGTGATTATGCGTGGCTACCTTGGCAATAAATGTGTTTATGGTTGTCACGGAAGTGGATTTGTTGTATTAATGAGGAGTTCCTGGTCCTAATTCGTCGAGTGCGTACTCAGTGTTTATTCAACGTAGAATATTTCACTGTCAGCGCTGCTCTGCGTGTTAGAGACGAGGATAATTTATTTCAGGAGGAGTATGTTTCATGAAGAAGATGATTCTGGCAGTAGTTGGCGGAGTACTTTTGACCTCGACCGCAGCGCGCGCGGAACACAAGTTGCTGATCACGGACGTCCTCGACAAGAAGCAGGTTGAGGCTCAGGCTCTCTTTGAATATTCCCACTCCAGCGGCAAGCTCAGCTCTCCTGCCGGGTTCGGCAAATTCACCACGAATGCCACCGAGTCCGTCTACTCTGTGGGCGTCGGCCTTGGAAGCGGCCTGGAAGTCTCCGCATCGGTCCCCTATGTATTCAGCGAGCGGGAAAAGGAGCAGTTGGACAGCGGTGAGCGGAGATACGGGAAAAGCGACGGCTTCGGTGACTTCGCTGTCGAAGCGAAATACCGCCTGCTGGGTGGCGAAGAGAAGCCGTGCACCGTCGTGACCGGCCTCGGCGTCAAGTTCGATACCGCCGGCGGCAACAACGCAGGGTCCGGCACCACCGACGTGAGCCCCTTCATTGCAGCGAGCGCCAACATGGGGCACCACAACATCCCCTACGCCGTCTACCGCGCCACCATCAGGAACCACGACGAGCAGGACACCCATACCGTTTCCCTCGGCCTTGAGAAGGAACTGAACCACGACGTTACGCTCGACGTCAAGGTCGATGCGAACTTCAACACCTCCACCCGCGAAGTGACCGCCAACGAGAACTTCACCTTCGAAGTGGCCAGCTACATCCAGCTGGCGCATAACTTCTATCTGCTGCCGAGCGTTGCCTACGTTGTCGAAACCGATTCGACATTGAAGGAGCTCGACGTCCGCGCGACTTCCGTCGATGGATTCAAGGGCGCCGTTTCCCTTTACTACCTCTTCTAGAAGCTAGCAGGGACCTAAACAAAGAAACCCGCCTCTGCAGTTTGCCGAGGCGGGTTTCTTTGTTTACTGCATCAAATCGCAGTCTGGTTCTCACATGAGTTCCAGCAGTTTGGTTACAGCGGGAGTCCTTTCTCCCCCCTCCCCCGTCACCACGCTTTTGGGACCTAGGTACTTGCTGCCGTAGTACGAGACATTGGCGTCGTCGTCCACCATGATGGCGGCACCGTTCAGCGCCACTCCGGCAAAAAGGCCCCGGCTGCGCGAATAGGAGTAGATCTCAGCCTTGAGCGTAAGGTCGGTGGCCCCTTCGGCGCTTCTCCCCACCGGCCCTGCAGCTACAGACGCGTCGGCGCCCAGGGTAAACCTCCCCTGGAATAAGCCGTCCACGCTCTTTTTGGTTTTAAACACGAGGACAAGGTCGGTCGATTCCGCTCCGATCTGCCACCCGAGGCTGCCGCCGGCAATTTTGATGAAGACAGGTGCGGACCAGTTTCCCTTTGCGTCGCGCACGGTAAGAACCCCGGTGCCGTACCTGCCGCCGATGACGAAGCCCACCTTGATGACACCTGGAATAACAGCGATAGCTTGGGCGTCCTTCAAAAGCATAGGAGGAACACCCTGTTCCGGTATGGCCTTGATGGCTTTGACAACCTCGATGCAGTCCTCGATCTTGGTTGCACCACTTTCTGCAAAGGCCTCTGTGGCAGAAAGGGCCATCACCAGGGCCAACACTGCAAATATGATTTTTCTCTGTCTCATAAATTCTCCTCCTTGTGAATGCAGATCCACGTTATTGATTATAATGCAGACGCAAAAAAGCCGGGGCTGAATATCGCGTTGATATTTCGGCAACCCGGCTGTCTCAAGGAGACCCTGTAGGCTTTCCGCCCCACCCTCGCGGGTGGTTGAGTATTATCGTGTATCAAGTATGGAGACCCGTATTATCACATCAACTAGAGACATGTCAACATGAGGCGCAACAAGCTTGGGCGTCTCTGAAACTGAACGCTAAACCGATTGAAGCGTCCGCACATGCGCATTATTTAGATGAGGTGAGATTGATATTGTGTGGTTGTAATTAGGTAATTGACTGGTATTGTTCAGGATGTTTGATCCACCAGCATTGTGAGGACGACAGTTATGAACACGACGACAGCAACTGCCTCGGAGCATGTCCTGAACAATCTCGACCGGCTGAACCCCGACCTTGAAGCCCTGTACAAAGACCTGCATGCCCACCCCGAGTTGTCGATGCAAGAGACCCGATCCGCTGCGCTAGCTGCGGACTGGCTTCGCAGGGCCGGTTATGAGGTGACGACCGGCGTAGGAAAGACGGGGGTGGTAGGACTGCTCCGTAACGGGGAAGGGCCGACGGTCATGCTGCGCGCCGACATGGATGCGCTACCCATTGAAGAGGCGACCGGCCTTTCCTACGCGAGTCAAGTGACCACGACGGATGCCGAAGGAAAGACCGTGCCGGTCGGACATATGTGCGGCCATGACATGCATATGGCCTGGCTCGCCGGCGCCGCCGCCTTGTTCGCTCAGGAGTTGGAATCCTGGCGGGGGACGCTGATGGTGGTCTTCCAGCCCGGCGAGGAGACGGCTCAGGGCGCACAGGCCATGATCGACGATAATTTTCTTGCGCGTTTTCCCCGACCAGTTGTCGTACTTGCGCAGCACGTAATGCTCGGAGCGACCGGCGACATCGCCGGAAGCGCCGGTCCCATCACCTCGGCGGCGGACAGCCTTCAAATCAGGCTGTTCGGTCGTGGTGCACACGGATCGATGCCGCAAGCCAGCATCGATCCCGTTGTCATGGCGGCGGCGACGGTCCTTAGGCTTCAGACTGTCGTTTCGCGCGAGGTGGCCGCGACTGAGGCTGCGGTCGTCACGATCGGCGTTTTGCAAGCCGGCACGAAAGAGAACATAATCCCGGACGAGGCGATAATAAAGCTGAATGTTCGGACCTTCGATGCCGGCGTCCGGAAGCGCGTGCTGGCGGCGATCGAGCGCATCGTCAACGCCGAGGCCGCAGCATCGGGTTCCCCCCGGAAACCGGAGATCACGCCGTTAGACCGGTATCCCCTCAATGTGAATGACGAGGCGGCGAGCCAACGGATCGCCGACGCGTTCCGCGCGCATTTCTCCCCGGCACGGGTGCACCATACCGGACCGGCGCCGGCCAGCGAGGACTTCGGCTGTTTCGGCACGGCCTGGCAGGTTCCGTCGGTCTTCTGGTTCGTTGGCGGTACCGAAAGGGAAACCTATGCAAAGGCCAAAGCGGCTGGAACGCTCAATGAGCTGCCGGTCAACCATAGCCCACAATTTGCCCCCGTGATCCATCCCACGTTGGAAACCGGTGTCGAGGCACTGGTCGTCGCGGCGCTCGTTTGGCTGGCGCCATAGGGCGTGCGAAGCCGATGTTTCGGTGCGGTGAGGGGACCCGCTGCAGCAGGATTTCGAGGAGTCGGTAAATGCCAAGTTCACACAGCCTGGGTTCTGAAATACAACAGGGAGCGCATCAATGATCAGCATCGAGCAAGCGCAACGCACCGTCTTCAAGCAGATAGTCCCGCTGGAAACGGAGAATGTTCCGGTCTCCCAGGGGCTGAACCGGGTTACTCCGGAGAACCATCTCGCTCCCTGGGACATCCCCGCAGCTGACAACTCCGCCATGGACGGCTTCGCATTCCGCCACCAAAGCGCTGACCCGGTCGAGCTGAAGATAATCGGTTTTCTCCCTGCCGGGGAGGTAATAAACGTTTCCGTTCCGGCAGGGTGCGCCATCAGGATCATGACCGGTGCCCCCATCCCTCCCGGATGCGACACCGTGGTTCCCATCGAGGAGGTAGAGTTGCAGGGGGATCTGGTCCGGCTTAAGTCGCCGGTCAAGGCTGGCAACCACGTCCGCAGGCGTGGCGAGGACATAGCCTGCGGCAATGTCGTCATACCTGCCGGCTCGGTGCTCCGCCCCCAGGAGATCGGCATGCTCTGCGCCATGGGAAAAACGTCCTTGTCGCTTTACCGCAAAGCGAGAGTCGCCATCCTCGCCACCGGCGATGAACTCCTCGAACCAGGATCCCCCCCCTCCCCCGGCAAGCTCATCGACAGCAACAGTTACAGCCTCGCCGCGCAGGTCGTCGAAGCGGGAGGCGAACCCATTGTCCTCGGTATCGCCGCAGACACGCTTGAGGAGACCTGCGACAAGATCAAGGCGGGGTTGGACGCGGACATGCTGGTCGTCTCAGGAGGGGTATCGGTCGGGGACAGGGATTACGTCAAGGCGGCCATAGAGCGGTTGGGAGGCGAGATCCAGTTCTGGAAGGTCAACATGAAGCCGGGTAAGCCGTTGGCCTTCGCGCAGCTGAAGGGTAAGCCGGTCTTCGCCCTACCCGGAAACCCTGTTGCCGCCATGGTCTCCTTCGAACTCTTCGTGCGCCCGTCGATCATGAAAGCGATGGGGCATAGGCGCATCCTGCGTCCCGTGGTGAACGCGCTCTTGCAGGAGCGCGCCAGCAACAACGGGGAGCGGCCGCACCTGGTGCGCGGCATCGTCTCACGGCACAAAGAGCGCTATGAGGTCTCCACTACGGGCAATCAAAGCTCGGGAAGGCTTTCCTCCCTGACCTTGGGCAACGGCTTGATGAAGCTGGCGCCCCAGTCGACACTGGAAGCGGGGAGCGAGGTAGAGGTCATGCTCCTGGACCGGTGGTTTGAACAGGGGGGGCTCGAAGATGATGAACTTCCCGACCTGGAACTCTTTCCCGAGAGGGTGCGCCTGTGACCCTCGGCGGCGGGGCTCCTCGGGCATGTCAGCAGCCTGCAGCAGATCCCCTCTTTCGTTCCGCCGCTTGCTTTCGCAGCGCTTTCCGGTGGCGTAATCGGGTCGTATCTTGGGAGCGCGAGGCTCCCGGTGGCGGGAATAGTGAAGGCGTTGTCTTTGGTGCTGATGGTTGCGGGGTTTAAAATGCTGCTGGTGTAGGCTCGCGAAGCGAAGCGATTTAACTTTCCAGCGTGAAGCAGAAGGTGGCTCCCTTGTCCGGCTCGCCCTCCGCCCAGATTCTTCCGCCGTGCCGCTTGATGATCTTTTCCACGGTCGCAAGACCGATGCCCGAACCTTTGAACGCATCGGCCCCGGCCAGCCGCTGGAACGGGACGAAGAGCTTATCCGCATCGGCCATGTCGAACCCCATCCCGTTGTCCTTGATGAAGTAGACCGGTTCTCCCTCCCCTTTCCTCATACCGAACTCGATGTATCCCTCTTCGCGGCCGCCGGTGTATTTCCAGGCATTACCCAGAAGGTTTTCCAGCGCGGTCCGCAACAGGCGGGTGTCGGCATTGACCATGACCCCTTCTTCTATCACGGTCCTTATCCGGCGCACAGGCTCGGCCAGATATAATTCCGCGAGTATCACCTGCACCATTTCGCTGATATCCAAATCCTGGCGCAACAGATCCCCATGTGTGGAGCGCGAGAAGGAGAGCAACGTCTCGATCATGGCATTCATGCGCAATACCGCCTGTTCCAGCGTCTGCACGCTTTGCCGGCACTCGGGGTTGTCGCTGCTGCACAGCATCTCGATGTGCTGGCCCGCAAGGGACATGATGTTCAAGGGCTGCCGCAGGTCGTGGGATATCATGCGGTTGAAGGCATCCAGTTCCTGGTTTCTCTCCTCCAGTTCGGCAATATGCGTCCCCAAATCGGCGTTCAGCCGGGCGATCTCCTCCTCCGCCCTCTTGCGCTCCGTTATGTCCCTGGCGACATGAACCGTTCCGATCGATTTGCCGTCGGCGGCCACAAGAGGCGTGGTGCTGACCAGAAAGGTCCCGGTCAGGTGCGGATCGTATACCTCGGCAATGTGCTGCATATTGTCCATCAGGCTCTGGCCGTGGGGGCAGAAATGCGGCGGCGCATTCTCACCGTGAAGAACCTGGTAGCAAAAAAGTCCGACACACCCGTCGGGATTGATATGGACCCGCTGCGCCATGGCTTCGTTGACCCGGACGATGCGGCACTTTTCGTCGAGTATGGCGATGAGATCGGGGACGCTGTTGAAAGTGCTTTCCCATTCCTCCTTGGCCCGCAATAACGCCGCTTCCGTCATTTTCGTCTGGGTGATGTCCAAGGCTATGCCGTCCATCCTCAGCGGTTTCCCCTGGCTATCGTAGAAGGCGTGCCCTTTGCTCATCACCCAGCGCACCTGGCCGTCCTGCAACATCACTCTCAGCTCTACTGCATACACGGATTTGTCCTGCAAAGCCCTCTGAACCGCTTGGTCTACCCTCTGCCGGTCCTCCTCCGCGACGGCATCGAGGAAAGCTTCATAGGTCATCTGGAAGTCGTGAGGGTAGCCGAACAACTCCTTGCACCTGTCGCTCCAGACCAGGTCCCGCGTCAGCAGATCGTAGTGCCATATGCCGATGTCCGCCGCCAATGCCGCGAAGCGGAGCATCTCCTCGCTCTGGGTAAGCGCCTCCTCTGCCCTGCGCCGCTCGGCGATCTCAACCTGCAGCGCCCGGATGGCCTGCATCAGTTCCTTGGTACGTTTCTGTACCAGTTCCTCAGCATCGCGACCGATGGAGGACAGGCCGATCAGCGTATTTTGCCTGTCCAGTATCGGGGAGAGCGTCAGCGAGACGAAAACCTGGCTGCCGTCTTTGCGCCGGCGGTAGCGGTCATAGTGCCGTGATCGCTTCTCCCTTTGCACCTCTTGCAGTTCCGCCTCGATCTCGCCGGGGTGCTCCGGCAATTCCAGTATGGCGATGTTACAACCTACAGCTTCCTTCGCGGAATACCCGTAGAGGCTGGTCGCAGCAGGGTTCCAGCTGCTGATGGTACCGTCCACGTTCATTGCGATAATCGCGTCGCCAGACGATTCCACCATGGCTGCCAATTTTTCCGCGTTCATGGGCATGGCCGCGCCGTCACCCTGCTTCATGTCTTTGCCTCCTGTTCGGCTTTCTTTCAGTACCGCGCCAGCAAGTGTTATAGGGGGTATCCCCCTGGAAGACAAGTGCGAATTATAGCACTTTAACATTCATGACGCGCACAGAGATGATCTGTCGAGGTAATGGAAATACTGGCTGAGGGTAAGGTGAGTTCGTCACTCGCAGGCGGGATGATATATTTTTCCATGAACATCTGTCAGAGACGCCGCCTTTACTGTCACGGTAGTAACCGCCAAAGGCACAGGTGCCTGACATTTGTGGATTTCTGTGGTATGTAAATAATGTGGAAAATATTCGGAAGGGCTTATTTACTGTATCAGCAATTGCCGACAATGGTCTCGATGGTTCTGGAGGGGCCCATGTGCTCAAAGCTGCATACCAGCTGTATCGCCTTCGCAATCCTTCTATTGTTTGCCTTGCCTGTACTGTCAGCAGAGCCAGCGAGAAGAAGCTATACATTGGCAGTTGTCCCCAATCAGCCTGCCATAACACTGCACAAGAACTGGACCCCTTTCGTGCAGTACCTGTCCAAGCAACTGGGCGTGGAAATCGAGCTGAAGCTTTACGAGAAGATCGACGTCTTCCTGTCGGAGACGCAGAAAGGCGCGGCGGATCTCATTTATTCCGCGCCGAACATGTTCTATCTCGCCTACCAGAAGCAGAAATACGTTCCGCTGGTGCGCAGCTCCCATCCGTTGCAGGGGCAGGTCTTCGTGAGAAAGGACTCCCCCTACCTCAAGGTGAGCGATCTCAAGGGTAAGACGATCGCTTCCGTCGGGCCCAGATCCATCTGCAGCGTCATCACCCGCCACGCACTGCTCACCGGTCAGGGCGCCATTAACTACAACTCGTCCTTCAGTGGATCGACTATCAACGTGGCCAAGAGCGTCCTATTGGGGAAGGTCGATGCCGGCGTCACCCTTGACACCAGCGTCATCAACGACGCCCCCGAAATGCTCAGCGAGTTCCGCATCATCCTGCGGACCGAAAAGATAGCGCCGCACCCTTTGGCGGCCCACCCCCGCGTCCCCCAAAAGCTCCAGGATGCCGTGACCAGGGCGGTGCTCGCCCTGGACCAGTCGGAGGAAGGGCGCAGGATACTGAAGGACGTGAAGCTTGTCGATCCGATAAAGGCGAACTTCAAGCGGGATTACAGCTTCTTTACCAAGGTCGATCTTGAGGGACCTCGGCAACAGGCGAAGTAGCCCAGCCAGATGACGAGCCGCCTCGAAGTAAAGATCATCGTCTCCCTCGCCCTCATCCTCACCATGCTCATTGCCGTTTACGGCTGGTGGATCGGCAGCCGGCAGACCTCTGTCTACATCCAAGCCCTCTCATACAACCTGCGTATCCTCTCCCGCAGCAACGCCGACAACGCGGCCCATTTCATGGTGATAAGGGAATACGCCGGGTTGGAAGCGCACATGCTGGACAGTGCCAATCTCCCCGACGTGGTCAGCATCCAGGTCGCCGAACCGGATGGGAACCTTCTGTGCAACATCGTGCGCCCCAACCGCGCCGAGCTGCCCGAGGTGAGCTACGACGTGAAGTGGGTCAGGGTGCCGCAGGGGTCCCAACCCGTTCTGAAGCGCGAGGGAAACCAGCTGGTGAGCTGGTCTCCCATCGTCGCCGGCGCAAAGCTTGGCTGGGTCAAGATCGCCCTGAGCCTCGATACGGCCCAGCGGCTCCTGCATGCAATCTGGCGCAGCACGCTTGTCATCGGTACGCTCTGGATCATCGTGGGAACCGTGCTGATGGCACTGGTGGTCAGGCCGCCGCTGCGGGCGGTCCGGGAACTGGCCCGCTTCGCCCATGAGCTGCAAAACCGGAAGGGGGCGCAGGTCTCGGTGTCGCGCGGGGTATACGAAATCGACATGCTGGCCGATGCTCTGAACCATTCGTCGGGGGAACTCCTTTGGGCCGAGCAGCGCCTGTTAGCGGAACAGGAACGCCTCTCCGTAACGCTGCAATCCATCGGAGACGGCGTCATCGCCACCGACACCGAAAGCAGAATCGTGCTGGTTAACCACGTTGCCGAGCTTATGACCGGCTGGACCGAGAAACAGGCCACAGGCGTAGGCCTGGACCAGGTTCTTTGCATCGAGCCAAGCGACTCCCTCCCGGACATCCGGGAAGCGCTTCAGGCGGTAATGGAGCGAAGGCAGACCATAGAGCTCTCCGGCCTGCACCGGGTATGGTCCCGGGACTGCGTCTCCCGCACGGTAACCGTGATCGGCGCTCCCATCATAGACAGCGCGGCCCGGCTGGCAGGTATGGTGCTAGTGATACGCGACCTGACGGAGAAGGCGAAGATGGAGGCCGAGAAGACCGGGCTTGCCGAGCAACTGCTCCAGTCGCAGAAGATGGAGGCCGTAGGCAAACTGGCCGGAGGGGTCGCGCATGATTTCAACAACATGCTGGGGGTCATCATAGGCAATGCCGAGCTGGCCATGATGGGGGTCGAGCCTTCAGGGAAACTCCATGAACGGCTGCAGGGGATTCTCTACGCCGCCAACCGCTCCGCCGAGATCACCCGCCAACTGCTCGCTTTCTCACGCCAGCAGCACGCAAAGCCCAAGGTACTCGATCTGAACGAAGTGATCGCCAAGATGCTGAAGATGCTGCACAGGCTGATAGGCGAGGATATCGAGGTCGTCTGGTCGCCGGGACGGGACATATGGAAAGTGAAACTGGATCCGACCCAGTTGGACCAGATCATGGCCAACCTCTGCGTCAACGCCAGGGACGCCATCGCGGGAATCGGAAGAATGGACATCCGGACGGAGAACATCGAATTGACCCCTGAGAAACTAGGGCCTGCGGTGGAAATGCCCCAGGGAAGGTGCGTGATGCTCGAGGTGAGCGACAGTGGCTGCGGCATGAGGCGCGAGGTTATGGAAAGGATCTTCGAACCCTTCTACACCACAAAGGAGGTTGGGCGCGGAACTGGGCTGGGGCTGGCGACCGTTTTCGGTATCGTGAAGCAAAATGATGGGCACATCGAGGTGCAGAGCGAGCCCGGGGCCGGCACCAGCTTCAGGATCTATTTCCCTGCTGTCGAGGAGGAAGTTCAGGAGCATCAAAAAAAGAGCGTCGCGGCTATAAGGGGGAACGAGACCATACTCATAGTGGAGGACGAGCCATCCATCAATGCGCTTGCCACCACCATGCTGTCCGAGCTTGGGTACCGGGTTCTCTCTGCTGGGACCCCTGGCGAGGCTGTGAAGATGGCGGACGGCGGCCAGGTGAAGATAGACCTGTTGCTGACTGACATCATCATGCCGGGCATGAACGGGCGCGATTTGTCGGAGCTGCTGCAACGGTCGCATCCCGACATGAAGTGCCTGTTCATGTCGGGATATACAGCGGACATCATCTCGGAGCGCGGCAACATCGGACGAGAGGTCTGCTTCGTGCAAAAGCCCTTTACCACCCAGGCGCTGGCGGCGAAGGTCAGAGAGGCGCTGCAGGCTTAGCTAAGGCACCTCATGTTCAAGGTTTTCCCTGGTCGACAAACCGCCCCTGATATCGCGCCGATCCGATACAACGCTCGAAAACAAACTGGCAGATTTTGGTGCCCGGATAAAGCGCCAACGGCCTGTGACCCAAGTTCACGATTTCCAGCACCTGGTGATTAGAGATGCCAGGCTGCATGAACCCCGCAGTAACGTGTACAGCCAGGCCGAAGCGGGCGAAGCGGCTGCGGCCTTCCAACCATCCCGCCATTGTCTCTGCAAGCGTGATCCGTTCCCTGGTGATGCCGAGGATCATTTCGCAGGGAGATATTGTGATGTATTCTCCTTCCGCCAACGAGACAAGGTCAGTAACGTCGGCAAAGTCCGACTCGTTGTGTACGTGGCAAATCCCGATCTCTTTTTTGAAAACCCTGAAGTCGTTTCCCAATGTCAAATCGACCGAACCTGGACCGATTTGAGACTCATCCAGCGGATCTATGACTATCTCGCCTCGTTTGATTGCATCCAGCATTTCCTGCCCTACCAGTATGGACATGCTCAGCCCCCCCGTTATTCAGAAATGACCCTTGTAGTACGTTGTGGGCTTTTCAATCATAGCACGATTTTAGTCTGCAAAGGTTGTTTCACAGTCAATGATACGGAAGTGTCACCTTGAGCTTTGTGCATTGTGAAAATACCGAAGAGACATCGCACGCGGATGACGCGGATCCAAAAACGATTACCGCGGATAAGACAAAACTTGTGTTTTCAAGATCAATTCGATTTTATCCGCGTCATCCGCTAAATCCGTGTGCGATGCCGTTGGTGGGAGAGGGTCGGGGTGAGGGCGACGTTGAAAACGAAAAACGGCACCTGCCGACGGGATTCAACCGCCGATAGGTGCCGTTTCTGGATTAGCTCCGCAGGTAAAAGCTTAGCCCGTCTATTTTCCTCCCATCATGGATTTGCCCCACGTCATGCCGTTCATGAAGGGGGAAGTATTCTGGTAAGGAAGACCAGCGGGAATGTTGCTTATGTTGGTGGCCATCTGAGGTAATGGCATCCCGTTCCTGACCGTGGACATGTTGCTGAACATGGCGCCCATCATGTTGCGGTAGCGAGTGACGTCGAGGTGGTCAGTACCGGAGTAGTTGCGGAACATCAAGTTCGACTGTGCTCCCATAAGCGCCGCCATGTTTCGGGCAGCAGTATGCATGGGTTCATTCTGGCTAGCGATGTAGTCAGCCATGATGTTGGTCCCGGCGCTGAGTCTGGTTCTAAGTTGAGCCATGGCGTCCGGCATGCTAGTGCCGGACTCCATCAACTCCCGAAGCTGGGTCGATATCGGGCTCAGGAAATTGCTGTCGCTGCTAACCGTGCCGGTCACGCTCTCTTTAGGGAGGCTCAATGGGTAGCTGCGAAGGACGTGGGTTTTGGTGTCCATGTCTATGGTGGTGCCGGCGATTGCAAGCGCGACGATGGGGTACTTACCTATGTCGGCGGGGTCGACAGTAAGCGTGTAGCCGCCGTTTGCGTCTGTTACGGTGTTGGGCTCCCCCGCGTCCAAGGTGTAATTGCCGTTTTTGTCCATGAATACGACGGCGTCGACCAGGTACCCGTCGGCGACTTTGCCCGCAACGGTGGCTGTCGGCGCCGTGGACCCTCCGCCTCCGCCGCACCCGGCCAGCATGGCTACTGTGATAAACGCTGCTGCAATGATCTGTTTTTTCATGTCATTCCCTCCCTTTGATTTTTAGAAGTCGTAGTAGACGGCCAATCCGCCGCCGTAATCGGGGGTGCTGCGGGTGACTCCTTTGGCCACATACCCCTCGACCCCGGTCCTGACGCCGGCAAGATATTTCAATTTGAGCCTCAAATCCACCAGGTCGCTGGCTCCGGCGATGGGAGCGCTGGATGCCTTTACGATGAGCATGGGGAGAAACCTTTCTCCGATTTGATAGCCTGTTCCTGCGTTAAAGCTGAAGTAATCCTTCAAGGCGAGCACAGGAGAGCTTCCCTGGAAGGTGTAGCCTCCCTCCGCGAAGGAGTACCAGTTGCCGAACTGCTTGGAGAACTCCACTGCGAATCCCTCGTCGAATTCCCCTGTCCCCAGCATCTGGTCCCGGTCGGCGGTCGGGACCTTGACGAAGAGGTAGGGACGCACCCTCGGAACAAACTCCCCTTCCTGCACGAGGACGTACCCCCCCTTGAGGGTCAGGTCCCCTACCCCCTGGCGTGACTTGTGCGACACCGTGCTGACGGAGGAGGTCCCTCCCCCGCTGCCACCGCCGGTTCCGGGCATGGTGCCAACAGAACCGGGCATTGCGGCTACTTCTTTGCGCATCCCGGTCATCTGCCCGCCCCCAGGCCCCAAGAGGACGCCGGTGTTGACGGCTGAACTGCTCTGGTAGACGTACGGGATCTCAAGCATGAACCCGAGCCGGTCAGAGGGATAGACCGCGAGCGTGAAGGGGATGTAGACCGAATCGGTCTTGGTGCCCAGGCCGTACGAACCCGAGGCGAACTCGAAACCGACACCGGTCGAGACCAATGGCCCTTCGGCACGCACCCCTCCCGGAGTCAGCAGGCAAAGTGCCTGCATCAGAACGCAAAACATGATCCGGAAGGTTTTCAATCTAGTCATTCGCACTCCTGGGCCGCGATCAGCGCCTCATCATGCCGCCGCCACCCATCATTCCTCCGCCGCGCATGAACCCGCCGCCTTGGAATCCTATTCCACCCCTCATCTGGGCTGCACCGGCGCTACGTCCGGACCATGCCGGCTCGCCGCGATCGCTTCGTATTTCCACCTGTTTTCCGTTACTTCGGTTTACCAGCTTCTGCGTGAGGAGATAGGTTTTCCCGTCTTGCCCCTGGGCACGCGACCCCTTGGCGGTGATCTCGTCGTCGACTTTCACCGGAATGCCCTTTTTTCCCCAGAAGTTCTCCGGCCCCACGCTTAAATTCACCGTCTCCGATCCGCTCTCCATCTCGATGAGATACTGCCCGTTTTCAGCAAGCCGCGGCGACTCCGTCACCCGCCCGGAGAATGTCCCGACCGTGTTCAGATCGTACCCCCGGCTGAAATCGAGGCCGCTCTTCCCCCTGTCTTCTGAGCCGAACCCGAAAAAACCGGCGTTCGCCTGGCCCAGAAGCTGGCAGCTCAACAGCACTGCGCATATGAGGATGAGGGAAAAACGTTTCATTACCATTGACTCCGCATGGGTCAGACGCGATAGCGCTAGCAGGACCCGCGCCGTCTTGCCCCTTGCCTGACCGCATCCAATTACCAGATGTGATGCAACCCGCAGCAACCCGACAAGACCAGAAACGTTGCCGCCAAAAGCGCCGTTGCCATTAAACCCTTCATGCTGACTCTCCCTTTTGTACCAGTGAGGCAGAACGGCAGTAGAGTGTTCCTTCCGCCTGCATCCTGATACCTCTCTATTGATGGTTCCCTGCGTCGCCGCGTGACTTATCGGTAGTTATCACACTTCGTGCCAATCCGCCGGTAACAGGCAAGTGGCTGATTTAGCAAAGAGACCAACAACAAAGGGAAACTCGCGCCACGGGGAAATGGTGCAATGCTTTGCACTCATACGACGCGGATTTGCACCGGTCAGCGTTCTTCGAGAAATCCGTACTCCTTGAGCTTGTACTGCAGGGTCCGCCGCGATACCCCTAGTTCCTCGGCAGCCAGGCGCCGGTTGCCGCGATGCTTCTTGATCGCCTGGGCGATGATCTCCCTCTCCGCCGACTTCAGCCTCTCGCGGCTATCGAGGGCATCCGGTTCGGGGGTGCGCAGCATTTCGTCCGGGAGAGCGGATAGCCCCACCTTTTCCCTGGAGAGGATGACGGCCCGCTCCATTACGTTTTGCAGTTCCCTGATGTTGCCGGGCCAGCGGTACCTTTCCAGGGCGGCGAGTGCGTCGGCATCGATCCCTTTCAAGGCTTTGCCCGTCTGACTGCTGAAGCGTTGCATGAAGTATCTGCTCAAAACCGGCACCGCATCACCCCTTTCCCGCAAGGGAGGGAGCTGCACCGGGAATACGTTGAGGCGGTAGTAAAGGTCCTCGCGGAAGCGGCGCTGCGCCACCTCTTCGCGCAGGTTCCGGTTGGTCGCGGCAACCAGCCGGACGTCGGCCTTGATCTCCTTGGTCCCTCCCACCCTCTCGAAGACGCGCTCCTGGATCACCCGCAGGAGCTTGGTCTGCAGGGCAAGCGGCATCTCCCCGATCTCGTCCAGCAGGATGGTTCCGCCCCGGGCCAGTTCGAACTTCCCCTGCCGCGCCTGCACCGCACCGGTGAAAGCCCCCTTCTCGTGCCCGAAAAGCTCGCTTTCCAGAAGGGTTTCCGGGATCGCGGCGCAGTTGAGCGCTACGAAGCCTGCGTTCCTGCGGGAGCTTAGCTGGTGGATGGTTCTTGCGACCAGTTCCTTTCCCGTTCCGCTCTCGCCGAAGACGAGGACGTTCGCCATGGTGCCTGCTACGTCGTGCACCAGCTTGCGCACCGGGGCCATCGCCTGCCCCGCAAAGATGAGTTCCTCCGGCGGCAGCCCGGCAGCCTCGCACTGCTTCAAGGAGAGATAGTCGCGCTCCCGGAGCTGTTCCTCGATGACATGCCGCACCAGGCGGAGCAGCACCTCCGGGTCCTGCAGCGGCTTGGTCAGGAAATCAACCGCCCCTTCCTTGATGGCGGCGACGGCTTCTCCGACCTTCCCGTAGGCGGTCAGGAAGATGAACTGGGGCGCGGCTGGATCGTTGCGCGTCTCCCTGAAGAGGTCAAGGCCGCTTTTGCCGGGGAGCTTCAGGTCGGAGACCACCAGGTCGTAGCTTCCCTGCTTCAGCAGACGCAGCGCCTTTTCGCCGTCGGCGGCACACTGCACCTGATGCCCGTCGTCCTGCAGCACTGTCTCCAGAAAAGCGCGGAAGGTGTCGTCGTCCTCGACCACCAGAATGTTTCCCTTCATGTCTGCTCCTTGTCGGCGGGGAGCAAAGGCAAGGCGAGGGTCACCTTGGTCCCCTCCCCTATCCTGCTCTCCAACACGATGGTACCGTCGTGCTCTTCGATCACCTTTTTGCAAAGGGCGAGTCCGAGCCCGGTACCCCTGGCCCTGGTGGTGAAGAATGGCTCGAAGACCTTGGGTAGGTCCGCTTCCGCTATCCCCTGCCCCGTATCCTTGATGCTGATTTGCGCTTGTCCCCCGGCCGAGGCGCACGCTATTTCCAGTACGCCCCCTGCGTCCATCGCCTGCAGCGCGTTTTTACCCAGGTTGAGGAGCGTCTGCTCCATCCGGTCCCTGTTTCCCATCACGAAGAAGGAACAGGTGCTGCTGCAGCAAACGGATACCTCGCGCTCGACTGCCTCCGGGGCCAGGAGCGAGAGGGTGTTGTCGATCAGTTCGTCCAGGTCGAAGGGCGCCCGCTGTGCTCCGTCGCCTGCGGCATAGGCCAAAAGGTCGTTCACCAGCGTCTCCAGCCGCACAACCTCGGTGACGATGTTTTGTGCAAAGGCGGCGTTGCGGGCCTCTTGGGGCTTTTTGGCGACCACCTGGGCGAACCCCTTGATGCCGGCAAGAGGGTTCCTGATCTCATGCGCCAGGAGCGCCCCCATCTCTCCCAGCTTGGCTAGGTTCACCTTGCGCGTCATTTCGGCCTGGTGCAGTTCTTCCCTGCGGGCATAGCGGAACAGGCCGAGACTAAGGAGCCACCCTGTTGCAATCAGCGCGAGCATTGCGGTCAGGTTCAGCTTGGCGCTGCGCACGACAGCATCGGCGCGATAGGTGTGGAGGGTGAGATGAAGGGAGAGTATTTCGCCGTTTAAGTTGATGGGAGTTATTACCAGGAATGCCTGCTCACCCGTCCCCAAAGCGACTCGCGACTCGGATCGCTCAAGTTTTGGTGCAGCTTTGCGTTCGGCTTCCGGCAGGGAGGCGCCGATCAGGTCCGGGTTGGAATGGAAGCGGAAACGGCCCTGGCTGTCAACCAGGGCAAAGTAGGCGATATCGTTGGTGCGGAACTTGGCAAGGCCGGCAAAGCTCGGGTCGTTGACGGCAAGGTTTTCGATGGCAGATGTAAGCGTGAGGGCGAGTCCGCGCAGGTTCTCCTGGGCTATGGGGCCGGCCTGGCGGTAGTTGTAGACGGTGAACCAAAGCAGTGAACAGGTTGCGAATATGCCGATTATAAGCGTTGCTTTTCTGAACATTCGCTTCCCGTTGCCCATTTTTCAGGCTGCTGCTCAAAAACCGCGTCTTTTTCTGTTTCCATCAATGCTCCCGCACTTCGAGCATCATCTCTTTTTGTCCGGAAGAGTTACGTCCTACCTTATCGGTCACATTCCAGCGCACTTGAACCGGCATCCCCACGCTGAACTTGGCCGGGTGCTTCGGTTTGAGCACCCCCGCCATGTCGAAGACAGAGTGGAAGATCTCCCCCTCGAAGGGCTTGCCGCCGGCATCCAGAAGCCGGAGTTCATTTATCTGCACCGGCCGGTCGAAGAAGGCATCGACCTCTTCCACCGTGGCTGCCCCTTTTTCCTTCATTCCGGTTACGCTCAGCAAACGAGGCGGAGCAAGCGGCAGCACTGCGGATTCGTCCGCCTTTTGCGCCTGCTTGTCCGTGTTCGCCGGCGCACCTTCGACCTGTATGGATACCTGCCCTACCCCTTCGAACTGCTTCAGGGTCAAAACCAACGCGTTCACAAGCCCCTGGTCTGACCGGGCGCCGGCAAGCTCCTTGCTGAAGTCGGCAGTGACCGACTCGCCGGACTGCTGCAGGTCGAGCAACCGGGTGCCTGCGGGAAACGGCTGCGCGATCTCCCCCTGGTAGCTCTTGAGATCCCCAAGGCCGCCGATGAGCTTCGCCAGCGCCACCTTCTTCAGGCTCGCCTCGTCAAAGCTGAAGAACGGGAAGGGAAGCACCTTCCCCGGCTGTTTCGCCGAGGGGAAGTAGATGACGAAAGCGTAGGCGGTGCCTTTGTCTACGGCCGGAGCCGGTCCGAACTCCTTCACGAAGGCCTTGGTCGCCTTTACTGAGCCCGGCTTTTCAGCTTTAGCCGGCTGCCGTTCGGAAGAGTTGCAGGCAGCAAGGGCCGTTATGACAAGAATGAGAATGAAGCTCCGCAGGTAGCGCATCGTGGTTTCCTCGATTCGGCATTGAGGAGGAAACCTTGCTCCTTATGCCGGTAGAATTTACATATATCGGAATGAATATGCAAGTGGATTTAAAAGCAAATCCCCCCTGTCCCCCCTTCGCAAAGGGGGGACGTTAGGCTCCCTGGTTTTTAAACGGGGGGCTCTAGCCTTTCAATGAAACGGCGCGGTAAAACAGAAAGGGGATCTGCTGCTTTATCCCTAGTCCAAAAAAGATACAGCAGCCTATCCCCTTTCCGGGTGTGGCGTTAACAGTAAGCGGCGACAGCCTACTTAACGGTGTACCAGAACTTGGAGCTGCGCACCTGGCCGTCTTTCAACTGGAACTTGCACATGACGCCGTACTTCCCTTTTTTGGAGAGGTCGAAGTCCGCGCCGAAATGCCCCTGCATCCCCATCAGGTCCTTGGTCTGCTCGGACTTGTCCGGCCCCTGAACCTTCAGCTTCACTTCCCCTTCGGTGAGCGCCTTGCCGGTCTTCGCGTCCTTGAACTCGGCGGCGATGTGATGAGTCTCTTTCATCCCCTTGGGCATCTCCATCTTCATCGCTTTCATATGCTCTTTCATGCTCATGACCTTGAAGGTGGCCTTGACGCCTTTGACTACTTCTTCGTGTGCGACGTCACCGCTGCCGTGCTCCATGTTCATGGAACCGTGCTCCATCTTCATGGCGCCATGATCCATGGCTGCAATGGAGGCCACCGGTGCAGAGAGAGCGAATGCTGCTGCGATCAGGACGATAAGTTTTTTCATGTTTCATTCTCCTTTGGGTTGGAAATCTCATGCTCTAATAGCATGTGCTGTGCCAGTCTCTTAACCATTCATTTTACCGACTTTGAGGCGGCTGGGTACCGCTGCCGCAGTGGAATATGCTACGACGGCCGTAGGATATTCTTCTTTCAGTGCTTCATTCCCGAGTACTTGAGTTTACCCTTCTTCAGGTCGTGCTTCTTCATCAGAACGAAGATAACCGGGGTCATGATGAGAACGTGGACGGCCGAGGAGATCATCCCCCCTATCATGGGCGCGGCGATCGGTTTCATGACGTCGGCGCCGGTGCCTGTAGACCACATGATGGGGACCAGGCCCAAGAGGGCGACGGCTACGGTCATGAGCTTCGGGCGCAGCCTCAGTACCGCCCCTTCGAAGGTGGCGTCGTAGATATCCTGTTCCGTGACCGGCCCTTTGAGGAGCTTCTTGTCCAGCGCCTCGTGCAGGTAGATGACCATGACCACCCCTGTCTCGACGGCGATCCCGTAAAGGGCGATGAACCCGACCCAGACCGCGACGGACATGTTGTAGCCCAGCATCTTGACCAGGTACACGCCGCCGACCAGGGCGAACGGAACCGAGAGCATGACCATGCTCGCCTCCAAGGCCGAGTGGAAGGTGAAATAAAGCAGGATGAAGATGATCAGGATTCCCGCAGGAACCAGCATCTGGAGGCGCGCCTTGGCCCGCACCTGGTTCTCCCACTGGCCCGACCAGGCGACGTAGTACCCCGGGGGGAGCTTCAGCTGCTTTTCCAGCACGGTCTTGGCATCGTTGACGAAGCCGCCCATATCGCGCCCCCTGACGTTCAGGAAGACGATGGAGCGGAGCAACCCTCCCTCGCTGTTGATCTCAGGCGCGCCGGTGGAGACCTTGAGCTTCGTCACCAGGGAGAGCGGCACCTGGGACCCTTCCATGCCGGAGACCAGGATGCGCTGGATGGACGGTATGTCGCTGCGCATCTCCCGCATGTAGCGAAGCCTGATGGGGAAGCGGTTGCGCCCCTGCACCGCGGTGGAGAGCATCTCTCCTCCAAGGGCGGTCGAGATCACTTCCTGGATGTCGCCGACGTTCACCCCGTAACGCGCGGCCGCCTCGCGGTCGATGTCGATGTCGATGTAATTGCCGCCGGTGACGCGCTCCGCCACGACGTCCGCAGCGCCTGGCACCGTCTTCAGTATCCCCTCGGCCTGGACCGCCAGGTCTTTGAGCACGTTCAGGTCGGCGCCGAAGATCTTCACGCCCAAGTCGGTACGGACGCCGGTGGAAAGCATGTTGATCCGGTTGATGATGGGCTGGGTCCAGCCGTTTCTGACCCCTATCTGCTGCAGTTTCGAGTCAAGCTCGGAAACGATGTCGGCCTTGGTCACCCCGGCGCGCCACTTGTCCTTGGGTTTAAGGATGATGATGCTCTCGAACATGGAAACCGGCGCGGGGTCGGTCGAGGTCTCGGCGCGCCCCACCTTGCCCAGCACATGCTCCACCTCCGGGACGCTTTTGATCACCGTGTCCTGCACCTGGATCAGTCGCTTCGCCTCGTTGATGGAGACGTTGGGGAGCGTCACCGGCATGTAGAGGAGCGACCCCTCGTCGAGCGGAGGCATGAACTCGCTCCCTATGCTCATGAACATGGGGATGGCGATGGCGAGCGCCACGACGTTCAGCGCAATGGTGGTCTTCTTCCACTTGAGCACCCACCTGATGATCGGGGAGTACATCTTGATGAAGAAGGTGGAGACCGGGTTGGAGCTTTCGGGGGGCATCTTCCCGCGCATCAGGAAATACATGAGCACCGGCACCAGCGTGATAGCGATAAAGGCGGAGCCCATCATGGAGAAGGTCTTGGTGAAGGCGAGCGGGTGGAACATCTTTCCTTCCTGCCCTTCCAGTAGGAACACCGGCACGAAGGAGAGGATGATGATGGCCAAAGAGAAGAAGATGGCGCGCCCCACCTGCTTGGCCGAGGCGATGATCACCTCCAGGCGCTTTTCCTTGCGCTCCTGCTCGGGCATCTCGGAGAGGTGGCGGTAGCAGTTCTCCACCATGATGACGCCGGCGTCGACCAAGACGCCGATAGCGATGGCGATGCCGCCAAGGGACATGATGTTCGAGCTGACCCCCATTAGCTTCATGGTGATGAAGGAGATGAGCACTGCGATGGGGAGGGTGAGGACGATGACCAGCGCGCTCTGGAAATGGAGCAGGAAGACGAGGATCACCAGCGACACGACGATGGATTCTTCGACCAGCGAATGCTTCAGCGTGTCGATGGCGCGCTCGATGAGGTCGCTGCGGTCATAGGAGACCATGATCTTGACGCCGGGGGGGAGCCCCTTCTCCAAGGAAACGATCTTCTCCTTGACCCGGTCGATGACGTCCTTGGCGTTCTCGCCGTAGCGCATGACGACAATGCCGCCCACGGCCTCGCCTTCGCCGTTCATGTCCAACATGCCGCGGCGGATGGCGCCCCCAAGCTGCACGGTGCCCAAGTTCTTCACGTAGATGGGGGTGCCGCGCATATCGGCGCCCACCACGATGTTTTCCAGGTCGGCGGTCGATTTCACGTAGCCGCGGCCGCGGATGAGGAACTCGGCGTCGGCCTGCTCCAGGAGCCTGCCGCCGACGTCGTTGTTGGACTTCTTGATGGCGTCGGCCACCTGGGAAACCTTGATGTTGTAGGCGAACAGGCGGTTAGGGTCGAGGTCGACCTGGTATTCGCGCACGAAGCCGCCGATGGAAGCGACTTCGGCAACGCCGGGGACCGTGTTCAGCTGGTAGCGAACGAACCAGTCCTGCAGCGTGCGCAACTGCTCCAGGTCGTATCCCTTCCCTTCCAGCGTGTACCAGAAGACGTGACCCACCCCGGTGCCGTCGGGGCCAAGGGTCGGCACCACACCCGAAGGGAGCAGCGACGCAGCGTAATTGAGGCGTTCGAGGACGCGGGTCCTGGCCCAGTAGATGTCCGCTTTGTCCTCGAAGATCACGTAGATCATGGAGAAGCCGAAGGCCGATGAAGCGCGCACGGCGCGGACTTGCGGCAGCCCTTGCAGGTTAACGGCCAGCGGGTAGGTTACTTGGTCTTCGACCACCTGCGGCGAGCGGCCGGGGTAGTCGGTGAAGACGATGACCTGGTTGTCCGAAAGGTCGGGGATCGCGTCGACCGGCGTCTTGTAGACGGACCAGACGCCCCAGGCGATGATCAGGGCGAACAGCATCAGGATGATGACGCGGTTTCGGGCGGAATATTCGATGATTTTCTCAATCATTTGAAACCTCAGTGGTCAATGCATTGTAATTTCCGGTTTAGAGGGAAACCAAATCCCCCTGTCCCCCCTTCGCAAAGGGGGGGACGCGAGTCCTCGTACTACGCCGTCCATGCTCACCTCGCCCTTTGGGAGAGGGTAAACAGGTCCAAGGCAAGCGCCTAGCTCCAGCTTGGTTCACGCTACATTTTCATGTCATCCATGTTCATGGCGCCGCCCTTCTTGGGTGCGGCCGGAGCAATGGCTCCCGGCGCGGCAGGAACTGCGCCACCGGGAGCTTTCGCTCCTCCTGCGTGCCCCTCGTGGCCGCCGCCACCGCTTCCCGCCGACAGCTGCGACTCGGAATCGATCAGGTAGCCGCCGGAAGCGGCGACCTTGTCGCCCCGCTTCAAGCCGGACAGTATCTGCACCTTGTCCCCCACCCGCGCGCCAGCCTGCACGTCGCGCGGCTCGAACATGCCGGGCTGCGACTCCACCCAGACGACCTGGCGCTTACCGGTGTCCATCAGCGCCGTCGCCGGCACTACCAGCGTGTTGCCAAGCGGCGCCTTGATCTGGGCGTTGACGAACATGTCGGGCTTGAGCTTCAAGCCGGGGTTCGCCAGGTCCACCCTCACCTTGACGGTACGGGTCTTGGGATCTAGGAAGGGATAGACGAAGCTGACCCGCCCGGAGAAGGTCTTGCCTGGATACGACTGGGAGAGTATCTCGACCCTCTGCCCCATCTTCACGAAGGCGAACTCGTTCTCGTAGACCTCCACCTCGACCCAGACGCTGGAGAGGTCGGCGATGCTGAAAAGCGGGTCCCCCAGGTTCACGTACTGCCCTTCCTGGACCATCTTTTCGATCACCACGCCGGATAGCGGCGTGTAAATGGGGAGCTTTATGTTGGGATGACCGGCCTTCTCCAGCCCTGCGATCTGCTCGTCCCTCACCCCCATGAGCTTCAGCCTCTGGCGGGCGGAGGAAACGAGCCCATCTCCTCCTTGGGAGATCGCCTGTATGGAGGATTTCTGGAACTGCTCGCGGCTTTTCAGGGCGAGGAGATATTCCTGCTGCGCGGCTACCAAGTCGGGGGAATAGATGTCTGCTACCGGCCGCCCCTTGGAAACGTAGGCGCCGACTGTGTTGACGAGGAGCTTGTCGATGCGCCCCGCCACCCAGGCTGTGACCTTCGCCTGTTTGGACTGGTCGTACTGCACGATGCCGACCGCGTTGATCTCCTTGGAGAGAGGTGCGAAGTCGGCCGGGACGGTCGCCACGTTGGCCATGACCGCTTGGGTCGGAGAAAGCGAGACGTGCCCCAGCATCTTCTGCTCCTGGGCGCTCGCCTGGGTCCCCTCTACCTTCTTGATCAGCTGCATGCCGCAGATGGGGCAGGTTCCCGGCTTGTCTTTGATGATGAAGGGGTGCATCGCGCAGGTGTAGAGCACCGGCCCCTGCGCCGCTTTGTCTTTAGCAGCGGGGGGATTTTTCTTCTGTGCCAGGTAATAGCCGCCGCCGGCAACGGCGGCCACCAGGATAACGACAATCGGGATTGCAACCTTGACACTTCGTTTCATATCAATACCTCGTGGTCCGGATTTTTTAGAGTTCTTTGCCGATCAGCGCCTCAAGCTGCGCCAGCTTCATCTGGTAGTCGGCCATCGAGTCGTAGTACTCCCGCTCGTAGTTGAACAGGGTGACCCGGTTGTCGAGCAGGGTCAGGAAGTCCACCTTGTTGACGCGGTAACCGATCACCGCGCTTTCCAGCGATTCGGACGCCTGCGGGATGATCCCGGAGCTGTAGAGGTCGACGAGCTTTTTGCGGCGGTCCAACTGCGCCAGCAGGTCAGCGATCCCGGCGGTGATGGTGTTCTTCACCCCGGCTAGTTCCTCCCCGGCCATGGTTATCTCGGAGGAGGATTCGGCCACCATTGCCTGGCGCCGCTCCTTCTGGATCGGGAGGTTGAAGGTCACCCCGAGCGAGTACATGTCGGAGCCGTCGCTTCCCATCGCTTTTTGCCGCTGCATGTATTCGAAGGAGACGTTGAAGTCGGGGTAGGATTCCTTCCGGGCCAGTTCGTGCCCCGCCCTCCCCTTTTCGATCTGGGCCCTGAGCGCTTTCAGCTGCGGGCGGTTCGCTTCGGCCGCCTCCCAAAGCTGCTCTGGGGTCTGGCTGAGCGGGGCCAGCTTGAAGTCGGCGACCCGCCCGACCGGCGTGGACTGCGGACGGTTCAAAAGCGAGTTGAGGTTTGCTTCCAGGCTCCTTCTCTGCTGTTCCAGGGTGATCTTCATGTCCAGCATGCGCGAACGCTCCAGAAGCGCCTTGTAGATATCCTGCTGAGCCCCCTGCCCCACCGAGTACTTGGTCTGGGCCAGCGTAATGAAGTCGTCGATGATCTTGATGTTTTTATCGAGGATGCCAAGCGATTTGTCGGTGAAGTAGATCTGGTAGTAGGCCTCCTTCACCATCCGGGTCAGCTCGAGTTTGCGCTCCTCGATGCTCCAGCGGTAAGTTTCAGCCTCCTTGGAGGCGATCTCCTCCTTGAGCTTCCTCTTGCCGGCGAAAGGGAGCTGCTGGCTGATGCCGATCACCTTCTGCGTCATGCTGTCCGCAGTGAAACTAAGCGGGTCGGTAACGATGCCGTTCTGGATCTTGAACATGAGCATCGGATCTTCCAGCGCCCCTGCCTGGACCGCCCGGTTCTTGTACATCTGCCAGCGTGCGGCGGACGACTTCAGTTCCGGATTGTTGGCGAGCGCGGTTTCGACGAGAGAAGAGAGGTTTTCTACAGGAGGGGCCGGCTCGGCGTGGGTCGAAGCGACCGGAAGAAAGAGAGCCAGCAAAAGGGAAAGCGATAAAAGCCGGTGTTTCATGATGACTCCAGGATCTATAACAGTAGGTGCGACTATTAAGAGCAGGAACTGTGCCGGATCGGCAAGTTATTGCTTTTGAAGCGTTTTGCTTTAGTTTGAAAGCTGTGCAAGAAGGATATTCAGCAGTAACAGTTGAATATTATACATATTGAGGCCGATGTCGCAGTACATGGTCAAGATTTCTTTTCGGATAATAAAGAAAAGATCTGAAGAATTTTGGCTCCTGTCACAGCCAGCATTCTCCAGATCTTCCTTGTGACGCAACTTTGGTGTATCTGTCCGGACTGATCCAGACGAATGCGAACCTTATGCGCTGATCAGGCCGTCCCTCAAGCTTATGGTCCTATCGGAATAAGCGCCATTCTCGGGGTTGTGAGTAACCATGACTACGGTCTGACCCGCCTCATTCAGTTGCCGAAATAACGCCATGACTTCCTCGCTGGTTTTGGAGTCGAGGTTTCCAGTCGGTTCGTCCGCCAAAAGAATGTGCGGGTTGTTCACTATGGCGCGGGCGATGGCGACCCTTTCCTGCTCGCCGCCGGAGAGCTGGTTGGGGAGACGGTCCGTTTTGCCGCCAAGCCCTACCCGCTCCAAGGCCTTCTTGGCTGCGTCCTTCTTAGCCGCAGTGCTCATCTTGACGATGGCGAGCGGCAGCATCACGTTCTCCAGCGCGGTCAGGTACTGGATCAGGTGAAAGGACTGGAATACGAAGCCCAGGTTCTGCGCCCGGAAATCGGCCAGTTTCTCGCTGGGAAGCTGGTAGAGCTTCACCCCCGCCATCTCCACCTCGCCGCTGGTGGGATGGTTCATCCCTCCCAGGACCGACAGCAGCGTGCTCTTGCCGGAGCCGGACTGCCCCATGATGGTGATGAACTCACCCGCCTCGATGCTGATGTCCACGCCGCGCAGGGCCTCGACCATGTCCGAACCGGTCTGATATTGCTTCTTCACATCCTTGATCTCAATGAGTGCCATAAATTCCTCTTTCTAAAGAGCCCTGAGGGCCTCAGTCGGGTCCATCTTGCTGGCATGAAGCGCGGGGTAAAGACTTGCCACGAGCCCGAGCAACATCGCCAGCCCGATGGAGCCGAAGGCGACGGTGCTGTCCCAAACCAGATGCGCGTTTTTGGTTTCCGCCATGAAAGGAAGTGCCAGCTTCGCCCCGCCCATCCCCGCGGCGTAGCCTAAAAGGCCGGCCAGGAGGCTTACCAGTGCTGCCTCCAGGAGGATGATGCGCATGATGTGGCTCTTGCGGAAACCGATGGCGCGGAACACGCCGATCTCGGTGGTGCGCTCGTTGACGCTGCCCATCATGGTGACGAAGACGATGAGCGAGCCGATGAAGACGACGACCGCGGCCATGGCGTAGGAGAAGCGCTTGAAGTGGTCCAGGGCCTTCAGTCGCCCTTCGACCACCTGCTGGATCGCGGATACCTTGGTATCGGGGAGTTTCTCCGCGATCTGGGTCACCATGTCGCCGATGGGGCAGCCCGAGCAAAGCGCCGCCACCTCGGCCATGGTGATCTTTCCTTCTTTGCCCAGGAGTTTCTGCGCCTTGGGGAGCGAGGCGAAGACCAGCGAGTCGTCCTGCGAGCCGGTCTGGTTCAGTACGCCGGCGACCTTGAAGGTTTCCCCCTTGATCTGGATGCTGTCGCCTGAGCTGGCGTTGAGGACGTTGGAGGCGTCGCTTCCCAGGAGGAGTTCGTGGTCACCCTTGGGGGCGTTGCCGAAGATCTGCCACCACTGCTTCATCTTCAGTTCGCTGGCGAAGTCCACGCCGACCAGCAGCACGTCGTGGCTGCCGATCTTGACTCCGCCCAGGACCTTGGGAGAGATGGCCGAGATGTTCTTGTGGTTCTTGATGGTGCGGATCTGCGCCAGGTTCTCTTCCTTAATCTCGCGCTGGTCGAAGGTGACCCCGCCCAGGCTGATGCCGCCGTAGTTCATGGCAAGGCCGTTACTTTGGGGGGTGACCAGGATGTTGGCGCCAAACTCGTCCATTTTGCGCTCGATGTCAGTGGACATCGACCTGGTGAGGGTCACCAGGGTGACGATGGTGGCGATCCCGACCATGAGGCCGATGGTGAGAAAGGCCATCTTGGCCTTGCGGCGCTTCAGATTGTTGATGGATATCGTGTGCAGTTTCATCGTGTCTCCGTGCAACGGATGTTAAAGGCTTCCCTCACCCCGGCCCTCTCCCTCTGGGTGAGGGAGGCGCCCTGAGAGTGCCGCGATTCATTTCCAGGTGAGGGAGATGCCGCGGAGCCAACCCATTAACCCCGCAGCACCCCTCTATCAACGACTACGGCCTGATCATTATCAATTGTCGTGCCAAGGATCACGGCAGAGGTAACGCCGTGATACCACGTAGGTCTACAGCCCGCAACCGACGGGTAGCCGGACTGGGCGGGGGGAATATTCTACGGGGCGCCGCAGAATATTCCACAACCACCGTTATTTGACTACTTCCCGACTTCGTCGCTTCGGACCAGCTTCATGCCGCAGATGGAGCAATCGGCGGTTGGATCGTTGCTGGTAATCCAGGGATGCATCGGGCAGGCATAGAGCCCCCCCTTATCTTTGGCACTGACATGCACGGCTTCTTTCTTGCCGAAAAAGAACCAGAGGTTGAGCGCGATGAGCGCCGCCCCGGCGATGGTGACTGTTATCTGGGTCAGATCCATTCTCTCTACCCCCTTTCTATGGTGAACCCGCGCAGGCGCAGGGCGTTGGTGACGACGCTGACCGAGGAGAGCGCCATGGCGAGCGAGGCTATGATCGGGCTCAAGAGCCAGCCGGTCAGCGGGTAGAGAACCCCTGCCGCAATGGGAATCCCCATGATGTTGTATACGAAGGCGAAGAAGAGGTTCTGCTTTATGTTGGCGATGGTGGCCCTGGACAGCGCGATGCTGGAGATGACGCCGTTCAGGTCGCCGCGGACGAGCGTGATGTCGGCCGCCTCGATGGCGACATCGGTGCCGCTCCCCATGGCGATGCCTACATCGGCCTGGGCCAGCGCTGGCGCATCGTTGATGCCGTCGCCGACCATGGCGACCACCTTCCCCTGCGCCTGCAGCTTCTTGATCTCTTCACCCTTGGCGTCGGGGAGCACTTCGGCGACTACCCGGTCCACCCCCACCTGCCGCGCGATGGAGTCGGCGGTGCGCCGGTTGTCTCCGGTAAGCATGATCACTTCGAGACCCAGTTCGTGCAGCCTCTTCACTGCCGCGGCAGAGCTTTCCTTGATCGGGTCGGCTATGGCGATGAGGCCGGCATAGGCGCCGTCGACCGCGACGAAAATCGGTGTCTTCGCCTGGTCCGCGAGCCGATGGGCTGCAGCCGTGTCGGCCGCGATCCCCTCTTTCTCCAGCAGCAGCGCGGTTCCGATCACCACCCTCTTGCCGTCCACGGTCGCCTCTATGCCGTGACCGGGGATAGCGTTGAAGTCACGGGCGGAAAGGCGCGTAAGGCCGCTTTCATCGGCGTAACGCACGATCGACTCCCCCAGCGGATGTTCGCTTCCCGCCTCCGCGGCCGCCGCCAGTTGCATGAGCGCCTGGCGCTCGAAGCCTGCCGTCTCTATGTCCGTTACGGAAGGGACGCCGCGGGTGATGGTGCCGGTCTTGTCAAGGACTATGGTGGTCAGCTTGTGCGCCGTTTCCAGCGCCTCACCCCCCTTTATCAGGATGCCGCCCTGGGCGCCGCGCCCGGTGCCGACCATGATGGCCGTTGGCGTGGCGAGCCCGAGCGCGCAGGGGCAGGCGATAATCAGCACCGAGACGAAGGTCAAGACCGCCATGTTGAGCCGGGTATCCGGCGGCGAGACGTCGAACCAGACCACGAAGGTGGCAATGGCGAGCGAGATGACTACCGGGACGAAATAGCTCGCGATCAGGTCGGCGAGTCGCTGGATGGGGGCCTTGGTCCCCTGAGCCTGCTGCACCAGCCTCACGATTTGCTGCAGCACGGTGTCCTTGCCGATCCTGGTGGCGCGCATGCGGAAAGAGCCGGTCTTGTTGAGGGTCGCGCCGATGACGGTGTCCCCCTCGCTTTTGCGCACCGGGAGCGGCTCGCCGGTCAGCATGCTCTCGTCCACCGTGGAAGAACCCTCGATCAACTCGCCGTCCACAGGCACCTTCTCGCCCGGCCGGACCAGGATGGTGTCGCCCAACTGCACCTCGGCTATGGGTATGTCCTGCTCCTTGCCATCCCGCAGCACCCGCGCCAACTTAGGCTGGAGGCCTATGAGGGCATGGATCGCGCCGCTGGTCTTGCTCTTGGCGCGCGCCTCCAGAAGGCGTCCCATGAGGATGAGGGTGACGATGATGGCGGCGACCTCGTAGTAAACGCCTACCGCCCCCTCGTGCCCGTGCCCTGCCGCTGCGGTGCGTGCGCTCAGCCATTGCGGCGCGACGGTGGCCACGACGCTGAAGAGATAGGCGGAAAGCGTCCCGAGCGACACCAGGGTGTTCATGTCGGCTACTCGGTGTTTGGCGGCACTCCAGGCGCCGGTGAAGAATTCCCGGCCCGCCCAGAAAAGGACCGGCGTGGTGAGCGCGAGTTCCACCCAGGCACGGCCTGGGAAGTTGAAGGTATCAGCCAGGGAGGGAATCAGGTGCCCGGCCATGGCGAGAACCGCCACGGGGATGGTGAGAGCCAGGGCGACCACGAACTTGCCGCGGTTCTTCAGATACTGTTCCTCGTGCACCCTGGACTGCGCTTCCAGAAGCTCCGCCTCGTCGGTCTCGGCTCCGCCGCTTCCCGTCTCTAGAATGTCGTACCCCATGTCCCGCACCACCTGCTTGAGCGCCTGCGGGCTTGTCACCTGCGGGTCGTACTTGACGGTGGCCCGGGTGGTGGCGAAGTTGACCGCAGCCTTGGCGACGCCCGGGGCGGTGGAAAGCGTCTTCTCGATGCGGCCGGCGCACCCGGCGCAGTTCATTCCCAAAAGCGGAAACTCGCACTGCTCGGCATGCTCGGGTGCTGCCGTGGCAACCGCTGACGGTGCCTCGGCACCCGGCGGCGGTTCGATGGTTAGGTAGCTCTCCGGGTTCGCCTCGAATTTTTCTTTGCACCCTGCGGAGCAGAATTTGTAGGTGGTCCCGGCATGGGTCGCGCTGTGGGGCGCGTCCACGTGCACATCCATGCCGCAGACGGGGTCGCGGAATACCTTGTTTTCCGACATATCTTGGTCCTCCCTTGTTATCTCAAAAAGCGCGACAGCGCTGTTTTTACTTCGTCCAGCAGCGCCTGCTGCGACATCGGTTTGGCTGATTCATGCTGGCTGTCTGTCCCCTGGCCAAGGACGCAATTCTCGAGGTGGCGGGTCAGGAGTTCGACGCCGAGAGAATCGAGTGCCGAGCGGACTGCCGAAATCTGGTTCAGGATGTCGACACAGTAGCGTTTTTCCTCCAGCATCCGCTCGATTCCGGCAACTTGCCCGGCGATTCGCTTCACGCGGGTGGTCATTTTGTTTTTGGGCGACTGGCTCATGGGCGCCTCCTTATGCTCTGGATACCCGGTGGGGGTATATTTTTGATAAGCTGAAGATACCCCCACGGGGTATGTGTGGTCAAGAGGAAAATCGAGGACGAGAGGCAGGGGCTGGGAGGGGGACTGGCTCCGCAGGTGCCTGTCCCCCGGGGCCTAAGCATGACCGTCGTTACTTGCATGCTGCTGGAAGCGGAGCTTCTATTGCCTTGCGTTCCCAAGCTGGAGCTTGGGAACGAGACATGAGGGGGATAGAGAGATAAGGGGACAAAGACAAGGGGGGCACACGGATAAGGGGGGACAGGCACCTCGCGGAGCCAGTCCCCCTGGCAATAGAAAGGGGACTGGCTCCGCAGGTGCCTGTCCCCTTTCGCTTCCCTCCCCTGCCCTTGTCCCCTCGTAAGCCGCGACTACTTCAAAAACTGCCTGAGCACGAAGGGTAGGATGCCGCCGTGGCGGTAATAATCGAGCTCGTTGGTGGTGTCAATCCGCACCTGTACGGTAAAGGCTCCCGCAGCGCCGTCGCCTTTCCGATAGTTGACCTGCAGCTGCTGCCCCGGCGCAACTTCTGACAGCCCTTCCAGGTCGAAGCTTTCGGTGCCGTCCAATCTCAGGGTTGCCGGGTTCTCGCCGGGCAGAAACTGCAGGGGTAGAACGCCCATCCCGACCAGGTTGGAGCGGTGAATCCTCTCGAAGCTCTCGGCGATGACGGCTCTCACGCCGAGGAGCTTGGTCCCTTTTGCGGCCCAGTCGCGGGAGGAGCCGGTGCCGTACTCCTTGCCGGCGATAACTATCAGCGGCACGCCGGCCGCACGGTATTTCTCGGCGGCATCAAAGATGGACATCTGCCCGTTACCCTTGCCGTTGCCGATAAAGCACCTGGTTACGCCCCCTTCCACTCCAGGAACCAGCTGGTTCCTGATGCGGGTGTTGGCGAAGGTCCCACGCACCATTACCTCGTGGTTGCCGCGGCGCGCGCCGTAGGAGTTGAACTCCTTGGGTTGGATCCCCAGGGAGATGAGGTAGCGCCCGGCAGGCGAATCCTTTGCTATGGATCCTGCCGGAGAGATGTGGTCGGTGGTGATGGAATCCCCCAAAAGGGCCAAAACCCGCGCCTCCTTCACGTCCTGGACCGGCTGCGGCTCCCTTGAGAGATCGGCGAAAAAAGGAGGTTCCTTGATGTAGGAGGAACCTTCCTGCCACTGGTACAGCTCGCCGGTGGGCACCTGCAGCGCCATCCACTGCTCGTCCCCCTGGAAGACGTCGGCGTAGTTGCGGGCGAAGGATTCGGCATGGACGCAGCTTTGCACCAGTTGCGCGACTTCCTGTTCGTTGGGCCAGATGTCCTTCAGGTAAACCGGGTCGCCGTTGGGGTCGGTGCCGATGGCGTCCAGGGTGAGGTCGATGTTGACGTTGCCGGCCAGGGCATAGGCCACAACGAGCGGCGGCGAGGCGAGGTAGTTAGCGCGTACATGGCTGTTGATGCGCCCCTCGAAGTTGCGATTGCCGGAGAGGACGGCTGCGACGGCGAGGTCCCCCTTGACGATGGCGCCGGCTATATGCTCGGCCAGGGGGCCGCTGTTGCCGATGCAGGTGGTGCAGCCGTAGCCGACCAGGTGGAAGCGCAGGGCCTCCAGGTACGGCGTGAGCCCTGCGGCCGCCAGGTAGTCGGTGACCACCTTGGAGCCGGGGGCGAGGCTCGTCTTCACCCAGGGCCGCACCTGCAAGCCGCGCCGTACCGCATTACGCGCCAAAAGGCCGGCACCGATCATAACCGACGGGTTGGAGGTGTTGGTGCAGCTGGTGATGGCGGCGATTACCACGGAGCCGTGGCAAAGGTTGTAGGCGGTGCCGTCGGGCTGGCGCACAGGGACGCAGTGCCCCAGCGCTCCCAGCGACTTGTCGGGGTGCTCCATCAGCTCGGGCGCGACGGTCACCGGCGCTCCTCCCTCCCCTAACCACCGGCTCATGGTTTCCTTGTCGACGCGCGCGGCGTCGTGGGACCTCAAAGTTATCAGCTGCTTGCGGAACGATCCGCGAACCTCCTTCAGGTTGACACGGTCCATGGGGCGCATCGGTCCGGCAAGGGACGGCTCTATCTGGGCCAGGTCCAGTTCGAGAATGTCGCTGTAGGAGGGGTCCGGCTGGTTCACATCGTGCCAGAGCCTTTGCTGCTGGTAATACGCCTCCACCAGCGGGACGATATTCCCCCTGCCGGTCAGGCGCAGGTATTCGGTGGTCTGACCGTCGACGGGGAAGACCCCGATGGTGGCGCCATACTCCGGCGCCATGTTGCCGATGGTGGCCCGGTCGGCGATGTTGAGGGAGGCGGCGCCGGGGCCGAAGAATTCCACGAATTTTCCGACCACACCCTTTTTGCGCAGCATCTGGGTCACGGTAAGGACGAGATCCGTTGCCGTGGCGCCTGGGGCGAGCGCGCCGGTCAGGCGAAAGCCGACCACTTGGGGAATGAGCATGGAGCAGGGCTGCCCCAGCATGGCTGCTTCCGCCTCGATTCCCCCCACTCCCCAGCCGACGACGCCGAGGCCGTTGATCATGGTGGTGTGGGAATCGGTCCCGACCAGCGTGTCGGGAAAGACCCAATCCTCCTCCCCGGTTTTCGCGACCATGGCCACCTGCGACAGGTACTCGAGGTTTACCTGGTGGCAGATGCCTGTTGCGGGGGGGACGACGCTGAAGTTCCTGAAGGCGGACTGCCCCCAGCGCAGGAACTGGTAGCGCTCGTGGTTGCGCTCGAACTCGATGGAGGAGTTCCCCCAGAGGGCGCCGGTGGTGCCGTAAAGGTCCACCTGAACCGAGTGGTCGATGATCAGGTCGGCGGGCTGCATCGGGTTGATGTGGGAAGGGCTTCCTCCCAGCCGCGCCAGGGCCGATCGCATCGCCGCCAGGTCCGCCACGGCGGGGACCCCGGTGAAGTCCTGGAGCAGTATGCGGGCGGGCATGAACTGGAGTTCCTTGTCCGGCTCCGCGGAGGCGTCCCAGCGCGCGACCGCCTCGATGTCCTCCCTCTTGACCACCACCCCGTCCTCCCGCCTCAGCAGGTTCTCCAGGAGGATCTTCAGCGAATACGGAAGCCGCGAGATATCCAAGCCGGAATTCTGCTCGAACGCCTGCAACGAGTGGTAGCGGTAGCTCTTGCCGCCCGCGGTGAGCGTGCTCAGGGTGTTGTAGCTGTTGGATGTCATGACGCTCATGTTCTTCTCCCTAGTTTTTTATACCGACCGGTGGACCTAATGGACCATAACCTGACTTTCACACTTTCTTTACAGCGACGTTCGCGGCGATGAGGATCGGGTCCCAGACAGGCGAGTAGGGAGGGGCGTAGGCCAGATCCAGTTCGGCGATCTCGAAGACGGTCATCTGCTTGTAGATCGCCGTTGCCAGCACGTCTAGCCTCTTGGCCACCACGTCTTCACCGACGATCTGGGCGCCGAGGAGCAGCCCGTCACCCTTCTGGCAAAAAAGGATGACGCGCATGGTGCTCCCGCCGGGGAATTCCCCTCGGGTGGGGCTGTCCACTGCGACCTTGACGTAATCCTTGCCGAGCGCCTGCAACTGCCTCTCGTTTAAACCGGTGGTGGCGACGCTCAGTTCGAAGAACTTGAAGACCGCGGTCTGGTCTATCCCCCAGAATTCCATCATGCGGTCGGGGTTGGCGACGTTGCTCCCTATGACGCGCCCATGCTTGTTGGCGACAGGGCCCAGCGGGAAGTAGGAGTTCGCCCCCAGTTGCCGGACGTAATGCTCGGCGCAGTCCCCCCCGGCGAAGACGGAGTCGAGGTTGGTGCGCAGGCAGCGGTCGACCTTGGCCGCCCCCGCCGTACCCAATTCGCCTCCTGCCGCAGCAAATAGCGCGGTGTTGGGGCGGGTGCCGACGGCGACGACCACCAGGTCGGCGGGGAAAACGCCTGCCGAGGATCGGACCTCGCCCCCCGCCTTCTCGGCGATATCGACGCCGGTTAAAAGCTCGATCCCCCTCTCCTTCACCTTGTCCATCACCTTCGCCCTCGCCTCCTCGCAGAAGGAAGGGAGTATGTTGGGGGCTTTCTCCAGGATTACCGGCTTGATCTTCATGTTGGTGAGGACGTCCGCCACTTCCAGGTTGGTGTAGCCGGCGCCGACCAAGACCGCGTGCTTCGGCGCCTTGTCGTAGATGAACTGCTTGACGTGGCGGGTGTCGTCGAGCGTCTTGAAGCAAAAGACGCCGCTGTCGTCGAAGCCGGGTGCGGTGAGCCTGATGGCGCTGTTGCCGGTGGCGTAGACCAGGAAGTCGTAGCGCTCTTCGTAACTCCTGCCGGTAGCGAGATCGGTAACGTTCACTGTCTTGCCGACCGGGTCGATGCCGGTGACCTCCTGCCGCAGCCGGTAGTCTATTCCACGTTCCTTGCGGATGGTCTCAAGCGACAGCGCGTAGAGCTTTTCAACCGGCTTCTCCTTGAAGAAGAGGTTGTACGGCATGCCGCAGGCGGCATAGGAGACGTCGCCGCTTCTCTCCAGCACGACCACTTCAGACTCGGGAGACAGCCGCTTTGCCTGGCTTGCCGCCGACAGCCCTGCAGCGACCCCGCCGATGATCACAGTCTTCATACAGCCTCCGCATGTCATAAAAAGAAACGGGCTGCCTTTGTATCAGCGTCGAAGCTGAAGGCAGCCCGTTCCTTGCTGTATTACATCTCTTCGAACAAGCTCTTCTCGGCGCCGCAAAGAGGGCAGACCCAGTCCTCGGGGATGTCTTCAAAGGCAGTGCCCGGCTGCACGCCGCTATCGATGTCTCCTGTTTCCGGGTTGTAGATGTAACCGCATACGGTGCAACGATATTTCTTCATAATTCTCCCTCCTTCTCCTGTTAATTGATAAAAGTCATTCCCCCTGTGGTTGTTCAGAGGGTAAAAACATCCATATAAAGTAGCTGGAGAGAAATTGTTGTCAAGCCGATGCCAATGATAAAGCTCTATTTGGAAAGCTATGTACAGATGGAACGGTTAAATGGTATTACCGTCAAGCAAGAGGCTTTCGCTGATGAGGGAGCTGGAAGAAGATATTGATCTGGTTCCCAAGCTGGAGCTTGGAAACCAGAAGAAAAGGGGACTGGCTCCGCCAGGTGCCTGTCCCCGGGTTGCGATTGGTGTGTGGCGGAAGAACAACTCGTTACACCGCAAACGATGGAGAGTTACATGAAGCGTCTACTGGGGAAGATCGACGAGGGGCTGCTCACTTCCGAGCAGCGCCCGATGCTGCGCTTCCTGATCATCCTTACCGCGGCCTCGACTATCGGGCTGCAAGGTTACACCATTCTTTTCAACAACTTCGCTGCCGAGATGGTGCACCTGGACGGTAGCCAGGTCGGTATGACGCAGTCGGTGCGGGAAATTCCGGGGCTCCTGACACTGCTGGTGGTCTTCGTGCTCCTTTTCATGCGCGAGCACAAGCTGGCTGCGCTCTCGGTCTTGCTCTTGGGGCTCGGCACCGGTATCACCGCGCTCATCCCGTCCTACGGCTGGGTGATCTTCACCACGGTGGTGATGAGCTTCGGTTTTCACTACTACGAGACCACGAACCAGTCGCTCACGCTGCAGTACTTTTCCACCGCCGTGTCCCCCATCGTCTTTGGGCGCCTCCGAGCGCTGGCGGCGGTTTCCAGCGTGGTAGCGGGCATCATGGTCTACTGTCTGAGCTCGGTGGTGCAGTACCGGGGAATGTATCTGGCCATCGGGGCGGTGGTATTCATCGCAGGAGCATGGGGGCTCTGCCAGAATCCCACCCACGCAGGGATCGTGCCCCAGCGCAAGAAGATGATACTGCGGCGCAGGTATTCGCTCTTTTACATCCTGACCCTTCTCTCCGGGGCGAGACGGCAGATCTTCGTGGTCTTCTCGATACTGCTGTTGGTGCAGGTGTTCCATTTCACGGTGCGCGAGATGACCATCCTCTTCATCGTGAACAACATCGTCGCCTATATCCTCAACTCCCTGATAGGAAAGGCGATCAACCGTTTCGGCGAACGCTTCATCTCCTCCTGCGAGTATGCCGGCGTCATCGTCATCTTCCTGGTCTATGCCTTCAGCACCTCGAAATATCTGGTCATGTTCATGTACATACTGGACAACATCCTCTACAATTTCGATGTTTCCATCCGGACCTACTTTCAGAAGGTGGCAGACCCTGCAGACATATCCTCATCCATGTCTGTAGGTTTCACCATCAATCACATAGCCGCCGTCTTCCTGCCTGCCCTGGGCGGATACTTCTGGATGTTGGACTACCGCATCCCATTCATCGGAGGCACGGTACTGGGTGTGATTTCCCTGATCGCGGCACAGTGGATGCGGGTACCTGAGAAGGCACCGAAGATGGAGATGTCAGCTAGTTAACAAGGGAAATAACGAAAGGCACAGCGGTAAGTACATACAGAGATGCAACAGTAAGGAGGTGTACAGATGTTTAAGCGAATCGACCACGTAGAGATCATTCCGCGCGACTTTGAGCAGTCCATCGCATTTTACACAGAAACTTTGGGTTTCACCATGAAGCAGCGCATGGCTGTGTCTGCTCCGCCCCTGGAAGAGATAGCTTATCTCGCGCTGGGTGGCACGGTGTTGGAATTGATGAGAGTGAAGGACCCCATCCTTTCGACCCCGGAACCTTGGAGCACTGGGTACCGGATGATGGCGCTGGAGGTTGAAGACATGGACCTGGCACTGTTATACCTGGCGGGAAAAGGGATCGCGCCGACCTGGGGGCCGGTCACGCTGGGGCCCTCGAAGAGAGCGGAAATCCACGATCCGGACGGGCTGCCGATCGAATTGAGGCAGTGGTGACTGTAGCAACAACTAAACACTGGAGGTTATGCAGATGATCCCTGACAAGATGAAAGAAGTGATGAAGCATGAAGGTGTGGTCGCCATTGCGACGCAAGGCGAAGACGGGCCGCACCTGGTAAATACCTGGAATAGCTACCTGGCGATAGATGCCGACGGGAGACTGCTCATTCCCGCGGGTTACATGCATGTGACTGAAAAGAACGTGGTCCGCAATCCGAAGGTGCTGCTGACCCTGGGGAGCCGCGAGGTGCAGGGGGCGCACGGCCCCGGAACCGGATTCCTGGTCGAGGGGAACGCGCGGTTCATAAATTCCGGCCCGGTTTTCGAGACCACCAAGAGCATCTTCCCCTGGGCCAGGGGGGTGCTTGAGATTACTATCTCGAATGTGACGCAGACGCTGTAGTTTGTCGCCTGAAGGAAAGCCAGAACGGCAAACTATTGATACCTATCACCTGAAAGCCTTCTCGTTCCCTCCCCCTCCAGGGGAGGGTCGGGGTGGGGGCAGGCACTCAGGACAGACAGAGCAACCGCGACAGCCAAGCACGCAAGTCGCCTCCAGATTCACTCTCCCCCCTGCATCCTTCTCCTTTGCGGCCCGATTACTGCCTGAGGCTCCCGCGCCGCATCCTTCCCGGTCTCCAGCAGCGCATACCTGAGACAGATAGCACCGAGCGTTGTGAGAAGGCCGCTTGCCTTCCTCCGGGTCGAAGACTTGGCAGGGATCAGGTCCAGCACCACCCCGGCGACCAGCGCCACCTTCGCCGCGTTCCAGAGTAACCCTCCCCTCCCCTTTTCGAAGCCGTAGACCGCCTCCTTGTTCGCCGGAGTACGCCGTTCCATGGCCACCATGGCGGCTGCTTCTCCAACCTTGCCTACCATGCCGAAGCGCTGCACCACCTTTTCCTCGTGCAGGTTCAAGGGGAGCAACTCCAAGGCGCCGGCGGTGCTGGCTATTGCGGAGGAGATGAAAAGAGGTGGCAGCAGGCGGCGCTTTTCCAGCCAGAGCGGGTTCGCCGTATTGCCCAATAGCACCCCGGTGTAACCTGCGACCATGACGCCTCCAAGGGCGGTTCCGTAACGCACCGAGCTCGGCGCCTTCTTGCCTAAGAGCAGCGACAGTGTCGCCAACATCCCGGTTCCCGCCAGGGACCAGGAACCGACGCTCATGGGGGAGCTAGGACGAAAGACACGCAGCATGTTCAAAAAGCGGGTCATCTTCCCCAGGTCCCAAGTCAAAAGCGCCGGGCCGACGGTCACCCCGGCGCAGGCTAGCAGGCGACACCAGGAGGCCAAAGCGTCAAACCTGCGCTTCCCCGGGAGTGCCGCGGCCAGAACCGCGCAGCCTCCTGCGACCCCTCCCAGATAGAAGTACGCCGGAACCGACCAGATCCAGACCGGTTCCTTCAAAAGCGGCAGTCGATAGTAGTCGGGAAGGCTCTCGGCCGGCCGCGAGGAAATCCGCTGCCATAAGGGTACGATCGATCCCGCGTCCGGTTCCGCCTGCTTTACCCGCTGCTGCGCCCCCTCGCCGGTGAGCATCGCCAAATCCGGGTCCATCTCCCTTCCGATCTTCAAGCCACTGGTCAGAGCCTGGCTCATTTTTTCCCTCCTTCCACGGATCGAACCGCAGCCACCGCGGCAACGAGCATGCCTGCCGCCGCCACCCCCATCGTCCCCCACGAAGCCCCTACTCCCTTGGTCGGCACGGCAGGCTCGGGCGGGAGGTTGTACGCCTCGGGACGATCCAGCAGCAGGAAAAAGGCGTGCAGCCCCCCGGTGCCGGGCTGATCGTCGTCCGTCATCCCGTAAAGGTACGCCTCGTGGACCCCGCGGCTGTGCAGCAGCTCCAGGCGTTTGCGGGCTATTTCGCGCAGTTCGTCCAGTTTTCCGAAGGTGATGGAATCGGTGGGACAGGCCTTGGCGCAGGCGGGCTCCCCTCCGGTCTTCTGGCGGTCGTAGCACAAGGTGCATTTCCAGGCGCGGCCGTCGTCCTCGCGGCGGTTGATCACCCCGAAGGGGCAGCAGACCACGCAATAGCCGCAGCCGTTGCAGACGTCTGGCTGCACGTACACGCTCTCGAACTCGGTCCGGACGATGGCGCCGGTCGGGCAAGCCTCCAGGCATCCTGCGCGTTTGCAGTGTTTGCAGACGTCGGACATGAGAAGCCAGGAGAACGGGCGCGCCGTTATCTGGCCGCTTAACTGAAGGGAGCGCTCCACGAAGGCCACATGCCTCCATGTGGTGGCTTCCAGGTGGATGGTGTTGTCGTAGGAGCGGCCGCTGAAGAAGTTTCCGTCGGCTGGGAGCTGGTTCCACTGTTTGCAGGCGACCTCGCATGCCTTGCAGCCGATGCAGACGCTGGTGTCGGTGAAGAAACCGGTAGCTGTCATGTCACGCCTCCTCCGTCAGTTCGGTCTTTCCTGCCTTAAGGCCGTGCTTTCCTCCCGGCTTTTCCTGCACCGGCGGGTGGTCGCGCTCGGGGCCACCCGAGTCCGACTCGTTAAGGGGGCCCCCGGCTGCAGCCCGTCTATCGCTTCGTTTGCGGCCGGCGATGACCTGTACCGAGAAGGCCTTCGATTCCTCTATGCTGACGTTGGGGTCGGCGATGAAGGCGGTGAGTTCATTGGCGGCGTTCCCTCTGGAGCGCCCGACGTAGCTCCAGTGATAGGGGATTCCCACTGTATGCAGCGTAGTGCCGTTCTGCACGTAGGGTTGCATGCGTTCGGTCACCAGCACCCGTGCCTCGATTTCTCCCCGCATGGTGCTGATCGTGGCCCAGCCCCCGTTTTTGAGCCCTCTCAGTTCGGCCAGTTCCGGCGAGACCTCGATGAACATCTCGGGCTGCAGCTCGCAAAGCCAGGGGAGCCAGCGGCTCATCCCTCCGGCGGTGTGGTGCTCGGTGAGCCGGTAGGTCGTGGCGATGAAGGGATAGCGCGAGTCTCCCCACGCCTTGTGGTAGGGGTTGTCACGCCGCACCCATTCCATGCGCGCGGGGTTGCATTGCTGGCCGTAAAGCGGGTTCTTGAGCACAGACTCTTCGGGCTCGTAATGGGTCGGGAGCGGGCCGTCCAGAAGGCCGCTCGGATCGTAGAGCCACCCCTTCCCTTCCGCCTGCATGATGAATGGGTCTATCCCTGAGAGTGTGTCTATCCCCTTGGCGTCAGGGGACGGGCGGTAGTCGGGCGGGCGGTTGACGATGAAGTCAGGGGTGTCGTAGCCGGTCCACTTCTTTTGCTCCTCATCCCACCAGATGTACTTTTTGCGCTCCGACCACGGTTTCCCCTCCAGATCTGCGGAAGCCCTGTTGTAGAGGAGGCGCCGGTTGTCGGGCCAGGCCCATCCCCACTCCGGCGCGACCCAATTCTGTTCGCTCGCCGGCTTGCGCCGGGCCGGTTGATTCACGCCGTCCTTGTAACAGCCGCAGTAGATCCAGCAGCCGCAGATCGTGGTCCCGTCGCTTTTCAGCTCCTTGTAGCCCGATATGTATTTCTGTTCGCTTGAATCGTAGCCGTTGATCTCCGCCAGCACCTGTTCGGCCTCGGGCTCTTCTATCGCCCCCTTGCTCCCGTAATCCCAGGTGAGGTCGCGGATGGCGCGGTCCTTGGAGTCGGTGGAGTCGCGGTAAAGCTCCTTGAGCCGCCGCCCCAGGTGCCAGATGAAGTGCAGATCGGAGCGGCAGTCGCCAGGCGGTTCCACCGCCTTGTGCCGCCACTGCAGCAGCCGTTGCGTGTTGGTGAAGGTACCTTCCTTCTCGGTGTGGGCCGCGCAGGGGAAGAAGAAGACCTCGGTGGCGATGTCGGTTGTCTTGATCTCCCCAGAGGCAATTTCCGGGGCCTTACGCCAGAATTCGGCCGTCTCGGTCGGGGCGAAATCGTTCACCACCAGCCATTTCAGCTGGCGGAGGCCTTTGCGCTGCAGCGCCGTGTTCATGGAACCCACAGCCGGGTTCTCACCCATGACGAAATACCCCTGCACGAAGCCGTCGGCCATGGCGGCGACGGTGACCATGTGGGAATGGTCGCCGGTTATGTGCGGCAGATAGTCGTAGCACCACTGGTTTTCAGCCGTGGCCGCGGGTCCGTACCAGGCCTTGAGCAAGGAGACCATGTACTTTGGGAATTCGCTCCACCACCCCGAGGCCGATTCGTTGAATTCGATGTATTTCTGAAGGTCGGTGTCGTAGGACGCTTTCGGCATGGGGAGGTATCCGGGAAGCATGTTGTAGAGGGTGGGGATGTCCGTGGAGCCTTGAATGGAGGCGTGCCCCCTGAGCGCCATGATGCCGCCGCCGGGCCGGCCGATGTTTCCCAAGAGGAGTTGGATGATGGCGGCGGTGCGTATGTACTGGACCCCGACCGTGTGCTGGGTCCAGCCGACGGCGTAGCAAATGGCGCTGGTCCTTTCCCGCCCGGAGTTGTCGCAGAGCGCCCGCGCCACCTTCTCGAAGAGTGCCTTCGAGATGCCGCACGCATCTTCGACCACTTCGGCGGTGTAGCGCGAGAAGTGACGCTTGAGTATCTGGAAGACGCATTTGGGATCGGTCAGGGTGTAGTCGTGCTTTTCCGCGGCTATGATGGCGCCGCGCTCGGCACGCGGCTCCCCGCTGAACATCTCCCTGTGCCCGGCTGCCGGCGAGACCTCGACCCCCTCGTACTGCCAGGAGGCCGGGTCGTACTGCCCTTTTTCTACGTCCCAGCCGCTGAACAGGCCGTCCAGGTCCTCGGTGTCCTGGAAATCCTTGGAGATGAGGGCGGCCGCGTTGGTGTAATTGACGACGTAATCCTTGAACCAGAGATCGTTGCTGATGATGTAGTTGACGAGCGCGCCCAGGAAGGCGATGTCGCTCCCGGCTCGGATCGGGACGTGGATGTCGGCGACGGCGCTGGTGCGGGTGAAGCGCGGGTCGATGTGGATTATGGTCGCCCCTCTGCGTTTGGCTTCCATGACCCAGCGAAAGCCGACCGGGTGGCATTCGGCCATGTTGGAGCCTTGGATCAGGATGCAGTCTGCATGTTGCAGATCCTGCTGGAAGGTGGTGGCGCCTCCCCTGCCGAAAGAGATCCCCAGACCGGGGACCGTGGAGGAATGTCATATTCGGGCCTGGTTCTCGACCTGGACCATCCCCAGCGAGCAGAACAGTTTCTTGATCAGGTAGTTCTCCTCGTTGTCGAGGGTGGCGCCGCCAAGGTGTGCGATACCCAGCGTGCGCCTTAACAGGTGCCCGTTCTTATTCTGCTCCTCCCAGGTTTCGTCTCGTGTCTTTTTCACCCGGTCGGCGACCATCTCCATCGCCTTTTGCAGCGGCAGCTCCTCCCATTTGGTGCCATACGGGCGGCGATACAGGACCTTCTTGACTCTGTGGGTGCCGGCGACCAGTTGAGAGCTGGCCGATCCCTTCGGGCAGAGGGCACCTAAGGAGATGGGGGAATCGTAGTCACCCTCGATGTCCATGATCTTGCCGTCTTTGACGTAGACCTTCTGGCCGCAGCCGACGCCGCAGTATGGGCAGACCGAATCGACCACCCTGTCGGCATCCGCCGTGCGCGGCTTGAGCGCGCGGGTTCTTTCCGACATGGCCGACTCTCCCAGGCCCGCAGGATCCCGTTCGGCTATCTGCCGGAGAGCCGGCCATTTACGCAGCGACCATTTCTTGGACATGGGCACGCTCCTTCTTAATCTAAGGTGAAAAACATTAGTGGTGTTTAACATCCCGTAGATAAAAGTCAATTAGCCCAGGCAAGTTTGGTTAGAGCGCCGTCCTCCCTTTCTCATTGGATTTTGCCTGTGAAAGTATAAGTCCTGCCCCCTCTCGTTTCACCTCGTTTCCTCCTTCCCCCAGCGGGAAAGGGTCGGGGTGGGGGAAGATGCCACTTCAGCGCAATTGTGAGCCGGACGCAAAAAAGCACCTGAGGACAGAGCCCGCAGGTGCTTTTTAAATTGAGTTTGTGGTTTTGGTCTACTTGAACGTGGTCAAGATGTACTTCGCGATGGCGGTGGCCTCTGCATCGGGCACTGCTTTGGCGTCGAACTTGGTCATGCCCGCGCCGGGGTTGCGCATCTTGGCGACGATGTCCTTCTCGCTCTTTATGCCGTGGCCCGCCAGCGATTTCTTGCTGAGCGTCTTGTCAGGCCTTATGATGTTTCCCCCTTTGGGGTGGCATGCGACGCAGTGCTGGTCGAATTTCGCCTTGGCATCGATCTTTTCGGCTTTCTTTGCCGCACAGATTCCAGGAGCGGCCATCACAGCCAGGGACAGTACCGATACCGAGACAATAACCAACTTCTTCATATGATTCCTCCTTGTGAGGGCAATGCCCTTTGAGTATTCATCCTCTCCTGATTGAGCTGATCTGTCAGGCAAGGTGGAACCAATGCTAGTCTAGATTTTTCTATTGTCAATGACTCTGGAGGCTTTACCTTCGGCCCTCGGTATGCTGTTAGGCTCAACCAGTTTCACCACGGCACCAACTCCGAGCACTGAGTCAATGCGGCGCTCTACGTTGTCTAGGAAAGCCTTCTGCAGCTTCATCTCGTCGAAGAAGATGTTCTCGGTCACCTCTATCCTGATCTCCAGGGTATCCAGCGCTCCCTTGCGGTCGACCACCAGCTGGTAGTGCGGCTGGCACCCTTCTACGGCGAAGAGGACGTCCTCGATCTGAGACGGGTAGACGTTCACGCCCTTGATGATCAGCATGTCGTCGGAGCGCCCCATGGTCTTCTTCATGCGCACCGTGGTCCTGCCGCAGTCGCACTTGGTGTAGTCGAGCGAGGTGATGTCGCGGGTGCGGTAGCGGACCATCGGGAACGCTTCCTTGGTGAGCGAGGTAAGCACCAGTTCGCCGATGCTTCCCGGCGGGAGCGTCTTGCCGGTGTCCGGGTCGATGATCTCGGCCAAGAAGGCGTCCTCGGAGATGTGCATGCCGCACTTGCACTGGCATTCGCCGGCAACGCCCGGTCCGATCACCTCGGAAAGCCCGTAGTTGTCCGTGGCCGAGATGCCGAGCCTGCTCTCGATCTCGCGTCGCATCGCCTCGGACCAGGGTTCGCCGCCGAAGAGCCCCACCTTGAGGCAGAGGCTCTTGGGATCGATTCCCATCTTCTCCATGCGCTCCGCTATGGTCACCGCGTAGCTAGGCGTCGAGACCAGGGCCGTGGTGCGGTAGTCCTGCATGATCATGATCTGCTTTTCGGTGTTCCCTGCGCCCATCGGGATGACCGAGGCGCCGATCATCTCCGAGCCGTAATGGAGGCCGAAGGCGCCGGTGAAGAGGCCGTAGCCGAAGGCGATCTGCACCACGTCGTCGTGGTTGACGCCGGCAGCAGTCATGAAGCGCGCCACCAGGTTGGACCAGACCTTCACGTCCTGCTTGGTGTAGCCGACGACGGTGGGCTTGCCGGTGGTGCCGCTGGAGGAGTGGATGCGCACCACCTCCCGAAGCGGCACCGCGAACATGCCGTAGGGATAGTTGAGGCGCAGGTCCTCCTTCGTGGTGAAGGGAAGCTTCGAGAGGTCGGCGAGGGATGTGACATCCTCGGGGACAATTCCCAGTTCCTTGAACTTGTTCCGGTAGCAGGTGACGTTTTTGTACACGCGGTTGAGGCTAGCCTGGAGGCGCTCCAACTGGAGTTGCTCCATCTCCTCGCGCGGCATGCATTCGTAATCCGGATCCCAAATTGACATAAGCCCTCTCTTTAAACCAATTGACGTCTAAAACCAACGTCTAGAACCAATTGATAATTGACAATTGACAATTGACGATTAAACCCGAATGAATCAATTCCATGTATTACTTCAAAAATTGACGGTTAAAGCATTGTTAAATAACAGCTAGTACATGGCAGCGTGGAGAAGTTGGAAAGTGGGTTTTGCGTTGTCAATTGTCAATTGTCAATCGTCAATTGCCGTTCCTCATCGTTCCCAAATTTCCTTCTTATCACGCCCGAGGTAGGCGCGCTGCACATCCTTGTTTTCCAGAAGCTCGGTGGCCTTTCCTTCGAGGATAACCTTGCCTGTCTCCAGCACGTAGCCGCGATCGGCGACCTTGAGGGCGGCGCGGGCATTCTGCTCTACCAGCAGGATGGAGGTCCCCTCTTCTTCCCTCAACATCCGGATGACCTTGAAGATGTCCTGCACCACCAGCGGCGCTAACCCCATGGAGGGCTCGTCCAATAGGAGCAGCTTCGGGCGCGCCATGAGCGCCCGGCCTATGGCGAGCATCTGCTGCTCTCCGCCGGACAAGGTGCCGGCGGCCTGCCGCCTGCGCTCCTTAAGCCGCGGGAACATCTGGAACATCCGCTCCAGGTCCTCCGAAATCTCCTGCCTCTGCCCTCCCATGCGGTAGCGCAGATATGCGCCAAGCTCCAGGTTTTCCTCTACTGTGAGCGGGTTGAAAACCTGCCGCCCCTCGGGGACCTGCGAGAGCCCCAGCGATACCACCCGGTCGGCAGCGAGTCCGGCGATGTTCTTTCCTTCCAGCACCATTTCGCCGCTCGCGGTCGGAATAATGGCGGACAAGGTGTTGAGGAGCGTGGTCTTGCCGGCACCGTTCGCGCCGATGAGGGTGACTATCTCGCCGCGGTTCAGGTGCAGCGACACGTTCTTCAGCGCGTGGACCTTGCCGTAATAGGCGTTTATGTTCTTGATCTTGAGCATTACTATTCCATTTCCTTAGGCCGGGTTGTCCATCTTCCCTAGCCCAGAGGGAGAGGATAAAGACTCGGTTTTTCTCAATCTTTATCTTTATCTTTATCTGGTTTACTACTCCTCGCCCAAATAAGCGGTGATGACAGCCTGGTTGTCCTGGATCTCTCTCGGGGTCCCCTCTGCCAGCATGGTGCCGAGGTTCAAGACCACGAGCTGGTCGCAGATGTCCATCACCAGGTCCATGTCGTGCTCGACGAGCGCCACGGTGATACCCAGATCGCGGATCCTCTTGATCAGGTCGGCAAGCTCCGCGGTCTCGCTGCTGTTAAGCCCCGCTGCCGGCTCGTCCATAAGGAGTAGCTTCGGCTCTAGCGCCATGGCACGGGCGATCTCCAAAAGCCGTCCCTTGCCGAAGGGAAGTGTGCCGGCCTCGACATCGGCCAACTCGGGGATACCGACGAATTCCAGCAGCTCTTGGGCACGGGCGCGGATGCGCTTCTCCTCCCCCATCTGCCACGGCATCCTGAAGGCGCAGGCGAACATCCCGGACTTGCTCTGGGTGTGCAGGCCGACCATGACGTTCTCCAGCACGGTCATCTTGCCGAAGAGCTCGATGTTCTGGAAGGTCCGGACCAGGCCCAGATGGGCGCGACCCTCGGGAGGGAGCTTGGAGATGTCTTTTCCCTCCAATAGCACCGCGCCGCATGACGGCGGATAGATCCCGGTCGCGATGTTGAAGAGCGTGGTCTTGCCGGCGCCGTTGGGGCCGATGATCCCGGTGATGGAACCTTTGCCGACGTTGAAGGAGATCCCGTCCAAGGCGGTGAGACCGCCGAACCGCTTCCCTATGCCGTTCAGGTTAAGCATTGGCCCCCTCCTTCGCCTTCTTCGGGGTGAGGCGCCTGAAGAGAGCGGGCACGCCTTTTACCAGCCCGCCCGGCATGTAGATGGTCATGACGACGAGCAACAAGCCGTAGACGATGATGTCGTAATCGTTGAAGGTCCGCAGTATCTCCGGCAGCATGGTCAAAAGCAGCGCCCCAAGGATGGAGCCGTATACGCTCCCAAAGCCGCCGATGACGATCATGGTCAAAAGCTCCACCGAGGTGTTGAAGCCGAACGAGGTGGGCGAGATAAAGGTCATGACGTGGCAGTAGAGGCTACCCGCTATGGCCGAGATGAAGGCGGAAAGGGTGAAAACCTGCACCTTCATCAGCCTGGCGTTGACCCCCATCACCCGCGCAGCGACCTCGGAATCGTGGATGGCGCGCAGCCCGCGGCCGAAGCGGGAGTTGACCAGGTTGAGCGAAAGCAGGATCATGACCAGCGCGAAGCCCCAGACCAGGTAGTAGTTCTTCAGGTCGGTGTCGAAGGTGAAGGAGCCGATTGCGAGGTTCGGGATGCCGGATAGGCCGGAGGGGCCGCCGGTCAGGTCGACCGTCTCGTTGAAGGCGATGTTGGCGATGACGCCGACGCCGAGGGTGGCCATGGCAAGGTAGTGACCCTTGAGGCGCAGCACCGGGAAACCGATGGCGAAGGCGAAGGCTGCGACCGCAAGCGCGACCACGACCATGGCGACCCAGGGGTTGAAGGCGTAGACCGAAGTCAGCACGCCCGAGCCGTAGGCACCCAGGCCGAAGAAGGCAGCCTGGCCGAGCGAGATCTGCCCGGCGAAGCCCAGCAGCAGGTTGAGACCCAGCGCGAGGATGCTGTTGACCCCGACGAAGACGAGGACGTTGGTTAGGTAGCTTCCGGAGAGAGGCAAGGGGGCGAGGAGCACCGCCAGGCAGAAAGCGAAGAATTTGAGTTTGTCCGATTTCAAAATTGAACCTTATCCAGCAGAAGATCGATACCAAAAAACAACTGTTACACCCTATCGGTTTCACCCTTTTTGAAGAGCCCCTGAGGACGGATGAAAAGGATGAGGAGCAGGATTAAGAAGGCGATGGCGTCCTTGTAGCCGGAGGAGATGAGCCCGGCGCCCAAAGATTCCAGCGCCCCCAGGATCAGGCCGCCTAAAACGGTCCCCAGGCCGCTTCCCATCCCCCCCATGATGGCGGCGCAAAACCCCTTCAGGCCCAGCATCACGCCGACGTCGTAAGCCGTCATGGTGAGCGGCGCTATGATGACGCCTGCCAAAGAGCCCACGGCTGCGCTGATGACGAAGGAGAAAAGCACCATCCTGCCGACGCTGACGCCGACCAGGTTCGCGGCGCGCGGGTTGAAGGAGCAGGCGCGCATCGCCTTGCCGCTGATGGTGTGGTGGAAGAAGAGCCGGCAGCCGACGATGACGAGGATGGTGACGCCGAAGATCCAGAGATGCTGCGGCAGTAGCGTCGCCCCAGCAACGGAGATGGGATCGTTCCCCGAAAAGGCCGGGAGCGCCTGGGTGTCCTTGCCCCAAAGGAGCATCACCAAGCCGCGGATCAGGATGCTGGCGCCGATGGTGATGATGATGAGCGCGAGCGGGGTGGCGTTTTTGAGCGGCCTGATGGCAAGCCGCTCAAAAACAAGCCCGATGACGGTGGTCCCCGCAACGGCGGCGCAGATCGCAGCCAGAAGCGGGAGTTGCAGCGCGTTGATGCAGAGTATGGTAAGCACTCCGCCGAGCATGACGAACTCACCCTGGGCGAAGTTGATGATGCCGGTGGAGTTGAATATGATCGCGAAGCTGAGGCCAATCAGGGCGTAGATGGCGCCGGTGGCGAGCCCCGATATGACGAATTGCGATACCTGATTTAAAAGCTCCATGAATCCTCTTTACTTGACCAACACCCAGTCTTTTTTGCGGACTTCAACCAGGGTGAATGCCTCTTTCGTCAGGCCGGCGTGGTCCCTGGGCGAGAAGTTGAAAACGCCGCCGATGCCGGCGAAGTTGCGGGTTGTTTCGAGCGCGTTGCGGATACCGGCAGGGGTGTCCCCTCCCCGCTCGATGGCGCCTTTGAGAAGCATGACCGCATCCCAGGCGTGGCCGCCGAAGTGGTCGCCCTCGGCCTTGTAGTGGTTCTGGTAGTCCTTGATGAAGGAAAGGAGCGAAGCCTTCTGCTTGTCGTTTTTCGGCAGCAGGTCGGCGACGAGCACCTTCCCGGAGGGGAGCCTGATACCGTCTGCCGCGTCCCCGGCCAGCACGATGAATTTCTTGGAGGAAACGCCGTGGCTCATGTAGAGCGGGATCTTGAGGCCGAGCTGCTTGGCGTTTCTTGCCACCACGGCGGGACCGGGGTTGGTGCCCCAGCAGATCACCGCCTGCGCCTGCGACCCGCGGATCTTGGTGAGCTGCGCGGTCATGTCGGTGTCCTTCGGGCCGTAGGTGTCGTCGGAAAGGATCTGGATGCCGTAGACCTTCGCCTGGGCCTTCAACTGCTCGCGCCCCGAAGAGCCGAAGCCGTCGGAGACGGTGAGTATTGCCACCTTGGTCTTTTTCTCTTTTTTCAGCTGCTCATAGATCCTGGCGACGGCGAGCCCGTCGTTCTGGGCCGTCTTGAAAACCCACTTTTTCACCGGCTCGGTGATCTTGCTCCCGGCAGCACAGGAAATGAGCGGGATCCCGGCCTTCTCGACCACCGGGATGATGGCCATGCTGTCGCCGGTGGTGCTGGGGCCGATGATGGCGACCACCTTGTCGTTCTTGATCAGCTTGTTGGCAAGCTGCACCGCCTTGGTGGTGTCACCGACGGTGTCGTAGGTGATCAGCTCAATCTTGCGACCTTTTATGCCGCCTGCCTTGTTGATCTCGTCGACCACCATCTGGGCGGTGTTGCGCTCAGGCTCCCCCAGGAAAGAGGCGGGCCCGGTCACGGCGAAAAGCCCGCCGATCTTGATGGGAGCGGCGGCATAGGCCACGGTGGAAAGACAGAGCAAGGTAAATAGTGCAAGAGCAGTGGTAATCAGTTTTCTCACGGATATCTCCCCCTTGAAGGAGCGGCAGCATTGCCGCATTAAATCAATGTACGATGACCCAATCGCCTTTATCGATGCGAACCATCTCGAATGCGGAGAGGTCGAGACCGTTGTGGTCTTTAGGGCTCATCTTGAAGATGCCGGACACCCCGACCATGCTCCCACCCTTCTCTATGCCGTCGCGGATCTGCGCCGGGGTGACGGCCCCCTTCTTCACAGTAGCGGCGATCAAATGGAAGCCGTCGTAGGCGTAGCCGCCGAAGGTGGAAGCCTCGACGCCGTAGGCCTTCTTGTAGGAGTCGTTGTACTCCTTGAGGAGCTTCGCCTGCGGGTCGGTCTTCTTCAAGAGGTCGAATACGGCGAGCTTGCCGGCAGGGAGCATGACCCCCTGAGCGGCCTGGGCGCTGGCGAGCTCGATGTACTTCTTGGAGGCGACGCCGTGGCTTTGATAGAGCTGGGCCCCACCAGAATCTTTCTCATCTTCCCCCCTGAAAAGATGTTTCAGTCGAACCGCTACCAAAAGCACTACAGAGCAAGACCGGTTAGCCCACTTCCGGCGGCGTTTTTTCTCTGGTTCCCAAGCTCCAGCTTTGCACCAGACGGAAGCCGGAGCTTAGCACAGGCCTTGCGTTCCCAAGGTGGACCTTGGGAACGAGATCAAATCCCATTTTTCAAAGCGGGACTTCTCAATTACATGCTGTACAGCCGGTCGCCCGGCAGCACGTTGAAGCTCTTGGCGGTGAGCGCCTCGATCGCCTTCTGCGTCTCGTCGAAGCGGAAGATCATCACCGCGTTCTCGCCGCAGCGCTCGACGAAGGCGTACATGTACTCGACGTTGATGCCGCCTGCGTCCAGCACCTGGAGGATGTCGGCGAGCCCGCCGGGGCGGTCCGGGATCTCTACGGCTACCACCTCGGTCTTGCTGACCGTGAAGCCGCGATCCTTCAGCACCGACTTCGCCTTCTCGGCGTCGTTGACGATGAGGCGCAGGATCCCGAAATCCGAGGTATCCGCCAGGGAAAGGGTGCGGATGTTGACTCCGGCATCGCCCAGGATGCGGGTCACCTCTGCCAGACGTCCGAACTTGTTTTCGATGAATATGGAGATCTGTTCTACGTACATGGTATCCCCCTTAGGCTTTGTTCCTGTTGTCGATGACCCTCTTGGCCTTGCCTTCGCTGCGGATGATGCTCTTGGGTTCCACGAGCCTTACGCGGCAGGTGACCCCCAGCATTTCCTTGATCTGCTTCTCGATCTTCGTGGAGAGCGCCTGGAGATGCTTGATCTCGTCGGAGAAGATGTTCTCGCCCACCTCGACCTGCACTTCGAGCGTGTCCAGGTTGTCCTTTCTGTCCACGATGAGGACGTAGTGCGGCTCGACCCCTTCGACCCCCATGAGGATCGCCTCGATCTGCGACGGGAAGACGTTGACGCCGCGGATGATCAGCATGTCGTCGCTTCTTCCGCTCATGCGGGCGATGCGTGCGTGTGTTCTGCCACAGATGCAGGGCTCGTAGGTGATGGAGGTGATGTCGCGGGTCCGGTAGCGGATGAGCGGAATTCCTTCCTTGGTGATGGTGGTGATGACCAGCTCACCCTTCTGCCCTTCGGGAAGCACTTCTCCGGTCTCGGGGTTGATGATCTCGGGGATGAAGTGGTCCTCCCAGACGTGGAGCCCCTTTTTCGCCTCGCAGCACTCGATGGCGACGCCGGGTCCCATGATCTCGGAGAGGCCATAGATGTCGACCGCGGAGAGGTTCAGCTTCTCCTCGATGTCGAGGCGCATCGCCTCGGACCAGGGCTCCGCGCCGAAGATGCCGACCTTGAGCTTCAGGTCGCGGAAGTCGATCCCCTCTTCCTTGGCGGCCTCCGCCATGTATAGCGAGTAGGAAGGGGTGCAGGTGAGGACGGTGGAACCGAAGTCCTGCATGATCATGATCTGCTTCTTGGTGTTACCCCCGGACATCGGGATGACCGACGCCCCCAGCCGCTCGGCGCCGTAATGCGCGCCCAGGCCGCCGGTGAAGAGGCCGTAACCGTAGGAGTTGTGAATGATGTCGCCCTTGTGCACCCCGGCGGCTACAAACGAGCGGGCCATCAACTCGCTCCAGGTGTCGATGTCCTTCTGGGTGTAGCCGACCACCGTGGGTTTGCCGGTGGTGCCGGAAGAGGCGTGGATGCGTACGATGTCCTCCATCGGCACCGCGAAGAGGCGGTACGGGTAGGAGTCGCGCATGTCCTGCTTGTAGGTGAAGGGGAGCCGGGCCAGGTCCGCCAGGGACTTTATGGAATCGGCGTTGACTCCCGCCTTGGCCAGCGACTCCTTGTAGAAGGGGACGTTTTGTTGAACGCGCGCCACCATCGACTTGAGCCTTTTGAGCTGCAGTGCCTCGATAGCCTCCCTGGGAAGCGTCTCGAACTCCTCGTTGAAGAACATAGCTGACTCCTTAAATCAAAACCTGAAGCTTTACCACAGAGGTCCCGGAGGTTCGCTGAGGTCACGGAGGAAAACGAGAAAAGCTTTGGGGTTAAACCGAGAATCTTTTGGGGTTCCCCTGAGACCTCTGTGCCCCTCTGTGACCTCTGTGGTAATGCTTTTCCTTGTCTTTACCCCAGCGAACGGCCGAGCTGGAACGCCTTGAGGTTCACTGCCAGCGCCTTCTTGGGCACCATCTTCTCGATAGCTTCGAGCCAGTACTTCTCCTCGACGTCGAGTCGCTTGGATACAGCGCCCAGAAGCACGGTGTTCGCGGCGCGGGCGTTGCCGGCCTCGATGGCAATGTTCTGCCCATCGACCAGCAGGCAGTCGGGGCAAAGCTCCTGGATCTTCAGCGCCAGCCCTTCCGGGTACGGCTCCTGCCCCAGGAGCACCGCGGGGGGAGCTATGCAGAGGTCGTTGACGATGACGGTCCCGCCGGGCTTCAAGAGCGACAGGTAGCGGTAGCTCTCCATCAGCTCGAACCCGAAGAGGATGTCCCCCTCCCCTTCGGGAACCATCGGGGAGAAGACCTCTTTGCCGTAGCGCACGTGAGAGACGACGGAGCCCCCCCTCTGGGACATGCCGTGGATCTCGCTCTTCTTGACGTCGAATCCAGCCAGCATGAAGGTCTCGGAAAGGATCTCGGCGGCAAGCAGGATGCCCTGGCCGCCCACGCCCACCAGGAGGATGTTGGTTATCTTGTCGCTCATTTCGCCTCCTGAATCGCAGAGAACTTGCACAGCTGCCTGCAGACGTCGCAACCGTTGCACAAAAGCGGATCGATCTTGGCTTGGCCCTTCTTGCCGCTGGAGGGGACCCACTCGATGGCCGGGCAGCCGATCTTGAGGCAGGCGCGGCAGCCGATGCAGCTATCCTCGGCGACGGCAAGCGGCTTGCCCGGGGTGAAGACCCCTTCCTTCTTGATGAGGACGCACGGCTTGTCGGTGATGATGACCGAGGTCTCGGGGCGCTCCATCTCTTCTGCGATCACCCTCTGGCACTCGTCCAGGTCCAGCGGGTTGATGGTGCGGATGTTCTTCACGCCGATCGCCTGACAAAGCATCGGGAAATCGATGGCGTTGGTCGGCTCGTTCATGAGGGTGTGGCCGGAACCGGGGTTTTCCTGGCGGCCGGTCATGGCGGTGATCCTGTTGTCCAGGATGATGACCGTCGCGGCCCCCTTGTTGTAGACCATGTCCATGAGGCCGTTGATGCCGGTGTGGAGGAAGGTCGAGTCGCCGATCACGGCCACCACCTTTTTCCTCTCCTCCGGGGGGAGCACCTTGGCTGCACCGGTCGCCATGCCGATGGAGGCGCCCATGCAGACGCAGGTGTCCATGGCGGAAAGAGGCGGCATGAAGCCCAGCGTATAGCAGCCGATATCGCCGGAGACGTAGGCGTTCAGCTGTTTCAGGGTGTAGAACACGCCGCGGTGCGGGCAGCCCGGGCACATGTTGGGGGGGCGCCCCGGGAGTTTCTCCACGGTCCCCTGTGCGTTCTCTGGAAGACCGAAGGCTTTCCTGACCCGGCCCGGGGTGAGCTCGCCGCAAAGGGAGATGATCTCTTTGCCGGTCACCGGGATGCCGATTGCTTTCACCTGGTCCTCGATGAAGGCGTCGAGCTCCTCGACCACGTAGAGCTTGTCCACCTTGGAGGCGAACTCGCGGATCAGGTCGAAGGGAAGCGGGAACACCATGCCGAGCTTCAACACCGATGCCTCGGGGAGCGCCTCGCGCACGTGCTGGTAGCTGATGCCCGCGGTGATGACGCCGATCTTCTTGTCGCGCAGCTCCATCCTGTTGATGGACATGGAACACCCTTCCTTGGAGAGCGTGGTGATCCGGTCCTCGACGACGTAGTGCCGCCCGCGGGCGTTGCCCGGGAGCATGACGAACTTGGCGGCATTGCGCGCCAGTTTCGGCTCGGCTATGGCGGCGACCCTCTCGCCCAGCGTCACCACCGACTTGCTGTGCGAGATGCGGGTGGTGGTGCGGAGCATGACCGGGGTGTCGTGACGCTCCGAGATCTCGTAGGCGAGCTTGGTGAACTCAAGGCATTCCTGCGAATCCGCCGGCTCCAGCATCGGGATCTTGGCGAACTTGGCGTAGTTGCGGCTGTCCTGTTCGTTCTGGGAGGAATGGAGCTCGGGGTCATCGGCACAGATCAGCAGGAGCCCGCCGTTGACGCCGGTGTAGGAAAGGGTGAAAAGAGGATCGGCTGCTACGTTGACGCCGACGTGCTTCATGGTGACCAGGGAGCGGGCGCCGACGAAAGAGGCGCCGATGCCGACTTCCAGCGCGACCTTTTCGTTGGTGGCCCAGGAGGAGTCTATCTCCTGGTACCGGATCGTGTTTTCCAGGATCTCTGTGGAGGGGGTACCAGGGTAAGCACAGGCAACTTTCACCCCTGCCTCGTAAGCACCCCTGGCAATGGCTTCGTTGCCGGAAAGTATTTCCTTCATGCGGATCTATACCTCATAGGGTTAATAAAGTGGGTCGGCGAAATATACTAGAGTATTGGGGGGACTGTCAACTGCTTTATAGGTTAGCGTTAACGGTTAAATCCTGTAAAGACAAGAGGTTGCGGCATAATTAGGGCGCGTTACCTTCTCTTTTCATTATATTCAGGCCGCAGTTGTAGTTCGTGTTTGCGGTAAGAGTGAACAATGTTTTGAGAAGATCAAACGAAAGGGTTGCCTGCGCGGGGGGCTGTTGGTAGCGAGGGAATGTTTGGTACACTAGGCGGGGTTTTAATTTTCGACTCAAACAGATCGTTTTATACAGGGAGGATCATCATGACACTACTGATTAAGTGGCTGGTCAATGCTCTCGCCATCGGCATCACCGCTTATCTGCTGCCGGGTGTGGCGGTATCCGGGTTCTTCGCCGCGCTCGTCACCGCACTGGTGCTGGGCTTGGTCAACATCCTCATCAGACCCCTGTTTCTGCTCCTCACCTTGCCCATCAACATCCTCACGCTCGGTTTGTTCACACTGGTCGTCAACGCGCTGATGATAATGCTGGTCGCGGCCATCGTCCCCGGCTTCACCGTCAGGGGGTTCTGGTGGGCGCTTCTGTTCGGCCTGGTGCTCGCGGTCGTCAACTACATCCTTAACGTCATCTTTTTCTAGAGCGGTTCCCCCAGCAGCAGGCGGTTCTTCGGCGTGATGTCGCCGGGGATGGTCTGGGTGTAGACCCGGTACCCATGCGCCCGAAGACGCGCGGCCCTGGTGACGTCGACGGCGAGCGGGCCATCCAGCCACCCCTGCAATCCCCCTTGGTCGGCACGGTCCAAGTCGTGGCAACAGGGGAGCACGGCGACGCGGCACCTGGCGGCAACGGCCCGCTCCAATACCAGGTCGGTCAAAGAGCCACAGGCATGGGCGGAGACCACCAGGTCCTCGGGGGCAAGCGGCAGAAGGTTCAGGTCCTGCTCCTTAAAGCTCAGTTTCCCGGAGAGGAGTGGCCAGTCGGCTTGGAGTTCACGGGACAACAGCTCCGCGCTTGCCGGGATGCGGAGGTCGACGGCGAGCGCGGACGTTAGGTCGCGGTCGAGGATCAGCAGGATCTGGGCGAGCAGCCCGTGTCCCGCGGCTAGATCCACCACCCTCCCCCCTTGGAAGCGGCGGTGCACCCGGCGTGCCACCTCCCAGGCCTCGTACAGTTCCTTTCTGGGGAGGCATCCTGCGCGGCAAACGGCGCGGGCGATGCGGTCGAAGAGCGTGTCACCGGCAAAGCGCGGCAACAGGTGCGGGGTCAGGCGGTTCTTGGATGATCGATCCATGGAGTTCCTTAAATCATTCGGAGGTGCAGCGCATGTCCCCAGGCAGCATCCGCATAGGGACCTGTTCCTGGACGGAGAAAAGCCTCGTCGAAGGGGGGCTCTTTTATCCCCACGGCGCCAGCACGCCCAAGTCGCGCCTCAAGTTCTACGCCAGCCGGTTCGACACGGTCGAGATAGAGAGCAGCTACTACCAGATCCCTACCCTGGAGATGGCCCTGGCTTGGGCCGAACGCACCCCCGACCGATTCCTGTTCCACGTAAAGGCCTACGGCGCCCTCACCGGACACAACGTAGATCCCGGCAGGCTCTCTCCGGAACTGCGCCAGATGCTTCCCGAGGAGGACCGGGGCAAGGAGGATGTGCACGTCTCGGACCCCGCGGCGCTTAGGGCGATGGCAAAGGCCATGACCGAGGCGCTCGTTCCGCTCAAGGAGGCGGGGAAGCTCGGCTTCATCATCTTCCAGTTCCCCCCTTGGTACGGCTACAAGAAAGAGAACCGGGAGTATCTGCTCTACTGCAAGGAATTGATGGCGGGGCACCCGATAGCGGTGGAGTTCCGGCACGGCAGCTGGCTTACCAGCCGCAACCGGGAAGAACTCTTCGCATTCCTGCGGGAGCACAAGATCACCTACATCACCTGCGACGAGCCGCAGTTGGGGACGCTGGCCACAGCCCCCTTCCGCCCCGAGGCCACCACCTCGGTCGCCTACCTGAGGCTGCACGGCAGGAGCGCCGAAGATTGGCAGGCCCGCGCCACGGCCGCGGAGGAATATCTCTATACGGAGCCCGAGCTGAGGATGATAGCGGCCGAGGCCCGGCGTCTGAGCGCGAAAGCGAGGCTCACCTTCGTCATGTTCAACAACTGCCGCTGCGGCTGCGCCGTGAAGAACGCGCTGAGAATGAGGGAGTTGTGCGGATGAGGGAGGCGCCACCTTTGGTAAAGGTAAAGCTGCAATAAACAAAATGCCCGAGAGGAACCGCCCCCTCGGGCATTTGTTTTACATTCACGATTGCTGCCGGCTAGCTCGTCGTTCCCGCCAGAAGGTCGTTCACGACGACGCCCGCCATGGTGAGCCCGAAGATGGAGGGGATGAAGGATACGCTTCCCAGGATGACGCGGCGGTGCTCGCAGGAGAACTTCTGCTCATCCTTGTTGGGGCAGATGCAGTTCCCCTTGCAGCCACCGTCCTTTATCAGCTGCTCGCGGTACTCCTCGGTGGAAAAGACCACCTTCACGCCGGTCTCGATCCCCTGCTTCTTCAAGAGCTTCCTGACCGAGCGCGCCATGCGGCACTTGTTGGTCTGGGAGATGTCGGCCACCCCGATTTTCGTCGGATCGAGCTTCGCCGCGGCTCCCATGCTGGAGATGATGGGGATGTTACGCTCCCGGCAGGTGCGGATCAGGTGCAGCTTGCTGGTGATATGGTCGATGGCGTCGACGACGTAATCGTAGCCGTCGGCGAGAAGGAAATCGCTGTTCTCGGCGGAGTAGAAATCCTGGTAGGGGACGATCTCGGCCTTGGGGTTGATATGGCGCATGCGCTCGGCCATGACCTGGGCCTTGGCCTTGCCGACGGTGCCGTCCATGGCGTGCAGCTGTCGGTTCACGTTGGTGAGGCAGATCTCGTCGAAGTCAACGATGACCAGGCGGCCGACGCCCGCCCGGCAGAGTGCCTCGGCTGCGTAACTGCCTACCCCGCCCAGCCCGAAGATGGCGACGGTGGATTCGGCGAGCTTGTTGAGGCCCTGAGGGCCTATGAGGAGTTCGGTGCGGGAAAAACGGTGCAGATTCGACATGTTTACTTTGCCCTTGAAGCTTGCGTATTTGATCCGACGGCCCCCGGCTGTGGGCCACGCGACTGGCAAAGTATCGCATAGGTGGGTCGAAAGTTGGAAGCGAAACTTTCATTATAAAAGGACGCCGAGCTCAGCGGCGCGGCAAGGGGTTCCCCGACTCGGTACGGATCCGTTCGAATCCCTCTTCACGTGCCACCTGCTCGTCGTAGGTGTAGAAGATGGCGTAACTGCTCCCTACGCCGTGCGGGTCCAGCTTGATCCCCTTCTCGTCCCAGCGTTTGAACAGGGCCAGGTTCTCTTCGAAGTTCTGGATCAGGTCACCGATAGTTCTGGCGCCGACGGCTGTGAACTTGATCGGATGTACATGCTCATAGCGCAATCCCGACATAGCTACCTCCTGCACCAAATTAATGACGGTTAATTGTATCGGGGATTTAAGCGGGAGGCAAACCTTTTGTAAAAAGAAGGGATCTTTGTGGAATAGTGGGAGACTGCCGGCCTGAGACAACCGGCAATCTTGGCGTCGGAAATTATGACAGAGAAACCGTCACCGTTACTTCAACCTGTCGTAAAGCGGGTCGGCCTGCTTGTCGGTGACGCGGATCCCCTGGCGGTCCAGGATCTCGCCGGTCACCCGCCAAAGCTGGGTAATGGAGTTGTTGTAATCCACGAGGGCCTGGATCTCGTTCCCCTTGGCGGTGACCAGATCGTTTTCCACGTCGAAGACGTCCTTGGTGGTGGCAAGGCCTACCGCCTGCCGCTTCTCGAAAGCCCGCAGCCTGTCCTCGGCATAAGCCCTACCCCGGTTGGTAACCTCGATCTGCTTGTAGTTCGCCGTTACCTGACGAATCGCCGCTTTTACGTCCCGCGCCACCCCCACTTCGAGACTCTGCAGCTGGGCCGTGGACTGCTCCAGGGCGAGCTTGCTCCTGATGTAGCTGTTCTCGGCGGCGCGGTTCCCCAGCGGGAAGCTGAACTGCAGGCCGATGCCCCAGTTGGGGTCCTCGACGGTGGCGGTCTTCTCCAGTCCACGCAGGAAGCGGCGGTCGAACCCGCCCATCCCGGCGCTGGCGTTCAGGGAGAGATCGGGAAGCGTCTGGTTCCGCGCCACGCGCTGCTGCAGGTCGTTGGTGCGTACCACGGCCCGCTGCAAGGCGAGTTCGGAGCGATTGACGAGCGCCGTGGTCAGGGCGGCATCTTCGGCGACCTGGTACGGTTCGCGCGTAGGCGTGTCCGCAACGACGATCTCGGCGCCGATAGGGAGCTGCAGGCTCGTCCTCAGCACGTCCATCTGGTCCCTTACCCCTCTTTCTGCGTCTATCACTTCTTTTTCGCGCGTCGCCACCTGGAACTCGGCGTTCAGGATCTCCATGGCGGGAAGAACGCCTGCCTTCACGCGTCCCTGGGTATCTGCCAGTATCCGCTGTGCCAGCGCGAGCGAGTTCTTTTTCACCAGGAGCACCTCGCGCAGGTTGTAGAGCTTGAAGTAGTCGCTGCGTATCTGGGCCACAGTGTCGCTCAAACGGGTCTTGAACCTCTCGATCGACTCCTCCTTGGCGAGGCGCGAGACGTTGATCTGGAGCTCCGTAGCCTCTTGGCCGAAATTTCTCAGCAGCGGCTGGTTGAGGGTCAGGGAGACGCCGTTGGAATAGTACTTATTGAAAGAGCTGTCGACCCAGCCGCTTTCGGCGGTCAGCCCGACGACGGTCCCGGTCGGCAGCAGCTGGCTCACCCCGGCGCTGACCGTGGCCTGGTCGATCGCCTGGGGACGGAAGGTGAGCGTATTGTTGCTGTTGGTGCGGTTGTAGTTTGCGCCCAGGGTGAGGAGCGGATCGTAAATGCCGAGGGTACGGCGGATGTCTGCCTCGGCCATGGCGGGATTGTAGAGTTCGACCTTGAGGTCCAGGTTTCTCTCGAAACCGAGCAAGATGGCGTCTTTCAGCGTCAGGTTGACCGTGGGTTCCTGGGCGAATCCGGAGCCGGCCATACCAAGGAGCAGGCAAAGGGCGGCAGCGGCGGTCGTTTTGGCGGTTCTCTTCATGGCTACGATCCTTTCAAGCAGCGGTTTAGCTTTTATTCGTATCTCAGCGCTTCAATTGGGTTCAATGAGGACGCTTTGCGGGCCGGATAGAATCCGAAGAAGACCCCGACCCCGGCGGAAAAGGCAAAGGCGATGACGATGGTGTTCACCGATACCAGCGTGGGCCACCCCACCAGAGAAGCGACCAGCCGCGCCCCCGCCACGCCTAGCAGCATGCCGATGATGCCGCCGCAGGTAGTGAGGAGCACCGCCTCGGTGAGAAACTGCAGCAGTATGTCGCGCCTCTTGGCGCCGATGGCGATCCGGATCCCGATCTCGCGGGTCCTCTCGGTGACCGAAACCAGCATGATGTTCATGATGCCGATCCCGCCTACCACGAGGGAGATGGAGGCGACCGCCCCGAGGAGAATAGACATGACCTTCGAGGACTGGGCGGTGAGCGCGAGGAGCTCGGAGAGGTTCCTGATGGTGAAGTCGACCTCGCGGCTGGGGCCGATGCGGTGCCTTTGGTTCAAGAGCGCCGTCACCTCCTCTTCCGCCTGGTCCAGCACCTCGCCGTTTTTGGCCTGCACCATGACGGAGCCGACCACGTTCGGGAACTGGCTGCCCAATAGCTTTCGCTGCGCGGTCCGAAGCGGCACGTAGATGACGTCGTCCTGGTCCTGCCCCTGGGGGGACTGCCCCTTTTGGCCCAAAAGCCCTACCACGGTGAAGGGTATCTTCTTGATCCTGATGATCTTCCCGATGGGGTCGGCCGCGCCGAAGAGGTTGTCGGCGACGGTCTGCCCGATCAGGCAGTTCTTGGTGGCGCCGTCGACGTCGGACTGGGTGATGTTGCGCCCGGCCGTGATGGTCCAGTCGCGCACCTGGATCACGTCCGGCGTCACGCCGTAGACGACGGTGGACCAGTTCTGGTTGCCGTAGACCACCTGCCCCGAGCCGCGCACCTGCGGCGCCACCGCTCCCACCGACGGGCATTCGGCCTTGATGGCCATGGCGTCGTCGTAGGTGAGCGTCTGGTTGGACCCGGCGCCGGAGCGCAGCCCCCCGCTGGTGGTGGAGCCGGGGAGCACCAGGAGCAGGTTCGACCCGATGCTGGAGATCTGGTCGGAGATCATCTTGCTCGCGCCCGCGCCGATGGCCACCATGGCGATGACCGCGGCGATGCCAATGATGATCCCCAGCATGGTCAATAGCGCACGCATCTTGTTCACCCTGAGCGCGCGCACGGCGATCAGGAAACTCTGGTAAAGGGTGCTCATGGCCTGGCCACCTCCCCCGGGACGGTCGCGCTCTTCGCGGCATAAGGGGTGTCGGAAACGATCAGGCCGTCGCGAAAGATGATGTGCCTCCCGGTGAATTCGGCCACGTCCGGTTCGTGGGTAACCATGATGATGGTGATCCCCTGCCGGTTCAGTTCCTGAAAGATGGACATGATCTCCACGGTGGTCCTGGAATCCAGGTTCCCCGTCGGTTCGTCGGCGAGGATGATGGAGGGACTGTTGACCAGGGCTCTCGCTATGGCGACACGTTGCTGCTGCCCGCCGGAAAGCTGGTTCGAGTAGTGCCCCTCGCGCCCGGCAAGCCCCACCCGCTCCAGCGCCTCGTGGGCGCGGGAGCGGCGTTCCGCCGCAGGGATATGCGAATAGACCAGCGGCAGCTCGACGTTCTCGCGCGCCGTGGTCCGGGCCAGCAGGTTGAACCCCTGGAATACGAAACCGAGCTTCTTGTTGCGCACCTCGGCAAGCGCGTCGGGAGAGAGCTTCCCCACGTCCATGCCGTCCAGAAGGTACTGACCGCGGGTGGGGACATCCAGACACCCGAGGATGTTCATGCAGGTCGATTTGCCGCTCCCCGAGGCGCCCATGATGGAGACGAACTCGCCGCGGCTGACGGCGAAAGAGACTCCCTTCATGGCCTCGACGCGCTCCTCGCCCATGGTGTACACCTTGGCGACGTCGATGAGGCGAACCACTTCGTTCATCTAGAACCTCGGTCCCATCGGCGAGCCGCCCATGCCGCTTTTCTTCTTATCCTGGCTCACCTGCTCGATGATGACGTCGTCCCCTTCCTTCACGGCCCCGCTTACCACCTCCACAGAAGCCCCGTCGCTGATGCCGGTGGTGATGGCTACGGGAACGGCTTTACCCTCCCCCTTCAACAGGTAGACAGTCTGCTTTGCACCGTTTGCGGCGGCGCTCCTCCCCTCGCCCTGCATCCTGACGCTCCCCTTGGGGGCGGTCGCGGTCATGCCGGCGCCCTTGCCACCCTTCCCTTTGTCCTTCTCTTTCCCCTTCTCCGCTTTGGGCTTGAACCTGAGCGCCGCGGTGGGGACCTTGAACAGGTCGTCCTTTCTCATGGTCTGTACGGCCACGTTGGCCGTCATCCCGGGTTTCAGCAGCAGCTGGCGGTTGTCGACGCCGATCACAGCCACGTAGGTGACCACGTTCTGCGTCACCACCGGCGCGTTACGGATCTGCACCACACTCCCCTCGAAGGTCTGCTCGGGATAGGCGTCTACGGTGAATTCAGCCTTCTGCCCAACCTTGAGGCGGCTTATGTCCGACTCGTCGATGCTGGTGTCGATCTGCATCTTGGTCAAGTCCTGCGCGATGGTGAAGAGAGTCGGCGTCTGGAAGGAGGCAGCGACAGTCTGCCCCACGTCCACGTTGCGGGAGACCACGATGCCGTCGACAGGCGACTTGATGATGGCATAGTTGAGGTTCGTCTCCGCCTGCCTGAGGGCGCCCCGGGTCTGCAAGAGCACCGCCTCGGCGCCGCGCACCCCGGCGAGCGCCGCGTCGTAGGCGGTCTGGGCGGCGTCGAGGTCGCTCTGGGCGATGATCCCCTCGGCCAGAAGGGCCTTGTTGCGGTTATAGGTTCTCTTCGCGTCTGCCAGGGTCACCCGCGCCTTGGCGAGGCTCGCCTCGGCGTTCAGGGCGTTGCCGCGGGACTGCTGCACCGCCGACAGAAACAGGGCCGGGTCGATCTGCGCGATCGCCTGCCCCTTCTTGACCTGGGAATTGAAGTCGACGTAAAGCTTGGAGATGGTGCCGGAAACCTGCGTTCCCACCTGCACGGTCACCACGGCGTTCAGCGTCCCTGTCGCCGAAACGGTAGAGACGATGGATCCGCGCTCCACCTTCTGCGTCTTGTATTGCGGTTGCGGCGGCTGTTTAAAGTAGAAATAGCCGGCCACACCCAGGACCAGCAGCAGTAAAACGGCGCCTATTATTTTTTTCACTGGTGCACCCCTTCGATGAAATCGCCTCCGGATTGCCGGAAAAACCAGCACAGGACGGGAAACAGATTAAACGGCGATTGTGCAAGAATAATGAACCCGGAAATTATTCTTCGTATGCTTGAATGCCTAATACAGCCGCCGTCCCCGTCCAGAACCCGGACAAATCGACACTCTAACGGTCCTATCATGAGCGGTCAATGAAAATTGTGACAGAGGGGAGGGGGACCTTTTCAGGCTTTGCAACATCATAACCGGACAACACAGCCTTCGTCCCCCTTTATCCCTCATCGCCAACCGCCTAATTATCCTTGTTTATTTACGCAGTCACGCTTACGGAATCGGCCTTAAAATATTTGACATCACTAACCTTGCGGTTACACTTGGTCGGTATTTTTCTACAGGCCTGTTTGGGGCAAAATATCTAGTAAAAGGAGAGAGTTATGACAGCGTTCACGGCAAAGGACTACTCGAGACTGATAGGGATGCCAGGGTTCAGCGAAACACTCCTCAACAACCATTTCACCCTTTACCAGGGGTACGTAAAGAACACCAACACCCTCGACGAGGCACTGACAGAACTGCGCAAGTCCGGCAAGGGGAGCGACCCCGGCTTTGCCGAGCTCAAACGCCGCTTCGGCTGGGAGTTCAACGGCATGAGGCTGCACGAGTACTACTTCGAGAACCTGGGCGGGAATCAGCACATAAACCAGGACGGGAGGCTCGCCTCCAGGATCCACCAGGATTTCGGCGGTTTCGACGAGTGGGTACAGGACTTCAAGTCGGTCGGGGCTATGCGCGGCATAGGCTGGACCATCATGTATCAGGACCTCAGCAACGGCAGGCTGCTCAATTTCTGGATCAACGAGCATGACGCCGGCCATCCGGCCGGGTGCACCCCTGTTCTGATCATGGACGTCTTCGAACATGCCTTCATGACCGATTACGGCCTGAAGCGCGCCGACTACATCAACGCCTTTTTCCAGAACATCGACTGGAACAGCGCGGAGCAGCGGCTGCAGATGTGACCCCCTGCCGCCAAAGTGTCCGCGAAAAAGGCCTCCCTAACCGGGGGCCTTTTTCGTTTACGCCGCATTGTGTCCAAACGGAGGCCCAAGATCAGTAGGGGCTGAACGCGAAGGACCCAAAACGGCGCCAAGCTTGATTCAGCGGGAGCCGAGCCCGGAGAAGGATGTGGTTCGCTATATCGTGTACAGGAAGAATTTCGGCGGGATATTCCAGAAACCGCGTTCTCACGACGTGGAGTTCAACTGGATAAAATCGGGCGGGGTCAGTTGCGGCACTTATCGCAGAACTCGTCCGCGTTTCCTTTTAGTTCGCAGCCGCAGCGTGCGCAGGCGTTGTCCCATTCGGGGTGACCGGCATCTGCGGCTCTTTTCTTCGCCTCAAGCCGCCTTACCTCAGCCTCCATCTCCTCGTTGTACTGGTTTTCGAACATGCCTTCTCCTTTGCTGTGAAACAATTACGTCGATGCGATGACGACAAGCGGGAAGGGTCGGTTACGTCTGTCCCTTCCCGCTTGCCTATTTAGCAGGCTTCCTGCCCATACTTCCCCTCCCTCGGAGCAGGGGTCCATTCTCCCTCTCCCTCTGGGATAGGGTCGGGGTGAGGGAGACTTTCTATGTGCGGGTAAGCTAGCTATATTATTTCACCTTCTCGAAGCAGACGGCTCCGTCGGTACCGCTTTTATTGCCGGTCGTGTACTCGGAGATGTAGATCAGCTTCCAGCCATCGTACTTGGCAAAAGCACTCTGCATCTCGGAGTGGTCCCTCATATCGACGCGCTCGCACCTGGTCTGGACATTGGCTCCCTTTTCCCCGGTATCCCATTTTACGGCGGTGATGTTGGCAGGTTGGCAGGCAGCAAGCAGAACAGTCGAGAGAAGTGACACAGCCATGAGTTTCTTCATCGTACCTCCAGGATAAGTGTGATGAGGCAAACTATCGCATCTGTAAACAACTGTCAATAAATCGGGCTTCATCCAGTTATAAGATCGCAAGACTGGCATAGATGCGTTTCAGTCATACCGTAATAGAGAGTAAGGGATGATTGAGACAGTACTGGGAGGAGATTAGGGTCAATATAAGAACAAAGGGCCTAACCCCTTGAGGTTAAGCCCTTTGCTTATAGGTGGTGCCGGAGGTCGGAATCGAACCGACACGGGTTGCCCCGCTGGATTTTGAGTCCAGTGCGTCTACCAGTTTCACCACTCCGGCATTTAACACAGCCAATGTTAAGAGATGACTCTTATAGCAATAAAGCTCGCTCGGGTCAAGTAACTTTACAGCTTTCTTCAGCATTACCTCCATCGTCGTTGGCAGCGGCGACGCGAGCTACAGTACATGGTGCCAACTCTTCCCCTCTGCTACTGAGCCCCAAAAAGCAAAATCCTTATAGCACCTACACTTCCAACGATCCGGTGAAATCAACTAGTGACAGAGCCGAAATTATCTTTTCATTCGGAATAAAAATGTTGACACCCGAAGGCCCGTTTGCTATAAACAGGACTCCTTAGATGGGGCTGTAGCTCAGTTGGGAGAGCGCTTGAATGGCATTCAAGAGGTCGTCAGTTCGATCCTGATCAGCTCCACCATCAATCACAAAGCGGTTAGCGAAAGCTAATCGCTTTTTTGTTTTTTCGGCCCAGCAAGAGATAAGCAAGCCCCCCCCTATCCCGGCGCAGCTACCGGACTAGTACCCCGTCATCTCCAAATATCCCGAACCGCCTGTGCTCCCTCGCACCTCCACCGCCCCTTCCCAATAGCGGAAACCTGCAGCCAATTCCTGGTCGGCCAAAAGCGGCGCTGCCTCTATATCTATTCCTTGCGACGGTATCTTCATGCGCCAGCCGGAGGGATAGCTGGCGCCGCTCTTCGGGCTGGTCCAGCGCCGCAACGGCTCAAGTCGGACCTCTTCGCGTTTCAGATGCCTGTAACTGCCGTCGGCACCGACCAGTGTGCCCGCGGAGAAGGGGTCGCTCCCGCCGTCTTGCCTGCGCAGTTGGTAGTACATGATGTCGCTGCCGTCGGCGAGGTGCAGCGCGAACCAGTCCCAGCCGGCCAGGTCCTTGTCCAGGGCGCTGGTGCTCCATTCGCGATCGAGCCAGGAGATGCCGGAGACCTTGAAGGCGTCCCGGCCGATCCGGATGGTACCGGAGGTGGCAAGCCGTGGGATGCTGTAGTAATAGGAGGCGTTTCCGGAAGCAGCGCTCTTTCGGCTGAGCCCCCCTTCCCCGTTGAGTATCACCGGCTTCAGGCTTGCGAGGTCCAGGTCGATGGCCATGTCGCCATCGGCCGCGGTCAGTTTGACGCTCCACGGCTTTGCCGCCGTCTCCAGGACGGACCAATCTTCCAGGCGCACGACAAGGGGGCGCCCTCCAGCACCCGCTAGCCCAAGGGCGGCGCGGCTGAAACGCTCGCCGAAGCGGAACCGCTTCCCCTCCACGTCGGTCACGGCGAAATGCGCCATGAAGACCTCGTTGGTCCCCCAGGCAGACTCCCTCTTCACCGGATGCGGGGTGAGGGCCGATCTGAAGAAGGTGAGCTGGTAGCCGAAGCGGCGCCCGGAGGCTCCGGTCAGGTTCCCGGTGAAGTACCACCATTCGTTCCTGAACCCATCGTGCGGCCCGTGATCCGCGGGGAAACTGAAGCGCCTTGCCCCCTCGGCCCTCTTGAACCCCTCTGCCGCACTCCCCCCCAGGGCTTCGTTCAGGCTGTAGGTTTTCTTCACTCCTGGTTCCTTCCCTTTCCGGGCATAAAAGTATCCGAGAGCAGACAGGAGGGTCACCAAGGCGGCCATGAGGAAATAGAGGCGGCGCATGCTAATCCTCCTCCTTCAGGGCCAGCGCGGGAGAGGTGCGGGCGATCCTGAGCGACGGGTAGATGCCGGCCAATAGCGCCGCCGACACGGAAAGAAGCATGGCCTGTAACAGGTAGGCGGGATCGATGGATAGCTGCATGGTCCAGCCGAAGGAGCGCAGGTTCACCACGTAAATGAGGACCAGCGCCTGCAGGATGCCCAGCGGAAGCGACAGCACACCGCCGATGAGCCCGATCAGGAAGGTCTCGCCGCAGACCACCCCCCAGACCTGACCCGGCGTGAGCCCCACCGCCCGCAGTACCGCCAGCTCCCTCGCGCGCTCCACCTGCATGGCCATGAGCGCGGAGAGAACCCCGACGAAGGCGACCAGCATGGTGAGTATCCTGAGCACCGAGGTGATGGCGAAGGTGCGGTCGAAGATCTCGACCGTCGCCCGGCGCAGCTCCGCATTGGAGATGACGTTGATCCTCTCTTCCCCTGCCCTCTCCCGGATCTGTTGCATCAGTGCCGCGACGCGCTGCCCCGGTCCCGCGGTAAAGGACATACCATCGACGGAAGGGTCGTTGAAGTTTTCCAGGTACCCCCTGCGGCTCATGATCACGATGCCGGTATCGGTGCCGTAGTCGTAGATGATGGCGGAGACGGGAAACTGCTTCATCCCGTACCGGGTACGGAGCTCCACCCGGTCGCCGATGCGCACCCGGTGGCGGTAGCTGTACGGCTCGGAGACCAGCACCGAGTATCCTTCCTGGAAGCTCTTCCAGGCGGCTTTGGGATTCCCCTCCTTGAAGGGATAGCGGGCGAAGGTCGCCTCCGGTACCGAGACGGAAAAGAGCTCGGTCGCCCCGCCGGCCCCTTCCAGTGAGACCCGACGGGAAAGGGTGAACCCGGCTGTGCCCGGCAATGAGGAGAGACGTTGGACCAGGGCAGGATTAAGCGGAGGCCGGTAGCGCCCGCCGCTTTTGTCGGCGGAGGTTAGGTAGACGTCGGCCTGCAGCCAGTTGGCCAGCCAATTCTGGACGGTCAGGCGAAAGCCCCCCACCATGATCCCGACCCCGATCCCAGCCGAGACGGCCACCACCAGCGCGGCGGTAGCCACACCGGTGCGTGACAGCGAGACCGCCACCCCGCGCGCCGCCATCTTCCCTATCGACCCGGCTAGCTTCCCCATCGCCGGGCGGAGCGCCCGGGAAAAAGCAAGCAGCGCTGCGGGAACCAGCAGGGTATAGCCCACGATGACGGCGAAGAGCCCGACAAAGCCACCGGCCACCCCCCCCTGCCGATAAAGGAAAAGCCCGCAGCCGGCCAGCATCAGCAGTACCCCGCCAAGGGTCGCCAGCGGGACCAGCTTCCTGTGGCGCGCCTCGATCAGCGAGCGCGACAGGACCGCCCGGGGGGGCGCGCTGGTCGCCTCCAGGGCGGCGGGGACGGCCGCGACGAGCGTCGCCCCTACGCCGAGCAGAGCCCCCTTCCAAAGCGCCAAGGGGAGCATAGGAACCCTGCGCACCTCCATCACGAAGTACAGGTCGTTGATGGTCCTCGTTACCAGGCGCGTCAGTTCGCTTCCCAGGATCTCCCCGCAGAATAGCCCGGCGACGGTGCCTGTCGCGCCGATCAACAGGGCTTCGGCGCAGATCATCAGGAAGATCTCCCTGCGGCTCACGCCCAGTGCGCGCAGCATGCCGATCAGGCGTCTTCTGCGGATCACCGAAAAGGTCATGGTGTTGTAGATGAGGAACATGCCGACAACGAGGGCCAAAAGGCTCAAGGCGGTGAGGTTGAGGCGGAAGGCGCGGGTCATCTTCTCCATCGCTCCTGCGCGGGCGCCGGCGGGGACGATGCCGGCCTCGGGGGGGAGCACGGCGCCCAACTGCCGCAGCACGTTCTCCCCTTCCCTCCCCTCGGGCAGGACCAGGTCGATGCGTGACAGGCGTCCGGTACTGTTGAGGATCTCCTGGGCGGTGGCGATGTCGCTCACCAGGACGGAAGCAAGGGCGACCCCGCTCACCTCGTCTGGCGGCTCGATGTATCCCGCCAGGATCAGTTGGCGCCTCGCCCCGGCGACGTCCACGGCCAAGCTCTGTCCGCGCGCGAGCCCGAGCTCCGTGGCGCTGCGGCGCAGCATGAGTACGGTGCCGGGGCGCCCCATGAGCTTGGGCAGGATCTCCTTGTCGGTGAAACGGGAACTGAAGGAGCGGATGGGGGATTCTGAGAAGGGATCGACGCCGATGAGCTGGAAGGTCCTCCCGGGCTGCCCTGCAAGCTGGAGGTTCCCGGTCACCACGGGAGCAGCGGCGCGGAAACGGAGGTTGACCTTTATGGTGCGGAAAAGCTGTTCCGGGAGCCCGGAAGGTCCGCCGACTATCTGGTGGGTGGCGCGCCCGGCGACAGTCTCCGCGGCGATCTGGAAGGCGCGCTGGGCGGCCTGGTTGGCGTGGTCGACGGCGGTGACCACGGCGACGCCGAGGGCTACTCCCAAGACCGCCAGCACTGTGAGCCAGGGATGGCGAAGCACGTTGCGCACCCCGGCCCGCCAAAGGATCACGGCTTACCCCCGGCGCGGCACCCCGCCTCGACCAGGAGACCGTTCTCGATGGTGAGCACCCGGTCGGCCAGGGTCGCGACCTCGGCGCTGTGGGTCACCAGCACCAGCGTCGTCTTGCTCTCCCTTAACAGGCGCTGGAAAAGGTCGAGCACCTGCCGGCCGGTTTCGGCGTCTAGGTTGCCGGTCGGCTCGTCGGCCAGCACCAGCTTGGGCCGGTGCACCAGGGCGCGTGCCACGGCAACGCGCTGCTGCTCGCCGCCGGACAACCGGTCCGGAAAGCTCGCCGCGCGGTCCGCGAGTCCCACCTGCTCCAGCAGGTCGCGCGCCAATTTATCGTGTTCTGGGTTGAGGAGGCCGGCCAGCTCCAGGGGGAGCAGGACGTTTTCCAGGACGGTCAGGGTGGGGATGAGGTTGTAAAACTGGAAGACGAAGCCGATGCTGCTGCGCCGGAACAGGGTCCGCTCGCGTTCGCTCTGGCGGTTCAGGGGGTGACCCGCCACCAGCACTTCACCCGAGTCGGGAAGGTCGATGCCGCTTAACAGGTTGAGCAGGGTTGATTTGCCCGAGCCGCTGCGCCCTAATAGAAAGAGCCACTCGCCCGGTTCCACGGCAAGATAGGCGTTACGGAAAACCACCCGCTCCCGCTCCCCCTCCTGGAACGATTTGCATATCCCGGTCAGCTCGATGATCGGATCGGCCACGAAAAATCCTTCAATTGCCCAGTTTTTTTTGCAGCTCCACCTGCCGGTTATGTTCCATCCTCTTGGCGGCAAGGTAGCTGCTCTTGTCGTTTTCCTTCAGTTGCTTGGGGTACTTCGCCGTCAGGTCGTACCAGCGGTTGATGCGCTGCTCGAAGCGCTGGTTCTCGGGGTAATTGAGGGTGTCGAGATAGGTCTGCAGGGCAAGGTAATAGCGCATGGTGTTTCGTTCCACGGCCCCCCTCGCCCCCTCGACGAGATGCTGCTCCCCTCCCTTATCGGTGACCTCGCTGAACCCGACCTTGCCGCGCGCCAAGGTAGAAAAATACCCGTTCATCGCCAAGCGCGCGACGGTGCCCTGGCTGTAGGTGTAGCTGAAGTGAAGCAGCGTCGTTGCGCCGCCGAGAGGAACGGCCTGCAAGACTATGCGGTGGTCCTTGGTCCTGAACGGCCCTTCCTCCGCCTCCAGCCTCACCTCAAGGAAACGGGGCGTCTGCGAGACGAGCGTGAATGCGAACTTTAGCGGGTAGGCGTCTGAGGGGGGCTGGTAGTATTTCCGGCCGCTGTACAGGGTGACCTGCTGCGGGTTGGTACTGGCCTTGAAGGTGCAGGCCTTGATGTTGAGATGAAGAGAGGTGATGTCGCACCAGCTGGCCGGGGACTGCAACGCCTCCCTTGCGGTCTCGAAGGGATGCGGGACCACCCCGTACATGTCGACGCGCACCTTCCCTTCGGAGTCGGTGGATTCCAGGTAGATGGGGGCGCCGAACTGGTTCTTCTCCAGCTTGTCCTTTAAGGAGGAGTACTTAGCCAGGAGGGCTCGTTCCGCGTCGCTCCCCGGTTCCGCTCCCCAGCCGGAGGCGGCGGATAAAACCAGTGCCAGCGCAAGGACGCCGGCGGCGATCCTGGCAGAGAGTAACTGTCCTATGCGTTCGCGTTTCATATGACAATACCTCCGGCCGGTCGGCGCCTTATGCTGCTGAGCATGCCGCCCGTGCAGATGCAGTTGGTGAGGTGAAATTTCCGGAAGAGGGAGCTGTCTGTCAGGGGGCGTCGCCGCCGTATTCGATCGATCCCGGTTCGGCTACGACATCATCCCAGATGCTGAACAGGACCGCGAAAATCACCGGCCCCACGATCAGCCCGAGGACCCCCATGATCACCATGCCGCAGATGGCCCCGACGACGACGGCCAGGACCGAGACGTCGCTGGAGGCGCCGACGGCTAGCGGCCGGATGGCGTTATCGGCCAGACCCACGAAGAGGATGCACCAAAGGGCAAGAAGGACGGCGGTAAGATAGGAGCCCTGGATCGCGATAAGCGCAGCCAGCGGCACCCAGACGACGCCTGTGCCGACCACCGGAACCAAAGCGGCGATGGCGGTGAGAGCGCCGCAAAAGATCGGTGCGGGAACGCCGGCGACCCAGTAGCCGAGACCTGCGATGACCCCCTGGGTGGCGCAGGTCAGCAGGGTGCCGACGGTGACGGCCGTGGTGATGGAACGGATCTGGGCCGCGTAGTGCTGCGCCCTGCGCGGGTCTGGGGCGAGCTTTCCGATGCAGACCGAGACCGCCCGCTCTCCGTCGCGGTAAACGAAGAAAAGCAGGAACAGGGCGACCAGCAGGGTGAAAATGAGATCGAAAAGGTTGCGGACCATGTCGGTGGCGGTGTTGAGTACGATGGTCGAAGCGCTGGAGGCGGCCTTTCGGCCGATCCCGGCCAGGTCGATGCCGAACCTCTGCACCAGGCCCATGATCCGGTCGTAGAACGGCAACTGGCTCAGCGCTCCGCCTCCGGTCTTGCTGAAATCCTGAACCAGTTGCTCGACCTGGCGGTACCAGTCGGGGGCGCTGACGGCGGCCGTCACCACCAGCCAGGTCGCGGGAAGCACCAGGCACAGGCTCACCGCCAGCACCATCAGTCCGGATGCACGACCGGCACGCTCGGGAAAGCGCTTGAGGATCCTGTTGTAGTGGGGCATGGTGGCGATGCCGATGATGAGGGCCCAGGCGAGGGGCTTAAGTATGGGGATGGCGAGCAGGACGATGAGAGCTATGGCAGCTATGGTCAAAAAGGCGGCGAGAATGCTGAAATAGGTTTTTTTATCCATTGGTCTCCCCCTGTAGCAGGACTGGCATAGGATATCAGGATTGCCGCGGAATGCACGGGAAGTGCCCGGGTGGACAGCTGGTAAGCGGCAGGCGGCGCGGGGTTGTTGCCACCGCCTGCCGGAGAAGGAATCATTCAGCGAGGTGTCTCGATCTTGCGCCCCTTTTCGGGGGCGGCGGGGCGTTGCACCCCTTCAGGCTGCAGCGACTGCTCGGTCTGGAACGGCTGGCGGTCGTTGCGCTCGTTCTGGAGCGTCGGCGCTTCTTCCACCACCTTCCACTGTTTTCCTACCGGTACGGAAAGTTCCTTCGGTTGGGCCACATGAGGAGCGGCCGGATCGTGTGCCTCATAAAGGGCGCAGCCACTGGTAAATGAAAGGCAGGCGATGAGTATTGCTGTACCGGCATATTTCATGACTCTTTCTCCTAATACCTTGGTTGCCCCGTGAGCCGAATCGAACTGGCAGGTGCAATCATTCTCAATGACGGTTGCACCTAAGCTTAACAAATTATAGGCACAATTGACAGTTCGGAATTTCGGAATACTGCCGCTTCGCCCGAAATAATCCCGCTATGACAGTTACAGCGACTTGAACTCAGTCAGGGGGAGCACCGAAAGGCCGGTTAGATCCGGCTTCAGTGTCGACTCCTCCACAGTCGCGTTCAGCTGCGGTTCGTCGAAGACGATGCGGACCTTGGCGCCGTAGCGGTTCTGTACCTCTACCGACTCGGGAAAGGCAACCCCTTCGATACTTTGATAGTTCCGGTAGGAGACCTGGTCCCCTTCGCTTGAGACCTTGCGCTCCAGCATGCCGTTCTTGTCGAATTGGTAGCTCACCCCTGAGACCTGCACCGTTTCTCCGGCGGCGGGCGCGGGGACGGGGAAAGGCGCAGGCGCCATCACCCACTTGAGGAGGTCCACGCTCTTCAATACGCTGTTGTCGGGAAGTTCCGAGACAAGCCCGGTATAGGCGACGCGGCGGTCGGGGACCACGCAGGTGAAGCGGTCGTTTTCGCTGAACGCCTCCAGCACCGTCTGCCCGAAGGGGGTGAGCAGCACCAGGTGAAAGAGCGCCGGGGCCTGGTAGGCGAGATACCCGCGCCCACCGGTACTCTGCGTGCCGGCGCTGACGGAGATGGATATGGAGGATTGGACCGTCTCAACGGTGCGTCCCGGGACGAGCCCGGTGAGCGGTTTTTGGGCAGTGGCGCAGCCGGAGAGAAGCGCCGGCAGCAACAGTAGGGAAAATAAGGCATTTCGGACGAAAAAGGACATGCAAACCTCGCTAAGGCATGGGGATTTTATCGGAACAGGTCAGTTTCATGGCTCGGCCTGCGCCATGTCGTGCGCCACGTACCTGCCGCAGACAAAGCAGAGCACCCCGGCCAGCGCCATCACCAGCGGCGTGGAGAGAAGCGCGAGCCTCAGCCCCCACTGGTCGGAGAGCCACCCAAGCATCGACGGCGAGACGGCGTCGCCCAGGGCGTGGATAAAGAAGATGTTCGCCGCGAAAGCCATGGCGCGCACGGCAGGGCGCGTCACGTTGATGATCACCGTGTTGAGCGGCCCGGTGTTAAGGAAGAGGAAAAACTCGGCCACGAAGATGGCGGCCATGCAGACCGGGAGCGCCGGCGCCATGATGGCCCAGGCGGCGAAAGGGGCGCCGATGAAGAAGCCCCATCCCGAAACGAGCAGGTACCCCTTGCTGCTCTTTTTCTGCCAGCGGTCCCCGAGCCACCCCCCGGCCAGGGTCCCCAGTATCCCCGCCAGCACCGTGGTGGCGCCGAAGAGCGTGTTGGCCTTCTCGACGTCCAGGGCATGCACCCGGAACAGGAAGGTGGGGATCCACTGCGCCAGCCCCCCTATGGCGAAGGTCATGGCCGCCATGGCGAGGGTGTTGGTGACGAAGGCGCGGTTTCTGAAGAGCTGGAGGTAGGCAGCCATCCCCTTTTCCTCGGCGACCTCCTCACTCGAGCGGTCCCCCCCGCGCTCCGGTGTGCGCAAAAACCAAAGCGGCAGCGCCAGGAGCATGCCCGGCAGGCCCACCATGAGGAAGGCGGCATGCCAGCCGAAACGGTGCCCCAGGACACCCCCCAGGAGGTAGCCCATCGCGCTCCCCACGGGAATAGCCACGTAAAACCAGGAAAGGATGCGGCCGCGCTGATCCTTCGGGAAGAAGTCGGCGATGAGCCCCGGGGACACGGTTCCGAAGCTTGCCTCCCCTACCCCGACGGTGGCCCGCGCCGCAAGAAGCGTGCGGTAGCCGGGCGCGAAGCCGGCGAGCACGGTGGCCAGGCTCCAGACGACGACGCCGGACGAGGCGAGCTTGACCCGGTCCCAGTGGTCCCCAAGCCAGCCGAAGACCGGGGCGATGACCATGTAGCTCAGCATGAAGGCGCTGCCGAGAAGCCCCAGTTCGGTGTCGCTTATATTGAGGTCCGCCTTGATCAGGGGGAATACCGCGAAGAGAACCTGCCGGTCGATGTAGTTGAGCAGGTTGACCGCCAGGAGCAGTCCCAGCGCGTATCTTCGGTAGGAAAGAGGGATCTGTTCTGCCTGCATCCGTTTTCATCCTCCATTACTGACTTGCATAACATCCGGGGCAGGCGCCCCGGCAGGCGAGTGGTTTACAGGAGAGCCACGGCCGCGTGCGCCTTCTTGACGATCTCGGCCGGCTCCTCGAAGCGAAAATAAAGCGGCTCGCCGAAGGTTACGGTCACCCGCCCTCTTCGCGGCAGCCCCACCTGGTCCGGAGGAAGGATCTTGTCCGTGCCGCCGATCTTGACCGGCACCACTGGAACGCCCAATTCCTTGACGATGACACCTAGCCCCGCCTGGAAGTCGTGCAGTTTCGCGTCGCGCGAGTGCTCCCCTTCGGGGAAGATCAGGGTGTTGAACCCATTGTCCGCGAGTCTCCCCATGAAGCGCACGGCGCCGCTGAAACCGCTGGTCTGCGGCAGCGGGAAGAGGTTGAGGAAAAGCGTCCCGTACTCGTAGGTAAAGAGCTTCCAGAGGCGGATCAGGCCGCGGTCGGGGCCGAAGAAGAACTCCTCGTAGGCGGCCGTTGCGGTGCGGTAGCGGATCCTTCTCGGAAGCGAGAACATCAGCGAGGGCTGGTCGAAATACGCGAGGTGGTTTGAGATGAAGAGGACCGGCCCCTGCACTTTCTCCAGGCGCTCGGTGCCGCGCACCTCAAGCGTCGCGAAGAGGCGGTACAAAGGGTAGTTCAAAAGCGCGTCGGCAGTCATGCGCAGCGCCCGGACGAAAGGGGTGTTGGTCCAGAACCGGTAATGGCCGCGGTGCCCAGCCTTCTCGCGCCGGGAGATGATGCGGCGCAGGTCCGACACCCGCGTTTGCGGCCCGATCTGGGAGTCCTCGATATCCATCCGGTATTCCTGCTCCAGGTAGTTGACCAGTTCCAGCCGACCAATCGAGGTAAGCCCCAGGTCGGCGACGAGGTACGATTCTTCCTTGATTTCGGCAGCGCCGGTCCCGGTCACCTTGGCCAGGAGGTTGATGAGGTGATCCCTTCCAGGCCCGGAGGCGTCGGTGGCGGCACCCTTTTTCACATGCTCCTTCACCTGGAATTTCTTCACCTTGAGCGTCGTGGTCTTAGGGAATTCCGGTTCGTCCCAAAGCGTATAGCCGGTTATCTGGTGCATGGCGTCCAATTGCGCGTTGGCCCGCGACAGTATCTCCTCGGGCCTTTGCGCCTTTTCGTCCAGGAGCAGTACGGCGTGCACCTCCTCCCCCGCCCCCCTGTCCAGCCCGATGACGCAGGACTCCTTCACCCCCGGGACCTTGTTGAGCACCGCCTCCAGTTCGTCTGGATAGACGTTCACGCCGCCGCCGGTGACGATGAGCTCTTTCTCGCGCCCCTTGATGCTGAGCCACCCGTCCGGGGCGATCTCCCCGAGGTCGCCGGTCCTGAACCACCCCTCGGCGTTGAACGCGGCCCGGGTCGCCACTTCGTTCTGGTAGTAGCCGGGGAAGACGTTGTCGCCGCGCACCACCACTTCCTTCCCATCCAGCCTGAGTTCCACGCCCGGCAGCGCCGGCCCCACGGAACCTGCCAGCTGCCGCTCCATGGTGTTGACGCAAAGGACGGGAGAACACTCGGTCAGGCCATATCCCTCAAGCACGGTGAACCCCATGGAATCCCAGAAGCGGAAGACGTCGGGGTCGAGCGGCGCCCCCCCGGAGACGAAGACGGTGAAGTTCCTGCCGAACTTTCGCTGCAGCGGGAAAAAGAGCTTGGCCCGTTGCGGCTTGGAAAGCCCTGACGCCACCCCACAGAGCGAGGCGAACACCTTGGAGAGCCCCTTTTCCGCCAGCTCGCGCTCGATGGTCGTCTTCAAAAGCTGCATCAGGCGCGGCACCGACATGATGACGTAGATGTCCTCTTCCGCCAGCGCCTCCATGATGGCCGAGGGCTTCAGGGTGCGCGGGTAGACGATGGCTGCCCCCTGGTAAAGCGGCGTGAAGAAGCCCCCCATCTGTTCGAACATGTGCGACAGCGGCAAAAGGGACAGGAAGGTGAACTCAGGGGTGATGATGGGGACCTGCCGGTTGATCTGCTTGATGTTGGACACCAGGTTCTTGTGGGTGAGGATCACCCCCTTGGGATTACCCGTGGTCCCGGAGGTATAGATGAGCTGCGCCATGTCCTCGGGAGCAGGCGCGGCCGTGTCCGCGATAGGCTCCACCCCCTGCAGCAGGTACTGCAGGTCTTCCAGCAGAATGCTTTCCCCTTCGTCGATCCTCTCCGGTTTGAACCGGCTCTGCAGCACGATGCGGGCCTGGGTCAACTGCCGGATCGAGTCGGCGCGCCCGCGCTCGGACATGAAGTCGACCGGTACCGCGACGGCGCCGCGCATGATGATCCCCCAGTAGGCGACCGCCCACCAGGAGGAGTTCGGTCCCCAGAGAAGCACCCGGTCGCCGGGGACGACACCGTTGCGGGCCAGAAGCGAAGCCATCTTGAGGGAAAGGTCGTACAGCTCGCGGTAGGAAACCGGCAGCCGCCTGACCCCGGTGCGGTTCACCAGGGCGGTTTTGTCGCCGCGCTCGGGGAAGCTATGGAATAGATCAGCCAGTGTCTGCATGGGATGCTCCCTATATCGATAATCGACCGGTCACTGGGGACACTATCTGGTGCAATCAACAATGTACAAGGCAGGTATAACACGGCGTAATGCTCTCAACTGCTGCTTCTTCACGACTGAGCATTGTCACATGATCGGGCGGCTTTGGCAACCGGTTGGCTGTGGATGCTGAAAATAAAAAAGCCGCCCCCTTTTGAGGACGGCTTTTCTTTCAGTCTGAATCTGTATGAATCAGGCTGTCTTGGCTTTGGCTGCCCTGGCGCCGGCTTCCCTGGGAGCCTTAGCGGCCTTCGCCGGTTTTGCAGGCTTGGCCGGCTTGGCAGGCTTTGCGGGAGCGACCTTTTTCGCTTCGATGTTGGCCATACGCACCCCGCGCGCCTTGGCGAGGTTGTCAGCGAGCCCGCGGTCCAGCGCCATCTTACGCCTGGCGTCGGAATAATTCTTTGCGGCGAGCGGCTGTTTCCCGGGAATTGAGAACTGTTTCTTGTACTCGCCCGGTTTCATGCCGTGCGCGGTGTTCAAGTGCCTAGCCAGGGTCTTGAAACCGCCCTTGCCGCAGATCATGCAAACTACCTCGCCTTTTCTGAATGCCTCTTTTACCGTAAGAGAAGTTTTCGTTTCCTCTGATCCCTCTACAGGCTCGCCTGCTTCAAGGTTTTTGAGAGCGGTGTGAACTTTACCGATCTCGAATATCAGCTGATCTGAGGTCATCGGAGTGCTTGACGCATGTGACGCTACAATCTGAGCCGCGATCTCTACCAAGGTTGCCATTGACTGTCCCTCCATAGATCATTATCTGCCTTGACATAGTATTGGCAGGTAATTCCGCTTTGTCAATGAGGGTATTTGCTAAAAGTATCATCTTCTTTAAGTTGGACTGTTTTTGATGCCAATGATCGCCTAGCTTAAGTTACCAAAGCGACCTTGCGACTTACTGCAAATAACGAGGTACAGTCACGACGACTGCGTGAACCGCTGCCTAAAGTTATCCTCTTGGTGACCGAAAGATTTCATGACGCTGCTATCCTCCCATTCCCCCGTTCGCAGCGATTGCGCCGCCAACGGCAAGGGCGAAAAAACCTATCAAGCGCGTCAAGTTTATCGTTGACAGAAGTGGAGCGATTCAGTATTTATATGGACATCGAAAAGGAGCGAACGCTCCTGGACAAACAACTTAATAGCACTAACTTATCACGAGCGACCGAGGGACTGGCCCCATGACGTCGCGGCAACCTCCCGTAAGGGAAGGTGCCAAATCCAGCGAAGCGGCGACGCTTCGGAAGATAAGGAAGCGCGGACCTACTATAGAAAAGTCCCCTTCCGACCCCGGAAGGGGACTTTTTCCTATTGGAGGCAAAAAAAAATGAAGATCGCAACCGAAGCAGCACAGATAGGCCTGCAGCGCGACACCCGCACCGGAGCGGTGACCGTCCCCATCTACCAGACCGCCACCTTCCGCCATCCCGGCCTTGGTCAGAGCACCGGTTACGACTACAGCAGGTCCGGCAACCCGACGCGCCAGGCGCTGGAAGAAGGGCTCGCCGTCCTGGAGGGAGGGTGCCGCGGCTTCGCCTACGCCTCGGGGATGGCCGCCATCACGAGCCTCATGTTCCTCTTCAAGCAGGGGGACCACCTGATAGTAACCGAGGACCTCTACGGCGGGAGCTACCGGCTTTTCGAAAAGCTGTTCCAGCAGTTCGGGCTCAGCTTCAGCTACGTCGACACGAGCGACATCGAGCTGGTGCGCCAGGCCATCCGGCCCAACACCCGCGCACTCTTCGTAGAGTCGCTCACCAACCCGCTTTTGAAGGTGGCAGACGTGGAGAAACTGGCGGCCCTTTGCAAAGAGCGCGACATGCTCTGCATCGTGGACAACACCTTCCTGACTCCGTATCTCTTGCGCTGTCTGGACCTTGGCGCCGACATCACCGTCTATTCCGGGAGCAAGTACCTGGCCGGCCACAACGACACCGTATGCGGCCTGGTGGCGGTGAAGGACCCGGCGCTTGCCGAGCTGGTCTACTTCCACCAAAACGGCGCCGGCGCCGTCTTAGGCCCGCAGGATTCCTGGCTCACCGTCAGAGGGATCAAGACCCTCACCATCCGCATGGACCGGCAGCAGGAAAACGCCCTTGCCATAGCTAAGTGGCTGACCCTCCACCCGCAAGTCGCCAAGGTGCATTACCCCGGCCTTCCCGATCACCCAGGGCACGAACTGATGAAAGAGCGCGGCAAGGGCTTCGGCGCCATGATCGCCTTCGAAGTGACCGAGCCGCATCTGGTCAACACGCTTTTGATGAAGACCCGATTGATCTCCTTCGCCGAGAGCCTGGGGGGCGTCGAGAGCCTGATCACCTTCCCCGCGGTGCAAACCCACGCGGACATCGAGCCTGAGACGCTGAAGCGGCTCGGCATCAACCATTTACTGCTCCGCCTTTCGGTGGGGATCGAAGACAAGGACGACCTGATCGCCGACCTGGCGCAGGCGTTCGCAGGAGGAGAACCGGAATGAAATTCGCGACCGAACTGATACACGGCGGAGCCCCGATAGACCCGGAGCACGGCTCCCTGAGCCACCCCATTTACCTGAGCTCCACCTTCGCACAGCGCTCCATGGAGCACTTCGGCAAGTACGACTACTCCCGCTCGGGGAACCCCACCCGCGAGGCGCTCGAAGAGGCGGTAGCCGGGCTTGAGAAAGGCGCCGTCGGCCTTGCCTTCGCCTCCGGCATGGCAGCCATCTCCTCCACCTTGCTCATCTTCGCGCCAGGCGACCATCTGGTTGTCTGCGAAGACGTCTACGGCGGGACCTTCCGCGCCCTCACCACCGTGTTGAAAGGTTGGGGGTTGAACGCGACCTTCGTCGACGCGACCGATACCGCAGCTATCGCCGCCGCCATCAGGCCCGAGACCAAGGCGCTCTACCTGGAGACCCCCTCCAACCCGCTCATCAAGATCACCGATCTGAAGAAAGCGGCGGTGCTCGCCAAGGAAAAGGGGATCCTCACCATCGTCGACAACACCTTCATGACGCCGTACCTGCAGCGCCCGCTGGATCTTGGGTGCGACATCGTGCTCCACAGCGGCACCAAGTTCCTGAACGGCCACTCCGACGTCCTCTGCGGCTTTGCCGTCGCCAAGGACCCGGCCGTAGGCCAAAGGATCCGCTTCATCCAGAACGCGTTCGGCGCCGTCCTCGGGCCGCAGGATTGCTGGCTTGTTTTGCGCGGTCTGAAGACCTTGAAAGTGCGCATGGAAGAGCACCAGGCAAGCGCCAAGGTAATCGTCTCCTGGCTCAAAGAGCAAAAGGAAGTGGCGAAGATCTACTACCCCGGGCTTCCCGAGCATCCCGGCTACGAGATCCACAACGCGCAATCCGCCGGCCCGGGTGCCGTACTCTCCTTCGAGCTGTCCAGCTACGAAGTGACCAGGAAGCTCCTGGAAGGGGTGAAACTCTCAGCATTTGCCGTAAGTCTCGGAGGAGTGGAAAGCATCCTCTCCTACCCCGCCAAGATGTCGCACGCCGCCATGCCCCCCGCCGAGCGCGAGGCCAGGGGGATCAAGGACACGCTGGTGCGTCTGTCGGTAGGTTTGGAGGATCCCCAGGACCTGATCGCCGACATGGAGAGTTCCCTTAGATAAGCTGCAGAGTGAAAACCGAAAGGCGGAACACAGAGGTCCCGGAGGTCCACGGAGGTCACCGAGGTTTTTGTGGTAAACCCAAAACCTCTTTATCTCGTTCCCAAGGTCCACCTTGGGAACGCAAGGCCTGCCTGAAGCTCCAGCTTCACATAGATCAAAGCTGGAGCTTTTCTCCGCATTGGGTTCCCAAGCTGGAGCTTGGGAACCAGAAAAAGCTACAAGCCGTTCGTTTTTATCCCTTTCATCCGCCTTTATCCCTGTTAAAGGCCTTTGACGTTAGGTGTATGTTTTTCCTCTGTGTACCTCTGTGATCCTCTGTGGTGAGTGCTTTTAGCATAAAAAAAAGCCCGGGATGACCGGGCTTTTGCTTTTGATTCATTATGTTGTACTTACCGCCTCACCGTCTCCACTTGAAGCTCACCGTCTTGACGCCGGGGATGGCTTTCTGGAATATGGCGAGCCCTTCTTCCGTGATGCTGTTGCCGCTGCTGGTGAGCCCCTTCAGCCCCTGCAGCCCCTGGAGATACACGAGCCCGCGGTCTGAGATCGCGGTCTGGTACAGGTAGATCCTTTTCAGGTTGGTGAGCGATGAGATGCAAAGAAGCGCCGCGTCGGTCAACCCCTGCCCGCAGAGGTAAAGCTCCTCCAGGCCGCTCAGGTGCACGATGTTGTCGAGGTCCGCGTCGGTCACCTCGTACAGGAAGAGCGCCTGCAGATCGTCGGCTCCCAACTGCTGCAAAAGCTTGAGGCTCGGCTCTGCCTGCTCTTTCACGTCCAGGCGCACCGCCTGGTCGATGTACACCTCCACCCTTCCCACCGCAGGCCCAGCCTTCTTCCACTGGCTGAAGTCCGCCGAGGCAAGATCCCGGATGTATAAGGTTCCGCAAGAAAGACCTTCGGGAAACTGGATGCTTCTTCTCACCCTGGTGCGTCCCGCCGCCTCACGTGCCTTCTCGCTTCTCAAGGCGGCAAGCCTGCGCTGCGCCCTGACGACATTCATATCCGCGGCCGCGATCATCTCGGCGAAAAGATCGCTCCCCTCCGCCAGGCTCTTGTCGACCCGCAGTTTAAAGCGGCAGACGTAACTCGTCCTAAGCTGTTCCACCTGGGCGCTCAGATCGTGCACCGCCTGCGCCTCCACCGCTATCTCCCGTTTCACCCGCGCCAGTTCCGCCTTCGTGTCGGTCGCCTCAGGTTGTCGTTCGGGGTGATGTCGTCTCCAACTGCGCAGTATCTCCCGCAAGGCGCGCGAATCCTCGTCCGCGTACGCCTGGTTCGCCTTCAACATCAGTTCGTGCCTCAGGCTGCGGGTCCCCTCCCCCGCCAGGTCCGGGTGGATCGCCTTGGCGACCTCCCGGTAGAGCGCCTTGATGTCCTCTTCTTCAGCCTTCCAGACCCTGCCGCGCGATCCGGTGCCGGCATCCGATTTGAAGGATTTGCCGCGGCTGTAGGTTTCGCGGTCCAGGTACTCCTCCTGGATTTCTGCATTGTCCAAAGCGCCGCCGCCGTTCAGGCGCGCTATCTCCGCTTCCAGTCGTTCCAGTTCCGCCATGCGCAGCCCAAGAGTCGCCTGGTAGTTCTTCTCGAAACCGGCGATCTCCTCGCGCAGTTGCTGCAGTTCCGCAGTGAGCGCAGCGTGCCGGGCGCGCAGCGACGCCAGCTCGGAGCGTTTTTGCTCGAGTTCGATCTCTTCCGGATGTTTTCCCTGAAAACAAGCTGTCATATCGCCCACACACTATCAGCGTTGATTTAACAGCATCCACTTATTTTCGTACACTAACACGACCCGAGGTTCGATACAAAAGGATTTTCACCGGCAGAAGTGGAAACGGCAGAAAAAGGAGAGAAGAGTGGCAGAGGGGGATGTACGCCAACAAGAAGGAAATCGAGGATGCAAACGCAGCCGAAAAGGGGAAGGAGTTAATAGAGAGGTGTAATCGCTGTGACATAAGATTCCGTGTTGATACTTTCCGCGAGCTCCCGCAAAACGCTCTTCAGAAGGGGGGCGGAGGGAGGGGACGCATCAACGACCTGAAGTCGTATAAGATGTCGCCCCCTCCCCTCCTTATATCTTCTACTTCATGACCCTGATCACATCGACCCCGTCGAACATGATGTGGCCCGAGGGGGACGTTGTTGAGTTGATTGAGTTCCTGACTTAATAGATTAAGCTTAAGACATGCCAAGAGCCGCCCGTATAGACATCGAAGGTCTGCTTCAGCATGTAATCGCCCGCGGCATCGAGAAAAGAGACATCTTCTACGATGACAAGGACAGGAGAGCCTTCCTCGACCGACTCTCTCCGATGCTGCTCAAGACAAAGACCCAATGCCTCGCCTGGTCACTCATGTCAAACCATTTCCACATCCTGCTTCGCCCCACTCAAGGAAAGCTGTCTGAGTTGATGCGGCGCCTGCTGACTGGCTACGCCGTCTCTTTCAACCTTCGCCATCACCGCAGCGGCCATCTTTTCCAGAACCGTTACAAATCAATCGTCTGCGATGAAGATGCCTACCTTTTGGAACTCGTTCGCTATATCCACCTC
>NZ_AUGE01000020.1 GCF_000426865.1 Citrifermentans bremense R1
GGGCTTTAGGGGCTTTAGGGGCTTTAGGGGCTTTAGGGGCTTTAGGGGCTTTAGGGGCTTTAGGGGCTTTAGGGGCTTTAGGGGCTTTAGGGGCTAGGGGCTAGGGGCTAGGGGCTAGGGGCTAGGGGCTGGGGGCTGGGGGCTGGGGGCGCCGGGCCCGAAACGCCCCCCGACCCGGGCTAGGCGCTGTCCAGGAAGAGGAGCGCGGGGTCCTCGAGGTAGCGGAGCACCTTCCCCAGGAACCTCGCGGCGTCGGCGCCGTCGGTGGCGCGGTGGTCGAAGGTGAGCGACAGCGGCAGGATCTTCCTGATGGCGATCTGGCCCCGGTGCACCCAGGGGCGTTCGACGATGCGCCCAAACCCCATGATGGCGACATCGGGCCAGTTGATGATGGGGGTGGCGAAGGTACCGCCGAAGTGGCCGTAGTTGGTGATGGTGAAACTGCTGCCGCGCAGCTCCTCCAGCGAGATGCTCCGCTCGCGCGCCTTGCGGCCGAGTTCCTGGACCGCCTGCGCCAACTCGATGATGCTCTTCTTGTCCACATCCCGGATCACCGGGACCATGAGCCCCTCCGGGGTGTCCACCGCGATCCCGAAATGGTAGTGCTTTTTCAGCACCAGTTCCTGCGCCTCGTCGTCGATGGAGCCGTTCAAAAGCGGGTGTTCGCGCAGCGCATGCTGGACCGCCTTGATGAAGAAGGGGAGGAAGGTGAGGTGCGCACCCCGCGACTCCACCTCCCCCTGCTCCCGCACCCGCATCTCCCATATGTCCGTGATGTCGACCTCTTCCATGCTGGTGACGAAGGCGGTGGTCCTTTGGGAAGCCAGCACGTTCCGGGCGATGGTGCGCCGCAGGCCTCTGAGCGGCACCCGTTCCCCGTCTTGGGGCGCCGGCCTCGCCTTCTGCACCGCCAAGGGAACCTGGTCCAGATCCTCGGGCTTGATGCAGCCGCGCGGCCCGGTCCCCCGCACGCTTTTCAGGTCGATACCCCGCTCCCGGGCCATCTTCCTCACCATCGGGGTCGCCAGTCCCTCGAACCCCGCCGGTGCGGCCGGAGTTGCCTCCTCCTCCGGTTCCGGCAGCGAGCCGACGATGCCGACCGAGGGTGGGCGCTGCGCCGGCCTGCGCTCCCCTTCGGGCTCCTCTTTCTTGGCGGCCTCCTTCGCCTCGGCGAAAGTCACCAGCGTCGCGCCGACCTGAACCGTCTCCCCCTCCTTGCAGTGAAGGCGGGCGACGACACCGGCGCGCGGGGATGGGACCTCGACCACCGCCTTGTCCGTCTCCACCTCGACCAGCGGCTGGTGTTCAGCAACGGCGTCCCCTTCCGCCACCAGCCAGCGGCGCAGTTCCACCTCGGCGATGCCTTCGCCCAGATCCGGGAGTTTGAAATCGATAGACATAGTGAACCCCTCAAAACCGAAAAGCGTGACCAGGGAGCAGGAGCAACAACGAAACCCTTCAGATTTTGCCTTCCTCCGTGATCCTCTGTGTTCCTCTGTGGTGAGAGCCTTTTCTTTTCTCCGAGAAAACCTCTGTGGCCTTCGTGAACCCCCGTGCCCTCTGTGTTCCGCATTTCGCCGTTTGCTCCGGCTTTTGTCAGTACTTCAGCACCTCGTCCAGCGCGGCCCGTATCCGGTCGGGGCCCGGCAGGTACTGATCGATCAACTTCGCCAACGGTACCGGCACATCGGGGGCAGTCACCCTCAGAATCGGCGCGCGCAGGTGCAGCATCGCCTCTTCCGCCAGCGTCGCCGCAATCTCGGCCCCGAGCCCGCAGGTCTTGATCGCCTCGTGAACGATGACGGCCCTCCCGGTTTTCCGCACCGAAGAAAGCAGCGTCTCCAGGTCCAGCGGGTTCAGGGTGAGAAGGTCGATCACCTCGGCGTCGTAGCCGTCGACCGACTTGAGCACCCGCTCCAGCATGCTCCCCCAGGCGACTACTGTGACGGCGGAGCCTTTGCGCGCTACCCGCGCCTTCCCCAACTCCAGCTGGTAATCCACCTCCGGCACCTCCTCCTTCAGCATGCGGTAAAGTCGGGTCGGCTCCAGGAACAGGACCGGGTCAGGGTCGCGCAGGGCGGCCAGAAGCAGCCCCTTAGCGCTGTAGGGACCGGACGGCACCACCACCTTGAGCCCGGGGATATGGCAGAAGATCGCTTCCGTGCTTTCCTCGTGCAGCTCCGGAGCCTTGATCCCGCCGCCGTAGGGGGTGCGGACCACCAGCGGACAGCTGTAACGCCCGCGGGATCGGGAGCGAAGCCTCGCGGCATGGGCGAAGAGCTGCTCGAAGGCGGAGTAGGTGAAGCCCATGAACTGGATCTCCGGCACCGGGCGGAGCCCATAAGCGGCCATCCCGATGGCGGCCCCCATGATGGCCGATTCGCAAAGCGGAGTATCCAGCACCCGTTCCGCTCCGAACCGGTCCTGGAGCCCTTCGGTGACCCGGAACACCCCGCCGTCCCGCCCCACGTCCTCCCCCAGGAGCACCACCCGGTCGTCGCGCGCCATCTCGTCGGCGAGGGCCTGGTTTATCGCCTGTACCATGTTCAGTTGCGCCATGTCAGCGTCCCTTTCTTTGCCCGGCCTGCCGCGGGGTGAGTGTCTCCAGCGCGCCGTCGAAGAGTTCCGCCGGGGCGGGGGGCGGCACAGCCTCCATCTCCCTTACCCCCCGGTCGATCAGCGCGGTCGCCTCCTCCTTGACCCCCCTCCCCTGTTCCGGGGTCCAGGCGCCGCTTGCGGCCAAGAAGCGCTCCAGCCTGAGGATGGGGTCCCGCCCGTTCCAAAGCGCCACCTCCTCGTCGGAGCGGTAGCGTCCGGCGTCGTCGGCCGTGGTGTGGTCGGCCATGCGGTAGGTGAGGCATTCCAGGAAGGTGGGGCCTCCGCCGCTTCTCGCCTTTTCCAGCGCCTGGTTCGTGGCTCGATAGACCGCGAGGACGTCGTTGCCGTCCACCTGCACCCCTTCGAACCCGTAGGCGAGCGCCTTCTGGGCCAGCGACGCCGAAGCCGTCTGCCCCTTGAGCGGGACCGAAATGGCCCACTGGTTGTTCTGGCAGATGAAGACTATGGGAAGCTGGTAGACCCCGGCCATGTTCATCGCCTCGTGGAAGTCCCCCTTCGAGGTCGCCCCGTCGCCGAAGTAGACCGCCACGGCGGCCGAATCCCGCCGGTAGCGGGCGGCGAGCGCAGCGCCTACCGCATGGGGAATCTGGCTTCCGACGGCCACGCAGAAGGGGAAGATGTTCAGCTGCGGCGGCGTCTTCTGGGCCCGCTCGTCGCCGGCCCAGTACTGGAGGAGCTGCGGGATGGGATACCCCAGCGTCAGGTGTGCCCCCATCTCGCGGAAAGAGGGGAACACCCAGTCCTCGGCCTTGAGCGCGGAGGCGCTCCCCACCTGGGCCGCCTCCTGTCCCCGTATGGGCGGGTAGGTTCCCAGGCGCCCCTCCCGCTGCAACGAAACGGCACGCTCATCGAAGCAGCGCGAGAGCACCATGAGCTGGTACATGCGCCAGATCTGGTCGGCCGATAACTCCGGCATGAGGGCAAGATCGGCGCTGCCGTTCTCATTGAGAACGCTCACGCGTTTCACTTGGAAAGTGGCAAGGACTTCTTCGGGCATGGTCGGCCCCTTCCGCGGAGGTGGCGATCAAAGAATTAGGAGAGTGTAAATGCACACTTGGAGGATGTCAAAACGAGTCTACAAAAAGAAATGGACTCCCGACCCCGCCCCCCGCACGGGGCAAGCGGCTAATGAATGAGATTATTAGAGGCGCGGGTGGGGGCAGTCAGGCTTTCTTTTTAATCTTCCCGTAGATCACTGGGACCAGGGCGAAGAGCCCGAGGAGCGCGAAAGAACCGAGCACCCGGGGGGAGGCGACGTCGGAGAGGGAGTTGATGCTGGCGAGGCTCGCCCCGGCGTTCACGAAGACGAACCCTCCCGGGATGATCCCGATCAGCGTCCCCGGGACGAAGACGCGTAGCGGCAGCCGGGTGAGGCCGGCCGCGAGGTTGATGAGGAAAAAGGGGAACAGCGGCACCAGCCTGAGAAAGAGCAGGTAATTGAAACCGCGCGTTTCCAGCTCCCGGTTGAGCCCCTCCAGTTTCGGCCCGAACTTGTCGAGCACGAGGTCGCGCAGCAGGTAGCGTGTCACCACGAAAGCGAGCGTCGCTCCGACGGTTGCGGCCATGACGGCGTAGAAGGTCCCTGCGAGGGAGCCGAAGATGGCGCCTGCCGCGAGAGACAATATGGCTGCACCGGGAAGCGAGAGCGCCGTCTGCAGGATGTAAAGGGCCATGAACCCGGCGACGGTGGCAGCCTGGTGGGCCCCGTAGTACTGGATGAGCGCCTGCCGGTTGGCCTTGAGCGACTCCAGGGTCAGGTAACGGCCGAGGTTGAGGTAGAAGAAGAGGGCCACTGCGATGACGGCGGCGACAAGTATGAGGATCTTTTTCAGGTTCATGCGGAGCGGCTCCTAACAGCAGATAGAGATAAAGATTGAGATTAAGACTAAGAGTAAGAGAAAGAATTATCGGTAGATGATCTACGTACACTGAGAAGTGATTTTTCTCAATCTCAATCTCAATCTTAATCTTACTTTATCTTTATCTGGCTTTTATTCCCTTTGCCAGTGAAGCCATGCCCCGATCAGCTTTTTTACGCCGGGCGTCAACCTGCTGCGGTTGTAGCTGTCGGCAAGCTTTCTGAGGCTCTCGGCCTGGGTGGGGTAAGGGTGGATGGTGCGCCCTATGGCGGAGAGCCCCAAGCCGGCGTTTATGGCAAGGGCTACCTCGCCGATCATCTCCCCCGCGTGGCGCGCGACTATAGTGGCGCCCAGGATGACGTCGCTCCCTTTTTTCAGGTGCACCCGCGCAAACCCTTCGCTCTCCCCGTCCAGGACGGCACGATCCACATCGCAAAAGGGTATGGTAAAGGTCTCGACCTTCAACCCGCGCGCCAGGGCGTCCGCTTCGTGCATCCCGACATGCGCCACCTCGGGGTCGGTATAGGTGCACCACGGCACGATCAGGCCGGAATTCTTCCTCCTCCCCGGGAAGAGGGCGTTTTCTATCACTATCCTCGCCTGCGCGTCGGCTACATGGGTGAACTTGTATCCGGAGCAGATGTCTCCGGCGGCGTAGACGCGCCGGTTGGAGGTCTGCAGGTAATCGTTCACCTTGACCCCGCTTTTGCCGTATTCCACTCCCGCGGCCTCAAGCCCCAGCCCCTCGGTGTTGGGCGCGCGCCCGGCGCCGACCAGAATGGCGTCGACGGCAATCTCGAAACCAACCCCGTCCCGCTCCAGGAGAAGCCGTTTTTCCGAGCCGCTGCTCCAGGCCCTGACGAGCTTCGCCCCGAGTTCCAGTTCGATCCCCTCACGCCGGAAAGCCGTTTCGAGGATAGCGGCCGCGTCGCGGTCCTCGCGCCCCAGGATCCCAGATCCCCGCTCGACCATGGTCACCTTGCTTCCGAAACGGGCGAAGGCCTGCGCCAGCTCGCAACCGACGGGGCCCGAACCGATCACAGCGAGCCTGGCGGGAAGCGAGGTGAGCGAGAAGACCGTCTCGTTGGTCAGGCATCCCGCCTCCTCCAGGCCCGGGACCGGGGGGATGGCCGCCCGGGCGCCGGTGCAGAGCGCGGCCTTGGCGAAATGGAGCGCGGCCCCTTCGACTTGGAGGGTGTCCGGGGCGGTGAAGGTCCCTTGTCCCAGGTAGACGTCGACACCCAACTCATCCCGGAAGCGGAGCGCCGAGTCGTGGCGGCTGATCCCGGCCCTCAACCCGCGCATCCGCTGCAGCGCCGCGGCAAAATCGGCCTGCAGCGCGTCGCCCCCGACTACGCCGAAGCCGCCGCTATGACGGGCATCGAAGACGGCGCGCGAGGCGCGGATCAACGCCTTTGACGGGACGCAGCCGACGTTCAGGCAGTCTCCCCCGAGAGCCAGCCGCTCGACCAAGGCCACGCGCGCCCCCAGCGAAGCCGCCCCAGCGGCACAGACAAGGCCCGCGGTCCCGGCGCCTACCACCACCAGGTTGTAGCGTCCCGACGGCGCCGGGTTTATCCAACGTCCCGGGCGCACGTTGGCCTCAAGTTCCCGGTTCTCCGCCGTATCCGGCTGAAACACAAGTTGGTCGTTCATCGCAGTCATCCTTTGCAAGGTTTTCCTCAATGTATTAACATAGTGAAGAAACAATAACCGTTTGCATGGGCAAAGCAGCAACTTAGGCAGGGATAATTCAGGGTGAACTTTTCCGCCAATTACCTTATCATCTTCTCAGCGGCAGGCAGATAGCAAATTCCACCTTTCCTCCCTTCTGCCGGCTGTGCAGTTTATCAAGCTTATCCGGTAAAGTGCTCCCCTTCCGAAGAAGTTCAGAAGCATCGGAGGAGTCATGAACGATGCAGATAGCAAAAATGCTGTGAATCGTTCCAGAGACCGCAACGCCTTTGACAGCGACAACGTCTCCCTGTCCACGGAAGAACTGGTCAGGGAACTGCAGGTCTATACCGACCTGTACGAGTTCTCCCCCGTAGGACTTTTCACCCTCGACGCCGCCGGTAACATCCGTGGCGTCAACAGCACCGGGGCCGGCCTCCTCGGCAGGGCTCGGCCGGAACTGGTCGGAGTCCCTTTCGAGCAGGCGGTGGCTGAGCCGTCCAAGGGGGACTTCTCCGTTTTATTGAACGACGCCCGCACCAGCCAGTCTAAATCCGCCTGCGAATTAACCCTCATCTCCGACTCCTCACGGGAGCTTCCGGTGCGCATAGATGCCCTCAGCTGCAAAGAGGGGACGGAATACCGGCTGTCGGTGCTCGACATCACCAAGCGCAAGCAGTCGGAGCTGGCGCTCCAGCGTTCCGAGGCCCGCTACCGCCGCCTGTTCGAGACCGCCAAAGACGGCATCATGATCGTCGAAGCGGACAGCGGCGCCATCGCCGAGGTCAACCCTTTCCTGGTCGACATGCTCGGTTGCAACAGGGAAGCGCTCTTGGGCAAAACGGTCTGGGAGCTCGGCTTCTTCGCCCGCATCGTACCGGGCGCCTCCGACTTCAAGGCGATGCAGCAAAAGGAATACTTCCATGGCGACGACCTGCTGCTCGCCACGGTACGGGGGCGGGATATCCCCGTGGAGGTGGTAAGCAACTGCTACCAGTCTGAGCAAAGCAGCGTGGTGCAGTTCAACATACGCGACATCAGCATCCGCAAGAACGCGGAACAGGCACTGCTCACCAGCGAAGAACAGTGCCGGACCATAGTCAGCAACATCAACGAGTACGTCTACAGCGTCCGCTTCGAAGAGGGGGACATCACCTCCGTCTACCACAGCCCGAAGTGCTTCGACATCACCGGATACACCCCGGACGAGTACTACCGGGACCCCCTGCTCTGGTTCACCATGATCCACGAGGAGGACAGAAACCTGGTGGTCGAGTTTCTCAACGGCATCTTCGCGGGGCTGGACCACGAGCCGATACGGCACCGCATCATCCATAAGGACGGCTCGGTGCGCTGGATAGTCAACAACTGCGCGGTTCAGAGGCAGCGCAGGGGGGACCGCCTCAGCATCACGCGACTGGACGGCTTCATCCTGGACATCACCGACATTAAAAGGGCCGAGGAAAACATCTTCTTCCTGGCCCACCACGATCCGCTCACCAAGCTTCCAAACCGCAGCACCCTATACGAGCGCATGGAGCAGGTGATCTGCGCGGCCCAGAAGAGTTCGCGCAACGTGGCCCTGCTTTTCCTCGACATCGACGGTTTCAAGCAGATCAACGACTCCATGGGGCACGACGTAGGGGACAGGCTGCTGCAATCGGTGGCCAAAAGACTCAGCGACTGCACCCGCTCCTGCGACGTCGTCTCCAGGCTTGGGGGGGACGAATTCGTGGTGATGCTGTGGGACTGCGGCGAGGCCGAGACCACGGTCGTCGCTGAGAAGGTCATCAACGCAGGTTTTCCGGTTCTGGGCAGCAACGTCACCGTGACCCCCAGCATCGGGATCAGCATCTTCCCCGACGACGGCCGCGATTACCTGACGCTCTTGAAGCACGCCGACATCGCCATGTACCACGCCAAGAAATCAGGGGGAAACAACTTCCAGTTCTTCACCCACCGGCTGAACGAAATAGCGCACGAGAGGTTCATGCTGGAAGCGGAGCTGCGCCGGGCGCTGGACCGGGAAGAATTCGTCCTTTATTACCAGCCCAAGGTCGACCTCTCGACCGGGAGGTTCAGCGGCATGGAGGCGCTGATCAGGTGGCAGCACCCGGCCCACGGGCTGATGCTCCCGGAGAGCTTCATCGGCATCGCGGAGGAATCGGGCCTCCTCACCCAGATCAGCAAGTGGATCATCCCGACCGTCTGCCGCCAGATCCAGCAGTGGCAGCAGCAGGGAATCAACTCCGTTTCCGCTGCGGTCAACCTCTCTGCCAGCTTCTTCCAGCACCCCGACTTCGAGGAAACCATCGAGGACTCGCTGCTGCAAACCGGCATCGCCCCGGAGTGCCTGGAGCTGGAGCTCACCGAGGCGACCATCATGAGCGACCCGCAGCGGGTCTTAGGGAGCATGGCGGCCATGAAGGCGCTCGGGCTGCAGCTCTCCATAGACGACTTCGGCACCGGCTATTCCAGCTTGAGCTACCTGAAAAAACTCCCCGTCGACAAGCTGAAGATAGACCAATCCTTCATCCACAACATCGCCCGCGACGCCGACAACGCCGCCGTGGTACGTGCCGTGATCAGCATCGGGCGCAGCATGCAGCTCAGGGTGATCGCCGAGGGGGTGGAGAACGCGTCCCAGCTCGCCTGGCTGCAGGCCGAAGGGAGTGAGGAAGCGCAAGGATACTATTTCAGCCGCCCTCTGCCGGTGGCGAAGATGACCGCGCTTTTGAAACAGAGGGCAAACTTCCTGCACAACCCGCGCGGAAAGACACAGTCGAAGACGCTCTAGCCCCCGGAAATCAAATCCCTGCTGCTAAGCGGCAAAGAAAAAGGCTGGCAGATCGCGGTTTCCCGGGCCTGCCAGCCTTTTTTCCCCCTCAAGGTCACGCCTCAACGGTCAGTCGGCGGTGACGTCCTCCTCGTCCTCAAAATCGTACTCTTGGTCTTCACCCTGGTCCTGGTCCTGGTCCTCCTCATCGTTCATCATCTGTTCCGGGCCAGGATACTCCCCCTGCATCGTGTCGTGCATCTTTTGCATCTCCGCGGTCAGCTCGGCCCGCTGCTGCACCATAGTCGCCACGGTCTCCGCCACCAGGTCCAGTTTCGCCTGGCCGTCAGCCTGCCGCATCCGCTGCACCAGCTGGGCCAGCTCCGCATCCTGGCTTTTTACCTTCTCCATCATGTCGTCCATCATCATGGCATGGTCGGGGTTCCCCTTGGGGCAGTCGCACCCCGGCCTCCCGCCGTAGGGGCCTTTTCCCTGGCGGCCCCGTCCCACTGGGCTTGGCCGGGCACCGCACCCCGCCCCGTCGCACTCCACGAAGATCGATTGCAGCTCTTTCTTCACCAGCCCGGAATCGATCCGCTCCTTTTGCACCATCTCTTCCAGCTGCCGCAGGTGCGTCTTCACCTGCACCAGGTGCTCGTCCATCATCTTCTGCCGCTCCGGCGGCAGCCGCATTGCGCCAAGCGCCGTTGCCCTTTGTTTTTCCATCTCGTCGACGCTGCGCCGCATCTCGGAGACGGCAGTGCGGGCCAACCAAGGCTGCACAACCGGGCCCTGGTCCGCCGCCTGGTAAAGGGTCTGGGCGAAGTTGGCGACGTTTCTGTGGTAGGCCCGCATCAGCAGATGCGCGGGTGTCGGCATCATCTCCTGGTCCATTTGCTGTCCGGGAGGCACCTGGTGTATCGTCGCAGCGGCACCGGTCCCGCCGGCGCGTCCGGCGGTTGCACCACCGTTTGCGGCAAAACAAGGTACTGCGGCAAGGGCAAGAACTGTTATTACTGCAGCTGTGACTCTCACTGGCAACTTCCCCCTTTTCTTTTTTCTGTCAACCAGAGCCCCGGACAGCGGTTGCGATAGGTCTTTCACCCTACAGAGGCCGTCTTCCCTGAATCAGGTTGATTATAACCACGATGATGGCAAGCACCAGCAGCAGGTGAATGAATCCACCCAAGGTATAGCTGGTTACCAGCCCTAGAAGCCACAGAATCAACAAGATAACCACGATGGTCCACAGCATGTCGTCCTCCTTTTGGAAGCGCCCTGTTGCAGCAGCCGGCCGCCTCCGGTTGTTTTTTACCTCACTTTCCCACCCTGAGCCGAGTGATGTTCTCCATGAGCCCGAATACGTTCAAAAGCCAGATTACCACCACGATGACCACCACCGCGTTGAGGATCGACTTGATGGAACCTGCCATGGGGACATAGGTGTTCACCAGCCAAAGCAGTACTCCCACCACGATAAGAACCAGTAAGACCTGTATCAGGGGCATGACGGATACACCTCCCTTGTCGTTCGTCGTCCGGAACCTGATCTCCCCCAGCGCCGGGACCCTGTCATTGCCCGACCGTTTCGATCACCAGCAGAGCGACCGCAACCACCACCGGCGCCTTGGAGAGAAGCTGCTTCAGGACCCGCGGGCTGCCAGGCTCTTAAGGCAGCACCGCGTCAGGCGCCTACTTCTCCGTTTTCTTCTCTGCCTTTCCGGCGGTTTTTTGCACCTTGCCGGTCACCTTCTCCGCCCTTCCCTGATGCTCCATGGATACGTTGCGGCTGATGTTGCCGGCTTCTTCTTTCACCTGTCCTTTCAACTCGTGCAGCTTGCCTTTTGTCTGGTCTTTCGTGCTCGGTTTCATGGTTTTTACCTCCTGACCGATTACCTTCGTGCCGGATGATGCATCTTGCCTGATGACTGCGGCCGCTCTGCTGGTGATCGATGCTGCAGCGGGTGCTGCGCAGGGGAAATGGGTCGTGTGAACCACGGGAAATCCAAACCATTAATTAATGTTAATTTTACAACTCGTTTAGTGTATATGGGGGTGATTTGGTGTCAAGCGGGGGGCGGCGTGCCTTAGGCAGCCAAGGAAGGGATGCGCGGGGAGGAAAGATGCAGGGGAATCGGCAGGAGGGGGTGCGTGGTGCACTCCCCTCACGGCCTGGTCAACTGAGCGAGGTGAGACCCTGGCGTACGGCGTACTTGGTCAACTCGGCGATGCTGAAAAGGTCCAGCTTTTTCATGATGCTGTGCCGCTGGTTCTCCACCGTCTTCACGCTGACACCGAAGCTGAAGGCGATCTCCTTCGCGTTTCTGCCGTCGGCGATCAACTGCAGGATCTCCCTTTCCCGCTGGGAGAGGTTCTCGTAGGTAGCCGGCACCTCGTCGGGAATGCGCTGCAGGTACTCCTTGATCAAAAGCGTGGTCACCCTGGAAGGGAGATAGGTCTCCCCCGAGGCTACGGCCCGGATCGCGGTGGCAAGCTCGGCAAAGGCCGAGTCCTTGAGCACGTAGCCGTTCGCGCCTGCCTTCAGCACCTCTACCACGAAGCGCCGGTCCGACTCCATGGAAAGCGCCAGCACCCGCGCCTGCGGCCACTCCGCGACGATAGCGCGCGTGGCATCGATGCCGTTCAGGTCGGGCATGGTGATATCCATGACCGTGACGTCGGGGCGGTTTTCGCGGGCCAATCGGATCGCCTCGGCGCCGGTGGCAGCCTCGGCGATCACCTCCATGTCCTGTTCCTTGTCGATCAGTACGCGCAACCCCTGCCTCACTATGGTGTGGTCGTCCACGATCAGTACCTTCATACTCATATCCCGCCTCCTATTTTATCTCGGTTTCCACGGGAACCTCGATGGCAGCCCTGGTGCCTCCCTGCGGCCTGGACTCGATGCTGAACACCCCGCCCAGATGCTCTATCTTCTGCTGAACATTCAACAGCCCGAACCCGCCGCTTCTGGAACGGGTGCCGTCGCCGGCGCCTGGCTTGAGGCCTGTCCCGTCATCCTCCACCTCGATCACGATGCGGTCCCCGACCCGGGTGAAGCGCACCCGGCATTTCTTGGTCCCGGCGTGCTTGGCCACGTTGAGCAGCAACTCGCGGACCGCCTGGAACACGGTGGAGCGCACCTCGTAGCGGAGGGGTTTGTCCTTGCCGTCGTCGCTGAACCCCACTTCCAGCCCGAAGTCGGCGTGCAGTTCCTCCCCCAGCCAGCGCAGCGCGGCTTCCAGGCCGGCGGTGGCCAAAACGGGGGGACGGATCTGAAAGGTGAGCGACCGGATGTCCTGAAGGGTCTGCTCGATCAGGGTCTCGACCCCCATTGCCTCCGCCTCGCACTCCCCCAGGGGAAGGTTGCTCGCCAGTGAGTCCAGCTTGATCTTCGCGAGGATCAGGCGCTGCCCCACCTGGTCGTGCAGTTCGCTCGCGATGCGGTCGCGCTCCCGTTCCTCCGCCATCGAAATCTCGAACGCCATTTCCTGCAGCTTCTGCTGCTGGGACAGGAGTTCGACCTCAACCTTCTTGCGCACCTCGATCTCCTGGATGAGATGCTTGTTGGTAAGGGAAAGTTTCGCCGTCCTAAGCTGCACCTCCCGCTCCAGTTGCTGCCTCGCCCCCAAAAGTACCTGCTCGGCGACCTTGCGCTCGGTTATATCCATCACCGACCCGGTGAGGCCGATGACCGCGCCGGTCTCAGCGAACAGGGGCTGGAAGCTCACCAGCCAATGGCGCAGCCCGCTGGGCCAATCCGCTTGCCCCTGGACTTCCAGGTTCAGCAGGGACTCCCCACGTTCCAGGACCGGGCGCCACATCTCCTTGAGGGCGACCACGAAGCTGGCAGGATGCACCTCGTCGATGGTTCTGCCGACATGCTCATCCATGGGCCTGCAGTTGTAGCAGGCCATCTGCTCGTTGAGGCGCAGGTAGCGCATCTCGCGGTCCACGGCGAAGAGGCCGACGGCAGTGTGGGTGTAGATGTTGGTCAATTCCTGCAGCTGCATCCGGTAGCGGCTCTCGCTTCGGTGCAGCGCCTCCTCAGCCCGTTTGCTCTCGGTTATGTCCGAGATGAACCCGTGCCAGAGGGTGCCGCCGTCGGTAAGCCGCATGGGGCGCGCCTGCCCGCGCAGCCACCGCATTCCCCCGTCCGGGACGTCGATGAGGAACTCGTGCTCCCAGGGTTCAAGCGTCTCGGCCGAATAGAGAAAGGTCCCCAGAATGGTCTGGTACTTCTCGGGGGGTAACCTCTCGAAGAGCTGGGCTGGCTCCTGGAGAGGCGCCGCTGCTGCGCCCTGATTGAGCTCGTCCCCCCCCCTGCTCACGTAGGGGGTACTGAAGAGACCATCCGGGGTGAGGCAGGCCTGGAACAGTATGCCGGGGACCTGGCTGGAGAGACCGCTCAACAGGTCGTGGCTTTTTTCCAGCTGCCCGGTGTAGTCCTGGACCTTGTCGAGAACGCTGTTGAATACCCCGGTGAAAAGCGCAAGTTCGTCGCTTCCACGGCACTGCATCCTGTGGCTGAAATCCCCCGCTGCGATCCTCGCCACACCTTCGTTTAAGAGCTGTAGCCTGCGGCGCAAAAGGGAATTGATGAAAAAGGCATTGGCCCTTCCCCCAGCGACCACCAGCAGCACGAAAGCGAAGGTGAGGAAGATGGTGCGAAAGTTTGCCCTGTTGAAGCGCTGGCGGGTCAATTCCTGCAGGGCTGCGGAGGATTGCTGCAGGGCGGAATCCTTCAGCATGATCTGGCTGTAGAGCCGGCTGGCCAACTCGTCGTGGTGCGCCCTGTCCAGCTCCGGGCCCGACTTTCCGCGCAAGAGCTCGACCAGCCGCTGCGAAACCAGCTCCGATTCCCTGAGGTCCGCCTGCACCTTCTCCAGGACCTCGCGCTCTTGCGGGGCGCGCAGATGCTCGTTCCCCAGCCGGATCGACGCCTCCGCGTCACGGTTCAGGGCGAACCACTGCACCCTGGCGCGTTCCAGACCGTAGAGGAAAAACTCGTCGCGCAGCGTGGCACGCTCGAAAACGATGGTCTGGATGTCGTCCGACAGCACGTCGTTTTGCCGGGCCGAGTTCAACTCCCGCGAGGACCAGAACAAGACGGCTGCTCCGAAGACGAGCAGGCTGAAGAACATGATGGAGCTGATTTTCATCCGCTCGGCAAAGGTCACGCGCTCACCTTCTGGTGTTGATCTTTATCGCTTCAGGCTTCACCTCCCGCAGCGGCCTGACGTCAATGTGCTCCAGGTAGTTCGGCATGGCCGCCTCCGGCACCGGCTTGCGCCTCAACGCCCATCGGCTCTCCTCCTCGAGCAATAGAATCAGCGAGTGTTCGAGCGAAACCCTGAATCTGCTCACGTTCCAGAACTCGCCTAGAAGCTCGGGGCTCAGCTTCAAGGTCGCGGCCACCATGGTCCGGGCCTCTGCCGGATGCAGGGAAGCAAAAGCCTCCGCCTTGAGCAGGGCGCGCAGCACGCGCTGCACCAGATCCTGGTTAGCGGTGATGTAGCTGCGGTTTCCCGCCAGGACGTAGGTCTTGGTGTAGAGGTAGGGATCGTAAAATACCCTCCCGGCGGCACCCAGTCCGGTTGCAGCCTCCTTCATGGTGGGATTCCAGGTGGAGGCCGCGTCCACCTCGCCTGCGGCGAGTGCTGCCGGCATCTGCTGCGGGGACAAACCTACCAAGGTCACCTCCGACCTCTCGATCCGTTGCACCATCAGGAAAGTGTCCAGAAACATCTCAGAGGTGGTGCCCGGGGTGTACGCTATCCGCTTCCCACGCAGCTCGGTTGGGCTCGTGAGCCCCCTGGCGACGATGCCGTTGTTCTGCCACGAGGTGAAGATGCTGGCGACCAGGGAGATCCGCTTCCCGTTCAGCGCGGCAAAGACAAAAGGAGTCTCGGCCACGGTCGCCAGATCGGCCTTTCCCTCGATGACGGCGGCCAAAGCCTGCCTTCCGTAGCCGAACAGACTCGGCTGCAGCAGCACGCCCTCCTCCTGGAAATAACCCCTGGCCGCGGCGATATGCACCAGCGCGCAATCGGGCTGCGTAGTGTAGGCAAGCCGCAGTGGAAGCGGCCGCACAGGCTCAGCGGGGGTCTTCGACTGGCAACCGAGGACCAGCAATGACAAAATCAGGATAATTGCAGCTCTTTGCATTGATACCTTCCCCTCCGACTGGCAACCGCAAAGCTATCTGGCCGGTTACGAGCTGCCAAGAGAGGGCTTCCTCTGTTTCAGCCTGATTTAGTTATGCAACTGACATTATGCCCGGTTGTTTTAAAAGTACAATACTTTTTGTGGGAATGAACAATGTGGGTGTAAAAGAACGTTCAAAATTGAATGGATAAAGAAAAAGGGCGAATTCTAGTTCGCCCTTTCTTTGCTCAACTATAAGCTTAATGCCATTAACCATATTTAACACAAACGAAACAGAGTTATTACTTTTGCTTCTTGGTCGTTTTGACAGTCTTCGCGAATCTAGCCGGTACTTTTGCCAGTGAGACATGGTCCGGGTACTTCTCCAGGCGGGAAGAAAGGCGCGCGATGCGCTCATCCAGCGGGGGATGCGTCGAGAACCACGACCCCTTCCCGGAATCGCTCGCCTCCAGCTTTTTCAGCTTCTGGAGCACGGTGATCATGGCGGCCGGGTCGTACCCGGTGCGGTAGGTAGTCTCCAAGGCGGCCAGGTCCGCCTCGTACTCCATCCCCTGATCCAGCCCCTTGTCGAAAAGGGTCGACTGCAGGTCGCCGATCATGGACTCGAACTTCTTCCCCTCGCTCCCCTTCATGGTAGCGGCTGAGATAGTCCCCACCCCCTGGAGGAACTGCGCGCGCCGAATGCTCTTCAGGGCGTGCTTTTCGGCCACGTGGCCTACCTCGTGCGCCAGCACCGCCGCCAGTTCCGCCTCGTTCTCGACCACGTCCAAAAGCCCGCGGCTGACGAAGATCATTCCCCCGGGGGCGGCGAAGGCGTTGCGCACCGGGCTGTCCAGCACCACGAACTGGTAAGGTATGGTGGAGCGCCGGCTGTTCCTGGCCACGGCGTTTCCTACCAGGTTCACGTACTTTTGCAGCGCCTCGTTCGGCACCGGCTTGCCGAAGCGTTGCATGCTCTCAAGCGCCAGGCTCTGCCCAACGGTCCGCTCGGTGGCGTAGGTCATCTCCTGCGAGGAGGAGACGACTTGGGTCGCGCCGGAGAGGATCTTCCCCTCCTTGGATTCCGGGTTCATCAGGTTTTGCAGCTTGTCCTGCCAGCCGGCGTGCGCCTCGGTGGAAAAGAGGCAGGCGAGCGCCAAAAGCATCGTCATCGTTAACGATTTCATCGCATCCTCCTTTTTATTGGGCGTACTCGCCGATTTTGCCTTCCTTTAAGAAGGTCCTCAATTCCTTGTCGCTCACCTTGCGGGAGAGAATCTTGTCCAGTTCCTTCTTAAGGCTCTCAGGGGTTCCCCTTTGCTTGGCGTACTGTGCCACCTCGGGCGAGAGGCCGCGGATGCTGCGGGCACTGTCCGCCTTGGCCGTGTTGATCTGGCTTTTTTGCGTGGAGTCGCCGAAGAGCCCGTCGCCCCCTCCCACCTCTGCCACCGGCGCGGTGTCGGAGACGCGACCGGCGTAGACCCATCCCTCTTTCCCGTTGGCGCTTCGCACCTTGAGCCAGCGCCCCGCCCCCTCGACGACGGTCAATTCCGCCCCCACCGGCAGTTCGGCTACGCTCGCAGCGGTCACCGACTGTTCGGCCTTGAGCGCCGTCCCCTCGCTCACCACCCAGCGCTTCTCCGCGCCAAGCGCGGGCGCCGCGGCCAGCGCCAGGAGCAAAAGCGCAACTATCGTCTTTTTCATGGCTTCCTCCTTTTTCTTTATCCCCCGCATGTTGTGTGCGGCAGGACGGTTCTTGATGCGGTTTTGTCGGACTCCCGGTCCATGCCCCCTCTCCCTCTGGGAGAGGATTGGGGTGAGGGTATGAGGGGGAGGGGACTTAGATTAGCTGCGGGATTCTACTGATAATCCCCGGTGAGCACAAACGCCCCCCAGTACCCCGGATGCGGATAACGGTTCCTTACGTGCAGCATGGCCAGGCGCAGGGCCTCGGCCTTCGAGCTGCGGCTGTAATCGCGGTAGAACTGCTTCATCAGCACAGCGCTGGAGACGTCGCTCACCCGCCACAGGCTCGACATGAGCGCGTGGGTCCCCGCGAAGAGGAAGGCGCGGTTCATCCCGATCACGTCGTCGCCGCTTCTCACGTCGCCGAGCCCGGTCTGGCAGGCGGAGAGCACTACGAGGTCCGCCTTCACGTCCAGCCCGAACACCTCCTCCGCCTGGAGCCTTCCGTCCGCCTTCGCGTCCTTGGCGAGCCGGATCGAGGAGAAGAGCGGGTTCACCGTGTCGAACTCCCCGTGAGAGGCGAGATGGATGATCCCGAAGCGGGAGATGTTCTCCCTCACCCAGCTCTCCGTGGCCCGCTCGCGGGTAAGCGTGGTGACGTCGCTGTAGTTCCAGCGCAGCGTCCCCGCCTCCTTCTCGGCGAAGGGGAGATCGAGCGCGGAACTCCCGAGGTCCGGGTTCCCCACCGCCAGGATACGGAGGTTCTTCTGGGCCTGGCGGCGCGACAGGGTGTGGCGCAGCACCGACGCCGCGGGGAGATGGAACAGGGTCTGCCGGTCGATCAGGTAGTTCCTGCCGTCGTAGAGCGTCGCGAAGGAGAGGTAGTGGAGGCTTCCGTGCGGCACGATCCCCACAGGCTGCAGCTCCTTCACCCCGGCCAGAGGCTCCGCCAGAAGCAGCTGGTACAGCTCGCGCGAGCTCTTCTCCAGGGGCTCCAGGTTCTGCAGCATGCGCCGGCAGGTGGAGATCTTCTCCGCCAGATCCTTTGCCGCCACCGGGAGCACGAAGAGCTTCGACCCCTCCTTGGAGAGGCGCCAGCAAAGGAGCCGGTCCGGCAGCTGGTAATAGGAAAGGAGCGTAACGCCCGGCTCCAGCAGGGAGCGCACCTCGTCCACCCCCACCGGCGCCACCTTCACCAACGAAAGGAGCTCCGGCCGCCGCCGCTCGATGTCGAGCAAGAGGTCCTGGTAGTCGGCCTTGAGCCGTTCCAGCGCCTCTGCGTACATGGCGCGCTCGGCCTGCTTTACCGCCTGCACCGAGAGCTGCTCCTGTTCCAGGATCTGCTCCTTGAGCCGGTTCTGCCGGTCGTAGAGCTCCTGGTCGCCGGCACCCGATAGGGAAAGCCGCTGCCTTCCCAGGATGTCGATCAGATTCCTGGCGCGGGAGCGCTCCGCCACCGCGAAGGCCTCGTCGGCGCGCCCAAGGTCCACCAGAAGCCCGACGAGGCCGGTGTAGACGTCCATCTTGTCGGCCAGGAAGCCGTCTTTGAGCTGATCCAGCCGGATCTCGGCGCGCAGCCCCTCAACCGTGTCGAGCGCCTGCCGGTAGGACTCGATCGCCGCTTTGCTGTCCCCTCCCTGCTGCTGCAACCGGGCAAGGCCTAAGAGGGCGCGCCAGCGCACCTCCCGGACTAGCATGGCGTCGGAAAGCTCCAAGGCCTTGCGGTAGCTCGCCTCGGCCTGCGCGTTGAGAAGGCTCTTGGCCCGGGCGTCCCCCAAGGCCAGGTGGATCTTCGCCTGGTTCACCTTGTCGCCGATGGCATCGGCCAACTGCGCCGATTCAGTCAGGAGCTTCAAGGCGCCTGCCGGGTCCCCCATCTTAAGCCTGGTCTGTCCGAGGTTTCTCAGATCGTAGGCGATGGCCCAGCGCGACCCCAGGGAGCGGTCGATCTCCAGCGCTTTGCCCAGCGTCTCCAGGGCTTCCTGGTAGTCGCCCGACTCGCGCTGCACGAGGCCGATGTTGTTCAGCGTGGTGGCGCTCTCGTCCCGCCGCACCTCCAGTTTCCCGGCCTTAGCCAGCGCCTCCCTCAACTCCAGGAGCGCCCGTTTGTTGTCCCCCAGGGTCCACCAGATCAGGCCGCCGGTGTTCTTCGCCATCACCTGTTCCAGGGGCCAATTCTCTTTCAGCGCCGCCTTTTCCACCTGCTCGCGCAGATCGAACGCCTCCTGGTAGCGCCCCTGGAACCAGGCGTTGTTCCCCTGCTCCAGGACGATCCGCATCCGGGTCTTCAGCTCCGCGTTCCCAACCTTGCCGAGCGCCTCGCGGTAGAGGAGATCGGCGGCCGGGAAATTCCCCAAGAGCCTCTGGCAGCGCCCGCGGTCGAGGATCGCCTCTGCCTCCAGGGCGCCGCTGCCGTTCTTCGCGTAGAGCTCCTGGGCCTTTTTGTAATAGCTCTCGGCTAAGGCGAACTGGTTCAGGCGCAGATCGTAGATCCTTCCCAGGTTCCGGTACTGGTCGGCCAGCGACAGTTCGTCCTTCAACTGCAGGCGCAGCCCGGCCGCCTCCTCGAAGAGGGAGCGCGCCGCGGGGTAGTCGACCGCATTTTCCATCACAGCGCCGAAGTCGGAAAGGGCTGCGGCCTGGTCCTTGGTGAGACCCAAATCCGCCAGTATCCCCACCCCCTCCTTGAGCGCCGAAGCCGCCTCGCCGAAGCGCTCCAGCCTTCCCTGCAGGAGACCGAGCCGCAGGAGTGCGTCCGCATGCTCGGCGGAATAAGGCTTCTCCTTGGCAAGCCGCTGGACCAGGAGGTTCGCGTGCTCCACGGCGCGTTCGGTCAATCCCGCGCCGAAGGCGCTCTCCCGGGCATGCCGGTGCAGCGGGGCCGTGTTCTTGGAAAGCTCCGGAGTCGATGCCGCGATGACGAGCGCGTTGTCGAAAAGGGCCAGCGCCTGCGGGTAGCGCCCGTCGTTATGCGCCTTGACCCCTTTTTTCACCATCTCTGCAAACTGCTTTTTGGCGAGCTTCGCGCTCTCGGCGGCGTCCCCCCCGAAATCCCCAACCAGAAGCCATCCGGCGGGAAGCTTGCGCCTGGCCGAGGCGAGCGACTCGGTGGCATAGGCGCGGGCGAAGGGTTGCGCGTCCCCCGCCCTCTTGTCGGAGACGAGGAGGCTTGGCACCCCCACCAACGAGGCGAGCTGCCCCAGCTCCCAGGCCCGGTCCAGCCCATCCTTCGGCGCCACCACGAGCGACACCGACTCTCCCTGCGCCAGTTCCAGCAGGTCATGCCGCGCGCCGGCCGGGTCCTCATAGGCGGCAGTCGCCCTACCCCCTTCTCCCGGACGGTTGGGCACTGCTGCAAGAAGCCCCGCGCCGCCGGCAAGCGCCAGCGTATGGGCGGCGGGCAAGGAGTGCGGGGGGAGCTTCACGAACGGCTCCTGGGAGGGCCACCATGCGGCCTCGTCCAGCACGCGTGAGCGCAGCGGCCGGCGCGCGTCGATCGACCGGAGCAGTTGCGTCGCCGTCACCCCCCAGGTGAGGACCAGGGCGGAGGCGAAACTTGCCGGCTCCTCGTAGACCGCCACCGCCGCCGGGTCCTGCAACCGGGCCAGGAGCGCGGTTCTATCAAGCGTCTCCGCGGCGACGCCCGCTTTGCCCCCCAGGGTGAAGAGGAGGAAGCGGTCACCCGAGAGGCGCGCCAGACGCAACACGGTTTTTCCCGGAAAACGCTCCAATACGTCTATCGCCTCCACCGGCTGCGGGGTCAGAAGAGCGCAGAAGGGCTCCCCTTTCCCTGGCGCACAGACCTTCCTGAAGCCGGAGAAGAGGGAGTCGAAACGCTCCCGCTCCTTCTCACCGCCGCCGGGAAGCGCCAGCGCGAAAGCCGCGAGCCGCAAAGTCCCCGGGCCGGCGAGCCGGTAGAAAGAGGGAAGCTGTTCCAGGTCTTTGCCCAGCAGCGAGTCGATTACCATCTGCTCCTGCTGACGGCGCAGTTGCAGGTAGGAAAGCTCCCCCTGCGCAGGAGGCTTGGCCAGCTCGGCGTTCACCCGGTCCAGTTCGGCCAGGTGCGGCGCCGCGCTTTTTAATGCCTGCGCCGTCACCGGGTCGGAAAGCCCCAGAAGGGTCCGCCCCAATATCTGCACCCGCTCCACTTCGCCCAGGCGCTCCAAAAGGGCGAAGGCCTGCTCCGGGTCCTTTGCGGCCAGGGCCTCCAGACGGGGGGCGAAACGCGCAGTCAACTCGCCGCGCACAAGGTCGTAGGCGGCCGGGGAGATCCGCTCCAAAAGCGCCAGCGCCTCGTCGTAGCGCGAGAGCGCCGCCATGGAACGCCAGGCGAAGGAGTCGCTTCCGCTTTTCTGCGCCTCGGCAAGCGTCGCGGCGAAGCCGGCCTGGGCCGCGTCGGGAAGCCCCAGCGCCGCCAGCGTCTCGGCGCGGTTGAGCCTTGCCGCCAGCTTCGAGCGGAGCAGGTCGGCAGCGTCCTCTTTCCCGGCTGATGCTTGGAGTGCGAGTACCCGGTCCCACCCGGCGACAGCCCTGTATAAAAGCGCCTCGCGACTTCCGTCCGCGGGAAGCCCGGCGGCAAGCCTGGAGAGGATGGCGCCGACGTCGTTGCCGTAGCGGGCAAGCGCGTCGGGAGGAAGCGCCTGCCGGTAGGAGCTGATAAGGGCCGAAGTCCGCGCCTCCAGCTCCAGGAAGCGCCCGGCCTCCACGCCTGCGTCCTTTTCGGACATCAGCATCCCGTAGTTCACCAGGTTCAGCATGGCGCCGACTGCGTTGCCGCTCCTGACCGCGATGGCGGTGGCATCCCTGAACTGAGCGGCAGCGGCGTCCCGCTCCCCGCGGGCGAAGGCCAGCTGGGCGCTTCGGTGGGTGAGGAGCCCGACGCCGAAGAGGTCACCCTCGGCTAGCTCCTCCACCTTTTTCGGGTAGCGCTCCAGAAGCTTCGCAAAGAGCTGCGCGGAGGAGGCGTTGTCCCCCAGGTCCCCGTAGATGCGGGCCAGGTAGCTCTCGGCCAGGCGCCTCTCCTGCTCCGCGCTGAAGCCGAAGGCGGCCTCGGTGGCTCCCCCCTTGTCCAGGGCGACGTTGGCCTGAACCTTGAAAAGCCCCCCTCCCCTGCCGGCGGAGGTCTTTTGCCGCGGCGGATACTGGTCGATCAGCGTCAGCACCTCGCGGAAGCCGTCCCGAGCCGCGGTGAGTAACCTGTGCCGGTCGGCGCCGGAGGCTTCGACCGCCTCGCGGTAGGCCGCGATGCTCGCTGAGCGGCGGTTCGCCACCAGGTTTTCGGTGCGGCCAAGGTCTCGGTTCAGCTTGAAGGCGCGGTCGAAATGCTCCCGCGCCAGGGCGAAGCGGTCCGCGTCGAGGGCGGCGAGCCCCAGCCGGTCGTGCAGCTCTGCGCCCGTCTCCACGAGCCGCGGCACCGCGTCCAGGTCGCGCTCGACCCCGGCCAGCATCCCCTGCAGCTCCTGCACATGCTTCGCCTGGGCGGCTTCCCGGCCGGAGGCGGAGACCAGCTTTCGCTCCCGCGAGATCAGGCGCCTAAGCGCCGCGTCGAAGCGCTGCCAGGCGACGGAGGGAGGAGGCTCCACCCGGTCCGCGCCCAATAGTTCCAGCTCGGCGTTGATTCCCTGCTGCTCGCGCAACCCCTCTTCCTGGGCCGCGGAGAGCTTGGCGCCCGAGAAGAAGCGCTCGACGGCGCGGCGGGTGAGCCGTCCGAACTGCTCCAGGGGGCGGGCCGTGTCCAGGCGCGACTCGTTCAGCTTGAGCGCCCTCTGGTACCCATTGAGAGCCCCTTCCTTCTCGTGCACCTGGAAGGCGACCGCGGCATAGCGCTGCTGGAACAAAAGCTCCGTGTCCGGGTTGTCGAAGGGGACCGCGGAGGCAAGGCGTGCCGTGTAGTGGTTCCAGGCCATGGAGTTGCGCCCGAGGAGGTAGGCGATGTTGCCGATGTTCAGGTCCAGGTTGGCCGCGTTGTCCGGGTTCTCCTGGGGGCGGTTCAAAAGCTTCGCGCGCCGGTAGAAGTTGAGCGCCCGCTCCAGCCCGCCCCGCTCGCCGTGCACCGTCTCCAGCACCTCGGCGATGTAGCCGCGGGTTTGCGGCGGATACTCCGAACCCGGAAGCCTCTCGGCGGCCCGTGCGATGAGCCGGTCCCCTTCGAGCAGGCGCTCCTTCCCCGGGAGGTAGGTCTGACAGAGCCCCGCCGCGTAAAGGAGAACCGGGTCGTCGGGGTAGCTGGTCAGCATGCGCTGGTAGAGGGCGAGGAGCTCGGGGGCCTGGTTCTGCGCCGCCACCGACTTGATGTAGCCGCGGTGCGCCTCCAAGCTACGCCCCTCGTAACGGATCAGATCCAGGAACGCCGCCCTCGCGGCGGAGACCTCTCCCTGCCGGTACAGGCTCTCGCCGGCGGCGAAGCTCTTCCTGATGAAGGCGGCGCGAGCCAGCTGGTAGAGGGGGGCGTCCTCGGGATGCTGGGCCATCTCCTTTTCGTAGAGCGCCGTAGCCTCCCCGAAACGCTCCTCCCGGTAGAGGATCTCGGCGAGCGCGAAGCGTGCCGCCGCCGTCGGGGTCGCCACGGGGGGGTACTTCTCAAGCACGGTCCGGTAGGCGTCCTTGGCCCTGACCCAGTCGTCGCCGCGGTAGGCGAGGTCGCCGATCCGGTTCCAGGCCCCCATGGAGAGACGCGGCAGCGTGGTGCGGAACTTTTCGGCAAGGGCTGCCAGGCGCTCGCGCGGGTTCCCCGCCTGCGCCGTCAGCTGCCGCAGGATCTCCGCGATCGCCGCCTCGGCCCAGCGCTCCTGCCCGTCGTAGCGGCGCGCCACTTCGGTGAGCGCCGCCACGGCCCCCTCCCCCCCCTCGATGCGGGAGAGAAGCGCTGCCCTACGATAGGCCGCCTCGGCGCGTATCGCCTCGTCGGCCCCTGCCCCGTTCCCCGCCTTTTCCAAAAGTGCTATGGCGGCGAGCTGATCCTCGGCCCCCGAGCCGAATTCGGCCAGAAGGCGCGCCCCGTCCACCAAGGCGCGCGCGGCGGCGTCAGGTCCCTTCCCCTCGCCCGCCTGCACCATATCCTTCCGCGCCTCGGCGATCACCTCCTTGCGGCGGCCGGATACCACCACCTCACCGCAGCGACGCGCCGCTTCCAGCCTGATGCGGGCGATTTGGGCCAGGGCCGACTCCGCCGGGAAAGAGGCGTAGCGGCTGGCGGCCTCGGCGTAACGGGCCTCGGCGCCGGAAAGGTCCCCACCTTCTTCCAGGACCCCGGCAAGGGCGAGAGAGGCAAGCGCCCCCTCTCGGCTCGGCTCCTTCTCGCGGGCCAGCACGCGCAGGCAGGCAAGGCGCGCCATGGCGGGGTCGGCCGGCTGCCGCTCCAGGATGAGGCGCGCCAATTGCCACTGCCCGGCCAGATCCGGCCGGTCGGGAAGCTCGCCGGAAAGCGGAAGCGACAGCACCTGTCCGCCCCCCGTCTCCCCGGCGATGAAGAGCACCCGGTCCGGCACGGCCAAGGGGGCGGCGGTGGAGAGAAGGCCCGAGGTGAGCGGGAAGGCGGCGGGAAGCCCGTCGCTCCCCTTGCGGGAGAGCTTCAGCCGGAAGATGGCGCCACCTTCCGGTCCGGTGGCCGAATCCACGGAGGGTGGGGCGAAACGGGTGAAGAGGATGGTGTCGGAGTCCTGCCAGGTGGGGTAGAGGTCGCGCTCGGGCCCGGAGGTGAGCTGGGTGAGCGAGCCGCGGTCGTAGAGCCAGAGGTCCCCGCCGGCGTCCTTCTCGCGCGAGACGAAGGCGAGCTTCTCCCCGTCCGGGGAGGGGGCAGCGAACGCCGCGTCTATGCCGATGGGAAGCGCCTTGGCGCCACCCGCGGCAAGCTCCAGGCGGATGATCTCGCGCCGCTCGCTGCCCGGGAGCTGGCGCTGGTACAAAAGCGCCGACCCGTCGGGGGAGAAAGCGGGGGCGTCCTCGCCGGCGTCGTTGCCGGTCACGCGGCGCGGTTCGGCGTCGGGGCGGGCAAGATCGATGAGCCAGACATCCCCCTTCAGGTCGTCCCGCTCATCGGCATAGGCCAAAAGCGTCGCGGCGGCGTTGAAGGCAGGCGCGGAGATCCGCATCGGGCTTTGGCGCAGAAGGCGCGGGAGCGCTTCGGCGTTTCCCGGCGCATGCAGCCAGAGCTCGTAACCCGCGTCCCCCTTCTCCACCGTGGCCACGAGCTTACCGTCCCGGGATCTTGCCGCGTAGAGCACCGAGCGGGGGGTGTAGACGGCGGGGGCAGGCGCCGACTCCGGCCGCGACCTGGGGGCGGGGCGGGGAGCCGCCGGTGCCAGGAGCTCCTCTCCCAAAGGCGCCGCGCCGGCGCCGACCCCGGCAAGGGAGGAAGCCAGTGCCAGAAGGAGCGCGATGCGAGCCGGCGCGCCTCTCATTGGTTCACCCATTTGCCGTCGTCACCCTGGACCCTGGTGCCGGGGGCGCTGTTTTGACGGTTGATGCGGGCGAAAACCTTCCTGATCGCGGGGAGGTCCTTCGCGGTGAAGTTCTCGTTGGTCCGCACCACCCTGAGCATCAGGATCTCGCGCGACCGGTTCACCTCGTCGACCACCTGTTTGAATTCACCCTCCGTGAATCGGGCGGCGAAGGCCTTGAGGTCCGCCGGCGCCTTTTCCGGGAGCGCGCGTTCAAATGGGGCGAGGGTCCCCTCCAGACTCTCCCCGACCCACCCCAGCCGCTTGAAGGTATCCACGTCGTCGGCATGGAAAGCTATCGCCTCCAGCGCCTGTGCCGCCTCCTGGTGTTCCGGCGAGTGTTTCTGCGGGGCATCCACCTTGCCGGTGGGGGACACGCCGCGCACCGAGGCGACAAGGAGCACGTCCTCCGAGAGCGCGTTATATGTTCCGAGCACCTGGTTTTCCAGCGAGGTCCTCTCGCTCACCACGTTCACATCCACCTTCGCCAGCGTGCACCCCGCGAAAAGGAGCGACGCCAGCAACAGCAAGCTTGCCCCACTTCCGACCCGGACGCCGGAACGTTGAACGTTGAACGTTGAACCGTTTTTAGCGTTGAACGCTGAACCGGTTTTCGTAGAAGCGGTTTTGGTTTCCGAACGTTGAACGTTGAACGTTGAACGGGTTTTATCTTTCATTGCTCCTCCTTTTCAGCGACAGCGCGCCGTCCGCCCCAACCACCAGCGTGTCGGCCCGGGCCAGCTCCAAAAGCGCCTTGGAAGACGCGATGCCTGCGATGAGGCGCTCCAGCTCCTTGCGGATGGGGAGCTCGGAGAGGCGCAGCCGCTCCAGCTTGGGGATATCCACCCCCACCCCCTTGACCAGCAGTTCCCCCTCACAATCGAGCGCGCCGTCCACGGCGGAGACACGGAGCCCCTTCAGGTCGGCCAGCTGCAGCGATTTCCTCTGCGCCACCACCTTTTCGTTGCGCTGGTACGGGTCGATGGCGAAAAGCGCCCGGTCCAGTATCCGCGAGCTGAAGCGCCGCAGGTTCAGGTTCATCTTCAGCCCCTCCAGGAGCGCCCGCTGTTCTGCGGCAAGCGGCGCTGAGAGGGAAAGCTCCCCGGTCAGCTCCTCGCCGGGACGCGCGCCCCCCGAAGCGGGGAATAAAAGTGACGGATCGAGCCGCGAAAAATAGCAGTAGGTGGAAAGAACCGGAACCTCGCGGGAGAGGTCGATCACCCCGCGCGCCCGCACGGTCCCCCCTCCCACCTCGGCCTGGAAGAAGGACAGCCCCAGCGTATCCGGTTCCAGCAGCAGGTCCGCCTCCAGGGCGGTGGCGCTCAAGGGGACCGCGCCGGAGTTGAAGGAGGCGCTCTTGATGCCGATCTTGCGGGGACCGCTCGCTTCGCCGCGCAGGTCCTGATAGATCCTCGCGGCCAGGTCGGAGTTCGCGGCGAGGGGGGGCGCCACCGGGGCGGGACGCACCAGGAGCGCCGAGAGCGGGATCCACTCACCCCCTTTCCCCTGGGCCAGGGCATAGCTGCGGTCGAAGACCAGGTCGGCCCGGATCCCCTGCGCCGACATCCCTTTGCCGTCGGCGACGCCGAAGTCGCGACACTTGGTGTAGCCGCGCATCCTCAGCTCCCGGGCGGCGGTGAGGTCGAGGCGCGCGCCGGCGGCGACGTTGCCGGAGAGCTTAAGCCCGGCGAGAGCCTGCTTCGCCTCGCGCGGGAAGTTCCCTTCCAAATGGGCGAACATGGTGGCGTCCAGGCGCTTCAAAAGGGTCGGGGTATCGAGCTTCGCCGAGTCGTCCAAGAGCCGGTCGATCCCCCCCACCGTCAGCTCCGCAACCTGCGACAGCCCCAGCGAGCGGACCTGCAGCTCCTCGGTCAGGCGGAGATCCTTCCACTGCGAAAGCTCCCCCGCAAGGGTGAGCGCGCCCGACTGCAGCGGGAGCTGCTCGGCCGCGCCGGCAAGCCCAGTGATGCCGGCAAAGCTGAAGGCGCCGTCGATGGCGAGCGGCTTACCGGCTGCGGGAAGCGAGAAGGAGAGAGGCTTCGTGGTGCTCAGGTTTTGTACCTTGTAGGTCGTTTTCGCTGCGGGGATACGGAGGTCCAGGCCGTCCAGTTGCAGTGCGAGGGTGCCGCGGTTCAAGAGGGCGCAGGCGCCGCGCGCCGCCCGGAGCGGGTTCTTCTCCTTGGCTAGCTGGGCTACCGGCAGAGGCGCCTCCAGGTCCCAGGTCGCCGCGGCCAAACCTTTGGCATCGAGCCCCGCCGGAACAAAAGGAGCCGCTACCGGCATGAGCTTATTCAGGTCGAAGCGCGCCTTTCCCGTGGTCGCCGCCACCTGCTTGATCAGGCCCGAGAGCCCCGCCTGCGCCTCGATGGCAAACGCATCGGCCGCGGTTGCGGTGAGGTGCGCCCGCTTCACCGTGGCGCTCCCATCCCCTTTCTTCGGCAGGTGCACCCCTTCCGCAACGAGAGTCGCTGCCAATGGGGTCAGGACCACCTGCTTCCCACCCTGATTCGCGGAGAGCTTGGCCGCGGAAAGTTTGAGCCCCGGGAGCGTGGCTTCCAGCTCCCCCCCCGCGAGCGCCCGGCCCTCCAGCTGCAGCTCCTCGCGCACCCCTTCCACGGCAAGCTCGGGGCCGACCTGCATCAGCGCGAACTCCAGCGACTGCCCGATCAAGGCCCTCGCACGCTTATGCTTCAGGTCCAGCTCGGTGAGCGCCAGTGCCAGCGCGCCTTTCCCCCCCAGGAGCAATACCTTCTTCTTCCCGGACAGCTCGACCCTCTTCGCGCCCAAGCGGAGATCCGCGGCTAAGGAGAGCGGGGCGAGCTTCTTCAGCGGAACCGCCGCCCGTTCCAGGACGAGCGAAAGCCCCTCCCCCTGCAGCGACCCATTCGCCAGGCGCAAGCCAAGTTGCGGCAGATCGACCACCGCCTTTTCCAGAGTCAATTCGCCGTCATTGTTGGGTCCCTTGAGCCGCGCAGTGAGTTTCGCCACCGAAGCCGTCCCGGTCAGCGCCTGCACCGGAAGGTTCGCCGGCAGAAAAGGCGCGGCCAGACGCCTTGCCGCAGTCAGGTCCAGCCTGAGCGGCCCCAGATCTGCCGCCACCGAGCGGGAGCGCTCCGTTGGGCGGTCCACCACGGCGCTCCAGACCGCGGACAAAAGCCCGGGGCTTTCCAGGGCGCCGTCGCTGAAGGTGACCCGCTGCCGCTTGTGGTCGCTCACGAGCTTTTGGTGCAGCTTGAGATCGAGCGGCCCCGCCGTCCCCTTCTTCCCGGGTATTTTGCCGACCGAGAGCCGGTCGCAGGCCAAGTCCAGGAGGACCATGAGGTCGGCGTTTCGATCCAACTCCGCGCCCAAGTCGAGCGCCAGCTTGCCGTCCAGCGTGGGCAGTTCCCGGTGCGCCATGGCCGTCGCCAGCGGCGCCAGCTCCGGCAGATTCACCCGCAGCTTCGCTTTGAGGCCTCCCGGGCGGTTCACCCCGCCGCCGGCATCGAGCGTCACCCCCGGGAAACCCGCCTGCGCCGACAGGAGCGCCGCAGCCGGCTTGATCTTGTCCTTGGCCGTCACCAGGTCCGAAAGCCGTGCCTTGAAATGCACCCGCTGGGGTTTCGCGTCAGGCAGCGCGACGCTCCCCTCAAGCGAGGTGTCGATGGGGAGCCGCGCCAAAGAAGGTGCGGCAAGGGCGAAGGAGACCTCGCGCAGCACCGTCTGCCGCCCCGACGCCGGATCGAGGTAGCTGACGGTCATGGGAGCGGCGTCGACGGCAAGGCGGACATCCACCGGAAGGGGCCACTCCATCCCCTGGAACTTCTGCACCGCCTCGGCCACCTGCGTCAGGGGGTCCTTGGCCGGCTTCTCGGGGGGAGGTTGCTTCGGCCCCGGAGCAAGGCTCGCTTCCAGCTTCCTCAGCTTCACGTCGAGGGAGACCGTATAGCGCCCGGAGTCATCCCACTCCAGCCCCGGCTTTACGCGCAGCTCCGCCAGGTTCGCGTTCAGAAGAGGCGGAGGGCCGTCGCCGACAGTCAGCCCGGAAAGGGCAAGGCCTTGCGACCACGAAAGGGTGAGGTTGGACCAGGAGACAGGTTTTTTCAGGGACTTGGAAAGCTGCAGCCTCAGCAGGGACTGGGCCTGCGAGGTGGAAAGGAGGGTCGGCAGAAAGACCACCAGAAGAACGAGGGCGATCACCCCCGTCAAAGCGGTCAGGGCGCCCACGAACATGATCTTTTTAAACCGGAGGGCACGCATGTAAGCAAGCAGGCTACTGAGCATCAGTCGGTATCCCGGAGGCAGCGCTGGTCTAAGGGGAAAGGGACGGCAGGAGCAAGGTGATTTTCTTATCACCTCCGAAATTTAAAGTCAAACGGTTCGCTTCGTCACACCCCCGGCCTCAGGTGCTTATGGCGGATGTAGCACAACTGGTCGCCGTTCCTTATCAGGCGCGGAATGGGCCGGGTCAGGTTATGACAGGAAAGGCAGGCGATTTTGTCGTCTTGCAGCGCGCACCCCGCCTGTTTGATCTCGGCCACCGTCGCGTATTGAGTTCTTTCCCATCTTCACTGTCATAGACTTATTCGTCGTCTGTCAAAACTAGCCTTTGAAAGAATAGCATGGGGGCAAGGGCAGGCAACGCCTGAGCCATTATATTCGATTCATTCAGTACCCGTTCATTCCGTTAGTTGTGAGACTGAAGTGAAGTTGTAAAGGAGAATGCGCCCCTGCTCCTTTTTGAGGCGCGGGGTTTGGCAGAACCTGTTTTCGGCACCGCCCCGACATTTTTATGATCATGCTCATTTTATCGTTGACGAAAAATTAGCCTCTGCTATAGTGAGCGCGTTCACATTTTACGGATGGAGCTTCAATGCGTATCACCGAGCAGGCAAAACAGCAGTGCCGGGCACGGATCCTGGAGAAGGCATCCGAACTCTTTTGCGCCCGCGGCTTCGACCAGACCACCACCCGCGACATCGCGCTCGCGGCAGGGGTCGCCGCAGGAACCATGTTCAACTATTTCCCCAGCAAGGAGACGATGGCGATGACCATGGTCTCCGACGCGCTCGCCGAAGGCGAGGAGGAATTCCAGGGCCGCACCGGCGGCGAGCTCGCCGAGGATCTCTTCGGCTTCATAGCCTCGGGGCTTCGCAGGCTGCGCCCCCTGCGCCCCTTCCTCGGTCCCGTGCTGGAGCGCTCGTTAAGCCCGTTCCCGCGCAAGAACGTTTGCCCCGTGGGAGAGGCGGCGCGCCAGCGGCACCTCGGCTTCATGCAGCAGATCCTTGCCAGGCACGGGTTCAGCTCCGCACCCGATTACGTCGCCACGACCATTTACTGGTCGCTCTACCTGGGAGTGCTCGCCTTCTGGACCAGCGACCTCTCGCCGAACCAGGAAGCCAGCCAGGCGCTGGTGGACTACTCGGTCCGTACCTTTGTGCACATTATCTCCGGCAGCGCCGGGGCAGATGGAGGTGAGCATGTCCTGTAACGCCGCACTAACGTCGTACCCCGAAAGCCGGGAGCGCCTGCTGCAGCTCCTGCCGAGAGACGAAGACGCCGCCGCTCGCGAGAGGCTTGCCGAACTGGTCGAAACGGCCTGCAGCAACAGGCCCCCGACTAGTTCTCTTTCCCGGCTTTGGATCCTGGGAAGCCTGCAGGCGAAGGTCGCATGCGCCTATCTGGCCTGGTGGCTGAAGAGCCGCTGGGCCGACGAGGACGAGAAGGAGCGGACCAAGAACGAGACCCACCTCAAGGCGGCGCTGGAGTTGCTCGGCACCATGGGGTACCTGCGCGGCGCCGTCATGAAGGTGGGGCAGATGCTGACGCTCCCCGAGATGGTTCCCGAGCAGTATGTCCGCCTGCTCTCCTCGCTCAGCTTCGAGGCCCCGCCGATGCACTACGCCATGGTGCGCGAGGTCTTTTTCGACGAATTCGGCCGGGAACCCGAAGAGATGTTCGCCAGCTTCGAGAAGAAGGCCTTCGCCGCCGCATCCCTGGGGCAGGTGCACCGCGCCCGGCTCCATACGGGAGAGCAGGTGGCGGTGAAGATCCAGTATCCCGGGATCGCCCGTACCATCCAGGCAGATCTCAAGAACCTCCGCCTGCTGCTGCAGCCGATGCGCATGGGGGACGATTGGCCGAACCTCCTCGACAAGCTGGCCGAGGTCGAGAGCGTGCTTCTGGCAGAAACCGACTACCTGAAGGAGGCCGAGTTGGCCCAGGCGGTGCGCAGCCATTTTGAGCCGGGGGACGGGATCGTGGTTCCGAGGGTATATACCGAGTGCTCCAGCCTCCGGGTCTTGACCACCGAATATCTGCAAGGGGTACACATAGACGAATTTCTCGCTTCCGACCCGTCGCAGGAACTGCGAGATCGCTTCACCCACCTGATGACCATGGCCACCATCCGTCTTTTGTACCGGACACACTGCATCATGGCCGATCCCAATCCGGGCAACTACATTTTCATGCCGGACGGCAGGCTGGGGGTGATCGACTTCGGCTGCGCCCGCATGTACACCGACGAAGAATGGCGGATGCAGTGCGAGGCCGAAGCGGCAGCGTTCCGGCAGGACGAGAAGGAGATGGAACGCATCATCGTGGAAGCGTCGCTCTACGAGTCGGCGCAGGAGATGGGGGCGGAGCGGGTGGAACTGGTGGGGCGGGTGATAAGTTGGCAGTTGGAGCCCTGGCTTTCCGAGGGGCTCTTCGACTTCGGCGACAGGGACTTCTTCCTTCGGGGGATGGAGGCCATGCGGCAAGCCACCAAGAAGGGGTACCTGCGCGGCATGCCATTGCACATCTGGACCACGCGTTTCGTGCTGGGCGCCCGTGCCGTTGTCTACCGCCTCAAGGGGCGCTGCCATTTCAAGGAGATCTACCGGCAGGAGTCGGCACCGGAGGTGCGCTCCCCCTCCCTGTCCGCGAACACGGGGGGAAGCGGAAGTCCATCCCCTCGCCCTCTGGGAGAGGGGCAGGGGTGAGGGATGTGGGTGAAGCCGGCAGCGTCGCGAATGATGGCACCTCCCCCCACCCCCTAACCCCCTCCCACAAGGGGAGGGGGAACTATTTCTTTACACAGGAGGTAGCACATGCTGCAGCTTCGTGATGTGGTCAAATCGTACGACGGGAAATCCACGGTGACCGCACTTGCCGGTATCACCCTTTCCATCGCCCCCGGCGAGATGGTGGCCATCATGGGCCCCTCCGGCTCGGGGAAATCCACCCTCTTGAACCTGATGGGAGGGCTCGACGTCCCGACCTCCGGGCAGCTCCTGGTCGCCGGGAAGGACCTGGCGCGGGAAAGCGAGAAAGCCCGCTCGCTCTTTCGCCGCAACAGCGTCTCCTATATCTTCCAGGCCTACCACCTGATGCCGACGCTTAAGGTGCGGCAGAACGTGGCGCTCCCGCTGCAGTTGGCAGGCGTATCGGCTAAGAAAGCGGCCCTGCAGGTGGAGCGGGTCCTCGCGGAGGTGGGGCTGGAATCACGCGGAGACCATCTCCCGGACGAACTCTCCGGCGGCGAGAGGCAGCGCGTCGCCATCGCGCGCGCCCTGGCGACCGACGCCCCCCTGCTCCTCGCGGACGAGCCCACCGGGAACCTCGACAGCGCGCGCGGCAGGGAGATCCTCGCTTTGCTCCGCTCCATCCACGAAAAGAGGAACACCACCATCGTCATGGTCACCCATGACCACGACGCCGCCTCCGCCTGCGACCGGTTGATCAGGCTGCGCGACGGGAGGGTGGAGGACGACGGTGTCGTCATCGGAGGTGGGAGATGAGGTTCCTGCTCCGCACCCTCTCCCTCTCCTACGCCCGCCGGCACATGGGGAAGACCATCCTGACCCTCCTGGGTGTCGTTGTCGGCGTCACCACCTTCAGCTCCATCAAGACCGCGCAGGACGCCCTGGTAAAAGGGATCGGCTCCACCGTGGACCGCGTCGCCGGGAAGGCGCACCTGCAGGTGACCATGGAGGGAGGGGTCCCCGAGGAGATCCAGGAAAAACTGAGATCACTGCCCGGCATCAGGGCCACCTCGCCTGTCATCGAACAAATCGTAGTCCCGGAAAAGGCCGGGCTGGGAAGCCTGATGGTGGTCGGCATCGACCTTCTGGGCGACCGCGAGATGCGCGACTACGGCTTCGAGGGGGACGACGCCGACCTCGATGACCCCCTCCTCTTCCTGGCCCAGCCCGACTCAGCCATCTTCAGCCGCGACTTCGCCCGGAGGGCGGTGCTTTCCACGGGGAAGGCGCTCTCGCTGAAGCTCCCGACCGGGTACAAGCAGGTCACGGCGCGGGGGGTGATGAGCCCCAAGGGGTTCGCCGAGGCCTTCGGCGGCAACCTGATGGTAGTCGACGTCTATGCCGCGCAGGACCTCTTCGGAAGGGGGAGACGCTTTGACCGGATCGACGTGCGGCTCCAGGACGGGGTGACCGTGGCGCAGGGGACCGCGACACTGCAAAAGGCGCTCGGCCCCGCCTACCAGGTGGAGACCCCGGCGCGCCGCGGCGAGCAGATGGAGCGCCTGGTGGCGAACTTCACCGCCGGCTTCAACGTCTCCAGCGCCTTCGCCCTCGCCATCGGCATCTTCCTCATCTTCAACGCCTTCAACGTGGCGGTGAACCGCCGCCGCAGGGACATCGGGACGCTGAGGGCGCTCGGGGCGACGCCACGCCAGGTCCAGGTCCTCTTTCTCGCCGAGGCGCTCATCCTCGGCATCATGGGCGGGGTGCTCGGCTGCTTAGCCGGCACCGCCTTCTCGCAGGGGCTCCTGGTGAGCATGGGCCAGAGCACCGAGGCGGTTTACGGCATCAGCGGCTCCGGCATCGTCCATCTCACCCCGGCAATCGCGCTGCAGTCGATCCTGCTCGGGGTCGGCGCTTCGCTCGCCGGGGCATGGGGGCCGGCCCTGGCCGCCTCGCGCATCCCCCCGACGGAGGCCTTCGCCAAGGGCGCCTTCCAGGCACGCGTGCAGCGCCGGGTGGCGCCGCGCTTGGCTGGCGCGGCGGCGCTTCTCGCTGCAGCTGTCTACTTCGCCCTTTTCTCCGGGCTTTCGGGGAACCAGATGCTGCTCGCAGTGCTCCTCCTGGGTGGTACCGGGCTGATACTGCTCCTCGGCCCCCTCTCCCGGGCCCTCTTGGTCGCGGCGGCGCCGCTACTCTCGCGGTTCTTCCCCTCCGCCGGCCCGCTCTCCTCGGACGCACTCATGGCGAACCCGCGCAGGAGCGCCGGCACCATCATGGCCATGACGCTCTCGCTCACCTTCGTCCTGGGGCTGGGGGGGTACCTGGGATCGACCAAGGGGACCATCGTGCGCTGGATGGACGACGTCCTCACCTGCGACCTCTTCGTCAGGGCCTCCGCCAACTTCACCCGCGGCGATTACCTCTATCCCGGCGCGCTGCGGGAGGAGCTGGTGCAACTCCCCGGCGTGCGCGCCGTCGAGAGCATACGCGCCATCCGGCCGCAGTTTTCCGGGAAGCGGATCCTGATCAACTCGGTGGAGATAGGTCAGCTCCTGGACCGTACCAAGTACGAGTTCGCGCAGGGGGACGCGCGCGCCATGCGCGAGGGTGCCCCGAAAGGGATGTGCGCCGTATCCGAAAACTTCTACCGGAACTTCCATCTCGGCGTGGGGGACCAGGTAGAGCTGATGACGCCGGGTGGATTGGTGAAGTTTCCCATCTCCGCCGTGCTGCGCGACTACAGTTGCGACCAGGGATCGATATTGCTCGACCGCCCCGTGTTCCTCAAGCACTGGAACGACGACCGCGTCGACATCTACGACGTCTCGGTGCATCCCGGGGTGGATCCCAAGGCGGTCCGGGAGGAGATCCGGGCCAAGCTCGCTGGGAGGTACCCCGCGCTCGTGTCGACCCGCGCCGAGTTCAAGGCCGAGATCGGCAAGGCCATCGACGCCTTCTACGCCGTCATGCGCATCACCGTCTTCCTCGCCCTCGGCGTCGCGTTTCTGGGGATCGTGACCTCGCTCCTCATCTCGGTCGCGGAAAGGACCCGCGACATCGGGATACTGAAGGCCCTGGGCGCCGTCCCGTCCCAGATCGCCAAGAGCATCGTCATCGAGGCGCTGGTGCTGGCCCTGGCGGGGCTCCTCCTGGCTCTTCCCGCCGGCAATCTGTTCGCCTCCTTCATGGAGGGGCCGGTAGCCGTTGCCTTCACCGGCTGGAGCATGCCTCACAACTACCCGTGGGACGTCCTGGTGCAGCTTCTCATCGCCCTGCCGCTGGTGTCGGCGCTCGCAGCCTGGGTCCCGGCCCGGCAGGCAGCGAAGGTCAAGGTGACCGAGGCGATAGAGTATGAATAGACCAACGGGCATAGCACACGGATTTAACGGATAACGCGGATAAAATCGGATCGATCTTAAAGAACAGAGTTTTTTGTCTGATCCGCGGTAATCGTTTTTAATCCGCGTCATCCGCGTGCGATGCCTCTTCGCATTTTTCTCCACTAACCATTCCACACGGAGGAGCAGCAGATGATTGCACGATTCGCCAGACCACTAGCGGCCGCGGCCGCCGCCCTTTTCCTTGCCTCGCTCTGCGCCGGGACGGCGCTCGCCGCACCCGACGCCCGTACCCTCCTCAAGGATTCCGAAAATCGGCACCGCACCAAGACCCAGCAGTACGCAGGCGACCTCACCGTGGTGAACAAGGATGGGAAGGTCCGCAAGAAGGGGTGGCGCAGCTACCGGGAAGGGTACGCAGGCGACGCCAAGAACCTGATCCGCTTCACCGACCCGCCCGAGGTGAAGGGGGTCGGCTTCCTCTCCCTTTCCCGCCCCGGCTCCGACAACCCGGATCAGTGGCTCTACCTCCCCTCCATGAAGCGCGAGCGCCGCATCGCCCCGCAGGACCGCTACGCCTCCTTCGTCGGGACCGACTTCAACTACGAGGACATGGAGGAGTTCGACCACGAAAAGTACAAGGTTTCGCTCATCGGCGAGGAAACGGCCGAAGGGGTCCCCTGCTACGTCATCGCCGCCATCCCCAACGACAAGGGGACCAAGTCGGTGTACCAGAAGATCATCCTCTACCTCAGAAAGGACATCCTCTACCTGGTCCGCGAGGACCTGATCCGAAAGGGCGAAAAGGAGCCGGCGAAACGGATGATTCTCTCCGACTTGAAGAACGTGGAGGGGCACTGGGTGGCGGGGCGGATGGAGATGACCGACCTGAAAAAAGGAAGCAAAACCACCGTCAACCTGAAGCAGATCACCTTCAACCGCCCGCACCCGGCCAGCCGCTTCACGCTGCAGAACCTGACCCGCGAGGGGGGCGATTGATCCTGCCGCTCCTTTTACTCATATCCCTGCTGCTCTTCCCCTTCACCCCCTTCACGGCGGAGGCAAATGACTTCTCCGGCTATGCCGAACTGAAGGGGTTTGCCTACAGCGAGTGCTACGACGGGGAACCGTATGGAGCGGGCTCCGGGACCCTCTTCTCCAAGTGGGAGCACCGGCCGGGCGAGGCGCAGTTGACCGCATCGCTTAGGGCCGAATGGCTCACCTCGCCGCAGGACGAACTCTCCTTCGATCCGGCGGACCGCAGGCTCAGGCGCTCGCCGCTCTCCTTGCGCGATCTCTGGGTGCGCCTCCCCCTCGCCCCCTCGCACGACGTCGAATTCGGCCGCTTTCAGCTGGGGTGGGGGCAGACAGACGGCTACTCCCCCGCCGACGCTTTCCTTCCACGCGACCTGACCGACCCCTTCACCGACGAGAAGCTGCCGCTTTGGGCGCTCAGGATGAGCGGTCAAGAGGAGTCCTTCCGCTATCAGGCTGTGCTGGTGCCGGTCACCACCCCTTGGCGCCTCCCGCCGCTGGGGAGCCGCTACGCCCCCATCGCCGCCGGCGCCTTGCCTCAGCAAACGGTGCTGCGCGAGCGGGAAGACGACCCGCCGGTTCCGGGTTTCGTCGCGCTGCGCCTATTGGCCACGAGGGGGGACTGGGACCTGGGACTCTGGATAAGGACGGGGGTGCGCCCTGCGCCGCTCCTTCAGTTCTCCCTCGACCCGGCGCTGCAGACCGGCGCCGCCCCGGTGGTCTCCGTCGGACGCCGCTATGCCCGCGAGAAGGCGGTGGGGGTAGAGCTCTCCCGCGTGGCCGGCACCTACGTGCTGAGGGCCGAACTCGCCGGGCTTCTTTCGAAAGACGCCGAGCTTGGCGACGCCGTCATCGGAACGGCAAGCGTCGAGAGGGGATTCGGCGACGGCAAACTCCTGGTGACGCTCGCCGCGAACGCCATCGATCCCCCGGTGAACCAGACGCTCCTCTTCGACCGGGCGCTCCTCCCCGCCCTCATCGCCGCCTGGAACCAGACTGAGCCGTGGGGCGACTGGAAGCTCGTCTGGACAGTCGGTCTGGAGCACATGGACGGTGTGGCAAAAGGCGAGGTCGGCTACAACATGACCGACACCTGGAAGATCACGACCGGGGGAGACCTCCCCTACGGCTCGGAGAACGGCGCGCTCGGCGCGCTCAAGAAAGCGCGGCGCCTCTACCTGGCGCTGCGCCGCAGCTGGTAACCTGCCCCAGCGTCGTCCGGTTAGGTGTTCGCACTATCTGCAGCAGCACTATCCGTCCCCCCTTCTCTGCCCCCCTCCCCCCCCCGCACGGTATACACCCGGTATACATATTTGAAGCTGCAGCGGCTTTTGCGCTACCATCTGCTTCCCTTTCAACCTTAGGAGAACACGTGGCGGCAATAAGCTCTGAAACCATTTCCGGCATCCGCCTTTTCAGCGCCTTGACGCGGGAGCAGTTGGACAGCATCGCCCAACACCTGCAGCTGCGCGAGTTCGCGCCGGGTCAGATCATCCTCTCCAGGAACGAGCCGGCGCTGGAACTCTACGTCATCCTCGCCGGAAGGATCAGGGTGGAACTCCTGGACGAAGGGGGGCAGGCGCTGACCCTCACCGAACTCGGCATCGGCAACGTCATCGGGGAGCGCGCCATCCTGACCGACGAGAAGCGCTCCGCGGACGTGAGGGCGATCACCGAGGTCCAGGCGGCACGGCTCTCCCGGGAAGATTTCGAAGAACTCCTGGACCGAATCCCCGCGCTTTACGCCAACCTGAGCCGGATCTTCGCGGCGCAGCTGGGTAGCTGGGCGCACCGCCACCAGCGCGAGGAAAGCGAACACCGCGAGGTGATCACCAACATCATCGGCTGGCAGTTGCTTCCCGAGTTCGGCCAGTTCCCCGGCGCCTCCCACTGGGTGCGCCTTTTAAACCAACGCCTGCAGCAGCTGGGCGGCACCCGCAGCCACGTCCTCATCCTGGGCGAGCCCGGCACCTGGAAGGATCTGGCCGCCCGGCTGATCCACTTCCACAGCGAAGCCGACCGCCCCGTCCTTTTCCTGGACTGCGCCTCACCCCCGCCGGTCCTGGAAGAGGAAAACGAACCCGCCGAGGGCGCCTCACAAAGGGGTGTGCTGCTAGGTCTCGCCCAGGAGGCGGCGCTTTTCGGCCATGCCTCCCAGGGGGCGGTCTACGCGCGGCGGGTGAGAAGGGGGATGATCGAGTTGGCCGCAGGGGGCGACATGATCCTGCGTAACGTCGACTGCCTGGCCCTTGCGGTGCAGGAGGAGCTGGTCGATTTCCTCGACACCGGGCACTTCACCAGGAGGGGCGAGACCAAGCTGCGCAGCGCCCGGGTGAGGATCATAGCGACCAGCGGCAAGGCCCTGGAGCCTTTAGTCGACAGCGGCAAGTTCAACGGAGAGCTGTACCGAAAGCTCTGCGGCGAGACGGTCGAGTTAGCCCCGCTGCGCGAGCGCAAAAAGGACATTCCCGTCATCGCGAAGAGCCTGCTCGCCTCGCTCAACGCCAAGCACAACCGCAACGTGCGCCGGCTCTCCCAGGACGCCCTGAACCGCCTGGTCGACCACGACTGGCCCCTGAACGCCACCGAGCTGTACCAGGTCGTAAGCCGCGCCGTGGTGGTCTGCAGCGACACGGAAATCCAGCCCGAGCACATCTCCCTCCAGGGGCACCCCTTCGAGGACGGGCGCTTCAACCTCTTGACGCTTCCCTCCCTGGAGCGGCTCGCCTGGAACCCGCGCTTTCCGAAGGTGCTGCGCTGGCTGACCGTACCGGCCTTCCTGCTGGTCACCCTGTACACCCTGCTCGGCCCCGCTTCGGACAACGCGGCGAACCTTGCGGCCTGGACCCTGGGATGGCCCGCGCTGATCCTCACCGCTTTCCTCTTCGCCCGCGGCTGGTGCAGCTTCTGTCCCATGGAAGCGATCGGCGAACGGCTTGGGGTCACCAGCCGCGTGGTGCGCGACCCGGCACCGTGGCTGCGCAGTTTCGGGCCGTCGCTCAGTTTCGCCCTCCTGGTGCTGATCCTCCTGATGGAGCAGGCGACCGGGATGTTCTCCCACGCGGCGGCCACGGGGCTGTTGCTGAGCGGCATGCTGACGGCTACGGTGAGCGCCGACCTGGCGATCGGCCGTCGCGGCTGGTGCAAGTTCCTCTGTCCGCTGGGGCGCATCGTGAGCCTCGTCTCGCGCATCTCGCCGCTGGAGATGCACAGTAACCACAACGTCTGCCTGAGCAGGTGCCGGGTGGACGACTGCATCAAGGAAAAGGCCTGCCCCATGGGGCTGCACCCCTCAGGCGTCGACAGCTCCGACCACTGCGTCCTCTGCCTCAACTGCGTCCGCAACTGTCCGCACCACTCGATGCAGCTTGACCTGAGGAACCCGACCTGCGGCGTGTCCAACAAGGCCCGGCGCGGCTTCAGGGAGGCGTTCTTCAGCGTCACCTTACTGGGCGCGGTGATCGCCGCCAAGGGGACCCCGCTTTTGGCCGGGCGGCAACCGGAACTCTTCCCCCGCACCCTCTGGACCCTGGACGACTACCTGCTGGCGCTTTGCCTCGTCGCCGGATTCACCTTCCTTGCCCTCATCGCCTCGGTGGCTGTGCGCGGCGCCCGCTGGCGCTCCGTCTTCACCAGCAGCGGGCTCGCCTACCTTCCGCTTGCCGCGGCGGGTCTCTTCATGATCTTCTTCCGTCCGCTGGCGGAGGGGGGCGCCAGACTGGTCCCGCTCGCCGTTTCGGCCCTGGGGGCGGAAAATTTCCTCGATGCCACGGCGCTCACCCCGGAACTTGGGACGCTGCGCCTGCTCATCTACCCGATTATCCTTTTGGCGGCGCTCTTTTCCTGGGTGGTGGTAGCAAAGCTGCAACGCCAGGACGGGCTCCCGGCACAGGCGCTGCTCCGGCACCGGCTGCTCATCCTCGGCGCCACGGCGCTTTTGATAAAAATCCTTTAGTTGACATTCCGCGAGGGTCGGTATAAACAGGACGGGTTCCTCGTTACGATGAGGCGTTTGCTCAAACACAGGCTACTGCCCGGAAACGTCGAAAGACGCCAACGGGTAGACCAGGTCTTGCCGGCTTAAGGCTTGACCCAAGGTAGCTGGTCCCCAGGGACCTACGTTGCGCACTGCCGAAAACCTACGAGAGGGGAATCCGCGCCAGAAACAAGGCCATGGGTCCCCCATGGCCTTTTGCTTTTTCATATCACGACAAAAAAGGTGGTGGTTTTTCACATTGGACAGTCATAGTAGCGACTATCACTTACTCATCCCGCAGTTCCGGCAGTAGCCTTTCCGAAGCTCCCCCCTAACCTGGGCCTGCTTCCGGTTCTCCTGCCGCGCCGCGGGGAACAGCCGAAGCAAGGAGTCCAGGGACCTGTTTCCCGACTTCCCGTCAATCAATCAATTCTCACTGTGCGATGCTTGAGCGCATCGGCAGTAGGGGTCTGTCCGCGCGTGCTCCGGCATGAGGCCGGGGCGACCCGCGTCCGGATAGCTGCGCCTTGTACGCAAAAGGGGTAGAGTATCCGGCAGCACGGAGGAAGCAGGATGGCCAACCGGTCGACACCGCTGGATAAAAATACAGGGAGAGCCGCTCCGAACCTTTGGGACCTCGCCGCCTTTCTCCTGGTCATGGGGCTCGTCACGCTCTTTGCCTGGGGGAGCCGCGAGATGGCGCTCCCCTATACGCCGGGGGAGAGGATCCCCCTTTCGCTCGACCCGGTTAACCTCCCCGAGTACGCGCTGCGCACCGTCTTGCGCATGGCGGCGGCGCTGGCGCTTTCGCTCCTTTTCACCTTCAGCTACGGAACGCTCGCGGCGAAGAGCCGCCGCGCCGAGCGGATACTCGTCCCGCTTTTGAACATACTCCAGTCGGTACCCATCCTCGGTTTTCTCTCGGTCACCGTGACCGGCTTCATCGCCATGTTCCCGGGAAAGCTTCTCGGGGTAGAGTGCGCCGCCATCTTCGCCATCTTCACCTCCCAGGCCTGGAACATGGCCTTCAGCTTTTACCAGTCGCTGAAGACCATCCCCTCCGACCTGAGCGAGGCCTCGGTCCTCTTCGGGCTCTCCCCCTGGCAGCGCTTCTGGAAGCTGGATGCCCCCTTCGCCATGCCCCCCTTGATCTGGAACATGATGATGTCGGTCTCGGGGGGATGGTTTTTCGTGGTGGCGTCGGAGGCGATCACGGTGGGGAAAACCTCGGTCACCCTCCCCGGGATAGGGTCCTACGTGGCGCAGGCGATCCACTACCGCAGCCTCTCCGCCATCGGCTGGGCGCTCTTAACCATGCTGCTGGTGATCCTCGTCTACGACCAGCTGCTCTTTCGCCCCATGGTGGCCTGGGCCGACAAGTTCAAGTTCGAAACGACCGAAAGCGGCGAGGGGAGCGGTTCCTGGGTGCTGACCCTGTTCCAGCGCGCGAGGCTCCTGCGCGCCGCCGGACGTTTCCTGGTCAACCGGTGGATCCGGCTCACCGACCTGCTCCCCAGGAGAAAGCAGCGCGCTAGCTTCCACGGCTCGACGCAGGCCGCGATCCCCAAGGCGCAGGAAATAGTCTGGAACGCGCTTCTAGCCATTGGCGTCGCCGGGGGCGCGTGGCTCTTGGTCCAGTTCGTCGGGGGGGAGGTAGACGGCGCCGAGATCGGGAAGGTCTTCTACCTCGGCTTCCTGACCCTGGTTCGGGTCACGGTGCTTTTGATCATCGCCAGCCTGATCTGGGTACCCATCGGGGTGTATATCGGGCTCAACCCGAAATGGGCGACGAGAGTCCAGCCCCTGGCGCAGTTTCTGGCCGCGTTCCCCGCGAACCTCTTCTTCCCGGTGGCGGTCTTCTTCATGGTCCACTACCATCTCTCCCCGGAGATCTGGACCGCCCCGCTGATGATCCTGGGGACGCAGTGGTACATCCTTTTCAACGTGATCGGCGGCGCCTCGGCCATCCCGACAGACCTGCGCGAGGCGGCCCGCAACTTCGGCGTCTCCGGGTGGAAGCTTTGGAAAACGCTGCTTCTCCCCGGCATTTTCCCATCGCTTGTCACCGGGCTCGTCACCGCCGCCGGGGGGACCTGGAACGCCAGCATCGTCGCCGAGATCGTCACCTGGGGGAATACGACCCTCACCGCAACGGGCCTCGGGTCGTACATCGCCATCTGGACCGAAAAGGGGGATTACCCCCGCATCGCCTTGGGCATAGCAGTCATGAGCATCTACGTCTTGGTCTTGAACCGGTTTTTCTGGCAGCGGCTCTTTACCGTCAGCCAGACCCGCTACCGGCTCGGCTAGAGGAGAAGAAGCATGGAAGAAACAGTCAACAAAGTTCCGCTGCTCAAGCTGAGCAACGTACGAAAGTCATACAAGAAGTCCGACTCGGGCGAGCACCTGGTGCTGGACGGGGTCAACATAGCCATCGAAGAGGGGGAGATCGTCGCGCTTTTAGGGCGCTCCGGTTCCGGAAAGTCGACGCTCTTGCGGATCATCTCCGGCCTCGCGCAGCCCGGCAGCGGAGAGGCCCTTTACTGCGGCAAACCCATCACCGGCCCCACCCAAGGGCTCGCCATGGTGTTCCAGAGCTTCGCCCTTTTCCCTTGGCTCACCGTGCTGGAAAACGTGGAGCTTGGGCTCGACGCCATGGGAGTGCCGCAGGCCGAACGCAGAAGGCGCGCACTGGAGGCGATCGACCTGATCGGCCTGGACGGCTTCGAATCCGCCTACCCGAAGGAACTCTCCGGCGGGATGCGGCAGCGGGTAGGTTTCGCCCGGGCGCTGGTCGTCGAGCCGACGCTTCTTTTGATGGACGAGCCTTTCTCGGCGCTCGACGTCCTCACCGCCGAGACGCTCCGCACCGACCTGATCGAGCTCTGGTTGGAGCGGCGCATCCCGACGAAAGGGATCCTGCTGGTATCCCACAACATCGAGGAGGCGGTCCTGCTGGCGGACCGGATCATCATCCTCGGGAGCAACCCGGGCCGCGTCGTCTCCGAAATCAAGATTCCGCTCGCCCATCCCCGCGACCGCGACGCCCCTCTTTTCAGGCAATTGGTCGACACGGTGTACGGCCAGATGACCCAGCGCTCCCGCGCCGCCGGCAAGGTGGAGGCGGTCCCCATCTCTTACCTCCTCCCCGAGGCGCACGTGAACCAGCTCTCCGGCCTTTTGGAGGCCTTGGCCGCCGAACCGTACAACGGCAAGGCCGACCTCCCCGAGCTTGCCGACCAGATGGGGTTCGGCGTGGACCAGCTCTTCCCGCTTCTGGAGGCGCTCGACATCCTCAACCTGGCCCGTATCGAAGGGGGTGACGCCGACCTCACCGCGTCCGGCAGGAGTTACGTCGACGCCGACATCCTGCGCCGCAAGGAGATCTTCGCCGAGCACCTGGTGCGGCACGTAGCACTCGCCGCCCACATCCGGCGCGTGCTCGACGACCGCCCCGGAAACCGCGCCAAGGAAGACCGTTTCCTGCGCGAACTGGAAGACTTCTTCAGCGAAGAGACCGCGGAGACGGTGCTGCAGGTAGCCATCGAGTGGGGACGCTATGCCGAGCTCTTCGCCTACGACGAGGGCTCGGGCATCCTCAGTCTGGAGAACCCCGCCAGCGGCGAACAGGGGTAAGGGGGGAATTTTTCCCCTCTATTTCTCCGGCAATATACCGATAACTCTAGAAAGACAAGCGCGGGTTTCTCCGCGCAGTTCCGATTTAGCTAAGGCCGGCCGGGGAAATCGCGCATGATCCAGAAGTTCGTCAAAAAGGGAGGCCTCGCCCTCCTCATCCTTGCCTTCACCTGCCTGTGCTCGTCCTTCTTCTATTTCTCCTACCAAAAGGCGAAACAATCGGCCATAAGCCGGCTGAACGACGAGCAGTTCATACATGCCAAACAGGCGGCCCGGGGGATCGAAGAATATTTCGTCACCTGGACCGGCATCCTCACCTCCCTTTCGAAGCTCGACTCCGTCGCTGCCATGAATCCCGCCGGCAAGCGCCAGATGAAGTTCTTATACGACGCCCACAAGGACCAGATAAGGTCGTTCACCCGGATGGACGAGAAGGGTATCATCCTCTTCACCGTACCCAATCTTGAGATGTCGGGAAGGAACATTGCGGGGCAAAAGCACGTACAGGAATTGATCGCAACTCAAAAGCCTGTGGTGAGCGACGTCTTCCGTACCATCCAGGGGTATGACGCCATCGCCCTCCACGTGCCGGTCTTCGAAGGAAACCGGTTCCGGGGGAGCATCGCCATCATCGTCAACTTCCAGAGCCTGGCCCAGCGCTACCTCGAGGTAATCAGGATCGGCAAGTCCGGCTATGCCTTGGTGGTAAGCCGGGACGGCACCGAACTCTACTGCCCCGTTCCGGGCCACAGCGGCAAGAGCGTTTTCGACACCGCCAACCAGTCGCCGTCGGTACTCGCCATGGTAAAGGCGATGCTCAAAGGGGAATCGGGGACGGCGAGCTACGACTTCAACACGAAGGACGGCGCCTCCGTCAAACCTGTGAAGAAACATGCCGTCTACCTTCCCATCCACCTCGGCAACACCTTTTGGTCGATCGTCGTCGCGTCGTCGGAGCAGGAGATTCTCTCCTCCCTTGCCTCCTACCGCAACAGGCTGGCTCTGGTTTTCAGCGGCATCCTGTTCGGAGGGATCATCATCTGCATCCTGGTGCTCCGTGCCCTGCTGATAGTGAGGGAGGAAGACGTCCGCCAGCAAGCCGAGGCTGAGTTGCGTGCCAGCGAGCAGAGGTACCGCTACCTCTTCGAACAAAATCCCGCCCCGATGCTCATCTACGAAAAGGGAACCCTGCAGCTGCTGGCGGTCAACGACGCCTTCGCCATCGGCTACGGCTACAGCAAGGAGGAGGCGCTGGCGCTCCGGCTCACCGACCTTTATCCCGAGGAGGAGAAACAGAAGATCATCGAGGTTGCCGCCGGGCTCAGCGGCCACACCTATGTGGGGGAATGGCACCACCGCCGCAAGGACGGCACCGTCTTCCCCATCTTCGTCACCTCCCACGACATGACCTACAGCGGGAAGACCGCCCGGATCGGCGTCGTCACCGACATCACGGACCGTAGGATGATGGAGAAGGCAATCGAGGAGGAGTCCAACTTCAACCACCTCCTTTTCGAGCACTCGCCGGACGGCATCGTCATCATAGACCCGAAGACCACCCGTTTCCTCAACTTCAACACCGCCGTCTGCCGGCAGCTCGGGTACTCCCGCGAGGAGTTCGCACAACTAAGGGTCTTCGATGTGGAGGCCGTGGAGACACGGGAAGACACCCGCCGCCGCATCGAAGGGATCGTGCGGGACGGACGGGGCGACTTCGAGACCATGCAAAGGACCCGCGAAGGAGAGTTGCGCAACGTCCAGGTGACCGCGCAGATCCTTACCATCCAGGACCGGCCGGTCTACTACTGCATCTGGCGCGACATTACCGAGCATAAGAAGCTGGAGGAACAGCTAAGGCAATCGCAGAAGATGGAATCGGTGGGACGGCTAGCGGGCGGCGTCGCTCACGACTTCAACAACATGCTCGGCGTCATCATCGGGTCCGCCGACCTCTGCCAGCACCAGATCTCGGCTGACAGCCCGCTGCAGAAGTATCTCGAGCACATCCTGAAAGCGGCGAAACGGTCGAGCGACATTACGCGCCAGTTGCTGGCTTTCTCCCGCAAAGAAGTGGTTTCTCCCAAGGCGGTGAACCTGAACAGCCTCATCATCGATTCCGAGAAGATGCTCTGCCGTTTGATCGGCGAGGACGTCAAGCTCACCTTCAAACCCTCCACCGGTCTTTGGACCGTTCTGATCGACCCGGCCCAGTTCGACCAGATACTCATGAACCTCTCCGCCAACTCCCGCGACGCCATGCCCAACGGCGGCACCCTGGACATAGCGACCGGCAACGTGCGCCTCGATGCCGGCTACTGCCGCCATCATTCGGACACCGTTCCCGGCGATTACGTCAAGATCACCGTCTCCGACACCGGGACGGGTATGGACCGCGAAACAAGGGAGCACGTCTTCGAGCCCTTCTTTACCACCAAAGGGGTCGGAGTAGGGACCGGTCTCGGTCTCGCAACGGTCTACGGCATCGTCACCCAGAACAACGGGTTCATCAACGTCTACAGCGAGCTTGACCAAGGCTCGGTCTTCAACATCTACCTGCCACGGCTTCTGGAAGATGGAGCGGCAGAGGATGAGGCCGAGGCTGCGCCCCCCCCTAAAGGAACAGGAACCATCCTCCTGGTCGAGGACGAGGAGATGCTGCTTTGGACCACGACGAAGATCCTGGAGGAGATGGGCTATACCGTGCAGCAGGCGGAATCCCCGGCAAAGGCGATAGAGATCTGCGAAAACGGCAAACAGATAGACCTGGTGCTGACCGACGTGGTGATGCCCGGGATGAACGGCCGGGAGATGGTGGACAAGATAAGGAGCGCCAGGCCTGACATAAAGGTGCTGTTCATGTCCGGCTACACGGCGGATATCGTGGCCCAGCGGGGAATCGTGGAAGAGGGGATGTTCTACATCTCCAAACCGCTGGACGCGAAACAGTTGCACGAGAAGATAGTCCAGACACTGGCGTCATAAGATTGACTCATCGCCGATGCGATTTCAGTCATTCGTCCGCTCCCCTTGTACATTGCGCTTTTTGTGGAAAGCTTTTCCTGGTGGAGGAAAAGTCGATGATACAGAGCGCGGCAAGTCACATCGAACAGTTGATAGTATTCGTGGTCCAGCTCTTCGTGATCGTCGATCCTCTCGCCGCCGTCCCTATCTTTCTCGCCATCACCGTCTCCCACACAAAGCAGGAACGCAGGTCCATAGCGCGACGCGGCTGCTCCATAGGCCTTCTGGCCATCGTCTTCTTTCTGGTAGTAGGCCCGTCCCTGCTGAGATACTTCGCCATCAACACTTCAGCTGTGCAGATAAGCGGAGGGTTGCTCCTTTTCGTCATCGCCTTGGAACTTCTTTACGGCAACCCGACCGGCACCCAGACCAGCAGCAAGGAAGAGCGCCTGGCCGAGAAGAAGGAGGACGTCTCCGTCACCCCGCTGGCCATTCCCCTGCTCGCCGGCCCCGGTGCAATAGTCACCTGCCTCGTTTTTTCCAGCCAGGCGAGCGACGCCCTTTCCGTGCTGATCCTCATCGGCGGGGCGGTCATCGTTTTTTCAGCGGCCTACCTGCTGCTGCACTGGGCCGACGAACTGGCCCGCATCTTCGGTGAACTGGGGATGAAGGTAGCGGTAAGGATAATCGGGTTGATCCTCGCCTTCATCGCCGTACAGTACGTCATCAACGGCATCACCGCCCTCTGGCCCGCAGTCAAAGTCCCTTCCGCATAAGGGGGACAGGCTACTTTTTGAAATCAAAAAGCAGCCTGTCCCCTTTTTCTGAGTCCGTTCCATAATCTCTAGCAAGGTAGGTGCATAAAGGTCCCTTTCCCCGGAGGGGGAGGGACAGGGTGGGGGCAACAGGCCGAGTCGCGCCTAATCCCGTTGCACTTTAATGCCGGCGACAGTATAAAAGAAGCCGATTTAGCAAGAATCTCCCGCCATCGGATGGGAGTTGCACTCTTGCCCCTTTGAAAGGGGTTCTCCGCGAATTCCGGGAACCTGAAGTGTTTTTGTCCACGAAGCGCTGCACGAGTACTTGCGTCCCCCCCTTTGCGAAGGGGGGACAGGGGGGATTTAGCTCCGGTGAACCAGCTAAAGCCCCATACACAAGGGTGAAATATGAAGCATGAGCACGAAAAGGCGGGCAAAGAGAAAAGAAGGCTGGCGCAGAAGCTTTCTCTGGAGCTGCTGGGCCCCATAGTCGGCAAGATGCCGAAGTCGAGCATCGAGTCGCTGGAAAAGCTCTCCTACCTCCCGAAGGTCCAACGGCACATCCTCGACATCATCCAGGTCGCCGATCCCAGCATAGTACGCCACGACCTGAAGGCCGCCTTTCCCCCTTTCATCAGAACAGAGGCGGCATTCGGCAAACGCAACCTCTACCTCCTGAAAGACGCCGCAGTCTCGCCCGATTCCGGTATGGTCTGGATCGGGAACAGGATCCTGGAGGAGAGCGTGGGATCCTTGCGCCGCATCATGGACTGGGGAGACATGCTGCACGAACCGCTGCTTCCGGTCAGCGAACTGAAGTCGGATGAACCTGTCGTAGTCTGCCCTCCCGCCGCGGGGTACTACCATTGGCTCCTGGAGGTCCTGCCCAACCTTCTCTTCGCCCTATCCAAGTTCCCGCAGGTCAAGATCGTCCTTCCCGAGAACTCCCCTGCCTACGTCATGGACGGGTTGGCCATAATCCTCGGCCCCGAGGCCGCTGCCCGGTTCATCTTCTGCTCCACTCCGCTCAAGGTCCGTAACCTGGTGATGCCGCAGTACCTTACCGCACCCGAATTCACCAGCCCCCAGGTCATCGACCTGCTTAAGTCGCAGGTGAAGCCGAAGGTCGTTGCCGGAGAGACCTCCGGCGCGCCCGCATCCGGAACCAAACTCTACATCTCGCGGCGCAAAAGCAGGAGGCGACGTCTGCTTGGCGAGGAGGAGCTTGAGAGGCAGCTCCAGGAAAAGGGCTTCAGCATCCTGCACTTGGAGGGTGTTTCTTTCCAGGAGCAGATCCGCATCTTCCACCAGGCCGAGACAGTAGTGTCGACCCACGGCGCCGGCCTGAGCAATCTCGTCTGGTCCGAGCCCCCGTGCAGGGTGATCGAGATATTCCCCCGAAACTACATCCTCGATTGCTTCGCCTGGCTCAGCTTCAGCCAAGGCTTCGACTATCGCCACGTCATCTGCAGCACCGGTCACAAGATAGACGACGAAGCCATGGCCGCCGTGCTGCGGCAGCTGTAACCCCGCCTCAAGATCCCGCTGAAGCCGTGAAGCCATCTCACGCCCGCTCACTGCGCTCGCTCAAGACGCCAAGGCGCGAAGAACGTCAACAGGCTCTTGGAATTTCTTTGCGTCTTTGCGGCTTTGCGTGAGAAGAAGTTTTCACCCTGCTGCAACCCCTCCGACACATCCCCGTGACCTTTGGCTGCTACCCTTCGTCTTAACAAAACGAAAGGAGCCAAAACATGTGGAAAGCAGACGTTGTCGACCTTAACCTGACCCGATTCTACGAGATGTCCACCAGAGTAGTCCTCTCCTTCCTGATTCTGTCGATACTGCTGGCCATCGTTGCCGGCGTGGGATGCACCGTCTACGACCTTCGACTCATCTTCCAAACCGACTTTCACGCAGCCTTCAAAACCATCATGGTCGACATGCTCACCGTCCTCGCCATCATCGAAGTTTTGAGGACCGCGTTGGCCTACTTCAGCGAAGGGCGAGTCAAGGTCACCTACATCATAGACACCGTGATTGTCACCGTACTTACCGAAGTCATGGCCTTCTGGTACAAAAGCATCCGCTGGGAGGAAGTCGCCATGACCATCTCCCTGGTGATCTCCCTTTCCCTGGTAAGGGTCATGGCGGTCAGATACTCCCCGGCAGCTATCAGGAAAGAGCTTTGATCGACCGGCCCTCACTCTCATAGCACAATCAGTTTTCCTTTCTGTACCGCCCCCCTCCCCTCGCCTTATCTCTCATTCCATAGCTCATCTGTCACTCGGCTCTCACCGGGGTCTCCGCTCTGCATTTAAAAAAAATAATCACCCGCACATTGACTATCAAAAGCAGCATGTGTTACTTGAATACAACATTCATTTTCCGCAACACAATCATTGAAAACACACTGATTAATTTACACTTTCACCTGATATTCAAGTTGATTTGAAACTGAAACACAAAATTCAGCCAACTCCAGAGCAGATGAGTAGCTTTGTCTTGCGGTCAGTTATCAAGTCAACATTTCATCAACAACAGGAGAGGAAAAATGCACAAGAAGTTGGTTACCAGCACATTGGCCGCAGCACTTATCGCCGTATCTTCCATAGCCGGAGCATCGGAAATCGATACACTCCGCAAACAGGTCGACGACCTAAGCGACCAGGTCAAACTGCTGCAGACAAATTCCGCGACGCCGACGGAAGCATCGGGCTTTCGCAAGAAGCTTTGGGACAACACGCGGTTCGGCGGTTACGGCGAGCTCGACTACATCGTGAAGCGTGAAAACGGCAACGGCAAAGGCAGCAACAACTTCGACCCGCATCGCCTGGTGCTCTACGTAAACTCGGACCTCTCCGATTGGATCACCCTGAACACCGAACTCGAGTGGGAGCACGCCGGGGTCAATGAAGATCTGGCCAGCGAGACCGAGTTGTCCGGTGAAGTCGTGGTCGAGCAGGCATTCCTCGATTTCAAACTGCAGCGCGAGTTCAACGTGAAAGCCGGCATCATGCTGGTGCCGCTGGGGGCGACCAACCTGTACCATGAGCCGACCAACTTCAACTCCACCGAACGTCCCGAATTGGACCGCTACCTGATTCCTTCCACCTGGCGCGAAATGGGCGTAGGTATCCACGGCGCGCTCGGCGACAGGGTGGATTACCAGTTGATGGTCATGAACGGCCTGGACGGAACCAACTTCTCAGCCAAGAACGGCGTCCGCGACGGCAGGCAGAACATGAACAAGGACATGAACCGGAACAAGGCCGTCACCGGTCGCTTAGAGGTGAGACCCGCCACCAACCTCTACACCAACCTCTCCTTCTACACCGCGAACTCCGCCAAGGACGGGAGCGCCTACACCACGATAGCCGCCTTCGACGGCAGGTACAGCATCGGGAGGCTTGACCTTGGCGGGGAGTACGTCCACGTCTTCCAGAACAACCCCGCCCTTTTGAACGACTCTATCGGGCACAACATGTCCGGCTATTGGGTGGAAGGAGCATGGCACGCCATGCCGGAGAGCTGGAAAAAAGGTAAGCTCGCCAATGCCGATGCCGTTGTATTCGTAAGGTATTCCGAGATTGACACCCAGGACGGCGGAGCCATCAACCCGGCGAAACAAAATGGGAGGTTCGACCGGAACTACACCACCTTCGGCGTCTCCTTCAAGCCCGTCACCCAGCTGGCCATCAAAGCCGACTACCAGATCTACGACGATCACGGCACCGGCGGCAGCACCAAGCTCGACAACGACAAGTTCCAGGTAACGTTGGGATTCGTCTTCTAAATGGAAAAATGGGGAGGCCGCACCCGGCCTCCCCATTCTTTTGCAGCTGCCGCTTTAATTGTTGCGTCCCTTCCCGTGGCCACCGCCTTTGCCGTTGCCATGCCCGCCGCCGTGCTCGCTTCCGTTGCCGTAGTCGCTGTCTCTGGCACTGCCGTGGTCATTCCCCTGGCTAGCGGTGTGCCCCCCGCCGCGTCTCGAGGGCTTGCCGGTAAAATCAAGTTCCCCGTTTTTCAGGGCATGGAATTCGGCTGACCCAGGTTTTATCCCCAGGTCCTTTGAAATGGCGCCCCACCCTTTCTTCTTGTTGGGGCGGTAGACAGCCAGAACCGTCTCGGGTTTTTTGCCCGACATCTGGCCGAGCTGCAATATCATGAACGCATCCGCGGGCTCGGGGACGGACCGGATAACAGCCTGAACCTGGGTGACAGGCACGCCGAACTGGGTACTGAGACCCACTGAAAATCCGGGCATGTCTGCCCGGGCCTGGACGTTCACATTGGAGAGAAAAACCTCAAGCCCGCCGGCGAAGGCGGCAACCGGCAGGAGAAGGAAAATGGCCAGAGAAACCAGAACGATACGTTTCATGGCAAAGCCTCCCCAAATGGGTTAGGTGACGCAGTCGGGCCGGCTCCGATTGAAGAAGTAGCGGGCCCCCGGGATGTGAGTGCTCCGTTTCCCCCCGCGTGCAGCTAACGCGCGGGGAGGAAGTCGATCGGATACAGGATGGTCGTTTTCGGCACGCCATCTTTGGGGCCGAAGTTGAACTTCCTGACCCTTTCCACGATCTGGTCGCAGAAGGAGGCCGCATTCATATTGGTGGACTCCACCGCACAGGCCGAAACCACGCCGCTTGGTTCGATGGCCAGCCGCAGCACCATCTTCCCGCGCAGGGTCGGGTCTTTGCGCAACTCGGTGTTGTAGATACGGTAGAGCGCTGCCTTGTAGCGGTCGAAGAGAATCTGGATTTCCTCGTCGGTTCGGGCAGGACGCGCGCCGGAACTGAGCGGTCTCCCCTCCTTCGCACCTCCGGGACCCGAAATCCCGCTCTTCACCTGGGCGAAGCCCGCGTTCCCGCGGCCAAGGCGGCCGTCCTTGCCTCCGCCGCCACCGACACTGCGGCTCACCCCGGCTGAGCCGATCCCGCCGCTGCCTCCGTTTCCGACATTCCGGCTTACCGCGCCATACCCCCCGCCGCTGGGCCCTCCGCCCACCTGCATGGCGACCAGGGACCTGCTTGCCTGGGCCTGGCCAGCCGCATAGTTGGCGGGGTTGGCCAGGCGCGCCTCGGCCCCGAGCTTGGCGGACGGAGCTTCGTCGATTAGGTCCTTGAAACTATCCTTGAAGGCGAGCATACCCGTGTTCTGGGACCTCTTGGGTGCTGCGGTTTGTTCCACGGGGGCCTGCTTGGGCCTGTCCGGCGGAGGCTTCTCCTGGTCCGCGACCTGCTTCTTCTCGTTTTTCTTTCCTGCCGCGGTCTCTTGTTTCTGGTCTTGTTTCTGCTCGTCCTTTTTATCCTGCTTCGGCTTTTGCACCGGCTCCGGCTTCTTGTGTTCCTTCCTGACCATCATCGCCAGCCGCTCGGGGACTTCGACGATGACCGGCCTGACCGGCGCCGGCACCGTTACCGTGAGGACCACGATGGCTAAGAGCAAGGCCATCAACATCGAGGTGCACATGGAGCGGCGATAGCGCCGCTCGACCACGCCGTCGCTACTCCAGGGCATGATCAGAGGGTGGTCCTGAACCGGGGAAAGTTCCCGCTCGACGACGAACTCCTCCTCGCGGCGCTCGTCGCGTGCATGCGCGTCGTGAACTTCATCCTCCAAAAAGTCCAGTTCGTCATGGCAGCGGGTGATCTGCGCCCTGATGTCCGCGCTCTTTTGCAGCGACCCGCGGATTTCTTCGTCGAATTCGGCGACGCAGCTCCTCACCCGCGAGACGCGCACCTCTGGATCGCGTATTTCCGGCAACGCCTCCCAGAATAGCTGCCCCCGGGCAAGCCCACCGAGGCGTTCCAGGGCGTCACAGGCGTCCCGCAGCGCGTCGAAACACAGGCGGTCCGAAGAAAACATGTCCAACTCTGCCTCTGCCACGCGCATCCGCATCTCGAGGTCGGAAAGTTCATCCCGGACATCCCCCCGCCGCGCGTTCAGCACCGCCAATTCCTGTTCCAGCAATGATGTATTCACAGTGCACCCGCTAGGCATGCGAGGCTTTCTGGATCACGGCAAGCGAAATCTTCCCGTACCCAGAAGCCGTGCAGCTCGTCATTATTTTTTTAAGCACTTTGAAAGGAATAGCTTTGTCGGCCAAAAGCGTGACTTCCCTGGTTTCGTTTTCGGCCACCGGCTTGGTCCTGGTCTCGCTGATGTTCTTTTCGATCAGCTCCAGCCGCTCTGTGACCTCGTGGACCGTCGCGACCCGGTCGTCGTAGAGATCGGCGGTCCGGGCCACCGTCTGCCCCTGCACCACTACCGTCTCAGGAGTGACCGATACCACCACCGTTCCCCTCGGCTTCGTCTCCACCACGGAGGTGGGGAGAGCGAGCCGCTGTTCCGGCATGTCGCCGTTGAAGGAGTGGAAAAGCAGGAAGAACACCAGGACAGAAAGCACGTCCAGCATGGGTATCAGGTTCAAGAACGCCTGCCTGCGGTTGTTGTTGCGTTGCAGCCGCTTCAAACGTCTGCTTTCTCTCATGGCGCGTCTCCTATGGATATCTTTGGAAAGAGAACGATCTTGACCGCCTCTTTTTGCCCTGGAGTCCGCACCTCGGCGCCACGCACGGTATCCATGACCTGGACCAGGTGATCGTATTCGACCTTAGGCTCCATCAAAACCGTTGCGTCTTCCTTGTCGGGGTATTGGGCCTTGATGCTGCGCAGCATCTCGGACAGCTTCGCAAGGTCGTACCTGTCGTTTATCTTGGGGATGGCGGCCTCCACGGACTTCCCGTTGGCGATCTCCAGCCCTGCCTTGCGCACGATCACCTCGATGGCGAAGTTGGGCGGGGTGGCAGCGGCTGCGCCGGCATTGGTCGGGACACTCAATTCCATGATGGTGATGCTCGTAAAGACCGCAGTTATGAGCAGAAAAACCACTAAAACGGTGAAAACATCCATCATCGGCGTCAGGTTCAAGACCTCCATGATGTCCGTCTCGTGCTGTTCCTTCTGCCTCCTTCTACGTCTGGCCATAACCGGCTCCTGTCAAATTCGTACTTGGCAACATGTGATGAAGGTGGATATCCGTCAGTAGGCGCGCTTGGCGAAGGTGGATATGCTGTTCAGTGCCTTTACAGATACCATCTCCAGGCTCCCCACTATCTCCCCTGTGGTCGAGGTGAGGCGGGCATGAATCAAGAGCAGCGGGATGGCCGACATGAGACCGAAAGCCGTGCAGTTCATCGCCTCGGAGATACTGGCCGCGAGCAGGGCGGCCTTTTCGGCAGGGCTCGCACTGGCAACCGCGGTGAAGGCCGTGATGAGCCCCATGATGGTGCCGAGCAGGCCGAACAGGGTGGCGATGTTGGAGAGCAGCGCCAGGTAAGGCGTACGCTTTTCCAGCTGGGGGATGATCTCCATCAGGCTTTCTTCCATGGCGATCTCTATATCCTCCCGCCGCCTGACCGCCCCCTGCCGCGCCAGCCCCATGGACAGCATCTGGGCTATGGCCGATTCGTCCTGTTGCACGATCTCCCGGGCCCGGTCGAAATTCCCCTCGGCCAGCACCGGGTGCACCTCGTCCCACATCTGCCTGTTTTCCTTCTTGACCCGGCTCAAATGCATCCAGCGTTCGACTGAAATGGCGACGCCGGCCGCCAGCACCAGCAGAATCGGGAACATGAAGAACCCACCCATCTGAAAAAACCTGATTACCGTATGCATCTCTTCCTCCTCGCCTTATTGACCTTCACTTTGGTCGATTTATCCGCGCAATGCGGTGTTCAACGTGCATTGGACGCCTGAAAAGCCGCTGCAGTTTCGGAACCTCTGCTGCCGGCGCTCACCTGGTAGAAGGCCACCTCCCGCAGGAAAACATCCCGGTCCACCGGTGCCCGGCGTTCATTCAGGGTCCTGGTCAGTTTCGCCTCGGCCCCGAGCTCCGAGCTCTTCCAAGGGACGATGACCAGCGACATCGGCGCCTCCTTGTTCCCCAGGATCGACATCCCCGAAACCATCTTAGGCTTCGAATCGCCGGAGCCGTCTTGTTGCAACGCGGCCACGTTGGCGTTAGGGTCGTCGGAACCGGAACCGACCGGCCCGTTTTCCTGCCCGATGACAACGGCGACCGGGAACAGGATCAAGAAAATACAAAAAATCAGTTTTGGCCACATACGCTCCTCCTTGTAACGGTGATGTCTTCTGCAAAGTTGTGTCTGCCTGTAACGGCGATGCCTCCAGGAAAAGGAGCACTCCCTGTCACTGTGCATGGAACGGTCACATCCCTCGATCTCCATAGCTACTTCCTCGCTTCAGTGTTCAGGGCCAGGTGCCCGTTACGGCTCTGCAGGTCCGCGATCCACAGCCTCACCTGCTTGTCCTCCGGGGTGGCCCTGCTGTAGCTCTCGTAATGCGCCTGGGCGCAGGCGAGGTCTTTAAGGTAGAGATCGCAGAGGATGGCGAGGTTTCTTTCCAGCGGATGGTACTCGGGAAACGCCGCCAGCGATTTCTCGTAGGTGGCCCGCGCCTCGGCAAAGCGCCCGTTCTTGCGCAACAGCAGCCCGTATTCGTTGCTCGCCGCCGGATGCCCCGGTACCGCCTCCAATGCCGCTTTGAGATGCTGCTCGGCCAACTCCGGCTTGTTGAGCCGGCTGTAGGCGTTAGCGGCGTTGATACGGGGCGCGGTAAGAGCAGGCGCCTGCGCTATCACCTTTTCCATGAGGTCGGCGCTCTTTTGGTATTCCCCCCCCGCAAGCAAGGCCTTGGCCTTCTCGAAATCCGCACGCGCATCCGCGTCGAGGTTGGACGGCTCCCTGATGACGAAGCCTTCCTTGCCGCCTGTCAGCCGCTCCACCGAGGGGCCGGCAGGCGTCGGGGCCGGTTTCGCGGCCACGGCAGCCGGGGCCGCCATCGACTCTTTCGCGGCCTGGCCGCCGGTCGCGCATCCGGCGAGCACCATGAGCCCAAGGGTCAGAAGCAGGTAGGCGAAACTTCCGTCACCCCGCCCCGACGGGAGACCGGAAAGGACTTTACGGCTTCTCGGAAATCGCTTCATTTTTTACCTCCCTTTGCACGCCGCTTTGTCGCGGCGCCCTGCTTCGTTTTTTTCGCCTTGGCCGGGACGGCTTTCGACGTAGCTGCTTTTCTTTCTGCCGACGCGGCGACCGGCGCGGTGCCCGCACCATCACTGCCGTCGACGATCTTCCCGCCGGCGCCTTCAGCCGCTGCTGCCGATGCTGCAGTCGTGCCTGCGGCGGGAACGGCCCGCTCCGGCTCCGCCGGCGCCGCGGCGTCGCTCATCACCGGGTTACCCCCCGCGGCCACCGGCGCTGCGGGCTTTTCGATCTGGTAGGCAAAGCTCTCCAGCGAAGCGATCATCCCGCTGGGGACCTCCGGCTTGTCGTAGCGGACCGGCAGCAGCTTGGCCAGTTCACCGAGACTCCTGTCGATCCAGCTGTTGTAGATGCCGACCGATATCAGCTCCATGTTCTTCTCGTGAACGGTGATGGCCTTTTCCTCGAAGGGATACGCCTGCTCCTCGATGGCCATTTCGTACTCTTGCATCTCCTGGGCGTTCAGGTCGTCAGGCCGCTCGGACGCGGTGAGCGCCTTGCTGAAGTGCCCGTAGCTCTCCGCCAGGTAGAAGGTCGCCGCGGCGGTGACCTCGCCGACCTCGTACTCCAGCAGCTTGTTGAACGACTGGGTGGCCGCTTTCATCAGCTCTTTCTTCTTACGCAGGTTCGCCTCGAACGGTTTCACCAGCCGCACCTCGGTGAAGCGCTCATAGCTCTGCTCGGCCAGCACCAGGGCCCCCTTCCCGGCCAGGTAACGGGTCCGCGGGGTGCGCGCCTTGCCTGCCGCCGCATCGATGGCGACCATCTCCCGGAGCTCGTCCAGGTACCCGTTCTTGTCGTCCTCCGCCTTCAGGATTTCACAGACCTTGTTGCGCATTTCCAGGTTGACCTCGACCGGTTGCGGGAAATAGCCGACGTAGCGGCGGTACACCGCGAGCGCCTGCTTCCTGTTCCCGGTCTGCTGGTGCAGTTCCGCCGCCAAAAGCAGTGCCTCCCTCCTGATCTCCTCGTCCTTGAACTCGGTCTCCAGGCGCTCATATTCACCGGCGGCAAGCGCGAGCTGCCCGTCCTCCCTGTAGACGTGGGCGAGCTTCCTGGTGACTTCCGGCTGCAGCTCGTGCCCCGGGAAGAGACCCCGGAACCCGGTGAGGACCGTGGCCGCAGCTTTCCACTCTTTGAGCTGGATCAGCGCCACTGCGGCGTCGAACTCGGCGTTGACCCGGATCTTGGAGGTGGCGGCCATGCGGCCGACGCGCAGGAAGTGATCTGCCGCGACCCGGTACTCCTTGGCCGCGTTCGCCTGCTCGCCCTGCTTGTAGATCGAGGCGGCGAGGTTGTCGTTGAAGCCCTCCCGGCTCTTGTCCTCGGCCGGGAGCAGCGCCAGAACCTGGACGTAGGCGGCCTCGGCCTCGGCGTAGTTCTGGAGCTCGAAGCAGGAGTGGGCGGCCACTACCCAGGCCGACTTGAGCACCTCGTTGCCCGCGCCCGGGAAGGTGGCGATCAGCTTGCGCGCTACGCCCAGTGCCTGTTGATGCTCCTTCAACTCGTAGAGGTCGTCCGCGGCCGCCCCCATGACGATCGCCGCCTTCTCGTGTTCCGGGAAGGTCTCGGCAAACCTGAGCGAACTGCGCACCCCCTCCCGCTTGACCTGCTCTTTCTCCTCTGCCCGGGCGTTTTTCAGCTGCTCCCGGTAGGCGAACACGGCCGCGTATCCGGCGGCAGACGACTTCTCGTAGCGCGGGTAGTCGTACGCGGTCCTTTCGTATTCCTGTGCCGCTTTGGCGAAGGAGCGGTTTTCCATGAGCAGGTCGGCCATCTGGTAGTTGATGGCCGGCGATTCCGTCTCCTTCGGGAAGGAGACCAGGAACTCCTCGTACCAGTGCAGGGCCTGCTGGAAGCTCTCCTCCTTCTCCTTGGCGTGCTCCGGGTCCTGGTACAGCGCGTGGTAGTGATGGGCCAGGTCGGTGACGTTCGTCTTCAGGAAGGCGATCACCTCGGGGCGCTCTGCCGGCTGGAAATGTTTCCAGTACTCGGCCTTCAGCCCGTAGGTCTTGGCAAACTCCTTCTTCGCCTCGATCACCAGGGTGGGGAACCCGCCGGCGATGTGGATCTCGATCACGCGCATCTGGAACTGCGGCGAGGCGCGGTGGAAGGGGTTGCGGGAGACGAAGGCGTTGTAGGACGCAGCGGCGTCGCTGTAGCGGCGTTTTTCGTAATAGAATTCGCCGAGGTTGCTGTAGACGCGGTCCTCGTAGCCGCGCTTGCCGTTCTTCTCGAAGTACTCGACGGCGGAGGCGGCGCCATGAAGGTAAGAGAAGCTCTGGCTTAGGACCCGGAAAGTGTCGTCGACACGCTTTCGCTCAAGGTCGTCCGTAGTCTGGGCGAAGTCGTATCCGGTGTTCACCTTGTGGTCTAAGAGCGCGATGAACCGATGCAGCCCGTCCTCGTAGAGCTCCTGCTTGTAGAAGGTCCAACCCAGCTTGTAGAGGGCGAGTTCGTAGTAGGAGGCCTCGGGGCCGATCTCCACCAGCCCCTTGTAGACCCCTTCCGCCTCCAGGTACTGCTTGTGGGTGAAGAAGTATTCCGCCCGGCGGAACTGCACCTCGTTGATGTAGCGGGAGCGCGGGAAGTCCCTTACCATGCGCTGCATGACCGCCATCGCGTCTTCGGTCTGCCCCAGTTCCTCGTAGGAACGGGACATCTGGTACAGGACCTGGTCGTTCCCCTCGTAGTTGGGGTATTTGTCCAGAAGCTTCTGGTAGAGTGCGATCGCCTCCCGGGTCCCGGTCCGCTCCAAACCTTCTCCGGCCGCTTCGCGCACCCCGCCCGCCGGCTGCGCCCCCTGGAGCGCCCTCTTCTCGAACTCCGCTTCCGACTCGGCCGCGCCGGGTTGGCTCGCGTCCGGCGCGCGGCCGGCCAGGGCCAATGGGGCCTCTGCCGGTTCCGGCGCGCCGAGCGCAGCTGCCGGCGCCCCTGCGGCAGGCGCGGCCGCTGCGGCAAGGTAGCCGTATTCCTTTTCGACCTTCAGGTCGGCAAGGCGGCGGATGGCAGCCGGGGTCAGCGCCGACTCCGGCGTTTGCTCCAGGAAGCGCTGGTAACCTTCCATCGCCTTGTCGAGCCCCCCTTCGATCGGCTCTTCCTTGACCTCGATCCGCACGTTGCGCAGCTGTGCGATCGTTTCCCTGCCGCCGCCCGACTGGCACGCCGCCAGAAGTGCCGCAACTGCCAGGAGTAGGAATCGGATCCGCTTCATTGGCCCACCCTCTTTTGCGCCTGCGCCTTGTTGGCGCGGTCGTAACTGTCTGCGATGGCGAAGCGCGCGGTCACCTGGAACTGTTCCAGACGCTCCCTGCGCCTGGTCAATTCGTCCACGGCCATGGCTTCCAGTATTTTCCCCTGGCGCGGCAGCAGCGCCGTCACCTTTTCCCGGGCCGCCGCGATCTGCTCGCGCTGGCTGCGGATGGTTTCGTCATACCCCTCGTAGCTCTGGGTCGCGGCCTGGCGGGTGCGCACGAAAGATGCGTAGCGCTGCTTCAGCCGCTGGGTTTCACGGATCAGGCTGTCCAGATCGTCGAAGGCCTCCGTGAGCCGCCGGTCGTACTCGGTGGCTATGTTCCAGGAGATCACCCCGCGCAGACGCGCCACCCTTTCCGCGGTCCCGTCGCCACCCGCATTTTTGGGGGCAAGCTGCTCCAGGCGTGCGATCTCCTCCCTGGCAACCCTCTCCTTGGCCGTAGCCAGGTAGTCCGGGCGCGGCGCGGTCAGCATGGCCTGGAGCCTCTTTTCTATGCGGATGCGCTGCTCCTGGCGCAGGCGCATCTGCGAGTCGAGCTGCTTGAAGGCCTGGTCGATCTCGGGCAAAAGCGGCTGGTAGTACCCCCGGCGCTGCCGGATCATCTCCTCGAAGGCGTCGAGGTCCCCCTCCCAGGCGACCAACCTCTTCCCCAGCTCGGTCAACTCCAGGTAGTTCTTCAGCGATTCCTGGAAATCGTGCGCGGCCATCAACTCCATCAGGTAGTAGGTTTCCGGCGCCTGCGGCAGGTTGCGCAGTTTCACCACCCACTCGCTGTCCTGCTTCAGCTCTTCCCGCGTCAGGGCCTCCAGGAATCTCCCCTCCTGGACCGAGGCGATGGAGGCGCCGAGCTTGTCGATTTCCTTGCCGAAGGATTCCAGGGCCTGGCCGTACAACAGCGCCGACTTGCCGTAGATCTGCAGCTTCCCGTAGGCGAACGGGAGCGCGAGCAGCGCCTCCTGGACCGCCGGATCGGTGACCTCGCGCCGGGCGAGGATGCTCCAGGGGACCAGCGCCCTTTCGAACTCCCCCTGGTTGGCGTCCGCCCACCCCGATCCCAACAGCGCCCGGTTCGAGAAGGGCCCGGTCAGGCGCACCCGGTCCAGGACCAGCTTGGCTCCGGCGCCGGCGTTCTCGTCCAGAAGCTTGTAGCCGAGCACCAGGTTCGACTTGTCCCTGATAGCCTGCGTGGACGGGTTGGCGCTGACGAGCTGCCCGGTGCGGTCCAGGTACTCCCTGCCGTCTTGTTCCTTCCCCCCCTGCAGCAGGGCGATCCCCAGGTTGTAGCCGGAAAACCCTTCCAGGCTCTTGGCGCCTTGCAGCTCTTTGAGGGTGCGCGCGGCGTCCTCGAACCGGCCGTTGGCCATGAGCACCTGCGCCCGCAGAAACTCCAGGTCGTCGCGGAGCGGCTCCGGGACCTTCCCCCGGATCCGCTCCAGGGCCTGCAAGGCGTCCATCGGTTGATCCTTCTGGAAGTAAAGCCGCGCCAGCCGGTAGATCGCCGCGTTTTTCCGCGGCTCCTCGACCTTCCCCTCGATCACGGCGGAGATGGCCCGCCCCGCCCTCAGGTGCATCCGGTACCCCAGCTCGAAGTCCCCGACATCGAACTCCGCCTGGCCGAGGTGGGGGTAGAGCGAATCGAGCGCGGGCTCGTCGAGCCGGCGGTGCTGTCCGAGTTCGGTGTCCAGCCGGCAGATGGATTCGAACCACTCCCCCTGGTAGGCGTGGTAAAGCGCCTCGCCGAAATAGACGTCGTTCAGCCCGAGCGCTGGGGCGGTACTGGCTGCCAGGGCAACGGTCGTGGAGAGCAGACAAACCAGTATGAGAATCAACCTGGACATGATTTACCAATCCTTCACAGTGATGGTTTTGCTGCCGGTCAGGACCACTTCGACCAGTTTGGGGCCGATCCCCTTGGCTACCTTGAAGCTTTCCGCCCTTTGGAAATCCGCCCCCCCCTCCGTTTTCCCCATGACCTTTACCTGCAGCGGATGTTCGCCGGTCATCACGTTCCCCACGTGGATGCGCTGCACGCCACCTTTTTGCAGAGCCTCGAGCTCCTTATAGGTGTAGAGGTGATGGGCCACCTGCTTGCCGTCCAGCTCCACCGCCACGGCGTCGAGCCGGAACTTTTCAGCGCCCGCGACAGAAACGAAGATGGCTATCTGGGTGTCGGACGGGTAGAGCAGCTTCTCTTCCAGCCGGTTCAGCTGCGTGGCAATGGAGAGGACGTCCGCCTTTATCTCCTGCACCTGTTCGTCCAACCCCTTGATCTGCTCCTTGGCGAGGTCCTGCTTGACCGGGTCCTTGGCGGTCTCCTTTTTGACCTCCGCCTTGGCTGTCTGCTGCGCGCCCTGTTCCTTGGCGGTTTCCGCATAAGCGGGGAGAGTCAACAGGAACACCGAGATCGCTACGACGATTACCTTCAGAACTTTGTTCATAACTGTCACCTATGGTTTGTTTGTGCTAGATCATTCCCACTATGTTCACGAAGACACCCTGGTGCCGGTAGCTTAAGTCGGTCAGGTCGTCGGAGAAGTCGCTGAAGTTGTAGCCCGCGCCGACCTTGAAGTTGTTCCCCAGATGGCGGTAGAGCCCCAAAAGCACGCCGCTGCGCCGGTCCTGTGCGTCCGGCAGGTCGAGCCGACGCCCCTCGGCGAGCGCATCCCATTTGTGCAGGAAATGCCAGTCCACCCGCACGACGTAGAGGTGGGCGCGGCTGTCGAAGTACTCGGGATTGACCCGGTCCATGCTCACCTGGCCCAGGCGGTAGGCGTACTTTCCGCCGACGCTCCAGCGCGGGGTCAGGTCGTACATGGCGTCGACGGAGGCGATGTGGCTGCGCTGCATCACGCCCGCGGTGGTGCCGGCGCCGTTCACCTGTTCCGCCGTCGGCATGTTGTAGAAGTAGGTGTACTTGACCAGGGCGTTCAGCCGATCGTTGGCGACGGGACGGTAGGCATATCCCACCACCGCCTCGGTATAGCTGCCGTCGTAGAAATTCCCCTGCGAGCTTTTGCTCTGGGAATAGTTGAATTTGCCGATGAGCCGCCAGTCCGGGGTCATCTGGTATTTGAGGCTGTTTTTCAGAAGCCAGGTGGTGCGCTTGAGGAAGCTCAGGTCAGGCTGCTCGGCGTCGTCCACCCGGTATTCCACGGCGCTGGAAAGCTTGACCCGATCGAAGCCGTAGCCGGCGCTCCCCCCCAGCGCCGTCCTCTTCAGCTCGGCGCCGGTCAGGTTGTCCTTGAGGGTGCCCAACTCCCCTTTCGCCCCCAGGTTCAGGCGGTCGGTGGGGGCGAGATCCACCCCGTAGGAATGGAGCAGGCCGCTGGGGACGTCGCCGTGGGTGTAGCGCTCCTCGCCGTAGACGCTGGCGCTGTCCGAGTAGCGGGTGCGGAACCCCGAGGCCACGGCCCCTTTCCTCGCCTGCACGCCGTTGTCGGAGCGCTCGTTCTCCAGGGTGTAATTGAGGTAAAGCGTGGTCCGGTCGCTGTAGAGGTACTCGCTGCCGAAGCGCCCCGCGGCACCCTGGTCTCCCGCGGAGAGCTCGCCGTTCACCTTGAAGCGGTCGGTCACCCGGAAGGCGCCCCCCACGCCGCCCCGGCCGTTGTCCTCGCGGTTGCCCGAGGTCAGGACCGACTGCTGCCCGAAGAGGTAGCTGCTCCAGCGCGCGTTGGAATCGTAGGAGACCTTGCCCACCACGTCGGTGCGCTCTCCGGTCTCCTGGGTCAGGGGAACCACCGGGGAATGGTCCTGGCGGCTGTCCAGGCGTGCCCCCGCCCCCGCGCTCCAGTTTTCGTTCACCCGGTAGGTGGCGTTCGCCTCGGCGGCGACAGTCTCCAGCCCCTGGTCCACGGTGCGCTGGTCTGCCTTCAAGTTGAGCCTCAGCCGGTCGTTGACCGGGACCTCCGCCGTGCCGCCGACCTGGACCGTTTCCTTTTCCGCGATCTGGCCCGGCGCCGAATACCCTGCCTCCAGCAGCTGGCTGTACAGGGTGAAGCGGCCGTGCCAATCCTTGTTGAGGTCCTGAAGCCCGAGGCTCGCGTCGAGCCTGTAGGCGCCGGCGGCGACTGCGGTATCGGCAGGCGACTGGACCGTGCTGTAGTTGAAGCCGCCGTCGCGCGAGGTCGAGGTGAAAAGCCCCGCCCCCTTGCTGCGGCCCGTTTCCAGTTTCAGCCAGGTGCCGGCGGATTGGCGCAGGGTCAGGTCCGCGCCGAGCAGGCTCTCCTCGATCGCCGCGTCGTTGCCACGGGTTGCGGTCACGCCGAGCTTGACGTGATCCCCGAACCAGTAGTGAGCCCGGCCGCCGACGGTCATGGCGTCGAGTTCCTGGACGCCGGGGGTGTATTCGTAGCGGGCCACCAGGAACACCGGGTTTCCGGCCGCCGCGTCGCTGTGCACGAGGAGGTTGTCCGACGCCGTCGATTCGAGGGGCTGGGTCAGCACCAGGCGCCCCTGCAGGTAGTCGACGTCGTAGTCCTGCACCGGGGTCAGGTCCTTCACCGCCAGGACGATACCCGAGTCCTTGTCCCGGACCTCGATGCGCACCCGCTCGGACCCCTGCAGCACATCCTGGCGGCGCAGGTAGTAAAGCGAGCCGCCGGTGCCGCGGAACTCGTCGCGCCCGGCCACGGTGCCGGGCTCGGCGGCGAAGCCGTCCACCATGAAGCGTTTCTCGCCGAAGCTGGTGACCCCCGGGATCTGGTAATGGAGGTTCGCGCCGTAAAGGCCGCGGTCCACGTGGGCCAGGTCGTTGTCGGTGTAGCCGACCCTGAAGTTGCCCCACAGGCCATAGTTCTGGTCCTTTATCAGCTTGGCGTAGAACTTCCCGCTGGTCGGCGCGTCCTCCAGCACCGTGGAGTCGTCCCCGTAGGTCGGGAAGTGGTAATCCTGGTCGATGCGCCTGAACAGCGCCTCGGGCGACTTGTCCAGGAAGTTCGAGAAGATCTCGTCCAGCGCCCCTTCGCGGGTGTCGGCGCTGGCGGTGAGTCCCCAGCCGTTGCCGAACTGTCCCTTGGTGTAGAAGGCGAGCCGTCCGTCGGCATTGAAGTCACGGCTGTACTGGGGCTTGTCCGGGGCGAGGAGGTGCGCCGGCCCGCTGGTCTTGTTCGCCGAGAGTGTCAGGTCCGCGATCCCCACCGCGAACCAGTCGTTCTTAGGCATGGCCAGGTCGCGCAGGAAGAGTTCGCCGTTGCCGGCTTTGTCGAGCACCGCCACCTCGACCGTGTGCATCCCTTTGGGCAGGATCTCCTCGGCGATGAAGCGCCCCTTGGCATCCACAGGCCCGGGGTACCCGGCCAGCCAGACCCGGTGCTCCGGCGGGATGGAGCTGCCGTAGGCCTGGACGGTCCCGCCGCTTACCGGGATGTTCCTCTTGGCGATGCGGCTGGCGCCATATCCGGCCAGAAGCTCCCGCTCCGGGTCTGAGCCGGCAACGCGGGGGTTGACCTGCTCGATCACCCACAACGGCTGGGGCTCGGTCTCATCGAAGTTCCCCGCGGCATCGAAGACGCGGACCAGGTACTTGAGCTCCCGGGCCGGGGTGGTCGGGGAATCGAAACCAGCGCTCCACTGGGCCTGCCCTTCGCCGTCCATGGGTATGACCGCCAGCGGAAGGTCGCGCACCGACCGGGCCTCGTCGAACACCCTGACCTCCGCCCGCTTGATGAAGCTGTGATAGTTGGTGTAGAGGCGGAAGCGGACCAGGTTCTCGGGGAACTCGGTTCCCGCCAGGTCCTGGTAGCGGATGCTGCGCGGCCAGGCGGTGACGTTCAGCCTGGGGAGCGCCTTGAGGTTGTCGTACTTGAACTCGATCCTGGCGCGGTCGAGGGCGAGGTCGGTGCAGCGTTGCAGGTCCGGGATGCTCTTGTTAAGGTCGTCCACCGGCTTGCCGTCCACCGAGATGCGCAAAAGGTTCAGCCCCAGCGGGTCGGCCGTGTTCACCTCGCGGGTCATGCGGAGGATGTCCACCCCCTCGTAGTCGTTGATCGGGACCTGCTCGTCATAGACGACCTGTACCTCGACCCTGGAGGCGCCCGCGCCGCTGAACCCGGTGGCGACCACGTCCGCGGACTGCACGTACCCCCGCCCTTCGAATTCCGCCTTGTTCCCGGAAAGCCCCATCTTCTCGCTCACTGCCGCCATGCTGCGGCGGGCGCGCGCAGTGGACCAGCCGACGTCGTCGCCGTAAATGGCGGCGTTGCGCCGGTCGAGCCTTTCGTTGTCGATGTAGCCGGTAAAGCGCAGCCGCACGTTGGCCCGCTCCTTGATCTCAGCCATGAGCCGCCCGAGCCGGTCGGTGTAACCTTCCGGCAGCACCGGGTTGCCGTCCTGGAACAGGATCGGGGCGATGGCGCCGGAGGGGGGGTCGTAGACCTTGGTGACCGTCTCGGCACCCGCGTCTTCCGGGCAGAGCTGGGGCTCGTCCGGCAGTTCCTGCATGGCGTCGTCGTGCCAGAACTCGACCACTACGCGCCGGTTCAGGGCCCTTCCCTGCGGCGTGTCGTTGGAGGCGGCCGGGAGGACGCTTCCCTTCCCCTCGCTTTCGAAGGCGACCCTGGATCCCTTCATTGCATCCTGGACGGCAAGGGCGACGCGCCGGGCCACTGCCTTGGAGAGCCCCAGCTGGTCCCCGTAGATGCGCTCGTCGCGCGCCTCAAGCGGCGCGTTGTCGCTGTAGGCGATGAACTTGACGGAGAGGTTCTGCTTTCCCTGCAGGTTGTCGAGCGCCTGCCTCACCTGTTGCGGGAACTCACCCGGCACGGTGAGAAGAGCCGCGTCGTACTGCAGCGGGGCGATCAGGTTCCTGACGCGGACGCGGTGGGAGAGCCCCTCCTTGTAGCGCATCTTGCAGACCGTCTCGGTGCGGCAGACCTTGACGCGGTTCACCTGCGCCGGGACGACCACCTCCTTCTCCACCATCTTCTCGCCGATCTCGTCGTACCAGACCTCGACCTCGACCCGGCGGTTGAGCGCCCTCCCCTCCTCGGTTGTGTTGGGGGCGACCGGCCTGGCGTCCCCCATCCCCTCGTAGGAAATCGCTTCAGCGGGGAGGGCCAGGGCGCGCTGGCAGTACTCGGCGGTGGTGCCGGCGCGCTCCCGGGACAGGCCGGTGTTGTCGCCGAACTTCGCCTTGAGCGGCCCGCTCAGTTGCTGGGTGTCGGCGTGCCCGACGAAGTGCAGGCGCACGTTGTTGCGGCCGCGCATCTTTTCCAGCACGCCGCGCAAAAGTTCCAGGTACTCGCTGGTGATCTCCGCGTCGCCGGTGCGGAAACGGATGGGGGGGACCAGGTTGGCCACCTTCACCGTCTTCACTTCCTTCTCGGCGACCTGGCGCTTTTCGGTGCGGTCCCCCTGGTCCTGGGCGAAAACGGCGGGGTCGAGCAGCCACGGGGTATAGGCCGCGTCCTTGGGGAGGTGCCCCTCGGTCGTCTCGCCGCAGCTCGCGGCCTCCCTGACATTGGGAAGAGCAGCGGCCGCCGGTGCGCTCGCAGCCTTGGCGGCCGGCGCGGGCGCGCTCTCCGCACGGGCGGCGGGCCCGGCTACGGCCACGGACGCGAGGATCATGAATGTAAGGGCGATACTTTGCTTCACCATTGGTCCCATCCATCTACCCAAACAGGTTGAGTTGCCTTGTTGCATGCCATTTCGCTATCTCCCTGCCCCCCCTGTAGCCAGGTTGGGCGAGCCAGGTCCTCCCCCGGTAAACGGGAATTCCATCAAGGCGGGGCGCCCCGGCGCCAGAAGGTCTCGGTCTCGATGGTGAGGGGATAGCCGTCTCCCCATTTGCCCGCGATCTCCTTCTTGAGCGCCTTCAGGCGCTGCTCGACCAGTCCTTCGCTCTCGATCTCGGCCAGGTAGGAGAGCCTCAGCACCGCTGGCTCCTTGCGCAGCTGCTTCAGCAACAGGTCGATCCTCGGCCGCCATTGCCTGCGCAGCTTGGCGCTCTTGGGCTCGAAGGCGCCGTCGGCCACGTCCATGGAGACCACGTGATGGATCGCCGCGCCGAAGTTGAAGCGCAGCATCTTGCCGCGCGTGGCGCGCTGCACCTGCGGGTTCTCGCCGGTCACCCGGTAGCCTGTGGGGAGGGTGCGGTCGTCGACCTTGAGGATGAAGTTGCTGCCGCGGTCCTCGTCGGGGACCACCGCGCAGGTGATGTGGAAACGGCCGAACTCGTCGGTGGTGGAGACGAGCCCCCGGGCCGTCACGGTCCGCACCCCCGGAAGCCCCTTTTCCCCGGCATCCGGATAGCCGTTGGCGTTCGCGTCGTCAAAGACCTTGCCGATGATGTCGGTGCAGTCGAGGTCGGCGTCCGGGACGACGCGGACGGTCGCGGAGGCGACCGGCGACGCGACGCTGTCGGTGAGGTTGTCGAGCACCTGGGCGCGGTTCACGTACTCTCCCTCGGAGACGCCGGAGCCTGCGATCATCAGGAAAGAGACGCGGTGGCTGGTGCTGCTGCTAAGCTGCGCCACGCTCCAGATCATCTGGCGCGTATTGAGCGCCGGCTCGGCCTTCTGGCCGTCCAGGCGCGCCGAACCGGCCACATACCTGAATCCGAGCGGGAAGGTGTCGACCAGGCTCAGGTTCCTCAGCGTCACCCCCAGGGTGTTGTTGAGGGTGATGGTGTAGGGGACCAGCTGGCCGCGGGTCACGTTGGTCAGTGCGGCGCTCTTGGTGATGGCGATCGCCGTGTCCAGCGTCGGGTCGACGGCGATGTGGTTGTTGTAGATCTGACTGTGGCCCGGCTGCAGGTTGCCCAGGGTGAGGCGCAGGTAGTACGCCGTGGCGGCGCCGGGGAGCACCGAGGCGCCCGGCACCAGGTCGGAGCTTTGCGCCTCGCAGTATCCGGCCGTGGTCGGCACCGCGTCCGCAGCGCTCCCCGGGCAGGAGGGGACCGAGAAGGAAGCCGTGCTGTCGCTTGAGACCGGCGGGACCAGCCTGGAGACGCCGGCCATATACCCGGAGGCGGGGGGCGTCACCTGGATCAGATAGTCGCCGCCGGAGGGGCAGGAAGGGTCGCTGAAGTTGAGGTCGAATTTATACAGGCCGCTTGCCGTGGTCACCTGCCCCTGCTGCACCGGGTCGCTGAAGCAGCTGGCCGAAAGGCGCGTCAGGCTTCCCGCCTGGACCATGGCCAGGGTGGCCCCCGGCACCGGCGTGCGGATGATGGAGTTGTAGACCGCGCCGTTGGGGGTGAGCGGAAGGTTCAGGTCCTGCGCGAGGCCGCCGCCGCTGGCCACGATATCGGTGATGCGCTGCATGCCGTTGGTGAAGGGGGAAGCGCACCAGCCGAGAAGCGCCGTAGATGAACCGGCGCCCGGCGCCCGGAAGCGAAGCTCGTAGCGGATCGCGGTCCCGGCGTTGGGCGCTACCCCGCTGAAGCGGTAGGAACCGTCCGCCGCGCTCTCTACCGTCCCCACCACGCGCCCGTCCTGGTAAAGCTCCACGCTCCATCGCGCGGCGGGAAGCTCGCCGGCGTCCTGGGTGTTGTCGTGGTTTGCGTCCTGCCAGACCGAGCCGCTCAGGCTCGCGCTCCCCGGCATGCCTCCGACGGTGACGGAGGTCCCAGCACTTGCCACCTGGGTGGGGGTGTCCCAGCTCGCCTGCGCCGTGTTGCTGATCACGCTGCCGGCGGTCACCGTGCCGTTGAGCTTCACCTCGAAGCGCAGGACCACCGACGCCCCCGGCGCGAGCGCGCCGTAGCTGGCGCCGTAGTTCGCCGTCAGCACCGGCGCGTTAAAGCTCACGCCGTTCGTGGAGCCGTTCATCATCGCGGAGTTGGCGACGTAGCCTCCCTGGGAAGATAGCGGGGCCAGGTCGTCGGTCAGCACCACCCCATTGGCCGGCACCTGCCCTATGTTGGTGGCCCGGATGGTGTACTCCAGAACGCCCCCCGGCAGCACCGCCCCCCCTCCCACCACCACGGCGGACTTGGTGACGGAGAGCCTTTGGGCGTTGCCGACGGCGATGACGGTCGGCTGGTAGCCGTTACCGGGGTTGCCGTCGGAGTCGGTGGAGAGAAGCGGCAGCTCCGCGGTCGCCACGCTCCCCTGATTGCTGATGACCGTTCCCGTTGCGACTGCCGGATTGACCTGGACCCTGAAGGTTACGACACCGGTGCCGCCTGCCGCGAGAGTACCGTTGCTGGCGGGGGGCGCAGGCGGAGTGAGTCCCGAGGAGACGACACCGATGCCGTTGGTTAGGGGCGACGCGCCGGAGCCTGGATCCGCGACAGCCACGCCGTTCAGGCGCGTGGAGCCCGGGACGTAGCTCGTGTCGGCGGGGATCGCGTCGGTGAAAAGCAGGCCGGTCGCGGCAGTCGCCCCCGAGTTGGTCATGGTTATGGTGTACTGGAGCTGGTCGCCCGGATCTACCAGGCCGTTGCCGTTCTGGTCGCCGGCGAGCTCGACCGTCTTCAGCGCGTAGACGAGCGGGAGATTCCCCACCACCACGGTGGTCGGATCGTTGGGGACCGGGGTCGCGGGGTCGTCCGAGACCTCTTCGGGGAACGGCCCGCTCGCCGCGCCGGTGCCGTAGACGACGGCCTGGTTGGAAAGGAGGGTGCCGGCCACCACGCTCTTGCTGATCCGGACCTGGAAGGTGACGGTGGCGACGTTGGAAGCCGTCCCCGCCGCCGCGGGCATGGCGCCCGGCGCGGGGTTGGCGGGGGAGTTGATCGTCATGCCGCCTTGCAGGGGGCTCACGCCGGCGCTCGCATCGGCGACAGCATTGCCGTTCAAGGTGGTGCTGTTGGCGACGTAGCCGGTGTTGGCCGGGATCTGGTCCCGCAGCGTGACCCCGGTCGCATTCTCGGTGCCGTCGTTTCTGAGGGTGATGGTGTAGCGCAGCGTGTCGCCGGCCGTGACCGTTGCGGTGCCGGATGTCAGGTCCTGCACCGTCTTTTTGAACTGGAATTTGGGCGCCGACGCGATGAGGGTCCGGGTCGGGTCGGCGCTTCCGGGGAGCGCCGGGTCGTCGCTCAGTTGGGACGGCAGAAGGGGCGAAGCGACCTGCGCCTGGTTCGCCACCAGCGAACCGTTGTCGATCACCGGTTGCAGGGTGGCCTGGAACTCGACCACCAGCTTGTCGCCCGCCTCCCCCTGCGGGGCGACGGTCAGGTTGCCGATACTTACCACCCCGGTCCCCTTGGTCCCGCCGTTAGCCGAGGTCGCAGCGACGGTCGCACCCGCCGGAAAGCTGAGGAGCTTCAGGCTCCCCGGCACGAACATGGCGGAGGAGTTCAAACGGTCCAGCTCATCGGTCAGGGTGAAGTTCGCCGCTCCCAGCGTCCCGACGTTTTGGACGGTAAGCGTATATTTCAGCGTGTCCCCCGGCCTGGCGCCTGCGCCGGACTCCCCCGTGGTCGCGTTCAGCACCGTCTTGGTGAAGTTCAAGAGCGGCGCCTGGGTGGTGACGGCGAACGCGTCCTGCAGGTCCAGCACCCCGGGCGTGCCGTTGGTGAGCTGGCCGATGCTGGTCTGGATGTTCTCCGGCGCGGTTGCGGCCGGATCGGCGCTCAGCCACCTGGTGGCTCCCGCGACGTTGGTAAGGGTGATCCCCCCTGCCGTGTAGGGATCGAGCGCGGCGCTGTAGCTGACGATCAGGCGCTCGCCCGGGGCGATCGCGGCAGCGGCGGACTTCATGGCGACCGTCATAACGCAGGCGGGTGCCGGTGCGAAGGTGACGGTGAAGTCGGCGCCGTTGGCCAGTTGCGCGGAAACGGGGGTGACCCCGTCGCTCTGGTAGATGCGGGCCGTCACGTTCGTGGGCGCAGAGCCGCACATGCTCCCCGGAGCGGGAGTGGTCACCTTGGGGAGGATGTCCGAAAGGGTGGTCTGCCAAGCGGTGCTCCCGCCGCTATTGCGGACGTCCAGGGTGAAGACGCCGGGGGCGAGGGCGTTGACGATGGCCGGGCCGCTCTTTTGCAAGGTCAGCGCAGGGCCGACGATGGTGACTGCGGCGCTCGCGCCGGGCGCGCCGGCGGCCTGCGTGGCAGGGGTGTTGTTGACGCCGTTGTAGCTGTAGGTCGCGCTGTTCTGGAACTGTTTCCCCAGGGTGTTGGCGGCGGAGTTAGTGAGCACCACCGTGACCTTCACGACGGCCTGCCCCCCGGCGGGGATATCGATGCCGCCCGCGGTGTCCTGGATGACGAGGCTCGTCGCGCTGCCTGTGTTGACCGGGGTGAACGCCGGGCCCGATACCCGCTCCACGCCGACGAACCGCAGGTCCACGCCGGTAAACGTTGAGCTCAGCTCGTCCAGGATGCGCACGTCGTACATCGCCGTGGGCTGCGGCACCGCCGGGACCTTTATGCTGTAGCTGAAGGGTTGGCCGATGGCGGCTGTCGACACCAGGGCCTGCTTGGAGAGCGCCGTGGCCGCCGCGGTGGTCAATTGGACCGTGGCCGCGCTGGTCGGCCCGTACACCTGCCGGTTGGCAAGGACGCTGGAGGCCGGCACCTCTTCGCTGTCGAAGGAGTAATAGCGGGCGATCTCCGCCCGGTTGTTCAGCGTCACCCCGGCCCCGAGGCCGGCGTCGCCCTTAAGCTGGTACTCCACTTGAAGTGCCTGCCCCGGCGGGATGGTGTAGAGGCCGGCGGAACCGGCCACGTCGAAGTTCCAGGTCGCGACGCCGGTTGCCGCGCTGTAGCTTGGCGCGAGCCTGGGGAGCGTGGCGGTGACCGCGCCTGTCGCCGTGTCGACCAGGGTCACGCCGGTGGTGGTCACCCCCCCCTGGCGCAGCCCCACCGGGAGCGTGTCGGCAAGGAGAGGGTTGTAGGCGGGTGCCGTGCCGCTGTTGGCTGCCTTGACGGTGTAGGTGATCGCTTCGCCGGCAGTTATCACCGTGCCGCCGCTTGCCGTTACCGCACTCTTGGAGAGGTTCAAAAGCGGCTGCCAGACGTTGACGGTCGCCGCCGACTGCTTCGGGTCAGCGGCAATGCCGTTGATGGCGTAGCTCAACGTGGCGTTGTTGGTGAGCTGCTGCGCCGTGGGGGATTGCGCCAGTGCGTCCTTCACCACGTGCGCGCGGTACCGGATGTTGAGGGTGTTGTTGGCGGCGTTGTTGTCCGCCGAGTTGGCGACGTTGCCCAGGTTCCAGGTCAGGTTGCCGGTGGCGCCCGGGGCGGGCTGCGAGGCCAACGTATAGGAGAAGTTGCCGCTCCCGGAGGCCGGGGCGATGCCGACCAGCGCGTCGAAGGCTATCCCTGGCGGCAGCTGGTCGGTCAGCACCACGTTCTGGGTCACCCCTTCGCGCAGGGTGAGGGCGAGGTTGTAGATGACCGTGTCGCCCACGCGCAGGGTCGAGTCGGTGCCGCTGCCCGGTGCTGCAGTCCAGGAATCGGAAAGTACGGTTTTGGCAAGGGCAGTCGGGTCAAACGAGGAGACGGTGGCGGATATCGGACCCGAGCAGTAGTTGTTGGGCGCGGTCACGCTGGGGCACCCCGCGCCGGTGCGCTCGCCGGCGCTGGAGCCGGAGAGGGAGGTCCAGTCGACGTACACGTCGTTGGTGATGGGCGCGCCGCTGGTCTGAAGCACGGTCACCAGGTAGCTCAGCACCAACGTGCCGCCGGCAGGGATGTCGAGGCTGGCGTCGCCGTTTTGGCTCCCCCAGTCCACGGCGCCGCTTGGCAAAAGGGCCGGGGTGGTGATGAAGCCGCTCACGGGGGCGCCCCCCATCTGCGCCGTCGCCGACCCGGGCACCAGCGACACGTTCGCCGGCAGGAAATCCATCACGTCGGCGTCGTAGGCACGGGAGCCGCCGTCGTTGGTGACGGTGACCGTATAGCGCAGGACGTCGCCCGGTACCGCGGCGGAGGAGGTCTGCTTCCCGGCAGGGGAGGCGTAGCCAACCGTTTTCGCAGCGGTGAGGTGAGGCTCGACCACGGTCATGTTGGCTGTGGTAGCAGCACCCCCGGCAGCCTGGCTCAGGCTGTCGCCGTTTACCTTGTTGTAGCTGTACGAAGCCGTGTTGTTGAAGGTCAAGCCGTTTCGGTTGGCGACGCTGTTTTGCAGGGCCGCTGTCACCTGGATCACCGCCTGCCCGCCGGCCGGGATGTCGATCCCGGTGGCCAGGTCCTGGAGGATGACGTTGCCGGCGGTGCCGGTGTTGGTCAGGTTCCAGTTGCCGCCTGAGATCACCTGAGCGTCCACGAAGCTCATCCCGGCGGCGGAGAGCCCCAGGTTGTCCAGGATCCTGACGTCGTAAAGGGGGACGTCGGTCGGGGTGGCGGGAACCTTGATGAGATAGCTGAACTGCTGGCCGATGGTCGCCGTGGTCTGAGCCGGATTCGCCTTCGACAGCGCTCCCGGCGCCTGGACGGTCACCCTGGTGGCATCCCCTCCCGAGCCCAGCAGCACCGTTCCGTTCAGGTAGGGGTCGTCGCTTGGGCCGGACCAAAGCGTCGGGGGAACGGTGGTATTGTCGGTCCCGGTGAGGTTGGCCTGGTTGGAGACGACGGTGCCGTTGGCTAGTGTCGAATCGAGGGTGGCGTCGAATTCGATCTGGATCTGCGAATTGGTCGTGGCGCCGCCTGGCAGGTTGAGCCCGGAGATGGTGATGGAGCCAGGGGTCCCGCCGCTTGGCTGGGTGACGCTCGTGGAGCCCCCGGCCGGGGTGACGGTGACGTTGGCGATGGAGCGCAGCCCCGCAGGGAGGTTGTCCGTTATGGTCACGCCGGTAAGCGGCGGCCAGGTGAAGTTCTGCAAGAGCAGCGTGTAGCGCAGCCGGTCTCCCGGGAAGGCCGCCGCGGCGGGGATCGCGCCGGTGGTGAGATCCCGTACCGTTTTTTGGAAGTAGTAGCCGGCCAGCGCAGCGGTGACCGTGTAGGCGTCCTGGAAGTCGAGCGTTCCAGGTGTTCCGTCCGTTATGGTCCTGTCGTACTGGCGGCGGCCTGCAAAGCTGCTATTCGCGCTGAACCACCTGGTGACGCCGGCGATGTTGGTAAGCCCCGTGCCGGATGCGACGCCGGTACTGTCGACCTGTGCCTGGTAGCTTACGATGAGACGCTGGGTGGGGGCGATCTTCACCGTGTCGAGCAGCGTCAGGGTAAGAAGCCCCGGCGCACCGCTGCCGCCGCTCCAGGTGAGGGTGAAATCCGTGTTGTTTGCAAGCGGAGCGGAGACCGGGGTGACGCCGTCGGAGGCGAAGATCCGCGCAGTGATCGTCCCCGCCGGGGAGACCGTGCTCATGCCGGCCGGAATGTGGTCGGCGATGGTCGCGTTCCAGACGTCGCTTCCCCCGGTGTTCTGTACGTTGAGCGTGTATCTCACCTGCGAATCCAGGTTGACCGTCGAGGCCGAGCCCGTCTTGGTGAGCGTGAGATCGGGCTCGACCACCGTCATCGGAGGGGTAGTGCCGGGCCAGGCCTGGAGATCTACCATACTCGTCGTGTTGATCGGCTTGTTGAACCACATCTTGGCGGTGTTGGAAAATTGCGTTCCTGCCAGGTTCACGCTAGCCGGGGTGTTGTCGAGGATGACGGTGACGTCGATCTCCAAGTTGTAACCGGCGGGGAGCGAGGCCAGCGAGGGGTTGTACTCGTAGGAGAAGACCAGGTGCTTGCTGGCGTCGGACAACACGCCGGGGTGATTGGTGAGCCAGCTGCCGCTTGCGCCCAGGGCCAACGGCGCGCCGCCGTTCAACGCGGTCTTCGCGCCGGTTGCGGGGTTGACCAGGTAGGCGGCGTTGCTGACGTAGCTCAAGGCCGCGCCTGTCGCGGTGAGGTCGTCGGGTATGACGACATTGGTCACGGTGGCGTCGTCGGCGTTCGCCATGTACTGGAAAGTCCCGGTAGCGTCGAGTTTCCCCAGAAGCGGCACTGTGATCGTATAGGTGAAAGGCACGCCGACGGCGGCAGTGGTCTGGGACGGCGGGTTCTTCTTGCTGACGGCATCAACCGGCACCATGAACGCCTGGCAAGAAGGGCTGATGTTGTTGTACCCGCCTGGGGCCCAGTAGATCCAGAAGTCGGAGTGGGTGGGGTCGTTGCACGACATGTTGCCGTAGTAGAAGACATCGAGGAAAGCTATGTAATAGGACTGCTGCTGCGGGAAGTTGAAGTTGATATTCGTGATTGGGAACCCGCCGATGGCCTCGGAGAAGTTCTTTATGGTGCAGTTCATGTCGACCCCGAAGGTCGAGGCTGCTTTAACCGCCGCCAGTGTCGCGGGATTGTTGCCGTCGACCACTCCACCGAATTCGGAGCAGAAAACACCGGCAGCCTGTGCCCCCGTGGGGATTCCCAGCATGACGAGCAAGAGAGCGCTGAACATGACGGCGCGCAGAGAACGCGCGGTCAGCCCGATCTCCCGGGATGAAGCTGCAACCAGCCGGCGAACGACATTTGCTAGGAATAGCTTTAACTGGATAAGTATTCGCACTTCAGCCCTCGACAATGAAATTGCACCGAAAAATAGTTAGCGCTCACATCTTCCGAAGATGAGAGCGCTAACTGTATCCGGGGCATGCCGGAGCCAGATGCTAGCTCATCTCTTCGGCAACCCGGCTATCCTGTCAGTCCAGGACCCGTGGCTTTGCGTCACCAGATCACTCTGGTTTTGCCCGTTCGGAGAACGTCTGCAGTAATCAAGATCATGAAACAAAAAAACCCGCGCCATAGCCGATGCTTCGACTGATAGCGCGGGTTTCACTTGCCCCGTAGGGATGAGACTTACCGCTTTTGCTTTAATTTGTACCGCCGGAAGATTTCTATCCGGCCGCCATCATTTCAGGCGTTCCTGCTTCGTCGCATCGCAAACCCTGTAGTCGGCGATATTGACCGTGACCTGGAGGTGCGGTGCGGAGAGCAGGCCGATCACCTTCATGCATTCGGTCAACTTCCGCTTCCAGTCCGGGTCAAGGCTCGGATTAAGGGTCCTGTGCATGGCTATCCTCGCAAGTAGTTTTTTAAATCCGCGCCATAAAAAAGCGCTCACATCTGCCTAAGATGAGAGCGCTCCTTAGTGCCGGGACTATTACCGGGTGCCAAGATGCCAGCTCATCTCTTCGGCAACCCGGCTATCCTGTCAGTCCAGGACCCGTGGCTTTGCGTCACCAGATTACTCTGGCTTTGCCCGTTCGGAGAACGTTTTAGTTTTCAACCACTCGTGCAACGTTTCATGCGCTCTTGAGAAACACCCACTGTTCCACAAAAAAAGAGCGCCCACATCTTCCGAAGATGAGAGCGCTCCTTGTGTCGGTACATACCGGGTGCCAAGATGCTAACTCATCTCTTCGGCAACCCGGCTGTCCTTTGAATTAGGACCCGTGGCTTTGCGTCACCAGATCACTCTGGCTTTGCCTGTTCGGAGAACAATTTGGTTTTGAAAAACTGTCACAGAGAGAATCGGTTTCCAGCCCCGGACAGTCAGCATAAAAAAAAGAGCGCTCACATCTGCCTAAGATGAGAGCGCTCCTTGTTTCGGTAATAATCCCGGATGCCAAGATGCTAACTCATCTCTTCGGCAACCCGGCTATCCTTTGAGTCAGGACCCGTGGCTTTGCGTCACCAGATTACTCTGGTTTTGCCCGTTCGGAGAACGTTGTCGACATAAGCGACGATTCATCTTCTAACAAAGACGTTACCAAATTGCAACTATTTTTTTGGCCCTTCTTCATTTTTTTACACACATGACATCATCTCAATACCGGTTGATGACTCCCCGTGTCTGACAAGCCCGAACAACTCACCAGTTTTAGCGTAACTACACACCCCTCTGCGTCTCCTTTAAGCCCGTCACCCAGTTGGCGATCAAAGCCGACTACCAGATCTACGACGATCACGGCACCGGCGGCAGCACCAAGCTCGACAACGACAAGTTCCAGGTAACGTTGGGATTCGTCTTCTAAATGAAAAGGGGAGGCCGGATCGGCCTCCCCTTTTTTGTTCCCCCGTAGCTATCAACAAGGAGCTTTAATCGCTCTCCCGCCCTTCCATGTACCTCTTTCCAACTCGACTCGCTCGCACCTCCCCTCGGAAATGACGTTTTCTTTTTCGAATATGTCATATTTCCATTCAAATACGTCACATTCTTTAGTGAATATGTCATATTCGTTAGTGAAAACGTCACATTTTGAATCAAATATGACGTATTTGATTTCGAAAATGACACATTTGGGAAAAATAGGATGTTTCCCGCTCCGGAAATGACACATTTGAAAAAAAGATGACCTTTTCCGTGCAAGATTTCACCTGATGGGAGCTCTTATGTTCCGGCCTGGGAACTGAGCATCTCCCGCTGTTGCCGATTCGGAGCCCCGCCATGTCAGAACAGTTGTCGCCTCGATACCTTTTGTAATATAAGGGCCACAGCAGGAGGCCATTCTTAGCATTGCCAATGAGCCGCGCTTTGCCGAGGCACCACCGGCGCGTATCGTGCCAGTGCTCGCCGATGAAGGAGTCTATGTAGGCAGCGAATAGAGCTTCTACCGTGTCCTGCGAGCCGCTGGGCAGTGCGGTCGCCGGGGACATGCGAAAACTCATCGAAAGTCGAGGCCGCCGACCACTCATATCGCCACGACTCCCAACCAGGTGTGTCTAGGCAACAACTAGCTTGACTCCCCTTCATCATCAACTTCGACCCGATTGCGGCCGCATTGCTTCGCTCGATAAAGAGCTGCGTCAGCTCGTTTAATGGCATCTTCTACGCCCGAGGATGCACCCATTTCGGCGACTCCGATACTCAAAGTAACTAACAATTCAGTTCCCTGATATATAAAAGGCACTGATCCAATAGTTTTCCTCAAACGGTCCGCTAGAATAACCGCATCGTCCAAAGAAGTATTTGGGGTAACAACCACAAATTCCTCGCCACCAATTCTGCCAATGATGTCATAACTTCGCAGCTCAGCTTTCATGCGAGCTGTAACCGACTTCAGTACATAATCTCCCGCTGGATGGCCCAAGCTGTCGTTGATTTTCTTGAAAAAATCCACATCCGCAATCATAACGCAAATCGGATCATGATTTCGCGCAGCCCTTTCATGCTCTTCTTTTAACCGCTTCAGTATTGACCTTCGATTCGTAAGACCCGTTAGTTCGTCAGTTTGCGCGAGCTGAATCAGGTGTTGTTGGGCAATATCTAGGCTGATAACCAAACGCCAAATCAGGCCATATGATGTGGCAATGATCAATCCTAAAATTACAAAGGAAGTCAAAGCTATTAGCAGCTTCGTTGTCTGAGTATGGTTCACAAGTTCGGTAATAGGAATTTTGAGACTCACTGCTCCAATTAGACTCCCGATCTTTACAGCATGACATTCCAAACATGATCCATCTGCGCGGAACGGGGCAGCAAAACGAAAGACGGGGGATTTTTTATTATTTTCAATAATCGCAACCTCTAGCGCTCCTTTTGCAAACTGATTGAGTGCATTGGCTTCAAACGGATCAGGTGCGCTTGCCGGATTTATTGGCTGTAAACTAACCGCACGATATGATGTTCCGCCATCCGTCTCACTTCTTTCAGAAATTTCTTTAATCATAATGGCATGGTTTCTCAATGTTAGTATGCGACCATCAGCGGTTTTGATATCTGGGTTTATACCAAGTTTTTTTAAGTACACATTTGATTTTGTTTCTTTTTGTTTTTCTACATACACTCCATCATATTCATTATTCCACATCCTAGTGTGATTCAACAGATCAATGTATGCCAGTGCCTCTTGCCTTGCTTGCCTTAGAAGCAGAGAATCAACTCTATTAAAGAGATAATATGTGATAGCAATGTTGATTGTAGAGATTCCTAGGCATAAACAAACCTGATTAGCGCCAATCTTCCGCTAGACGTAACCATGTCTCTGATCGCCTGCCGGTACGGGCAGCAGCTGTTACAAGACGGGGCAACATCGCAGCCAGATCAAAGCGCCGGTTGAAACGATACTGATATTCGCCGAGATACCTGTGTGGGTACTTCGAGAAGTCGAAGGCATGGTAGGTCCCCACGATGGCATTCTTGAGGTTGCCGAGGATGGTGTTAACCCAGGTGAAACATTCCATCTTCTGGCTCTTCGTGGAGCCTTTTCTGATTATGTGCTTCTCGTGAGTGCAACCGGCTTCTGTTACAGCTGTAAAGCCCCATAATCCGTCTGAGACAACTGTTGTAG
>NZ_AUGE01000021.1 GCF_000426865.1 Citrifermentans bremense R1
AGTGCGTTAGCACGCTCTTAACGATTTCGGTGCATTTCGGACATCTTTGTCACCACGAAGTTCAGAAAACTGCCCTTTCCGGACGGACACTAGTTTAGATTTAATACCAAGAGTCACAAGTTCAAAATATTATCAAACTCCATCTTGATCACAACGGATTTGTCACATTTCAAAGGATTACTGTGCAGTGAAATAAGGGGGAAGGGATTCAACTGAGGGGATGTTGCAGAGAAAAAGCTGTTGGATTAGCAAGCAATCGGCCTTAAATCTATAACTTCTATTGCCAAGCTAGGCAGGCGATACATACAGCGACAACAAACGCGACAGTCGACATGATCCCTTGCACTTTAGTGCAAGCGTTGGAATGATGTTTTTTTCTCGCCTGTTCTGCAATCTCATTCAAGATAAAATCCGGGATGCAGCAACCGGGTCGGGTCAGCAGTTTATAGGACACCCTTTTCCTGTATGGCATAAAACCTCCCAAAGAACATCCTACCTCAGTGGCACTTATATTCCGAAATGGCTTCATGATGATTCGCAACATTATTTAAATCAAGCATTTGTATAATCAACCTGCATACCCCTTGTGTGACATGGTAGGTTCGGTGTTAAACTGTGAGATCACTACGTGAATACTGCCGGCTAGATCACGAACTGTTTGTTCATCGAAATCACTGTCACACGCAGCATGTGCTTGACTGATAAGTTCTTTAAAGTCACCGGAGGGTTCCGCAGTGCGTTTATTGTTTGCACTTTTCAACAGTGATAATTTCACTCGGTAAAGCAACGCTTCCAAGTATAGCATGTTGTTTACTGGCATATTTGATTGCCGAACGATTCCGAGACATTCGTTAATGATGCTGTACCTGTAATCCATGATTATCCCCTCCGTAATATTGGCACATCTGCAAACGAAGTAAGACATTTGGGGTCAGTGTAATTCGGAGATGCCTTATTTGGAGCACTCCTAAGAGATTACCAGCATTACCGTTAGATTATTACAATAAGATAAATTTGTCATTATCGTTAATTTCTGAGTCTTTATGCAGTTTACTGCTCACCATGTGGTAAGGATAAATCTCCTACTGAATCAGATATTGGATTGGTATAACCATTGGGTGAGGCTTCGGAAGCGCAGCAAGCGTTTGAGGTGTGGATCATGCTGAAGCTGACGTGATCCTTCTAGATGCTTGGTTGCTGACTAGACGGCATTCCTGCATGCACATTGTTCAGGGAGTGCGCCTAAGACTGGAAGAGGCGTGCAACTGGGCTGAGCGAGAGTCAAGGGCAAAGGAGGGGGCTTTGGACGGTACACGGCCGAAAGAGGTACTCCACACAATCATAATCTAGGATATTACGATCCGCTATCTCCACAGTGTCATAAGGCAGCTGAAACAGGTTTAAGACAGGCGACAGCGAGCATGCAGGACGTGACGGTTCAGAAGTTCTATGAGGAGTTGTGCAGTCAAAAGGATTCAGGTCTTCCGACTATGCCCTCTTGCACTGCGTGATTGACGAGCTGCGCTATGTTCGAGATATTTAGCTTTTTCATGACCTTCAGCCTGTAAGTCTCGACTGTTTTGCTAGAAATTTTGAGCTCATAGCCGATCTCTTTGCAATTTTTGCCCGCAACCAGCAACCGGTATGCCTGCTCCTCACGTGGGGTTAGGCTATACTTGCCGAGAGGCTTTCCCTCATCAGCAAGGCCAGAAATTATTATGTCGCTCAGACGGGGACTTAGATATGAAGTGTCTTTAAAAACGCAGCGAACTGCAGTTACCAATTCCTGAAAAGCCCACTCTTTCAGAATGAACGATTTAACCCCTAACTTTAGAGCCTCGATGACATACTGTCGGTCACTGTGCATTGAGAGGATGATTATTCCTATCCCCGGAGCTTTTTGGTGAATGACGCTGGCAGCCTCGGTCCCATTCATACCTGGCATGCTCAAGTCCAGAACCACTACATCCGGCATATTTTCAAGAGTCTTCTCGACCACCGAGACCCCATCACCGGCCTCTGCAACCACCACCATATCTTCTTCGCGTTCCAAAAGCGCACGCATTCCTTCCCTAAACATGACGTGATCATCAGCTAATATTATCCTGATGCCCATTCCTCCCCCCCTTACCAGATGGGAACCGCCACCTGTATTAATATTGACTTATGTATCGCTGCAATAGGTACCACAGTCAAAGATAAAGGTCAACAATATATAAGACAATCAGCGTGTTACAACGAGACTGGTTCTGTGCTGAAACAGCCGCTCATAAAAAAAACTTTTAAAATTTAATAATATAAATTATATTGCCGTCATACAAGACACGATCGCTACCGAGTCAAGGGCTGACAATGGACAGTATCAAGGACATCCAAAACAAAAAAAAGACAGTTTCCAAAAAGCAATTCCCGTCAGATAGGAAGCTCCATAACCTTTTACAACACGTGCCGGTAGTGTTGTTTCAGTACCAAAAGCATGGCGACGGTCGTCATAGCTTTCCGTATATCAGCGACGGCTTCACGAAACTTTTTCATGTTCGTTCCTGCAAGGCGCCAACAGATGCTTCTGGTTTTTTTTCAAAGCTTCACTGCGATGATGTGGGTATTGTCATTGCATCACTTGCCGACTCGGCAGAGAACCTATCTCTTTGGCAACAGGAGTTTCGTATCAAAATGGAGCGGCAATATTGGATAGAGGCAGCGGCCACTCCAATCTTGCTAAAGGATGGTAGTTGCTTGTGGAGTGGGTATGCGAGAGAGATAAGCGAGAGAAAGGTATTGGAGCAGGATCTAAGGAAAGCTAAGGAAGACTTAATGCGGCTGATAGAGGAACGGACCCATAAGCTGACTAAAGCCAACACACAACTGCACGCCCTAAACCAGGAGATAAGAGAAGAGATTGACCAGCGCGTCAAACTAGAGAAAAGTCTAAAAGAATCGTACGAGCTTTTGTCTTTGCTTGCCGCGAATCTAGTCTTCTCGGAAGAACGAGAGCGGAGAAGAATTGCAACAGAATTGCATGATGATGTGGTGCAGCATCTGGCGCTTTGCAAACTCAGACTCGATATGGGACTCAAGGACGGGACTCCCTCGCGTGTATTGCAGGAAGAACTTGTCGGCGAGCTTGTAAGGACAATGCAACAGATCAGACGCATCTGCTACGACCTAAGCCCTCCAGTGCTGTACGATTTTGGAATTCTTAAAGCGCTGCAAAATCTCGGAGAAACAATGACCCAGGCAGCCGCTTTACAATTTTCATTTCAACACGACCAGGAAAAGCTTGAATTACCAAATCATATATGCACTGTACTGTATCAAACGGCCAAAGAGTTGCTTACTAATGTGATAAAACATGCAACTGCGAGCCAAATATTGGTAACCATAACAAAAAGTGACGAATTGGTCAGGCTGTCGGTAACCGACGACGGAGTTGGCTTCTTATCTTCTTGCAAGAAGGGTTTTGGCTTGTCACATATTCAGCAAAGGGTAGCCTTCCTCAAAGGGAACCTGAGCATCTCCTCAGGACCCGACAAAAAGACTGTTGTGACAGTCGAAATCCCTGCGCCCGGCCCGAATTAATTAATTTCATTTAACCGCCCGCCATACTCCAAGACATATCGTTTAACCTTGGGGTTGTGCAAGTTGAAGTGCTCAAGGCTCCAGTCGTTCAAGAACTGCAGAAACTGAGCATCGTCACCTGCATCACCTTCAACACACGGGAGGATACGCGCCATGAATGCGCCATGGTCCCTTTTATGCCCGGACAATTCTGGAAAAGCGACTTTAGCCATCCAACGCTCTTCATATTCAAAATAGAAGCGACTCAGGGAAACAACAGTCTTTAAAAGGACAGTGCGGCTTTCAGCACAAAACCCCTGGCCGAATTGTTCAGAGACCATGTTAATCAGCTTAATAAACTGCTGATTATGTTCATCGATTATCGGAATTCCAACAGAAAAATCAGCATGCCAACTGATCAGCAGCATAGGTCACCCTTTCCGGGCCGTCAGACAAACAAGCAGGAGCCAAAAATATGAAAATCCGCGCCCCATCTGCCTCTGTGAGACCCACTAGGCCTTCCATCACATCCTCACGGATGGGTTAGTATTATGGCTTTGTACTTGGTTTAATTGATGAATCGATAGAAGAGACAATATTTCAGATAGCCCATAATGTCAACAACTGCCTATGTGTACATTTAACAACAGTGAAATTTCTTTTTTAAAAAATCAGAGCACGTGTCGCAACCTCTTATCTCTGTAGAAGCGTTTATAAAATGTTTCGATCATCAACGAATCGAGATTGGAAAAAAATTTATCAAAGTCTAAAGGCTTATGTATAAAAAATTTTGCACCAGTTTCGTAACATCTTTGTATCAACTCATACTCCTTACAAACTGACATCAAAACTACTGCATGGTTAGGACTTCGTTTTGATAACATGAAGGAAAGTTCAATACCATTAATAACAGGCATTAGAACATCTAGTATGTATATGTCTATACTTACGCTGTCGGTGATTTTCGAAACAGCGTAAGCGTTTTCAGCATATAATACGTTCTGTGTCGGATAATTTTTCGTCAACATAGTGCAAATCATCTTGCCGATGTCCAGGTCATCGTCAACAACGAGGATATTCATCCTGCAAATATCATCATTATTTTTGTACATTGCGACCTCCGATAAAACACATACCAAAGGAAACATCACAGATTCTAACGCTGCAATTAGCATTTTCTTATAGTTAGGGAAATTACATAAATACACCGTTCCATTCGTACTAGCCGAAGTAAGATTTGCCTTAGCCTTATATAGGTAAAAAACCATATCAATACAGGTCTTTTTCTTATGCGTCATGCGCGTCGCCTCATGGAGCCCGGTTTCCCTGTGACGATCCCGCACCATGACATGTTTCCAAGTATGTGTATAAAAAAAGACCAGCTAAATTGGCTGGCCTTTACGAAGTAATGGATGGGTATTGTATCAGGAGGGGTGCGCCCCTCCGTATTCGCCAGGCCTTTTCACACGTAGATATCGTTCCAGATCTCGGAGTCCTCAGGCCAGGGGGAATCCTCGGCGAAGCGAACCGCCTCCTGGACCTGGGCCAGGGCATTCCTGTTTATCTCGTCCAGGCGCGCCTGGTCGGCGATTCCCTCCTCCAGCAGGCGGCGCGAGAGGTTCGGTATCGGGTCGCGTCTTTTCCAGACCTCGGCCTCGGAGGAACTACGGTACTTGGCGGGGTCGGACATGGAGTGGCCGCGGAACCGGTAGGTGACCGCCTCTATGAAGTAGGGGCGCTGGCGCTCCCTCACCCACTCCGCCGCCCTCTTGGTCGCCTGATACATGGCTACCACATCCATGCCGTCCACCTTCTCGCTTGGTATGTCATAGCCGCAGGTGCGCCGGTGCAGTGCTGCCTGGGCCGAGGCGCGGTGAACTTCGGTCCCGATGCCGTAGAAGTTGTTCTCGCAAATGAAGAGTACTGGGAGTTCCCAAAGCCGCGCCCAGTTAAGCGACTCGTGGAATGTCCCCTGGTTCATTGAGCCGTCGCCGAAGAAACAGGCGGTGATGCGGTCCTGTTCCTGGAGCTGGCTCCCCCAGGCAAGCCCGATGGCGATGGGGAACTGCCCCCCCACGATGGCGTACCCCCCCATGAAGTTCAGCTCGGGCGCGAACAGGTGCATCGACCCCCCTTTCCCCTTGCAAAGACCGGTCGCCTTGCCGAAGAGTTCCGCCATGACCCTTTTGGGATCGCCCCCCCTCACGATGGCCTGGGCGTGGTCGCGGTAGGCCGACAGCACGTAGTCGGCAGGCTGCAGCCCGGCGGTGCAGCCGACGGCGACCGCTTCCTGGCCACTATAGAGATGCAGGAAGCCGGTGATATGCCCCTTGGAGTACTGTTCGGCGCAGCTCTCCTCGAACTCGCGGCAAAGCACCATCTGCTCGTAGAATTTCAGCAGATCCTCCTCGGGAAGCAGATCCTTAAGATTGTCCGCCATTGGTCTCCTCCTTCACCTTGTTCAAAAGCCCCCCGGCCAGAAGTTCCGCCCGCTCCCGCTCCGAAACAGCGAGCTGGGTAAGGATCTCGCCTCCGTTGACCTTGAACGGTATCTCGGTCGCTCCCCCCTGGATCAATTCGCGCAGGTTCGTTAGCTGCAGGCGGTCCCCCTGCTTGATCCGGTCGTAGTCGTCCTTGTTCTTGAAGGTGAGCGGCAGTATCCCGAAGTTGATCAGGTTGGAGCGATGGATCCTGGCGAAGCCTTTGGCGATCTTCACCCTGATGCCCAAGTAGCGCGGCGCCAGCGCGGCGTGCTCGCGCGACGACCCCTGCCCGTAATTCTCGCCGCCGATTACCGCCCCCTCCCCTTTTTGTGAGGCACGGTCGGCAAACTCGGGGTCGACCTGTTCGAAGACGAACTTGCTGATGGCGGGGATGTTGCTGCGGAATGGGAGCACCTTGTTCCCTGCCGGCATGATGGTGTCGGTGGAGATGTTGTCGCCGACCTTGATGATCACCTCGACATCGAGCTGGTCCGGCAGCGCGGGGAATTCCGGGAAGGGGACGATGTTCGGGCCGGTGACGATCTCCACGGCGCTACCGTCCTCGGGGGGCACGATGATGCCGGCGTCATCCAGCAGGTACTGCTCCGGGTTCTGCACGGCGGGCCAGGGGAGGAGGTCGGAGAGCTTCCGGGGGTCGGTGACCACCCCGAATACACCGGCCGCAGCAGCGGTCTCGGGGGAGCAGAGGTAGACACGGTCCTCCTTGGTGCCGCTTCGCCCAGGGAAGTTGCGCGGGAAGGTCCGCAGCGACACCTGGTTGGTGCCTGGGGCCTGCCCCATGCCGATGCAGCCCAGGCAACCTGGCTGGTGCACCTGGCCTCCGGCCAGAAGGAGCATTATGAATCCTCCCTGCGCCACCACGTTCTCCAGCACCTGGCGGCTGCCGGGGTTGATATGGAAGGCGACGCCCGGCGCTACCTTGCGACCGTCGAGGATGCGGCAGACAGTCATCAGGTCCCGAAAAGATGAGTTGACCGAGCTGCCGACGATGACCTGGTCCACCTTCAATCCCTCGATTTCCGAGACCGGCACCACGTTGTCCGGCGACGAGGGGCAGGCGATGAGCGGAACCACCTGGCTCAGGTCTATCTCGTCGTGGTCGTCGTAGGTCGCATCCGGGTCCGGCAATAGTTCGCGCCACACCTCGCCGCGCCCCTGGGCCTTAAGAAAGGCAAGTGTATGTTGGTCGCTGGGGAAAACGGTGCTGGTTGCGCCAAGCTCGGCCCCCATGTTTCCGATGGTGGCGCGGTCGGTAGCGGAAAGGGTGGCGACCCCGGGGCCGTAGTACTCGATGATCTTCCCCACCCCTCCCTTCACGCTGTGGCGCCTTAGCATCTCCAGGATCACGTCCTTCCCTGAGACCCAGGGTTGCAGCTGCCCGGTCAGCTTTACCCCCCAGATGCGTGGGCAGGTGAGATGAAAGTGGTGCCCCGCCATGGCGAGCGCGACATCCAGCCCCCCGGCGCCGATGGCGAGTTGACCCAGGCCAGCCGCGGTAGGCGTATGCGAGTCCGCGCCCAACAAGGTGGTGCCAGGGACGCCGAAGCGCTCCAGAGAGACCTGGTGCGAGACCCCGTTCCCCGGCTTGGAGAGGTAGACGCCGAACCTCTGGGCCGCGCTGGTTAAAAAGGCGTGGTCGTCGGCGTTCTTGTTGTCGGTCTGCAGCAGGTTGTGATCGACGTACTGCGCCGCCAGTTCCACCTTCACCCGCGGAAGCCCCATCGCCATGAACTCCAGCATCGCCATGGTCCCCGTCGCGTCCTGCAACAGCGTCTGGTCGATCCTCAAGGCTATTTCCTGCCCCGGCACCAGCTTCCCTTCGACCAGGTGCTCTTTCAATATTTTCATCGCCACATTGTCGCCCATGCTGCCTCCTCGCCCCCTCGCCTGCCGGTAGCTAACCCTGACGCCCGATCACTTGCGCGCCTTGCCGATAAGCTCTTTCAGCACCACTGCGTTGTTATGCTCCTCGTCTTTAGCGGCGTACAAAAGCGTTACCGGCCCCTTGGCGGCCGCTGCCGCTATTTCCTGCAGCAGTTCCCCCTGCCCTTCCAGCTCTTCACGATATCGGCTCCTGAAATCCTGCCACCGTTCCGGATCGTGCCCGAACCAGCGGCGCAACTCGTCGCTTGGTGCTAGCTCCTTCTCCCAGCGGTCGAAATGCGCCCGTTCCTTGGAGATTCCGCGTGGCCAGAGGCGGTCGACCAGGACGCGCAGCCCGTCGTTCCCGTCGGCTTCCTCGTATATGCGCTTTATCTTAAGCATGGCATCCCCCGTTACGATAGCTACGCAGCGTCAAAGGGCGGCGATCACCCTCTGCATGCTCTGCTTGACCGTCTCAGCCAGTTCGGTCAATTGGCTGTTCCCCACCAACGAGAGCGCAGCGACCGGGTCCATGACCATCACCACGGTGCGCCCCTCCGAAAGGGAATAGACCACGACGTTGCACGGCAGCAGGGTGCCGATGTTGATCTCGATGCCGAACGCCTGGTAGGCGAGCCCGGGGTTGCAAGCTCCCAGGATCTGGTAGTTGCGAAAATCCTTGTGCAGCTTCTCCTGGAATTTCTTTTTGATGTCTATGTAAGAGATGATGCCGAAGCCCTCTTTCTGCAGCTCCTGCTGTACCCTTTCCAGCGCGTCGCTGAAAGTGAGGGTCATGGTGATGCCGAAAGCATAATGGGTGTGCAGCGGCAGCGATTCCTCTTTTTCCATGGCTTCTGCCAGCTGTTTGAGGCTCAGCACCTCCCGCTGGATCTGTTCCGGTATCGTCGCCTGGATCATTCGCTCGGCCTCATCGTCCTTCGGTGTCCAGTCAACCTCGATGGTGAGGACCTGCGGGGCCACAGGGCTTTGCACCGAGGAAGGAACCACACGGTTGATGACGCGCCCGGTGAAGAGCGGGTGCTCCATCAGGAAGTAGTGCACCTCGCCGTGGGTCTTGTCGATCACCACCTTCTCCTTGATCAGCAGCCCCTCCCCGCGCACCTCCCGCAAAAGCCCGTTGCCGTAATGCTGCAGGATGCGCGACTGGACCGCGCCCGGCAGGTACGTTTGCGGCAGCTCAACCTTTTCGATGATGAGTTTCCAGATGTTGTCGAACGCTGCATGCACCTCGCAGCTATAACTGATCTTGCGCATGACCTGGCACCTCCTGCCGTTGGCGGAAAAGAAGCCAAAGTAAGCGAAAAGTCGCTTGACAAAATCAAGCGAAAAACGGTTGCAAAAAACATCACCAACTTTACCCGATTGTTTTTGCGAGGCAATGCAGGACGCTTTTTTAATGGGAATGAGCTTCCGGAATTTCCCGATTAACGCTTGAACCGCTAGACCCTCACCAGCTGCACTTGTAAAGACCGGTGATCTCCTTTAAGATAGCCTTTCTTCTAATAAGCCTGACGAAAAACAGAAATAATGAGGAGGAATCGATGAGTAAGACTGCGCTGATAACCGGGGCCTCGTCGGGGTTCGGAGCCGCATGTGCCCGCGCCTTCGCGAACCAGGGATGGAAGCTGGTCCTGGCCGCCCGGCGCCGCGAGGCGCTGGAGCAACTCAAGGAGGAACTTGGCGGCGACTCCAGGGTCTTTTGCATCACCTTGGACGTCCGCGACCGGGAAGCCGTCTCCGCCTCTTTCGCCTCGCTCCCGGCTCAGTTTGCCGAGATAGACCTGCTGCTGAACAACGCCGGGCTGGCACTAGGGCTTGAGCCTGCCCACCAGGCCTCGCTGGACGACTGGGAAACCATGGTCGACACCAACATAAAGGGGGTCATGTACTGCACCCGCGCCATCCTCCCCGGGATGGTGGCCCGCAACCGCGGGCACGTGATCAACATCGGCTCCGTCGCGGGTAGCTGGCCCTATCCCGGAGGGAACGTCTACGGCGCCAGCAAGGCGTTCGTGCAGCAGTTCTCCCGGAATCTGCGCGCGGACCTTTTGGGGACCGCCGTCAGGGTAACCAACATCGAGCCCGGCATGGCCGAGACCGAGTTCTCCAAGGTGCGGTTCAAGGGGGAGGACGAAAAGGCGCATCGCGTCTATGCCGGCACGGAACCGCTGCAGGGCGAAGACATAGCGGAGATTGTTGCGTGGGTGGCGTCGGTGCCGCAACGGGTCAACATCAACAGCGTAGAGGTGATGTCGGTTTGCCAGGCATGGGGTCCGCTGGCAGTCCACCGCGGCGCCGCAGAATAGCGGTTGAGAAAAGCCGGCCGGAAAATAAAAAAGGAGCAACCACCCGAGGGAGGTTGCTCCTTTTGTTCATTCAGCTCATTGAGTTTCCGGACGGTCAGTAGTCCTCGGAATCGTCGTTGTCGTCTGGGCTCAGCGCAGGGCGGTTGATGTTGTTATCCTGCAGGAACAGGATCAACTCCATGTCCATCCTCTTGAAATGGCTGCGCAGCCACTCGCACATGGCGTTGACGGCGGCAACTATCATCAGCGTGTTCTCGCCCTGCTCGGCATGCAGCGCCTCCAGGCGGAGCACCTCGCGAAAGAACATCTCGTGCTGGGCCTTGTGCGCCTCGTACCCGGGATAGCCCGATTCCAGCTGCAGTTTTTCCTCGTCCTTGAAGTGCCTGCGCACGTACTTTTTCAGGAACCACATCAGCTTTCCGATCTCTTCGCTACCCTTTTTCGCCCTGGCGCCCTTCAACAAATCGTCCACACGGCGCAACAGCTCCTGGTGCTGTCCGTCGATTTCATGGTTCCCGGTAATCATTTCATCACGCCACTGCGTCAACATGCATCTCTCTCCTGTACCGCCTGTCTCCTTGTTGGAGTGTGAGAGTGTTTTTATCGCCCTCTGTGGTTAATTATCGGCAAAACTCTAGGCAACTTTAGCAATAACATCGCTCTGCCAGCGGTGCACCAAGATAGCGCAAAAGATCCCATGCAGTTTGTCGACACCGATACAAGCTTTGATGCTGGACAGAAAAGGCCACAGACAGTTCGCCTGCGGCCTTTGACAACCATCTCGCTGATAACCGTTACGCCTTCTTTTCCTCGTTCAGTTGGACCACGTCCTCACCGGAGGATGCCTTCTTGAAGTTCTTGATGCTGCTTCCCAGTGCCTGCCCCAACTGCGGGAGTTTCGCCGGTCCTACCACAACCAGTGCTATGACGAGGACGATGATCATTTCCGGCATACCGAATCCAAACATTTAACTTCTCCTTTAAAGAACCGCCCTACCGGTCCGATGAATCGTTGGTTTTATGTAAGCCCCGATGCCTTTGGCCCGGGGTCGCTTTCAAATTCAAGCCTGCAGCTTTTGCTGAGCTGCATCGGAAAAGGGCTCGCCTGCGGCCGCCTTTTCCTTGTCGGCGTTTCTCAGGTCGTAGTATTCCTGCGGCGTATTGATGTTGCTGAAGGAATCGAAGCGGGGGTCGAAACCGGCCACCTCCGAGGGGCTTATTTCGCGCACGTTCACCCGCGGCAGGATGGAAACGACGCGGCGCTTGCCGTTTTTGAGCGAAGACTCCATGGCCGGCAGGCACCCCTTGTTGTACAGCGCGTGCAGCGGCTCGTAGCCTTGCGGGCTCATGGGGAGCACCAGGTCGCAGCCGTAGCGGTGGCTCGCAATGTGCCTGATCAGCGCCGGATTCAGGTGCGGCATGTCGCAGGCCACGGTGAATACTGCCGGGTTCGAACTTTGGGAAAGCCCCGCGTGGATCCCTGCCAAAGCACCCATCCCCTCGTAGAGATCGGGCACCTTCCGGCAGGGCAGGAACTGGTATTGCTCGGGGGCGTTGGTTACCAGGATCACCTCGGGGAAGATCTCGCAAAGCTCCCGGTAGATGCTTTCGATGAAGCGCCCCCCCTTGTGCGGCAGCAGGGCCTTGTTGCTCCCCATACGGCTGGAGGCCCCACCAGCAAGGATAACGCCGGTCACCCCATGGACCTTGCCGTCCCCGGCGCGGAAATCGATCCCCTCGACGTGGGTGTAGAGCTTGAAGCTCATGGCCCTGACGTAGCCGACCAGGGTGATGCCGGCCTCTTCCGCCATCTTGATCGCCATGTCGGTAGGCGAGGTGCGGGAAGCGATCACGTCGATGCCGAGAAGCGAGGCCTTAGCCACCAGCTCGGTCGAAACGCGTCCCGAAGTGACCAGAATCTTTCCTTCCAGTGAGATTCCCTTCAAAAGGGCCTCTCCGGCTAGGCGGTCTATGGTGTTGTGGCGGCCGATATCTTCTGCGTGCAGGATGAGTTCGGTATCGCCGACCCCTGCGGAGTGCATGCCGCCATGGCTTTTGTACCCTTCCGCCTTCTGCGCCAGTTGGTTCATCAGCGTGAAGATCGAGGCGGTGGAATGGACCCGGGAGGGCCCCTTTTTCTCGACGGGCTTGGGCATGTTGAAGCTGATGCCGGTGCCGCAGCCGGAGGTGAGCACCGGCTTCAGGCGCTCGGGGAGCTCTCCCCGGATGGTTACGCTGGCGGCCCCGAAATCCTGGCAGATGGCCAAGGCCAGGAAGTCCTCCACCTGTGAGACGAACCCCTGCAGGCGCAGAAAGCCCGCCACCAGGAAGCGTAGATCGTGAGGCGAGGCAATGAGGGTCGCCAGTTCGCGCCCGTTCACCACCAGTTGCAGCGGGTATTCGTTGACCACCCCGCCCTCTTCCTGTACCAGCACACCTTTGTTGAAACTGTAGATCTTGCTAGCCACCCGGTTGCTCCTCGCTGTCAGCCGACTCGCGTCCACTCTCCCTCGCCCTTTGGCAGAGGGCGGGGTGAGGGCGCTGCTGTGTGACGTTCTGTTACCCTCACCCCTGCCCCTCTCCCTGAGGGAGAGGGGCTTTCGGAGGGTGTCCTCGTACTTCTTCACTTAACTTACTTCAATTACTACCTTTCACTTGCTTCACTTGCAGTTCGTCTCAAGCTGCCCGGCAGGCTAGGCTTCGCCTGCGACCTTGCCGTGTACTGCAGGTCCCTTGTCGGTCTTGTGGAAGTTGTCCGGGATCGAGTAGTCCACGGTCTCCGGATGGTGCTCGAAGATCGGGAAGTATTTCGCGATCAGGACGAAGAACAGGATGTGCGCCGCGATGATGCCGACGGTCACCAGGCTCTCGATGAAGGAGGGGTAGTAGAAGGTTCCCGGAGCCTCCATCCCGAACATCGATACGTTGAAGCGGTTCAAGATGACGCCTGCGATGACGAGCCAGGCGGCGGTAGCGCGCAGACGGTTGTTCTCGCGCACGTTGCCGTTCATCAGCATCACCAGGGGCGCGATCACCCCGCCCAGCATCTCGACAGCGAAAAGCGCCACCAGACCCGGACGGTTGAAGAGCGGCCCCTCGGTCAGCGCGAAGAGGGAGAAGAGCTTCAGGGTCAGGTACGCGGTGATGACCCAGGGGAGGATCTTCGCCAGAGTCTCCAAAAGCTCGCTCTCGTCGGGCTGCCCCATCCATTTGTGGCTCATGGTCGCTTCCACGATGATGATGGAGATGCCGGCGCACATGGCAGAAACCCAGAAGAGCAGCGGCAGGAGCGGGTTGTACCAGAGGCTGTGCAGCTTATCGACCGCGATCAGGAAGAAGGTTCCGAGCGAAGACTGGTGCAAGGTCGAGATGGAGGCCGCCGCGATGACGAGCGGCATCTCTATGGTCCTAAGCAGCCTCAGCGGCACGTGGTAGCCGAACTTCTCGCAGACCGGCGACAGGAACTCCAGGAAGAGCACCGTGGTGTACGCGGCGATGCACATGGAAACCTCGAACATCGGGGAGTGCGGGTTCCAGTACACCATGGTATGCCAGCAGCGCTGCGGCTGCCCCAGGTCGAGAAGGAGACCGACGCAGACGAGCGAGTAGCCGAGGAAGCCGGTCACGATGGCCGGACGCACCAGCGGCTCAAGCTTCTTGATGTGGAAGCAGTGCACGATGGCCCCGAGGGTGAAGGCGCCCGCCGCCAGGGGTACGGCGGTGACGACGTCGAAGGAGATCCAGAGTCCCCAGGGGAAGGTGTCGTTCAGGTTGGTGGTGACCCCGAGGCCGAACACGAAGCGGACCAGGGAGGCGAGCGCGCCCAGCGATACCAGGACGATCAGGAATTTAACGAAGCGGTGGTATCCCTTGATCTCGTTGATGATTATCTTTGCAGCGGTCATCTAGCTCTCCTCCTTAGGCGTTGCGCCGGATTTTCTCTGTTCCTCTTCCTTGGCGATCCTCTCCTTCCTGTGGTTGAACCAGGAAAGGAGCGAGAGCGAACTGCCGACGGTGAGGAAGATCCCCGGCACGAGCCGCAGCGCCTGCCAGGTGTAAGACGGGAGCGGCCTCTTGGTGACCGGTTTGAACCCGAGTTCGTCGAAGGGGAGCGCGGTCAGGTAGATGACGCTGGTCCCACCCGCTTCTTCGGCGCCGTAGAGCTTCTTCAGGTACTTCTCCGGGCGGGTGGCGATGCGCTTGTTCGCCTCCTTGATCATCTCCCCGCGGTCGCCGTAGGTGATGGCGGAGACGCAGGTGGTGGCGCAGGCGGGCTTCAGCCCTTCCTTCACCCTGGAGTAGCAGCCGGTGCACTTTCTCACCAGCGGGAACGCCTTGCTCCACTCGTACTTGGGAACACCGAACGGGCAGGCGACCATGCAGAAGCGGCAGCCGATGCAGCGCTTGGCGTCGTAGACGACGGGGCCTTCCTTGGTCTTCTTGAAGGCGCCGACCGGGCAGACGGAGGCGCACGCCGGCTCGTTGCAGTGCATGCACATCTCTTTGTAGAAGGCGAACTCGTTCTGCCCGTTCTTCTCGTAGTCGCGGAACTTGATGCGGGTGAAGGTGTGCTCCGACATAAGGGGCGGGTTCTGGTAACCCTCGCCGTTGAAGAACTCAGTCTTCTCGGCGTCGAGCTGGTTCCACTGCTTGCAGGCGACCTGGCAGCCGCGGCAGCCGGTGCACTTGGTCATGTCGATCAAGAACGCCTTGCTCTTGTTGAAATCCTGATTGGTCTCGCTCATGCGCGTTTACCCCCTTTCTCGATGTTGCAGAGGAATGCCTTGAATTCGGGGATGCTCGTATTGGCGCAGCCGACGGACGGGGTCAGGACGTTGCCCGAGTCGCCGGTAGCAAGACCTGCATAACCGAAGTGCCAGGGAAGGCCCACCTGCTCTACCATTTTCCCCTGCACGTTGAACGGCTTGAGCCTGGTGGTGACCAGGGCCTTCGCCTCGATGGAACCGCGCTCGGTGGTGATCTTCACCTGGTCGCCGTTGTTGATCCCCTTGGAGGAGGCGAGCGTCTGGGAGATCTCGACGAACATGGTCGGGACCAGCTCCACCAGCCAGGGAAGGCTGCGGGTCATGGCGCCTGCCTGCCAGTGCTCGGTCATCCTGTAGGTGGTGCCGACGAACGGGTATTTGTTCAGGTCGCTGGACATGTTGGCCGGGGCCTTGACCGCCGGGTTGCTCTGCACCTTGGACATCAGGTTCTTGGCCGGGCTTTCGATCGGCTCGTAGTGCTCGGGGAACGGACCGTCCTTCATGTCCAGCGCGTAGAGGCGGCCATGCCCTTCAGGAATCATGATGAAGGGGTACTTCCCTTCCTTCGCGTCGTTCATCGGCGGCCAGGGACCGTCGGGGACGTCGCCTTTCCACTTCTTCTCCAGCGCGTCCCAGGCGATGACTGCGCGCTTGGGGTTGAACGGCGCGCCGTCCGGATTCACGGAAGCCCTGTTGTAGATGATGCGGCGGTTGACCGGCCAGCACCAGGACCACTTCGGGAACATGCCGAGCCCGGTCGGGTCGGTGGCGTCGCGGCGGGCCATCTGGTTGCCGTCTTTCGTGTAGGAGCCGCAGTAGATCCAGCAGCCGGAGACGGTGGAGCCGTCGTCCTGCAGGTATTTGAACATCGGGACCTGGTCACCCTTCTTGAACTCCAGGGTCTTGTCCTTGTCGACGATGGTCATGTCCTTGGTGAAGTAGCCGTTGATCTCCTTGGCGACCAGGTGCACTTCAGGCTCGTGGCCTTCGCCGTAGTTCCAGGAGAGCTTGGTGATCGGCTCGGGAAAGGTTCCCCCTTTCTGGTACGCCTTCTTCATGTGCTTCGCGAACTGGTCGATGATCCAGAGGTCGCTCTTCGCATCCCCTACCGGTTCCGCAGCCTTGTAGCGCCACTGGGCCCAGCGGCCGGAGTTGGAGATGGAGCCTTCCTTCTCGACGGAGGAGGCTGCCGGCAGCATGAAGACCTCGGTCTTGATGTCTTTGGGGTTCACGCCGGGGCGCTTCCAGAAGATCGAGGTCTCGGTCTCCCAGAGGTCGACGGTGACGAGCCAGTCGAGTTTTCCCAGCGCCTCGCGGGTCTTCAGGGAATCCGGGCCGCCCACAGCCGGGTTCTGCCCCATGCAGACGAGCCCTTGCAGTTCGCCCTTGCCCATCTTCTCCATCAGTTTCATGAAGGAGTAGTTGCCGCTTCTCTTGGGGAGGTAGTCATAGCAAAAGCCGTTCTCGGCGGTGGCGTTGTCGCCATACCAGGCTTTGAGGAGGCTCACCGTGTACTTCGGGGTGTTCCCCCACCAGTTGGCGCTCTTCGTATCCTTGGTCTTCGGGGTCCACTTCTCCAGGTATGCCTTCAGGTCGACGTTGTCGAACTCAGGGGACTTCAGGTAGCCCGGGAGCAGGTGGAAGAGCAGGCCGTAGTCGGAGGAGCCCTGTACGTTGCTCTCGCCGCGCAGCGCGTTCACGCCGCCGCCGGCGATGCCGATGTTGCCCAGCAGCATCTGCAGCATGGCGGTCGCGCGGACGTTCTGGGTGCCGTGGGTGGACTGGGTGATACCCATTGCGTAGAGGATGGTGCCGGCCTTGTCGGCGCGCCCGGTGGAGCAGAACGCCTTGGCGACGGCGACGTAGTCTTCCTTCTTGGTGCCGGTGATGGAGCAGACCATGTCGACGGTGTAGCGGGAGTAGTGCTTCTTCAGCTGCTGGAAAACGCAGCGCGGGTCCTTCAGGGACTTGTCGCGCTTGGGGTTGCCGGAGCCGTCGACCGCGTAGGCCCAGGCCTTCGGATCGTAGGTCTTCTCCTGGTCGTCGAAGGCGCAGAAGATACCCTCGTTGAAGTCGTACTTCTCGTTGACGATGAAGGAGGCGTTGGTGTACTCGCGGACGTACTCCTCGTGGATCATGTTGTTCTGCAGCGCGAAGTTGATCATTCCGCCCAGGAAGGCGATGTCGGTGCCGGGACGGATCTGCGCGTAGTGATCGGCCTTGGAGCCGGTCCTGGTGAAGCGCGGGTCGACGGCCAGAAGCTTGCCGCCGTTATCCATAGCCGCCTCGATCCATTTCATTGAAATCGGGTGGTTTTCTGCAGGGTTGCAACCGATGGCCAGGATGGCATCGGCGTTCTTCAGGTCAATCCAGTGGTTGGTCATTGCCCCACGTCCAAACGAAGCCGCCAGACCGGCGACTGTAGCGGAGTGTCATATTCGGGCTTGGTGTTCGAGGTTCGCGACCCCCATGGAGCGGGCGAACTTGCTCCAGAGGTAGCACTCCTCGTTGTCGAGACCGGCGCCCCCCAGGAAAGCCATCCCCTCGGTGCGGTTCACGACGTATTCCTTGTTGTCCTTCTTGTTGATCTCTTTGGCCTTGAAGGTCTTGTCGCGGGTCTCCTTCATCTTCTGGCCGATCCGCTCCAGCGCCCAATCCCAGCTCTTCTCTTCGAACTTGTCGCTGCCGGGAGCACGGTACATGACCTTCTGCAGGCGGCGCTCGTTGTTGGCGACCTGGAACAGCGCGCTGCCTTTCGAGCAGAGCGCACCCTGGTTGATCGGATGCTGGGTGTCCCCCTCGATGTTGACGATCTTGCCGTTCTTGGTATGCACCACAAGCCCGCAACCTACCGCGCAGAAAGGACAGATGGTGGTCGAGCTTTTCAGCCCCTTGGTGCGCATCTGCGAGGCATCGGCTCCGCCCGCTTCCGCTTTTTTGCCGGAAAGGACCAGTGCCGTAGCCAGCGCCCCTCCCTGCAGAAACTCCCTCCGTGAAACAGCCATGTTGAATCTCTCCTTTTCCCATGATAAACGTCGTGCCACCGTTAGTAAGCACGCGTATACGGCAATTGCCATGCCAGCGCGTTTACGCAAATATCAAAAAATAGTTTGTACCGTAAGGGTTTGAAATGATACTGTTGTCACCGCCGGAAGGAAGCTCATTAAACATTAAACAACGCTCAAAGATGTGCCGTTTTGTCATGATGTGTGACATTTTGACCAGGTTACACAGGTAGCGCCGTGGCAGGAGCAGCATGAGGAACACCGGGAAATGAGACAGGAAAAGATTCTTATCTGCGACGACGAGGAAGGGATCCTCATCTATCTGAAGAAGCTGCTGCAGACCCAGGGATACCAGGTGGAGACCTTCAACGGGGGCGCGGCGCTCCTGCGCCGCCTCAAAGAGGGGGACCCCTCCGACGCGGACCTCCTTTTGCAGGACGTAAGGATGCCCGACATGGACGGCATCGCCGTGCTCAAGGAGGTGAAGGCGCTCCGCCCCTCGCTTCCCATCGTCATCATGACCGCCTTCGGAACCATAGACGCGGCGGTCGAGGCGATCAAGATGGGCGCCTACGACTACGTCACCAAACCCTTTCCCAAGGAGAAGATACTGAGCGTCCTCAAAAACGCCCTGGAAAAGGAGCAGCTCTTGCAGGAGAACCGGGCGCTCAAGAGCGAGCTGGAGAAACCGATTCTGCAGGAATCGATCATCTTCAGAAGCGCCGCCTTCCAGGAGATCTACGACCTCACCCTGCAGGTCGCGGCCAGCGAAGCGAACATACTGGTATTGGGTGAATCTGGGACCGGCAAGGAGCTCATCGCCGGCGCCATCCACTACAACAGCCTCAGGCGCGACCGGCGCTTTCTCTCCATCAACTGCGCGGCCCTCACCGATACGCTCCTGGAGAGCCAGCTCTTCGGGCACGTCCGGGGCGCCTTCACCGGCGCGGTCGCGGCGCAGAAGGGGCTATTGGAGGAGGCCGACGGCGGCACCCTCTTCATGGACGAGATCGGCGACATGACCCTCCCCATCCAGGCAAAGCTCTTGCGCGTGATCCAGGAGCGCGATTTCATCCCGGTGGGGTCGACCCGCCCGAAAAGCGCCGATATCCGCTTCGTGGCAGCCACCAACAAGAATCTGGAGCAGGAGGTTCAGGAGGGACGTTTCCGCGAGGACCTCTTCTACCGTCTGAACGTGATCAACATCCCGCTGCCGCCGCTTAGGGAGAGAAAGGACGACGTGGAGCCCCTGGCGCTGCATTTCCTGAAGAAGTACAGCCTGAAGATGAAGAAGCAGGTAACCACCTTGGCACCCGAGGCGCTGCAGCTTTTGTGCGGCTACGACTGGCCCGGCAACATCAGGGAGCTGGAAAACGTCATAGAGCGCGCAGTCATCCTGGCCCGGACCCAGACGGTCACCGCGAAGGAGCTTCCCATCTGGCGCAAACAGCCCCAAAAGGTGGAAGCGCCTCGCGGCGAGGCGCAGTTCGTCTCGCTGGAAAACGTGGAGAAGGAAGCCATCGAGCGGACCCTCTCCGGCACCGGGTACCACAAGAGCAGGTCGGCCGAGATCCTGGGCATCTCCAGAAAAACCCTGGACCGCAAGATCGTCGAATACCGCATCACCATTCCCTCATGACCCTTCCCAAGCTGCGCTTTCCCATAAAGACCAAGCTCACCGTGGCGACGCTCATCCCGCTGGGGATAGCGATCCTCATCTGCTGGATGGCCGGGGTCTTCATCCTGAGCTCCAAGGTCGCCGCCCAGGCCCAGGAGAAGGTCCGCTACGACCTGAGCGTCGCCCGCGAGGCGTACCAGAGCGAGCTTTCGCGCATCTACGACGTGGTGAAGCTCACCGCCTCCTTCGGCAGGACCGCCGAGACCATCGCCTCCGGCGACCGGCGGGCGGTGAGCGAGGCGCTCTCATCGCTAAAGGCCAGCGAGCGCCTGGACATCCTCGCCGCCGTGGACGCCTCGGGAAAGGTGATCTTCAGGGCCAACAACCCCGAGCTGCGCGGCGACGACAAGACCCGCAACCAGTTCGTGGCGCGCGCGTTGAAGGGGGAGATCGCCAGCGGCACCACCATCCTCCCCTCTTCCGAACTGGAGCTTGAAGGAGACAGCCTGGTGCGCCAGGCGCGCATCTTCCCCGCCGCAGGGGCCCCGGTGCAGCTAAACGGCGCCATGTTCCTCCTGGTCGCGGCACCGGTGCGGGACAAGGCGGGGAACCTGCTGGGGGCGCTCTACGGCGGGGTGCTCCTCAACAACAACCAGAAGCTCGTGGACCGGATCCGCTCCGTGGTCTACGAGGGGGCACGGAAAAACGGCCGGGACGTGGGTAACTCCACCATCTTCCAGGGGGACATAAGGATCGCCACCAACGTCCCCAACACCGACGGCAGCCGGGCCGTCGGCACCAGGCTCTCCGCGCCGGTCCAGGAGCGGGTGCTCCTCAAGGGGGCCAAGTGGGTCGGGCGCGCCTTCGTGGTGAACGACTGGTACCTGACCGCCTACGAACCGATCCTCTCGCTGCAGGGGGTCCCGATCGGCGCCCTCTACGTGGGGATGCTGGAGAGCCAGTATTCGGCGGTCAAGATCGACATGGCCGTTCTTTTGAGCTTCGTCCTTTTGGTGAGCGGTCTGGTGGGGGTTTCCATGGCCGGGTTCCTGGGGAGGAAGCTCTCCCAGCCGATACGGGAACTGGACCTCCTGGCGCGACGCGTAGCCGCCGGCGAGCGCAACGTGAAAAGCAGCATCGATTCCCGGGACGAGATCGGCGACCTGGCGGGGCGGTTCAACGACATGAGCCGCTCGCTCGTGGAGCGCGAGGACAGCATTATCGAGCTGAACCGAAACCTGGAAGAGAAGGTGCAGTCGAGAACGGCCGAACTGGAGGAAAAGAACCGGCTCCTGGTGCAGACCCGCGAGGAGCTGCTGCGGGTGGAGAAGCTGGCGGCGATAGGCGAGCTGGCGGCGGGGGTCGCGCACGAGATCAACAACCCGATGGCGATCATACGCGGCAATACGGAGCTGTTGCAGCTCTCGGTGCCGGAGGACGCCCCGATCCGGGAGGAAGTGGACACCATTTTCCAGCAGGTGAAAAGGGTGGAGCGGATCGTATCGAACCTGTTGAAATTCGCCAGGCGCGAGCAGATGGAAGCGGGCACCGTGCGGCTGAACGAGCTCTTGCACGAGATCGTGGGCCAGATCGGGCACCAGGTGTCGCTTGAGGGGATAGAGATAGCGGAGCAGTATGCGGAGAGCGTGGCGCAGGTGGAGGGGGATGCGGACCAGTTGCGTCAGGTGTTCACCAACCTGGTCTTGAACGCGGTGCAGGCGATGCCGTCAGGGGGCGTCCTCTCGGTGTGGACCCAGCAGGTGGAGCCCGCGGGGAGCTACGAGGTGAAGGTCCGCGACACCGGGATCGGCATCGCGCTGGAGAACCTGAGGCAGGTATTCAACCCCTTCTACACCACCAAGTCCAACGGTACCGGCCTCGGACTTTCCGTCTCCTACGGCATCGTCCGGGAGCATGGAGGGCGCATCGACGTCGAGAGCGTCCCGGGCGGGGGGAGCACCTTCACCGTGGTGCTCCCGCGCTCCCAAACGCCGGGGGCTTAGAGGATCGCCACCGCGTCACCGGGGCGCACCACGCCACCCTTCAGCACCTTGGCGAAGATCCCTTCCTTGGGCATGACGCAGTCGCCGGCCTGGTAGTAGATGGCGCAGCGGTTATGGCACTCTTTGCCGATCTGGGTCACCTCGAGGAGCGCCTCGCCCAGCTGCATCCGGGTCCCGATCGGGAGATGCACCAGGTCCACCCCTTCGGTGGTGATGTTCTCGGCGAAGTCTCCCTCTTTCACGTCGAGCCCCATGGCCACCATCTTGGCAATGCTCTCCTGAGCCAGGAGGCTCACCTGGCGGTGCCAGTCGCCCGCGTGCGCGTCCCCCTCGATGCCGTGGTTTTCCCGCAGCGTGACCTCGGGGACCGGGGTCTTGCGCTCACCCTTGTTGAGGCTCACGTTCACCGCGATGATTTTTCCAGTCATAGCTAACTCCTTGTTGAATCGGGTCTGTATCTAAACAATCTCAACCTGCCGCTTGATCACCCGCCGACTCTGGACATGGCGAAGGGGACCGTTTCCGCGCCCTCGTCCGTCACCTCGTGCCGGCCCGGTTTCGCGGCCACGATGCGCTGCACCTCCTGGCGCAAAAGGGCGTCGTCCCCTGTGGCAAGGACCGGCCGCAGGTCCACCCCGTCACCTGAGAAGAGGCACCCCTTGGCGATCCCCGAGGCGGTCACCCGCAACCGGTTGCAGCCATTGCAGAAGTGCCCGGTCATGGCGGTGATGATCCCCAGCGACCCCTGCGACCCCTGCAGCTTGAAGTTCTTCGAAGGGCCGGAGAGCTCGCTGTTGCTCACCTCCTCTATGAGGTAGCGGGCGCCGATGCGCTCCCTGATCTCGGCGCCCGGCACGCAGAGTTCGCGCCAGTCGGCGTCGCCGCAGGTGGGCATGTACTCGATGAACCGGACCGCGTAGGGGCGCTTCATGGTGAGTTCCACGAAGTCGAGGATCTCGTCGTCGTTTACGCCGCGCATCACCACCACGTTGATCTTGTGCGGCGGGAAACCGGCTTTCTCGGCGGCCTCAAGGCCGTCCAAGACGCGCTTAAGCTCTCCGCCGCGGGTGATTGCCGCGAAGGTCTCGGGCTTCAGCGAGTCGAGGCTGATGTTCAAGCGCTGCACCCCCGCTTCCCGAAGTCCCTGCGCCATCTCCTTAAGGAGCAGGCCGTTCGTGGTCAGTACCAGTTCTTTGAGCCCGGGGAGCGCGCCCAGGCGCTCCAGGAAGGAGATTATCCCCTTTCTGACCAGGGGCTCCCCGCCGGTGACGCGGATCTTCTCGATGCCGGCGGCAACCGCCTCGGTCGAGATGCGCAAGAGGTCGGCGTAGGAGAGGACCTGCGAGTGGTCCAGTTTCTCGACCCCCTCTTCCGGCATGCAGTAGCGGCAACGGAGATTGCAGCGGTCGGTGACGGAGAGCCGAAGGTAATTTATGCACCTGCCGTAGGTGTCTATCAGTGCCATAGCTGAGCTTCTTCCCTGAAGCCGCCGGCTGCCGCCGACGGCTGGAATGCGAAAGTCGCCGCCCTCTCCCACACGGGTTCAGGCAGTATGCGAAAAACCATACCCTGTTTGATGGTGGTAATGCAACCCCTTAAAAAAGCGCGGACTACCGACAGGCGAGTGATGAGAAAACGTATACGCACTAGAGAAGCACCGTCTAAAATCGCATAAGAATGCGATTTTACGAGCTGTTCGTTTGGCAGGCGCAGCGATGGAAAATCCTGGGTGGAAATTCTGGGAATAATATAATTTTTTATTTTTCTGCAATTGTGTTATGGCTTAAGCAAAACAAGCAGATAGTCTCCGAGCCGCAGCCTTCTAAAGGGAGTACCCCCACGAAGCTGGTGCCGTTGGGTGCCGCCGGAAACGGCGCCGCCTCCCCTTTGGAAAGGAGAACCGCCGCCGCCATTAAGCGCACGGGGTCCTCTCCTTTTGGGATGCAGGACCCTTTTCTATTCCCACTCCACAGCAACAAGAGGTGACGATGATGAACTACGAAAAAGCGCGGCGAACGATCCTTGAGAAAGTCGCCCCCGCCGGAATTGAGCGGGTACTCCTGCTGGAAGCCGCCGGGAGAGTACTGGCCGAGGATTATTCCGCGCCCAGCGACATGCCCCGCTGGGACAACTCCGCCATGGACGGCTTCGCCGTGAGAAGCGCCGGCTGCGCGCCCGGGACCGTCCTCAAGGTGACCGACTACATCCCTGCCGGGGTAAGCTCCGGGGACGCCGTTGTCGAGGGGTGCGCCGCGAGGATTATGACCGGCGCCCCCATCCCCCCTGGGGCGGACGCCGTGGTCCCCATCGAGGAGACCGAGGCGGGCGAGCAAAGCGTGAAGCTGCTGCTGCAGGTGAAAAAGGGGGACCACATCCGCTTCCAGGGCGAGGACGTCGGCCGCGGCGACCTGATCATGCCGAAGGGGACGCTGATCGGCCCGCCGCAGGTGAGCCTCCTCGCCTCCTTCTCCGCCGCCGTGGTCCCGGTCTACCGCCGGGTGCGGGTAGCCATTCTTTCCACCGGGGACGAGCTGGTTGAGATCGGCACGGAACCCAAAGAGAGCCAGATCGTCAACAGTAACGCCCTGGCTCTCGCCTGCGCCATCAAGCTCTGCGGCGCCGAACCGGTCATTCTCGGCATCGCCAGGGACAACCGTGAAAGCCACTTGGCCCTCTTAACGGAGGGTTTGAAGGCGGACGTACTGGTCACCTCCGCAGGCGTTTCCGCCGGGGACCGCGACCTGGTGCGCGAGATCCTGGCTGAACTTGGGGTGATGGAGCAGTTCTGGAAACCAGGCGTCAAGCCCGGCGGCCCTACGGCTTTCGCGCTCAGGGGAAATACGCCGGTCTTCTCGCTTCCCGGAAACCCAGTTTCCACTATGATCACCTTCGACGAATTCGTTCGGCCCGCGCTTTTGAGGATGATGGGGCACGAGAAGGCGCTGAGGCGGACCGTGCGAGGCTATCTCAAGGAGGGGACTCGCAAGAAGGCGGGGAAACTGAACTTCCTGCGGGTGCAGGTCACCATCGAGGACGGCCGTTACCTGGCCAGCACGGCGGGCGACCAGAACACGGGGATACTGAAGACCATGCTCCGCTGCAACGCGCTGGCTCTGCTCCCCGCCGACCGCACCGAATTTGCCGCAGGCGAAGAGGTCGAGCTGCACCTGTTGGATCCCACCCTGGAAATGGAGGACTGAGATGTCTTTTAATCATTTTGACGCGAGCGGCAACGCCATCATGGTCGATGTCAGCCAGAAGGTCCCGACGATGCGGACCGCCATAGCCGGAGCGGTGCTGACTCTCAAGCCCGAAACGGTGCAGGCCATCGTCTCCGGACGCGTCGCCAAGGGGGACGTTCTCGGCGTGGCCCGCATAGCCGGGATAGCCGGGGCCAAGAAGACCCCGGAACTGATCCCCCTCTCGCATCCGCTGGCGCTGCACCACGTCTCCATCGAGTTCGAGGTGGACGAGAGACAAGGGACCATCGCGGTTATGGCGACGGTGCGCGCCTTCGAGCGGACCGGTGTGGAGATGGAGGCAATGGCAGCGGCCACGGTCGCCGCCCTCACCGTCTACGACATGTGCAAGGGGAGCGACAAGGGGATCGTGATCTCCGACGTGAAGCTCCACTACAAGGAAGGCGGCAAGAGCGGCGTCTTCAAAAGAGAAGCGTAAGGATTCCCAAAGGAGATTTTCCCATGCGAGCAGCGATATTGACCTTGAGCGACCGTTGTTCCACCGGCGAGCGGGCGGACGGCAGCGGCCCCGCCCTGAGAAGCTGGTTGGAAGAGCGCGGGGTGACCGTCACCTGCACCGAGGTGATCCCGGACGAGGCGTCCCTCATCTCGGAAAAGCTGGAGGCCTGGTGCGATAGCGGAAGCTTCGACCTCATCCTCACCACCGGGGGGACCGGCGTCTCCCCGCGCGACGTGACGCCGGAGGCGACCGAACGGGTGGTCGACCGGGTGCTCCCCGGCTTCGGCGAGGTGATGCGCGCGGAGAGCCTGAAAAAAACCCCGCACGCCATCATCTCCCGCGCCATCGCCGGGATCAGGAAAAACACCCTGATCATCAACCTCCCCGGAAGCCCGAAGGGGGCGACGGAAAACATCAGTTTCGTCTGGGCCGCCGTTCCCCACGCCGTAGCCAAGCTCCAGGGAGACCCGGAAGAATGCGGCACGCCGCTATCCAAGTGATGCATATCCGTACCCTTTTCTATTGACCGATCCGACCTGCTGGGTTATACAACTAACACGGTTTGAAATTTAATACGGAGGGATCATCATGCCGTTGGTAAAGCAGATTCACGATAAGGCAAGAGGCAACAAGAAGACCGTAGTCTTGCCGGAAAGCTATGACGAGAGGATGCTGTTCGCCGCCCAGGCCATCGTGGAACAGGGTTTGGCGCATATCATACTTTTGGGGAAGCCTGAGGCGATCAAGGCCGCCGCAGTTGAGAAAGGGATCAACCTGGCCGGTGTCGAGATCATAGAGCCGGCCGCTTCCGACAAGTTAGCGAGTTACGTGGCGAAACTGGTGGAACTGAGGAAGTCGAAGGGGCTCACCGCCGAGCAGGCGCGCGAGCTTCTCTGCGGCGGGGACAACCTCTATTTCGCCGGGATGATGGTGCGCCAAGGCGACGCAGACGGCGAGGTAGCAGGCGCCACCGGCACCACCGGCGACGTGCTGCGCGCAGCCTTCCAGACCGTGGGCCCCGCCCCCGGCATCAAGACGGTCTCCTCCTTCTTCCTGATGGCGACTAAGAGCCCCGAGTTCGGGGAGAACGGAGTCATCCTCTTCGCCGACTGCGCCGTCAACCCCAACCCCGACGCACAGGCCCTGGCGGAGATCGCCATTGCCACCGCGAGGAACTGCAAGTCCTTCCTCGACGTCCCGGCGCGCGTTGCCATGCTTTCCTTCTCCACCAAGGGGAGCGCGAGCCACCCCGATGCAGACAAGGTGCTCAAAGCGCTTGAGCTGGCGAAGGGGATGGACCCCAAACTCAGCATCGACGGCGAACTCCAGGCCGACGCCGCGCTCATCCCCGCCGTAGGCGGGAAGAAGGCCCCCGGCAGCAAGGTAGCCGGCAAGGCCAACGTCCTGATCTTCCCCGACCTCGATGCCGGCAACATCGCCTATAAGCTCGTGGAGCGTATCGCCGGCGCCAAGGCGATCGGCCCGGTGATACAGGGGCTGGCAAAGCCGGTCAACGACCTCTCCCGCGGCTGCTCCGTCCAGGACATCGTGGACGTAACCGCCATCACCGCCGTGCAGGCGCAGGGGTAGACACCCGACCTGTCGGACCTGTCAACCACGGGCGGCGGCTCGCTTACACAAAGAACAAAAAGAAAGGCCGGCGGGTTACCCCGCCGGCCTTTTTGTTGCCTTACGCTCTGCCGCGCCTTACTTCCTGACGAAGTCGGGCCTGGAGAAGCTGTATTCGAAGTGCATGTGGTCCGTGTAGGTCCCATCCAGGATGGCCGCCACGTCTTCGGTGAAGACCAGCTCCTCATCGGTCGGTATCACGTACACCTTCACCGGCGAGTCATCGGTGGTGATCAGGGTCTCGCGCTTCCTGGTCATGGCGGAGGCGTTGCGCTCGCGGTCCAGGACGATGCCCAGGTGGTCGAGCCCTTCGATGGCGCGCTCCCTGATCGGAGCCCCCATCTCCCCTACCCCGGCGGTGAAGACGACCGCGTCGAGCCTTCCCACCACGGCCATGTAGGTGCCGATGTACTTCTTGAGACGGTAAGCCTCGATGTCCAGCGCGAGCCTGCAGAGGTTGTCTCCGCCGTTCGCGTGCTCGATCACATCGCGACGGTCGGTGAAGCGGCCGGTGATGCCGATGACGCCGCTCTTCTTGTTGAGGATGCTGTCGATCTCCTTGGCGGAGAGGTTTTCCTTCTGCATCATGAAGGCGGGGATGGCCGGATCGATGTCGCCGCAGCGGGTACCCATCATGGCGCCTTCCAGCGGGGTGAGCCCCATGCTGGTGTCGACGGACACCCCATTCTTGATGGCGCAGTGCGATACGCCGTTACCGATGTGCATGGTGATGACGTTGCACTGGTTCGCCGGTTTGCCTAGGATGGCGGCGATGCGCTTGGAGACGTAGAGGTGCGATGTGCCGTGGAAGCCGTAGCGCCTGACCCCGTACTTTTCGTACCACTCGTAGGGAAGCGGGTAGAGATAGGCGTGCTCGGGCATGGTCTGGTGAAACGCGGTATCGAAAATCGCCACCTGGGGGACGCCGGGAAGAACGGCCATGGCCCCCTCGATGCCTGCGATATTGGGCGGGTTGTGCAAAGGCGCCAGATGCTGCACCTCGGTGACCGCGGCCAGCACGTCCTCGTCGATGAGTACGGACTTGGTGAAACGCTCCCCCCCGTGTACAACGCGGTGCCCAACCGCGGCTATCTGCTTGATATCGGTAAGCACGCCGTGTCCGGGAGAGGTCAGGGTGCGCAGAATCAGATCGACGGCGGTCTTATGATCGGGACAGTCGGAATCCTCGCGGTAGGTCTCGCGGCCCGGGACTTCGTGCAGGATGAACGAATCGCCGATGACGACGCGCTCCACCATACCCTTGGCGACCACCACTTTTTTGTCCCAGTCAAACAACTGGTATTTTACAGAAGAACTTCCGCAGTTAAGTGCGAGTATATCCATCGATCTGCATCCCCCGTCATTGTAGTTTAACCGGGCAAGCTGGGTACTTTAGTCCGGCTAAAAAAGTTTACAAATAAAACTGTTTTTTAAATATACCGTAGACTGGTCTACAGTTCAAGGATTTTCTCCCTCCCATCGTTGCGGCAAATGTCATACAGCTTTATGGTGGACTTTTTTTATGTCCTATGGTAGTTTTCGACCGCGATTTTAAGTAAACATGAAGGAGGTGAATACTTTGGCACATACCATCAGCGACGAATGCATCAACTGCGGCGCCTGTGACGATTCCTGCCCGGTCAACGCAATCAGCGAGGCTGGCGACAAAAGGACCATCGCTGCAGATACCTGCATCGACTGCGGCGCTTGCGTAGACACCTGCCCGGTGAGCGCAATCTCGGCCTAACCAACACCAGATCCATGAAATGCCATGGCCTGCAGCGGCCCGTCCGCTTGCAGGCCTATTTTTTTGCCTGCCGCAAAACCAGCCTGAACTTCCAAAGTCAAAAAGCGTTAGGGGCCGCCCCCCTCTATTTCCGCACCACGAAAAAGAGGGGAAGCCCTGGAGCTCCCCCTCTTTCTTTTACCTGTTGCCGTTATCAGCAGAGCTTGGCAATGGCCCGCTCCAGGCGCTTCCCGGTCTCTTCCAGCCCCAGCACCTCGATCATCTCGTAGATCCCAGGCGAAGCGGTGGAGCCCGAGAGGGCTAGCCTCACCGCTGGCCCTACCTGCCCGAGCTTGATCCCCTTCTCCTCGCAAAGCTCCTTGAATGCGCCCTCTATTGCGACGGTAGTGAGTTCACCGACCGCGCCCAGTTTCTCGAACAGCCCCCTAAGAAGAGCCGGGGTCTCCGGGTTGAAGAACTTGGCTACCCCCTTCTCGTCGTAGGAGAGCTCCTGCTGGTAGTAGAACAGCGCTCCGTCCGCCAGCTCCAGCATGGTCTTAGCCCTTTCCTGCAGCGTCTTGACCACGGCCGGAAGCTCCGGCCCACCTGCGGTGTCGGTTACCCCCCGCTCCTTCAGGAAAGGGACCAGGAGCCCGGCCAGTCGCACCGGGTCGCCATTTTTGATGTAGTGCGCGTTCAGCCACAGGAGCTTGTCCGGGTTGAAGACGCCAGCGGACCGACCCACGTTCTCGATGGAGAACTTCTGGATCAGGTCTTCGAGCGAGAAGATCTCCTCGTCGCCGTAGCTCCAGCCCAGGCGGACCAGGTAGTTGACCATCGCCTCGGGAAGAAAGCCCATGTCGCGGTAGGCCATGACCGAGGTGGCGCCGTGCCTTTTCGAGAGCCTAGCCTTGTCCGCCCCAAGGATCATCGGGACGTGGGCGAACTGGGGAACCGTCGCCTCCAGCGCCTCGTACAGGAGGATCTGGCGCGGCGTGTTGTTCACGTGGTCGTCGCCGCGGATGACGGTGGTGACCCCCATGGTGGCGTCGTCGATGACCACCACGAAATTATAGGTGGGGGTCCCGTCGGTGCGCTGGATGATCAGGTCGTCCAGTTCGGCGTTCTCGAAGGAGATCTTCCCCTTGATCAGGTCGTTCCAGTAGGTGGTCCCTTCCTGCGGCGCCTTGAAACGGACCACGTAAGGGCGCCCGTCGTCCGCGCCCTGCGGCAGGTTGCGGCAGGTCCCGTCGTACTTGGGCTTGCCACCTTCCTTGAGCGCCTTCTCGCGCTTGGCCTCCAGCTCTTCGGCGCTGCAATAGCACTTGTACGCCTTCCCGGCCGAGATCAGTTTCTCGACGTGCTCCTTGTAGAGCGGAAAATTGTCAGACTGGTAGAAAGGCCCCTCGTCCCAGTCCAGTCCCAGCCAGGTCATCCCTTCCAGGATGGCGTCGACCGACTCCTGGGTGGAGCGGGCGACGTCGGTGTCCTCGATCCTGAGGATGAACTTCCCCTGCTGCTTCCTCGCCAAAAGCCAGTTGAAAAGCGCGGTGCGCGCTCCCCCCACGTGGAGGTACCCGGTCGGGCTGGGTGCGAAACGGAGGCGTACTTGTGACATGAAAAGCTCCTTCCTTTGCTGTGATCATTGCATGGCTGCAAAAAATGTGTTCGCTGCAAATGCCTGGACTACTCGTCCCCGGGCTCCTCGTCCCCAGACTCCGGGGCTTTTTCGCCTGGGATGCGGTAACCTTCGTCCGCCCAGGTGCCGAGATCGATCATCTTGCACCTCTGCGAGCAGAAGGGACGGTAGGGATTGCCGGCGAGGGTGATCTCCTTGCGGCACTGAGGACATTTTATGGTGGTGATGGCGTTCATGGCGTTTCCTGCAAAGAAATCCCTCCAAAGCCTGCGCCCTGGAGGGTCGGTGGTCGAATCTAAACTGCGCTAAGTAGCGGCGTTTACAGGATCAGGTATTTCCGCTGGTGGAACTGGAGCGCCCTCTTGACCCGGGTGATGAGGGTCTCTTCCTTTACCGGCTTTTCAATGAAGTCGAAGAACCCTCTCTCGAAGGCCTTCACCTCGTCCTCCGGGCGCATGGAACCGGTGATCAGTATCACCGGGATGGAGGAAAAATCCGGGACGCTGCGCAGCGCGTCGAAGAGGCCGAAACCGTCGAGCTTGGGCATCATCAGGTCGGTCAGAACCACATGCGGCTTCTCGGTCAGTACGGCCTTGTAAGCCTCAAGACCGTCCGAGGCAAAAACGACGCGGTACCCCTGGCGGCTCAGGAAGTCGCCGAACATGGTCCCTATCAGCTTGTCGTCCTCGACCACGAGCACCGTGTGCGCCGCGGAGGAGCAAACCTCTTTCTGCAGATAGTTCCTGCAGATGGCGGAATAGATCTCCTTGCGGGTAGCGATGAAGGGGGTGATGCTCAAGCCGTGGTTGGCCGAAATGTTTCTCACCACCCGCGTCTCGGTGGGGTCGGCCATGGCCAGCGCCAGCCTTTTGTTGTCGAGCTTGAGCGGGAAGATGTTGTTCTGCATGGCGACGTCGACCGGGATGGTGGCGAGAAGCTCTGGGGCGAAGGAGTAGCCGGAGAAGTTGTTGGCCACCCGGCAGCCGTACTGGACGGCGAGCGCCGCGGCCAGCTCCTCCCCGGTCACAAGCTCCAGGTCCTCGAGTACGGTCCCGAAGCGCTTGTTGAGGCGCTTGGAAACGGCGAGCATCCGCTCCACCGTCTTCTCGGTCACCACACCGGTTTCCACAAATATTTCGCCTAGTTTCTTTCTTTTTTCCATAGCGGGGTCCCCACACAAGGGATAACTGTAGCATCGGGGATACGAAAAACCATGCGCGCCTGGAAAAAAGCTATTCGGGGAGAGCCGTGGCTCCGCTCCCCAACTTGGCGGCCAACTGGTCCGCCTCGGCCTTGCTTAAGTGCCGCCCAACCCGCAGGCGGTACCAGACGCCCTTGCCTTGCACCTTGGACTCGGAAAGATAGGCGGCGACCCCCTTGGCGGAAAGCTTCGACTGGGCCGCGTCGGCCTCCTTCTTGTCGCGGTAGGACGCGATCTGCACCAGGTAGCGCCCCTCTGCCGCGGACGGCACCTTCGCAGCTTCCTGCTTCTGGCCCTCAGGCTTGTCGGCCGCGGGCTTATCGGCACCCCCCCTCTCCGGCGCGGGCTTCGCCTCGACAGGCTTTGCCTCAGCGGCTTTCGCGGCGGCAGCAGCCGGCGCAGCCTTTGACTGCGGGGGAGGATCGGAGAGCTTCAGATTCACCCCGCTTCCCATCGCGCCGTGCCCCCCGGAGGGGAGGGTCTTGTAGAAGGTAAGCGGGGTCTCGGGGACCGGGGCGCCGGGGGTGCCGGGAACGGCCGGCGGCGTAACCGGGACCTGCTTCGCCTGGGCCGCAGCGGTCGCATTAGCTGCAACAGGGGGACGTGCATTCCCCCTGAAGAGGACCCAGCCGGTGAAAACGCCGGCGCCGAAGGTGGCCCCCAGAAAAACCAGCGCCGACAGGAAGGCGAAGAGACCGAGCGGCGCCTTGCGCGGCCGGTTCTTGGGCGCTGGTTTCTGCACCGGTTTTCGCTCAGGGCTCTCCCTCAGGGCCGCGACCTTATCGCTGTAATCAAGCCGCATGAAACTCCCCTACATCCTTTCCGGCGCCGAGATGCCGAGGACGGTGAGCGCGTTTTTGAGGGTGATGGCGACGCAGTGCAGCAGGAAAAGCCTCGCCTGGGTCAGCTCCGGCTCTTCGGGGGTGATCACGCGGCTTTTGTTGTAGAAGCTGTGGAATTCGCCGGCAAGTTCCTGAAGGTAGTAGGTGATCCGGTGCGGCTCGAAATTCACCGCGCCCCCTTCCAGTATCTCCGGGTAGACGGAGAGTTTCTTGATCAGGCTCAGGTCTTCGGGAGTCTGCAACAGTTCCAGCTTCACGCTGTCGAAGCGCGGCTCCACGCCTCTTTCCCTAGCGGTGTCGAAGATGCTCTTGATCCTCGCGTGGGCGTACTGTACGTAGTAGACCGGGTTGTCGTTACTCTGGCGCTTGGCGAGCTCCAGGTCGAAATCCAGTTGGCTGTCGGAGCGGCGCATCAGGAAGAAGAAGCGGGCCGCATCGCGCCCAACCTCGTCGACGACCTCCTTCAGGGTCACGAACTCGCCGCTTCTGGTGGACATGGCCACAGGCACGCCGTCGCGCAAAAGCGAAACGAGCTGCACCAGGATGATGCCGAGGTCGGAGGCGTCGCGCCCAAGCCCCTGCACCACGCTCTTAAGCCTCGGGACATAGCCGTGATGGTCGGCGCCCCAGACGTCGATGACCCAGTCGAAGCCGCGGGCGAACTTATCCCTGTGGTAGGCGATGTCGGAGGCAAAATAGGTGGTGACCCCGTTGCTCCTCACCACGACGCGGTCCTTGTCGTCGCCGTAGTCGGTGGTGCGGAACCAGAGCGCCCCCTCCTGCTCGTAGATGAGCCCCTTGGCCTGCATCTCCTCGATGGCGAATTTCACCTTACCCTCGTCGAAGAGCGACTGTTCGGAGAACCAGTGGTCGAAACGGATGCCGAAATCCTGCAGGTCCTGGTCGATCCCGGCGAGGATCAGGTCCCCCCCCATCTTGGAGAAGAAGGCGACTCCTTCCTCCTGGGGCACTTTCAGGAACCGGTCCCCGTACTTGGTGACCGCGTCGCGGGCGATATCCTTCATGTAGTCGCCCTGGTAGCAGGTCTCGGGGAAGTCGACCTTCTCCCCCAGGAGTTCCTTGTAGCGCAAAAGCCCGGAAAGCCCCAGGGTGTTCATCTGGTTCCCGGCGTCGTTGATGTAGTACTCGCGCTGGACGTCGAAGCCCGCCGCGGATAAAAGCGAGGCAACGGCGTCCCCTGTCGCGGCGCCGCGGCCGTGCCCTATGTGCAAAGGCCCGGTCGGGTTGGCGCTGACGAACTCGACCTGCACCTTCTTGCCGCGGCCGATGCCGCTTTTGCCCCAGGCGTCGCCGGCGCGGTCGATCTCGGTGAGGGTCCTTCTCCAGGCGCTGTCTTTTATGAAGAAGTTGATGAAGCCGGGGCCCGCGATCTCCAGGCTCTCGATCAGGTCAGAGGCGCCGGCGAGCTTCGCCACCAGGATCTCGGCCACGGCGCGCGGCGCCTTTCTCTGCTGCTTGGCCATCTGCATGGCGACGTTGGTGGCGAAATCGCCATGCTCGGCATGCGCCGGCTTCTCCACGTTGATGGCCGGTACTTCACCAGAGGTGAGCGTGCCGTCGGCGAAACACCCCTCGATTCCCTTCAGGATGCATGCGCGCAGCTGCTCCTTCATATCTTCTCCTCCCTTTTCTCTTCCTCCGTGGCTGGCACGGACTTTATGGTGACGTCGCGCGTGAAGTCGGGGCAGCGTGCTCCCCCGTCGGCGACGCAGAATTTCTTGTTGCAGTGCTCGCGCCAGGCGCAGACCACGCAATGCTGTTTACCGGTTGTCTCTTTCATTGCCTGCTCCTCGGTCCGCCCGCGGGCGGATTTTTGGCGGCGGCCGCAGGGGGCGCCGGTTGCCGGGCGGCCGCTGCAGGCTCCGGTGCCTGGGGCGCAGCACTCCGCGCCTGGGGCGGGAACTGGTAGACCACCTCGTTGCTGCGCACCAGGCCGAAGTCGCGCCTGGCGATGCTTTCCAGGTAACGGCGGTCCGACTGCAGGGCAGCTATCTCCCTCTTCAACTGGTCGTTTTCCTCCTTCAGCTCGGACAGGCGCTTTTGCGTGTCGTCCAGGTCCCGGTGCAGGTGGTTGATGCGCAAAAGTCCACGATCACCGAAAACCGTGAAGTAGAGGATGAAAATAATGACCGCCAGGGGTACGAAAAATAGCCGTTTCTGCATGGTCTCTTACGCCGTATTGAGCCGCGAGCTGAAATAGTCGATGGTCTGCTTGAGCCCTTCGTCCACGCGCACCTTGGGCTCCCAGCCGAGCATCTGCTTCGCAAGCGAGATGTCGGGCTGGCGCTGCTTCGGGTCGTCGGCGGGAAGCGGCCTATAGACGATGCGCGAACTGGAGCCGGTCAGCGCGATGATCTTCTTGGCGAACTCGACGATCGTGGTCTCGGTGGGGTTTCCCAGGTTGACCGGGCCGATGAAGCCGGGGCACTCCATCATCCTGATCAAACCTTCCACGAGGTCGGAGACGAAGCAAAAAGACCGGGTCTGTTCCCCTTCGCCGTAGACGGTGATGTCCTCCCCTTTGAGCGCCTGCAGGATGAAGTTGGAGACTACCCTGCCGTCGTTTTCAGCCATCTTGGGGCCGTAGGTGTTGAAGATCCTGACGATGCGGATGTCCACGTGGTTCTGGCGGTGGTAGTCCATCATCAGCGTCTCGGCAACCCTCTTACCCTCGTCGTAGCAGCTTCTTATCCCGAGCGTGTTGACGTTGCCCCAGTAGGCCTCGGTCTGCGGGTGCACCTGCGGATCGCCGTAGACCTCGGAGGTCGAGGCCTGGAGGATTCGGGCCCGCACCCGTTTGGCGATCCCCAGCATGTTGATCGCCCCCATGACGCTGGTCTTCGTGGTCTTCACCGGGTTGTACTGGTAGTGGATCGGGGACGCCGGGCAGGCGAGGTTGTAGATCCGATCCACCTCCAAAAGTATCGGCTGGGTCACGTCGTGGCGGATCAGCTCGAAGTTAGAGTTGTCGAGGAGATGCGCGATGTTGAGCTTGCTGCCGGTGAAGAAGTTGTCCAGACAGATGACGTCGTGCCCCTCCCTCAACAGCCTCTCGCATAGATGTGAACCGATAAAACCGGCGCCGCCGGTGACTAGCACGCGCATTGAAACCTCTCAGTATCCGTTCAACGTTCTGCGTTCTACGTTCAACGTTATATGTTCGTTTCAGCATGGTCGCGATTCAAGAGGTGTGACCGGGTTCGGTGTTCAACGTAGAACATAGAACGTAGAACAGCCTCTGAAACAGCCTTTTTAGTTCATTTCGCAGACGACGTTGCCGTTTCTGCCGATAGGGAGGTACTCGAACCCGGCCTCCTTCATGCGGGCAGGGTGGTAGAGGTTCCGGCCGTCGAAGACGATCGGGTTGATCAGGAGCTCCTTGATGCGGTCGAAATCTGGGTTCCTGTACTCGTTCCACTCGGTGATGATGACCAACGCATCGGCCCCTCTCATCAGGTCGTACTTGTTCACGCTGTAGCTGATGCGGTCGCCGAAATGCTTCTTCGCCTCGTTCATCGCCTCAGGGTCGTGGGCGTGCACGCTGGCTCCCATTTCCAGAAGCCTGTTGATGATGGTGAGCGAAGGTGCGTCCCTCATGTCGTCGGTGCGGGGCTTGAAGGAGAGTCCCCAAATGGCGAAACGCTTGCCCGCCAGAGGCTTGTCCCCGGCGCTCCCAAGCCGGCGCAGTATCTTGTCGGAGAGGATCGCCTTCTGCCGCTCGTTGGCGGTTTCCACCGCTTTCAAAAGCACGAAGTCGTAGCTGCACTCGTCCGCCGTCTTCACCAGGGCCTTGACGTCCTTGGGGAAACAGGAACCGCCGTAGCCGACGCCGGGGAAGAGGAAGTCGTAACCGATGCGGGAGTCGGAGCCGATACCCTCCCTGACCGCCATGACGTCGGCGCCCATCGTCTCGCAGAGGTTCGCGATCTGGTTCATGAACGTAATGCGGGTGGCGAGCATGGCGTTGGCCGCGTACTTGGTCATCTCGGCGCTTCTGATGTCCATCACCAGCAGGCGGTTGGACTTGCGCATGAAGGCAGAGTAGAGCTCCTTCATGATCTCGGCGGTCCTCACGTTGTCGGTACCGATGACGACGCGGTCGGGTTTCATGAAGTCGTCGATGGCGGCCCCTTCCTTCAAGAACTCGGGGTTGGACACCACGTCGAATTCGATATGCGTCCCGCGCTTGGCTAGCTCCTCGTTGACGGCGGCGCGCACCTTGTCGGCGGTTCCGACCGGGACGGTGGACTTATCGACGATGATCTTGAAGCTCTCCATGGCGCGGCCGATGGAGCGGGCAACGGAGAGGACGTACTGCAGGTCTGCGGAGCCGTCGGCGCCGGGGGGGGTGCCGACCGCGATGAAGCAGACCAGCGACTCCTTCACGGCCAGGTCCAGGTCGGTGGTGAAGTTGAGCCTCCCCTCCTCGCAGTTCCTTAAGACCATTTCCTTCAGGCCGGGCTCGTAGATGGGAATGACGCCGCGCTTCAGACCGTCTATCTTGTCCTTGTCGACGTCAACGCAGATGACGTCGTTACCACTTTCGGCAAAACAGGTGCCGGCTACAAGACCCACGTAGCCTGATCCGACCACACATACTTTCATGTTGCGTCATCCTCCCGGGAGATAAAAAATTAGCGTTCTTATATAGCACATACCTGTGGGGTTACGCCAGAGTTTTCCCGGCCAAAAGTTCCCTGGTGAGGCAGGCAAACTCCTCCAGCGACAGGGTCTCGCCGCGCCTGCCGCCGTCGATGCCGCTTCTTGAAAGGGCTGCGGAAAGAAAGCCGTCGGCATCGTCGAAACCGGAGGAGCGCAGCGAGTTGAGGAGGGTTTTCCTGCGCTGCAGAAACGCCCCCTTCACCACGCGGCGGAAAAGTTCCTCGTCCCCCACCTCCACCCTCGGCCCAGGCAGGGGGAGAAAACTCAGCACCGCCGAGTCGACCTTAGGGACCGGCCGGAAAGAGCCGGGCTTCACGATGAACTCCCGGCGGATGTCGAAGTGCAGCCTGAGCAGCACGGTAAGCGCGCCGTATTCCTTGCAGGCGGGGGGGGCGGTCAGCCGGTCCCCCACCTCCTTTTGCAGCATGAGCACCAGCTTCTCGAAGAGCTCACTGTGCTCCATGAACCTGAACAGCACCTGAGACGAGATGTTGTAGGGGAGGTTCGCCGCTACCTTCCATCTCTTCCCTTCTGCGCGGGAGCCTAGCAAAAGCGGGAGGTCGACCCTGAGGATGTCGCCGTGGCCGATTTCCACGTTGGTAGCGGTGGCAAATTCCGCCTTTAAAAGCGGCAAGAGCTCGCGGTCCCATTCCACGGCCAGGAACCTGGCGCCGCTTTCCGCCAGAAGCCGCGAGAGCGCGCCCCGCCCAGGCCCCACCTCTAGGATGCAGTCGTCTGCCGTGGGGGCGACGCAGGCGACGATGCGGGTGAGAACGCTGTCGTCGACCAGGAAATTCTGGCCGAACTCCTTCTTCGCGCGGATCTTCTCCATCAGCAATGCTCCTTCAGCCGTGCAGCCAGCTTGTCCAGGGGCCACACCGGAAGCGCGTCGAGATCGAAACCGCTCTTCATCCCGAGGCCTAAATAATAGTCGCCGGGGACCGCTATCATGGCGGCGTTGTCGGCGCAAAGGGGGGGCGAGGGAATGGAAAGCTCCACCCCGTTCGCCGCGGCATACTCGGCCATGGAGCGGCGCAGCGCGCTGTTGCAGGCGACGCCTCCGGCAACCACCAGCCGCTTTATCCCTGTGGCGGCGATGGCGGCCGCCGTCTTCTTGGTGAGCACCTCGCAGACCGCCGCCTGGAAGGAGGCCGCGAGGTCGTTGATCCCCTCTTCTTTCGCCTCGGGGTGCTTGCCGACGTGGGTCAGCACCGCGGTCTTCAAGCCCGAGAAGCTGAAGTTGAAGGTCCCGTCGTGCAGAAGCGGGCGCGGGAACTTGATCGCCTGCGGGTCCCCCGTGAGGGCCAGCCGGTCGATCGCCACGCCTCCCGGGTAAGGGAGCCCGATCAGCTTCGCCACCTTGTCGAAGGCCTCGCCGGCGGCGTCGTCCACCGTCTGCCCCAGGGTCTGGTAGCGTCCGATCCCGTCGACCCGGTAGAGGTGCGAGTGTCCACCGGAGACGGCGAGCGCGATGAAGGGAAACTGCACCGGCGCCTCCAGGAAGACGGCCAAGAGGTGCCCCTCGATGTGGTTCACCCCAATAAGCGGGAGCGAGCGGCCGAAGGCGAGCCCCTTGGCGATGGAGATCCCCACCAGGAGCGCTCCGGCAAGCCCCGGCCCCTGGGTCACGGCGAGCCCCTCGATCCGGTCGAGACCAACGCCTGCCTCGGCGAGCGCCTGTTCCACCACGAAGGAGACGGACTCCAGGTGTTTTCGGGATGCTATCTCGGGGACCACGCCGCCGTATTCGGCGTGGACGCTGATCTGGGAGGCGACGATGCTGGAGAGGACGGTGCGGCCGTCCTTGACCACAGCGGCCGCCGTTTCGTCGCAGGATGATTCCAAAGCAAGAACTAGCATAAAAAACAGAGGGCACTGGACGTGCCCCCTTTGCTCTCCTGATGTTAGGTGTTGCCCGGCGTAAGCGGGAAAAGGTTAGAGGAGGTTTGCGGCAAGCTCCGCGAGCTCGCTTCGCTCCCCTTTGGTCATGGTGACGTGACCCGAGATGGCCTGCTCCTTGAGCCGCTCCACCACGTAGGTGAGACCGTTACTCTCCGCGTCCACGTACGGGTTGTCGATCTGGTACGGGTCCCCGGTGAGGACGATCTTGGTCCCCTCGCCGGCGCGGGTCACGATGGTCTTGATCTCGTGCGGGGTGAGGTTCTGCGCCTCGTCGACGATCATGTACTGGTTCGGGATCGAGCGTCCCCTGATGTAGGTGAGCGGCTCGATCTCGAGGATCCCCATCGCCATCAGCTCCTTGTACCCCTTGTTGTGCTGGCGCTTCTCCCCCTCGTGCCCGCTCAAAAGAAGCTCGACGTTGTCGAAGATCGGCTGCATCCAGGGGGTGAGCTTCTCCTCGATGTCGCCGGGGAGAAAGCCCAGGTCGCGCCCCATCGGGAACACCGGGCGCGAGACCAGGAGCCGGTTGTAGACGTTCTCCTCCGCCGTCTTCTGCAGCCCCGCGGCGATGGCAAGAAGGGTCTTGCCGGTGCCGGCCTTCCCCACCAGCGTCACGATCTTTATGTTGTCGTCCAAAAGCGCGTCGAGCGCGAAGGACTGCTCCAGGTTCCTCGGGAACAGGCTCCAGACCCCTTCCTTGTCCAGTTTCCCCAGCGGCACGATGCGGTGGGAGACCCGGTCGAAACGGCCGATGGCGCTGTGCGAGGGGTTCCCGGCCTGGGCTAGGAGGACGTATTCGTTGGGCTGGAGCTCCAGCTCGGTGTCGAGCCAACCCTGGCTGTAGAAGCGGTCGACCACCTCGGCTCCGACCTCAAGGCTTACGAAGCCGGCGAAGAGGTCGTCGATGGCGACCTTGTCCGACTCGTAGTCCTGCGCATCGAGCCCGAGCGCGTCGGCCTTGATGCGGAGGTTGGTGTCCTTGGTCACCAGGATGACCGGCATCTCGCTTTGGGTTTCCATCAGGTCGACGGCGACCGCCAGGATGCGGTTGTCGCCCCGCTCCTCGCGCAGTTCCGGCGGGAGCCTCTTCATCACCTTCTCTTCGTAGATCTCGATCTTGAGCGTACCGCCGCTCTCCAGAGCGAGCCCCTGCGAGAGCGACCCTTCCTTCCTGAAGGCGTCCATGAGGCGGGAAACCTGCCTGGCGTTGCGGCCGGTCTCGTTCATGTCCTTCTTGAACCGGTCGATCTCCTCGATCACCGTTATGGGCACGACGATGGAGTTGTCCTCGAACTTGGTGAGAGCCTGCGGGTCGTACAGAAGAACGTTGGTGTCCAGCACGTAGATTTTCTTCACATCCCCCCCCTGCGCAGCATCATGATGAACAGTCGGTTTATCCCGATCAATAACCGCTAAGTGTGAGCTTTTCGTAGGATCAATCCCCTTCCCGGCTTGCGCCGCTTTCGTAGAGTTGGTGAGTATCCCTGCAGTTGAGGCGCGTACTAGCCGCGCGCCGTTATCTCGTGCAGGGCTTTGAGGAAAAAGTCTATGTCAGCCTCTGTGTTGAAAAAGCCGGGACTGACCCTGACCGTTCCGGTCGGGTAGGTCCCGATGCTGCGGTGCGTGTCCGGGGCGCAGTGGAGCCCGGCTCGGACGCTTAAGTCGTAGTCGGAATCGAGAAGGAAGCTGAGCGCCGCCGGATCGTGCCCTGCCGCGTTGAAGGAAACCGCGGCGCCCCGCGCCCCCTCCAGCGGCCCGTAGACCTCGACGTGAGGCGCGGCTCGCAGCCCTTCCAAAAGCTGGTTGACCAGCAGCTCTTCCTTGGCCCGGATCACCTCTATCCCGGTAGAGAGTACGAATTCGACCCCCGCCTTAAGGCCGGCGATGGCAGGCGTGTTGATGGTGCCGCTCTCCAGCCGCTCGGGAAGCTGATCGGGCTGCTCGGGGCTGCTTGCGCTTCCTCCGGTCCCTCCTACCAGCAGCGGTTCCAGGTTGAGCCCCTCGGCAATGGTGAGGACGCCGGTGCCGGGAGGGCCGTAAAGCCCCTTGTGCCCAGGCGCGGCGAGGAGATCGATGCCGGTCCGCTCCGCGTCGATGGGGAAAAAGCCGGCGCTTTGCGCCGCGTCCACCAGGAAAAGCGCGCCACTTTGCCGCGCCACCCGGGCAATCGCCTCGATCGGCTGCACCGCTCCGGTCACGTTCGAGCAGTGCGCCAGCGCCACGAGCCTCGTGCCGGGGCGCATCGCCCGCTCTATCTCCCGCTCCGACACCACCCCGAAGCGGTCCGAGGGGACATAGGTCACCTCGACGCCGCGGCTTGCCGCCAGGTGCAGCGGACGCAACAGCGCGTTGTGCTCGACGCGGGTGGATACCACGTGGTCGCCCGGCTTCAAAAGCCCGTTGACCGCGATGTTGATGGATTCTGTTGCGCTGTGGGTGAAGATCAGGCGGGATGAATCCGAGACGCCGAAAAAACGCGCCAGGGCCGACCTGGCTTCGTAGACAATGCGGGCTGCAGCGAGGGACTGCCGGTACCCCCCCCTTCCCGGCGCCACCCCGACTTCCCGCAGGGCGGCGTCCATGGCCTGGTAGACCGTTTCCGGTTTCGGGAATGAGGTCGCGGCGTTATCAAGGAAGACGGGCATAGGGTATCTACTAGCATTTTGAGGGTCGTTTGGCAACCGCTTTCATGAACCTTTCAGGGGACCAGCGGCACCGGTTTCAGCTCGGAAATCTTCAGCTCGGCCAGCAACCGTTCGGTGAGCAGGTTCTCCAGTACGTGTATGGCCTGCTCCGAGTTGTCGCTCAAGTCGATCTTGCCGCCGGCCATCATGCCGTGGCCGCCCGCAGCGCCGATACCGGCGACCAGCTTGCGGATCAGTTCGCCGGCGTTTATCTCCTCGTTCGAGGTCCTGATGGAGAGAACGAGTTCGGCGCTGTAGTGCCCGAGGCAGAGCACCGTATCGGTCCCTTCCAGCCGCACCAGGAGGTCGGCGAGCTCGGCCACCACCTCGGGGAACTGGATCCCCTTGAGCGACGCCACCAGCACCTTGCCGTAGAGCGCCGCGTGCTCCAGCGCGTTATGCAGCGAGATGAAGTATTCGCGGGGAAGGCTCGGACGGGTGATGCTGTTTAAAAGGGTCTTGTTGGCCAGCGGGAAAAGATCCAGGTAGGCGTCCCGGTCCGCCCTTCTCGCCTCACGCCCCAGGTCCTGCGTCTCGGACTTGATGGCGTAGAAGAGCGCTGTGGCCATCTTGGTCCCGATCGACACCCCCTGCACCTTCAGGTACTCGAAAAGAATGGTCGCCGTGGTCCCGTAATCGGGGCGGATATCGACCCACCGGCAGGCGGCGCTGGACTCCCGCATGGGGTGGTGGTCGATGACGATGTCGGTGCGCATCCCTGCGGGGAGCGAGTTGTTCCCGGTGCCGGGCTGCGTGTCCAAAAGGCAGACCACCTGAAAGGATTTGAGGTCGATGAGTGGCAGCGGGGTGAGCGGAATCTGGAGCAGTTTCGCCATGGCGAGGTTTTCGCTTCTGCCGATCATGCCGGAGAATGCGATCACCGCCTCGCGGTTCAGCTTCACCGCGAAGAAGTGCCGCAGCGCCATGGCTGAGGCGAGCGAATCGGGGTCGGGGTTGTCGTGCACCACTATCAGGATGCGCCCCCGGCCGCTGACCCAGGTCAGCAGGGAGTCGGTGTAGGCCAAAAGGTCGGGCGGCTTCGTACTGGTTTCCATATGGCACCCCCGTTTTCTAAGCTCAAAAACTCGTGAAGTCTATACCAGGGGCGCCGCTAAGGCAAGAGAACGGGCTTGGTGGAAGCAAAAGCGGGAAGTCGGCATTCGTTTAATCTCCTTCCCAAGGTCCACCTTGGGAAGGCAAGCCCCCCAAAGCTCCAGCTTCCACCCGGTTGCAAAGCAGGAGCTTTGCGTTGCTTTGGGGTCCCAAGCTGGAGCTTGGGAACCAGGGGGAGGCGCCCCTGCCTGTCTCGAACGCATAAAAAAAGGGGCGCATGAAGCGCCCCTTTTCGGTGGTTTTATATATTCAGCTGTGGCTAGAACTTGCCGCGAATCAGTTCCGCGACGGCGACCAGCGTGGTCTGCCCCTTCACGTTTCCTTCGCGGAACTCAGGCTTGATGGTCGGAATGGCGAATTTCACCTTGCCGTTTTCTATTTCAGCGAGCGACTTCGAAGTGGTTAACACCCCGTAGGCTGCGCCGACCAGGACACCACCGGCGGCGCCGTAGGCGATGTAGTCGAGGTGGTCAGCGGGCTTTTTGGTGAAGACCACCAGCGCGGCACCGACCAAGCCACCGGCGAGACCGCCGTAGATGGAGTCTTCAAAGACCGTCTTGAAAGCGTTTTCGGCGGCGAGGCAGGGAGTTGCCATAAAAACCAGCGTGAGGACGACAGCAATGCAACGCTTCAATTTGTTCATAGAATCACGCTCCTGTGTGTGCACGTTCAGTCGGATTAAAGCAAACACGGGGCCAATACGGAGTACTCAAGATACCAGACGGGGTTAAGTTGTTGTTATCGATTGAGAAAAAAATTAGAACAGCGTGAAAGCGGTATTAATTAGCAGCAGGGTGGAATATCGCCAATGTGCCCTAATCGCAACACCTTGCGGGCACTGCACAGTTAAAACGGTTATAAAACGGCCACTTGGCCAAATAACGTGAAAAAGCGGTACTGTAGCAAAAAAGCTACACGCCCTCCAGCACCTCGCGCACCAGTTGGATCTCGTCTTCCCGGCTCGCAACCTTACCGTTCAACCGCGCGCTCAAAACCAGGTCCAGCAACTCCCGGTACAGCGGTCCCGGTTCTACGCCGAGTTCCTTTAGATCCTCACCGCCGATCTGGGGATGCATGCCGTCGAGCTTGGTGAAGTAAAGCGAGATGCACCGCTTCACCTCGGCGCTACGGCTTTTGGCCATATGGTAGAGGAGCACCTCGACCGGAAGCCCCCTGATCGTGAAGTAGATCTCGCTGTTGTCGACCTTCTCGGAACGCGCCAGCTTTCTTTCCAGGTTTCCGATCAGTTCCTCGCTCTGCCGGCGCATCTCCACCAGCCTCTCCTTGTAATGCTCGGCGACGGCGAGGCGGGTGCAGGTTCCCCAGAACTGTTCTTCGGTGAGCCCCTCGCACAGGGTCAGGAAATAGACCGACCAGCTTTCGTAAGGGCGCTCCAGATAGAGGAGATCGAACCAGGAGACGACGTATCGGGTATCCTCCAGCGCTCCCTGCATGGCGGGGGTCAGTTCGATGCCCGGGTGAATGAAACGCAAAAGCCCAAGGGACCCCATGCGCCCGATCCCTTTGAGCGGTTCCTTCTCCCTAAGGATCTGGACCAGTTCTGCGAGGAGCCTCCGCCCTCCGAGCTTTTCCAGGAATTCCATCTTCACGGCGTTCTTGATCAGGTCCTCGGTGTGCTTGGCGATCTTGAAGTTGAGCCTTTGTTCGAAGCGGATGGCCCGGAAGACGCGGGTCGGGTCCTCGACGAAGGAGAGGTTGTGCAGCACCCGGATCACCCTGGACTGCAGGTCGCGATAGGCCCCGAAGTAGTCGATTAGCTTGCCGAAGGAGTCGCCGTTCAAGGCTATGGCGAGGGTGTTGACGGTGAAGTCGCGGCGGTACAAGTCCATCTTGAGCGAGGAGCGCTCCACGGTCGGCAGCGCGCCGGGGGAGACGTAGTATTCCAGGCGGGTGCTGGCGACGTCGATCTTGAAGCCGTCCGGGAAGACGATCACCGCGGTGCCGAACTTCTGGTGGCTTTTTACCCGGCAACCGAATTGGGCAGCGAAGGTCTCGGCAAAGAGGATGCCGTCGCCGTCCACCGTCACGTCGATGTCCATGTTCTGGATATCCAGAAGCAGGTCGCGGACGAAGCCTCCGACCGCGTAGACGGTGAGGTCGAGCTGGTCCCCGACGCGCCCCAGGTCGTGCAGAATGACGGTGGTGCGCTGCGGGAGGTGCTTGTTCATCAGCGACTCCACCTCCCGGCTCTTCACCTGGAGAACGTCGCGCGACAGATCGTAGAGCGCCTCGCCGCCTAAGCTGTAGCGGAGCAGGTCGGTGCGGGTGATCACTCCAATCAGCCCCAGTTCGGAGATCACCGGGACCAGGCGGGCGTCCCCCCCCACCATATAGCTTTGGATCTCGGTGATGGGGGTATCGGGCGAGGCGACGTGGAACTCCGAGTGCATGTAATCCGACACCGGCACCTGGTTCAGGTTGTGGTAGAGCGCCTTCTCCACAGTCTTCCTGGAGATGATCCCGAGCACCCCCTCTTCTGATATGACCGGCATGGCGCTTACGTTGTAGCGCACCAGGCGCTCCCGCGCCTCCTCGATGCTGCAGTCGGGGGATATGGTCTTTACCGGCGACGACATGATGTCGCGCGCCACCCGCCTTGGGTCCACCCGGCGCCTGAGCACCGCGTCCAGCCGCTCCAGCACCTGGATCAGGGTGAGCCCGCGCACCGTGGCCGAGGCTGCCGTGGCATGCCCTCCCCCGCCCAGCTCCTGCAGGATCTCCCCTACCCGCACCTCCGGCACCCGGCTCCTGGCGATGACGAAGACCCGGTCCTCCATCCCGACCACGAGGAAAAGCGCCTGCAGGTTCTCCATGTCACGGATCATGTGCGCCAGGGTGGCGATGTCCCCTATGTAGCGGTCGACTGAGGCGTGGGATATCGAGACGTCGACCCCCTTTAGGGTGGTGGTCTTAAGCGACACCAGGAGGTCGTTCAGAAGCGACACCTGCTCGACGGTCAGCTCCCGCCCGATGGAGTCGGCCACTTCGTTGAGATATGCGCCCCGCTCCAGGAGCCACGCGGCCACGGTGTAGTCTTCCGCGGTGCTGGAGGGGAATGTCAGGTTGCCGGTGTCCTCGTGGATCCCCAGCATCATAACGGTCGCTTCGAAGGGGGTTACCTCGACGCCGCGCTCGATCAACATGCCGGCCAGGATGGTCGTGGTGGAACCGCAGGGGCGGATAACGCCGCCGGTGGGCTCCATGTCGCCGGAACTGGTGGGGTGATGGTCGTAGATGTGAAGTTCGACGCTGCCGCTTTTGGCGAGTTCGCCGAACTTGCCGATGCGGGAGGAGTGCTGGCAATCGACAACGATGAGGCGGGTGATGGCGGAGAAATCGATCTCCTTGATGCGGGCGAATTCGAGGTCCTGGGGGTGCCCCTTCTGGAAGAAATCCCGCACCGATTTTTCCTGGGCCCCTGAGAAGACCAGGATCGCTTCGGGATAAAGCTTCTTTGCGGCAACCATGGAGCCGATGCAGTCGAAGTCGGCGTTTAGATGCGTGGTGATTACATCCATCAAGAGACCGTGAGTGCAGCGTACGCCACGACTGCCTTGAGGTCTCCGTTCACCTCGCCGCTGTTGGTGTAGCAGATAAGCCTGCTGGAGGTAGCCCCCAGGGTCTTGGCGGCAACGAGCATCGCGGTCGCGGGAATGACGCCGCACATGGAGATGTCCTTGTCGCGGCAAACCCGCAGGAGCCCTTCAGGGTCCACGTCCGCCAGCCGTTCCAGGGCCAGGTCGTCCTTCGCCTTGGCCTCGGCAGCGGACTCGTAGTGGGTCATATCCGAACTGGCCACGATCAGCACCTCTGAGCCGTACTCGGCTATGGCGTGGGCGATGCCGGTCCCGACGCGGGAGATGGAGTCGAAGTCGGGCAGGGAAAGGCAAAGTGCTGCGATGGAGACTTGGGGGTTTCGGTACTGCAGGAAAGGCACCTGCACCTCCAGCGAGTGCTCGAAGCGGTGGGCCGCGCTGTCCTCACGGACCAGGGGGGCGTGTTTCATGATGAGCTGGGAGAGGCGGTCGTTGACGGGGACCGGGCCGAGCGGGGTCAGCCACTCCCCGGACGGCGCGAGCGCTGCGGCAGCGCCCATGCCGGTGTGATTGGGGCCGAGCACGATGACAGCATCGGGGACTTCGACAGCAGCGTAGACCTTACCGGCGGCGCCGCCGGAGTAGACGTAGCCTGCATGGGGGGCGACCACCCCGATCGCCTTGGCGGGTTCCTCCCGCGGAATCATCCGGGAAAGCTCCTCGCGGAGCTGCTCCGGGTCGGCGCTGTAGAACTTACCTGCTACTGCGGGCTGACGTATCATGGGGCCTCCTAGGGCGGCGTTCTCATTACCGCGCGCCAGGCGATATTTTAACGCAGCAAAGGCTACCCTTCAACCGAGCCCAACGGGAGGGCGGGCTGGTCCGCAAACGGATCCGGCGGCACCAGCTCCTGGATCTCCTTAAGCGTCGGGAGCGCGTTCAGGTCCTTCAGGCCGAAGAGCTCCAGGAATTCGCGGCTGGTCCCGTAGATGAGCGGCTTGCCGGGAACGTCCTTTTTCCCCAGTATTCTCAAGAGTTTCTTCTCCAGGAGGCTCTTCATCACCCCGCCGGAATCCACACCGCGCAGGTACTCGACCTCCGCCCTGGTGATGGGCTGCCGGTAGGCGACGATGGAGAGCGTTTCCAGTGCGGACTGGCTGAACTTGACGCCTTTGGCCTTGGTGAGCCTCCGGATGTAATCGGCGTGTTCCGGACGGCTGCGAAGCTGATAGCCACCGCCCACATAAGAAAGAACGATGCCGCGCTCGGCGCCGGCGTACTCCTCCATCAACTCGTCCAGTGCGGCGCGCAGATCGCTCCGTTCGAATTCCTCGAGGATCAGTGCGAGCCGGTCCAGCGAAAGCGGCTGGTCGTACACGAACAGGAGGCTCTCTACGATCGATTTCAAGGGCTTACCCGACAACTGCATCCTCCGCTGTTTCCAAACTATTCTGGTTTTCTTGCGGCTCCACGCCTTCCTGCTCGGGCCGGTTTTCCTGCTGATCGGCGCTGAGAGTGAGCCAGATGGAACCGAGGCTCTCGACCTGGACCACCCTGATCAGTTTCAGCTTGGCGAGTTCCAGGATGGAAAGGAAGGTGACCACCAAGAGGTCGCGCGTCATCCCCGTGGTAAAGAGGGCGTCGAAGCAGACCGTCTTTTCCGCATGCAGGACCGAGAGCACCTCGCCGATGCGGTCTGCGATGGAGATGCCGTCAGCCACGACGTCATGGAAGGTGTCGACCGAGACCCGCGCAAGCACGCGCTGGAACGCCTCGATAAGCTCGAAGAGCTCGACGTCGGCAGGTTCCTCCTGCGGCTCCATCTCTGCGAGTTCCGGCGAATCGAAGGTTCTGGCGAAGACGTCGCGCCCGAGGAGGTTACGGGCGGAGAGAAGCTGTGAAGCGTCGCGGTAGCGCTGGTACTCGAGGAGCCGGCGGACCAGTTCGGCGCGCGGGTCCTCCACCTCGGCCTCCCCGTCTTCCTCCTGGGTCGCCGGAAGGAGCATGCGCGACTTTATCTGCAGGAGCGTCGCAGCCATGACCAGGAACTCCCCCGCGATGTCCAGGTTCAGCTCCTTCATCAGTTCCATGTATTCCAGGTACTGCCTGGTAATGGCGGCGATGGGGATGTTGTAGATGTCCACCTCGTTCTTCTTGATGAGGTGGAGCAAGAGATCGAGCGGACCCTCGAACTCCTCGATCTGAACCCGGTACGACTGCTCCAGGGCTTCAGAAAAAAGGTTGCTTTGCATCGTATCCAGCGACAAGAAATCTCCTAAAGGCCGTTCAACGTTCAATGTTCAACGTTCGAGCAGCGGGAAAACGGTTCAACGTTCTACGTTCGAGCGGCTTTGGTGACAAGTGGTCCTCGCCACCCTGACGGCCTCCGGAACAAGACCAGCGACTTCTGCCTGGGAGCGCAACCAACCGTGCCGTCAAGATGCCGCCCCCTTGAAGTGAGCAGAAAGTTGAACCTTGAACCTGGAACGTTGAACGGCCGTTTGGCGGTTTAAACCTTGAGCGCCGCGCGTGCTTCTTCCAAGGTCTGGCGGGCGACTACCTCGGCCTTGCGGCTTCCCTCTGCCAACACCTCGCTCACCAGCCCCGGCTTCTCAGCCAGCTCGGCGCGCTTTGCCCTGAGCGGCGCCAGGGTATCGACCATAGCCTGGGCCAGGATCTTCTTGCAATCCACGCAGCCAAGCTGGGCGCCGCGGCAGCCGGTGACGATCTCTTCGCGTTTGGCCTGATCCACGTAAAGCGAATGCAACGTGAAAGCGACGCAGCGGTCCGGCTCGCCCGGGTCCTTCTTGAAGGGACGCTGGGTATCGGTCACGTAGGACATCACCTTCTTCCTGGTCTCCTCGGCGTCGTCGGAGAGGAAGATGGCGTTGCCGTAGGACTTGCTCATCTTCCTGCCGTCGGTGCCGAGCACCTTCGGGGTCTCGGTGAGGAGCGCGGACGGTTCGGGGAACACCTCGCCATAGAGGTAGTTGAAGCGGCGGGCGATCTCCCTGGTGATCTCCAGGTGCGGGATCTGGTCCTGGCCTACCGGGACGCGCGAAGCCTTGTAGACGATGATGTCGGAGGCCATCAGCACCGGGTAGCCCAAGAAGCCGAAGGTGGAGAGGTCCTTGGTGGTTAAATTCTCCTGCATCTCCTTGTAGGTGGGGTTGCGCTCCAGCCAGGAGACCGGGGTGATCATCCCGAGGATCAGGTTCAATTCGGCATGCTGCGGCACCCTGCTCTGCTCGAAGATGACGCTCTGCTCGGGATCGATCCCGAAAGCGAGCCAATCCAGCACCATCTCTTTGATGTTGTCCTTGATACCGTCCGTAGTGGCGTACTCCGTGGTCAGCGAATGCCAGTCGGCAGCGAAGAAGAAACACTCGAAGTTACGCTGCAACTCAAGCCAGTTGGAGAGCACCCCGTGGTAATGGCCCAGATGCAGTTTACCAGTCGGTCTCATGCCGCTAACGATACGGTTATTGCTCATAGAATGCGGACTCCTTTTGGATTTCTCTATCTACTTGGCCCTGCTATTTCAGCATGAGCCTGGTTACTCCGAAAACGAGATTGCTGTGTGGCCCGGCCAAAAGGTTCACCCCGAAGCTCAGGGCGGGTGAGATCACGTAGCTGAAAGCATTGGTGAAAAAGACCAGGACGATGATTATGATCATGCCGAACGGCTCCAGCCTCGCCAGCGCCATCGAAGGGCGCAGCGGCAGGAGACCGACCGCCACCCTCCCGCCGTCCAGAGGCGGCACAGGGATCAGGTTGAAGATACCGAGCAGCAGGTTGATGTACACGGAGAAGGCGAGCATCAGCGTGACGGGGTCAACGAAGGCTGCCAGCGGGGAAGTATCCGGCACTCCTTGCGTCGCGCCTATCAGTGCGCGCATGGCGAAAGCGGAAAACGTCGCAAGCAGGAAGTTGGTGATGGGTCCGGCAGCGGCGACCCATATCATGTCGGTTTTCGGGCGCCTCAGATTGTTGAAGTTGACCGGAACCGGTTTCGCCCACCCTATCCCGACGATGAATATCATCAGGGTGCCGAAGAGATCCAGGTGTTTTAGAGGATTGAGCGTCAGGCGTCCCAAGTATCTGGCGGTGTTGTCGCCGCGGCGGTCTGCTATGTAGCCGTGGGACACCTCGTGACAGGTGATGGCCATGAGCGCGGGAACCAGCATGATGGAAAGCTTGAGAAAGAACTGTTCCATGAAATCCTTCAAGTTTGCGTTGGGTACAAGCCCTATGTCTCTAGCAGATCGAGGGAGGAAAGTCAACGCACCTTCGCCAAGGCTATGGTGCGCAGGCTACACATTCAAAAAGGCTACAGTGCGCAGGGTGGACTCATTCGCCTCCGTCGCTGAGAGAGAGCCCGGGCAACCTACTCCTATAAGGAAAAGCGAGGTAGCGACTTTAAACCTCGGTGACCGTCTCGCGACGCGCTTCGTGCCCCCACAACTGCAGGATCAGTCCCCCGAATAAAAGAACCGCTCCGCCGAAACCTTGCAGCGCGGTGATCCGCTCCCCCAGAAGAAGCGCGGATAAGAGCACGGTGATCAACGGCTCAAGCATGCTGATGATGGAGGCGTTGGTGGCGCCGACGTAGCGTAGCCCGGCAAAGAAACCGACGACCGCGATTAGCGTTGGGAACAGGGCGATCCCCAGGATGGAAAGCCACCCAACGGGCGCGAGGTCCAGGGTGAGGCCGCCGGTAGCGACGCCATAAATGAGAAAGGTAAATCCTGCCGAGGCACAGACCCACAATGAGGTGACCAGCGGGTCGATGTTCTTCAAGATGCGGTTGCCGATGATGATGTAACAACTGTAGATCCCGGCCGCCCCCAAAGTGCAAAGTACTCCCTCCAACCGGGCGCCCTCGAACGAGGCACCCAACAGCAGCACCAAACCGGCGCTGCAAACCACCAACGCCACACCTTTGGCGGCGTTGAAGCGCTCTTCACCCACGATCAGCGCGATGACGGTGACGAGCGCCGGGTAGGTGTAAAGGAGCATCCCGGTCAGGGACGCGGGAAGGTAGTGGATGGCGTTGGCGTAGAGCATGGACATGCCGCCGTAGCCGATCATTCCCATCAGCAGCAGTTGCAGCGAGGATTTGCGCCCGATGACAAGCGGGGTCTTGCGCGCCCTGAGATAGATGAACAGAAAAAACGACGCTACCAGGAACCGCCCGGCAAGTACCGTGGTGATGTTGGCGCCGCCGGAAAAGGCGCTCTTGATGAGGATGCCGAGGGTGGCGAAACCTGCTGCGGAGGCGGCGATCAACCAGGCGCCGTAGTGTTTTGGGGACATGTAGGGAAATCCTCTAGTCGAGCTGGATGGTTTGATCGGTAATCTCGGTGAAACTCACGTCGTGGCTGACCAGGAAGAGCTGGTCGTACCAGTGCTCGGTCACCTCCTCCTGTCCCACGTCTATGGCGCGGAAGGCGCGCGCCAGGTTCTCGCGCCGCTCGGCGTCGAGATTCGAGGTGGGCTCGTCGAAGAAGGCGATGCGCGCGCCGATGGTCTGCAAAAGCGCCAGGCGCAGCGCCACCACGGCGCTCATCATCTGCCCTCCTGAGAGCTGGTCGTCGCTTCGCTCCCGGACCTGCCCCTCCGCCATGTCCTTCAACACGACCTGGTAATTTTCGCCCCAAACCAGCTCCTCGTCGGACGCGCAGATGCTGCGGTAGATCCGGTCGGCGCGGAAACTGATCTCCTCCCGGAAACGCTCGGAGAGCTGGCTGGAGACGTTCTTGAACACCTGGTTGCGCAGGAACTTGACCAGAACCCCCTGTTCCTTCAACGCCGCGATGGCGGCGAGCTTCTTCTCGATCTCAGCTGCAATTTCCCTAAGCGCGGCGGTCTCCCCTTCCAGACGCGAGATGCCTTCGCCTACCGCTCCGATCTCTGAGGTGAGCGTCGCCACTGCCGAGACCAACTCCACCTGCTGCTGTTTCACGGCCTCATGCTGCGCCTGGTCGTACCCCTCCACCGACTGGCGCAGCTCTTCCCTCTTTGCGGCCAGCGATCCTTCTATCTCCTTGAGCTTCGCCTGATATTTCGCCAGCGTCTCCTGGCGCTTATCCAGTTCTTGCGCTGCTTTTTCGTTGGCTATGTAGCGGTCGCGGTCTGCCTGAAAACGAACCAGTTCCTCTCCCGCCTCCTTTATCGCCTGGTCGAGGCCGGCATGAGTGGCGAGATCCTTCTTCACCGCGCCTATGGCTTCGACCAGCGCCGCCAACCGCTTGCCATGCTCGGCTATCGCCCGCTCGCGGAAGGCCAGCTTCTCGGCAGAGGCGGCGAGTTCCCGCTCCTTCGCGGCGAGGCTTTCCCCTTTCTCGGCAAGCTGGGCCAGTTTCAGCGCGCACTCCTGAACCGGCTCCTGAGCCTTCTTGAGCCTGACATCCAGACCTTCCTCGATCAAAACAACGACACGCCGCCAGGCATCGCTTGCTTCGGAGAGCGCAGCCCTTCGCTGCAGCGGCGCGGCGGCCAGCTCTACCTGCAGGCCCGGAAGTTCAGCAGCCAGATCGATTCCCAGTTCTGCCGAATCGAGCCAGGTCCGAAGGCTTGGGACCAGCACGGCGGACGCGATCTCGGAAAAACCATTGGTGAAATCCTGCTCCAGCTTCTGGCGCTCGCGACCAGCCTTCTCCAGCTCGCTCGCCACCTGCTCTACTCCGGCAAGTTCTCGTGCCGCAGCCTGCGCAGCCGCAACCTGGGCGGCGAGTTCCACCGCCTGCTGGTCGAGACGCGAGATTTCCGCATCGATCCGTTGGATGCGCGCCTCGAAGAGGCCGGAAGCGTCACCCGAGGCGAGGTTCCGGCATGGCTCATGGAAGAACGGGCAATCCCCCGCTCCCAGCTTTTCCTGCCCTTCGACCAGCGAAAGCCTGCGCCCGGCCAGCTCGGAGCGCTCAGCTTGAACCTTTTCCAAAAGGGCCTGCCGGGCGACTAGTTCGGCGGCTTCAGTCTTGAGCGCGGCGCCGGCAGAGATAAGTTTCTTTCTCTCCAGGGACTGCTCGTCTATAGCCGCCATGCGGTCCAGGGCGACGAAGAGATAAGGCAGGGCCTGATCGATGCGATGCACGGGAAGTTCGCGGAATTGCGCGCAACTGCGGTTGACCACCGCCAGCGCCTCTCCGGTAGCCGCTTCCGCGCTCTTCAGTTCGATAAGAGCATCTGCAAGCGCGGCTTTTTCCAGTGCCAGGCGCTCTCGTTCGGTATCCATCGTGGCCCGCGTCTCGGCCAGCTCGCGGTTCTCAATTGCCAGCGTGCTTTGAAGGGCAGCCTGTTCCTTATCCAGCTCTCCCAGCTTTCGCTCCAGAGCGAGCTTTTGCTGCTCTTCATCGCGCAAACGCTTGAGCTTCGCCTCGGCTGCGTCGTAGGCATGCTTCCCCTGGGCTGCTTCAGCCACGAGCGCTGCCGCCGCTTTCGATTGTTCGACCAGCAGCAACTGGGTGGAGATGTACTCCTTGCCGGAGACGGACCGATCTTCCAGGGCTTGCACCTCGCGCCCGACCGCATCGATCCGTTCCTTCCGCGCCTCCAGTCCGGCGAAAAGCTGGTTAACCTGTTCCTGCTCGGCGACCTTTTGCCGCAACTGGGCCTCTTTCGCCACCCCCTGCTCGCGCAGGTCACGCAGTTCCTGCTCCTTGGCCGGAAGCACAGAAACCTGCTCCATCTTCGCGGCGACCTCTGCCTGGATGGTTTCCGTCTTGGCGACGATGGCGCTGGCGAGAGACTTAGTACCGTCGAAGGTCTTGCGCCAGGTGTCGATGCCGAGGATCTCGTCGAAGGCGTCCTGGCGCTTGGTCGGCTGTTTGATGACGAACGGGCCCAGGAAGTCGTTCTGGAAGGGGCCGATGACCAGCTTGAACTGTTCCGCCAGCGGCCGGCCGGTGGCAAGCCCCAAAAGCGAGGCGATGCGCTGCTCCGTCTCCTGGATGTTCGCGTGTTCCTCTATTTCGAAGCCGCCGCCGTTGTCCTTGGCCAGGAGCCATTTGCCGGCGCCCCCCACCGTGCGGGTCACCCGGTACGTCTCGCCGGAGGCGGGCTCGAACACCAGGCTGATCTCTCCCTTCCTCGCGCCGATGGTGAGGAAGCGGTCGGCCTTGGAGACGAAGTCCTGCGCAGAGACGCCGAAGAGGGCGTAGCCGATGGCCTCGAAGATGGTGCTTTTGCCCGAACCGTTTGCGCCGGAGAGGACGTTGATACCGGGGGAGAAGGTAATCTCTTTGTCGCGGTGCGACTTGATGTTCTTCAACTGGACCGAGATTATGCGCATCCGGCACCTCCAGACGGAAGCAGGGCCAGCAGTTCCTCACCCTCTACCTCCCCCTTGAGCACCAGGTCGCGCAGAGCGAGGGAAAGCCGCACCAGCTCCTCTTCCCTACCCTGATACTGGCTGTTAGCCCCTACCAGTTCAGCCAACACATCCCGCTCGATCTCGGCGAGGCTCTTCTTGACCTTCTCCTCCCCTCCCCCCCCCGAGACCTGGGAGAGGTGGTTCTTTATCTCCAGGTGCAGCGGCTGGCAGACCTCGAAGAGGGCCAGGCGCAGGCGGTCGCGGCTGAGCTCGAAGGGGTGGAAACCGACCTTGCCGCAGAGCCGAACCTCGATCAGCGGCGAGCGCGGGTCTGAACCGCCGGCGAGCTTCTCGGCGACCCCGGCGGCGAACCGCTGCAATGCCTCGTCGGCGTTCATGGCGCCTTCCAGGTTGACGGTTAGAACCAGCATGGGGCGGGGGGAACAGCGCCGGAATTCGTGGCGGACCTCCCCATCGTCCTCAAGGGAGGCAAGGTAGTAACCCTTGTCGTAGCGCTCCTCGCCGAAGTTGACACAGTCGGGCGATCCGGGGTTGAAAGCGTAGGGGCGGCCGTCGGGGGTGCGGACGACGTAAGGCTTGTGGCCGTGCCCGAGCGCCACGTAGTCGAAGCAATCCGACAAAGGAAGCGCCTCTTCGGGACGGATGTTGCCGATTTCCACGGGAGAGTAGCTCCAGACACCGACATGAAAGAGCAGGACGTTGCGGCGGGTGCCGACCGCCTCGCAGATGCGCGCCACGTGGTTGGCCGCTTGGGAGCCGATATACCCGAGACCATAGATATTCACTCCGCCGATTTCGAGGTGCCCCCCCGCTCCCTGCTCAAGGTCGAAAGATTCGAAGAGGTAGTTGCCGTCGCCGGTACGGGAGGGGCGCAGCAGGCGGATGTATCCGAGTTGGGAAAGCGCCTCCATCCACGAGACACTGTCGCGGCGATGTATCCAGTCGTGGTTTCCTTCGACGGCTAGGCAGGGGATCCCCGCGTCCTTCAACGGCTGCAGGATCTCGATTGTCTTGGCGAAAGTCTTGGGGAGGATCTGTCCGGTATGGAAGAGGTCGCCGCCGATCAGGACGAAGTCGACCTGCTCCTTGATGGCATCGGCGATGATGGTTGCGAAGGTGGTGAAAAAGTCCTGATAGCGCTCGGCATCGCCGCCCAGGCAGCGGTAGGTTTTTCCCAGGTGTATGTCTGAGGTGTGGATGAATCTGACGGGCATGACGGCTCCGGGAAAAGGGGACAGGCTACTTTTTTGATTTCAAAAAGTAGCCTGTCCCCCTTTTTGAATTGAACAGGTATACCGCCGCTTGCCGCCCCAAGTCAAGGCTACTTTCCTGCCGGTCCCCCTCCCTCGCCGGGAAGCTTTTGGCGCAGTTCGAAGTACCCCTCCCAGGGGTCCCGCTCCAATCCCTCCAGCCGATCAGCCATGTTGCGCAGGTTGAAGGAAGGTCACCGTCTGTCTGTCTCCTCCCCCCCTCCGGGGGCGGGGACTCTCAGGCTCGTGACCCTTTACTCCGCCCGTATAGCGGAGGTGGTCAACGCTTCTGCTTATGCCCGAATATCTCGTTAAAAAAGATCTTCATCGCCTCCCAGGAACGCCGGTCGGCCTTCTCGTTGTAGGCGACTCCCTTGCTCGGGTCGTTGCCGGACTTGGGGTTGGTGAAGCTATGGACGGCACTGCCGTAATAGTTCATCTGCCAATCTACTTTCGCCTGGCGCATCTCCTGCTGAAACGCTTCCACTTCGGGCTGCTTTACGTAGGGGTCGTCGGCCCCGTGCAGAGCCAAGACCTTCCCCTTGATGTTCTTGGCATCCGCGGGAACCGGGGTGCTCAGGCCGCCGTGGAAACTGACCGTACCCAAGACAGCGGCACCGCTGCGGGCCAGTTCCAACGCGGCGGTCCCGCCGAAGCAATACCCGATCACCGCCAGTCGCTTTGGATCGACTTGCGGCAATTTGGATAGCGCCTCCAGACCCGCGGCGCTACGCGCCCGGATGAGACTACGGTCGTTGCCGCGATACTTGGCGGCCTCCTTTGCCGCCAGCTCCTGGGTCGCCGGGCGGACTCCCTTGCCATAGATATCGGCCGCGAAGGCGACATACCCCAGCTTCGCAAGCTGGTCGGCGCGCCCCTTCTCGTATGCCCCCAACCCGGTCCACTCGTGTATTACCAGAACCCCGGGCCGTTTCCCTTTTACCGAGTCGTCATACGCCACATACCCTTCCAGGACGGTATCGCCCTGGCGGTAATCGACCGTCTTGCCGACCACGCCGGCGAACGCGTTCTGGGCCACCATTCCTATCATCAGTGCAAAAAGGTACTGTTTCATGATCAACCTCCTGCTGCTGAAATGCCTGTCTTTTTGTGACCGGCGTTGCACTCTCATTAGCTGCGGAACTTCTATCATTAGTTTATCAGAAATCAAACTACTGGGATTCAAGCAAGTTACGACACATTGACAGCCTAGGCACGATCAGTAACATTAACGTATCGCAAATCATAACAGGAGCGTGTCATGAGACAACCGAGCCCGGCTCATTTAGTTTTGGTGGTGGGATTTGTCTTTTCGAGCCTTTGCCTCGCCGGGTGCGCCGGAGGCCGGTTCACTTTCCGTGAGAACAACAGCGCCTCGCTGCAGACGGTGGAGGCAGATCTCGAGTACGCCCGTATGCAGGCAGAGAACACCCGCGAGGCGCTGGAGGAACTTGTTTTCGCCGACCCTCCCGACCTGGAACGTGCCTATCGGGATTTTGCCGACAAGGCGGCGAGTATGAACCTGGTTGGGGAGCGGTTGGTGAGACATGCCGACGGCATGGAGTACCAGGGAAGCAGTTACTTGGTGGAGCCTGAAAAATCGGTGACAGAGTGCCAATTCCCGCGGCTGTCCAACACGGGGAGAACGAAGCCTTTGGAGTTGGGGCCGGCGTTCGATCGGATTGCAGCCAAAGCTATTTCGGTCCGCCGCGCTTACCGGGCGTACGAGTCGGACCTGAGCAACATCAGGTCGATCCTCTCCACCCACCAGACCACGAAAGGGATCGAGGTGGTAGATATTTTCATCAAGAAAGCAGCGGTAGACGAGGAGAATCTGACCGAGGCACTGGAGCAAGCGCAAGCTTTGGTGCAGGATGCAGAAAAAGCAGCGGCGACACCTCTGCCGGATGGGGGTGAGACGCGTTAGAATCGCGGTTTTTGGTCGTCGTTGAGGGGAAGCTGGCAGTGCAGGCACCTGCGCAGATAGAGCAAGATCATCCCGTGCACATGGTAGTAGTTGCCGCAGCGCGGGCACCGGGCCACCGCCGAGTATCCCATGGCGGCCAGAAGTAGCAGGAACCAGATGAAGAACACGGGCATAGACCCGCTGAAAGAGTGAGTGATTTTCTGCGTGGTCCACATGGTGGGAAGGTAAACGATCATCACGCTCCACACCACCCAACGACGCCGGCGAACCTTCGAAAGCCCGGCACTGATGACCGCAGGGTCGATCTCGGCTTCGACGACGTCAACCGGGGCTTCAGCCATCTCGCTTCCCGACTCCTGCAGTTTCTCTTTTCCCATCGACTGATCGTCCACAACCAAACTCCAAACGCGAGTCCCTTACTTCGCCGGGGTCTCCCGATATTTGACCGTAAGCCCCTTCAGAAAATTCCGCAGCATCTGATCGCCGCACGGCTTGTAGTTCTCCTGCCCTTTGGCGCGAAAAATGGCCGATAGCTCCGATTTCGAAACGGGGAAATGCGCCAGCTTGAACAGCATCAGCATCTCATCTTCCTTAAGGGCTAAAGCAATTCGGATCTTTTTCAGGATGTCGTTGTTGGTCAACAGGACCTCATCCTTCCGTGTTTCCGGTTCTCCCTCTCTCTTCCCCCTCTTAAGCGCTATGAAGCCGTCCAGGAATGCTTCCAGAACCTCGTCGCTGCACTCTTTGTATCCCTCTTCGTCCTCTTTCTTGACCAGCGAGGTGATATCGGCCTGCCCCATCTTCATGCCGGACAGTCTGAAAGTCTCCACCACTGCCTGTGTATTCATATTCATGGCATAGCGCAATCTGCGGAATACGTCATTGTTGGTCATCTAATAGCTCCCTGAAGGCATAGGCTAGCGCCTGATACTACATAGCATTTAACGCTGAAGCGGGCAAGCTTTAGATATGACAGAGTGACACGTTGGCAGGGAGTTAGAGTGCCGCTGCCGCCCTCTGCTAACAAGCAAGGCGGCAGCGGCGAAGTGAGGAGGGTTATGCTAGATAGTGAAGCGGCGTTTTTTGATCATGCAGCGGCGCAACAGGATGCATCGGCGGCATCGTCCGCCGTGGCGAGGCCCAGGATGGCGTCGATCTCGGCGGCGTCCAGCGTCTCCTTGACGACCAGTTCCTGGGTAAGCCGCTCAAGGGCGTCGAGATTCTCCTCCAGGAGCGTCCGAACGTCGGCATAGCAGGTGGTGACGATGGACCTGATCTCGTTGTCCATCTCCAGTGCGGTGCTGTCGCTGAACCCTTTCTTGCCGCCGCCGTCGGTGTTCTCCTGATGGCCGAAAGCGACCGGACCGAAGGCCCTGGACATGCCCCACTCGCTCACCATCTTCCTTGCGGTGTCGGTGGCGCGCGCCAGGTCGTTGCCGGCGCCGGTGGTCGTGGTGTGGAAGATGATCTCCTCGGCGGCCCGACCGCCCATGAGCACCTTGAGGTGGGCCAACAGCATCTCTTTGGTGTAGCAGTAGATGTCTTCCTCGGGGATCTGGAGCGTGACCCCCATGGCCCTGCCGCGCGGGATGATGGAGACCTTGTGCACCGGGTCGCATCCCGGCACCAGCTTTGCCACCAGCACGTGCCCCGCCTCGTGGTAGGCGGTCGAAAGCTTGGACTTGTCGGAGAGCACCATCGACTTCTTCTCGGCCCCCATCAGCACCTTGTCCTTGGCGTTGTCGAAGTCGAGCATCTCGACGAACCCCTTGTTGGACCTCGCCGCCAGGATAGCGGCCTCGTTGACCACGTTGGCCAGATCGGCGCCGGACATGCCCGGCGTCCCGCGGGCGATCACCATCAGGTCGACTTCGGGGCTCAGGGGTACGTTCTTCGAGTGGACCTTCAGTATCGCTTCGCGTCCCCGGATGTCGGGCGCGCCCACGGTCACCTCGCGGTCGAAGCGGCCGGAGCGAAGCAGCGCGGCGTCGAGGATCTCGGGACGGTTGGTCGCAGCGAGAACCACGATGCCGGAGTTGACGGCGAAGCCGTCCATCTCCACCAGGAGCTGGTTCAGGGTCTGGTCTCGCTCGTCGCTGGCGCCACCCCCTACCGCCGCATCACGCTTGCGGCCGACCGCGTCGATCTCGTCGATGAAGACGATGCAGGGAGCCGCCTTTTTTGCCTGCGCAAAGAGGTCCCTCACCCTGGAAGCGCCGACGCCGACGTACATCTCAACGAACTCGGAGCCTGATATGGAAAAGAAGGGAACGCCGGCCTCGCCCGCTACAGCCCTGGCGAGGAGCGTCTTGCCGGTGCCCGGAGGGCCCACCAAAAGCACGCCAGTCGGCATCTTGCCGCCCAGGGCGCTGAATTTCGCCGGGGCTTTCAGGAACTCGACCGTATCGAGCAGTTCGGCCTTTGCCTCCTCGGCGCCCGCGACGTCGTTAAACCGGGTGAGAGACTCCGAGCAGTCGATGATTCTCGCCTTGCTCCGCCCCACCCCGCCGTATCTCTTGAGCACCATAACTAGAAATAACGCGACCAGAAGTATGATGCCGATCTCGAACCACTTGGGCTCGGACGCCGCGGGATTCGAGGAGAAGTCAATCTTCTTGGCTACCAGGGTGTCGGCCAGTTCGGCTCCTGCAGGAAGGAATAACTGGAATTTTTCGCCCGATTTTCCTACAGCGTTGATCTGGTCGCCGGCGATCTTCACCTTTGCTATGCCGCCGGCATTGACCTTCTCCATGAAAGCGGTGTAGCTGATCTGTTTGCCCTGGTCCGAATGAGCGTCCTTCCAGGCGTAGATACCGTAGCAGCTTCCCGCCACAATGCCCAAAGCGGCAACTATTATCAGTAACTTCTTCTTGCTCGTGCTCGTCATAATGCTCCTATTACTACTGAAGTAGTAGAAAGGTTGCGGTGATGAGGTTTGTTCTTGATGTTTATAGAGATGTTGTTCAGGTTTTCAAAGACGATCATCAACAACATGATCGGCGGCTAATACAATGCGGAAACTGCGAAATTCGTATTCGTCAAAAAGTGGACATCTAGTTTTACTCCATCGGAAACTTTTTTGTATAGGAAAATTTTTCTAACATTCAGGCAGTTACGGCGCGTGAAGGTATCCGGTTAGGGAAAATCCCCCCTGTCCCCCCTTCGCAAAGGGGGGAACGCGAGTTCTCGTGCAGCGCTTGGTGGGCAAATATCTCCAAGCTCCAACTTGGAACCGTCTGCCGCGCATCGGCTACATGGCTACCGGCTTTGCATACTGCTACAAGGAATAAAAAAAAGGGGCACCCCGTGATGGGATGCCCCTTTTTACCCTCAAATTAAAGAGCCGCCTGCTATTTCCTAAGCAGCTTCACGATGGCGGAGAAATCCTCTTCTCCCCTGCCGTCGGCCACCGCCTGGGCGAAAATGCCGGAGACGGTCTTGGCGGCAGGAAGCTCCAGGCCAAGTTTCTCGGCCGTCTCGAGCACCCTCAGCATCTGGAGGTGAACGTACTTGAGCGCCAGGTTACGGCTGAAATCGCCGCGGGCGATGGAGCGCCCCTTGGAGTGGAACAGCGGAGAGGCGACACCGCCGGAGTCCAGAACCTCGAGGATCTTGTCCGGTTTGAATCCCATCTTCTCGCCGAACACGAGACCTTCGGAAAGGGACTGCATCATCTCGGCCTGCAGCAGGTTGACGATCAGCTTCATCCTGGTGGCGTCGCCGACTTTGCCGATGTGGATGATGTTGAGACCGAAATAGGAGAACGGCTCGCGGCAGCGGCCCAGAAGCGCCTCGTCCCCACCGGCGAGAATGGTCAGCAGACCGTTGGCCGCGTGCTCCTTGCTTCCCCATACCGGAGCCTCAAGGAACATGACGCGGTGCTTCACGGCCTCCTGGGCCATGCGCTGGATGGTCTCGATGCAGTGCGTTCCCATGTCGACGAGGATAGTACCGGGGTCTATACCTTCAAAAACGCCATCTTGGCCGAAGACTAGAAAGTCGCTATCAGGCACGATGACGATGACGAGGTCCTGCCCTTTTGCGGTCGCCATGGGCGACTCGCCGACCTTGACGCCCAAGGTCGCCAGTTCCGCAACCGCCTTGGCATCCTGATCAAACACCGTTAACTGGTAGTCCGACTTGGCCAGGTTGGCGGCCATGTGGACACCCACGGTACCCAGACCTACAAAACCGATTTTCTTCAGCATAATACCCCCGAAAGTAGCTGATGCGTGTCATCAGCGGATAACATTTTCCACCGCGTCTAACTGGCGGTGAGAATGTGGCTTAAAAAACTCAAGGACTCATTATACTCAAAGAGCGCTTTAGTGCAACACTGTTTTATCTAGACTTAGTAACAGCGACCCTGTCACAGAGCGCATAGAGGGGACAGGTGGAGCAGCGCGGTGAGACAGGGGTGCACTGGTTTTGCCCGAAAGTCACTAGAAGATCATTGATTATGATCCAGTACTCGGGCGGGAGCTTCTTTCTCAAAGCACCCTCTGTCTGCTCAGGATTGGCTGTTTTTACATACCCCCACCTGTTGCAGATCCTGTGCACGTGAATGTCGACGCAGATGCCGGGTTTGCCGTACCCAAGCGTCAGCACCAGGTTCGCCGTCTTGCGCCCCACTCCCTTGAAAGTCAGCAGGGTCTCCAACTCGTCGGGCACCCTCCCCTGGTGCAGCTCACCGATTTGGAACGAGAGTTCTAAAATCTGCTGGGCCTTGACCCGGTAAAACCCGACGGGGTAGATGGCCTGCTCGATCTCGGGGACAGTGAGTTCCGTCATCTTCTGCGGCGTATCGGCAAGCGCAAACAAGCGCTGGGAAGCCTCGGCTGTGGTCTGATCGCGGGTTCGCAGGGATAGAATGCAGGAGACCAGCACCTTGTATGGGTCACGGTCCTGCGTAGCCACGATAGTGACCGCCGGAGTCACCCACCCTTTTGTCAGCACCGCATCCTTGAGGATGGCGATGGCCTGGTGTATCTGATCGTCCTTCATGCTAGATCCTGTTGCGCACGAGACGCATCACCAGCACTCCCAGGATTGACAGAAGAAGTCCCACGCAGACAAAGAGAATGCCGATGCTTCTTCCCTCACCAAGTCCCCACAGGTCCTTGTATTTCATAAAAGCTATCAGCCCAAGTCCGGAGAAGGTTAAGATCCCCCCAAGAACGAAGGTGGAAATAGCGAAGATAGCGCCGCCCATTCCTCTTATCTGTGCCACAAACACCTCTTGTTATTGTTTAAAAAAGTAATGCCTACTTATACAAGATGCTATGTGTCAAGGCAACTGATATATGCAGAGTTAGCGGTTGCACAAAAGAGGAAACCCCCTATAATGGCCCTCTGACCAAAATGGAGACACAATGACAAATCTAGTTGACCTGCATCTTCACTCTACCTACTCAGATGGGGTACGCACCCCGGCTGAACTAGTTGCCATGGCAGCCGAGCTTGGACTCAAAGCGATCGCCCTGGCCGACCACGACACCGTAGACGGCATAGACGAGGCGATGGCAGCCGGAAGCGCACAGGGAGTCGAAGTGCTCCCCGCCATCGAGTTCTCCGTCGCCTTAGGTTCCTACCGCGACGTCCACCTGCTGGGGTACCTGCTCGACCACCGCGACCCGCAACTCCTCGCCATACTTAAAGACTTCAGGGAAAAACGTGAGACCCGCGGCGAGGCGATCATAGGCCGCATCAACGAGAAGCTCACGTTGGAGGGGAAAGCCACCATCGCCAGCGCGGAAGCGGCGGCCCTGGCGGGAGGAGCGCTGGGACGCCCGCACATAGCCCAGGTGCTCATGGCCAAGGGATATGCCCGCGACATGCAGGATGCCTTCGTCCGCTACCTGCTTCCCTGCGACGTCCCCAAGCGTTACTTCCCCGTTGACGAGGCGTTGGCGACGATAAAGAGGCTGGGAGGGGTCGCCGTGTTGGCGCATCCCACGACCATCACCAACGAGCGCGAAGCACTCTCTAAGGCCATAGAGCAGCTGATGGAGATGGGGCTCGCCGGTCTTGAGGTCTACAACAACGTCTGCAGTGAACAGGACAGCGCCTACTTGCGCAACTTCGCCGAAAAAAGGGGGATGGTCTGGACCGGAGGGTCCGACTACCACGGCATAGAGGAAGGGATCTGCATGGGGACCGGCAAAGGTTCGATGGCAGTGCCGTACAGCTGCGTGGAAGAGCTCAAAAAGCAGGTGAAAACCTGGGGCTAGGGGCTGTGGGCTAGGGGCTGGGAAAAACAGGGGCTGGAGCGTTGCAACGCCACCAGCCCCTTTGTAGTTTTAATAGTGTCCATGTGGTCCATGGAGTCCACAGGGTCCATCAGGCGCTAGCCCTTAGCCCCTGCCTTTAGTCCTTCACCGGTTTGTAGCTCACCACATCCAGATCGCAATCCACGTCGGTCACACCGGAGACAGAACCGGCTATGCGAACGGCCTCTTCGATCTGCCCTTCGGCCTGTACGTGACCGGAAAGCGTGACGACGCCGTCTTTGGCAGTGATGCGCAGCCTGCGCTCAAGCGACGACTTGAGGATTTCGGCTTCAACACGCTTGGCAAGGATACAGTCGTCAAGAAGCGCCATGGACTCATCCTCGCCTGTTTTGAGACGGGGATCCTTTGAGGCCGATATGACACACTCGATCATGGCGCTATGGCTGGACTTGCTGGTGTTGAGGATCAGGTCGTAGGCCATCGGGTCGTTCCAGTCGCGGTCGAAGTAGAAATGGATGAACCCTCCCAACTGGTGGTCGCTCTTTCTGATCAGCTCTCGGGCCAGATCGGGGTCGATCCACTCCCTTTCCGCGAATTTTTCCACGCGGTCTTCAAAAGGCGCAATAAATCGGACCTTGAGCACGTTGGTGACGCCCTTGATCAGGTCCTGAGCCCCCCTTCCGTAGAGAATCACGTTTCCCTTCCTGGCGTTGTCCAGGAGGATCAGCTCCATGGTGGCGAGATGCGCTGCCTGCAACCGGTCCTCTGCGGTCCGGTATGAAGGCGGCTTCTCGTCGACCCTCTCCAGGATCTCGGGCGTGAGGCCGTATGCGGGTGCAAGCTCTTCGATCTTCAGGCGATCGACGAGCGTGTACTTAAGCTTCTTTGCCAATTCCTTGGCAATGGCGTAGGCGCCGGTACCCATCTCTCTGGAAATTGTGATGATTGCCATGCATGCCTCCTATTGCTAATGAGAAACCAGGGCATCATATCATGCGAATCACTCTGTATACAAGGGATTTTGGCGCGGAAAGATAGGAATGCGAGGCCTGGGTAAAAGATGCAGGGGGGGAATGATCCCCCCCTGGTGGACTCTAGTAGTTTTCAGCGCTGCGCTCGAAGTACGCTTTCGGGTGATGACATACCGGACAACCCTGCGGCGGCTCGACCCCCTCGTGGAGGTGGCCGCAGTTGCGGCACTTCCAGATGGTAGGCTCCTCTTCCTTGAAGACGGTCCCGTCCTCTATGGAGGCAAGCAGTGCCTTGTAACGCTCCTGGTGCGCCTTCTCGATGTTAGCGATGCCCTCGAACACGGCGGCGATGGCGGTGAACCCCTCTTCTTTGGCCTCTTTGGCCATACGGGGGTACATGTCCACCCACTCGGCGTACTCCCCTGCGGCTGCGGCTTTCAGGTTGGTGATGGTATCCCCGATTCCCCCGAGCGCTTTCAGATGAAGTTTCGCGTGCTCCATCTCGTTTTCGGCCGTCTCCAGAAAGAGCGACGCGATCTGCTCGTACCCTTCCTTCTTGGCGACCGATGCGTAATAGGTGTACTTGTTGCGCGCCTGCGACTCGCCTGCAAAAGCCTCCAGCAGGTTCTTTTCCGTTTTGCTTCCTTTAAGTTCAGCCATGCTCAGTAACTCCTTTCCTGTTGCCAGTTTTAATTCACTCAATCGACACTTACCCGTTTGACCCCCTGGAGCTCGCTCAGCTTGGCGAGCAGATCGGGGGAAGTTACCTTCTTGCCGCGCTTCATCTGGAACTCGATGAACATCAACTTTCTTTCCAGGTCCTTTTCGAACTTGGCCTCCACGCGCTCTATGCCAGTTTCCCCAAGAAGCTGATACACCTGCTGAATAAAGTCAGGGCGATCATCGCCCCACACCTTGACCACGACGTAGATATCGCGGTTGAGCCTTTTTTCCACCTGCTTGAGCAGCAGCAGGTTGATGAGGGCGATGGCGGTCACCACGATCGCCATCTTGAAGAGCCCTAAGCCGCAGGCGATGCCGAGCCCGGCAGCCACCCACAGGCAGGCAGCTGTGGTGAGTCCGCGGATGGAGGCCCGCTCCCTGATGATGGCGCCGGCGCCAAGGAAACCAATGCCGGTCACGACCTGCGCCGCGATGCGGCCGGGGTCGATGCCGACCGGAACCATGCCGCTGAAATTCCCGTAGATCTGGTACACCTCGATGGAAGTGAGGCAGAAAAGGCAGGAGCCAAGCGATACCAGCAGGTGCGTCCTGAACCCCGCCGGCCGGCCGTGAACCTCGCGCTCGAGACCGATCAAGCCGCCGAGGATAGACGCCAGCAGCAGGCGTGCGAACAGATGCAGATGCAACTCCGGTCCCAAGCCGTCACCCCTTCTCTACAGCAAGCGACAGGGTCAAAACGACCTGCTTGCTGCGGGAACCGCTGCGGATGGTGAGCGGGACGCTGATGACGTCGCCCCCTGCCGCGGTGGGCGCTCCCGACAGTTCAAGGGAGAGCGGTTCTTCCTCGGCAGCGGCTGCTGGGGGCTCCGTAGCGCGGGCCTGTGATGGCTGCGGCGCGGCAGGGTGGGGCTGGGGCTTGGCCGTGGAAGGCGCTACAGGCTCCTCGACTACCCGCTGCAATCCCTCGCTTCCGGTGATTCCTTCGGCGCCAGAGGACTTAAACCCGGTCAGCACCGTCTTGACCAGCGACATGAGCGCCTGGAGCACCCCCTCGCCATTCTGGCTGCTGGCCCTGAAACTGGGTAGCCGGGACGGGTTCAGGCTCCGTTCCAGCTCGGCCACGGCAGCAGCATCCGGGAGATCGCTCTTGTTTAACTGCAACACGGTCGGGACTGAGACGAGGCTCTGCCCGTAACTCTGCAGAAAGGAAACGAGGTCGTCCATGGAACGCCGATTCTGCTCCTGCTGCTGCGGAGCGGAGTCGGCCACGAAGACCACCCCGTCCACCCCCTTGAGCACCATCTTCCAGGCGGCAGGATCGACGTTGCTGCCGGAAACGGTGTAGAGGTGGAAGCGGACCCTGTAACCGTCGACATTGCCTTCCCCCGGCGGGGTGAAGTCGAAAAACAGCATCCGGGCGTCCTGGACGTTCATCACCTTCATGGCGCCGCGGAATTCCGGCTTGAGCTTATTGAAGACATGCTTCAAGCTGGTCGCCTTGCCGGCCTGCGCCGGTCCGAAAAAGACGATCTTCGCATTAATTTCACGTTTTGCCTGGTTAACCAGAGCCATCTGGATTCCCCCTAGTTTATCTGCTGTCTTTCTTGCTCATCAGCATCCTGCGCGCCTGCGAAGAGATGGCCGTGTTCACGTTTTTGCTCTTGGCCAACTGGGCAAGTTCCTTTTCGGGGAGTGTCGCCACGAAACGCAGGGCGTGGGGCAGCGGCGTTTTGCTGTTCATCACCAGCGCCTTCCTGATCTGCGAGTTCTTGATCCATTCCTTGTTGGTGCAGATTACCCGCATGATCTCGTCGTTTCCCACCACTGATTTGGCAATGGAAAGGACCTCCGATTCGGTCATGCGCGGGTTCTTGATAGCGGCCGACGAGACGAGCTTGTTGTTGTCCTTGATCATGATGGAGCGCCATTCCTTGTCGCCGGTCATAGCGATCTTGATCTTGTCGCTGACCCCCATACCTTGGGCCATCTGGTACTTGGACTGGTACTCCTCCTCGTCGATCGGCTCGTCCTCGTCCTGTTGCACCGCATCCTCTTCCTCGTCGGCTACGTCGTCATCCTCACTGCGGATGTGCCGGGGGGGGACGATCTCCTCCTGCGGGGAGACCGGCGGCGCGACGGACGGGGCAGGTGCTGCCGAAGCACCTTCTTGCAGGCCAAGTGCAGCTGCGGCGGCGCTGGAAAGACTAGGATGCTTGGCAAAGAGGGGACCCAGGTCAGGGTTCTTGCCGTGCAGTTGCACCAAGGCGTCCAGGATGCGCGGATGCAACTCAGGATCGGCCAACACCTGCTTCAGCAACCCGGCATCCAGGGCACGTAGCGTCGTCACTGCGCTCCGCTTAACCTCCTGGTCCTGGTCGTGACAAAGGTAATAGATGAGCAGCACGAAATCGGCAGGCGGAAGCGCCACCTTGCCGGAAGCAGCCTCTAGCCTCTGCTGCCGGGGTTTGTCCGCACCGACGTACGGGGCTGCCGCCGCCGAGATCCTGAAGGTAACCTTGCCCGACACGAGCTCTATTTCCCGACCTTGACCACTGTGGCGGAGAGCCCGGCGCTCTTCAGGCTGGCAGCCGCCTTTTTGGCGCTGGCCTGATCGGCGAAGCTCCCGGCCCGCAGTTTAACCACAGAGACCGGTATGGTGGCCTTTTGCAGCATGAGCTTGACGCCTTTGTCGAAGAGGCGGTCCTGCTCCACGGCGGCTTTCCCTTCGCGCAGGAAGGATCCGCCGTACACGGCATACCGGCCGTTCTCTTTCAGCATGAAGGCGTTGGGGGCAACCTGTTTCAGGCGGTCCAGCTGCTCGGTGGCCTCGCTCCTGTCGCCGAAATCGGCCAGGAACAGGCGGTGCATCGGCTCCCCTTTTTGCGCCTTGGTCTTCACCACGTGGGCGATGCCGGCTTTCTTCAGCTTGGCGGTCACCGGTCCCATCTCGCTTTCGGCGAGATCGCCGTTGATGTCCAGGGCATAGGCACCGGCCGCGGCCTTAGCTGCAGGCTTCGCACCCTTTGTGGAAGCCACCTTTTCAGCCTTCTCAGCCTTGGCCGCCTTCTCAGCTTTCTCACCCTTGGCAGCCGTGGCGGTTTTGGCCTCCTTTGCTGCGGCAGGTTTTGCCTCTTTGGCAGTCGTAGCAGGTTTTGCAGCTGCAGCCGGTTTTGCTTCCTTGGCTGCGGGCTTAGCTTGCTTGGCGGTTGCGGCAGG